>NZ_BMGA01000037.1 GCF_014639535.1 Flavobacterium palustre | reverse complement strand
GTGGATATGGAAACTTGTACAGCCAAGGGTATGGAACCAACACTGCAGCACTAAGCACAGCTCTGTTCAACGATGGCTTGAGCTGCGGGTCTTGCTACGAAATGCGATGTGACAATGACCCTAGATGGTGCCTTCCCGGAAGCATCATCGTCACCGCCACCAACTTCTGCCCTCCCAACTTTGCTCAGGCCAATGACAACGGTGGCTGGTGCAACCCTCCCCTCCAGCACTTCGATTTGGCCGAGCCTGCCTTCTTGCAAATTGCTCAGTACCGCGCTGGTATCGTCCCCGTCTCATTCAGAAGAGTTGCTTGTGTGAAAAAGGGAGGGATCAGATTCACAATCAACGGGCACTCCTACTTCAACTTGGTTTTGATCACAAACGTTGCAGGAGCAGGAGATGTGCACTCGGTTTCGATCAAAGGCTCCAAGGGTGGTTGGCAATCCATGTCAAGGAACTGGGGACAGAACTGGCAGAGCAACAACTACCTCAACGGACAAG
>NZ_BMGA01000036.1 GCF_014639535.1 Flavobacterium palustre | reverse complement strand
TATTCAAAAAATCCTATTGCATATAAATATATTAAACATGGACAAACTATTGAAGTTATTTGAACAATTTTTCCAGCTGTAATTTTATTAATTATTGCTTTTCCTTCATTTATTTTATTATATTTATGTGATGAAGTTATTTCACCAGCTATAACTATTAAAGCTATTGGATATCAATGATATTGAAAATATGAATATTCAGATTTTATTAATGATAGTGGTGAAACTGTTGAATTTGAATCATATGTTATTCCTGATGAATTATTAGAAGAAGGTCAATTAAGATTATTAGATACTGATACTTCTATAGTTGTACCTGTAGATACACATATTAGATTCGTTGTAACAGCTGCTGATGTTATTCATGATTTTGCTATTCCAAGTTTAGGTATTAAAGTTGATGCTACTCCTGGTAGATTAAATCAAGTTTCTGCTTTAATTCAAAGAGAAGGTGTCTTCTATGGAGCATGTTCTGAGTTGTGTGGGACAGGTCATGCAAATATGCCAATT
>NZ_BMGA01000035.1 GCF_014639535.1 Flavobacterium palustre | reverse complement strand
AGAGCCTAGGCATCCCCCATACGCCCTTATTTTGCTTATTGTACCAATCTTGTTATTTAAAACAAGACCGTTTTTGTTTGTTTTTTATTATCTGTATTGCTACTTTTAACAAAAAACACTTTCTACTTTTTGTATTTTCTTATCTCAATATGTCAATGAACTTTTATTTATCATCTTTATGATAAATCTGTGGAGAATAACGGAGTCGAACCGTTGACCTCCTGCGTGCAAGGCAGGCGCTCTAGCCAGCTGAGCTAATCCCCCGTTTTTTTAGTACTCAGTTAACAGTTTTCAGTTAACAGTTCAAAACGGTTCACTAAAAGTGTAACTCAACTTCTAAAATTTCCTTTTTTAAGAAAAAAACTTTTTCTTTTAATTAACTGATTACTTATTACTGTAATCTGCCAACTTTTTTGTAGTCCCGGGCAGACTCGAACTGCCGACCCCTACATTATCAGTGTAGTACTCTAACCAGCTGAGCTACGAGACTCTGTTTTTACTTAAATTCTTAATT
>NZ_BMGA01000034.1 GCF_014639535.1 Flavobacterium palustre | reverse complement strand
GCCACAGATAATGACCAGATGGAGAACATTACATGGCTACCAAAGAACACGAACATGATTGACACACACAGAGTAGAGTACATCTCTTACTCGATCACTTACTCACAGACTCGATCAAACTACTATCACAAATTAATAAACAGAGTACGTTATTTGATTCTCACAAATCCTTTATTGACGAGACTCCTTTCTTTTTTCCTTATCATCACTAGGTAATAATTATATGGCAGCCATTGGTTGTCGAATAGGGGACTTAATTTCCACACTTGCAGTCGATGCAAGAGCAGGTGGTGCCGCATTTGCACTTTCCGCCGTTCTCGGCGGCTGCTGCATCCATGACAACAGTGTCGTAGCTCTTCTCAGTCTCAACAATGACCAAGCTGTTTCCCTTCTTCGTGCACTGGGAAACGTCAGAGCAGTCACAGCTGTCGCACTTTCCAGACATGGTGTTGATCGGAATTGATTTACTGAAACTGGGTTTTTGTTTCTGACTAATGAAAATGCTTTGCTTGCT
>NZ_BMGA01000033.1 GCF_014639535.1 Flavobacterium palustre | reverse complement strand
CACCCCAGGTACCCCTTCCACCCCTTCTGGCACCGCCACTTGCCCCAGGGATGCCCTAAAATTGGGGATTTGTGCTAATGTCCTCAATAACTTGCTTAACGTCACCATTGGCACACCTCCAGTTCAACCTTGCTGCACTCTCATCCAAGGCCTTGCCGATCTCGAAGCTGCTGTATGCCTCTGCACTGCCATCAGAGCCAGCATTCTCGGCATCAACCTTAACATTCCTATTGCACTCAGCTTGCTTCTTAACGCCTGTGGAAACCAGGTCCCAAGAGGGTTCCAATGTTCCTAGACTAAAATTAAGGAAAAAAATAAGTATTATTTTCTTTAATTTCCACTATTCTATATATAGCTCTAATTTCTTGTTAAGCAGAGTGTGCAATTATTATGTAAGGTGTGAGTAGTACGTATTGGTGGGTTTGCTTGAATTATGCAGTGGAGTGATTGGTGAATAAGTGTCACTCAGTATTGTTTACTATACTATGTAATCATATCTGGGATGAAATGTAAAAGTTCTAT
>NZ_BMGA01000032.1 GCF_014639535.1 Flavobacterium palustre | reverse complement strand
CGTTACCATCATCAACACGATATGTTCTGGTAATAGTTCCATCATTAACTAAAGGATTCGCAGTCTGGCTAACGAAAGTTACTGTAGGAGTTGTGCAGTTGTCAGCTTCATCGGTAACGACTAAAACATCTGGAGCAGGCACAGCACTAAGACATTGAACAGTTATAGCTGTTGGATTTGATGCTGTTGGAGGCGTGTTGTCATCAATAATTATATTCTGAGTTACATCAATAGTATTTCCGTTACCATCATTGATGCGGTATGTTCTGATAATAGTTCCGTCATTAACTAAAGGATTCGCAGTCTGACTAACGAAAGTTACTGTAGGAGTTGTGCAGTTGTCAGCTTCATCGGTAACGACTAAAACATCTGGAGCAGGCACAGCGCTAAGACATTGAACAGTTATAGTTGCCGGGTTTGATGCTGTTGGAGGCGTAGTGTCATCAATAATTATATTCTGAGTTACATCAGTAGTATTTCCGTTACCATCATTGATGCGGTACGTTCTGATAATAGTTCCGTCATTAACTAAAGGATTCGCAG
>NZ_BMGA01000031.1 GCF_014639535.1 Flavobacterium palustre | reverse complement strand
GGGCCACAATCACAGTTTCCGCAGTATCCATCATCAGTTGGAACGCCTCTGAGCACTCCATCACCTGAGTCAGGTAATACATTTACTGATTCATCCTCAGCGGACTCTGATATGACATCCACTAAAAAATATGTCAGACCACCACCAATGTTAACCTCACCTAATGACTTTCCAAATTGGGTTAAAACATACATCAAATTTTTACAAAACTCGAATCTCGGTGGTATTATTCCGACAGTAAACGGAAAACCCGTACGTCAGATCACTGATGATGAACTCACCTTCTTGTATAACACTTTTCAAATATTTGCTCCCTCTCAATTCCTACCTACCTGGGTCAAAGACATCCTATCCGTTGATTATACGGATATCATGAAAATTCTTTCCAAAAGTATTGAAAAAATGCAATCTGATACCCAAGAGGCAAACGACATTGTGACCCTGGCAAATTTGCAATATAATGGCAGTACACCTGCAGATGCATTTGAAACAAAAGTCACAAACATTATCGACAGACTGAACAATAATGGCATTCATATCAATAACAAGGTC
>NZ_BMGA01000030.1 GCF_014639535.1 Flavobacterium palustre | reverse complement strand
AAAAATCTGCAAGACAACATGCTGGCTTGGCAGGACTTGATATCAGTACTTTGTTACCTTTCGGTCAACCTGTTATCGTCAATGATCACAACCCTAACTCCAAAATACATCCTCGTGGCATCCCAGGCTACGCTCTACATCCGTCTCGAAACTCTTATGGATATATCATCTATCTTCCATCCTTAAAGAAGACAGTAGATACAACTAACTATGTTATTCTTCAGGGCAAGNTTAACATAGAATCTGACCATGACTTCCAATCTGACATCGAACTACATCCTGAGCAACCGAGAAATGTCCTTTCAAAAGCTGTGAGTCCAACCGATTCCACACCTCCGTCAACTCATACTGAAGATTCGAAACGTGTTTCTAAAACCAATATTCGCGCACCCAGAGAAGTTGACCCCAACATATCTGAATCTAATATTCTTCCATCAAAGAAGAGATCTAGCACCCCCCAAATTTCCAATATCGAGAGTACCGGTTCGGGTGGTATGCATAAATTAAATGTTCCTTTACTTGCTCCCATGTCCCAATCTAACACACATGAGTCGTCG
>NZ_BMGA01000029.1 GCF_014639535.1 Flavobacterium palustre | reverse complement strand
TTTTTTTTTTTTTTTTTTTTTTTTTTTTTTTTTTTTTTTCTAGTTTCTTGGCTTCCTATGCTAAATCCCATAACTAACCTACCATTCGATTCAGAAAAATTCGCACTATCCAGCTGCACTCTTCTTCTGAAGAGTTAAGCACTCCATTATGCTCATTGGGTTGCTACTACTTGATATGTACAAACAATATTCTCCTCCGATATTCCTACAAAAAAAAAAAAAAAAACACTCCGGTTTTGTTCTCTTCCCTCCATTTCCCTCTCTTCTACGGTTAATACTTTCCTCTTCGTCTTTTTCTACACCCTCGTTTAGTTGCTTCTTATTCCTTCCCGCTTTCCTGCACTAACATTTTGCCGCATTACACTATATGATCGTAGTACATCTTACAACTCCGCATACCGCGTCGCCGCGTCGCCGCGTCGCCAAAAATTTACTTCGCCAACCATTCCATATCTGTTAAGTATACATGTATATATTGCACTGGCTATTCATCTTGCACTTTTCCTCTTTCTTCTTCCCAGTAGCCTCATCCTTTTACGCTGCCTCTCTGGAACTTGCCATCATCATTCCCTAGAAACTGCCATTTACTTAAAAAAAAAAAAAAAAAAAAAATGTCCCCACTGTTCACTGTTCACTGTTCACTTGTCTCTTACAT
>NZ_BMGA01000028.1 GCF_014639535.1 Flavobacterium palustre | reverse complement strand
TTTATTGAAGCTGCTAGCCTTCCCTTGGCTATTGAAACTGCCCATGAAGGGCTTGAAAGAGCTGAACTTTCTGCTGGTAAATCCGTCCTTGTTTTGGGAGGCGCTGGGGGTGTTGGAACACATATTATTCAGCTTGCAAAGCATGTTTTTGGTGCTTCCAAAGTAGCAGCTACTGCAAGCACTAAGAAACTGGATTTGTTGAGAACCTTGGGTGCTGATTTGGCTATCGATTACACCAAGGAGAACTTCGAGGACCTGCCAGAGAAATTTGATGTAGTGTATGATGCAGTTGGGGAGACAGATAAGGCTGTGAAGGCGGTGAAAGAAGGCGGGAAGGTTGTAACAATAGTAGGTCCAGCAACGCCACCGGCTATCCTTTTTGTGCTTACCTCTAAAGGGTCTGTGTTGGAGAAACTGAAGCCTTACTTGGAGAGTGGGAAGGTGAAGCCAGTTCTTGATCCCACAAGTCCATATCCCTTTACTAAAGTTGTTGAAGCATTTGGTTACCTTGAGAGTTCCAGAGCTACCGGAAAGGTGGTTGTGTATCCCATCCCATGAGGTTGAGAGTGTATGTGTGAATGATCTATGAGACTATGATTGTGTAGAGTCCATTTCCTTCCTCTTGTATGTGTGTAGCAGTATATTTTAATCTTGAAGCCTTGTAATAATGAAT
>NZ_BMGA01000027.1 GCF_014639535.1 Flavobacterium palustre | reverse complement strand
CTGCGAATCCTTTAGTTAATGACGGAACTATTATCAGAACGTACCGCATCAATGATGGTAACGGAAATACTACTGATGTAACTCAGAATATAATTATTGATGACAATACGCCTCCAACAGCATCAAACCCGGCAACTATAACTGTTCAATGTCTTAGCGCTGTGCCTGCTCCAGATGTTTTAGTCGTTAACGATGAAGCTGACAACTGCACAACTCCTACAGTAACTTTCATTAGTCAGACTGCGAATCCTTTAGTTAATGACGGAACTATTACCAGAACGTACCGCATCAATGATGGTAACGGAAATACTACTGATGTAACTCAGAATATAGTTATTGATGACACTACGCTTCCAACAGCATCAAACCCGGCAACTATAACTGTTCAATGTCTTAGCGCTGTTCCTGTCCCAAATGTTTTAGTCGTTACCGATGAAACTGACAACTGCACAACTCCTACAGTAACTTTCGTTAGTCAGACTGCGAATCCTTTAGTTAATGATGGAACTATTACCAGAACATACCGCATCAATGATGGCAACGGAAATACTACTGATGTAACTCAGAATATAATTATTGATGACACTACGCCTCCAACAGCATCAAATCCGGCAACTATAAATGTTCAATGTCTTAGTGCTGTGCCTGCTCCAGATGTTTTAGTCGTTACCGATGAAA
>NZ_BMGA01000025.1 GCF_014639535.1 Flavobacterium palustre | reverse complement strand
AATGACAATTTATTGAGGACTCAATCTTATTCATTATTACAAGGCTTCAAGATTAAAATATACTGCTACACACATACAAGGGAAAGGAAATGGACTTCACACAATCATAGTCTCATAGATCATTCACACATACACTCTCAACCTCATGGGATGGGATACACAACCACCTTTCCGGTAGCCCTGGAACTCTCAAGGTAACCAAATGCTTCAACAAGTTTAGTAAAGGGATATGGACTTGTGGGATCAAGAACTGGCTTCACCTTCCCACTCTCCAAGTAAGGCTTCAGTTTCTCCAACACAGACCCTTTAGAGGTAAGCACAAAATGGATAGCCGGTGGCGTTGCTGGACCTACTATTGTTACTACCTTCCCGCCTTCTTTCACCGCCTTCACAGCCTTATCTGTCTCCCCAACTGCATCATACACTACATCAAATTTCTCTGGCAGGTCCTCGATGTTCTCCTTGGTGTAATCGATAGCCAAATCAACACCCAAGGTTCTCAAGAAATCCAGTTTCTTAGTGCTTGCAGTAGCTGCTACTTTGGAAGCACCAAAAACATGCTTTGCAAGCTGAATAATATGTGTTCCAACACCCCCGGCGCCTCCCAAAACAAGGATAGACTTACCAGCAGAAAGTTCAGCTCTTTCAAGCCCTTCATAGGCAGTTTCAATAGCCAAGGGAAGGCTAGCAGCTTCAATGAAGCTCAAGTCTTTGGGTTTGTGAGCCAATACTCTTTCATCTG
>NZ_BMGA01000024.1 GCF_014639535.1 Flavobacterium palustre | reverse complement strand
AGAGCCTAGGCATCCCCCATACGCCCTTATTTTGCTTATTGTACCAATCTTGTTATTTAAAACAAGACCGTTTTTGTTTGTTTTTTATTATCTGTATTGCTACTTATAACAAAAAACACTTTCTACTTTTTGTATTTTCTTATCTCAATATGTCAATGAACTTTTGCCGTGGGAAATTTCAATTTTTAAAATCCCAAATTCCAATTATTGGGTTTTGGTATTTCTTTTTTTTGAAATTTGCCCTTTGGGCTTGTGGAGAATAACGGAGTCGAACCGTTGACCTCCTGCGTGCAAGGCAGGCGCTCTAGCCAGCTGAGCTAATCCCCCGTTTTTTTAGTACTCAGTTAACAGTTTTCAGTTAACAGTTCAAAACGGTTCACTAAAAGTGTAACTCAACTTCTAAAATTTCCTTTATTTAAGTAAAAATTCCTTTTTTTTGTTTTCTGATTACTTACTACTGTAATCTGCCAACTTTTTTTGTAGTCCCGGGCAGACTCGAACTGCCGACCCCTACATTATCAGTGTAGTACTCTAACCAGCTGAGCTACGAGACTCTGTTTTTACTTAAATTCTTAATTCTTTTTTTAAATTAACAGCAAGAGTAATAAAACTTTTATTTTAGAACCATTAGTTCTTTTCGTCTTTTCCCTAGCGTGCTATTAAGCTAACACTAAGGCTCTAGAAAGGAGGTGTTCCAGCCGCACCTTCCGGTACGGCTACCTTGTTACGACTTAGCCCTAGTTACCAGTTTTACCCTAGGCAGC
>NZ_BMGA01000023.1 GCF_014639535.1 Flavobacterium palustre | reverse complement strand
ATGCCATAAATACATGAGTAGCTGACGCCTTTATTCTTATGCATATAAAATACATTTTCTTACAATGTAAAGCTAATACTCTCCGTCCCATAAGTCATCAAGGGACTTGTATGGTCCAGTAGCCGTAACCAACTCTTCTCGAGGCATCATTTTGCGCTGTGGAATTTGATTGATCTTCTCAAGGTCCTCTTCAGTTAGTTCCCAGTCGAACACCTGCATGTTCTGCTTTAACCTCTCCTTGTTGTAGCTCTTCACTGCAAGAGTTGCCCCTACCTGATAAACCCATCTAATACAAACCTGCGCAACAGTCTTTCCATGAGCCTCGGCTATCTCATTCAGCACTTTGCTTTCGAGAACATGATTGGTGCCCCAACTGGTTCCTATGGCACCCAATGGGGAGAAGGCAGTCACAACTATACCACTGGCCTTGCAGAAGTCTCTGAGCTTCTTCTGTTGCCAAAATGGACTCATCTCAACTTGATTGACTGACGGAGGAATAGTAGCAAAGGAGAGCAAATTCTGAGTCTTTTTGGTAGAGAAATTGCTGATTCCAATGGATTTGGTGAGGCCAAGTCTCTGAGCTTCCTCCATGTCTGCCCACACACCCTTGAAGTCCATCGGCATTTGGTCCTTCTCCTCTAGTGCGTGACTCAACTTCCCAGGCTTGGCACTGATGGGCCAGTGTATCAGATACAAATCAAGGTACTCCAACTCAAGATTCTGAAGCGATTTCTTGAGAGCAGGAATAACCAGGTTGGGGTGACCATCATTAGGCCAAAGCTTGGAAGTGATGAAGAGCTCGTCACGAGAAGCCACGAGGCCGAGTTTGAGCGCTTGGGCAATGGCTACTCCTAGAGTCTGCTCGGAGCCGTAAATGGAAGCAGTGTCGAAGTGTCGGTAACCAAGCTTGATGGCCTCAAGAACAGCTTCTATCAAAACCTCCGGTTGTAAATTGTTGGATGCTGTGCCGAATCCAAGCACAGGCATGGTTCTGCGGCCGTTGGAGGATTCAAGAACCACTTCTGGGATTTGGGTTGCTGTCATTTTGCTTGGTTTTGCTGAAGTTGGGTTCTTT
>NZ_BMGA01000022.1 GCF_014639535.1 Flavobacterium palustre | reverse complement strand
CTGCTTCTTCTCTGTCCTCTAGCTCTATCTAGCACTACCTCATCACTCTTCTACATCATCTTCACAAACCCTGCAACTTAACCCAAAATGGGTTCCACCGGCGAGACTCAGATGACTCCGACCCATGTCTCCGACGAGGAAGCCAACCTCTTCGCCATGCAACTCGCCAGCGCCTCCGTCCTCCCCATGGTCCTCAAAGCCGCCATCGAGCTCGACCTCTTGGAGATCATGGCCAAGGCCGGACCCGGCTCTTTCCTCTCCCCTAGTGATCTAGCCTCTCAGCTTCCGACCAAGAACCCCGAAGCTCCGGTCATGCTCGACCGTATGCTTCGCCTTCTGGCCAGCTACTCCATTCTAACCTGCTCATTGCGTACGCTTCCGGACGGCAAAGTTGAGAGGCTCTACTGTTTGGGACCTGTGTGTAAGTTCTTGACCAAGAATGAAGATGGCGTCTCTATTGCTGCTCTCTGCCTCATGAACCAGGACAAGGTCCTCGTCGAGAGCTGGTATCATTTGAAGGATGCAGTTCTTGATGGTGGGATTCCATTTAACAAGGCCTATGGCATGACTGCATTTGATTACCATGGAACTGACCCTAGATTCAACAAGGTCTTCAACAAGGGAATGGCTGACCACTCCACCATTACCATGAAGAAAATCCTTGAGACTTACAAAGGCTTCGAGGGCCTCAAATCCATCGTTGATGTCGGTGGCGGCACCGGAGCTGTGGTGAACATGATCGTTTCCAAGTACCCTTCGATCAAGGGCATCAACTTCGACTTGCCTCATGTTATCGAAGATGCTCCTCAATATCCTGGTGTTCAACACGTTGGAGGGGACATGTTTGTAAGTGTACCAAAGGGAGATGCAATTTTCATGAAGTGGATATGTCACGACTGGAGTGACGAGCATTGCATAAAATTCTTGAAGAACTGCTACGCTGCGCTTCCAGACGATGGCAAAGTGATTCTTGCTGAGTGCATTCTTCCTGTTGCACCAGACACTAGCCTTGCCACCAAGGGAGTTGTCCATATGGATGTGATCATGTTGGCGCACAACCCTGGCGGCAAAGAGAGGACGGAGCAGGAATTTGAAGCCCTGGCTAAGGGTTCTGGATTCCAAGGCATTCGCGTCTGCTGTGATGCTTTCAACACCTATGTCATTGAGTTTCTTAAGAAGATCTGAG
>NZ_BMGA01000021.1 GCF_014639535.1 Flavobacterium palustre | reverse complement strand
GGTATTGCCGGTGGGAATTTCGTTCTATACTTTTCACGGATTGTCGTATGTAATTGATATTTATTACAAAAGAATCAAAGCCGAATACAATTTTGTCGATTATTCGTTGTTTGTGAGTTATTTTCCGCTTTTGGTGGCAGGTCCTATCGAAAGAGCCACCCATTTGCTGCCTCAAGTCAAATTAAAAAGAGATTTTAATACAGAAAAAGCTAAAGAAGGTATTTCTCAAATAGTTTGGGGATTATTTAAAAAAGTTGTCGTGGCTGATACTTGTGCAAATTATGCTAATGCCATTTTTGACAATTATCCTTCAATGGATTCAGTTTCGTTAATTTTAGGTACTGTGTATTTTGCTTTTCAGATTTACGGAGATTTTTCAGGCTATTCGGATATAGCAGTTGGAGTTTCTAAATTGTTTGGAATCGATTTATTAAAGAATTTTAATTACCCTTATTTTTCAAGAGATATAGCCGAGTTTTGGCGTCGTTGGCACATTTCGCTTTCGTCCTGGTTTCGGGATTATTTGTACATTCCGTTAGGCGGAAGCAAAGGCGGAATGTGGATGAAAATTCGAAATACCTTAATTATTTTTCTGGTAAGTGGTTTTTGGCATGGAGCCAATTGGACTTATGTAGTCTGGGGAGGAATCAACGCCCTGTATTTTTTACCATTATTGTTTTTTAAAATGAATAGAAGAAATACGGATGATGTGAACATCTCTTGGAGTCTATCAACGTTCAAAATTTTTGGGAGTATTTTGATAACCTTTACAATAACTTGTTTTGCATGGATTTTTTTTAGGTCAGATAATATATTGATGGCAATTAGTTATATTGAAAAGATATTCGAATTTAGTTTTGATTTGAATAATTTTAAAATCAATATGAGTTATAATGTAATTATAATATTATCTTATTTAATTTTATTTGAATGGAATAATAGGGGAAAGGAATGCCCTTTATATAATTCGTTCTCAAGAATTAAATTAATTTCAACAGTTTTGTTGATTTTACTTTTAGGTGAATTTAATATTAAAAGTGAGTTCATTTATTTCCAATTTTAAAAATCAATTTTAAATGAGATTATTTTTTAAATACATTTTTAGTATTGTTTTAATGATTTGTTTTGCAGGTTATAGTATTCAGTTTTTGTCGGATTATGGACTTAGAAAATGGAATAACACAAACTACAATGATTGGGAAAATATTATATCGGGTCAAATAAATAGTGATATTATTATCAATGGTTCTTCAAGAGGCTACGTGGGCTACAATCCCATAATTATTGGGGGATTATTGAATAAAAGTTGTTTTAATATTGCTTTTGATGCTGGTGGATATTATTTACAACAATCTAAATTTGATATTTACCTTAAGAAGAATATTAAACCAAAAATAATAATTCAAAATATTGATTTAGCGCATTTTAATAAAAATGTTGTGCTACCAAATGAGTCGCAATTTATTCCTTTTGTTAATTATTCTGATATAAATTATTTTATAACAAAATATGACACTAAGTTTTATTATTTAAGATACACTCCGTTATTAAAATACAATCAGAACTTAAAACTTCTTAAGCATGGATTAGTCGCTAATTTTTCAGATTTAGTAGATAAGAATGCTAAAACATTTCAAGGATATTGTCCTCAAAATAGAATTTTTAAAGTTGATTATCACAATTTAAAAAATGAAATATATATTGATAAGAAAAGTATTCTTAAGTATAAAAGACTGTTAAATGAAATAGTAGATTTTTATTTTTCAAGATTAGATAATAATGCTAAAGTTATTTTTGTTTGGGCACCAGAGTACAAACTTAGATTGACTAATGATTTTGAGTTAAAAAGAAAAGCTATAATTAATGAGATGAATTTGATTCAAAAAAAACATAGGAATTTTTATTTTATTGATATGGCTTATGATGAAATAGCAAACGATAATAAATATTACTATGATACTTTTCATTTGAATGAGCTTGGTTCTAATGTTTTTTCCAAAAAACTCTCTGTAAAAATTAATAAACATCTAAACTAGTCATGTTTTTCAATTCCCTCGCCTTTGCGATTTTTTTACCCATAGTATTTGTACTGTATTGGTTTGTTTTCAATAAAAACAAAACCACACAGAATACGTTATTGATAATTGCCAGTTATTATTTCTATTCCTGTTGGGATTGGCGTTTTCTTTTTCTTTTAGTTTTTTCAACCTTTTTGGATTATTACACGGGTATCCGAATCGAAAAAAGCGAGAAAGAAAATGGCAGGAAATTTTGGTTTTGGTTGAGTATCGGAATCAATTTAGGTTTTCTTGGAGTGTTCAAATATTATAATTTCTTTGCCGCTTCATTTGCTGAATTGCTGAATGGAGTG
>NZ_BMGA01000020.1 GCF_014639535.1 Flavobacterium palustre | reverse complement strand
TTGGAGTAACGGAGCAACTACTCAAGACCTTGCTTCTGTACTTGCTGGAACTTATAATGTAACAATCACTGATAAAAATAACTGTACAACTACTGCTTCGGCAACTATAATTGATGGAGACGGTACTCCTCCAGTAATTAGTCAATTACCAAACGAAACAACAATTATTTGCCCTGCTAAACCTGAGTTTACTCAAGCAACTGCAACAGATAATGTGGATACATCTGTTTCTCTAACTTTTGAAGATGTAACAATTCAAGGTCAGTGTGCAGGTAATTATTCTGTGACCAGAACTTGGACGGCTGTTGACGATTGTGGTAATACTTCAACAAAATCACAAAAAATTAATGTTCAGGATATCACTGCTCCTACTTTTACAGTTCCTGCTGACATTACTGTTAATGCAGGTGCAAATTGTGTTTCTAATTTAGATCCTACTGCAACCGGTACTGCAACTAATATTTCTGATGCTTGTGATCAAAACCCAACAGTTACTTATACTGACTCTGATTGTTTTGGAAATGACGCTAAAGCTAATATCAATTCTGGAAATGGTAACTATTTCTACTTTAATGTAAGTGGTTTTGACAACTTGACCGCAAAAGATATTGAAAAAATTGCCCTTGCATTTGAAACCAATCAAGGAAAAGGAAGAGCTGAATTTACTTTGGTTGCTCCTAGTGGACAGGCTGTTGTTTTAGTTGGTCCGTATTGTACAGGTGGTGCTTGTGAAGATGCTAATTCAAATGACCAAGAATTATACTTACCTGTATTCTATCCAAATAGTTCAGGAAACCCACAATGGAATAACAACGATGTAATTTCTCAGGATATTCCTCAAAACTTTACACCAAACGGCGCTTTGTCTTCTCCAAATGTAATTAATGGAGTTACAGGCTATGTATCAAGTTTTGAAAACTTAACAGGTTCAATGAATGGAACCTGGTTTATATACTCTCAAAAACAAGCCAGCGTAAATGGAAGTATTCAATTTAACAGCGTTTGTTTGACTCCGGCTACTGCTTGTGCAAGCAACAAAGCAATAACAAGAACTTGGACGGTAACTGACCAATGTGGAAATGCTGCTTCTGCTACACAAACTATAAAAATCCAGGATGTTACTGCTCCAGTATTGAGCGAAGCTCCTGCTGATGTAACTGTAGAATGTAATACTATTCCAACTGCCGCTACTTTAACTGCTACTGATAATTGTGATGCTACTCCGGTAGTAACTTACAATGAAGTAAAATCAAATATTAGTGAAACTTGTGCAAGTAGCTATACTTTAACCAGAACCTGGACTGCTAAAGATGCGTGTGGCAACGAATCTTCTAAATCTCAAATAATTACTGTAGAAGATAAAACTAAACCTGTTTTCGTTGAAACATTGCCTGATAATGTTACTGTAGAATGTTCTGAAATTCCTCAGCCGGCTACTTTAACTGCTACTGATAACTGTGGTACTGCTGCTGTAACATTCGCTGAAGTGAAAACTGAAGGTGCTTGTGCCGGAGCTTATACTCTGACTCGTACATGGACGGCTACTGACTTATGTAATAACACTACAACTCATGTACAAACTATTAGCGTAGAAGATAAAACTAAACCTGTTTTCGTTGAAACATTACCTGATAATGTTACTGTAGAATGTTCTGAAATTCCTCAGCCGGCTACTTTAACTGCTACTGATAACTGTGGTACTGCTGCTGTAACATTCGCTGAAGTGAAAACTGAAGGTGCTTGTGCCGGAGCTTATACTCTGACTCGTACATGGACGGCTACTGACTTATGTAATAATGTTACAACTCATGTACAAACTATTAGCGTGGAAGATAAAACTAAACCTGTTTTCGTTGAAACATTACCTGATAATGTTACTGTAGAATGTTCTGAAATTCCTCAGCCGGCTACTTTAACTGCTACTGATAACTGTGGTACTGCTGCTGTAACATTCGCTGAAGTGAAAACTGATGGTGCTTGTGCCGGAGCTTATACTCTGACTCGTACATGGACGGCTACTGACTTATGTAATAACACTACAACTCATGTACAAACTATTAATGTTCAAGATACAACTAAACCTGTTTTCGTTGAAACATTACCTGATAATGTTACTGTAGAATGTTCTGAAATTCCTCAGGCTGCTACTTTAACTGCTACTGATAACTGTGGTACTGCTGCTGTAACATTCGCTGAAGTGAAAACTGAAGGTGCTTGTGCAGGAGCTTATACCCTAACTCGTACATGGACGGCTACTGACTTATGTAATAACACTACAACTCATGTACAAACTATTAATGTTCAAGATACAACTAAACCTGTTTTCGTTGAAACATTACCTGATAATGTTACTGTAGAATGTTCTGAAATTCCTCAGCCGGCTACTTTAACTGCTATTGATAATTGTGGTACTGCTGCTGTAACATTCGCTGAAGTGAAAACTGAAGGTGCTTGTGCAGGGGCTTATACCCTAACTCGTACATGGACGGCTACTGACTTATGTAATAACACTACAACTCATGTACAAACTATTAATGTTCAAGATACAACTAAACCTGTTTTCGTT
>NZ_BMGA01000019.1 GCF_014639535.1 Flavobacterium palustre | reverse complement strand
ATGCAACTGCCGGAACTGTACAATATTTAGTTACCCCTACTGCAACTACAGGATCATGTGCTGGTGCCACCTTTACAATAACTGTAACGGTAAATCCAACTCCTGTTTTAACCAGTACTTTAACTCCAGAAGCTATATGTAGTGCAACCTCATTTTCATATTCAGCCACAAGTTCTACAGCAGGATCAACTTTTAGCTGGACACGAGCTGCAGTTACAGGTATCAGTAATATAGCGGGAAGTGGAACAAACGGTCTAATTAATGAGGTATTAATTAATACAACTTCAAATCCAATAGTTGTAACATATGTTGTGACTTCTACGGCCAATTCATGTAGTAATTCACAAAATGTAATGGTAACTGTAAATGCTGTACCAACTATAACTACAGCAACTACTGCAACATCAGTTTGTTTCAGTGCAAATGCCCAAAGCACAACATTAACACACAATACAACATCTGCAACACCAACATTATATAGCATTGTTTGGAATTCAAGTCCGGCAAATAGTTTTGCAGCTGTTACAGATGCAGCTTTAACTGAAAGTCCGATTTCAATAAATATTCCTGCTGGCACAATTGCAGGAACATACACAGGAACAATTACTGTAAAAAATGCTAATGGATGTGTCAGCACAGGTACAACATTTACAGTAACTGTAAATTCATGTTTGGTTTCTTTAGTGAAACAATCTGAATTAATCAATACTGGAAATTGTACAAGCGTAGGTGATCAGATTAAATATACTTTTACTCTAACTAATTTGGGTACTACACCTATTACAAATATTACAATTACTGATCCTTTATTTAATGTACCTAATCCTATTGTTCCAACAGTATTTGTAAGCGGCGATACAAATAGTAATTTAAGCTTAGATACAAATGAAACCTGGGTATACAATGCTAATTATGCAGTAACTCAAAAAGATATTGATACAGGAAATGTTATTAACCAGGCAACTGTGAATGGTTTGGTTTTAGGAAGTGATGAGATTAGTGATTTGTCTGGTACAAATACAACTAACAATAATCCAACTATAACAGCATTATGTCAAAATCCTAAGATAGCCATCGTGAAATCCAACAATATTACCATTGGAGAAAACGGATGTGCCACACTGGCTGTAGGCAATGTGGTAACTTATACCTTTACAGTAACTAATCCGGGTAATGTAAGCCTACACAATATAAACGTTTCTGATCCACATACAGGCTTATCTGCTATCACTCTTCAAAGTGGCGATAGCAATGCTAACAATATCTTAGAGGTAAATGAAACTTGGGTTTTTCAAGCTAATTACACCGTAAATCAAGCAGATATTGATGCTGGAAAAATTACCAACCAAGCTTCAGTAAGTGGTTTAGCTCCTGATAATTCACAAGTAAATGACTTATCCGGTAATAACTCAACTACTAATGAAGATAATGTGATTCCTATTTGTACAACACCTAAAATCGCCATTGTAAAAACCAATAATATTACAGTCGGAGAAAACGGATGTGCAGCTCTGGCTGTTGGCGACGTGGTGACTTATACTTTTACTATAACTAACCCGGGTAATGTGAGCCTACATAATATAAACATTTCTGACCCTCACCCAGGATTATCTGCTATCACTCTTCTAAGTGGCGATAGCAATACTAACAATATCTTAGAGGTAAATGAAACTTGGATTTTTAATGCAAGTTATAACGTAACGCAAGCAGATATTGATACTGGAAAAATTACCAACCAAGCTTCAGTAAGTGGTTTAGCTCCTGATAATTCACAAGTAAATGACTTATCCGGTAATGACTCAACTACTAATCAAGACAATGTGATTCCTATTTGTACTATACCTAAAATAGCCATTGTGAAAACCAATAACATTACAGTCGGAGAAAACGGATGCGCAGCTCTGGCTGTTGGCGACGTGGTGACTTATACTTTTACTGTAACTAATCCGGGGAATGTGAGCCTACATAATATAAACGTTTCTGACCCTCACCCAGGATTATCTGCTATCACTCTTCTAAGTGGCGATAGCAATACTAACAATATCTTAGAGGTAAATGAAACTTGGATTTTTAATGCAAGTTATAGCGTAACGCAAGCAGATATTGATAGTGGAAAAATTACCAACCAAGCTTCGGTAAGTGGATTAGCTCCTGATAATTCACAAGTAAATGACTTATCCGGTAATGACTCAACTACTAATCAAGACAATATGATTCCTATTTGTACAACACCTGAAATAACAATCACTAAAGACGGAACTTATACAGATACAAATCAGGATGGTAAAACCAATGTGGGAGATACTGTTTCTTACAAATTTGTTATCACAAATACTGGAAATGTGACTTTAACCAACATAACAGTTACTGATAATAATGCTGTTGTAAGCGGTGGTCCGATTGCATCTCTTGCTCCCGGAGCAACCGATACAACTACTTTCTCTGCAACTCATACAATTACTCAAAATGACATCAATAATGGATTTGTGTACAACTTGGCTTTGGCAACTGCCAAAGATCCTAAAGGAAATGACGTAACAGATACTTCTTCTGACCCTACTCCTTGTACAACTTGTCCGGTTGATCCTGAATGTACTGATTGTACTATTACCGAATTGAATCAATCACCGGCTATTACAATCACTAAAGACGGAACTTATACAGATACAAATCAGGAT
>NZ_BMGA01000018.1 GCF_014639535.1 Flavobacterium palustre | reverse complement strand
TGCAGGAATTACTATAGAATAGCATTGTTTTGCAATTGTTCCCGAAGCATCAATACATATATCATAAGTACCCGGATTAAGATTAGTTAAGGCTAAAATTTTATTAGCAAAAGTTTTAGAGGTTCCGTTAACAGTTGCTGAATATGCCAAATTCTGACTGGCTGTGATGGTGATTTGACCATTGTTCTTATTTGGACAACTTTCTCCAACTGCTTCAATAGAATAATTTGTTGAACCTAAAGCTATACAACCATTAGTATCGACTGCCTGACCACTAGGTGTATTAGGACAAAGATCAGCACTGTTCTTAACACCGTCGCCATCATCGTCTAATTGTCCCAAAGCACAACCTGTGGCGTTTACTGTTTGACCTGTTGGTGTGTTTGGACATACATCAACATTGTTCTTTATGCCATCATTATCATCATCCAATTGACTTTGAGCACAACCTGTAGCATTTACTGCCTGACCTGTTGGTGTATTTGGACATAAATCAACGCTGTTCTTAACTCCGTCACCATCATCATCTAATTGCCCTACAGCACAACCTGAAGCATTTACACTTTGACCTGTTGGCGTATTTGGACAAATATCTATATTGTTTGGTACCCCATCACTATCATCATCTAATTGTCCCAAAGCACAACCCGAAGCATTAACTGACTGACCTATTGGGGTGTTTGGACATAAATCTAAATTATTTAGAACACCATCACCATCACTATCATCTGAAATATCAAATTTAAGAGGGAGAACTTCTGCTGTATATGAATTTTCAAAAGTGATATATGCAGTAAATGGATTCATATCTGAAAGAGAAGAAGCCGTTACAGAATAAAATCCAGAAACACCATTAACTATCTTGAAGATATAACTTTTCACAGGAGATTTATAGCTGATATACACAGGAACAAAGTTATTAACTGTGAGATTTTTAGGAGTTGAAACAGCTCCGCTTCCCGTAAAAGTAAAAGTTCCGTTTGCACTAATTAAAACGGGGGTGTTAGCAGGAATAATTCCGTTTTTAATTGATGTACAAGAAACATTTGCAGATGAAGTAACCATATTATAAGCAATAACTCCTGTCGGAATAGATGCTTCAAAGGGCAATGTCAAAGTTCTGTACCCTGCAAAAACTCCTGTGTAAGTAGCTGACGTGGTATTAAAATTAAATGGAACACTAAAATCACCACTTTGATCAGCTAGTGAGAGTAAATTTGCATTATTGTTTGCAATAACATTCGTTGTAAGCCCTGTATAACCTTGAGGCACATAATAAATACTGTTCTTATTTGCAGCTAGTTGATACCAATTTTTACTTTGAGGAATTACCGTGACATCACGTAAATCAAGAGAAGTACTGTAGCTATTTGATAAAGCATCTAATAAACTACTATCGCCATCAGAATAAACTCCTGAAAATTTAGAAGCTTTTTCGTTACCAATATTCAAATATACATCTCCAAAATTCATCGTAAGTACCGAACTATAATTAGAATTCGTAAGACTAATAATTCCTTTAATTCCATCAGTCAATGTTGCTGTCGAAATGTCTAAGACAATATCAAAACTACCAGTTGCAGGAAAAGTTACTCGTCCGTAATTTTTACTTTTTACAACTCCTGCGGCGTTTACATAGATAAGTGTCGTATTGTCAGAATAGCGATTAGCGGATGACGTTGCACTATTCACACGCATTATTAATTTAGTATATCTGTCATCCAAAACAATATAACCATTTGTTGCGTTAGTATTTGAACTAAATAAAGGATTTGGATTAGACCATGTTTTAGTTTGTCCACTAATTTTATAAGTCGTTCCAAATGAAACGTTAGAAGTTGGCTGAACATCAATCTTATTATAATGAATATCTTCCCCAATCATATTCGATTGTGGTCTGTCACTATTTTTATTAAAAACAAAAGTGATAACACTAGAAGCATCCACAGTTACAACAGGACGAAAAGTTTGTTCATCATAAACAAGATTAGAAATAGTATAATCGCTCATAGCATTTGTAACCGTTTTTGTTCCTGAAATTGTATAAAAAGGCAAATCTACAGTTAGCGTAGAAGAAGTAGATGCCGTATTATATACAAACAAAACAATTTTATTTCCATCTTCAGAAATATATGAAGATCCTTTTAAAACACCTTCATCTGTCCATGTTGCATCGATTCTGGTCTTTCCGGTAACATTTTTAGCTAATTGCTGAAGAACACGACCCCTTTTAGTAATTTCACCATCAAGAGAACCATTAGTTCCATCACCCATCAATCCGTAAAAACGTTTGGTAGCATAATGAATCCAGGCATTTACATTTCCTAATAATGCATCATTTACACTTTTAGCGAAAGAAAAACCATCTGTATTCCAATCAAAATTTCTAGGTGTAGTACTACTGGAAGAATTCCAATTAATAAGATACTCTGTCTGCCAGATTTGTTTGTTGTAATTCTGAAATTGCTTATAGACAGACTGCATTCCACCATACTGATGTCCTGCATACACTTCAAAATTAGCCATTACTTCAGGCTTTAAAAAGGCATTTGCATAATTATCTGAAAAGCCAACACTCTCCGGTGCGATTACTTTACAATTAATAAGATGTCCATAATCTTTAACAAAAGTAGCAATCTGATCAGGAGTCCATATACATCCATGATACAATGCCTTCTCGTCTGGTTCGTTTTGTACAGAAATGTAATCCAGTTCTACCCCATTATTTTTAAGATACGTTACAAAATCGTCCAGATATAAGGCATAATCTCGATAATGTTCTGGCTTTAAATATCCTATCTGTTGAACACCATCAGCATCAACATATACTGCATTAATATGGTTATTAGTTTTCCATTCCGCCGGCATTGTCCAAGGGCTCGCAAAAATAGTAAGCCTCATAGATTTTGCAAGTTGCGCAGTAGCTAACACAGTATTCCAACTATTTTTATTCTCAGGAATATACAAACGCATAATATTGTAACCTGCCTCACTATTTGCGCCCCAAACCTTTTGAATTTCTGCTGGTGACATATGGTTATAACCAAATTGTGGACTATTTACAAATCCTCCAAATCCGGTAATTTTCTGATAAGCCATATTCTTGTCAATTCTGACTTTTGGATTCTGTGCGAACCCCAGTCCGCAAAAAATTATACCTGCAATAAATACAAGCTTTATTTTAATTTTTCTTTTCATACATAGTAGAATTATTGTTATATAATTAAAATGAATAGATCTTTTTTTTCATTAAGTGATAAATTAAGTTTATATATATCAGGAGAGAAACAAACTCAAACAAATAACAATCAGTATTTTACAAAAAACAAACACATAAAAAAATAATCGTTAGAAAATCAAAAAACATATCTTAAAAATCGTTTACCTATCTTTTGAATCTATCGCAAGAGGATATGAGACCGTCCTATAATTTGGATAATCTCATATCAAACATCTTTTATTTAAAAAATATTTATAAAAAAATCAGGACGTAAAAACTTACTGCATTGTAAAATCCCAAACCGGACCGATTGTAGTTCCTCCTTTACCATCTTTAACAGCAATTTTCCAATAGTACTTTGTTCCTGTTGTTAATGAAGAAGCTGCATAAGAAGCTGTTGTTAAATCGGAAGCTACTTTTTGAGTCGGGAGATTTGAAGTTCCTAAATACACATCATACGACAAATTATCGTTATCGGCATCTACTGCTGTCCAACTTAAAATGGCTGAACTACCGGAAACATTAGAATGCAAAACCGGTGTCTTTACTTCTGGTATAAATGGTAAATGATTTACTATCCCCTGACTTTCAGTAAAAAAAGTATATACCGCTGTGTATTTATCTGATTTATTTTTTGAATCAATGGCTTTCACTCGCCAATAATAAAACTTCCCTTTCTCTAAAGACAATGACTTACTAAGCAAGGTAGTTGTTGAAGTAACTACATTTTTAGTAAAAGCATTATCTGTGGCAACATCCAGTTGATAAGTAATCGCATCATTTTGAGCATCTGATGAAGCATTCCAAGTAAATTCAACGGTATTGTTTATACAAACTAAATTATTTGTTGGATAAACTAAACCTGGAATAGTCGGTGGAGTTTGGGCATCGCCCTCATCTCCACCACTACTACAAGAAGAAAATAGTGTAAAACTCAATATAATTAAACTTATTTTTTTCATATCGCAAACTACTTTTTAATGATTTTAATTGTCTCTAAAGGATTCGATTGTATTCTGACAAAATAAACTCCGGCAGCTTCTTTTCCTAAATCTAAATGTACTTTACCATTTTCAATGGTATAAACCGATTTAGAAATTAATGTTCCTGTAACAGTATAAATTCCTATTTCTACTGAGCTGTCATTAGTTGGTAAATAAACGTCGAACGGACCGTCTGTAGGATTTGGAACCGCTTTAACCAAATCAAACAAAGTAATCGTTTTGGCATAAATGCCCTCACATTCTTTTGAAGTTGTAACTTCTAATACATCCCCGTTACT
>NZ_BMGA01000017.1 GCF_014639535.1 Flavobacterium palustre | reverse complement strand
CTTGAGCTATTGCATTCAAAGAAAGAGATGTTGGTCCATAACCATGATATAGTGTATTAACCAAGTCAATACTTGGGTTCATTGCATATACATCAGGGATATTTACTGCTAAAGGAGCATTGACCGTAACGGTAGTGGTGTCGATTGTTTGATTATTATCAACATCAGTCACTGTCCAGGTTATAATAGATTCACCTACATTGAAACTTCCGCTTGCATCGGTACCGGAACCACTTCTTTCGGTAGCTCCTGTAATGCTATAGGTAACGGAAGCTATACCACAATTGTCATTAGCTATTAAAATCGGAATGCTATAAGTTTCATTATGGCATAGAACCTGAGCGGCCGGTGTTGTTAAAATAGGAGCAATCGAATCGATTACTGTAACTTCAAAGCTATAGTTAACCGAACCCGAAGTATTGCTGGCTGTAACGGTTACATTTGTAACTCCCTTATTGAAAATACTGCCGGAACCTGTTCCATTTCCGGAAGCTGTAGTGGCTCCTGAGAAAGTATAGGTATAAGCCGGAGCAGGAAAGCCCAAAGCTTCTGCTGCATAATCTACTGTTGTATCACATCCATCGAAACCTGTGTTTTTTGTTGTGTTCACTACCTCTGGTGCCGAAATGTATTTTACTTCAATATTAGGAGTTGGTGCTTCAGCCATATCGTAACCAAGGAAAAAACTTGGGTGAGGCGGCTGATTGTAACCTGAATTTTGCCAAGCTACTGCTGTACGGTATTGAGGATCATGCATCAAAGTATGAATTCTCTTTTCGGTTGGAATATTCGTAGTAAAAATAATCAGTGCCGTATTGTCGCTACGACGTAAAATAATTTCTTCTCTCCAATCGCCAAAAATATCAGCCGTAAGGGCAGGATTCTTTTTTGAATCATTATTAGAGGATACCGGAGCTGCCTGATAAATAGTAAACAAACGATTTAGTGATTTTGTCACAGGATTCCATTTGTCCATAATAGTTCCGTCCAGCACTTCACGCCCTAAATCTCCATCCCACCATACTAAGTGATTGACTGCCTGACTACCTCCTGTAGGTCTATTTGTTCCAATTTCTCCATCCTGAACATTATATAGATTACCCGAAGAACTCCACATTTCATATCCCCTGTGATTAGGGTCAATATCGGCAGCTAAAGCACGTCCTACATCCCCTGTGGTTGGTACACCAAAAATCATAGCACCGGTTTTGGCATCATTAAGTCGAATACCATAAGGACTGTATTGTCCCGGAGACTCTAAACATTGCCAGATTTCCTGCCCCGGACGATCCGGATCCATATCAGACATGTGTAGTGCATCTCCATGACCCTGACCATACGTCCAAAGACGTTTCCCGTTGTCATTAATAGCACTTGATCCATTAATGATTTCATCTTTACCATCACCATCTACATCACCAACAGTCATCTGGTGATTTCCTTGGCTGGAGTAAGCATTGTTCGCTAAATCACTTGGATCTTTACTATCAAAAATCCATCTAAGCGTCAATTGACCGTCGCGCCAGTCGTAAGCAGCACGAACTAGTTTATCATAATATCCACGTCCTACAACAATGCTCGGACGGGCTCCATCAAGGTAAGCCACTGCAGAAACAAAACGATCCTGACGGTTACCATAACTATCTCCCCAATCGGAAGTGTTCCCCCTGGCTGGCTGATAAGTAGTGCTTGCCATAGCAGCACCCGTTAATCCGTTAAAGACAGTTAAAAATTCAGGCCCTTGTTGCACCCATCCTGAAGTATTACGGTAATCAACGGTAGCGTTACCTATAACAGCTCCTGTTCCGTCAATGGTACCATCGGCTGTTTTTAAGATGATTTCAGCTTTACCGTCTCCATCAAAATCATACACCATAAATGGATTAAAATGCGGACCGCCGTTCATATTAATTCCTAAATCAATACGCCATAATTTGGTTCCGTTCAATTTATAACAATCAAAAATTTGGTTACCGCTATAACCTCCGGAATTGTGATTAGCAACAGTAGGTTCCCATTTCAGGAAAACTTCATATTCTCCATCACCATCTACATCACCCACACTGGCATCATTAGCAGTGTAAGTATAAGCTTTTCCGTCCGGAGTTGTTCCTCCTGGTGGAATTTGCAAAGGAATAGACAATTGATTGTTTGCCCAAACGGAAACCGGATTCGAAGCCACACCTTCTGAACCGTTATTCACTGCCTTAACAGTATAGGTTCCATTGACAGTCGTGTTGTCCAAAAAGTTGGTAGAATTCGTAATTGGTGTTGTATTGAGTTTTACACCATCACGGTAAATATTAAAGGCAATTCCAGAAGGATCATTACCCAATAAACGCCAGCTAATAAATACCTGACTACTGGATTTACGCAAGGCTACTACTCCACGATTTAAGAATTCCATTTGCTTTGGTGTAGTCACGACTGCATCAGGTAGTGCCAGAGTATTTAAACGTACATTATCACCGTAAGAGGTTCCCGCACTGTTAATAGCATAAGCTCTTATATAATACAAAGTAGCCGGATTAAGATTTGGAATAATTACATTGTATGAACCTGAACCGGCAGTAGAAGCAACAACCTTAGTATTCCCCGTTGTTGGATTTCCACTGGTATTGTAAACAATTCCTCTTTCTGTTATAGCTGTTCCACCATCAGAGGTGATATTTCCTCCTGTTTCTGCAGTAGTAGCAGAAACATTGGTTACCGCCAAAGTACTCAATACAGCTGGTGGTGGAGGTGGCGTGTACATCCTAACAATTGGTGTACTGATACCACTGGAATTATTTTTTGTATAAACTACAAAAGGATATTCGTTCCCTGCAGCAATAGTTAAGTTACCCACAGGTTCGTCGATACCTCGTGCTACAGTAGGATCTTTCATTTCAACCCAGGCTGTAGCTCCCGCAGCTTGTTTGAATACACGTGCAGAATAAGTTGGCGTACTGCTAACATTGTCAATAAAAGAACAATAAAGATTTCCTGACACATCCTTGATAAGACTCAAACTTGGGGAATCTCTGGAACCTATTCGGGTGGTAGCACTCCAAGTATTTGTAGTTTTGTTGTAAGTAATAGCTGTAGCTCTATTAGAATCTGCAGTATTAAAATAGGCAATTACCAAATTGCCCGCAGCATTAAGTTCCATACTGGTGTGACGAATACCCGCCGTTACAGTTGGAGTTATAGAATTCCAAGTACCGCCATTGAATTGGTAAAGAGCCATAGGACCGGTAGAAGAAGTTGGAGTAGAAAGACTGCAAAAAGTTAACCAAGGCACATCTGCTTCGTCGATAACCAAACTTACTGCTACTGCCTTTGCCGCAGCATTCACGGCAGAGGAGCCTACAGTTACCCATGAAGTACCGTCAAATTTCTTTACATAAGGAGTCAGATTAACACCATCTGCAAAAGCGATGTATGGATTGTTATCCGAATCGAATGCTAACGAACTACGAGGTGTAGAATTGTACTGCGAAACAGTATTGGTTACAGAACCAGTAGAAACATAAAGATTATTAGCATCACCGTTTATTGGTTCCCAAATCTGGTTGCTTTCGTTAAATACTTTTACAGCCAATTTGTTTCCGTTAGAAGCATCAACATAAGTAACAAAAAAATTATTGGCTTTGTCCAGGTAAATCCTTGTATAGGTCAGATTAGAACCAATATCATCTCCAAGCTGCTCCCATACAGCTGTAGCGGGATTTCGCCTTTTTACTTTTGCAATAGTACCTTCTCTAAATACAACATAAGGAATATTATTCAAAGCTGTAATAGAAGTGTAATTAGATGCAACAGATGACACCTGATTTTCATTTCCTAAGATAGCCCATTGCTGAGCGAATGAGGTCTGAGTCGTCAAAAGACTCAATAGCGCAAAAAAAGTAAGTCTAAATAGCATCTTTTGAAAAAGAAACGATTTAGACTCATAGAGTAATTGTTTTTTCATAAAATAATGGTTAACGGTTAGTCATTCCAAAACTATTTCTTTAACACTTTATTAGCATCCTGCCCTATCCTGCTACATATCAATATCTTACAATAAAAAACCAATAAAAAGACCTTTTAAAACCATTCAATCCACTGCAATTCAATAATTTATAAAAAAACAATTAATCTTAAAAAAAAATTAACAAAATAACAATTACTATCCTAAAAATTATTGATTATATTTTCGATTTACGCAATTGCCCAACTTAGATTATTTTAAAAAAAAGACATCGTAAATTCCTCTTCCTAAAAAGAATTGAAACAAAAAATCCCAATAATTCTTTCGAAATATTGGGACGTTTTGATAATTGCTAATAAACGATTACTTATTCAAGCACTATTTTTAAATTATTTTCTCCATCAGCGCTTAGTACTTTTAAGAGGTATATACCTCTTGCATGATTAGTCAGATCACATGAAACAACTTGCTTTCCTTCTACTAAACTAACTTCTTTTTGCATTACTAATTGCCCAATAATATTGGTAATTACAAGACTTACTTTAGACGATTTGTAACCACTAAGTTGTACTGCAAACTCTCCTGTTGTAGGGTTAGGATAAGCTAACACCTCAACTGTTCCTAATTGCCTTTCTGATATTGCTG
>NZ_BMGA01000016.1 GCF_014639535.1 Flavobacterium palustre | reverse complement strand
TGAAGTGAAAACGGAAGGTGCTTGTGCAGGAGCTTATACCCTGACTCGTACATGGACGGCTACTGACTTATGTAATAATACTACAACTCATGTACAAACTATTAGTGTAGAAGACAAAACAAAACCTGTTTTCGTTGAAACATTACCTGCTAATGTTACTGTAGAATGTTCTGAAATTCCTCAGGCTGCTACTTTAACTGCTACTGATAACTGTGGTACTGCTGCTGTAACATTCGCTGAAGTGAAAACTCAAGGTGCTTGTGCCGGAGCTTATACTCTGACTCGTACATGGACGGCTACTGACTTATGTAATAATGTTACAACTCATGTACAAACTATTAATGTTCAAGATACAACTGCTCCGGTATTGAGCGAAGCTCCTGCTGATTTGACCGTTGAATGTTCTTCGGCAATTTCAACTGCAGCTATTTTAACAGCTACAGATAACTGTGATGCAAATCCAGTGGTATCGTTCAGAGAAGTGAAATCTAATATAAGTGAAATCTTTGCTAGCAACTATACGTTGACCAGAACCTGGACGGCTAAAGATGCTTGTGGTAATGAATCTTCTAAATCTCAAGTAATCACAGTAAAAGACGTTACGGCTCCGATAGCTCCTAGTTTAGCTGATGTAACTATTAACGGATGTAGCGGAACTCCAGTAGCTCCTACCACAACTGATGCTTGTGCAGGTACAATCACCGGAACAACAACTACTGTATTCCCTATTACAACTCAGGGAACAACAATAGTGACATGGACTTTCAATGATGGTAACGGAAATACAACTACAGCTAATCAGAATGTAATTGTAAAAGATGTAACGGCTCCGGTAATTCCTACTTTGGCTGATGTAACTGGACAATGTTCAGCTACTGCTACAGCTCCTGCTACAACTGATAATTGTAAAGGAACGATCACTGGAACGACTAATGATCCTTTAACGTATACAACTCAAGGAACACATACTATTACTTGGACTTTCAATGATGGAAATGGAAACATTACTACAGCGATTCAAAAAGTAATAGTAAAAGATGTAACAACTCCTGTAGCTCCTGTTTTAGCAGATGTAATTGGACAATGTATTGCTAATGCAACTGCACCAACTACAACAGACAATTGTGCAGGAACTATCACTGGAACAACTAATGATCCTTTGACTTACAATACACAGGGTACACATATCATTACTTGGACTTTCAATGATGGAAATGGAAATATAACTACTGCAACTCAGAGAGTAATAGTAAATATTGTTCCAAATATTACAACAATTAATGTTCCTGATTTTATCAATAGCGTAAATGGTACTCCAGTGGACTTAACTACTTATTTACCTCAAGATGCTCCATCAAACGGAACTTGGGTTGATGTAAATAATTCAGGTGCTTTAAACGGAAGTATTTTAGATCCTAACAATGTAGCTTCTGGTGATTATAGTTTCCAATATAATATTGAAACCGAAACTTGTCCAATTAACTATGTTATCAATATCAAAATTGATCAAAGTTTTGTATTGGGTTGTGGAACTATTGAAGTTCATAATGCTTTTACTCCTAATGGAGATGAATTCAATGATAAATTTAAAATCGACAACATTGAAGATACACTTTGTTACCCTGAAAACTCTGTAGAAATTTATAACAGATGGGGAGTATTAGTTTATGAAGCCAAAGGATACAACAATGAAGATGTATCATTCAAAGGAGTATCTGAAGGCAGAGTTACAGTTGATAAATCAGCTGGATTACCTACCGGAACTTATTTCTATATTCTGAACTATACATCAGTTGGTTTACAAAATGAAATAATAGCTAACAAAAAACAAGGATACCTATACCTTTCCAGATAAAAAACTCAAATCTAATACCTGAGGTTTTGATAAAAACAAAACCTCAGGTTATAAAACCAAGTCAGATGAAAACAAAATTACTACTAATCAGTTTGATGTTTACAGCAGTGGTAAGTTATGCACAACAGGATGCACAATTTACACAGTACATGTACAACACTATAAATGTAAATCCGGCTTATGCCGGTTCGAGAGGGGCTATGAGTATATTTGCCTTACATCGTACCCAATGGGTTGGATTAGACGGAGCTCCTACAACTAATGCCGTTTCTATCAACACACCTTTTAATAATAGCAGATTAGGCTTAGGTGTAACAATTATCAATGATAAAATTGGTCCAACTACCGAAAACACATTATCTACCGATCTATCCTACACTATTCCTACTTCGGAAACGGTAAAACTATCTTTTGGTATTAAAGCTACAGCCAATTTATTTGATTTAAACCCTAATAAACTTTCTCCGGAACATAGTGGAGATCCTAAATTACAAGGGTTCAATAATAGATTTACACCTAATATTGGAGCTGGGGTTTATCTTCACTCTGATAAAGCTTACGTAGGATTCTCAATACCTAACTTTATAGAATCAAATCGATACGATGATAATGATGTGGCACTCTTTAAAGAAAAAATGACTTACTATTTAATTGCCGGTTATGTTATGGATTTAAGTTACAATCTTAAATTCAAACCTGCTTTGTTAACTAAGATGGTTCAGGGGGCTCCTTTACAAGTGGATATGTCTGGAAACTTTATGTTTAATGATAAACTTACCTTAGGACTCGCTTACCGTTGGAGTGCATCAGCAAGTGCCATGGTTGGATTTCAAGTTTCTGAAGCAATGTATATAGGATATGGATATGATTTAGAAACTACTAAATTAGACAATTACAATTCTGGCTCACATGAAATTTTCTTGCGATACGAAATTTTCAAAAACAACAAAAAAATTACAACTCCAAGATTCTTCTAAATACTATTATCATGAAAAAAAAGATACTCCTTTGCGTGGCTATAGTAAGTGTTTTTTCATTTAACATTTATTCCCAAAAAGCTAAGTTGGCTAATGCCGATAAAAACTATGATAACTATGCCTATATAGATGCCATTAAAACCTATGAGAAAGTAGCAGAGAAAGGATATAAATCGGCTTCAATGTTTCAAAAATTAGGTAATGCCTATTATTTTAACGGAGAATTAGAAAAAGCCGTTAAATGGTATGCCGAACTTTTTGCAATGCCTGAAACACAAATCGAACCTACTTATTATTATCGTTATGCACAATCATTACGAGCCATTAACGAAAATAAAAAGGCAGATCAAATTTTAGAACAGTTTGATAAAATTTCAAATAATGATAGTAGAGCACAACTATTTAAAAAAAACACCAACTATTTAGATGAAATAAAAGCAAATTCAGGAAGATATAAAATAGAAAATGCAGCCATAAATTCACAATATTCTGATTATGGTTCCAGTTTTTATGATAATAAAATTGTCTTTACTTCAGCAAGAGATACCGGAAGTTTAGGACATAGAAAACACACTTGGACGGATCAACATTTCACCAATTTATATAGTGCCGATTTAGGAGATGAAATGTCACCAACGAATCCTGTAAAATTTAACAAATCGTTAAAATCAAAATTTAACGAAGCAACTCCTGTTTTTACTAAAGATGGAAAAACAGTTTATTTTACCCGTAACAATTATATCGATGGTAAAAAGGGTAAAAACGAAAACGGAATTACCTTAGTTAAATTATACAAAGCGACACTGGAAGCTGACAAATGGACTAACATACAAGCCCTGCCTTTTACCAGTGACAGCTACAGTACAGCCCACCCTACTCTAAGTCCTGACGAAAAAACATTGTATTTTGCTTCAGATATGCCGGGAACAATAGGTTTGTCTGATATTTTCAAAGTTCAGATTAACGAAGATGGTTCTTTTGCTACTCCGACAAATTTAGGTACTGATATAAATACCGAAGGAAGAGAAACATTCCCTTTTGTCAGCGCGGAAAATGAACTTTACTTTGCTTCTGACGGACATCCAGGCTTAGGTGGATTAGATATTTTTATGTCACGAATTAATAATGACGGCTCTTTTAATAAAGTAGAAAATATAGGAATGGATGCCAATTCTCCAAAAGATGACTTTGCCTATATTATTGATACAAAATCCCGTAAAGGATTTTTGTCTTCCAATAGAGATGGTGGTCAGGGATATGACGATATCTATCAATTCTTAGAAACAAGAAAATTAATTTGTGAACAAGAACTATACGGAAAAATTACTGATGCCGAATCCAACATCGCCATTCCTAATGCTAAAGTAACTTTGTTTGATAGTAAAATGAATGCTTTAAAAAATGTAGAAGCTGATGCAAATGGAGACTACAACTTCCTTGTAGAATGTGGAAAACTATACACTGTAAGAGCTGAAAAAGAAAACTATAGCAGTAATGAAAAACAAATTACAGTTCCTAAAACTAATGGAAAAACGTATTTACCTATTACCTTGGAAAAAGACCAGTGTAAAGTAACTATTGGTGATGATTTAGGTAAATGTTTTGGTATCAAAATGATTTATTTTGATCTGGATAAATCTAATATTAGAACAGAAGCTGCACTGGATTTAGAAAAAATATTAGATGTTTTAAATCAATATCCAAAAATGAAATTAGACATTCGCTCTCATACTGATAGTCGTGCTTCTTTCAAATACAACGAAGCATTATCTGACCGAAGAGCCAAATCTACCATTAATTGGTTAGTAAAAAATGGAATCAGTCCTAATAGATTAACAGGTAAAGGTTATGGTGAAAACCAATTGGTAAACAAATGTGCTGATGGTGTAAAATGTACTGAAGAAGAACACCAAATGAATCGTAGAAGTGAATTTATCATTACAGATTTATAAAATTTATTTCAATAAATCGCTTAAAACACCAAAACCCCGAATGTCTTTCATTCGGGGTTTTGGTGTTTTAACAGCTGTCTATACTGAATAACGACACACGAAGCCATCCAAAACAATTAAAACATATTTTTATCCTATTAGTAATTATATAACAATAAATTATAATTAATTAAGTAGGATTCTCAAAATACACATTTCAACGAGTTTTTAGGTTATTTATAGAGAAAATAAGACAATACCACTTATTATATTTAATTTTAATTAGACAAATAAAGTGATTCTTTAAACAATTCATTTAAAGAATATTGAGCCCCAAATGAAATCTCTTTTAACCTCCTAAAAAGAAAAATTTCATAGTATTTAAATTGAAACTTAATGAATTATTAAATAATTTATTTCGTTAACCCCAAAAACGGATTAAGAATCAATTTAATTAGAATTTAATATTTGGATATCATCTAATATCAAAATTAGATTATTATGAAAGTAAAACTACTATTCTATTAATACTCTTTTTTGTTTGACATCAAAATAATAACCAATTGATTACCTAAAAATCTGGTTAGTCATTTTAAAAACAAAATCCTTCAAAACTTTATTTCTCAAATAAAGATTGATTTTTAAATAATACCATCCATACTAACTGAAAGTCTAATAAGACTATTTTATTTGGAATTATATTAGGAACATCCCAAAAACTAATTATCTCATTTTCTAACGATTTAAAATAAATCAATATGAAAACAACTTTTACCCATTCGAAAAAAATACTTGTATTTATTTTATTAAGTTTATTAAGTCTTACAGATATTTATAGCCAAACTGTACCTGATGGCAACTACAGTACAACTGAATATCTCAATGCACAAACGAAAGTAGTAGATGCTAATGCTTCTTCAACATGTCAGGTTGAAAGAGTATTTGCAATAACGAAAGACGGTACAACCCCATATCTGTTATTAGGTGTTAATAATGGAAACGGAGGTTCTGCAATATTTAGATATTATATTAATACCGATAATAATACTTCCACAGGATTAACGAGTGAGACTTATAAAAATGTTGATTACCCAATAAAAGGAGCGGAAATAGTATTACAGATAGATGCAAGTAAAAACGAACTAACTATTACTAAATATAATGCAAATGGAAGCATTGACCCTAGCTATGTTGCACCAACAGATCTTGCAAGTGCAATTGGGAACTATGATCCTGGTGATAATAGTTTTATTGAATTAAAGATACCCTTATCAATATTTGGAGATACATTCTGTAATAGCTCTAATAATGGCACAATTACATTGGCACAATATCTTTCATTTTCAGGAGGAAGTATTAATTCCGCACCATGTGCCTTAAATGACATTGATTTTATCATCTACCTTAGAGGAACTGTTACACCTGATGCAACATATTGTTATGGTGTAAATACTACTACAACACTTACTCTTAGTGGTCAAGTTGGAAATATAGTCAGATGGGAACAAAGTCCTAATAATAATGATTCTTGGACTGAGGTACCAAATACCAATCAATTAAATTATCCAACAACAACCTACACTACTCCTTCAAACCTTACTGAAACAACATATTTCAGAGCAGTAATTAGTAGCAACATTTGTCCTGGAACTATAGGATCAGAATCAGCGGTAATTACTATTAATCCAACATCTACTGTGACCAATTCAGCCACTGCCAGTATCTGTAGCGGAACAAGTCCGAATATTGCTTTAACAGCCAGTGCTGCCAGCAGTTTTTCATGGACAATAGGAACTATTACTGGAAACATCACCGGAGCCAATGCTGGTTCAGGTACAACCATAAATCAGATATTGACTAATCCTAGTAATGCAACTGCCGGAACTGTACAATATTTAGTTACCCCTACTGCAACTACAGGATCATGTGCTGGTGCCACCTTTACAATAACTGTAACGGTAAATCCAACTCCTGCTGTAACCAACTCAGCAACTGCCAGTATCTGTAGCGGAACAAGTCCGAATATTGCTTTAACAGCCAGTACTCCTAGCAATTTTTCATGGACAATAGGAACTATTACTGGAAACATCACCGGAGCCAGTGCTGGTTCGGGATCAACCATAAATCAGACATTAACTAATCCTAGTAATGCAACTGCCGGAACTGTACAATATTTAGTTACCCCTACTGCAACTACAGGATCATGTGCTGGTGCCACCTTTACAATAACTGTAACGGTAAACCCAACTCCTGCGGTTACCAATTCAGCTACGGCAAGTATCTGTAGCGGAACAAGTCCAAATATTGCTTTAACAGCCAGTACTCCTAGCAATTTTTCATGGACAATAGGAACTATTACTGGAAACATCACCGGAGCCAGTGCTGGTTCGGGATCAACCATAAATCAGACATTAACTAATCCTAGTAATGCAACTGCCGGAACTGTACAATATTTAGTTACCCCTACTGCAACTACAGGATCATGTGCCGGGGCTGCCTTTACAATAACTGTAACGGTAAACCCAACTCCTGCTGTAACCAATTCAGCTACGGCAAGTATCTGTAGCGGAACAAGTCCAAATATTGCTTTAACAGCCAGTGCTCCTAGCAATTTTTCATGGACAATAGGAACTATTACTGGAAACATCACCGGAGCCAGTGCTGGTTCGGGATCAACCATAAATCAGACATTAACTAATCCTAGTAATGCAACTGCCGGAACTGTACAATATTTAGTTACCCCTACTGCAACTACAGGATTATGTGCTGGTGCCACCTTTACAATAACTGTAACGGTAAATCCAACTCCTACTGTGACCAATTCAGCTACGGCAAGTATCTGTAGCGGAACAAGTCCGAATATTGCTTTAACAGCCAGTGCTGCCAGCAGTTTTTCATGGACAATAGGAACTATTACTGGAAACATCACCGGAGCCAGTACTGGTTCGGGTACAACCATAAAT
>NZ_BMGA01000015.1:0-5000 GCF_014639535.1 Flavobacterium palustre | reverse complement strand
CTCTCGCCAATATTTAGCTTTAGATGGAATTTACCACCCACTTAGAGCTGCATTCCCAAACAACTCGACTCTTCGAAGGCACTTTACAAAGAACCGCACTCCTCGCCACACGGGATTCTCACCCTCTATGACGTCCTGTTCCAAGGAACATAGACAAGGAACGGCCCCAAAGTTGCCCTCTCCAAATTACAACTCGGGCACCGAAGGTACCAGATTTCAAATTTGAGCTTTTGCCGCTTCACTCGCCGTTACTAAGGCAATCCCGGTTGGTTTCTTTTCCTCCGCTTATTGATATGCTTAAGTTCAGCGGGTACTCCTACCTGATTTGAGGTCAAACTTTAAGAACATTGTTCGCCTAGACGCTCTCTTCTTATCGATAACGTTCCAATACGCTCAGTATAAAAAAAGATTAGCCGCAGTTGGTAAAACCTAAAACGACCGTACTTGCATTATACCTCAAGCACGCAGAGAAACCTCTCTTTGGAAAAAAAACATCCAATGAAAAGGCCAGCAATTTCAAGTTAACTCCAAAGAGTATCACTCACTACCAAACAGAATGTTTGAGAAGGAAATGACGCTCAAACAGGCATGCCCCCTGGAATACCAAGGGGCGCAATGTGCGTTCAAAGATTCGATGATTCACGGAATTCTGCAATTCACATTACGTATCGCATTTCGCTGCGTTCTTCATCGATGCGAGAACCAAGAGATCCGTTGTTGAAAGTTTTTAATATTTTAAAATTTCCAGTTACGAAAATTCTTGTTTTTGACAAAAATTTAATGAATAGATAAAATTGTTTGTGTTTGTTACCTCTGGGCCCCGATTGCTCGAATGCCCAAAGAAAAAGTTGCAAAGATATGAAAACTCCACAGTGTGTTGTATTGAAACGGTTTTAATTGTCCTATAACAAAAGCACAGAAATCTCTCACCGTTTGGAATAGCAAGAAAGAAACTTACAAGCCTAGCAAGACCGCGCACTTAAGCGCAGGCCCGGCTGGACTCTCCATCTCTTGTCTTCTTGCCCAGTAAAAGCTCTCATGCTCTTGCCAAAACAAAAAAATCCATTTTCAAAATTATTAAATTTCTTTAATGATCCTTCCGCAGGTTCACCTACGGAAACCTTGTTACGACTTTTAGTTCCTCTAAATGACCAAGTTTGTCCAAATTCTCCGCTCTGAGATGGAGTTGCCCCCTTCTCTAAGCAGATCCTGAGGCCTCACTAAGCCATTCAATCGGTACTAGCGACGGGCGGTGTGTACAAAGGGCAGGGACGTAATCAACGCAAGCTGATGACTTGCGCTTACTAGGAATTCCTCGTTGAAGAGCAATAATTACAATGCTCTATCCCCAGCACGACGGAGTTTCACAAGATTACCAAGACCTCTCGGCCAAGGTTAGACTCGCTGGCTCCGTCAGTGTAGCGCGCGTGCGGCCCAGAACGTCTAAGGGCATCACAGACCTGTTATTGCCTCAAACTTCCATCGGCTTGAAACCGATAGTCCCTCTAAGAAGTGGATAACCAGCAAATGCTAGCACCACTATTTAGTAGGTTAAGGTCTCGTTCGTTATCGCAATTAAGCAGACAAATCACTCCACCAACTAAGAACGGCCATGCACCACCACCCACAAAATCAAGAAAGAGCTCTCAATCTGTCAATCCTTATTGTGTCTGGACCTGGTGAGTTTCCCCGTGTTGAGTCAAATTAAGCCGCAGGCTCCACTCCTGGTGGTGCCCTTCCGTCAATTCCTTTAAGTTTCAGCCTTGCGACCATACTCCCCCCAGAACCCAAAGACTTTGATTTCTCGTAAGGTGCCGAGTGGGTCATTAAAAAAACACCACCCGATCCCTAGTCGGCATAGTTTATGGTTAAGACTACGACGGTATCTGATCATCTTCGATCCCCTAACTTTCGTTCTTGATTAATGAAAACGTCCTTGGCAAATGCTTTCGCAGTAGTTAGTCTTCAATAAATCCAAGAATTTCACCTCTGACAATTGAATACTGATGCCCCCGACCGTCCCTATTAATCATTACGATGGTCCTAGAAACCAACAAAATAGAACCAAACGTCCTATTCTATTATTCCATGCTAATATATTCGAGCAATACGCCTGCTTTGAACACTCTAATTTTTTCAAAGTAAAAGTCCTGGTTCGCCAAGAGCCACAAGGACTCAAGGTTAGCCAGAAGGAAAGGCCCCGTTGGAAATCCAGTACACGAAAAAATCGGACCGGCCAACCGGGCCCAAAGTTCAACTACGAGCTTTTTAACTGCAACAACTTTAATATACGCTATTGGAGCTGGAATTACCGCGGCTGCTGGCACCAGACTTGCCCTCCAATTGTTCCTCGTTAAGGTATTTACATTGTACTCATTCCAATTACAAGACCCGAATGGGCCCTGTATCGTTATTTATTGTCACTACCTCCCTGAATTAGGATTGGGTAATTTGCGCGCCTGCTGCCTTCCTTGGATGTGGTAGCCGTTTCTCAGGCTCCCTCTCCGGAATCGAACCCTTATTCCCCGTTACCCGTTGAAACCATGGTAGGCCACTATCCTACCATCGAAAGTTGATAGGGCAGAAATTTGAATGAACCATCGCCAGCACAAGGCCATGCGATTCGAAAAGTTATTATGAATCATCAAAGAGTCCGAAGACATTGATTTTTTATCTAATAAATACATCTCTTCCAAAGGGTCGAGATTTTAAGCATGTATTAGCTCTAGAATTACCACAGTTATACCATGTAGTAAAGGAACTATCAAATAAACGATAACTGATTTAATGAGCCATTCGCAGTTTCACTGTATAAATTGCTTATACTTAGACATGCATGGCTTAATCTTTGAGACAAGCATATGACTACTGGCAGGATCAACCAGATAACTATCTTAAAAGAAGAAGCAACAAGCAGTAAAAAAGAAAGAAACCGAAATCTCTTTTTTTTTTTCCCACCTATTCCCTCTTGCTAGAAGATACTTATTGAGTTTGGAAACAGCTGAAATTCCAGAAAAATTGCTTTTTCAGGTCTCTCTGCTGCCGGAAATGCTCTCTGTTCAAAAAGCTTTTACACTCTTGACCAGCGCACTCCGTCACCATACCATAGCACTCTTTGAGTTTCCTCTAATCAGGTTCCACCAAACAGATACCCCGGTGTTTCACGGAATGGTACGTTTGATATCGCTGATTTGAGAGGAGGTTACACTTGAAGAATCACAGTCTTGCGACCGGCTATTCAACAAGGCATTCCCCCAAGTTTGAATTCTTTGAAATAGATTGCTATTAGCTAGTAATCCACCAAATCCTTCGCTGCTCACCAATGGAATCGCAAGATGCCCACGATGAGACTGTTCAGGTTAAACGCAAAAGAAACACACTCTGGGAATTTCTTCCCAAATTGTATCTCTCAATACGCATCAACCCATGTCAATTAAACACGCTGTATAGAGACTAGGCAGATCTGACGATCACCTAGCGACTCTCTCCACCGTTTGACGAGGCCATTTACAAAAACATAACGAACGACAAGCCTACTCGAATTCGTTTCCAAACTCTTTTCGAACTTGTCTTCAACTGCTTTCGCATGAAGTACCTCCCAACTACTTTTCCTCACACTTGTACTCCATGACTAAACCCCCCCTCCCATTACAAACTAAAATCTTACTTTTATTTTCTTTTGCCCTCTCTGTCGCTCTGCCTTAACTACGTATTTCTCGCCGAGAAAAACTTCAATTTAAGCTATTCTCCAAAAATCTTAGCGTATATTTTTTTTCCAAAGTGACAGGTGCCCCGGGTAACCCAGTTCCTCACTATTTTTTACTGCGGAAGCGGAAGCGGAAAATACGGAAACGCGCGGGAACATACAAAACATACAAAATATACCTTTCTCACACAAGAAATATATGCTACTTGCAAAATATCATACCAAAAAACTTTTCACAACCGAAACCAAAACCAACGGATATCATACATTACACTACCACCATTCAAACTTTACTACTATCCTCCCTTCAGTTTCCCTTTTTCTGCCTTTTTCGGTGACGGAAATACGCTTCAGAGACCCTAAAGGGAAATCCATGCCATAACAGGAAAGTAACATCCCAATGCGGACTATACCACCCCACCACACTCCTACCAATAACGGTAACTATTCTATGTTTTCTTACTCCTATGTCTATTCATCTTTCATCTGACTACCTAATACTATGCAAAAATGTAAAATCATCACACAAAACATAAACAATCAAAATCAGCCATTTCCGCACCTTTTCCTCTGTCCACTTTCAACCGTCCCTCCAAATGTAAAATGGCCTATCGGAATACATTTTCTACATCCTAACTACTATAAAACAACCTTTAGACTTACGTTTGCTACTCTCATGGTCTCAATACTGCCGCCGACATTCTGTCCCACATACTAAATCTCTTCCCGTCATTATCGCCCGCATCCGGTGCCGTAAATGCAAAACAAATACCATCTATGTCTTCCACACCATCATTTTACTATGCCTGCCACCATCCATTTGTCTTTTGCACCATATCTTCATAACCTGTCACCTTGAAACTACCTCTGCATGCCACCTACCGACCAACTTTCATGTTCTGTTTCGACCTACCTCTTGTAAATGACAAATCACCTTTTTCATCGTATGCACCTTATTCTCCACATCACAATGCACTATTGCTTTTGCTTTTTCACCTGTCATATCCTATTGCTATTAGATGAAATATAATAAAAATTGTCCTCCACCCATAACACCTCTCACTCCCACCTACTGAACATGTCTGGACCCTGCCCTCATATCACCTGCGTTTCCGTTAAACTATCGGTTGCGGCCATATCTACCAGAAAGCACCGTTTCCCGTCCGATCAACTGTAGTTAAGCTGGTAAGAGCCTGACCGAGTAGTGTAGTGGGTGACCATACGCGAAACTCAGGTGCTGCAATCTTTATTTCTTTTTTTTTTTTTTTTTTTTTTTTTTTTTTTTTTTTTTTTT
>NZ_BMGA01000014.1 GCF_014639535.1 Flavobacterium palustre | reverse complement strand
CACTCCATTCAGCAATTCAGCAAATGAAGCGGCAAAGAAATTATAATATTTGAACACTCCAAGAAAACCTAAATTGATTCCGATACTCAACCAAAACCAAAATTTTCTGCTGTTTTCTTTCTTACTTTTTTCAATTCGGATTCCCGTATAATAATCCAAAAAGGTTGAAAAAACCAATAAAAACAAGAATCGCCAATCCCAACAGGAATAGAAATAATAACTGGCAATGATTAATAACGTATTCTGTGTGGTTTTGTTTTTATTGAAAACAAACCAATACAGTACAAATACTATGGGTAAAAAAATCGCAAAGGCGAGGGAATTGAAGAACATTTTCCGGTTATGAGTTAGGGGCTATCTGTTGTGGGATATTTTAAATTGCTGTTTTAATTGAAAATCGTATCAATAGCGTCCCATATTTTTTGAGAAGCCTCTGTTGGTGTTTCGCCGGCTACTATTGCGTACCATTTTTTCCCTACGGGAACATTGGATAAATTACCTTTTAGTATGGCTGCAATTTGGTTTTCTAAGTTCTTTTTATCGGTACAAAAAACAGCCGCTTCCGGACTTGGCATAGATCTAAAATGAACATAGTTGTAATTTTGTCCAATATCCCGAATGCCTTTTTTCAATTGGGGTTGCTCGTAATTGTAATAAATACAGGGCTTGTTGTGTGCTACAAAATCAAATACCGTTGACGAACAAACATTAGTCACTAACTCCGAATGCGCACAGACATTATGCAGCAACTTCAAATCGGCTTTGGTAGGAAAAACTTCGTTCCACTGTTTACCGATTGCTTTCCACAAAGGATTGATAACAGCAATTATATCTTTATTGGTATTAATTACGGCTTCGTATCTTGAAGTGGTGTCAACAGGGCATTTTCTGTATATAATTCCCAGATTTTCTCCTTTTTCATTTAAAGCACGAACGGCATTGGCTAAATCTTCCAGATAATACTGATCTAAAGGTGAAGTCGTTTCGTCATCACCCGAAAAACAAATGTATTTTTTTGCTGCATCTAAATCGTACTGCTTAAAAAAATCTTCTCTGGTTTCTAAAAGTGATTCATCGTAATGCGGTTCAAACTGAGGTGTTCCGGTAACAAACAATTGGTTTTCTTTAATAAAAGGATAGTATTGCAACATTTCTTTTTTCATCAAATCACTCCACACACAGTAATAATCGGTTTCGACCAGCTGCATGGCTTTAGGTACATTGTCCCAGGAATAGACAAATGTGAGCGTAGGAATTCCTAAATCCTGAGCTGCCAGCAAAGCGCCTATCGATTGTGTAGCTCTTTGAGTCGTACAAAAAACCAAATCAGGTTGAATTTGCTGTAATTGAGCTTTGCAATCCTTATATTTCTCGGTGGAACGTTCCAAAGCATTGATTCGTTTTCGAATGCGAAGAATTCCTTTTTCAGAAGAATTGAAACCAATAAGCAATCTTATAAAAAAACTCATCAAAGTATTTTTCATTCCCTTGTAATTAAAAGGAAACTTATAAGTTTGATAGACCTCATCTTTGAACTTTTTTGTAGCTACATTGAGTTCGATATGTTTTCTGATTCGACAATACAAAGGAGTTAAAGGATGAATCTTTTTTGTCTTGATTTTTATTTCTTCATAACCTAATTCTTCCTGTAAAGGAAACGCAGTATTGTTCCAGTAAATAATTTGGTTCCCTCGTTGCTCTCCCATTTCCTTAAACTGGGTAAAAGCAAAATTGCGCAATCCGACACCATCGGGAAAAAAAACAAGGATTTTTTTGTTCATTATTCAGATTTCTTTTGTCGATTTTTCTTTATTCCTAAAGCATTCCGACAATCATTTTTTGATGATGCAAACCTAGTGTTTTTTTGTTTATTCTCTTTATGTGATTTCTTCCTCTGGTTGAAAATGACACACAAGATGATGAATTTGTTATTCTGACGAAGGAGGAATCACATCACGTAGAAGGATTTTTCTGCACTTTGTGGATTATCTTTATGTGGTTTCTCCCTCTGGTCGAAATGACACACAATAATGATGAATTTGTTATTCATAATACATTTTACCCTTTCTTATTCTTCAACTTCTCTCTTTGTACTTGTTCAATAGGTAAAATATCGGTTGCCTTAAAAGTCAAAGCCTGATAAACCGCATTCAAATCACGGCTTAATTTTCGCAATCCCATGGGTTCTAAAGAAGCGGCATGATCGGTTCCTTTCCAGGTTCGATCCAGGGTGTAATGCCTTTCAATAATAGGTGCGCCTAAGGTATAAGCCGCAACATCCACAGCTATTCCCAAATGATGTCCGGAGAAACCGATGTGTTTTACTTTGTCGGCATATTTTTGTTGTAACAAATTAATATCCAACAAGCAAACATCTTCAAAAGGAACCGGATAACCCGAGGTACAGTTGTACAACACCAAATCCTGATTCCGCCCTTTTTCTATGAAAAAATTAACCAAATCTTCGGTTTCGTTTTTGGTGGTCATTCCGGTAGAAATGTGAATTTCGCCCTGATAATTCTCGCATAACCAAGTCAACATGGTGAAATTATTATTGCAAGCCGAAGGGATTTTAATAAAATCAGGATGCAAAGAAGCGATTTCTTTGGCCGAAGTGCTATCCCAAACCGAGCTAGAGTAGGTAATCCCTATGGATTCGCAGTACTGTTTTAATTCAGCATGCTGGTGAACATCAAATTCTAAATACTCCCGATGTGCCCCATAAGTTTCTCCATAAGAATTGGAACTATTGGGATGTGGGGCATTGTATTGCTCTTCGGTTAATAATTCTTTATTGTTTCTTTTCTGAAATTTTACGGCATCGGCATTGCAAAATATTTTAGCAATTTTGATGAGTTCTTTAGCGATTTCGATTTCTCCTTTGTGATTGCATCCAATTTCGGCAATTACATAAGGTTTTTTATAGTGGTTCATTTTTATTTTTTTATGAAACTAATTATCTTTTTATTTTTTTAACACACCCCTAGCACCTATAACTCCCTTTACTTTTTTTTATGGAGTCGTTGAATCTTCGATTTCAAGAGGGGAATAAGATTGTGCAAATTATTATGTTTTTGTTTTTATGATTTTTTTACCCCCTTTTTTAAACAATCTATGCAGACACACCCCTAGCCCCTCTCCAGAGGGGAATTTAATCGTGCAAATTATTAAATTATCGTTTTATATAGATTATCTAAAATATTTATAATCAAAAATCATCATTTGGTTTTAAAACTATACAGTCATTGTAATACGGGGACTAACTCCCCTCTGGAGAGGGGTTGGGGGTGTGTTTTTCAAATTCTTCAATAAAAAACTCAATTGCCCGGATTACATTCTCCATATCTTTTAAAACTTCATTATCACTAAATCTCAAAACAGCAATTCCAAACTCATTCATCTTCTTTTCTTTCACAACATCTTTATTATAAACTTCTAAAAACTCATGCGAATAACCATCAACTTCAATTCCTAACATTAATTCGTGACAAAAGAAATCTAAAATGTAATTATCAATTGGTTTCTGCCGATGAAAATCATAACCATACATTTGTTTCCCTTTTAATTTCAACCAAAGAATTATCTCGGCTTTGGTCGAGTTATTGCGAAGCTCTTTGGCTAATTCTTTCAATTTGGGATTATATGGGATGATTTTTCGCCTGGTCATAATAACTAAGAATTTAATAAAAAATATACTTTCAATTAACACACCCCTAACCCCTCTCAAAGAGGGAATCCGATTGTGCAAATTATTATGTTTTATTAAAAAATGAACTCTTTTCTTTAAACAAACTATGCTAACACACCCCTAACCCCTCTCCAGAGGGGAATTCGATTGTGCTAAATGAGAACTTCTATATTAAATCAATACCGTTCATTATATTTCATAATCCACTCACAGGCTTCTCTGATGGCTCCTTCTGCAGAAGGTTTTGTGAGAACATAATCAGCATTTTGTTTGACAATTTCTGTGGCATTCGATGGTGCAAAAGACCAACCTACAGCACATATATTAGCCAAATCATTGACATCATCACCAATGTAAGCTAAAGCATTGAAACTTGTATTTTTTTCTTTAACGAAATGCTGTAAAAAAGCATATTTGTCTTTAACCCCTAGAAAAGTATTTTCAATTTGGAGTTTTTTCATTCTTTGAGCGACCAAAGGAGAATTTTCGGAAGTCATTACCACTACTTCTAGCTGATTTTGTCTAAGAATCTCCAAGCCCATGCCATCACGCATATCAAAGGCTTTAGCCAACTCGCCTTCAGCGGAAAAAAAAACCTGTCCATTGGTAAACACACCATCCACATCCAAAACAAGATAACCAATACGTTGGTGTTTTTTCGACTTTTTAAGGCGACTTGCCAGCAATTCTTCTGCTATTTTCCAATCGGTCATCGAATCGATTTCGATTAATGTATTTTCAGGCATTTGCTGCAAACCAATTTTTCCACTAACCCGATTTTTAGAACTTACAAAAGCCGTTTTGGTAGTGGCATACACCGCTCCGTTTTCTATTAATAAGCCCTCAAAATCCTGCCGTCTTGGACGATTATAAACATCATAATTTTGAGGTGTTCCATCTGCATTCCAGCTAAAACGATGGGTATTGACAACTGTTAGTGCGGAATCGTATTTTTCGGTTTCAATTTTGGATAAAACAGCATTAATGTCGGCTGTTGTGGTCAATGGTGAAGTAGCCTGCAACAAACACAGCACATCAAAATCATAGTTGATTTGCCCGGCAAATTCTACCATAGCACTTTCAGTAGAAGCAGTATCGGTGGCATTATCGTCTGAACGTAGCAGTGCTTTTACTTTTGAAGTCCAATAGTATTCTTTATGGATAAAATCGATGATTTCGGGATCATCGGTAAACACTACTATTTCATCCAAATCAGAAAAAACAGCTTCGGTCAGCACCCACGAAAACAAAGGGCGACCCAAAATTTTCTTCTTGTTCTTTCCCTGTATTCCTTTAGAATCTTTGCGAAGTGGAATTATGGCTGTTTTTTTCATTTCCTTACTTTTATTTATAGAACTTAAAACAAAAATAACATTTTGACTCTAACTTCAGTTAGTGATTTGGATTATTCAGTTGGATTTCTGTTTTTAATCTCTTAATGATTTCATTTGTATATAAAATGGCTCCTTTTTTATTCAAATGCGACGCATCATAAAAATATTTTGATTCCTCGAACTCATTAGAGTTTTCATAATAAAACTTAGTAGCTTCATTTACTATCAAGCCTTTTACTCTATGTACAAATTCTTTATTTTTATAAGCAAAATTGGGTGGAACAAGAAGATATAGTTTTATATTTTCTACTTGGCAAATATGCTGAAACTCTTTGAAAGCCGATATTAATTCTGGCAACTCCGATTTTATGTTATAATGAACTAATGAATATTTTTTTTTATCCAAATCAGCTGCTGTAAAATCTAAAAGCACAGTCCCTGCTGCTGTCCAATTATCGTATTTTGTTTTTTCTTTTCGACTAAGAAATTGCTCTTTTCCCAATCGTGCACAATACCATCCGAAAGCAAATGGAGAAAAATCATTTCTAGCAATCAACTCATTGGTAATTTCTTGGTATTTTACTAAGCTGTACAATTTATCGTATCGAAATTGCAAGGTTTTTTCAGGAAGAAACGTTTTATAATCATCTAATGTTAGTACGACTATTTTAGGTTTTTTATTGTGTTTCAATGCTTTTTTCAAAAGAAACAGCTGAAAATCAATATTACAACCTCTATACCCCAAATTGAAAGTAGTCATTTTTAAACTATCCTGAATAGCATCTGAATACAGATTATGTTGCGCTCGAGAAGATCCGAATATCAAAATTTTTTTATTCATTTTTCCTTCTAAAATCCATTCGAGGCGTTTGTCTAATTCTCGTTCTGGTAAGGACTGAAGTTTCCAATAAAACAACTTATCCACTAAGAAAAAAAGTAGTAGAAACACTAGTGTGGTTTGTATAAATTGCTTCATCTCTAAAATTGAAAGTAAATAAATTGTTGTTCTTCTTTTCCAAAAATAAAAAGTAATACTAAAATTAACATTACAAATGACCACCGAAAGAACCGATTTCCCACTTTTCTAAAATGATCCAGAGCAAAATGTCCTTTGCGTCCTAACCATTCTACCAACAAAAAGCCAACAATCAAAATGATTAAAAATGTAGGACGTACTTCTGGAACGCTAAACAATGATTTTTTGAAAATTCCTTTAATATATAGAACTGCAGAAGTAATAGAATTAGCTCTGAAAAAAATCCAGGCAAAAACTGTTAAAACAAAAGTAATCCCCATCTGAATGCTTTCTTTCCAAGTAGGAAGGTACCGATGCTTAGCTACTATTTCTAAATTTACTCTATTTTTTTTGGTTAATAACAAGGGTAAAAAATATATAGCATTCAAAAATCCCCAAATTAGAAAAGTCCAATTGGCTCCATGCCAAAATCCGCTAAGTAAAAACACTATAAATGTATTGCGAATCTGCATCCAGCGACCTCCTTTACTACCTCCTAAGGGAATGTAAACATAATCTTTGAACCAAGAAGAAAGTGAAATGTGCCAACGCCGCCAAAACTCAGCTATATCTCTGGAAAAATAAGGGAAAGCAAAATTTTTAAGTAACTCGATTCCGAATAATCTGGAAACGCCCAAAGCAATATCAGAATAACCTGAAAAATCACCATAAATTTGAAAAGTAAAGAACAGCGCTCCCATAACCAAGGCGCTTCCGGAATACTGACTGGAATTAGCAAATAACTCATTAACATAATGAGCACAATTGTCTGCAATGACAATTTTCTTAAATAATCCCCATACAATTTGGTACAAACCCGAAACAGCCTGATCGTAATTAAAATTTCTTCTCCTTTTTATTTGAGGCAATAAATGAGTCGCTCGCTCAATAGGCCCGGCTACTAATAAAGGAAAATACGATACAAAAACGGCATAATCTACAAAGTTTTTCTCTGATGGAATTCGTTTTTTATACACATCAATCACATAAGACAACCCATGAAAAGTATAAAAAGAAATTCCAATTGGCAGGATAATATTCAATGTAAAAACATCAACTGTAAATCCTATTTTCAAAAGAAGGTTTTGAAAAGAAAGGACAAAAAAATCAAAATATTTAAAACCTCCCAGAAAGGATAAATTGATCCCAATGCTACTATAAAACCAAATTTTTCGATACTTATCAGTTACCGTTTTAGCAATTTGCAAACCTAAAAAATAATCCAATGCTGTTGAAAACACTAATAATAACAAGAAACGCCAATCCCAACAGGAATAGAAAAAATAACTAGCGAGCAGCAATAAAGCATTCTGATTTTTAAGTGATTTTTGACAAACAAACCAATACAACAAAAAAAATAGCGGTACAAAAAGGGCAAAAGAAAAAGAGTTAAACAGCATACTAATAGGTGATTCCTTTTAAGGTTCGTAATTTTTGTTCGGCAACTTTACTCATTTTTTTTCTTCGTTGTAGTATAGAAGGCAGTACAGCTATCATATTACCCAAGGCATAAGCATACAAGCTAAAATAGCGACGGTCGCTGAGAGCATATTTTTTAAAATTATGAAATAACAATTTTGCAATTTTCCAAAATGGTCTTCTCGAATAAATAACATACAATCTAAAACTGTTTTGAAGTTGTCTTTGAAAACGAAAATAATTTTTCCCCTGTAATTTCCTTTTTTCAACATCAATTCGGTGATTCACCGCTACCTGATTAGAAAATAAAATATCATAACCCAAATTCATGACTTCGAGAGAGACACACGATTCTTCACCATAAATATCCATCCAGATTGGAAATCCGTTGGTTTCATCATATACCTTTTTACGAATCGCAAAACCGGAACCTATAAATTCAATAGTTAAAAATTCTTCTTTTTCAATAACTGTTAATTGATTTTTAGGATTATCAAACAAACCTTTTATTTCCAAAAATGCTAAAATCCCTAAATTTTCATTGCTTTTAAAATAACTTTGAATAGTTTCAACTGGTTTTTCAGAAATCAAATGGGCATCATCATCAAGACCAATAAAAATTTCACCAACGGCTTTAGCGTACAAAAAATTACGTGCCGGAGAAGCTGAAATACTGTCTTTACCCACATACCATTTTACCCAAGGAAACTGAACTTGAATGGATTCTGTTGCCTCACAACCATCAATATAAACCAAGACTTCATGACGTTCGGAATCAAAAATAGACTGCAATTGTTTTAAGCTCCATTGCAATTCATCAGGTCTGTTTTTAGTGACGATAAGAAATGATATTTCCATTAGTTCAATTTGACTCTTTCGTATAAATTTAGAATTGCTTGCTGCAATTGCGCTCTATTATAATTTTCCTGAACATATTGCACATTATATTCCTGAGCTTTGACTCTCATTTCCTGATTTTCAATAGCCATTCGAATAAGATTTGCAATAGCCTCAATATCATTAGGATTTTCAATTAAAAATCCATTTACTCCATGGGTAATCACCTCTTCTGTTACTTTTCCGGGATTAGACTGAATAGGAAACACTCCCATTCCCATGGCTTCTAACAAAGAATTTGGCATGCCATCTGAAATACTGTTTCCAATATAAAGCGAACATCTTCCTAATTTCTGTAATAATAATTTATTTGGCATAAAAGAATTCCTTGAAATAATTTCTACTTTTTTAGTCTTAAAATAAAGCGATTTTTTCAGATAATCCTTTACAATTTCATCCGCACTAAAAATTAAAAAATCAATAGTATCATTTAATTGCATTGATTCGATTGCCTCTAAAACTAACAACGCTTTCCCAAAACCATCTTCATAACCTTTTATACAAATAATTTTTCTGCTATGAATTAATTGAATATATTCAGATTCTATCTCAATTCCTCCATTGCCAGGAAAGACACCCAAAAATTCATTGGAATAACCCAGTTGTTTTATAATATTATAATCTCTTTTACAATCAGATATAAAGAAATCAACTCGATTTAAAAACTGTTCAACCACTTCTTTTTTAAGTCCTAATTTTTCAAAATAAAACATATCACTTCCCCAAGAGGAATACACTAAAGGAATATTATTTTGCCTCATTGTAGATAAAATAGGCAAGCCTGCCAACTTCATTTCAAAACAATGCACTAAATCCGGTTGAATTTTACTAATAATATCTTCAAAAACATTTTCTACTTTTCTTGTCCTAATTCTTTCTAATAAAGTATAGATTTTAGGAAACTTATTTTTTAGTCTATGACGAAAAGGATAATCCCATTTTAATTTCCATCCATTAAATTGTTTTACCCAATTTATCTTCTCAACAAATCCGGCTCCATCGGTGATATCAAACCAATACACTTCATAACCACTTTCTTTCAATTGATTGGTCCATTGAAAAAAATGATGATTAGGTATGGCAACTAAAAGGATTTTCATAATTTCAGTTTAACAATTCTTGATATGATTTATTAAATTGCTCTATATCAAAGTTATTTTGCGCATATTCAAAAGCATTTTTAGACATTCTATCCCTAACATAGCCTTCTCTAACTAACATTTTTATAATTTTAACAAATTGTGTTGCTAGATGAAACTCGTCACTAGAGTTTTCAATTAAAATCCCATTAGTATTATTTTGTAGATGTTCTGATATCCCTCCAACATCAGTAGCTATAGGAATTACACCATAACTCATAGCTTCCATAATAACCATTGGGAACCCCTCATAAACTGAAGGCAAAAGCAACAAATCTATTTTTCTATACAATTCTATAATTTGATTTTCTTCAAATAAATCACCAAGATATTTAACACCATTTTCCTGTATTACTTCATAATTAGAAACTATACCTGAACCAGCCATAACAAACTCTATTTCTGGAAATTCTATTTGTATCATGTTTGCAATACTTAAAAACACTTCAGGTCTTTTTTCTTCAGACCAGCGCCCTACAAAACCAATAACCATATTTTTATTGGTTTTATTATCTAAAATTTCAGGAACCATAACTGCATTTTCAATAACTTCAATTCTTTTTATCAATTCTTGATTAATATTATTTTTATTATAATATGATATTATATCCCTTTTAGTTTTTTGTGAAATAACAATCCTTTTATTTATCCTAATTGCTGAATCAATTAATTGCTTTTCTCTAGAGTCATTTTGAGAAAATGAATGATATAAATCTATAATCTTTAAATCAGGATTTAAATAAGAAAGAAGATTATAAAAATAAGGTGAATTACTTGAAAAAATAGTTTGAATTGTATTACTCTGATTAATTGTGCTATATAATAAACATTTTAATTTTTGATTAATCCAATCATTTTTTTTATTTACAATACTATTGATTTCTATAACTGTTGCATTTGCTTTAAATTTCTTTAAAAAATTTGTAGTTGCAGATCCTTGAGTAAAAATCACAATACATTTTTTAACTTGTAAAGCGGCTACAATCTGAGAATGCACTTTTTCTGCACCACCAGTATGGTAAAACGGAAAGAAAAAAACAATCTCTGCATTTTTAATTTTTCTTTTCTTAAAAAAATAAAGCAGTAATAAAAAATAATACCCTCTAAAAAAATTAAAGATTGATTTTACATTTTTTTTCATTTAATACTTTTTAGAAAATTGAGGTATATTCTTTTAAAATAATATAAATTAATGTCCCTTTTTAAAAATATTTTTTTAAACATCATTCTAAACGCCAAAAAATATTTCTTATTTCTTAAATAATAAAACTCATCATATTCAACCCATGAAGCATTCCATAAATGAATAGCATAAGTTGATTTTTGAATATAATCTTTATAATTTTTTATATCTTTCTTTTCAATATTTGGCAAAGGATAAAAATAAGACGGAGGATAAATAACTAAATTATTTTTTTCAATTATTTTATCAAACAATGAAACTCCATAAATTTTTTCATAAGTATTAGTTAATAATTTAGGAATTACCATTTCATTAAAATTAATTTTACTATCATTATTAATCAAGTTATAGTTAGCTAAGCATCCTTTGATAAACGGCTGATTTTTTATAGCTCCTATTATACCCCCACTAACAATTTTAGTTTCTTCAGCCCCTAAAAAACAGTTACAACTCAATAATTCATTTAAAGATTTCAAAATCATCATATCAGTATCTAAATAAATACCTCCATGCTCATAAAGAATTTTTAGCCTAATAAAATCAGCAACAAACGCCCATTTTTTTTGTGAGTATGATTCTTTAACAAATGGATGAGATAAATCTGTATTTTTCTCATTCCATTCTATAATTTCATAATCAGGCAAATGTTCCTTCCATGAAGCTATACATTTTTTAACCAATTTTGGTTTTGACTTACCTCCATACCAACAATAATGTATAATTTTAGGTATTTGCACTTTCCTATTTTATTAAAATATAACCTTTTTTAAACACTTTATAAATTGCAAAACCTAAAGTACTTTTAACAATTTTACTTATTTTTCTATTTTGAAATTGTAATTTTATCAAATTGAAATAAAAATAGAAACTCCCACTTTTATTCGTTAACAAAACATCTCTTAAAATCACTCTATACCGACTCAACATAAAACGATTAATACTTTTATTTAAAATTTTACTGTTTTTAAATAACACATAATGTTTATTCCTTGCCATACATTCTGACTTTAATTCTTCAATATTTATAAAATTAACTTGCTTGGATAAAGAAAAAGAATGTGACCTGTATAGGAAAACAACTTCATTAAGAAAAATAATATTTGGTTTTTTATAGAGTGCTCTCAAATTAAAATCCCAGTCATCTAAATAGCTCAGCTTCTCATCAAAACTTAATCTCTGTTCGATTAAAAATTTTTTTTTCCATAACGGTCCAGAAACATAGAAAGTAACTTTACCTATAAAGTAATCTTGTACTAAATTAGTACTTTCAATACTATTTCTAAACAAAGTAATTTTTGATTCTGAATCAAAAAAATCTGCTTTTCCTATAACAACATCGACATCATCTCTAAAACAATTAACTCTCTTTTCAAGAGCATTTTTTAATAATAAATCATCACTATCAAGCCAACAAATCAGTTCTCCATTACTTTTTTCAAAACCGTAATTTCTACAAGAGCAAGGTCCTTTTGCAATATCTTTAGGCCTTTTATAATATTTAAATCGATGGTCTTTAATCAAATACTGATTGATAATATCCTCCGAATTATCCTCCGAACCATCATCAACTATAATACATTCCCAGTTCATATAAGTTTGTTCCAAAACCGAATCAAGAGTTTCTCCAATAAAATGGGCTCGATTGTAAGTTGGAATAATTATGGTAATTAAAGTATTTACCACAGCATTAACATCTCGTATTCAACTTTCATAAACTAATCTAAATTAAAAATTAATTGGTCTTTTAATTTTAAAAAAATGTTTAATTATTTTTTTCTTTATTCTAAAACCTAAATCATTTTTTTCTTGATATTGTAATTCAGGTTTTAGAATTAAAGGAGTTATTTCATTATCAATTTTTGTTTTATTCATGTCATTCATCCAATCTTCTACTTTATTTCCCATATGGAAAGCATAAAAGTGATACGTAGATAGACGTAAACCTCCGCTAGAATCTATAGCATAGTCAATATATTTCTCTTCTGACTGATTACCAACTTTAATAAAAGAAGGCGCTTTGGGAGAATTATTAAATAAAACATCTCTGCGAACGGTTAAAACTTGGTGATCACTACCTAATATTGCTTTATCATTATTGCAAAATACAACTGGCCAGGGCTTTGAATCATCATTTTCTCCATCTCCCCAGTTTATACTTTTTAAAAACATATTGTATCCTTCAAAGTTTTCTGGTATGGGCTCAAAATTCAGGTTCAATTTCCCTTTCAAAATAGCTAATCGTGTAGAATAAGTATAATAATTAATATTCCATCTTATAGGAATAGGAGAAACAGAAGCTACATTTTCAAAACTATTAAAAACCTTAATAGTTTCTTTGACCCAATTTGCTTTAAACAAAATATCACAATCCGTTAATGTGACAATAGGTTCCCTTGTAGCTCTTGCTGCCCCAATAAGTGCATCTATTTTTCCAATATTCTCTTGTAATAATTGCACTGCATCTATTTTTTTTTTCAAGAATAAATCAAATAAATATTCTTGAACTTCTTTGCATGAACCATTGTCAACTATTGTCAACCTTGAGGTTGGAGGTATTGTCGTAATCAATGAATTAATTGAAATTTTAACAACTTCAAACATAGAAGCATAATACCCTGTAAATTCCGGGATAAAAACAACCATTACAATACGATGGTTAGTTTTCATTTCAATTTTAAAATCTTTCTTTTGGGGATTACTTCCTAGCCTCATTCTTAAATTTTTATTCGATTCTTTATCGTGTAATATATTATTTGTTTGACAAATAATATATTTTCTTTATTATTGTTTTTTAAAAAATATAATTTTAAAATTTTAAAAAAAAACAAATACTGTTTCTTGTTATTAATATAACATTTATTCAGCATGTAATATAATTCATTTAATTCCATTTCTGAAAAATGACTGTATTTATTTTTTACTAAATAGTAATAAAATTCAAAATTAGCCTGTATCTTTTGATCTTTATTCCAAGTGCTTCCCGAAATGCTTAATTCTGACAAACGAACATAAACAATTGAATTATTTATTGTATAAATCGTATCAAAATTAGAGAACTCTAAAACCGCCAAAAAATCGGAATACCATGCTAGAGGAAAATCTTTAAATCCTATTTCTAAAACCTGTGATTTTCTAAAAACATATTCGCTTAAAGAACTTCTGGTTTTATCAAATAAAAACTGAACCGCTCTTTCAATTTTAGGGTGTTCATAAATTTTTGAAGTTAGTGTCCCTACTTCGTCCATTTTTTGAGAAGCAAAACGTATTACATGAATCCCCCTTTGTTCAACTTCTTTTATATTATTATAAAATTGTTCCACCACAGTTGCTCCCAAAACATCATCGTCTCCCAGAATCATCATCCACTGTTCATCAGAACAGAGAGCGATACAACGTTGCCATTGCATTGTCAAAGAACTCTTTCCTAGATTGTTCTCAAATCTATAATATTCAAATTCGAAATTTCCTCTATAATTTTCCAATAAAACACTGCAGTTTTCCAAACTTGCATCATCACCTACATACACCTTGAATCTTTTATCTGTTTGATTAGCTAAAGAATCTAATGTTTCCTTAAAAAAAGTAATTTTATAATATGGAATGATTATCGCCAGCATTTATTAAAAATTTTATTTTTCAAAGCTTCGATTTGTACCTTTATTGAAATAGGGATTAGAGTTTGTTTATATAAAGAAGAATATCCATGAATAAACTCATCTACTGAATTAGCTTTAATATAAAACAACTTATTCCATAAATGTGGAAGAAGAGGATGAAAATTTTTTATTTCATTATAATTTTCTGCATTTATTTTTTCCAAAACTGAATGTAATCTTTAGTATTAAAATCATCACGATGCCCCCAATTTTCAACTTTTATTTTTATATCTCTTTCTCCCCGAGCCCATGATTGATGAATTACTGAAATATTAGAATAAAAATTCTTTATATGTATATTTCTTCTGGAATGAGTGTTAAAATTTTGATTAGTAATAAAAGGAAAACGCTCATCGTTATCTATAAATACGTAACCATTTTCGACTTCTTTAAATAATGTAACTAATTTACCTGTAAAACACAACGGAGTAAATTTTGGAAAAAGCGTTAAATACCAATACTTCTTTAAATATTTAGAAACTACTTCAAAATCATAAACATACTCATCAACATCCAATTGAATTTTCCAACCTCTACCTAATTTCTTTAAAACTAAGTTTCTTTCCCTAATCTCACAATCCATTGGAGTCAATGAGGAAATATAAAAATTATCAAAATAAAATTCAATAATATTTTTAGTATCGAAAGCTTTGATCTCATCAAAAAAACTATCTGGAATTATAAATGAATTACCACTCCATGTCTTATAATCTTTATCAATTGCCACAACAATTTTATCTACATAAGAGTATAATTGCCTGACAGAAGTCATCAACATATTATAATCATACGAAACCAAATAGCCTACTTTTATCATTTAGCAATTTTTAATCTTTTATAAACTTGATATTGGATATAAGTCGAGTAGTAATAGAAACTCAAGAATTTAATTTCATCGATATGCAATTAAAATTCTTCTGCACAATTTAGCAAAAGGAATAATACTAAAATTTCTAAAATAATGTGATATCAAAAACAACCATTCTTCTCTATATAATTTTCTGGACTGTTTAATCAAAATCTCATATTTCATCAATATTTCTAATCTTTCTTTTTTTGAAAAAATCTGGGAATACTTTTTTAAAATATTTTTATAAAACGCTAAAGAAGCACTATATTTTGAATCCAAATTATCATTCCTTCCTGATATACTCAAATTCGAAAAACCTATTTGCATTTGAGCTTCATTGATTGAATAAATCTGTTTATCTTGAGAAAACTCAATCCAAGCCATATCATCACTATGCCAGGCCAAAGGATAATCACAAAACTTACATTTTAAATATGAACTCTTGGAAAACACATATTCAGATAACGAACTTCTTGTCTTCTCTTTTAATTTTCGCTGAAAAAATTCTGATGAGCTTTCCCAAACTGGATGTGTAAAAACCTCCGATATTTTACCCAAACTATAATCAATTAATTTGCTAGAAAAACGAACTACGTTAACATTACTGTAAAAAACAGGATACTGTTTATAAAACTCCTCCACTACATTATCACCCAACACATCATCATCACCTAAAATCATTAACCATTCTTCATCATATGACAGAGTAATACAACGCTCCCAGTGTTGAGTTAAGGATACTCCTCCTAAATTTGTCTCAAATCGATGGTAAATAAAATCAAACTTTCCTTTATAATTCCCCAATATATCTATTGGATTTTCCGGACTGGCATCGTCACCAATATACACTTTAAATCGTTTATCAGTTTGACTAGCTAATGATTGTAAAGTAGCCTCAAAAAAAGTGAGCTTATAATATGGGATTACTATGGCTAGCATTTATTGCAATACTTTTTTTGTAATTTCCAAATAAGCTTTATCCCATTTTTGACAAGGCTCCAAATGATTTCCTTCAGCCCATTCATTCCAGGCATTAATAAATAAAAAACTCTCAGGAACATCTGTCCAGGGATAGTTTTCCTTAATAAACTTTAACCATTTTGCGTATTTCTCCGGTGTAGAATCATGTAATATGAATGGAGTATTTTTTCTTCTTGCCGAATTATCCCACATAGGTGTTATTCCAGGATAAATTTTTTCTTCAAATCCGCGTGCCATTTGTTTTGAAGCAAATTCATAATAATCAAGATAATCGTTTTGACTAGGCACTTTAATTTTTAATTTCTCCTTTATTCTTCTAAGAGTATTTTCAAGAAAAGTTCTTGGAAAGGGTATTCCAGCGGGCACATTAATAAAATCAGGCTGAAACTCAAAAGCAAAATCAAACCCTCTTGTTTCTGGATCATACTGGTGTTCAAAATTTCGAGAAAATCCTATATATAAATCGGGAAAACCCGCATTTTTAACCTCTTCTCTCCAAATTTTAATTGTTTCCCTGATATCTGGAAAAAACTTAGGCCTATAAATCACAAAAACAGGCTTACCATTTACTTTAATATATCTTTCATCTTTAAAAAATGACATCAAAAATTGAATATGTGCTTGATCATCTTCTTTAGAATAATGTTGTTCCAGTAAAACATCTTGCTCCCCACCATCCCAAACACGTGTCCAATTTTCATTGGCCCAGCACATCATAAAAGGCAAATCTTCTTTTACACTTTGCATCTTTAAATCCAATGGTTCATATAATAATCGTTTTCCATTAAACCAATAATGGTAATAACAAAAGCCATGAATCCCATAAGTTTTAGCCATGGCTTCCTGAGCTAATCTTGCTTCCTCTAAACGTAAATCATAATATCCCAAATCAGCTGGCAAATGTGGCTGATAATGCCCTTTAAATCTTGGTTTGGCTTTTTTAGTGTTTGTCCACTCTGTAAAACCTTTACCCCACCAAGTATCGTTTTCAGGTATAGGATGAAATTGTGGCAGATATATAGCTATGGGTTTTATTTTTTCCAAAATTTAATACAATAGTTTATTTTTTTAACAATATTATTACCTATTTTAAAAGATTCTGAATCTACAATTTCATTATATTTTTTTTCACATTTAAATTTATACTCATTCATTTCCTTTTTGATAACATTCACTCCATTAAAAAAAGAAAAACCTATTTCAGAAAAATCATTTCTATTGGAATTGGTACATATTGCTAAGTTAAAATAAGGTTTATTATAAAAACTATCTTCCACTAATTCATTCTTAATTTGCGAATAATTACCATCAAATAAATTAAATTTTGACATATTTTTTTTATCTACGAGATGGATTAAAGATCCTATTACAAATCTTTGACTAAATAATGTCACTTCTTTAAAATACTTTTTCAATAAAATTTCAAAATCACCTATTGATAATTCTTTTACATGAAATTTATTATTTGGATCTCTCTCATTATATATGCTTTTTTCAGGAGATGATAATAACAAAACTCCATCTTTTTTTAAGACTCTTACTATTTCTTGCATCATCAAATCATGTTTATCATGATGTTCTAAGGTCTCAAATGATACCACTATATCTACAGAATTATCATCCAGCGGTATAGCATCGGTTGAACCAACTAAAAAATTAATGTTTTCAGATTTTCCATATTTAGCTTTTGCATAATTGATTGAATTTTCATCAATATCCACTCCATATACCTTATTTGCTGTTTTACTTAATAAAAAACTCCCATATCCTTCTCCTGAGGCTATATCTAAAACAATTTTATCTATCGTTATCTTTTGTGCTAATGCATATCTGTGTAAATGCTCGATAACACCATGAGCTACTTCAAGACTAGTTGTTAAGCGTTCTCCCGTAAACTCTAAATCATCCATACTCTAATTTTATAAAAAAGAAATATTATCCCATTTTAAAATGGGTCTTATTACTCCAGGAATTTTAGCTTTATAATCATTTCTTCTAGTTGTATTCTCTGCATAGTCATCAATAATATTAAAAGAAAATTTATGAATATCATGAAAATGCACTCTAAAACCACCTTTATAAGACATAGCTGCAATACCACAAAAATGATATCCTTCGGCTAAAAAATTATTTGGAAACCAAACAATAGTTTCATAAATTCCAATTGTATAATTTATTTTTTCATTTTTTTGATGAGAACTTAATATATGAATATCTTCACTATTGTAGAGATTTATACCTAAAGCTAAATCATCTGTCTCAATTAAAATCTCAAATTTTATTTTAATACCAACCTTTTCATTAATAAAATAATCTGATCTATTTTTAAATTTACAATCAATAGATTCTGTTTCTAATAATTTTACTATTTCACTTGCAGGAGCATCTTCGTCATTATAACTTTTTCCTGAATTTAACTTACAACCTCTGTTTAAATATTCAGATATAGCCTCATCAATCCCACCCTCAAAAATTACTTTTCCATGCTCCAATACAATTCCTCTCGTACATAAACTCTTTACCGCCGCCATATTATGACTTACAAACAAAACAGTTCTTCCTTCGCCTTTCGAAATATCCTGCATTTTGCCAATAGCTTTTTTCTGGAATTCGGCATCACCTACAGCCAAAACCTCATCGACAATCAAAATTTCAGGCTCTAAAAATGCGGCTACTGCAAAAGCCAGGCGCACATACATTCCGCTACTATAACGTTTTACTGGAGTATCAATGTAACGCTCGCAGCCTGAAAATTCGATAATCTCATCGAGCTTAGACGCGATTTCTTTTTTGGTCATTCCTAAAATAGCACCATTCAGGAAAATATTTTCACGTCCGGTCATTTCGCCATTAAATCCTGTACCCACTTCCAGTAAAGAAGCCACACGACCTCCAAATTTAACGCTCCCTGTAGTAGGCGAAGTCACTCTTGATAAAATCTTTAAAAGGGTGGATTTCCCCGCTCCGTTTTTCCCAATAATACCTACTACTTCTCCTTTGGCTATTTCAAAATTAATATCTTGTAAAGCCCATACATAGTCGCTTTCTCCCTTTACAGTACGGTCATTAGCTTCTCCAATCTTTAAATAAGGATCTTCCTTACCCCGGATAGTATGCCACCAACGGTTCAGATCATGGATCAAAGTACCTGTACCTACAAGCCCCAGACGGTATTGTTTGGAAATATTTTCGGCTTTTAAAATTATATCTTTCATTTTTTTGGGGATATTGTCGATTGTGGAATGTATCAAATTTCTTTTTCTTGCCCCTCCCTAAAGGGTGAAAAAAGAAATTTTGGACGTTCATTTATCCTGTATGTTTTAATTTTCGGCTCCCTTTAGGGTCGGGGAAAAACGAAAATATACATACTTCTAACTTCTTACTACTCACTATTTACTATTCACTAAATCAAACCGTATCTATAAAACTCTTTTCTGTCCTGTTAAACAATAAAACGCCTATAATAAATATACAAAAAGTTAAAATCAATGTATAAAGCATTCCTCCCACTGGAAATTCTCCTATTCCTAAGAGCATATACCTAGCCGTTTCAATAATATAAGCTACCGGATTGTATTGTATAATCCAGGCATAATGTGGCATTTTAGAGTGTATCAAACTCATGGGATAAAACACTCCTGATACATACATTAACAATTGCATTCCAAACCCTATTAAATAATTCAAATCCCGGTATTTAGTGACCATCGAAGAAATAATCATCCCTAATCCTAATCCTAAAACACCCATAACTGCAATAACAAAAGGAAGCCAAATCGTGTATTCATTAAAGGTTATCAAAGCACCTTTGAAATAAAAATAGAGAAAAAAAGCAAAAAAAATGACTAGCTGAATACCAAACCGAACCAAATTAGAAATTACAGTAGTCAAAGGAGCTATAATTCGAGGGAAATAAACTTTGCCAAAGATACCCGCATTAGCAGCAAAGGTATTTGATGTGCCGGTAAGACAGGATGCAAAATAATTCCAAACAGTAATACTCGCTAAATTAAACAGAAATGGAGGAACTGCACCAGTGCTGATACCCGCCAAATTATTAAAAACAATGGTAAAGGTAACAGAAGTAAACAAAGGCTGGATTAAATACCAAAGCGGTCCTAAAACGGTTTGCTTATAAACGGTAACAACATCTCTCTTTACAAAAAGAAACAACAAATCCCGATATTGCCAAACTTCTTTAAAATTAAGCGAAAAGAATTTATTCTTGGGTGTTATCTCAAACAACCAATCCTTATCATTTATATCTCTTTGCCTCATCATTTAACTAAAATCTATAACTGTCAAACGTAAATATACAATCCAATTTTCAGTCAAAACAAAAATAACCGATTACTAACACAAAAACGGGGTAAAAAAACTGTTTTAAGCGAAAATTCTTGTTTGTTGGGGTTGTGGGAGGTCAGTTGTGGTTATGTGTTGTGAGTTGAATTTCTTTTCTTGCCCCTGCCCTTAAAGGAATGAAAAAAAACTGACGTTATTAGTACTTCTTTTTCCTTCCCCATCCCTAAAGGGTGGAAAAAAGAAGTGGAACATTTTTATTTTTTTCAAGTTTTTTTAGTTCATTCAATTTTCGGTTCTCTTAGGCTAGGGAAAAACGAAAATTGATGGACTGAAGGGGAAAAGAAATTAAGACATTGATTGTTAATCATAAGGTTCTAATTTTCGGCTCCCTTTAGGGTTGGGGAAAACCGAAAATTATCCACTCCTAACTTCCCTCTTCTAACTTCCTCTTCCCTCTTCTAACTACTAACTCCCAACTTCTTTCCCTATCTTTGCAGCATGTTTACATTATTCAAATCCAAACCGATTTTAAAGGATCTTATTCCCAACAATCATATTGATATTCACTCGCATCTGTTGCCCGGTATTGATGATGGGGCCAAAAGCTTTGAAGACACTTTAAGACTCACACAATCGCTTCAAAATTTTGGCATAAGCCAATTCATTACCACACCGCATATCATTCAGCATGTTTGGGATAATACCCGCGAACAAATTATTACTACTAAAAACAATACGGTGGAAGCACTTGCTAAAAACAACATCACTATCCCTTTTCAGGCAGCTGCGGAATATTTAATGGACGACCAATTTGTAAAATTGTTGCAATCGAATGATTTATTGACTTTAAAGGATAATTATGTGTTGGTAGAGATATCGTATATCAATGCGCCTATCCAACTTTATTCTATTCTTTTTGATTTGAGAGTAGCAGGTTACATTCCTGTTCTTGCCCATCCGGAAAGGTATTTGTTTTACCATAAAAACTTTTCGGAATACGAGAAACTTAAAAAAGCGGGCTGTTTATTCCAACTGAACTTACTGGCTGTTGTGGGCTATTATGGAGAAAAAATTGCTAAAATTGCTGACACATTATTACAAAAAGGCATGTACGATTTTGTGGGTTCTGATGTGCATCACAGCAAGCATATTGCTGCTTTTAACGATAAAGTAAAACTAAAAGATGTAGCACCGCTAAAGGAAATTATTGGAAACAATCAGTTTTTTAAGGTTTAAAAAACTTTGTGATTAGTTTTTCACCACAATCCCGATAGCTATCGGGACACAAATTATTTTTATAATCTTTGGCTTGAAAATTCTTAGTAAACTTTGCGAAAATCTTTCAAATCTTTGCGGTCAAAAAACAAAACTTAATAAGCTAAATTTCTTAATGGTTTAAAAAAAACTTTGCTGTTAACTTTTTTTTACCATATAAGTCATATAAGTTTCTTTTACTTAGCTAAACTTAATAAAGCTTTATAAAAGTTCATATAAATTAACAGCTGAAATATCTTTGCGAAAATCTTGCAAATCTTTGCGGTTAAAAAAGAAAAAAATATTGTAATTGATATAGCTTCTCATTTTCCATCAAATATATTATTTTTACAGAAAGCATGCTGTATTTTGAAAAAAGCTAACCCCAATCAAGACCGTCCTGAAATTTTCAATACCGCAGTGTTGAAAAAAATTCAACAGGCCCGAATGGCACAACCCACTGCCGGGGAACTTCTTTCGGGTATTTTGTCCGGAGATATTAATGCGCTGAGCAAAGCCATTACGTTAATCGAAAGCAGCAATCCCAAGCATTTTGAAAAAGCAAATACCCTGATTCATTCTTGTCTGCCACATGCCAATCAGTCGGTTCGAATAGGAATTACGGGGATTCCCGGAGTAGGAAAAAGCAGTTTTATTGAAGCTTTTGGCAAACATTTGAGTGGTTTGGGCAAAAAAATAGCCGTTTTAACTATCGACCCCAGCAGTACAATTTCGCATGGAAGTATTTTGGGAGATAAAACGCGAATGGAAGAATTAGCCAAAGATCCTAATGCTTATGTGCGTCCTTCGGCATCGGGAGAAACTCTGGGCGGAGTAGCCCGCAAAACCAGAGAAACTATTGTACTTTGTGAAGCTGCCGGCTTTGACACCATTATTATTGAAACGGTAGGTGTTGGACAAAGTGAAACTGCTGTTCACAGTATGGTTGATTTCTTTTTACTGTTAAACGTTAGCGGAACCGGCGATGAACTGCAAGGCATTAAGCGAGGCATTATGGAAATGGCAGACGCTATTGTAATTAATAAAGCCGATGGAGATAACATTCCAAAAGCAACATTGGCAAGAACCCAATTCGCTCATGCGCTGCATCTTTTTCCTTCCAAAAAATCAGGCTGGATTCCCACAGCGACCACTTGCAGTGCCAAAACAAACGAGGGAATTGCCGAAATAGAACAACTGATTTCAAAATACATTGAGCTAACAAAAAACAACGGTTTTTTTGACAGCAAAAGAGCTGAACAAAATGAATTTTGGCTGTTGGAAACCATTCATCATCAACTCCAGGAACATTTTTTTCATCATCCGGAGATTCAAAAGGAATTAGAAAAAACTAAAAAAGCGGTGCAAAATAATGAATATTCACCATTTGCCGCCGCCCAATTATTATTAAAAAAGTATTTTAAAAACAAACCTTAAATTTCATACGTCAAAGAACATCATTTTATCTAATATTACCCACCGAATTCTTAGCGGTATCGTGCTTGGTTTTCAATATTCCGTTTTCAACTGTAAAACCTATGCGAACCTGAGTTTTTAAAGTATCTTTTAATCCTGATGTAGATTTATGCGAAATTACAAATGCCAATTCAAATTCACCATCCTGTAACTCCATCACGGTATCAGTATCCTGATCTTCAATTGGAAATACTTTCTTTGCATTTTTAGCGTACGAAGCTGCTGCAGCTCCTCCTCCTGCTAAATTACCCACACTGGAAACAGCAGCCGAAATAATAGATCCACCAGGTAAAGCTCCCCCGAATAAAGATGCACCTTGCGATAGTGAACTACCCCCCGATTGCAATCCCTGATTCACTTTTTCTCCAAAATTAGTACGCTCACTTACTGTCAATTCATTAATGCTATTGTTTTTCACATTAACTGTATAGCCCGAATTTTGAGGAAATAAAATAACACAGCCATTTTCAGTTAGCCTAATATTTATTTTACCGGCAATTACCTTCTCTCCAAATGTTGCTCCTTGTGTCTGTTTAGGAACAGTAACATTCATCGAAATCCTATTTGGCATTCCGTTATTCAATGTATTGATTCCTTTTTGATTGGATCCAACAACAGCTTTTTCTACACTCACTTTAGCTCTATTTACGATAGTCTCTTGAGCATTTCCCATGCCATACCAACCTAAAGCCAAAACAACAGTTATTTTTTTAAAATTTTTCATTTTCGTATTTTTTTAAGTTTATTATATATCAATTACTATTTGATTTTGTTACCCTTATTTTTAAAATATTAGAAGAAAAAATGGCTGTAAAACGATTCAATTTAATCATTTTACAGCCACAAACTGTTATTAGAGAAACTTTTAATTATTCTTTCTCGTAACGCTCCATTTCCCTGTCATAAAAAGCATTGGCTTCTTCGATTAATCCTTCCATTTCGGCATTCAATTCGGCTTCGTCAAGATCTTCCGCTTCTTCCATAAATTCTACTTCATCATCTTTTAGATTTATAATAAATCTTGGGTAATCCAGGTGAATGATAAAAATATCATCCGGAAAATCGGTATTGTCTCCAAGTACAAATTTTGGTAATTCCATGTTGTAATTAATTTTGATTATTTTTTGAATCGCCTGAATTTTATTCGAAAAAACAAACTCCTCTTTCTTATTTTTAATGTTTTTCTATAATTAACCGTCTTGTTAATTTTATGAAGCGAATATACAAAAATAAAGCTGCTGTTGTGAGTCCTGCCAAAAGTCCAATCCAAATCCCAACGGCTTTCAGAGCGGTATAAAAACCTAAATAAACCGCCACCGGAAATCCGACAATCCAATAGGCCACAAAGGTAATATACATCGGGATTTTAACATCCTGCAAACCTCGTAATGCTCCCAGAACCGCCACCTGAATTCCATCTGAAATCTGAAAAACCGCCGCCACTAAAAGCAATTGAGCCGCGATGGCAATTACTTCGGCATTGGTTACAAAATCGGCTGCACTATTCCTGTCCACAAACAAAGCCGGCATTTGTTTATGAAATAACACAAAAAACAGCGCAAAGAAAATCTGCAATAAAACCACCAATAAAAAGATAGAAAAGGCAACAATTTTCATTTTCTTATAATCTCCCAAACCTTTTTGATTCCCTACCCTGATGGTCGCTGCCACGCCCAATCCCATGGCAAACATAAAGGTAAATGAGGCCAGACTCAACGCGATTTGGTTCGCCGCCTGATTAGCAATTCCCAAACGTCCGGAAAGCCAGACTGCACCGGTAAACAGGGCTACCTCAAAAAACATTTGCATCGAAGAAGGAGCGCCTAATCGGATAATTTTCAGATTGATTTCCCGCTGTATCTTTCGAAATGAAAAGCCATCAAAAAACGGATGGAATTTAGCGTTGTTTTTCATTTTATAGTGCATGTAAGCCAACATTACAAAACGAGAGACAATGGTGCCAACAGCCGCACCAACGATTCCCAACTTAGGAAAAACCCAAATTCCGTATATAAAAATGTAATTCAAGCCTACATTAACCCCGTTTCCTATAATTGTAGCCCACATGGAATATTTGGTTTCGCTCATTCCGTCGGCAAATTGTTTGTACCCCTGAAAAACAATTAATGGAATTAACGAAAATGCTACAATATCGAGATATGGCTTAGACAATTCGACCACATTTTCAGGCTGCCCCATAAAAACCAGTAACTGCTTGGCAAAAAGAACCAATACAAAAAGAAAAAAACCTAAAAAAGTGCATAAATACAAACCATGATGGAATACTGTTCTTCCTTTTTCTATATTCTGTTCGCCATCGGCTTCGGCTGCCAAAGGAGTAATAGCTGTAGAAAAACCAATTCCTAACGACATGGCTATAAACACAAAACTATTAGCCAAAGAAACTGCCGCCAATTCAGTAGGTCCTAATTTGCCCACCATAACATTATCGACAATTCCTACCAAAGTATGCCCTAGCATTCCTAGAATAATGGGATAAGCCAATTGTAGATTATAAGAGAACTCCTTAGTATAAGTAGCTAAAGTCATTTTATTTTTTTAAGCCGACAAAGGTAAGCAGAAGCAATGGATATCAAGCGTTGTATCTAATGCTATTTTTGGATATAAAAAGTCAGCAAATTCATTTCAAAATGAATATTGCTTTGAGTAGGAAGAGTGGTTTGAGAAGTACTAAAGCTGTAGTTTATTAATGGTAAAACTTTGATTTTTTTTTACCATATAAGCCATATAAGTTTTTTTCATTAGCCTAACCTTGACAAAGCTTTATAAAAGTGCATATCAGTAAACAGATGAGAAATCTTTGCGGATAATCTTTGCGGAAATCTCTCAAAACTTTGCGGTAGAAAAAAATAAAACTTAATAAGCTAAATTTCTTAATGGTTTAAAAAAACTTTGTGGTTACTCTTTTTTACCATATAAGCCATATAAGTTTTTTTCATTAGCCTAACCTTGACAAAGCTTTATAAAAGTGCATATCAGTAAACAGATGAGAAATCTTTGCGGATAATC
>NZ_BMGA01000013.1 GCF_014639535.1 Flavobacterium palustre | reverse complement strand
TCCACAAAGGTTCACTAAGAAAACACAGAGATTCACGAAGGGTTTTTCTAAAATTTAGAGAACAAAAAGTTGTTTCAACCCCAATCACCTAGCCCTGATAGCAGCAACAGCCTCCTGCACCGGTGTTCAGCGCAGAAGCTATAGCATCCCGATAGCTATCGGGAGCAGGAAAGAGCTACCAATAAAAAAAAGCTCATACTATAATACAGTACGAGCTTCTTATATATTAAAGGAACAATTAAAACTTAAGGCTTTTTAGATAATTTAGAATCCCAATATTCATTTAACTTATCCACATCTACAGGAGTCGCAGCCGGTTGATTAGACAATCGACCCGTTTCAAACGCCTCTTTAAGAATATTTTCTATAAGATAATCTTCATTAGACTCAAAAGGCGCATATTGCGATTTCAAATCAATATCAAACATACTTGCAGCTGTATTAGACCAAAAAGCTTTCCAACCACTTTTTAATGTCTTAATCAACTCATAAGTTGTCGTACCCGTTTGACGATGAATTAACCTTACCAGAATACGCCCCTGACTACGGGATAATTTTTTCAGTCTAGCCTCAAACTCATTAGTAAGATAGTCTTCTACAATTTTAAAATATCTTTTCTTTTCCCTTTCAGAATTAAGTCGAGCCATCCCCTTATTCAAATTTACCAGTCTATCTGCAGCCAATTTAGCATAAGGATAAGTTCTATAAACACGACTTTGCAAAATAAGATATTGCTTTTTAGCTTCAGGATCCAGTTTTTCATTTGAAATAATAATCTCAGGCAACCTTATCGTATCACTCAACACACTGTCTTTCTCCGTCAACACATACCCCATAGCATTTGGATCATAAGGAACTACACCCTGACCAAAACCATAAAATGATACCAACAAAAAGAATATTAAACAAACAGATTTCATAAAGGCAATATTTTGCTGTAAAATTATACAATATCTATGCAACTGTAATAGCAAATTTATATTTTAGCAAAAAAATATTTTATGAGCACTCAGTCAATACTAAACAATGATTCAATGGCTTTTTTAGAAAGCTACCTTAATAATGCCTCACCAACAGGCTACGAAAGCAGCGGGCAAAAAATATGGATGGAATACCTTAAGCCGTATGTTGACACTTTTATAACCGACACCTACGGAACAGCAGTAGGAATCATCAATCCTAACGCCCCTTTCAAAGTAGTGATCGAAGGTCATGCCGATGAAATTTCCTGGTACGTAAACTACATCACCGAAGACGGTTTGATTTATGTAATCAGAAACGGCGGTTCTGACCATCAAATTGCTCCATCAAAACGTGTTAACATCCACACTAAAAACGGAATTATAAAAGGCGTTTTTGGATGGCCTGCTATTCATACCCGAAACAGAGACAAAGAAGAAAACCCTAAAATCAGTAATATCTTTATTGATTTAGGTTGCGAAACTAAAGAACAAGTAGAAAAACTAGGCGTTCACGTAGGTTGTGTAATTACTTACCCTGATGAATTTATTGTCTTGAACGAAAATAAATTTGTTTGTCGCGCTATTGACAACCGCATGGGAGGTTTTATGATTGCTGAAGTAGCAAGACTTTTGCACGAAAACAAGAAAAAATTACCATTTGGATTATACATAACGAATGCTGTCCAGGAAGAAGTAGGACTTCGTGGCGCCGAAATGATTACTCAAACCATAAAACCAAACGTAGCCATCATTACAGATGTTTGTCATGATTCTACTACCCCAATGATTGATAAAAAAATCGAAGGAGAAACTAAAATTGGAAAAGGTCCGGTTATCACTTACGCACCGGCTGTACAAAATAATTTAAGAGATTTAATTATTGACACTGCCGAAGAAAAGAAAATTCCTTTTCAACGATTAGCTTCTTCGCGTGTTACAGGAACCGATACCGATGCTTTTGCTTACAGCAATGGCGGAGTAGCTTCTGCCCTGATTTCACTTCCATTGCGCTATATGCACACCACAGTTGAAATGGTACACAAAGAAGATGTTGAAAATGTAATTCGTTTAATCTACGAAACAATACTTAAAATAGAAAACAACGAAACATTTTCTTATTACAAATAAGCCTTACCTAAACAAAACCAAAGCCACTATTTTTAATTTCGATTAAATTAGTGGCTTTGTTATTTTTTCACCAAAGACCAAAAACTGATTACAACAAAAAAAAGCTCCAGATTTCTCTGAAGCTTCTTAGTAGCGGGAACAGGACTCGAACCTGTGTCCGCCGCGGCGGATATAAACCCAAACATATTTTAATTGATTAAAGATTTAATAAAATCACGACCAATTCCTGTTTTTAAATGTTTTTCTCTTTTCATCGCTTCAGATTTAGAGGAGAAAAATTCGACATGAATTACTTTCCAAGGTCTGAATTTTATAGTATACCCTTTTGTTGCTAATTGATTATGAGATTTGAATCGTTCTAATAGAGTTGAAGTGTAACCGACATAGGTCTTTTTGAATTTTTCAGAATATAAAATATAAACAACAAATTCATTTTCCATAAAAATTAGATATAAAAAAAGCCAATCAAAATGATTGGCTTAGTAGCGGGAACAGGACTCGAACCTGTGACCTTCGGGTTATGAGCCCGACGAGCTGCCTACTGCTCTATCCCGCGATGTGCGTTTGGTAATCTCAGTAAAATTAACTTAGTAGCGGGAACAGGACTCGAACCTGTGACCTTCGGGTTATGAGCCCGACGAGCTGCCTACTGCTCTATCCCGCGATGTTTCGGGTGCAAAGATACAAATAAATTCCACATTTACAACCCTGAATTTTAAAAAATCTTTTTATTTCGTCTATTGGCTTGATATGACTACCTTTGCCGCATTAAATTAAATAAAATGACAGCACATAAAGCAGGTTTTGTAAATATTATAGGGAATCCAAATGTTGGTAAATCAACCTTAATGAATGCCTTTGTAGGGGAAAGATTGTCTATTATTACTTCTAAAGCACAAACAACGCGTCATAGAATTCTGGGGATTGTAAACGGAGATGATTTTCAAATGGTTCTATCTGATACTCCCGGAATTATTAAGCCGGCTTATGAAATGCAGGAATCAATGATGGATTTTGTAAAGTCAGCTTTTGAAGATGCGGATGTTCTGATTTATATGGTTGAAATTGGTGAACAGGATTTAAAAGACGAAGCTTTTTTCAATAAAATCATTCATGCTAAAATTCCTGTCCTATTATTATTGAATAAAATTGACAATTCAAATCAGGAACAATTAGAACAACAAGTAGCTTTTTGGACTGAAAAAGTACCTAATGCGGAGATCTATCCTATTTCGGCTTTGCAAAATTTCAATGTACCGGAAGTTTTTCAAAGAATCATTTCGTTATTACCAGAATCACCTGCTTATTATCCAAAAGATCAATTGACGGATAAGCCGGAACGTTTTTTTGTAAACGAAATCATTCGCGAGAAAATCTTATTGAATTACAGCAAAGAGATTCCGTATGCCGTAGAAATTGTAACCGAGGAGTTTGTTGAAACAGATACAATTATTAGAATTCGTTCTTTGATTATGGTGGAACGCGATACTCAAAAAGGAATCATTATTGGTCACAAGGGAGCAGCTTTGAAGAAAGTAGGAATGGATGCCCGAGTAGATTTAGAAAAGTTCTTTGGAAAACAAATTCACATTGAATTATATGTGAAGGTCAACAAAAACTGGAGAAGTAATACTAATATGCTGAAACGCTTTGGTTATAATCAAAAATAGTACGCAGTGGTCAGTTAGTAGTAATCAGTTTACGGTATTATAATTACTGAATATTTAATACTGAATACTGTAAACTAAAAGTGTACCTTTGCAAAAAATTAAAATACGGTATTTTGGATTGTAAGAGACATGATTTCAAGGAAATTGAAGTCTGAAATCTGAAATCCGAAATCAAAAAAAGAAAGAAATGAATAACATTGTTGCGATAGTAGGAAGACCTAATGTAGGGAAATCAACCCTTTTTAATAGGCTGATACAAAGAAGAGAAGCTATTGTAGATTCGGTTTCGGGTGTTACCAGAGACAGGAACTACGGAAAAAGCGAGTGGAACGGAAAAGAATTTTCGGTAATTGATACCGGTGGATATATTCGCGGAAGTGATGATGTTTTTGAAGGTGAGATTCGCAAGCAAGTAGAATTAGCTATCGACGAAGCTGATGTTATTATTTTTGTGGTTGATGTTGAAGAGGGAATTACTCCTATGGACGAGACAGTGGCGAAGTTGTTACGCAAAGTAACTAAGCCCGTTTTACTGGCAGTAAATAAGGTTGACAACGCCATGCGCGAGAAAGACGCAGTAGAATTTTACAATCTTGGACTAGGAGATTATTATACGTTTGCCAGTATTTCCGGAAGTGGTACCGGAGATTTATTGGATGCTTTGATTGATGCTTTCCCAGAAAAACCGGAACCAACAAAAGAAGAAACCATCTTACCCCGTTTTGCAGTAGTAGGGCGTCCTAATGCCGGAAAATCAAGCTTTATCAATGCTTTGATTGGTAAAGACCGATTTATGGTTACTGACATTGCAGGAACAACCCGTGATGCTATTGATACCAAATTTGACCGTTTTGGTTTCGAATTCAACCTGGTTGATACAGCGGGAATTCGTCGTAAAGCGAAGGTTAAGGAAGATTTAGAATTTTATTCAGTAATGCGTTCGGTGCGTGCTATTGAACATGCCGATATCTGTATTTTGGTGATTGATGCAACCCGCGGCTTTGAAAGTCAGGATCAAAATATTTTCTGGCTGGCTCAAAAAAACCGTAAAGGAGTGGTGATTTTGGTAAACAAATGGGATTTGGTTGAAAAAGACACCATGTCAACCCGTGATTATGCTGAAAAAATCAAGAAAGAATTAATGCCATTTACCGATGTGCCAATTCTTTTTGTATCAGCATTGACTAAACAACGTTTATTGAAAGCTTTGGAAGCTTCGGTACAAGTATTCGAAAACCGTCAGCAACGTATTCCAACTTCAAAATTCAACGAATTTATGTTGAAAGTAATTGAAGCTTATCCGCCACCGGCAACAAAAGGTAAGTATGTAAAAATTAAATATTGCATGCAGTTGCCATCACCAACACCTCAGTTTGTGTTTTTCGCTAACTTGCCGCAATATGTTAAAGAACCGTACAAACGTTACCTGGAGAATAAAATTAGAGAAAACTGGGATTTCTCAGGAGTTCCAATCGATATTTATATCAGAGAGAAATAACAGAAAAGTCCCGATTGAATCGGGACTTTTTTTTATTCGTCTTCGTCTAAAGTTTTTATTGTGTGATCTTCGTACCAATCTTTAAAAGTTTTATTGGTTTTGTAGTTATCAGTCAAAACAGTATAGGTCATAAATGGTATTAAAATAAATCCTATACTGTGCATCAACAACAGTATTCGTATATTGACATTCATTTGGTTCAAAGCTGCAAATACAAATACATAAGCCGTGGTTAAGCATACAAGTTTAATTGCAAAATTTTTCATAACCCTATTTTCTCTTAAAGTTACGAATTCCAAACTTAAAACAGAGTTAAATATATCGTAATCAGATATTTACCGTTATTCAAAGCTATGAAAAGCCTGGAATCAAATTCGTATCAGTAGATTTTGATACTTGACAAAATTCACATCAAAACTACAACAAACAGACTGTTTGAAAATTATATTTCTGACAAGCTTTTTTGTTTTCTGATATAAGTATCAAAACTGTAATCGTAAAGATGCTTTTCATCTTTAGCTTGAAATTCACTACTTATTAATTCCCAGTCTTCGGGTTCTATTTCGGGAAAAAAGGCATCGGCTTCAAAATTATGATGTACCACAGTAAGTTCAATTTTATCTGAAAAAGGCAATGCCAATTGGTAGATTTCACCTCCTCCAATAATAAAAGACTCCTCACCTTCCGGACATTTTTCGATTGCTTTTTCGATACTATCTACTACAATACAACCTTCGGCTGCCTGATAATTAGCCTGACGCGTGATTATAATGTGTGTACGATTAGGAAGTGGTTTGGGAAAACTTTCAAAAGTTTTTCTACCCATTATAATATGATGACCCGTTGTCAGGCTTTTAAATCGTTTGAAATCGTTAGGCAAATGCCAAATCAATTGGTTGTCTTTTCCCAGTGCCTTGTTTTGGGCAGCGGCAGCAATCATTGTAATCATTAGTTTTTATTTTGTAGAAGATTCTTCGTTGATTTGATCATTTAATTCAGCTATCTTTTTTTCCTGTAGTGCAACTAATCGATCGATTTGTTCTTTTTCCCAAGTTTTACTCATAAAACGGTCGGTAATAAAAACTTTGATAAAATGCAAAATAAATAAAAATAACCAGGCTGTAATTAACCAAATATGCCAATTTGCATCTTCATTAAAGTGAAAAACTTCAGTAGAAACAAATAAAAATAAACTGGCTAAAAACAATACCACAAAATGAAAATAAACTCTTTTTTTTTGTGTGATACGTTTTCTGGCGTATTCGTACAATTCATACTGTTCGGTTTTCATAGGCTGCTTTTTTTTGACTATAAAGATAAAATTTAATTTGGAAATGCTTATTTACACTATAGAATATTTAGGTTTTACACTCTTGCTTTTTTGTATTTTAAAAATATTAAGCTTTTAAATTTGATGAATTGGCTTGTTTTTAACAGTTTATTAAGCATTATCCTAAAACTTACTTTAGAGCATCTAAACTTCGATTAAAATGTTTTACTTTGTCTCATAAATCTAAAAATGAAATAGTTATGCCAATTAAAAAACAGTTTGTAAAGTCAAAACCAGTTTGTAAAGTTACATTTTCTATTGAGGCTAAAGAAGCGACTCAGGTTTCAGTTATTGGTGATTTTAATAATTGGAATGCCGAAGAAGGCACTTTAAGTAAATTAAAAAATGGTACTTTTAAAGGTGTTTTTGATTTAGATAAAGATGCTGCTTACGAATTCAAGTATTTAATTGACGGAGAATATGTAAACGAAAGTGAAGCTGATTCTTTTAAATGGAATGAATTTGCAGGAACAGAAAATAGCGTTTTAGAGGTTTAATCTAAAACGCTATTTTTTTTGAAATTCCAATTAAAAAAATCCCAAATTCCAATTATTAGGTTTGGAATTTGGAATTTGATTTTTTGCAATTTTGATAGTTTTAAACTGCTACATTTCCTTTTATGGTTTCGTGCGGTTCGTAGCCTACTAAAGTAAAATCATCATAATCAAAATCAAAGATGTTTTTAATCTCAGGATTTAAAATCATCTTTGGTAATGGTTTTGGTTCACGCGACAGTTGTAATTCCAATTGCTCAAAATGATTATTATAGATGTGTGCATCGCCAAAAGTGTGAATAAATTCTCCAACTTGAAGGTCACACACCTGTGCAATCATCATGGTTAATAATGCGTAAGAAGCAATATTGAACGGAACTCCTAAAAAGATGTCGGCACTTCTTTGGTAGAGCTGACAGGATAATTTTCCATCGGCTACATAAAATTGAAAGAAAGCATGACAAGGAGGCAAGGCCGCTTTGTTATTGGCTACATTTTCTTCAAATGATTTCGTAGTATCCGGTAATACCGAAGGATTCCATGCCGAAACCAGCATTCTTCGACTATTTGGATTGGTTTTCAATTCTTTGATTAAATCCGAAATCTGGTCTATTTCTTCACTGTTCCAATTACGCCATTGATGACCATAAACAGGACCTAAATCCCCGTTTTTATCAGCCCAGGCATCCCAAATTTTCACATTATGTTCTTTAAGGTAACTGATATTAGTTTCTCCTTTTAAAAACCAAAGCAATTCATAGATAATTGATTTAAGATGTAGTTTTTTGGTGGTAACCATTGGAAAACCTTCGCTTAAATCAAAACGCATTTGATAACCAAATACACTTTTAGTTCCGGTTCCTGTTCGGTCGCCTTTTTGGCAGCCGTTTTCCATAACGTGTTTTACTAAATCTAAATATTGCTTCATTTCTAATGGTAATTTGTGGATTTGGTAATTTGGTAATTTGGTTATTCGAATTAACAAATAAGCAAATAAACTACGATTCTCTTTTTGAAATTTCGTCTCTTATCTTGGCTGCTTTTTCATAGTCTTCCTGCTCTACGGCCTGAATTAATAAATCGTTTAATTCCTGAAGACTGTATTTAATGTAAGCGCGACCACTTTCGGCTTCAGCAGTAAAAGATTCCGGATTCGAAATAACATCGTCCATCGGCTGATTTTCTTTATCCGTTTCTGATGGATTTGTTTTTAAATAGATTCCCGCTTTGTCAAGAATATTTTTATAAGTAAAAATAGGAGCATTAAAACGCAGGGCTAATGCAATAGCATCAGAAGTTCTGGCGTCTATTATTTCTTCTATTTTATCTCTTTCACAAATAATACTGGAATAAAACACTCCGTCAACAAGTTTATGAATAATGACTTGTTTGACAACGATATCAAAGCGTTCTGCAAAATTTTTAAACAAATCATGAGTTAACGGACGTGGCGGCTTGATCTCTTTTTCTAAAGCAATAGCAATAGATTGCGCTTCGAAAGCTCCTATTACGATAGGTAGTTTTCTTTCGCCATCTACTTCATTCAAAATCAAAGCATAGGCTCCATTTTGTGTTTGGCTGTATGAAATTCCTTTTATGGATAATTTGACTAAGCTCATAATTGTTGAAATGAAAAAGTATCGTTTTTTAAAATTTTAATTTTGTTGGCTCGTTTTAGGCTGCAATATTAATTAAAAATTCTGCCAATAAGCAAAGATACGATTATCTTATTTTATTAGGCAGAATTATTTTAATAAGGAGTTAAAGTATTAAGCGTTTTGCGCCTTATATGCCTTTAGTTTTTCTATTAATTTTGGCACTACATCAAAAGCATCACCTACAATTCCGTAGTCGGCTACTTTAAAGAAAGGTGCTTCCGGATCGGTATTGATAACCACTTTTACTTTTGAAGCATTAATTCCGGCGATGTGTTGGATAGCACCTGAAATCCCAACGGCAATGTATAAATTAGTTGCAACCGGTTTTCCTGTTTGTCCTACGTGTTCTGCGTGTGGTCTCCAGCCTAAGTCGGAAACCGGTTTTGAACAGGCTGTTGCGCCTCCAAGAACTGCAGCTAAATCTTCGATTAAGTTCCAATTTTCAGGCCCTTTTAATCCGCGTCCTCCTGAAACTACAATATCAGCATCAGCAATAGATACTTTTCCTGATGATTTTTCAACCGATTCTACTTTGATTCCAAAATCATTGTCACCAATGCTTGGATTAAAAGCTTCTTCTGTTAAGGTAGAAGCATTTTCGAAAATACCATAAGAGTTTTTAGCCAGACCAATTACTTTTACGTCGGTATTGATTTCGGTTATATTGAATGCTTTGTTAGAAAAAGCATTTCTTTTTACTTGAAAAGGAGCTGTATTCACAGGCAATCCTACTACATTTGAAGCAAAACCGGCTTCTAAACTCACTGCTACCAGTGAAGAAAGATAGATACTATCAGTGCTGGAAGACAAAACAACCAATTTTGTATTTTCCTGTTGAGCTGCTTGTTTGATAACATCAGCATAAGCTTTAGCATTAAAACCAGCTAATTTGTCGTTGTTTACTTTTAAAACTTTGTCAACTCCGTATTTTGATAATTCAGTAACGTTTTCAGTGTTTATAGTTAGAGCAGTTACTGTAGTTCCTAAAGATTCCGCTACTTTTTTTGCGTAAGAAGCGATTTCGAATGCTACTTTTTTAAATTTTCCTTCTGCAGATTCTGCATATATTAATATTGACATGATGATATTCGATTTTTAGATTAACGTACCGATAGCTATCGGTATTGATTTCAGATTTTAAAACTGAATACTAAATAACTTTTGCTTCGTTGTGTAATAAGTCGATTAATTCGTCTAAATTATCCGGGGAAACCATTTTTATTGCTGATTTCGGAGCCGGTTTTTCAAATCTTACCGCTTTGGTGTTTACAGTAGCATCAATCGGTTCAATAACATTTAATGCTTTTGTTCTCGCAGTCATGATTCCTCTCATGTTTGGAATACGCAAATCTTTTTCTTCTACAATTCCTTTTTGTCCACCAATAATTAGAGGTAATGAAGTAGCAACAGTTTCTTTTCCACCGTCAATTTCACGAACTGCTTTTACATTGGTACCATCAACAGTAATGTTGATACATGAATTTAAGAAGTTGTATCCTAAAATGCCAGCAATCATTCCCGGAACCATTCCTCCATTATAATCTAAAGATTCTTTTCCGGCAATAATTAAATCATAAGCTCCTGATTTAATAACTTCGGCTAATTGTTTGGCCACAAAAAATCCATCAGTAGGATTCGCATTGATACGAATAGCGTCGTTAGCTCCAATAGCCAATGCTTTTCTTAATGTAGGTTCAGTTTCCGGTCCGCCCACATTTACTACAGTTACCGTAGCACCTTGTTGTTCTTGGAACCAAATGGCACGAGTTAAACCAAATTCGTCATTAGGATTGATTACATATTGTACGCCGTTAGTATCAAATTCGGTATCAGCATTTGTAAAGTTAATTTTTGAGGTAGTATCAGGAACATGACTGATGCAAACTAGTATTTTCATGTTTGGATATTTATAAAATTGGTAAAAATGAGTTACAAAATTAGAACAATATTTCGAATAATTTGACATGAATAACTACTTAGCATTCCTGTAATATTGTTTTTATTTGTTTGATTAGTGTAAAATAACAGAATAAATACGAGATATTCACATACCTAATCTAAGATGTTAGAATTTATGGAGGATTATTTAAGTTAATTTGTGTTTTAAATGGTTTAAAATATTTATTTTTGCTCTTCAGAAAATTCAACATACAATATAATATGAGAACAATACAATTTAGAGAGGCCATTTGCGAAGCGATGAGCGAAGAAATGCGTCACGATGAATCCATATATTTAATGGGCGAAGAAGTTGCAGAATACAATGGAGCATACAAAGCTTCAAAAGGAATGCTGGCTGAATTTGGTGAAAAAAGAGTAATTGATACTCCAATTGCTGAACTTGGTTTTACAGGAATTGCAGTAGGATCTGCAATGAACGGATGTCGTCCTATTGTAGAATACATGACTTTCAACTTCTGTTTAGTAGGTATTGATCAAATTATAAATAACGCTGCTAAAATGCGTCAAATGACAGGTGGACAATTTAATGTGCCTATCGTTTTTCGCGGACCAACTGCTTCTGCAGGTCAATTAGGAGCTACTCACTCTCAGGCATTAGAAAACTGGTTTGCTAACACTCCTGGGTTAAAAGTGATTGTACCTTCTACTCCTTATGATGCTAAAGGACTTTTAAAATCAGCTATTCGTGATAATGACCCGGTTATTTTCATGGAATCAGAGCAAATGTACGGTGACAAAGGCGAAGTACCTGACGGAGAATATGTAATTCCAATTGGAGTTGCTGACATCAAAAGAGAAGGAACTGATGTAACTATTGTTTCTTTTGGAAAAATCATCAAAGAAGCTTTTATCGCTGCTGATGAATTAGCTAAAGAAGGAATTTCTTGTGAGATTATCGATTTAAGAACTGTTCGTCCAATGGATAACGAAGCCATCTTAAAATCAGTTAAGAAAACAAACCGTTTGGTTATCCTTGAAGAGGCATGGCCATTTGCGAGTATTTCTTCTGAGATTACTTACATTGTTCAGGAACAAGCTTTTGATTTCCTTGATGCACCAATTCAAAGAATCACAACTGCCGATGCTCCGGCACCATATTCTCCAGTGTTATTAAAAGACTGGTTGCCAAATGCAGCTGATGTTGTGAAAGCGGTAAAGAAAGTATTGTATAAATAATACATAACAAATACTATTGAGGCTTCATCTTACGTTAGTTTGATGAAGCTTTTTTTTTAAATCTACCACATGAATAAGAAGTACATATTATCAGGTTTGTTTTTTATTTTATCTGTCTTTACAACACTTTTTGCTCAAACAAAAGTGAGCGGTATAGTGGTAGATAAATCAAACCAGCCCGTTCCTTTTGCGAATATCGTTTTCAAAGGCTCAAATATGGGCGTTATGTCTAATGAAGACGGACGCTTTTATATCGAATCACCTTCCACTTACACTACTTTATTAGTAACCTCAGTTGGATTCTCAGATACAGAAATCACTTTGGACAAAGCAGTAAATTATAATTTTAAGGTACTGCTAAAGGATATGGAAGAATTAAAAGAGGTTGTTATCTATTCCGGAAAGACCTCTAAAAAGAACAATCCCGCATTAGATATTCTTAGAAAAATCTGGGAAAGAAAGCGAAAAAATGGTTTGTACCAATTTGATTACTATCAAATGGAGAAGTACGAAAAAGTAGAATTTGACATGAATACTATTGATAGTGCTTTTATGAAAAACAAAATCTTTAAAGGAATGGAATTTGTTTTTAAACATATTGATACCTCAAGAGTTACTGGAAAAACTTATCTGCCCATTTTCATCAATGAATCACTGATGGAGGTATATGGAAACAATAAAACAAACAAGGTAAAAGAGCAACTAAAGGCGAATAAAAACTCCGGATTTAGTGATAATCAGCAAATTTTATCTTTCATAAAAGACTTGTATTCAAATTACGATATTTACAATAACCACCTTACTTTTTTTGACAAAAGCTTCACCAGTCCGTTATCAAAAACAGGTATAGATGTCTATAGTTATGTTCTTAGAGACAGTGCTTTTATTGATAAAAAATGGTGTTACAACATTCTGTTTTATCCAAGACGTAAAAACGAACTGACTTTTAAAGGTGATTTTTGGGTAAACGACACCACTTTTGCCATCAAAAAAATCAATATGGCTGTAACCAAAAGCGCCAATATTAACTGGGTAAAAGACATTTATATCGAACAGGAATTTGAAGTAGAAAACGACTCTGTATTTCTGTTAACCCGTGACCACATGATGTCAGACTTTGCCTTGAATAAAAAAGATGAGTCTAAAGGGGTATATGGAAAACGCACCACCCTGTATCAAAATCACAAATTCAATGTCGAAAAACCTGCTGCTTTTTACAAAGAAGAGGTTAATTATATTGATAATGAAGTTTACAACAGATCAGAAAAATACTGGGATGACAATCGTTTTGAAAACCTAAACAAAGACGAAAAAGGGATTTACAAAATGCTGGACACCTTGCAAACAGTCAAGAAATTCAAGCAATTATATAATTTGGTTTCTATTTTAGGAAGCGGATATGTTCAATTTGGACATTTTGATTACGGCCCGATATTTTCTACTTTTGGTTACAATGAAGTAGAAGGAATCCGAATAAGAACCGGAGGAAGAACTTATTTTGGTCCTAACGACACCTGGCGTTTACAAGGATATACCGCTTATGGATTTGACGATCATAAATTCAAATATGGATTATCAGGAAAATGGATGGTAGATAAGAAAAACCGAATTATCATTTCAGGTGGAAACAGACGAGATGTGGAACAAATAGGCGCCAGTTTAACCACTACAAATGATGTTTTAGGCAGAAGTTTTGCTTCATCTTCATTAGTTTCAACAGGAAATAACGGAAAGTTAACTAACATTAATTTATCTAATTTGTCAGTTGAAATAGAACCTGTAAAAAACCTGATGTTCCAAATGGGATTTTCATACCGAACGTTAGAATCAGCATCTGACACTTTTAAATTGGATTATTATACTGATGCAAGTCAAACCACTACAAGAAGTGATGTCAAACAATCAGAAGTTAATCTACAGGTAGAATTAGCTCCAAACCGAAAAATGATTGGTTACGGAGTGGAAAGAAGCACTGTTGACAGTCCTTTTAGTCGCTTTTACATCAATTACAGTCACGGTTTCAAAGGCTTGTTTGACAGTGATTTCAAGTATGACAAATTGCAATTGTACTACAGACAGCCTATTATTATTGGTCCATTAGGACGCACAAATCTTACTTTGGAATTAGGTAAAACTTTTGGAACAATTCCGCTGGGGTTGATGAGTGTAATTCCCGGAAACCAATCCTATTCTTCTATAGAAAACACTTTTAACAACCTTAATTTTTACGAATTTGTTGCCGATCAATACGCTACGCTACAATGGGAACATAATTTTGGAGGACGTGTTTTTTCAAGAATTCCATTTATGAGAAAATTAAACTGGAGAGAAATAATAGGCGCAAAAGCCGTTTACGGAACTATCTCAGATGCCAGCAGAGCCATCAATGCTTCCGGCTTAGTGTATGCCGCTCCCGAAGATGTATATTGGGAATATAGTGCCGGAATAGGCAATATTTTCAAAGTATTTCGAATTGATTTTACCTGGAGAGGAAATTATTTGAATACCCCTGATACGCAGAAATTTTCCGTGAAAGGCTCCTTTGGATTTTATTTCTAAAAATCACGAAATCTAAAACAAATGTTTTGTTATAAATAAGGATTTGAGTTACTTTTGTGCCCAAATTAAATCAACTTAAGACAATAAATAAAATGACTGCAGACAAAATAAACACTTTCGATGTGTTAATCGAAATCCCAAGAGGAAGTAGAAACAAATACGAATACGATTTTGAAATTAAAAGAATGCGTTTTGACAGAATGTTATTCTCTTCAATGATGTATCCTGCTGATTACGGATTTATTCCTGAAACTTTAGCTTTAGACGGAGATCCGTTAGACGTATTGGTTTTAGTAAACGAGCCTACTTTCCCTGGATGTGTTATGGAAGTAAAACCAATTGGTGTTTTCCACATGGCAGATGATAAAGGACCAGATGAAAAAGTTATTTGTGTACCAGTTTCTGATCCAATTTGGAATTCATTAAATGATTTATCAGATGTGAATCCTCACTTATTGAAAGAAATCGAGCATTTCTTCCAGGTATATAAAGATCTTGAAAACAAAAAAGTAGATGTTGAAGGTTGGGGAGATTTAGCTGAAGCAAAAGCGATTATCAAAGAATGCTCTGACCGTTTTAACGCAATCGAAAACAAACCAGAAGGATTATTTAGCATTAAATAATTTTTAGGTTATAAATTTGTAAAAAAAGCAATACTCCGTCAAGAGTATTGCTTTTTTGTTTAAATTCGTTTGTATGCTGTTGATTATTAACCTTAACCAAAAACGAATTTATGAATACAATTATGATTTGGGTGCCTGTTTTTATGGCATTAATTGGACTTGCTTTTATGCTTTTAAAAAGAGCCTGGGTTTTAAAACAAGACGCCGGCGATGGTAAAATGGCTTCGATCTCCGATTTTATTTATGAAGGTGCTCTGGCATTTTTAAAAGCGGAATACCGATTATTGGCCGTTTTTGTTTTTTTTGCCAGTATTGTTTTGGCAGGAATTACTTTTCTACCAGGAGTTAAAACACATTTACTAATTGTTGTCGCCTTTGTTATTGGAGCCTTGTTTTCAGCTCTGGCAGGGAATATGGGAATGAAAATAGCAACCAAAACCAATGTAAGAACCACACAGGCAGCTCGTAGCAGTTTACCTCAGGCCTTGAAAGTTTCTTTTGGAGGCGGAACCGTAATGGGTTTAGGCGTAGCCGGTCTGGCGGTTTTAGGACTAACTTCCTTTTTTATCTTTTTCTTTCACTTTTTTATGGGTGGTACATGGACTTCTATTGATGACATGACTGTTGTTCTAGAAACCTTAGCTGGTTTTTCTTTAGGAGCAGAATCTATCGCTTTATTTGCCAGAGTGGGAGGCGGAATTTATACCAAAGCCGCCGATGTTGGAGCTGATTTAGTTGGTAAAGTTGAAGCAGGAATTCCTGAAGATGACCCTCGAAATCCCGCTACTATTGCAGACAACGTTGGGGACAATGTAGGCGATGTTGCCGGAATGGGAGCCGATTTGTTTGGTTCTTATGTGGCAACCGTTTTGGCAGCTATGGTTTTAGGAAATTACGTTATCAAAGATATGGGTGGCAGTATCCAGGATGCTTTTGGCGGTATTGGACCTATTTTACTACCTATGTCAATAGCCGGTTTTGGAATTTTATTTTCTATCATCGGAACAATGTTAGTAAAAATAACCGATGATAATGCTAAAGAAGCACAAGTGCAAAAAGCATTGAATATCGGAAATTGGGCAGCAATTATTTTAACGGCAATTAGCTGCTTCTTTTTAGTACAATACATGCTGCCTCAAACCATGACAATGGAATTTTTTGGTGAAGGAAGTCAGGAAATTTCTTCGATGCGGGTTTTCTATGCTACTATTATCGGATTAATTGTAGGAGGTGTAATTTCTTCAGTAACCGAATATTATACAGGTTTAGGAACAAAACCCGTTATGGCCATTGTTCAAAAATCAAGTACAGGAGCTGGGACGAATGTAATTGCAGGTTTAGCAACCGGAATGGTTTCGACTTTCCCTACGGTTTTATTATTTGCCGGAGCAATCTGGACTTCGTACGCCTTGGCTGGTTTTTACGGAGTGGCTTTGGCTGCTTCGGCTATGATGGCTACCACAGCCATGCAATTAGCCATTGATGCTTTTGGACCAATATCTGACAATGCGGGAGGAATTGCCGAAATGAGTGAATTACCAAAAGAAGTTCGTACCAGAACAGATATTTTAGATTCCGTTGGAAATACAACTGCCGCTACCGGAAAAGGATTTGCGATTGCTTCTGCAGCATTAACTTCACTGGCTTTGTTTGCGGCTTATGTAACTTTCACAGGAATCGACGGAATTAATATTTTCAAAGCACCTGTTTTGGCTATGTTGTTTGTAGGCGGAATGATTCCCGTAGTTTTTTCAGCATTAGCAATGAATTCGGTTGGAAAAGCAGCAATGGATATGGTGTATGAAGTGCGTCGTCAGTTTAAGGAAATTCCGGGAATTATGGAAGGAACAGCAAAACCGGAATATGCTAAATGTGTGGATATTTCGACTAAAGCCGCTTTGCGCGAAATGATGCTGCCAGGAGTTTTAACTATTGGTTTTCCAATTGCAATTGTACTCTTAGGAAAATTAGTTTATGGAGGTAACAATCAATTAATTGCTGAAATGCTTGGAGGCTATATGGCCGGAGTTACGGTTTCAGGAGTGCTTTGGGCCGTATTTCAAAACAATGCCGGAGGTGCCTGGGATAATGCTAAGAAATCTTTTGAAGCCGGAGTAATGATTAATGGCGATATGACTTATAAAGGTTCTGATGCACATAAAGCTGCCGTAACCGGAGACACCGTTGGAGATCCTTTTAAAGACACTTCAGGACCTTCAATGAATATTTTAATAAAACTAACTTGCTTGATAGGTTTGGTAATTGCTCCTATTTTAGGTAATGGAAGCCATACTATTTCGGATAAAGCTTCTTGTTGTACAGCAAGCGGCAAATGCACGTCGATGTCTGCAGAAGAATGTGTTGCCAAGGGTTGTACTAATAAAAACTGTGAGCATCATAATGTCGTTATGATGGGACATTGCGACATCAGTAAATGCGCAACTATGACTAAAGAAGAATGTGCAAAAATGTGTGACAGCTTAAAATGTACTCCAGCTCAAAAAGCAGCCTGCTTATCTCATTACGATGCGAATGGTAAATTTATCCAACAACACTCCTCTTCAAAAAAGAGTTGTTGCCATAAAAAATAAATTCAGGATAAACTAAAAAATGCCTCCCAATTGCGGAGGCATTTTTGTTTGTGGTATTGTCGGAGGTTGTACTTACCTCTTTATAAACTTTTTTTTATCGTTTACTCTTCCTCGTACATTTCGTCATAACGGGCAGGAATTTGAGGATCATAAAGCGGACATTTGAATTCTTCCATAATATCTACTAATTTATCCATAGTTTTTCCCTGAGTCCCATAACAATCTATCTGTACAATTTGCGAAGTGGCTTTTACCTGAAAAGCACCTACTCCATCTTTATTTTTCCAGCTGTTATCATCTACTCTTTCCCATTTGGAAAAAACAGAAGCTATTCGGCTTATTATTAACTGAATAGGAAGTTCTTCTAAACCTTCAATGAATTCCTGTTCATCAATAGCTTCATAAACTTCCTGATGGTTTAAATAAACCTCTTCTAAATATTTCCAAAAAACTAGTTCGTACATCTGTAAAAATTGAAAGATTAAAAAATTGAAAGATTAAAATCAATCAATACCCGGCATTTAGATTAATATTCGAAAGTTCCGTATTCGCTGGAAATAGTTAACTTTTTAATTTCAGCAGCTTCAACTCTACCAACGATTTGCGCGTTAACGTTGAATGATTTTGAAATTGCAATAATATCCTGAGCTACGGCTTCCGGAACGTATAATTCCATACGGTGTCCGCAGTTGAATACCTGATACATTTCTTTCCAATCTGTTTTTGATTGCTCCTGAATTAATTTAAACAATGGAGGAACCGGGAACAAATTGTCTTTTATAATATGTAAATTATCTACAAAATGCAAAATCTTAGTTTGTGCTCCACCACTACAGTGAACCATACCGTGAATTTCATCAGAAGAATATTGATCTAAAATTTTCTTGATAATTGGTGCGTAAGTACGTGTTGGCGAAAGCACTAATTGTCCGGCATCGATTGGAGAATTTTCAACCGCATCAGTCAACTGAACCTGACCGGAATAAATTAATTCCTCAGGAACGGCAGCATCATAACTTTCAGGATATTTGGTTGCCAAATATTTCCCAAAAACATCATGACGTGCGGATGTTAATCCGTTACTTCCCATTCCGCCATTATAGCTTTTTTCATAAGAAGCCTGACCGAAAGATTCTAATCCTACAATTACATCTCCAGCCTGAATATTCGCATTATCAATAACTTTAGAACGTTTCATTCGAGCCGTAACAGTCGAATCTACAATAATGGTACGAACGATATCACCCACATCAGCAGTTTCTCCTCCTGTAGAATGAATGCTCACACCAAAAGAAGCTAATTCCTGAATTAACTCTTCTGTTCCATTGATAATAGCTGAGATTACTTCAGCTGGAATTAAATTTTTATTTCTTCCAATTGTGGAAGAAAGTAAAATATTATCAGTTGCTCCTACACACAACAAATCGTCAATATTCATAATTAACGCATCTTGTGCAATACCTTTCCAAACTGAAATATCTCCGGTTTCTTTCCAGTACATGTATGCTAAAGAAGATTTAGTTCCTGCTCCGTCAGCGTGCATGATAAGACAATAATCTTCGTCCTGGGTTAGATAATCAGGAACAATTTTGCAAAAAGCTTTAGGAAACAATCCTTTATCAATATTTTTTATCGCATTATGTACATCTTCTTTGGATGCCGAAACACCACGCTGTGCGTATCTTTTTGAAGTATCTGAACTCATGAATTGTATTTGTGTAGTTGCTAAACAACTTGATTTTGCGGCAAAGATAATTATTTTTTAGAAGTTAGAGGTTAAAAGTTAGAGGTTAGAAGCATCGCCATACAGACTCTAACTTTTAACCTCTACCCCATACCTTTAACTAATATATTATTTTGTAAACAACAACTCTCTGTATTTAGTTAATGTCCATAATTCATTATCTACCAATAATTCTAATTTATCACAATGATTTCTAATGATTTCGAAATACGGTTTTACTTTGTTGCAATACGCTTCAGCTGTTTTTTGAGCATTATTCAAAGCATTTGCATTTTTTCTTTCGTTTCGCATTTCTTCTACTTTGGCATTAATGCCTTCGATATGTGTAGAAATTTCTTTAATCAAACCTATTTGCTCTTTAGCAATGGATTCGAATTCGTTTCCAAAAATATCCTTCAACCCTTTTACATTTTCAATCAAAGTATTTTGGTAGCGAATAGCTGTTGGAATCACATGATTTTTAGAAATATCACCTAAAACCCTGCTTTCAATTTGGATTTTCTTAGTGTATTCTTCCAATTCAATTTCGTAACGTGCCTCTACCTCCACATGATTCATAATTCCTAATTCAGAAAATAAATCCAATGCTCTTTTTGACGCTCTGGCTTTCAAAGCTTCAGGAGTAGTTTTATAATTACTCAAACCTCTTTTCTTTGCTTCTTTTTCCCAGGCATCGCTGTAACCATCGCCTTCAAAAAGAATATCTTTTGAAACCTTAATATATTCTCTTAAAACATTAAAAATCGCATCGTCTTTTTTCATTGCCTTCGAATCAATCAAAGCATCAACTTCTACTTTAAAATCTCTTAATTGCTTAGCAACAATAGTATTCAAAGTAGTCATCGCATTGGAACAGTTTGCAGAAGAACCTACTGCTCTAAACTCGAATTTATTACCTGTAAAAGCAAAAGGCGAAGTTCGGTTTCTATCGGTATTATCCAAAATTACTTCGGGGATTTTACCAACTACATTCAGTTTCAAATCGGTTTTTTCCTCAGGAGATAATTTTCCAGTAGTTACACTTTCTAATTCAGCCAAAACCTTAGTCAATTGTTCCCCAATAAATACCGAAATAATTGCCGGTGGCGCTTCATTAGCACCTAAACGATGATCGTTACTGGCCGTTGCAATCGAAGCGCGCAACAATTCCTCATAATCATTTACGGCTTTAATAGTGTTAATAAAGAAAGTTAAGAACTGCAAATTACTCATTGGGGTTTTACTCGGACTCAAAAGATTCACTCCGGTATCAGTTGCCAATGACCAGTTGTTGTGTTTTCCGGAACCATTTACTCCTTTAAAAGGTTTTTCGTGCAACAACACTTTAAAATCATGACGTTCGGCTACTTTTTGCATAATATCCATTAAAAGACAGTTATGATCCACAGCCAAATTGGTTTCTTCGAAAATAGGTGCCAACTCAAATTGGTTTGGCGCTACCTCATTATGACGGGTTTTAACCGGAATTCCCAATAGCATACATTCCTGTTCCAAATCACGCATATAAGTCAAGGCGCGAGTAGGAATCGAACCAAAATAATGATCGTCTAATTGCTGCCCTTTAGCAGAAGTATGTCCTAATAATGTCCTACCTGTCATCATCAAATCAGGACGGGAATGTGCTAATGCTTTATCTACCAGGAAATACTCCTGCTCCCAACCCAACGTTGCTGTTACTTTTTTAACATTTTTATCAAAATAACGACACACCTCAGTAGCTGCCTCATCCATTACCGCCAAAGCTCTCAACAAAGGAATTTTATTATCTAAAGCTTCTCCTGTATAAGAAATAAAAACAGTAGGAATACATAAAGTTGTACCATAAATAAATGCCGGCGATGTAGGATCCCATGCGGTATATCCACGGGCTTCAAAAGTGTTTCTTATTCCTCCGTTTGGAAAACTGGAAGCATCCGGCTCTTGCTGAACCAATTGTGCTCCCCCAAATTTTTCTACTGGATCGCCACCATCATACGAAGTTTCAAAAAAAGCATCGTGCTTCTCAGCGGTTGTCCCAGTCAACGGCTGAAACCAGTGTGTATAATGAGTAACTCCTTTAGACAAAGCCCACTCTTTCATTCCCATAGCGATATAATCTGCCAGTTTTCTGTCTATTTTTGTCCCATGTTCAATAGCACCCTGAACCGCCTTAAAAGCATCTGAAGTCAAATATTGCTTCATTGCCTTTTCGTTAAAAACATTGGTTCCAAAAATGCTTGATTTTCTATTGGTTTCTTCAAAATGAACGGCTTTTCTATTAGAAGCCTCTCTTAGTGCCTGAAAACGTATTGTTGACATTATTAAGGTATTTATTAAACTGTTAATAATCAATTTTATAATTAAAAAACACAAAGATAAAGAATCTCACACTAAAAATAGCCTGCCCAGCCATTATCAAATTGCATTTTATTTAGCTTCAAAATTGCTATTTTTTAAATATACCCCCTACCAAAATATAGTAATGTGAAAAATAACAGCTATCTAAACAAAAGACACCCCAAGGTTTTCAGCACTAAAAAAAATATTCTATATTTGCACCACAGTTTAAATCAAGAAAATTAATTTATAATTATTATGGCAAAAATAAAGTTAGAGTACCTTTGGTTAGATGGATACGAACCAACTCAAAACCTTAGAAGTAAAACAAAAGTTGAAGAGCACGAAAACTTTCAAGGAACTTTAGAAGAATTAGGAAACTGGTCTTTTGACGGTTCTTCTACAAAACAAGCTGAAGGTGGTTCATCTGATTGTCTTTTAGTACCTGTAGCTATTTATCCAGATCCAGATCGTATCAACGGATACTTAGTAATGTGTGAAGTTATGAATGCTGATGGAACTCCACATGCTTCTAACGGAAGAGCTACTATTGATGATGACAATGATGATTTCTGGTTTGGATTCGAACAAGAATACTTCATCATGGATACTAAAACTCAATTGCCTTTAGGATTCCCTGTAGGTGGATACCCTGCACCACAAGGTATGTACTACTGCTCAGTAGGTGGTAAAAACACTCACGGAAGAAACTTAGTTGAAGAGCACGCTAACTTATGTATTGCTGCAGGAATCAACTTTGAAGGAATCAACCAAGAGGTTGCTTGCGGACAATGGGAATTCCAATTATTTGCTAAAGGAGCTAAAAAAGCAGGTGATGAAATCTGGGTTGCAAGATATTTATTAGATCGTTTGACTGAAAAATATGGTTACTATATCGAATACCACCCAAAACCACTAGGAAAAGATATGGACTGGAATGGTTCTGGTATGCACGCTAACTTCTCTAACGAAGTATTAAGAACATGTGGTTCTCAAGAAGTTTATGAGAAAATCTGTGAAGCTTTCCGTCCGGTTGTTGCTGAACACATTGCAGTTTACGGAGCTTACAACGACCAACGTTTAACTGGTAAACACGAAACTGCTTCTATCAACGATTTCTCTTACGGAGTATCTGACAGAGGATGTTCTATCCGTATTCCTTTAATGACTGTTCAAAAAGGATGGAAAGGATGGTTAGAAGACAGAAGACCAGCTTCTAACGGTGATCCATACAAAATTGCTGCAAGAATTATCAAAACAGTTAAATCTGCATTGTAATTTCTTCTCTATAAAATCAAAAGTGCTTTCAGAAATGGAAGCACTTTTTTTGTATCAAAAGTAAGTCGCAAAGAACTATCTTTGCAAAAACACAAAAACAAAAATCATGATCGTTTGGATTTGCTTTATCAGTGCTATTTTATTATTTCTGGCTTTAGACTTAGGAGTTTTTAACAAAACGCCTCATGAAATCAGCTCTAAAGAAGCCGGAAAATGGACCGGAATATGGGTTTCGATGTCTTTTCTATTTTCAGCTGTAGTTTATTGGCTGTACAACAACAACTATGTAGCAAACCCTGACCAATTAAAACCCATGGCCGCTACAATAAAGTATATCACGGGATACCTTATCGAACTTTCGTTAAGCATTGATAATATTTTTGTAATTGCGATTATTTTTTCTTCTTTTAGAATTCCAAAAAAATACCAACACCGTGTCTTGTTTTGGGGAATCATTGGAGCCATCACATTTAGAGGCCTTATGATTTATTTTGGTGTAATGATTATCAATAAATTTGCCTGGACAACCTATCTGTTTGGCGCTTTTTTGATTTACACTGCTATCAAGATGCTGGTTACAAAAGAAGATCACGAATACAATCCTCACAATTCTGTAATATACAAATACCTAAAAAAACTAACCCCTGTTACAACTAAAATAGACGGCGAGCATTTTTTTATAAAAATCAACAACGTCAATACCGCAACACCGCTATTTGTAGCCTTAATTCTTATTGAGGTTATGGATATTATTTTTGCCTTAGACAGCGTTCCGGCAATTCTTGCTATAACATCAGATCCCTTTCTTGTATTTAGCTCTAATATTTTTGCCATTTTAGGATTGCGTTCTATGTATTTCTTTTTGGCCAATATGCTTGAAAAATTCAGTTATCTGGAATACAGCTTAATCGCTATTTTAAGTTTTGTAGGATTCAAAATGATTTTTCACAAATTTGTGAACCTGCCGGAATGGGTTTCCCTTTCATTTATAGCAGTTGCTCTCCTCACCGGAATTATTGTCTCCATTCAAAAAGACAAACACAAATAAAAAAGCATAAAAAAAGGAAATCTCTCGATTTCCTTTTTTTATGCTTTTTACTGAAACATTACAATTTTACTTTTTGCACCTGATTTTCAGATAATTTCAAAGCATTCACTACTTCATTATAATTACTCGTATCCATAGAGATTGCAAAATCAGCAGGAACTACAACAATTCTAAAATATTGATTCAATCTATAATCTGCCGAAATAGTAGAACGATCATTCCCATCTAGATAAATATCAACATAATCACGAGTAAAAATATACTTAAAAGAAAAATCTCTTGTTCCATTATCAAAATAATAAGTCTCTGGTAAAGCTTGCCATACAGGTCGCCCTGAATTATCTTCTCCATCGTAACGATAAACTAAAACAACGTCAGATTCTACTAATCGTTGAGGAAAATTAAATCCAAAACTATAATCATTGCTACTAGAAAAATTATATCCAATCTGATTCTCATAAGTAGTTCCTATAGTATCATAATCTTCTCCATCATAATATTCCTCAGTAGTGGTGCAACTTGTTAAAGCGAAAAAACTAACAAAAGCGAAAAGTGTAACTATTTTTTTCATGACAATAAATTTTTAAAAGGTTAAGGTTATAATAGGAGCTATTCATTAATTGTGCCAAAAAATATTTTGCCAAGAAATTTTTATTTTTTTTATAATCTATAATAATACCCAACAAAAAAACACCCGCTGTCAACGGGTGTTTTTCAAAAGAATTCCTTTTAAAATTAATTCATAGCCTTAGTTATCACATCTTTAACATCTGAACCTCTATCAGTTGTAAGCCTTACATAATATGTTTTTTGACTTTCAGCACCAAAAACATAATTCAATGTAATTACAGTACCATTAGAACATTGAGCTTGTGATTGTGTATAAATCAATTGATTGTTTATATCAAACACTTCAATTGTCACATCAGAAGTATAATCAAAAGTACATTGAATTGTTAACTGACCATCTATAGGAACCGGATAAGCTACAAAACCAGCCAAACTAGTTTCCATTAATGATTGCGTTGTGATAGTTTCAATAACCGGACAGTCTAATGGCTCAACACCATATCCCATTGGAATTCTACAACCATCAAAAGCATTATTGATTTTATCCACCACATCTGCAATAGCACTCAATGACACTCCATTAGTATCTCCACCACCTAGTGCCTGATTTGCTAAAGCATACAATCCCTGAACAGTTGCATTACCTCCTAAAGCAGTCACAATATTAGCTGGAATACTATAGAATTCATACTCATTATTTACTGTTCCGTCAGGATTACATGAACGTGCTTTAGGAATATCTGAACCACAACCTTCTTCTGAATCTGCGGTTGCAAAAGTGCCTGCCTCTAATTCAAAATTACCTAAATTAGAATTAATACCAAGATTTAAACCTAATACAATAGTTTGAGCCAATAACGTATTATTAATACTTCCGTCTTTCAACAGACTTTGAGGCAAACTACTTATTGAATGCAATCCGTTATTAGGTCCGGTAGGAAGTGCTTTACTCATACCTCCGCCTGGTAATACAGCTATAACAGCATCAATATCAGTCATAGTGTTCATGATTGAAACATGACGTACATCTTTTATACCCACATACATTGTACCACCATAAGCTTCTAAAGCTCTTTCTATAAGTGCTTTTGTAGTATATTGTTTGAATTCTCCAGGATTTTCAGGATCAGGAGCACAAGACATTCCTCCTACATTTCCATAGTATCCTTGAGTGTATGTACATAATGGTCCTCCACAAGCTACAAGCATAAGTTCTCTTGAACAAGTGCTTTGACATCCATTAGCATCTGTAATAGTTACTTCATACACACCTGCAGTACTCACAGTTATTTCCTGAGTTGATGCTGTAAATCCTCCAGGTCCTGTCCATGCATAACTTGACATACCTTCTGTTGCTGTAAATTTAGAACTAGCTCCTGCACAAATGGTTTGCTCTCCTGTAATTTCACAGGTTGGAGGAGGATTTATAGTAACAGTGAATGAGCTAAATCCAATACAATTTGCATTTGCATTACTTACTCCTCGAATATAAATAGTATAACTACCCACAGCCAATAATGATCCATAACTAGAAGGATTTCCTATTGCATTAACACCATTTGTGGCATCTGCCNTCCATCGGCAACAGTACCTGTAGTCAGATTAACATTTGACCCTTCACAAGTAGTTTTTGGAGTAGATGAAATATCAGGAACATCTGTAACGGTCAATGTAAATGAATTAAATCCGATACAATTAGCGTTGGTATTACTTACTCCACGAATGTAAATAGTATAACTACCCGCAGCCAATGATGATCCATAACTAGAAGGATTTCCTACTGCATTAACACCATTTGTGGCATCTGCCTGAGTTGTATGGTAAGTTACTGTACTTCCATCCGCAACTGTTCCTGTGGTCAAATCTACATTCGAACCTTCACAAGTAGTTTTTGGAGTAGATGAAATATCAGGAACGTCAGTAACGGTCAATGTAAATGAATTAAATCCGATACAATTAGCGTTGGCATTACTTACTCCACGAATGTAAATAGTATAACTACCCACAGCCAATAATGATCCATAA
>NZ_BMGA01000012.1 GCF_014639535.1 Flavobacterium palustre | reverse complement strand
TACCACAAGAATAGAATGCTCGGATGGTGAAATTGGTAGACACGCTGGACTTAAAATCCAGTGAACAGCAATGTTCGTGCGGGTTCAAGTCCCGCTCTGAGTACTTAAAAGCTTCAATTGGCTATGCTGATTGGAGCTTTTTTTTAAACTTATTGAGGATTATTAACGGATTAAAACCTATCTAAATTGAATCCGGTTTCTTTTCCTAGTTGAAAAATTAAATTTTATTTTGAAATGGATTTTTAGGGTATTTACAACAGGAATTTATCGGGCATTTTGTGCATTTAGGTTTTGGCCGACATATTTCTCTCCCTAAGAATGAAATTGCCATACCTATTTCGTTCCAAATTTCTTTTGGTAAAACAGCCATTAATTGTTTTTCTGCTTTTAAACCATCTTGTATTGGATTTATTATCCCTATCCTCGGAGCTACCATGATGACATGTAGATCAGTCATGATTCCTTCTAATGCTATATTAGCTTCTTTCATAATTACGTTAGCTGACTTTCTGCCAATTCCTTTAATTGCGGTTAACGATTTCATTGTTAGCGGAATATTTTCTTCGTTTTTAATTGTTTTTGCAATATTAAGAATCCATTCGGCTTTGTTTTCGTAATATTTAACGCTATGTATATGCGGAATTATTTCATTAAGATTAGATTGGACAAGATTTTCCATTTTAGGAAATTTGAGAAAGAAATTTGGCGCTATCTTATTAATATTTTCATCAGAATCCTGAGCTGATAAAACAACCATAATTACTAATTCGTATAGATTGTTGTAGTTTAACGGATGTTTTTTGAATTTGTATTTTTTTAAAATTGGATTTAATTCTTCTTTCCAATTTATCGCATCGCTAAATAAGTCCATTTTAAAATTTAATAAATTGTTTTTTTAGCTAAAATTTTAGCTTTTATTGTTACTAAATTATTACTATTGATTTGTCTTGCTGTTTATAGAGTTGTAATTATATAATTTTAGACATCAAATTATAAGAAATATACGATTAGCTAGGGAGATTTTTTTAAATTTATCAAATTTAATTCATTCTGTCAAAAATAGTTTTTTTTGAAAGATTTTAATGATAAAAAAACTTTATTTTAGGGGTCAATATTTTTTTTCTTTTACTGTAATTGTTAGTGTTTTTTACTATATTTAGAAAAACTTAAAAATGAAGTTAGTAGCTAATTTGCCGGTGTTGGTATTTATTTAATTATAATTTAACAAATCTTTTTAATATTATATTTTTTTAATCCTTATTAAACTTAAATCAATAAATGGAAATATTTCATATTAGTGCAGAGTGTTATCCAGTGGCTAAAGTAGGTGGCTTAGCTGACGTAGTGGGAGCTTTGCCAAAATACCAAAACAATGCCGGACATCAATTAAGGGTTGTAATGCCTTGTTATGAAACTAAATTTAGAAATGAAAATGATTTTGAGTGTGTTCATTGGGGCTCAATTCAATTAGGCAATTTTAATTTTCCTTTTAGTGTACTTAAAGAAAAGACAGATAAGCTTGGGTTTGAACTGTATTTGATGGAAATACCGGAGCTTTTTGACAGGAAAGATGTTTATGGTTATGAGGACGACATTGAACGTTTTGTTTCTTTTCAGATTGCAACTTTAGATTGGATTATAGGAAGAGAAACAATGCCTGATGTTATTAATTGTCATGATCATCATACAGGTTTAATTCCGTTTATGATGCAATATTGTCATAAGTATCATAAATTATTTAATACGCCTTCAATGATTACCATTCACAATGGTTTGTATCAGGGAAAGTTTAGTTTTGAAAAGTTAAATTATTTTCCTGAATTTGATTTAAGTCATGTGAAAATATTAGAATGGGATAATTGTATCAATTCATTAGCTGTAGGAGTAAAATGTGCCGCAGCAGTTACGACAGTTTCACCAAGTTATTTGAATGAAATAAATTATTCGGCTAATGGTTTAGAATCGTTATTTAATCTTGTTCGTTATAAATCCAAAGGAATTTTAAACGGGATAGATGTTCAGGTTTGGGATCCGGCGAAAGACAAAATGTTAGAAAAGAATTATTCGATTTCCAATTTTGAGAAAGGAAAGCAACAGAATAAAGAAATCCTTTGTACACTTTTTAATCTTGATCCTGCCAAACCATTATTTAGTTTTATAGGGAGATTATGGGATGAAAAAGGTGGTGATTTATTACCGCAAGCATCTGCTTTGGCTCTGTCGGAGAATTATAAAGAAATTAATATTTTAATATTAGGTTCAGGAAATGCACATATTGAAAATCAATTGAATAGTTTATTGGTTGATTATAAAGGAAATTACAATACGTTTATTGGTTATAATGAAGAATTAGCGCATTTAATTTATGCAGGAGCCGATTTCTTATTGATGCCTTCCAGAGTAGAACCTTGCGGATTAAATCAAATGTACTCATTGCGATATGGAACTATACCTATTGTTAGAAGAACAGGAGGATTGAAAGATACTGTAATTGATTTTGGAGATGACGGAAACGGAATTTGCCATGATCAGTCTTCGGTAGGGGATATTTGTTATTCCATTCAAAGAGCGGTGAGTTTGTACAAGGATAAAGAACATTTGAATCAAATTAGAAAAAAAGGAATGATTACAGATCATTCCTGGGAGAAAGCAAGTCAGGAATATATAGAAATGTACAACTTAATACTTAACAAAATATGAAGGCAAAAAAGAAAAACGTTATTGCTATTATCCTGGGAGGTGGTCAGGGATCAAGATTGTATCCATTGACAGAAACCAGATCTAAACCAGCAGTGCCGGTTGGTGGAAAATACAGATTAGTAGATATTCCTATTTCAAATTGTATGAATTCAGACATTTACAGAATGTTTGTATTGACACAATTTAATTCGGCTTCGCTTAATGCGCATATTAAAAACACTTATGTTTTTAGTGCATTCAGTCAGGCTTTTGTGGATATTTTAGCTGCTGAACAAACTCCTGATAACCCAACCTGGTTTCAGGGAACAGCTGATGCCGTGAGACAATGTATGCCTCATTTTTTAAATCATAATTTTGATTATGCTTTAATTTTATCAGGTGACCAATTGTATCAAATGGATTTTAACGATATGATTGAAGAACATATCAGGAAAGAAGCAGATATTACCATTGCTACATTACCGGTTAATGCTAAAGATGCTCCTGAATTTGGAATCTTAAAAACCAATAGTGATAGTTGTATTGAGTCTTTTATAGAAAAACCAGCGGCGGCACTTCTACCGGATTGGGAATCGGATGTAAGTGAACAAATGAAGGCAGAAGGTAAAAACTATTTGGCTTCTATGGGTATTTACATTTTTAACAAAAAACTTTTGGTGGATTTAATGGCTAATCCTGATACCAAAGATTTTGGTAAAGAAATTATTCCGCAGGCTGTTGGAAATAAAAAGATACTTAGTTATCAATATGAGGGATATTGGACAGATATTGGAAATATTGATTCGTTTTTCGAAGCTAATATTGGATTAACTGAAGATGTGCCTAAGTTTAACTTGTTTGATGATGTTAATAAGATTTATACAAGACCCAGGATGTTACCGCCATCTAAGTTTAAAAATACATTGGTAGATAAATCCTTAATTTCCGAAGGATGTATTTTAAATGCTAAAGAAGTCGTACATTCGGTTATTGGAATTCGTTCTCGAATAGGAAAAGATTCAGTTGTCAAAAATACTTATGTAATGGGTAACGATTTTTACCAAAGTATTGAAGATATGGAAGTGGATACTAAAAACAATAAAATATTAGTTGGAATAGGTGAAAACTGTTATATCAATAATGCGATAGTAGATAAAAATTGCCGAATAGGTAATAATGTACACATTAACGGAGGATCACATCTGGAGAATACTACAACCCAATTGTATGCTATTAAGGATGGAATTGTAGTAATAAAGAAGGGTGTAACTTTACCTGATAATTTTAGAATCGAATAGAGTTAATCAACTGTTTTTTATATCAATATTCTATTTTCTAAGATTTAGAATTATACCAATAATACTATGAGTAAAGTTATTTCGCATTCCCTTTTTACTGATTTTGATATTAACTTATTCAAAGCTGGAAAACATTTTAGATTATATGAAAAGTTAGGTGCTCATTTAATGGAATTAAATGGAGTTCAAGGTGTCTATTTTGCAGTTTGGGCACCAACAGCTCATTCTGTTTCTGTTGTGGGAGATTTTAATTTTTGGACTCAGGGAGAACACGAACTATATGTGCGTTGGGATTCTTCAGGAATTTGGGAAGGCTTTATTCCTAATGTATCCAAAGGTTCAAATTATAAGTATAAAATACTTTCTAATAATGACGGATTAGTTACTGAGAAAGCAGATCCATTTGCTTTTTATTGCGAAAAACCACCGCATACTGCTTCTGTAGTTTGGGATCTTAATCATGAATGGGAAGATTCTAAATGGATGGAAACCAGAAAAGAGCACAATGATTTAGATAAACCTTATTCGGTTTACGAAGTACATTTGGGTTCCTGGAAACGTGGTGAAGGAAACCGGTTTTTGAGCTATCTGGAATTAGCAGAAGATTTAGTTGCTTATGTAAAAGAAATGGGATTTACCCATGTTGAGTTTATGCCGGTAATGGAATATCCTTATGATCCATCGTGGGGGTATCAATTAGTGGGGTATTTTGCTCCAACATCCCGATTTGGAAATCCGCAGGATTTCATGGTTTTGGTAGATAAATTGCATCAGGCAGGAATTGGGGTTATACTGGATTGGGTTCCTTCTCATTTTCCGGATGATTCTCATGGATTAGGTTATTTTGACGGTTCGCATCTTTATGAGCATCCTGACCGCAGAAAAGGTTATCATCCTGATTGGAAAAGTTTAGTGTTTAATTATGGAAGAAACGAAGTACGTTCTTTTTTGATTAGTAATGCTTTATTTTGGTTGCAACATTATCATATTGATGGTTTAAGGGTTGATGCTGTAGCATCGATGCTTTATTTAGATTATTCCAGAAATCACGGTGAATGGGAACCAAATATTTTTGGAGGAAATGAAAATCTGGATACCATTAGTTTTCTAAAAGAATTCAATGAGGTTGTATATTCTAATTATGAAGGAGTGCAAACTATTGCAGAAGAAAGCACTTCATTTCCGATGGTTTCCCGACCTACATCGGTAGGAGGACTTGGTTTTGGAATGAAATGGATGATGGGCTGGATGCACGATACTTTAAAATATTTCCAAAAAGCAACAGTATATCGAAAATACCATCAAAACGATTTGACTTTTTCGATGACTTATGCTTTTACTGAAAATTTTATGTTGCCTTTGTCTCATGACGAAGTGGTATATGGTAAAAAATCAATTGCCGATAGAATGCCCGGGGATGAATGGCAAAAATTTGCCAATTTACGTTTGCTTTACGGATATATGTTTACACATCCGGGAGGAAATTTACTTTTTATGGGAGGCGAATTTGGTCAAATGGCCGAATGGAATTTTCAGGAAAGTTTAGACTGGCATTTATTGCAATATCCGGTTCATAATGGTGTGAAAGAGTTAATTAAAGATTTGAATAAATTATACAAATCGCAACCTGCTTTATACCAAAAACAATTTAGTCATGAAGGTTTTGAATGGATCAATTATTCCGATCATCAAAATGCGGTGCTGTCTTATATTCGAAAAGGAAATAATCCAAAAGACGATTTGATTGTAGTGTGTAATTTCACCCAAATTGTTCGTAAGAATTACCGAATAGGTGTTCCAAGAAAAGGAAAACTTACTGAAATTTTTAATAGCGATTCAGAAAAATACCAAGGGAGTAATGTGCTGAATACAGCCGATTTAAAGATAGAATCTTCACCTTATGGAGGAAGAGATTATTCAGTTGAATTGTTGTTGCCACCGTTGAGTGTGACTGTTTTTAAAATTTCTTAATCAGTAATTTTTCTATTTTAAAAATCAGACTTCATAAAATTTAATTTTTTAAGAGAGAAGTATTAATATTATTATTAATGCTTCTTTTTTTTGATAATTAGTCAACTATTACGATTTCGTTAATTAAAAAGCGATTGTTTATTTATAAAAAAGTTTTTTTGTAAGTTTGAGAGAACACACAAATACTAATCTAAAAGGACTGAAATGATTACAAATACAGAATTAGAATATAAAGGGGATTTGTACCCGTCAAAAGTGGTTTCTTATACACAAGATGTTGATTCAGTATATTTTTATACAGATAACAATGTTATTTTAAAACTAACTGTTTTGAGAGATAGTTTAATTCGTTTTCGTTTTACAACGAAAGGCTATTTCAGTAATGATTTCTCTTATGCCATTGACGAAAGTCATTCACATGGATACAATCATTTAAAAATAACAGAAGAGGAAAGTTATTATCAAATTGCAACTAACAAAATCATCTGCAAAATTCAAAAAGCCGATTTAAGAGCTTCGATATATGATTTAAAAGGGAATGTGCTATTAGAAGATGAATTGGGTTTTCATTGGGAAGAATGTTATGAATTTGGTGGTAACATTGTAAAAATGAGTAAAGCTTCCCGGGACGGTGAATGTTTTTATGGTTTGGGAGACAAAGCTACTCAAATGAATCTAAAAGGGAAAAGAGTCGAAAATTTTGCTACCGATCAATATGCTTTTCAAAAAGAACAGGAACCATTGTATAAAGTAGTTCCTTTTTATATAGGACTACATCATAAGCAAGCGTATGGGATTTTCTTTGATAATACTTTCAGAACTTTTTTTGATTTTTGCCACGAAAGAAGAAATGTAACCAGTTTTTGGTCAGATGGAGGAGAGATGAATTATTATTTTTTCTACGGTCCCAATATGCAGGATGTGGTAACTTCTTATACGGATTTGACAGGTAAGCCTGAATTACCGCCATTGTGGGCATTGGGATACCATCAATGTAAATGGAGTTATTATCCGGAGAGTAATGTAAAAGAGGTTGCCGCAAAGTTTAGAGAATTGCAAATTCCTTGTGATGCAATTTATCTGGATATTGATTACATGGAAGGTTTTAGATGTTTTACCTGGAACAAAGAATATTTTCCGGATCCAAAACGAATGGTTACTGAATTAGCTGAAGACGGATTTAAAACCATTGTTATTATTGATCCAGGAATTAAAATAGATAAAGAATATTGGGTTTACAAAGAAGCTTTGGCAAAAGATTATTTTTGTAAAAGAGCCGACGGTCCTTATATGAAAGGTAAAGTTTGGCCGGGAGAATGTAATTTTCCTGATTATACAAATCCCGAAGTAAGAGAGTGGTGGGCTGGATTATTTAAAGAATTAATTTCAGATATTGGAGTAAAAGGAGTTTGGAATGATATGAACGAACCTGCCGTAATGGAAGTTCCTAATAAAACTTTCCCTAACGATGTACGTCATAATTACGATGGAAATCCTTGCAGTCATAGAAAAGCACATAATATTTATGGGACCCAAATGGCCAGAGCTACCTATAACGGAGTGAAACGTTTTGCTTATCCTAAAAGACCATTTATTATTACGAGATCAGCTTATTCAGGAGCGCAACGTTATACTTCGTCCTGGACGGGAGATAATGTAGCTACCTGGGAACATCTTTGGATAGCAAATATTCAGGTGCAAAGAATGTCTATTTCAGGAATGGGATTTACGGGTTCTGATATTGGAGGTTTTGCTGAACAGCCTACAGGCGAATTGTATGCAAGATGGATTCAACTTGGAGTATTCCATCCGTTTTGCCGAACACACTCTTCCGGAGATCATGGCAATCAGGAACCTTGGGCTTTTGACGAAGAAGTTATTGATATAACCCGAAAATTTGTTAATCTTCGTTACCAATTATTACCGTATTTGTACACCATGTTTTGGCAATATATCGAAGAAGGTACTCCTATGCTGAAGCCATTAGTGTATTTTGATCAGGAAGACATTCAAACTCATTATCGAAATGACGAATTTATTTTTGGAAACCAAATTTTAGTTTGCCCAATTTTAGAGCCTAATGCCTTAGGGCGAAGAATGTATATTCCTCGTGGACAATGGTACAATTACTGGACAAATTGTTTGGTAAAAGGAGGAAAGGAAACGTGGGTAGATACTAAATTTGACGAAATTCCCGTTTTTGTTAAAGCAGGTGCTATTATTCCAAAATATCCGGTGCAACAATATGTGGGTGAATTGGAATTTGACGAATTAACATTGGATTTGTATTACAAAGAAGGTAAAGAAAAATCAGTAGTCTATGAAGATGCTCAGGATGGTTACGATTATAAAAAAGGACGATTTAGCTTTTTGTCTTTCCAAATGACAGGAAAAGAGTTAGAATTGAATATTCAGTTACACAAAGAAGGGAAATACGATACCAATTATACTAAGTTTAAAATCAATTTTATTGGATTGCCATTCGAAGTGAAAATAGTTGAAATTGATAATGAAGAGATCGTTTTTGATGCTGCTGCTTTTAAAGAAAATCAGTATTTAATTGTTCCTAAAGACTTTAATGTTTTGCATATTATAGGATAATAATCGTATTTTTGTTTGTACAAAAATAACTACTATGAAAAAGAATATATTATTTACAGGAATTGCTGCTTTGGGATTAATTTATTCCTGTGCAACTAATCCATTAACCGGAAAAAAGACATTGAATTTTGTTTCCAATAGCGAATTATTTCCTTCTTCTTTTCAGCAATATGGAACTTTTTTAAAGGAAAATAAAGTTGTTTCGGGTACTGCTGAGGCTAAAAAAGTAGAAGCTGTTGGAATTAAAATAAAACTGGCGGCCGAACGTTATTTGGCTTCTTTAGGGCAGACAGATTATTTGAAAGATTACCAATGGGAGTATAAATTAGTTGATAGTAAGGAAGTTAACGCCTGGTGTATGCCCGGAGGTAAAATTGTAGTTTATTCGGGAATTTTACCAATAACTAAAAACGATGCCGGTTTAGCAACGGTCATGGGACACGAAGTTTCACACGCTCTGGCTAATCATGGTGCGCAGCGTATGAGTGCGTCACAATTGCAAACTTTAGGGGCGGCAGGTGTTGCAGCTGCAACAGGAGGTAAAAGTGCCGAAAAGCAACAAATGTGGCAACAATATTACGGAATTGGTTCTCAAGTAGGAGTGATGCTTCCTTTTAGCAGAAGTCATGAAACCGAAGCGGATAAAATTGGATTGACATTAATGGCTATTGCAGGTTATAATCCTGAAGAAGCGATTAATTTCTGGACCAGAATGTCGGCTAATTCAGGAGGTCAGGCACCGGCAGAGATGTTGAGTACACACCCTTCTGATGCGACCCGAATTGCAAATTTAAAAGCTATGATTCCTGAAGCTAAGGCTATTGCAGCTAAGTTTGGAGTTGTATTCAAATAAGAGACAGAGAAAAATTTTAGAAGCCAGTTCATTAGAATTGGCTTTTTTTATGCTTATTAAAAAGATATTTTTAATTGATTTAATGGTATAAAATGTATAAAAAAACTATAAATTCGTCCACAAAAAAAGAGAGCAAGATATGAATTCATTACAGAAAGGGGATAAAAAATTATTAAATGCCTGGGCATTTTACGATTGGGCTAATTCAGTGTACAGTTTGGTAATTACTTCGGCGGTTTTCCCCATTTTTTATTTGGCTTTATTCAGTAAAGAACAAACTTATATTCATGTCTTTGGTACTGAAATTAAAAATTCTGCTTTAATTAGTTTTGTTACAGCAGCAGCTTTTTTGAAAGTAGCTTTTATTTCACCACTCTTATCCGGAATTGCAGATTATGTGGGAAATAAAAAGTTTTTTATGAAATTCTTCTGCTATTTAGGAGCTTTTTCCTGTATTGGTTTGTATTGGTTTAGTTTGGAACATATTTATGTTAGTTTGCTTTTTTATTTTTTAGGATTAATAGGTTTTTGGGGGAGTTTGGTTTTTTATAATTCTTATTTACCCGATATTGCTTTTGAAGAACAACAGGATGCTATAAGTGCCAAGGGATATTCTTTGGGGTATTTCGGAAGTGTACTTTTGTTAGCTGCAAGTTTGTTTTTGATCATGTCTGCTCCGGATGCTGAAAAAATCATGCAAATGCGATATTCTTTTGTAATGGTTGGAATTTGGTGGATTGTGTTTAGTCAATATACATATTATTATTTACCAAAAGGTAATGAAAATTCTCAAAAAATAACAAATGATATTCTATTTAACGGATTTAAAGAACTTAAAAAAGTATGGATTTCACTGGAAGAGAATTTTGCGTTAAAGAAATACCTAATAAGTTTTTTTGTGTATAGCATGGCAGTGCAAACGGTAATGCTGGTGGCTACTTATTTTGGAGAGCAGGAAATTCAATGGGAATCTAAAGCGGCTGCAACTACCGGATTGATTACTTGTATTTTATTAATTCAAATAGTAGCTATTTTTGGTGCCTTATTAACTTCAAAGGCATCAAAAAAATATGGAAATATTACAACTCTGATTGTTATAAATTGTTTTTGGACTGTATTGTGTGTTGCGGCTTATTTTATAAAGTTGCCTTTGCATTTCTACATTATGGCGGCCTTAGTTGGTTTAGTTATGGGTGGAATTCAGTCATTATCACGTTCCACTTATTCTAAATTATTGCCCGAAACACAGGATACAGCCTCTTTTTTTAGTTTTTATGACGTTTCTGAGAAAATTGGAATTGTAATTGGAATGCTTGTTTATGGAATTATTGACCAAATTACAGGTAGTCCAAGATTTGCAATTGTATTTTTAGCTGTTTTTTTTATTGTTGGAGTTCTTTTGTTGAGAAAAGTACCGAAGAAATAGTAAGAAAAATAAAATAAAAAATTATATTTGGAGATAATAAAAAAATCCATTTATGAAAGTATTCAAAAGTAAACTACAGTTAGTGGTTTTGTTTTTTGCAGTATTATTTACATCTTGTACCTACGAGCCTGTTGATGGTACGGTTGAAACAGTTCCGGGTGGTAATACCGCTTCAGGAGTTTTTAAGGCTGATTTTAGTGGTAATACATGGACAGCAAAAGAAACACAAGCTATAATTTCAGGAAATTTCATTGAAATTGCAGCGGTTAATTCAAAGGGAGAAAGTTTTGGAATTGTGATTGAAGGAAGTATTGCGGGGACTTATGCGGCCAACGTAAATATTGTAGCTTACACACCAGCAGGTACAGAATACGGTTATTGGGCTTATAATGATAATAATCCAACGGAAAATACAGGTTCCGTTATTATTACCAAAATTGATACGGAAAAGAAAACCATATCAGGAACTTTTCAATTTAAGGGTTACTGGTCAGATACTGATGATCCTAAACCTGCAATTCAGTTTACAAATGGTGTCTTTAAAGATATTCCGTATATTACTCAGGAGGAAACTACTGATGTTTTTACTGCAAAAGTAGGTAGTACTAATTTTGTTGCGACTGATATTTCTACTGCTGAAATTGATGATTTTATAACCATTGGTGCTTTAGATGCAAATTTTAATAATTTATCAATTGTTATAAAAAATACTTTGGGTACAGGAAGTCATACTATTACAAATACTCTAAGTGGGAATGTTCAGGGGTATTATGAAGATGTAAATGACGAATACAAAGCAATTTCCGGAAGTATTACAATTACTTCGAAAACAGCTGATAGAATTAAAGGAACATTTAATTTTACTACAAACGGGACACCGCCATTTGTTATAACCGAAGGAACTTTTGATGTGGAATATTAGATTACATTTCTAAATTTTATAAAATTAAGAGCCCTCAAAATTACAATTAGTTTTTGAGGGTTTTCTTTTAGGCTTTGTGGCATAAAGATTGACTTATATACATTATACAAGCTGTTGTTTTATATTACTTGTTGATTTTCAGTAGTATAAAATAAGGAATACTAACTTTGTTATTAAAAGCTTTAATTATTTAATGACAAAAAGACTTAAATTACACTATGTCAAAACATAAAATACTTACTATTGACAATCTGTCACAACAAGAATTTGATTCGGAAGCCGAATTGATTCCTTTATTGACTCCGGAAGACGAAGAAGAAATGAATAAAGAACAGTTACCTGAATCTTTACCAATTCTTCCATTACGTAATATGGTTTTGTTTCCGGGTGTGGTAATTCCAATTACTGCAGGAAGAGATAAATCAATTAAATTAATTGATGATGCCAATGCCGATGGAAAAATTATTGGGGTTGTTGCTCAAAAAAATGAAGAAATCGAAGATCCTTCTTTAGAAGATATTAATGCTATTGGAACTGTTGCCCGTATTTTGCGCGTGCTTAAAATGCCTGACGGAACTACAACTGTAATTCTTCAGGGTAAAAAACGTTTCGAAATCGAATCGGTAACTTCTGAGGAACCTTATATTTCTGCGGTAATTAAAGATTTTTCAGAAGAAAGACCGGATAAGGAAGATTCAGAATTCTTGGCAATTTTGGAATCTATAAAAGAATTGGCTATCCAAATCATTAAGGTAAGTCCTAATATTCCATCTGAAGCTACTTTTGCTATCAAAAACATTGAAAGCCAGTCTTTTCTAATCAATTTTGTTACTTCTAACATGAATTTGTCAGTTAAAGAAAAACAAGATTTGTTAGCTATCAATAATTTAAAAGACAGAGCTTTAGAAACTCTGAAATACATGAATATCGAGTTGCAAAAACTCGAACTCAAAAATGATATTCAATCTAAAGTTCGTTTTGATTTAGACCAACAACAAAGAGAATATTTCCTGCACCAACAAATGAAAACCATTCAGGAAGAATTGGGTGGTGCTACTCAGGAGGAGGAAATGGACGAAATGTTAGTGAAATCGAAGTCTAAAAAATGGGATGAGAAAACGCAAATTACTTTTGAAAAAGAGTTATCAAAAATGCGTCGTATGAATCCTCAGGCGCCTGATTTCAGTATTCAAAGAAATTATCTGGAATTGCTTTTGGACTTACCCTGGAATGAATATTCTAAAGATAATTTTGATTTAAAAAATGCTCAAAAAATTCTTGACAGAGATCATTTCGGGTTGGAAGAAGTAAAGAAAAGAATGATTGAACACTTAGCGGTTTTGAAGTTAAGAAAAGATATGAAGTCGCCTATTATTTGTTTAACTGGGCCTCCGGGAGTGGGGAAAACTTCGATTGGGCGTTCGGTAGCAGAAGCTTTAGGTCGTGAATATGTTCGTATTTCTTTAGGTGGATTGCGTGATGAAGCTGAAATTCGCGGACATCGAAAAACTTATATCGGAGCGATGCCTGGACGTATCATTCAAAGTTTGAAAAAAGCAGGAACTTCCAATCCCGTTTTTGTTTTGGACGAGATTGATAAATTGTCAAATAGTAATCATGGCGACCCGTCTTCGGCATTATTAGAGGTTTTAGATCCGGAACAAAATAGCTCGTTTTACGACAATTTTGTCGAATTAGGTTATGATTTGTCTAAGGTAATGTTTATTGCTACGTCTAATAATATGAGTGCTATTCAGCCGGCATTGAGAGACCGTATGGAAATTATCAAAATGTCAGGTTATACTATTGAAGAAAAAGTCGAAATTGCCAAACAGCATTTGTTTCCGCGCCAGTTGAAAGAGCATGGACTGACTTCAAAAGATTTGACAATTGGAAAGAAACAATTGGAGAAAATTATTGAAGGTTATACTCGTGAATCAGGAGTACGTGGTTTGGAGGCTAAAATTGCTCAGGTAATCCGTAATGCAGCTAAATCGGTGGCAATGGAAGAGGAATACAGCAAAAAAGTAACTGACGAAGATATTGTAAAAGTACTTGGCGTTCCAAGATTAGAGCGCGACAAATACGAAAGTAATGATGTGGCCGGAGTAGTTACCGGATTAGCATGGACAAGTGTTGGTGGCGATATTTTGTTTATAGAATCTTTACTTTCTCCCGGAAAAGGAGGGATGAGTATTACCGGAAATTTGGGTACGGTAATGAAAGAATCGGCTACCATTGCTTTGGAATATATTAAAGCGAATGCGGAGCAATTAGGTTTGACTTCGGAATTATTGTCTAAATACAATATCCATCTGCATGTTCCTGAAGGTGCAACGCCAAAAGACGGACCTAGTGCCGGAATTGCAATGCTAACTTCTTTAGTGTCATTGTTTACACAAAAAAGAGTAAAGAAAAACATTGCAATGACAGGAGAAATTACCCTAAGGGGAAAAGTTTTGCCGGTAGGAGGAATTAAAGAAAAAATTCTGGCTGCCAAAAGAGCTAACATCAAAGAAATTATTTTATGTCACGAAAACAAAAGTGATGTTGATGAAATTAAACCTGAATATTTAACAGGTGTTACTTTTCATTATGTAAAAGAAATGAGCGAAGTATTAGCGATTGCCATTACCGATCAAAAGGTAAAAAACGCTAAGAAATTATAGTAATAATAATGTTAATATAAATCCGGAATTGAATTTCTATTCCGGAATATTGTCTCATAGATTTACAGATTGTATTGTTTAATTTGTGAATCTATGAGATATTATTTTAATCATTGAAATGTTATTTCAAATTTAGCTCCTTTATTGACTTCGCTTTCAAGAGAGATATGTCCTCCGAGGTTGGTAATGTGGTTGTACACTAAATACAATCCGATGCCGTTGCTGTCAACATGCTCGTTAAATGTTTGATACAATCCAAAAACTTTGTCTTTGACTTTTTCTAAATCAAATCCTATTCCGTTATCAGAAATAATTAATAGAGTTTTGTTGTTGCGTTTTTCTGAACGAATTGTAATTTCTGGCAAAACATCCGGTTTTGCGTATTTTATAGCATTTGTAATTAGATTTAAAAAAATACTTTTTAAATAAGCTTTGTTGAAATTTACTTTATTGGTTGCAGAAAAATCGGTGTTAATTGTAGTTTTTGAATTTTGAATTAATGAATTTACAGCAATTAAAACTTCGTCCAAAGCATTTTTTAAATCAATTTCTTCTAATTGTGAATCGGCTTGTTTTTTAGAATTTAAAAGCCCGATATATTGATCCAGATTTTCTTTTAAAGTATCTGCCGTGCTTTTTAAAATAGAAATAAATTCTAAGGTTTCTTCATTTTGAATATCGTTAGTATCCATCAATTCAAAAACAGAAAGCATATTGTTAACAGGCGATCTTAAATCGTGAGCAGCCGAATAACTGAGTTGTTTGAACTCTTTGTTTATTTCGGTAAGTTGTTTGATGTGTAGTTTTCGTTCCTGTTCTAATTCTTTTTTATCGGTAATATTTTTAGCTACTGCGTAGATTAATTTTTCTTCTTCAACAGGTATTGAAGTCCATAAAAGCCAGATAATACGTCCGCTTTTAGTTAAATATCTGTTTTCAAAGCTAAATAATGGAACTTTGTTTTTAAGTTCGTTTCGGGCTAAACTGGTCTTTTCTTTATCCGTATTATAAACAAAATCGTTGATAGGTCTTGCTAATAATTCTTCGTTAGAATATTCTAAAAGTTTTGAAACGGCTGGGTTTATCCTTTTAAAATAACCATCATATCCTGCAATACAAAACAAATCTTGTGATAGGTCAAAAAACTTCTCGAAGTTGTTAAAAATATCAAAACCCTGAACAACGCCATTTTCTCTATTTTTTGTCATAATTATTTATTATAATAATGTCGGTATTGTAATAAATAGGTTTTTTAAAAAGACTTGGGGAGTTTTTCTAAAATAAAAATAAGCATTTAGAAACTAAAAATACTTATAAAATAGATCGTATTGTGTGCTAAGAACATAAAAAAGGCTTATTAGGCAATAAGCCTTTTTGATAGATGTGAAATTTATCAGAATTTATATCCTGAAAATTCCGCCTAAAGCAATAATTCTCTGGAAAAAGAAAAAATCCTGCGAAGCTTTGTCGGCATTGCTTTGCGTAGTGCGAATATCCTGCATGTTGATATATCCGCCTTTTAATTCTCCCTGAATATAAAAGTGTTTTAAGAAAGTAAGGTTTAAACCTGCTTTTGCAGATATTCCATAACCCGAGACATGAAAATCATCGTGGCGTTCTTTTCCTAATAATGTCGTATTGGTTTTTGGGTAAAGTACTCCAATCCCAATACCTTCGGTTAAATTGACCTGAATTTTATCAGTATTTTTAATTTTGAATAAGGTCGAAATATCATCATGTCTTGAAAATTCAGTATTAACATAATTCAGTCCGTCAGTATGCTCGTATTTTAAAAATGCTTCAGTTAATTGTGTGGCAGTATTGTTGTAAGTTCCGTCAAAATTAGAACCTATGTTGATAGTTCCTGTTACATTTGCCGTTTGATTTTGTGTCATTACATATTTCATGTGATCTACGCCAATTGCAATACTGTAATGATCATTGATAAAATATCCTATTCTTAAGTTGGTTTGCGGAATAGTCATTCGAGCCGGATTAAGGTAATCAACATGCCAGCCTTTTGGTTTATCATGAGCTGTCATGTTGTTGATGGTAAAATTATAACCTTCTCCTTTAAAAGTCACATCCGATTTAGAATAACTTTCTCTGTTTCCACCCCATGAAATAAAGAATTTCCCTTTGTTATGAGCTGTATATTTGTCTTGTATTTTAATTTCTTCCTGAGCACTAAGGCAGTTCGAGAATAAGAATGTAATTATGGCAGTGTTGACTATTTTTTTCACTTAAATGTCAATTATAAATTTAAAGTTAGAATGTATTAACGGTTTTTCTAATAGCTACAAGTTTAGTCATCAGATCTTCAAAATAATCCAGATGCAGCATGTTAGCACCATCACTTTTTGCATTGGCAGGGTCGAAGTGGGTTTCGATAAAAATTCCATCAACACCTACTGCAATTCCGGCTTTGGCAATGGTTTCAATCATATCCGGTCTTCCTCCGGTTACACCTGCGGTTTGATTAGGTTGTTGCAATGAATGTGTCACATCTAGTACTGTAGAAGCATATTGTTGCATGGTAGGAATTCCTCTAAAATCTACAATCATGTCCTGATAGCCAAACATAGTTCCGCGATCAGTAACCATTACGTTTGGGTTGTTACAATCCAATACTTTTTGAACGGCATGTTTCATGCTTTCGGGACTCATAAATTGTCCTTTTTTCAAATTGACTGTTTTTCCGGTATTGGCGGCAGCCACAACCAAATCAGTTTGACGTACTAAAAAAGCAGGAATTTGTAAAACATCTACATATTGAGCCGCCATATCAGCATCTTCATTAGTGTGGATGTCAGTTACAGTAGGAACATGAAAAGTTTCGGAAACTTTTCTAAGGATTTTTAATGCTTTTTCATCACCAATTCCTGAGAAGCTGTCAATTCGGGAACGATTCGCTTTTTTAAAAGAACCTTTAAATACATAAGGAATCTGAAGTTTATCAGTAATACTTACAACTTTTTCGGCAATGCGCAATGCCATTTCTTCGCCTTCGATAGCACAAGGTCCTGAAAGTAAGAAGAAATTACCGCTTTCTGTATGTTTAATTTGGGGGATATTTTGTATGTTCATAAGTGATTTTTAGAGATTGCAAATGTAGTTATGATTTTTGATTTAGCCGATTTTAAAAGGCTATAAATTAAGAATTAGCTAAAGTTTTTTGTCAGTCTGAGCCTGTCAAAGACCTAGTTTTAAGAGTTAAGAAAACACTTCGACAAGCTCAGTGTGACAAATTAGATAAGTTATTCTTTTTTTCGAATACTTAAACCTGTCGGACACATTAATACGCCTTTTTCGTAGATGTTCAGATATAAAACAACAGGTTTTTTTTGACCTTCCCAACGAATTTCGTAAACGTTTAAAAATCCCGCTCCCATGGCACTTCTTTTAGTTGGAAACGGACAACAGGTTTCTAGTTTGGTAAAACTGATTTTTTCGCCTTTAGGTCCGGCTAAGGCATTTAAAAAACGTTCTTCGTTTAATTGTTCATTGTAAGTGTTGTAGTAAAAAATATTGATGGGATAATCTTTATCGTAGCCGTATTTTTTGTTTTTACTGTATTCAGTAATGATAAAAGTATTGTCTTTTGCCAGCCTGAGCAGAGGTGCATTATCATCTACATTTTTTAAGGTCGATTTTGTACTGATGCAGGAACTGCTTAAAAACAAAAGAATCAGGCTAACAATTATTTTTTTAGAGATTACAAAAATTAGCAGCTTTTTATTTTCCTGTACTTTCCTGCGTAAAATGGCAATTAATTGTGATTTCATAAAAAGGAATTAATTTGGGAATATTCGGTTTTTGAATAGTCTTACAAAGATATTGAGAACTTCAAATTATGAGTTACTAATTTGCTTTTTTTTAAAGAAAGAGAATTAATTTTATCGTATGTAACATTTCTCACACTTCGTTGAGAAGATACTTTTTAATTTTGACAAAAAAATAAAAAATATGGAATTGATTTATCATACCTGGTCATGGTATATTTCGGGTTTTATAATTGGCTTAGTAATGCTGGTTTTAATTTATTTTGGAAAATCATTTGGAATGTCTTCTAATTTGAGAACACTTTGCAGTATGGCTGGTGCAGGGAAGAAAGTGTCTTTTTTTAGTTTTGACTGGAAATCACAGCGTTGGAATCTGGCTGTTGTGGCCGGAGCTATGTTAGGTGGTTTTGTTGCTACACATTATTTAAGCGATGCTTCAAATGTGTCGATTAATCCTAAAACAATTGAGCAACTTCAGACTATGAACATCGATGCTCCACAGGGAAAATTAATGCCGGATGCTTTGTTTTCAAATCAGGTTTTTGAATCTCCAAAATCGATTTTAATTTTAATTGTAGGCGGTGTTTTAATTGGTTTTGGCTCCCGCTATGCCGGAGGCTGTACTTCCGGACATGCTATTTCCGGATTGAGTAATTTACAGTTTCCGTCTTTAATAGCCGTAATAGGTTTTTTTATCGGAGGATTAATTATGGCTCATTTTATTTTACCATTAATTGTATAAGTTATGAAATGAGCATAAACCGGAATTGGTTGCAATGACCAATGGTTATATGCGAATTACATATTACCTAAAAAAAATATTAAAATATGAAATTAGTAAAGTTTATTTTAGTTGGATTTGTTTTCGGAATTGTATTAACTAAATCCGAGGCGGTGTCCTGGTATCGTATTTATGAAATGTTTCAATTTCAATCCTTTCACATGTACGGAATTATCATGGTGGCCGTTTTGACAGGAATTATTGGAATTCAAATTATTAAAAGATACCATTTAAAAGATTATTCAGGTACTCCAATTTGTATTCCTGATAAAGAACATTCGATAGCACGTTATCTTATAGGCGGAATCATTTTTGGGTTAGGATGGGCGTTAGCCGGTTCATGTCCGGGACCGATATTTATTTTAATTGGAGCCGGTTTTACAAGTGTTATTGTCGTGCTGCTAGGAGCTATGCTCGGAACTTTTATGTATGGAGTTCTCAAAAATAAATTACCGCATTAATACTGTTCACAACTAAACGAAAAAAGCATTCGCCAAGAAACGAATGCTTTTTGTTTTTATGGGATAAGGTGTAACTAAATTAAATAATTTCGGCACTTAAACCGGCTTCTAAAAGCTGTGTACATTGCGGTTTTAATTTGGTCATTGGACCGGTTTTAACGGTGCATTTTCCATTATAATGAACTATTAACGAACATTGTTCTGCTTGTTCTGCTGTGTGTTCACAAACGCGCATTAGGGTTTCAATTACGTGATCAAAGGTGTTAACATCGTCATTATAAACAATAATTTCGTTGTTTTGGGTTGTTGTTTCCTGTACGCTTACTCTTTCTCTAATTTTTTCTTTAGTAGTACTCATTGTATTGTTTTTTGTACTTTAATTATTTGATAATAAACAGAATACTAATTTACGTATTTTAGTGAAACCCAGTTGTTTCTTTCGAATTTTTTAACATAAGTTAAACCTTTTTCAGTACAGGAAGCGTCGATAAACGGAATATCTTCGGTGTAAAAGCCGCTTAATAGTAAAGTTCCGTTTGGATTCAGACAATCAACATAAGCTTGCATGTCATTCAACAAAATGTTTCTGTTGATATTAGCAATGATCAAATCGTATTTTTTGCCTTTTAATAATGAAGCATCACCTTCATAAACAGTAATGTGTTTGCAGTTGTTGCGTTCGGCATTTTCAATTGAGTTCAAATAACACCAGTTGTCAATATCGATGGCATCTATGGGTTGAGCGCCTTTCATTTCGGCAAGAATAGCAAGGATGGCAGTTCCGCAACCCATGTCTAAGGTTTTCATTCCGGTAACATCCATTTCTAATAAATGTTGAATCATCATGTGAGTTGTTTCGTGATGACCTGTTCCAAAACTCATTTTGGGTTCAATTACAATATCAAATTCAGCATTGGTTTTTGGATGAAAAGGAGCGCGAACATGGCAATTTCCTTCAACATCAATAGGTTCAAAATTCTTTTCCCATTCTTCGTTCCAGTTCACCTGATCGATTTCTTCAAAGGTGTAATCAATTTCAAATTCTTCTGAATGAAGGATATTGACATTGTCAAGAATCATTTCGTCCCATAAATCTTTTTGAACAAAGGCGGAAATACCGGTTTCGGTTTCAGTAAAACTTTCGAATGCTAATTCGCCTAATTCGGCAATTAAAATTTCAGAACCTAATTCCTTTGGTTCAACACTAAAATGGTAGGCGATATAAATATTTGACATATTGATTTAATTTTTTGCAAAGGTAGTATTTCTCTTTTATGAAAAAGTTAAAAATAGAGAAACCGATGAACAATAAGCTAAATTGTCTTTGGTGATTATTGTTTTGATAATATTATTTGAAAAAAGCAATATCATTTTATCTAAAGAGCTGATAGAGCATAATTTCATTTTTTTCTTTCAGTTTCCGTATGATTTTAAGGAAAGCTATTGCAGTAATATAAGCATCTCCCATGGCGGTATGACGGTCTTTTTTAGAGATGTCAAATTTATCGGCCAGGTCATCCAGTGTGTAATGATCCTTATGCTGTAGCAGGTTCGATTTAATTAATGTTCTCTTGTATAAAACGGCTGTATCTAAGGTTTTATTCGTGAGTTTGGCTAATCCGTTTCTTTCCAGAGCAGTATTAATCATGGTGATGTCAAATTTAGTGTGATGTGCAATAATGATTGAGTCGCCTAAATAATCCAATAGCAATTGTAAAACTTCAATTTCTGATTTATGATTCAATACATCACGTCTTATAATTCCATGAATTTGCACACTGGATTTATCAAAATGTTCCTGATCGATATAATGTTCAAAACTATCCTGAACATTGATAGTACCATTTTGAAGAACAATAGCGCCTATGCAAAGGATACGATCAGTAACATAATCAAAACCGGTAGTTTCAGTATCCAAAACCACAAAACGAGCCGATTCGATAGGAATATTCAAACTTTCGTCAATCGGTTCTTTAAGAATCCCTAAAATTTGAAGGGACTCAATAATTTTTTCTTTGAGAGTCATTTATATGGTAATTTTTCCGGGATTAAAACGCATCGAAATCACTTCCTGTAATTCTTTAATAGTTTTAAAAGTTGCTTTTAGTTTTACTTTTTCCAGTTTTGTAAGTGATTCGAGTTCAATAAACTGTCCGGAATCATGGTGCAAAAGTCCTTGTTTTGTTCGGAATTTGAGCAGGGCTTTGTACGAATAAGCACAGGACAAATACAATTCCTTGTTTTGAGGTTCCAGTTCGGCTAACTTTTCAAACCGTTCATAAGTATTACTGATGCCTTTGACAGAGTGGGACAGAATCAAAACCCTTGCGGCATCGGCAAGCGGCATCAAAGCACGTCGTTTAATATCGAAGAAATCTTTGTGAGCACCGTCCTGTTCGACAAGAAATTGTCTAAAAAAACCAGTAGGTGAAGGACTTTGCAAAGCACCACTCACCAAGTGCACGTAGAAAATAGGATTGGCATCAATATCTTCAAAAATGTAATCAGCTAATTCATTAGCAAGTTCCCGATCACCATAAGATAAGCTGTAATCAAAAAAGATAAATGAAAGTAATACTTCGTCTTTTCCGGGTTTACTAATCCAATCGTGCACTAATTCTTTCCATTGATTTAAACTTAAACACCATTTTGGATTGGAAGCCATCATTTCGGCAGGACAATAATCATAACCAATTTCGAAAAGCCCTTTATTTACTTCTGCAGCTAATTCCAGAAAATATTTTCTGGTTTTTTCCTGTAATACTTCCGGAACATCTTCATAAATTAAAGCATTGTCCTGATCGGTATGTAATAATTGTTCACTACGTCCCTGACTGCCAAGCGCAAGCCAGGAAAATCGTGCCGGAGGTGGCGTTTTCATTTTTGCCAAAGACAGTTCGATAACTCTCTTGATACAGGCATCATTAAGTTCGGTAATAATTTTTGACGTTAATGTTATCGGGATATTTTGGTTTAAATAGCCCTGTAACAGTTGCATTATTTTGGCACGAATCGGTTTGATAGCTTTGGTTTTTTTTACCCTTTTTAAAGCTTTTATCAATACGGCGGGATTATTCCCCAGAGCCACCATTACGTCGTGTTTCGATAGAATTCCTATTGCTTTTGTATTGGCTGTTCCGTCTTTTGTTAAACATAAATGACTAATGTTGCTTTTCATCATAGCCATTTGTGCCTGAGTAATAGTCATCTTTTTAGAATACGTAATTACAGGCGAATTCATAATCACATCAGCCGTGGTATTAATCGAATAATCTCCGGTAACAATTTTATTTCGTAAATCTTTATCAGTGATAATGCCTATAGGTAACATATCTTCAACAACGAGTATGGCTCCGATGTTTTTTTTGGTCATTGTTACCGCAATTTCTTTGGCAGTAGCTGCACGCGAACAGGTGATAATTTTTTTAGAATATTTAATGGGTTGTAAATCTAAAATTTTATTATCCTTATCGATAACTTCTCCAGTGTTCTCAGTATCAAAATCACTACCATACAACTTGTCGCTGTGGCTTTTTGAAAAAGGATTTTGTGTGTTAGAAGCAAAACTGTCTATGATGAAACTTCCAACATTTGAATTTTTTATGGCATAAGGTTTAAAAATAGCAATTGGTATAGCATACAAGATGGTTTCCTCGTGTGTGCGGGCTTCCATTTTATAATTTTCATGTGCAATTAACGGACGTAAACCAAAAATATCGCCTTCGTCACACATGTCTAAAATATCATTTTTTTGATTTTTTAGCAGTTCAACCGCGCCTTTGTGAACCACATAAAAAGAATCATGGGTTTCTTCATTTTCAGTGAAAATTACGGCTCCTTTGTCTTTATATATTATCGAAACCTGTTCTGAAAGTACTTCGATGTCGTGTTGATCTAAAAAATTAAAAGGAGGGAAGTTTTTTAAAAAGTCGGCTACTCTTTGCGAAATGGTGTTTTTCATTAAAAAATATTTTAGGCTGTAATAGTATCTGTTTTGAGAAAAGAAATTAAGTATGCTAATGTATTAATTTTTATGTTTTATAAAGCAAAAAAGCCCCTAATTAAGGAGCTTTTATGTGATAATTATATCGATGATTTATTTCTTTCTGGCTGTTTTCATATTTAAAATCTCAACCAGTAAAGAAAAGCTGATTGCAAAATACAAATAACCTTTTGGAATAGGAGTTACATGACTGCCAAAAATGAGTGCATTTGATAAATGGGCACTTTCGGTGATTAACATCAAACCAATTAAGATTAAGAATGATAATCCTAAAATTTGAATAGAAGGGTTTTTGTTGACAAAAGTCCCCACCGGAACGGCAAACTGCATCATGATTAATACTGAAATAATTACTGCAGTAACCATAATGTACAAGGCTCCGGGAACTCCGTTAGTCATACCCACTGCGGTTAAAATACTGTCAAATGAAAACACTAAGTCAATCAAAATAATCTGTACAATAACGCTGCTAAAGGATTTTGCTGCCGATTTTCCTATTTCTTTTTCTTCTTCTCCTTTGTGATCTACTTTTTCTCTAATTTCATTGGTGCTTTTATAAATTAAGAATAAGCCTCCTAATAAAAGAATAATACTTTGCCCTGAAATTTGTGCATTTATCCAGCTAAAATTAATTGTAAACCAAGGTTCCTTCATGGCAATCAAAATAGTAATTCCAAAAAGAAGAATGATACGCATGAACATAGCTAAGAACATCCCTATTTTAGTGGCTTTTTTACGGCTTTCTTCGGGTAGTTTTCCTGTTGCAATTGAGATAAAAATAATGTTGTCAATTCCCAGTACAATTTCCAGAAACGTTAATGTTAATAAAGCAATCCAGGCATCAGGATTTAAAAATACTTCCATAGTATTAAATTAAAGGTTAAAAGAATGAGTGCGAATATTATAATTCACCAATTTTAGTTACAGTGCCTTTTTGTTTTTCATCAGCACCTACAATACCGAATTCAAAAGTATAGGTTTTTCCCGAAGTCGTCAAGATTTTCATATTAATTGATTTTTCTTCGGCCATATTTTTAGGATGAAGCTTTTTCAAAATATATTCGCAGTCATTTACCCATCTGATTGAAGCCGTATCGGTTTTTCCTTCAAAAGTTTCGATTTCGATGCTGTCATTGCGTTCAAACAGCGTTACTTTTTTTTCGCCATTTACTTCATATTCAAAACGGAATTTACCGGTCTTAAAATCTTTGCAATTGTGTTCGGCCTGATAGCAGGAAGCAAAAAGCAGCAACGAAGGCAGTAGTAGGATTTTTTTCATTTGATTTATCAGTTTAGATTCCCCTCTATTAGAGGGGGTAGGGGGTGTGCATTTATTGAATTTTAATATCGTATTTGTCCAAAAGTCCGGGAATTCCCTGCATCGAAAATTTAGCTTTGCGCATCGGGTTGAATTCAGGGTCAATTTTATAGTTGTATGCCGTCAGGAAATTGGCTTCCTTTAGTTCAGTATCATTAAAAACGGCGTTATCCAAATTACAATTATCAAACACCGAATTCGAAAGATTCGTTCCAATGAAACTTACTTCTTTCATTGAGCAGGAATTAAACTTAGTTTTGGGCATTTTTTTATTCGAGAAAGAAGCATAGTCTAAAATACAATCATTGAAACTGACTGCAAACATAAAATCGGCACAGCTGTTAAACTGAATTCCTAAAAGTTTACAATTCGAAAAATGTACGGTTTTTAAACTAGTTCCACTCAAAGATGTCATCGAAAGATTGCAGTTGATGAACTCGCAATCCATAAAAGTATTATTGGAGAAATCGCTGTTAGAGAAATCACAGTTTTTAAAAACGCAGTCTTCAAACTCGCGATTGCTCACTTTTTTATTGATGAAAACTACTTTTTCAAATGTTTTTTGGATGTGAATTAAATCTTCCATTTAATCGTTAAATAAAGCTTTCATCATGAATTGTAAGCCTTTAAAAGCTAAAATTACTGCAGTAATACAAAATGCTATTCCGAATCCTAAAACCAGATAATGCCACACATTTTGCTGGTTCATAAAAGCATTGTGAATGAATGATGGTCCTATAAAAAGCAAAGGCAAAGCGCCTGCTAAGTATTTTACACCTTTTGATAATAATTCTTTGTTTGTAGCCATGTTTTTTTTATTTAACCGCAAAGAGCACAAAGCTTTCGCAAAGCACACTAAGTTTTATTAGTTGTAATATTTTTCAAGTCAAAGACTAATTACTAAGAACTATTTCGAATTATAAAAATCAACTGCTTTACGCACGCTGCCGTGTTCTTTCAATAATTGAGAGGCTTCCTCGTAACTTACAGGAATTTCACCCATAATCATTTTGGTTCCGCGGTCAACCAGTTTGTTGTTGCTCAATTGCATATCGACCATTTTGTTGCCTTTTACTTTTCCTAGCTGAATCATTGTGGCAGTCGAAATCATGTTCAAAACCAGTTTTTGAGCTGTTCCGGCTTTCATTCTCGAACTTCCGGTAATAAACTCAGGACCTACAACCACATCAATAGGGAATTGTGCCGTTTGCGAAAGCGGACTCGCCGCGTTGCAGGAAATACTTCCCGTGATAATATTGTTTTTATTACATTCTTCTAATCCGCCAATAACATAAGGTGTTGTTCCTGAAGCGGCAATTCCTACCACTACATCATTTTCGTTAATATTGAATTCCTGTAAATCAATCCAGGCCTGAGTTGCATTGTCTTCGGCGTTTTCCACCGCTTTGCGAATGGCTTTGTCGCCTCCGGCTATTATTCCCACAACCAAATCGAAAGGAACTCCAAAAGTAGGAGGACATTCCGAAGCATCTACTACACCTAAACGTCCTGAAGTTCCGGCGCCAATGTAAAACAAACGTCCGCCCAGTTTCATTTTAGAAACAATTTGGTCAACCAAATTTTCTATCTGAGGCAATGCTTTTTCCACAGCAAGCGGAACGGTTTTGTCTTCGTTATTGATATTGGTCAATAATTCAGTAACCGACATTTTTTCTAAATGTTCGTATTTTGAGGATTGTTCGGTGGTTTTTATGAAGGTCATTGTTTTTTTGTTTTTAAATTTCATTTCTGAATTGCCTCCAGCTTTAGCTGGAGAAAAATAAATGAGTTTCTAAATTGGCTTTAGCCGAAATTATTCTTTTTAGCTAAAGCCTTATCATGTTTTGCTAATTTTATTACTCCAGCTAAAGCTGGAGGCAATTTAAAAAGAAAATATTTTAATCTATAAAAAATAAGCCAGCGCAATTCCTAAAACAATCATCGAAACTTTGGCAACATTAAATTTGTGTCCTTCGCTGCTTTCGAAAATAATTGTCGAAGAAATATGGAATAATATCCCGATAACGATAGCTGTAATTTCGCTGTGGTATTCATTTAATCCCGTTAGATAATCAGAAGCGAAGGTTCCCAGTGGTGTCATTACTGCAAAAGTAAGCATGAAGGCAAAAATAGCCTGTTTGTTCAGATGCGAATTGATGAAAAATGTGGTCAGAATAATCGCAATAGGAAGGTGATGAATGGCAATTCCCAACGCTAAATTATCATGATTGTGTCCCACAGGAAATCCTTCCAGAAACGCGTGAATACAAAGACTGATGAACAATAACCACGGAATATGCGACATATTTGGGTGTCCGTGAACGTGCCCGTGTTCGGCACCTTTAGAGAAAAATTCCAGAATAATTTGGAACAAAATCCCCAGCATGATAAAAATTCCCGCATTGTGCTCATGACTTTCACCCATAGTATGTTCGTGACTTTCGTAGATTTCAGGCAATAGATGCATTACCGTCAAAGAAAGTAAAAACGAACCGCTGAAAGCCAACAGCAACTTTAGATTGGTTTTCTTTTTTGGCTTTAAAACCAATGCAATCAGGTAGCCTAAGAGTACAGAAAGTAAGGGTAAGAGGTAATTCATTATTTAAAAATAAGGATAAGTCGTTCGCTTTCGGTCTTATGGAATTTTTTCAGTTTGTAATCGCCAAAAATGTCCAAAAGATAAATTCCAGCTTCTTCCATCATGGTTTCAAAATCCTGTAAAGTCAGGGCTTTTACTTTTTCGGTGAAATGGAATTTTTGCCCCTGGTCTTCAAAATCAATTTCTTTAAAAATATGACCGTCGGCTACATAGCGTTTCAGGTGGAAATCGATTCCATCCACGGTTTTAACTTCTTCGGGAACCAATGTTTCGATTACCTGATTGACATTCATAAAATCAATTACGGCAAAACCATAATCAGACAAACTGTTTTTAATAGCCTTCAGCGTAGTGAGATTATCATCGTCATTTTCGAAATAACCAAAACTGGTAAACAAATTAAAGATGGCGTCGTACTTTTCTTCGAAAGGCTCACGCATATCGTGTACTTTAAAATGCAAAGTTTCATTTGAATAAGCGCTGGCTTCGGCTATGCTATTTTCGGATAAATCGGCACCAATAACATCAAAACCTAATTGGTTCAAATAAATAGCATGACGACCTTTGCCACAGGCCAAATCAAGGACTTTAGCATTTTCAGGAAGATTTAAATAATGAGTTAAATTATCCATGAAAAGCTGTGCTTCTTTGTCATTGCGTTCTTTGTAAAGAATGTGATAATAGGGAGTGTCAAACCAAGAGCTAAACCATGTTTCGTTTTGTTGATCCTGATTGGGTATAGTTGTTTTTTGTGCTGCGGACATTTATGTTGTTCAATTAATTCTATCCCGCAAATTTAGTGTATTTTTGCGGAAATATACTATTTCAGGTCGTTTAGAATTTGGACTCAAGCGGTAGCGAATAGGGAAAGCAATTTAATTATTGGAATTTAAAATGAGAAATGGAAGAAAATTTTAAGATGATAGCCAAAACCTTTTTTGGTTTTGAAGAAATATTAGCTGCCGAATTGAGAAATTTAGGCGCACAAGATGTAGAACAGGGGGTAAGAATGGTAAGTTTTAAGGGAGACAAAGGGTTTATGTACAAAGCCAATTTGTCTTTGCGTACCGCTTTAAAAATCCTAAAACCTATTTATTCTTTCAGAGCTAATAACGAAAAAGCCTTGTACAAAGGTATTTCAGGAGTAAACTGGTCTAAGTTTATCAATGCCAATCAGACTTTTGTGATTGATACCACAGCACATTCAGAATATTTTACTCACTCCGAATTTATTTCTCAAAAATGTAAAGATGCCATTGTGGATCAATTTAGAGAAAGAACCGGACAACGTCCAAGTATTGATAAGGTTCATCCCGATTTACGTATTAACATTCATATTGATAAAGACCAGGTTTCGGTTGCCTTAGATACTTCTGGTAAACCGTTGAATCAAAGAGGATATCGAAGTTCGACTAACATCGCTCCGATAAACGAGGTTTTGGCAGCGGGAATTTTGTTGCTTTCGGGTTGGGACGGACAAACGGATTTCTTAGATCCAATGTGTGGTTCGGGAACATTTTTAGCAGAAGCAGCGATGATTGCCTGCAATATTCCGGCAAACATTAACCGTAAAGAATTTGCTTTCGAAAAATGGAAAGACTGGGATAATGATTTGTTTGACAAAATTACCGACAGTTTGCTTGGAAAGGTGCGTGAGTTTCATCATACGATTAAAGGTTATGACAAAGCACCATCGGCAGTAAGTAAGGCGAAAGAAAATATCCGAAATGCAAATCTGGAAGAATATGTGAGTATTGAAGGCAATAATTTCTTTGACACCGAAAAAACATCGGAAGGGAAATTGCATATTGTGTTTAATCCGCCTTATGATGAGCGTTTGGATATTCACATGGAGGAATTTTATAAAAATATTGGTGATACCTTAAAGCAAAGTTATCCGGGAACCAATGCCTGGTTTATCACAGGAAATCTGGAAGCATTGAAATTTGTGGGTCTGCGACCATCACGAAAAATCAAATTATTCAACGCCGGATTGGAAGCCCGTTTGGTAAAATACGAAATGTACGAAGGAAGCAAGAGAACAAAGTTTCAGGAGAGAAATTAGTAGGCAGATTTCAGAAAATAGAAAATATAAAATAGAGGTTAGGAGTAACAAACTCCAAAGCATAAACTAAAAAATCATGACAAAATTACAATTGAGAGCATTTTTATACCAGCTGGGGTGTTTTGCTATTTTATTTGTATTGTTCCGTTATTTAGTGGAACGATATTCGGGTTTAACAGGTTATTGGATTCCAATTACAGCCTTTGTTATAGCCACTTTGATAGGACCGAAATTCCTTGCTGTCAAAACCAAGGACGGTGAAAAATTATTTATGAAATGGATTTTTTTAAAAGGAATTAGGGAAATTGGTTGATTAGTGTTCAGTGTTCAGTCTGCAGAAAGCAGTGGTCAGAAAGTAGAAAGTAGAAAGCAGAAAACAGTTTTCAGTTTTCAGAAATATCGACATAACGAAAAACCGCAAATTCACAAATTATATAATCTGTGAATTTGCGGTTTTTATTTTTACACTAAGTCTGGCTTTCTGTTTTCTGAAGACTGAAAACTACTTTTTCTCTGTTTTTTTCTCAGTTGGTTTTACTACTTTTTTGAAGATAGGAACAAAATAAGTTATTGTGTAATTGAAACCTACTCCAAAATCGCCGTTGTAAGTTCGGTTAAAACCCGGAATATAGAGGTTTTCGAAATTTTCAGGTTGTTTGTTTGTAATTAATCGATTCAATCGAAGACTGAAACCTACAAACACATTATCGAATACTTTGGCTTTCATTCCAGCTACCACTTCAATCCAGCTTGCCGTTAAACCATTGTATTTTTGTCCCGAAGTTAAAGATGGAATTTCCTCAAAATATTGATTCGGATTGTAAATTTTAAAAGTATTCAATTGTTGGTTGAAAGTACTAAAACCGTAGCGCAAACCTATTGAAATAATGTTTTCCATATCCAGCCAGTTTTCATAACCGTTATAATCAAAACCAACTTTTAAATAAGAACCTTTAGTGGTGAAATTCAGTCGGGCATCATCGGTGGTTTTATTTTCGTTTCCTACTTCGGCAGCGATATAGTGTTTCTTATCCCAACGATAATCACCTACTAATTCTATTCCTTTATAGTCTTTGTCATAAAAAGAACGACTTAATTTGAACAAATCAACTCCAAGACGTATTCCGTAACGGTCTTTTTTTACTGCAGGAGCGGCAATAGTATCGGTTTTTGCAGTTGGTTTCACAGCTACAGCAGTTTTAGCAGAAATCAATCCGGTTGAAATGCTGTCTTTTGCCGGCTTTGGTGCTTTGGTGTCTTGTGCATTTGCAAAAAGCAAGGACAGAAGAAGTAAGCTACTAAAAATAGATTTTAAGGTGTGTTTCATTTTCGTTAGCTATAGTACGGTTTTCAACTTCATAATATTGTATCCATTTTAAGTCAGCTGTTGGAGCATCCGTGTGTACAATTGGGTCTGTAGTATTTAAGATGAAATTAGTTTTGAATCCGCAGGCACGGGAGACAAAAATATTCTCTCTGCCGTAATTGAACTCAATAATATCTTCGTTTACCAATGCGGTATTGCTACTGCCAAAATTTAATATAAAACGAAAAGTTGTGGTGTCTAAATCTGTTTTCAAGGGAATAGCCACAGTGCTTCCGTTAATTAGTGTGCTGCCTTCATAAGTAATTCCGTCTTCCATTCCATTAGCAATAATGCTTAGATTAGTGACACTTTTTTCTGTCGAAGAGTTGTTGATGTCATAAAATGTAATCACTAATCGGGGAGTAGTAAGGGTATTACCATCACAAATATCGTCTTTCTCACAGCTGGAGAATGAGAAGCAGCTAATCAATAAGAGTACTATTATTTTCTTCATGTAATAATTATTCAGTGTTCAGTATTCAGTTTTGAGTGTTCAGTATGGTTAATACTGATTACTACTACTTGAATACTGCCAACTATTTTTATCTTCTTTCTAACAACACCACATTCTCCACATGATGCGTTTGCGGAAACATATCTACAGGACGCACTTTGGTAACTTTGTATTTCTCATCCATTAAAGCTAAATCACGGGCTTGTGTAGCCGAATTACAGCTTACATAAACTACTTTTCCAGGAGCAATTTTCAGGATTTGTTCAATCACGTCTTTGTGCATTCCGTCTCTTGGCGGATCAGTGATAATTACATCGGGTTGTCCGTGTTGCGCAATGAAAGCATCGTTGAAAACGACTTTCATATCCCCAACAAAAAACTCACAATTAGTAATGTTATTGCGTTCGGCATTGGCTTTAGCATCCTTAATTGCATCAGGAACGCTTTCTACACCAATTACTTTCTTCGCTTTTTTAGAAACAAACTGTGCAATAGTTCCTGTTCCGGTATATAAATCATAAACAGTTTCGTTTCCGGTCAATCCGGCAAAATCTCTGGTAATTTTATATAATTCGTACGCCTGATCCGAGTTGGTTTGGTAGAAAGATTTAGCGTTAATACTAAATTTCAAACCTTCCATTTCTTCCAGGATGTAATCGCGTCCTTTGTACAATTTAATATCCTGATCATACAGCGTATCATTCGCCTTATTGTTTACCACATATTGCAACGAAGTAATTTGCGGGAATGTAGCATACATGTGATCTAACAACAATTCTCTGTTGGCTTTATCATCTTCAAAAAATTGAATCAAAAGCATGATTTCACCAGTCGAAGCCGTACGCAACATCACTGTTCTTAATAAGCCTGAATGTTCTCTTGGATTGAAGAAAGTCAGATTATTTGCATTAGCAAAATCACGAATTTCATTTCTAATCGCGTTGGAGGGATCTTCCTGTAAATGGCATTTTTTGATGTCCAGAATTTTGTCCCACATTTTTGGAATGTGAAAACCAAGGGCGTTTCTGTTACCTAAATCTTCGGTGCTTCCAATTTCAGCTTCGGTTAACCAACGGCTGTTAGAAAACGAAAATTCCATTTTATTTCTGTAGAAAAACTTTTTCTCCGAACCTAAAATCGGTTCGAACTCAGGAAGTTCAATTTTTCCAATGCGTTGCAGGTGGTTTTTAACCTCATTGTGTTTGTAAAACAACTGTTGGTCGTAGTTCATGTTTTGCCATTTGCAACCGCCGCAAACTCCAAAATGCTCGCAAATAGGATCTACACGGTGTTCTGAAAGTTCGTGAAATTTCACCGCTTTTCCCTCGTAATAAGCCTTGCGTTTCTTGAACGTTTGCACATCCACCACATCTCCCGGAACTACATTCGGAATAAACACTACTTTACCATCGGGAGCCTTTGCTACCGAAACGCCTTTTGCACCCGCATCAAGGACTTTTATCTGATGAAAGACAACTTTGTCTGTATTTTTTCTACCCATGGCGCAAAAATAAGTGTTTGTTGTCTTTTATGAATTCAAATTGGCAAATATTTTTGAAAAGTGTTGATTTTTGTGGTAAATACAATTATGTCAATTTCAATTTTGCAAGCAGGTATTGTAATTCCTTGTAATTTTTGTGATGTTGTATCTGAGTGGGGGTGGGGTTAATTCCCTTTTTTTAGTAAATATATATTGTCAGTTTCTTTAATTTGCAGTGTTCTTTTTTCGGGATTGAATTCAAAAAAATAGCCTAAGTCTTTATTCCCGAAATAATTATCAGCAATGGTTTCAACTTCAAATGTTTTACCTTTTGATTCAATCAATAATTTAGTATTGTTTTTGGTACAATTTACGACTATTTGACCGGAAGAATATTGACCAAGGTATTTGTCCAGATCTTCTGTTTTTAAATTGCTGTTTTCAGAAGAAGGAATTGTAAAAGGCTGGTTGAAACAAATTTTCAGAATCCCTTCAATCAAATCGACTCTTGGATAAGCGATTCCGTTAGTGCAATAGACCAATGACAGTTTTTGTTTTGGAAAATGCCATACCGCTGTGTAAAATTCTTCGACTCTTCCGTTGTGCCCAAAACTGTTTTCGCTACCATATTTATTTGAAAATAGTCCCATACCGTATTCATTAATGATGGTTTTCATTTTAGATAAGCTGGATTTATGGACCAATTTATTAGAAAATAAAGCATCAATAAACCGAATCATATCTGTTGGTGTTGAGATAAGCGCGCCGGCTCCTCCGTGGGTATCCAAATTGGTTTTGGAAACGGGATTCCATTTGTTTTCGAAATATTTATAAGAACTGACACTGTCGTTTTTTAAGTTTGAAATGCTTTCATAATAAGTGTCTTTTAGTTTGAGTTTGGAAGTAATTCTTTTCTCAACCACATTAGCATAAGGCATTTTGAAGCTTCTTTCGATGATATAACCCAATAAAAGATAGTTACTATTGGAATAATCGTTTTTTGTTCCGGGTTCAAAATCACTGCCTTTTTCTTTTATAATCTCTAGAAGTTCGTTAGGAGTCTTGGATTTATCCATCCAATCAGAATAATTAGTGTCTTTAGTGTAGTCATGCAAACCACTTTGGTGGTAAAGCATATCAGCGATAGTAATTTTATTTGCATTGGGAAGGTTTGGGTAAAAATCACTTAATTTTTGGTCCAATTTGATTTTGCCTTCTTCGACTAATTGAAAAATCAGGACTGCTGTAAACATTTTTGTAGTGGAACCAATTCGGTATTGTGTTGCAATAGTCGCGGCAGTTTTTTTGTCAGCATCTATAGAAGAGTAGCCAATAGCTTTTTGATACTCTATTTTTCCATTTTGAGAAATGCTTAGACTACCCATTGCTAAGTTTTGTGAAGCAAGGATATCAAGAAATTGGTCTATTTTTTCCTTATTTATTTTTTGTCCGTAAGAAGAAAAACCAAAAATGGAGCTTAGAAATAGAAAGACAATTATTTTATTCATTATTTCTGCTTAGTTGGTTTTGTTGTAAAAATTGGTTTAGAAAAAGATCATTTTTAATTTCAAATATAGTAAAAGAATAATTTAAGATGATAAATGAGCTTTAATGATAATAAAATGAACGTTATGTCTAAAAATAGAAATTTTATCTTTGCTCCTAAAGCAATAAAAAGAATGAATTTAGTATTAGAAAAAAGTAAAAGTGTAGTAGGTTTTTGTGTTCTCTTTGTCGTTCTGGTTTTGGGTTGTGCCGATGCGAATAAAGAAGGAAAACAATTCCATTATCGGGCAATAAAGGGCAAGGATACAGCACTTCTTAATTTTATAAAATTGGAGGACAATCGGTTTTTTGGTCAGTACGAAATTCGATATGGAGGAGTCAGCAAAGATTCGGGTGAAGTAAGAGGAATTATTGTTGGTGATACTATTAAAGGAAGTTTTTATTACCATCCTTATGGTGGCGGAGTTTTGAAACGTTATCCTATTGCTTTGCTGAAACGAAATAATCAATTACTTATGGGCAAAGGTGTGATTTCGGTTTACATGGGAATTCCTTCGTTTTTAAAAGGAGATCCGATTGATTATTCCAATCCGCAATTTGTTTTTGATGAGATAAAAAAATAGGTTTTAAAAAAAACGTCCCAATTCCGATAGCTATCGGGAATCAGGACGGATTTTGTTTTTTAGTTTAAAGCAACCAGACAATCAGCGAATGTTTCTTCTAAATGCTCATTGTAAGCTTTCATGTCTTTTTCAATATTGGCATTTTTTTCTACATCATGAAAATGATAACTTTTTAGCGGAGTCATTCCGGTAAAAGCGTTCATTCTGTGAAATCCAAAGAAAGCACCTTCGTCAACTGATTTTTGATCGAAAAATTCTCCCGGAAGTGTAAAAGCGGTTGCCGGCGCATTCCAGGTAGTAGTGAGCATGTATTTTTTACCCTGCATCAATCCTCCGGTTCCGTAATTGATTTCCGGGTTGTCGGCTTTTCTGCCGTCACTGCGGTAAATTCCTTTGTTGTGTCCAGCAGTAAACACTTCGTCAATGTATTTTTTAAAATTGTGCGGTATTTGAAACCACCAAACTGGTGTGTGGTAGATAATGACATCGGCCCAGGCAAATTTGCTGACTTCTTCTTCAGCAGAATAACCATTTTCGATGGTTGTGGTTTGCACAATAACATCGTTAGACTGACCAAAGAATTTCTGAGTTGTTTCGGTAATGGTGTTGTTGAATAATCCGCCTGAATGGCCGAAATTTTGTCCCGCATTAATGATAAGTATCTTTTTCATAAGTTGTTTTCTTTTTTTGTTGTTACAAAGTTATAACAGATACTTGTATTATTAAAATAATATAATTTATACATTTGTATTATAATTTTAATAGTTAGTTATGGTTAATCTGGAATGGTATCGCACTTTTAAAGCTATTTATAAAACAGGAACACTCACCAGTGCGGCAGATGCTTTGTTTATTTCCCAGCCGGGAGTGAGCCTGCACTTGAGTTCGTTAGAAAGTTATGTGGGTTATAAACTTTTTGACCGTACCGGGCGCAAAATGATTCCGACCGAAAGAGGAAAGATATTGTATAATGCTATTGCTGAAGGCTTGAAAATTTTGGAAGATGCCGAGAAAAATTTTCAGCGAAGCACCGAAAAGCATACTCCTACCATTAGTATTGGGATGTGTTTTGAAACGTTTCAAATTACCTTGGAACAATACATTTCGACTTTACCGTTTAATGTGATTATTCGTTTTGGTGAATATCCGGAAATGCTTGAAAATTTAGATAAAGGAATTCTGGATTTGATTATTTCGCCACAAAAAGGAAACTCTTCCAATATTGCTTACGAAGCTTTTTCATCGGAAAGTATTGTTTTAGTGGGAGGCAGTAAAGTGGATGATTCTGAATTGCAACAATTAGTAAAACAAAAAAAATATGCGGAGGCGGAACATTATCTGAAAGCCCAAAAATGGTATGGTACCACGGGAGATATGGAACATCTTTTTCGTTTTTGGCAATTGAATTTTAGCAATTTTCCTGATTTCAGACCCAATTATATTGTCCCGAATATTAATTCTATTGTACGTTGTTTAAGTAATGCTAATGGATTTGCTGTTATTCCTGATTTTTTATGTCAAAAAGAGATTGAAAGCGGCGCCGTAAAAGTGCTTTGGGAAGGGCATAAAAAACTAATAAATACACTTTATTTTGCCAACAGAAAAAATACGGCTTATGAAAAAGAACTGGATTTAATCAAAGATTTGTTTAAAAAGGTGATGTTGTAAATTCAACACAGATAACTTTAAATTATCTGTGTTGAATTTTTTTACTACCACAAATTATGTACTTCTTTTTTGATGTAATGATTGTAAATTTCATTCATTGCAGCAATTTTTTCAGGAGTTAATGCCGGTAAATCTAACGTAGAAAGATTAGATACTACATGATTTTCGGTTGAAGCTCCCGGAATAATACAGCTTACTTCGTTAAAACTTAAAATCCATTGTAAGGCTATAGGAGCCAGATTTTCGACTTCAGGGAATAATTTTTTTAGTTCGTTTACGGCTAATAAACCCAATTCGTAATTAATTCCGGAAAAGGTTTCGCCTTTATCAAAAGCAGCGCCTTCGCGGTTAAAAAAACGATGGTCTTTACTGTCAAAAATAGATTTTTCGGAGAATTTTCCGGTCAGTAATCCGCTGGCTAATGGAACACGGGCAATGATTCCTACGTCTTTTTTCTTTGCTTGTTCAAAAAGTAGTTCTGACGGGCGTTGTCTGAAAAGATTAAAAATAATCTGAATCGAAGTGACATTTTCAAATTCCATTGCTTTGAGTCCTTCTTCTACTTTTTCGACACTTACTCCCAGATTTTGAATTTTTCCTTCTTTCTTTAATTTGTCAAAAAGCTCAAAAATCTCAGGACGATAAAAAACCGCAGTAGGAGGGCAGTGTAATTGAATCAAATCCAGTGTTTCCACACCTAATCTCTGCAAACTGTCTTCTACATATTTTTGCAATACTTGAGGTTGGTAGCCTTCGTTAACATGCGGATTGATATGACGACCGCATTTGGTCGCCACATAAATGCGTTCAGAACGCGAGCGAATCAATCGACCTACGGCTTTTTCGCTCAAACCATTTTCATAAACATCGGCAGTATCAATAAAATTGATGCCTTTGTCTATGGCAGTATTTAAAAGTTCATCGGCAGTTTTATCATTAAAAGGTGAACCCCATTTTCCGCCAACCTGCCAGGTGCCAAGGGCAATTTCGGATATTTCAAAGTTTGTTTTTCCCAGTTTACGATAGTTCATTTTGTATGTTTTATAGATTGTTTAATGTTTGTTGGATTGCTTTCTCAATTAGCGGACTCATGATTTGGTAACCGGCTGTATTGGGATGTACGCGATCTTCTGAAAGTTCTAATTTTAGTCCTTGCTGTTCATCAGCCATTGCCGAATGGTAATCTACAAAGGGAATTTCATTTAAAAGCGCATAGTTTTTTAAAATTCTATTTAATTCAATAATGCGTTCAGCAGGTTTTTCTTTTGGATTCCAATAAAAAAAATTAGCTGGTAATACCGAACAAAGAATCACTTTGATGTGATGTACTTTGGCCAGTTCTGCCATTGAAAAAATATTATCGGTAATCATTTTGGTAGTTGCAGTTCCGGTATTTCCGGCAATATCATTTCCGCCGGCCAGAATAACTACTATCTTTGGAAACAGAGCAATAACGTCGGCTCTAAAACGCAATAGCATTTGGGGCGTGGTTTGTCCGCTGATTCCCCGATTAATATAGGATTTGTTTTCGAAAAAAACAGGCAGTTCTCTACTCCAAAATTCTGTTATCGAATCGCCTAAAAATACTACCCGGTTTTCGCCGGATACAGGAAGTGCCAGCATTGCATTTTCTTGTTGGTATTTTGCTAAATAAGGCCAGTCTTGCATTGCAATATTGTGGATTTAGATTTGCTGTGGGTTAGAAAACAAAGCTAAGGAAATTTTTTAAGTTAATATTTCTGATTTTTCTTAGAAAAATAATCTTTAGTATATAAATAAAATATAGTTTTTTCGTACATTTGGTTTGTCCCAAATAATCTAAAATGTATGGAATTTTACAAAAAATTATCTTCAATAGGTTTTCTTAGAAAAAATTATGCCTTTAAATTTCTTTTTGTTGCTTTCATCGGAATACATATTCCTTTAATAGGAATTTTGTTTTTTGTACTGTATTCAAAAGATCATTTTTCAAGTACCAATTTATTGCTTTTCTCATTAGTAATGACCTTGTTAGCAACAGTGGTTACTTTGTTTTTATTAAAAAAACTGATTCAGCCTCTGGAATTGGCTTCCAAAGCACTGAATGATTATAAAAGGAAGCGTACCATAACAGAGTTGCCGTTGGAATTTTCAGATGAGGTAGGTTTGTTACTGTTTAATATTCAGGATTCTATCATCGAAAGTGAAAAATTTATTACCGAAAAACAAAACTTGATTTATTTGCTTTCGCATGATTTAAGGACTTTTGCCGGAAATCCAAAATCATTGGCAACCATGATTATCGAAGCCAATCCGTCCAATGGAGTAAAAGAGTTAGCTCAAATGATTTGTCAGTCGTCAGATGAGCAGTTTCGATACATTGAAAAATTTATTAAAATGCTCAAAGAACAGGATGAGATGTTGCAAACGGCTGTTGAAGTAAAAGAAATCAATTTGAAAAGTATGATTGATGGAATAACTCTCCAGCTAAGACAGTCTATGGCGGTTAAAAAAATCGAATTGATTAGGAATATTGGGATTGAAAGGATTGATTTAAAAATTGATTCGGAATTGCTCACAAGAGTTATTTTTAATTTACTTCACAATGCGATTAAGTTTTCTTTTTCAGATTCAAAAATACAAATAGATGTTTTTAATGATAAAGAAAAAACAGTTATAAGAATTAAAGACCAGGGCGTTGGCTTTGACAGTAAGGATAATGAAAAAATCTTTGCCAAATTTACTAAAATGAGCCGTCCCGGGACTTCAGACGAATCTTCAACAGGAATAGGTCTTTATTTATGCCGACAAATTATAGAGAGAAATGGAGGAGCTCTCCTTTCCGGTAGTGAAGGTGTCAATAAAGGAGCTGTTTTTACAATTGTTTTTTAGAAACATTCTTTATAAATAACTTAAAAACAGATAAATATGTAGTTTGTAGTTTTTTTTATTGCTTTCATCGGAAATATAAAATAGTGTATTACTAATTCTATAAATTAGTAATGAATTGATTGAAAATCAGCTAAAAACCATGTTGTTTTTACATACTTCTTTTAAGGATTTCAATTAGTTTAACTCATCATACATTATTTATTTAAATCCATTGCGTATGAAAACAATTCTACTCCGCTCCAGATTTTTTGCCTTTGTTTTTTTAATTGCTAATTTACTGTTTACCAATACCTCTTTTGGACAAATAGTGATGCTTGATCAGGCCGATTTGGATTATGCTCCAGGCGAAACAGTTTATATAACTGGTTCCGGTTGGCAACCAGGCGAAACAGTACTACTTGAAGTAGCTAATCTCACGAATCCTGATGTTGATTGCGGTCCTGTAACGCCACCACCACACGAATCATGGACAACTATTGCTGATGAAAATGGAAATTTTACTGCTTCCTGGTATGTGAATGATTGTGAATTAGGTGCTGATTTATTATTGGGTGCTTTAGGTCAGGAGTCGGGATTTACTTATGAGGTGTTTTTTACGGATGGAAATGTTGCATTTGGTTCTTCCGAAGTACCAAACAACATTGATTTATTAGTCGAAGTAACTTACACACCAGCTTCACCTTCAGGAGCATTAGAAAAAACGGAAATATTAAGTTTTAAATCTCAAAATACAGTAACTATAGCTGCTCTTAACGGAACTCCTATTTCTTGGAATTTCTTGCCTGATAATTTAAATTTATATATTTGGGATGGAACCAACACTAATAATTACAATCAAAACTTTATTGTTAGTGGGAATTATACAGGTAGTAATGCGGTTAAAGGGATTTATATTTCATGTTCGTCTCCTACAATTAATAGTATACAACCTTTAAATCAAAATTTGACTTACGGAGAGAATGCAACGTTTTCGGTTGCTGCCAGTGGCACAGCTTCATTAACTTATCAATGGCAGGAACAAGTAGGAGGATTAGGAGATTTTAATAATATAGCTAATGGAGGAGTATATTCTGGAGCCACTACAGCTACTTTGATTCTTACAAAACCTACGGTTTCAATGAGTGGTAATAAATACCGTTGTGTTGTTACTAATTCTTGTGGTAGTGTGAATAGTGATGGTGGTGCTACATTAACGGTGAATCCAGCTGTCTTAACCTACAATGCCAATCCAGCGAGTAAAACATACGGCGATANGTATCGAGTAAAAATGTTGGCACTTACACAAGCTTTACAGTTAACTCACTGACATCATCAAATTCAAATTATAAAGTAACAGGAGGAACAGTAGGTGTAGATATTACAGCAGCTGTCTTAACCTACAATGCCAATCCAGCGAGTAAAACATACGGCGATGTGAACCCTGCCTTCAGCGGAACTGTAACAGGCTTTGTGGGCAGCGATGACCAGGGTAATTCCACAACAGGAACACTTACGTTTACTACAACCGCTGCACAGTTTAGTAATGTAGGCAGTTACCCAATCAATGGTTCAGGTCTTACATCGAATAATGGTAACTACACATTTGTGCAGCACGCAAGTAATGCAACAGCGTTTACAATTAACCAGCGTTCATTGA
>NZ_BMGA01000011.1 GCF_014639535.1 Flavobacterium palustre | reverse complement strand
TGAAACTTATTTTTTGGGTTTTTTAGCCTTTGTAGGAGTTTAGATGAACGAAGGCTGCGTTTCGAGGCTTTTCCACAAAGGTTCACTAAGAAAACACAGAGATTCGCTAAGAGGTTTTCCTGAATTTAGAGTAAAAATACGTTAGAATAATCAATTATAAAACCACCCCGCCCTACGGGCACCCCTCCAATGGAGGGGAAATATTCAATAATTAAGTTTGAACCTCATTTTTTATTCTCTCTTATTATATACTAAAAACAACATTCTCTTATAAAAACAAATGACCTAGCCCTGATAGTAACGGAAATCCTTTCTTGACGGGGTTCGGCAAGAAAGATTGTAGCGGATAGCAGGAAAGAGCTCCTAAAAACTACTCTTATATATGTATTGATTTTACTTAATTGAAAGACATAAAAAAAACCTGTCTCATTTAGAACGAGACAGGCTGTATGGTTTAAACTAACTCTGTTTACTACATTATTTGGTAGAAAACTTGAAAGTAGTTTTAGTTTTATAGTTTTCTCCCGGGTTTAAAACCGTAGTTGGAAAATCTTTTTGGTTAGGAGAATCCGGATAATGTTGTGTTTCTAAACAAAGTCCGGTTCTGTGTGCGTAAGTTTTACCGTCTCTTGTTGGCAAAGTTCCGTCTAAGAAGTTCCCTGTGTACAATTGGATTCCAGGTTGGTCAGTATACACTTCCAATAATCTACCACTAGTTGGTTCGTAAGCAGAAGCCGCAAAACGGAAACCTTTGTCCTGATTATTCAACACCCAGCAATGATCATAACCTAATCCTTTTTTCAATTGATCATTTGTTACTTCAATATCTTTACCAATTGCTTTTGGTTTTCTGAAATCAAAAGGAGTATTCGTTACATCATCTAATTTACCTGTTGGAATAAGGTCAGCATCCACAGGAACTAACTTATCAGCATCAATAGTAATTTCATTATTCAAGATAGTTTTAGTAAAATCTCCTGATAAGTTGAAATAAGAATGCTGTGTAAGGTTTACAACTGTTTTCTTGTCGGTTGTTGCCTCATATTGCACATCCAAAGAATTGTCATTATTTAAAGTATAAGTAACAAAAACCGTCAGATTCCCAGGATAACCTTCTTCCATATCTTTACTAATGTACTTCAATTTCAAAACTGCAGCATTACCACCTTTAGCTTCTTCAACAGTCCATATTCTTCTGTGGAATCCTTCCGGACCTCCGTGTAAAGCATTTTTACCATTATTAGTAGCTAATTGGTATTCTTTACCATCCAAAGTAAATTTACCTTTAGCAATACGATTTCCATAACGACCGATTAAAGTCCCAAAATAAGGATTCTCTTTAGTATATTGTTCGAAATTATTAAAACCTATTACCACTTCTTCAGAAACCCCAGCTTTATTAGGCACTTTTAAAGAAGTAATAATTCCTCCATAAGTCATAATATCCACTTCCATCCCTTTTTGATTTTTCAACTTGTAGCTGTCAATCTTTTCACCTTTGGCAGTAGTTCCGTACTCAGATTTTTCAATGGTTACACTGTCTTTTTGAGCAACATTTTGTTCCTGGTTTTCTTTCTTTTCCCCTTTACACTGAACAGAAAGTCCTGCTGTAGTAATAACAGCCAATCCTAAGACACAACTTTTTAATAAATTCATAATTTTTATTTTATTAGGTTAATGATAATAGAGAAGCCATAAAGCCAAAAGTAACATTAACTTTTGACTTTATGACTTGGTAAATTTGTTTCTAAAAAAGATTACAATCCAGTTTGGAATAAATGGTAGTAAGCTTCATTTGCATTCAAAGTTTCTTTGAAAGAACGGATTTTAGTATCGTTGTCGATAACTACTAATTCGATTCCTGCAATATCAGCAAAATCTTCCATAAACTCAGTAGTTACCGCCTGGCTGTAAACTGTATGGTGAGCACCACCTGCTAAAATCCAAGCAGTAGCAGCGATATCCAAGTTAGGTTTACAATCCCAAAGTACACGGGCAACCGGTAATTTTGGTAAATCAGCCATTGGTTTTACAGCAGTTACTTCGTTAACGATTAAACGGAAACGAGTTCCCATATCTACCAATGAAACATTGATAGCATCACCTGCAGGTGAATTGAATACCAAACGAACAGGATCTTCTTTTCCACCAATTCCTAATGGGTGAATTTCACAAGAAGGTTTTCCGTCAGTAATAGAAGGACAGATTTCCAACATGTGAGAACCTAAAACATAAGATTTCTCAGGCGTAAAGTGATAAGTATAATCTTCCATGAAAGAAGTTCCTCCTTCAAGACCGATGTTCATTACTTTTAAAACACGAACCATAGCAGCTGTTTTCCAGTCACCTTCTCCACCAAAACCATAACCATCAGCCATTAAACGCTGAGTTGCAATTCCTGGTAATTGCTTTAATTCTCCTAAGTTTTCAAAAGTATCCGTGAAAGCACCAAAACCACCTTCTTCTAAGAATGCTCTCAAACCTAATTCGATTTTAGCAGCATCCAATAAAGATTGTCTTTGCTCACCACCTTTTTGCAATTTTGGAGCTAAATTGTAAGATTCTTCATAAACCGCTACTAAAGCATCTACTTGTGCATCAGTAACTAATTTCATTTTATTAACGATATCAGAAGAGTCGTATCCATTTACAGAAACACCAAAACGTATTTGAGCTTCTACCTTATCTCCACAAGTTACAGCAACTTCACGCATGTTGTCACCAAAACGTGCTACTTTTAAATTTTGCATTTCGTCCCAACCTAAAGCTACTCTAGTCCAGTTTCCTAATTTTTGCTGAACACGCACATCTTCCCAGTGACCTACAACCACTTTACGTTTTTTACGCATTCTTGACATGATGTAACCAAACTCTCTGTCTCCGTGAGCTGATTGGTTCAAGTTCATGAAATCCATATCGATAGAAGCCCATGGAATTTCAGCATTGTATTGTGTATGTAAGTGACATAATGGTTTTTTAAGGATACTTAAACCATTGATCCACATTTTAGCTGGTGAAAAAGTGTGCATCCAAGCGATAACACCAATACAGTTTTTGTTTGTATTTGCTTCCAAGCAAATATCAGTAATCTCACTAGGTGATTTTGCCACTGACTTGTAAACTACTTTTACAGGAACGTGAGATGAAGCATCGATTCCTTTAGCAATAGCCTGAGAGTGAACAGCAACTTGTTTTAAAGTTTCTTCTCCGTATAAATTTTGGCTACCTACTACAAACCAAACTTCTTTTTTAGAAATATCTATCATTTTTTATTTATTGTTTAATCGTTTATTTATGTGTTTTTGAAATCAAAATTTACTGTCCGTAATACGAATCTTTTCCGTGTTTACGTTCGTAATGTTTTTTAATTAAAGAATCTTTCAATCTTGGAGCAGCCGGATTAATTTGCAAAGTCAAATAAGCCATTTCAGCACAAACCTCTAATACTTTAGAGTTATAAACTGCTTTAGCTGCATTTTTTCCCCAGGCAAATGGACCGTGATTTCCAAGTAAAACCATTTCTACTTCTTCGTAAGAAAGATTTTTTTCTTTGAAACAATCCAAAATCTGGATTCCTGTATTGTGCTCGTAATTTCCTTCGATAAGATGATCAGCCATTGGAGCAGCACATGGAATATCAGCTGTTAAATGATCCGCATGAGTAGTTCCAAAAATTGGAATATCTCTTTGAGCCTGAGCCCAAGCCACTGAGTATGTAGCGTGAGTATGAGCAATTCCTCCAATATTTGGCCAATGCTTGTACAAATAAGCATGAGTTTTTGTATCAGAAGAAGGACGTTTGTCTCCTTCGATAATGTTATTATCAAAATCAACAATAACAATATCCTCTGCTTTTAATTCCTCATAAGGAACACCACTTGGTTTAATAGCAAAAACGCCATTTTCTCTGTCAACAGCACTTACATTTCCAAAAGTATATACTACTAAATTCAATTCGTTTAGTTGCATATTAGCTTCGTAGCATTCTTGTTTTAACGCTTGAAATTTTGAACTCATCTTTATTTATTATTTTGTTATCGATTCAACGAACTGACTTAATTCAGAATAAGAATCCATCAATTCCTGGTATTTTTCAATTTTATCAGCCTGAGGGAAATATTCGCTTTCAAAATCACTTCCCATTTTTTTAGCCGCTTCAATTACGTTTGGATAAATTCCGGCAGCAACAGCAGCATAAATAGCAGCTCCTAAAGCAGGCGCCTGATCAGAAGCACAAACTTTAATTGGCTTATTCAACACATTCGCTAAAGTTTGCATGATAAATGGCGATTTTCTGGCCACACCACCAATTCCGATAACGCTGTCAATACGAACACCTTCTTCTTCAAAACGATCCACAATTTTCTTAGAACCAAAACAAATTGAATTGATTAAAGCTTTGAAAATATGTGGCGCTTTAGTTCCTAAAGAAAGATTCGTCATTGCACTTTTCAATCCTTGGTTAGCATCCGGAGTTCTACGACCATTTACCCAATCCAAAGCAGTTGGAATACTTTCTGACAATGGAATAGCTTCTGCCTGTTCAGTTAATGTTTTGATGAAATTAGATTCTACTTCCTCTTTCAACTGCGCTTTTTGCTCAGCAGATAAAACGTCAGAAGTGTAAACTAAATTATTCAATGGCCATGACAAAGTATCTTTGAACCAAGCCAACACATCTCCAAAAGCAGATTGTCCTGCTTCTAAACCGATGTATCCCGGAATTACAGAACCATCAACCTGTCCGCAAATTCCTTTCACTGTTTTACTTCCCACAGCTTCATGAGAAGCCACAATAATATCACAAGTTGAAGTTCCCATTACACGAACTAATGCGTGCTCATCAATTTTAGCACCTACAGCTCCTGAATGTGCATCAAAAGTTCCAACAGCAATAATTGTATCGGTAGTTAAACCTAATCTTGTTGCCCATTCCTGATTTAATTTTCCGGCAACTAAATCTGAAGTATAAGTTTCATTATATAATTTACCTCTTAATTGAGCCAAATAAGGATCTAATTTTGTCAGGAATTCTTCCGGTGGTAAACCATTCCAGTCTTCGTGCCACATTGCTTTATGTCCTGCTGCACAACGGCTTCTTTTGAAAGTAGCTAAATCTTTATCATCAATTAACAAGAAAGTCATGTAATCACAGTGCTCCATCCAAGAGTGAGCGGCATTTTTTACAGCTTCATCTTCACGAACAATGTGTAGAATTTTTGCCCAAAACCACTCAGAAGAATAAATTCCTCCTTCATATTTGGTAAAATCTTCACCACCCCAAGAAACAGCCAATTCATTAATTTCGTTGGCTTCATTGATAGCAGTATGGTCTTTCCACAGAATCATCATCGCATTTGGATTGTGCTCAAATTCTTTAGTTAAAGATAAAGGAGTTCCCTCTGCATTTACAGGAATCGGAGAAGATCCTGTTGTATCGATACAGATACTTTTTATTTCTGAAGGATTAACATTTGCCTGAGCAACAACTGATTTAATTGTTGATTCCAATCCCTCAATATGATCCAAAGGATGCTGACGGAATTGATTGATTGACGGATTACAATATTCATTGTTTTTCCATCTCTTATAATGACAAACGTCTGAGGCTAATTCTTGCCCGTTTTCGGTATCAATTAATACGGCACGAACTGAGTCTGAACCGTAATCTAAACCTATTACATAATTTTTCATCTTCATTTTTTAAAATATGGCTACAAATATAGCACAAAATTATATGAAGTGTAACACTTACACTTCATATAATTTTATTAAATTATTATATTTTTTGTTTTAAAAATAAGTCTGCTAGCATTTTGTAAAATTGAAATTTATTTCAACTTTAACTTCAATACCACAAAAGAATATGCAGGCAAACTCACCGCTGCTTTTTTCCCAGCAGTTTTATACTCTTTTTCTACAGGAATAATTTTTGTTGGCTCGGCCAAAGTATTATAATCCTCTAACTTTTCATGAGTCAACACAATCATTTTTCCTTTAGATTCGACACTTTTGCCTGATAAATTGATTTCAACATCCTGCGCTTTTTCTGATGTATTTACCAATTTTACAATCAGCTCTTTTGTATTTACATCAGTTGCTGCAGTAGCATACAATTCATTTTGTCCCGTTAAGGCTTTTCCATCCTTAGTTATTGATAAAACATCTGTTCCTTTATTATTAGAATACAATTTTTGTACATAATAATTAGCCGTTCCGTAAGAATTCAAATTATCATACCAAATCATATCAGGAGCCCATTGATAAGCCTCAACATGAGCCATTAAAGGCGCATAAGAAGTTAAATGGACCATATCGGCATTACGCTCTAAACCTGTCATAAAAGCGGATTCAGAAAGAGCCGACAACCAGTTATTTTCTTTAAATCCGTCTTCAACTCCTTTAGGATGTGCCGCATATTCCCCTGCAAAAACCTTAGGTCCTTTTCGGTCATAATTATCATAACGTGCTGCATTTTCTTTAAACCATTCCGGATTTTTATAATAATGCTCATCAACAATTTCTGCGTTTAATTTTTTCAACTCCTCCCATCCATAATCAAACATGGCTCCGTCAGGCGAAGGTCCTGAACCGGAAACAATTGTTATGTTTGGATATTTTTCTTTTATCGCTTTTGCAAAAACCTTATATCTTTCAATATACTGTGGTCCCCATTGTTCGTTTCCAACTCCAATAAATTTCAGATTAAAAGGATTAGGATGTCCCATATCGGCACGTAATTTCCCCCATTTAGTTGTCACAGCACCATTGGCAAATTCAATTAAATCCAAAGCATCCTGAACATAAGGATCTAATTCTTCCAATGGAACCAATTCTCCTGTGTTGTACTGACAGGCAATTCCACAACTTAAAATTGGCAGAGGCTGTGCTCCTATATCTTCTGAAAGTTGGAAATACTCATAAAATCCTAAACCAAAAGACTGGAAATAATCAGGAGCCTGCTTGTTTTTAAACTCCACATTCCATCGGTTAATCATCGTTTCACGGTCTTCAACCGGTCCAACTGTTTTTTTCCATTGGTATCTGTTATCCAGCGTCATCCCTTCAACAATACAACCTCCGGGAAAACGAATAAATCCCGGTTTCAAATCATACAATAACTGAACAATGTCTTTACGCAAACCATTTTTTCGGTTCTTCCAGGTTTCCTGAGGGAATAACGAAATCATATCCAAATCGATAATTCCTGTACCTTCAAAACTAATTTTCAACTGAGCCTTAGCTTCTGTTCCGGTAGCAATAATTTGAGCCGAATAATCTTTCCAATCTGATGACGAAGGAACAATTGTTGTTTCTCCTAAAACATTTTTGTTAGCATCTATAAATTGGACGATTATCTTTTTTATTGCATTATCATGATTCGCTGCTTTTAAAGAAAGATTGTATTTAACATCTTTCCTGATCCCCATACCTCTGAAACCTTCATTAATAATTTGATATGCTTTATCGTTATTAATCGTAACTCTGCAAAAATCAGCATTTTTTGGATTCCCTTCGGTACGCATAGGAAGTGCTAAACCCGACTCCTTATTCATAGAATGCGTACTACTGTTAGGTTGTGACCATCCCATAAGCGGAGCATTGAATTCAAATGAACGGTTTTTTACCATTTCGGCATACAAACCACCATCGGCAGCAAAATTGATATCTTCAAAAAAGACACCATACATTGTTGGTTGGATTTTGGTAATTGATTTTGTCAAATCAATATCTAAATTGGTTTTCTGAGCATTTGCCAAAAAACTGCTAAGCAATAAACCGTACAACGTACTTTTACTTATTCTATTTAGTTTCATTTTTTAATCTTTCTTTTTTATTAGAGTAAAAATTAACAAAAGGATTAATTTTAATCGCTCTGTTACAAAGTTTCCCCTTTATATCTTTAATTATATTCAAATATTGGTCTTCCGTTATCATCAAATTTTAATTTCATCATTCTCGCATGACGATTAGGGTCATATAACGGGTCTGCAATAATTTCTTTCAACGGTCTTTTATCTGTCGCAGGCACAACTTTTGGATCGCCAACAGCTTTTTCGTAATCCCTTGCATGATAAATTACTAATGGTTCTCCGTTTTCATCTACTGTGAAGGAGTTATGTCCTGGCCCATAAATCTTTTTTGCTTCATTGGTTTTTAATACCGGATATCTGGATTTTTTCCAGGAATTTCTATCTAATATATCAGCATTTTCGTCTGCTTCCATCATACCCATGCTATAACATGCACCAGTAGCACTTGCCGAAAAAGTAATGTAAATTTTTCCTTTGTTTTTAATAACTGCAGGACCTTCATTCACCCAAAAATCGATGCGTTCCCAATCATAATCAGGAGTTGTTAGCATAAACTGAACTGTTTTTAGTTTTACGGGTGATTCCATTTCGGCTAAGTACAAATTAGAAGCCGCGAACTGTCCTCCCGTTTTTTCTGCCCAACAGAAATAGCGTTTATTTTTATGTTCAAATACAGTACCGTCCAGAGAAAAATCGGTAAAGCTTTTTGGATCTGCATCAGCTGCCTGCATTTGTCCAAGCTCAATCCACTTATCATGTAAAGGATCTTGACCAGTACACTCCAAAACATAAGGTCTTAATTTCCAAATATCGTCTTCTTGGCTTGCTGCAAAATACACATACCATTTTCCTTCTAAATAGTGAATTTCCGGAGCCCATACGTGACGACTCATTGGTCCGCTTTTATGTTTTTCCCATACTCTAAAAGTTTCGGCATTTTGAAGTTCATTAATAGATTTTGCACGTCTTAACTCTATAGCGTCGTAGGTTGGTACCGATCCTGTAAAATAGTAATACCCATCTGTATGTTTATAAATAAACGGATCTGCTCTTTGCAACACAATAGGCTTGTTAGATAAGGTTGTTTTTGCATTTGTAGCCACTTCCTCTTTTGACTTATCATTTTGCCCTTTTTTATCGTTACAGGAAGCTACACTTACCAAAACAAGTGCTGATAATGCCAGTTTTTTTAATCTCTTTGTTTTCATGTTATACTTTAATTAAATTAATTTGAGAAGTGGGTTTTGATGCGTTTATTACCAGCTATTCTAATATTTAAGTTCCATTACAAGATTGTCCTCTCATAGCGGTATAAAAAAAACAAGCCATTTATTTAACAATCAACTTATTAAGTTAATGTTGATTACTTATAAACTTGGCCAGAAATCAGCATCCCATTTCAACTCTTTGATTTCTAATTTTGGTCTTCCGTTATTCTTTACTTCATAAGCATGATAAACGATATAGTCTACGCCATCAAAAGTATAGGCGCTATTATGTCCCACACCATAAAAATTCTCATCACCCTGAACAACTAAGGTTCCTCCTCCTTCGTTTAATAATTTTCCGTCTTTATCAACATAAGGTCCTGTAATGTTTTTTGATCTGCCAACAACTACTTTATATGTACTTTCTTTCCCTCTGCAACATAAATCCCATGATAAAAACTGATAGTAATAACCGTTCTTTTTGAATATAAAAGGAGCTTCTAAAGCAGCGTCTCCAGGATTAGTGTCTTGTAATTCAAAAGTTCTTTTTCGTTTTGAAATAGTATACCATTCCTGCGGTTGAGCAATTGATGATAAATCAGCATTTAATTTTACCATTTTCAGCCCTTCCCAAAAAGAACCAAAAGCCAACCAAGGTGTATTATTTTCGTCGAACGTCAAATTAGGATCTATAGCATTCCACAAATCACGATTTGGAATAGACTGAATGACAATTCCGTGATCGACCCATTTGTATGAAGGATCTTTCGGATCTAAAGTCGTATTGGTTGCCAAGGCAATCGCCGAAGTATTTTTTGCGAAAGCGGAAACCGAATAATACAAATAGTACTGATTGTTATGAAATGAAATATCCGGTGCCCAAATATGATTTTTGAAATCAGGAACAATCGCATCTACCCAAGTTGGTTTTTCATTGAATACTGCGGGTTCCGGATTCCAATTTTTCAAATCTTTTGAACTAAAAACACTAATTCCGCGTCCCGTACAGTACAAATAATAGGTATCTTTTTGTTTAATCATCACCGGATCGTGTACTGAAATGCTTTGCGCCAAAGCGGATGAACCAATTAGAACAGTTAGAAAAAAGAATAATGACTTTATTTTAAAATATAATTTCATACTTTTTTAATTTATTTCTACGTTTTCTGAAATCTGATTTCTGCAAACTGCGCTACTGAGTGATTCCTTCTGATGTCATTACCACACGTTTCATTGTTCCGTCCGGATTGTAATACAAACGATCCACACAAACTGACCTTCTAAAACTTCCTCCTTCAGTTGGGATAACTCCGTTATGGTAAATGAAATACGATTTCCCTTTAAAATCAATGATTGCCTGATGATTGGTATTTGAATTTCCGGCAACTTCGTTCAAAATACCTTTGTATTCCCAAGGTCCGGTAACTGATTTACTCATAGCATAAGATATTTTTTCAGGAAACTGAGAAGCATAAGACAGATAATATAAACCTTTGCGTTTGTGAATCCATGGTGCTTCGGTAAAATTTGGTAAATCTATCGTTTGGATTGGTCCATCCATTTCAATCATGTTTTCTTTTAATTTCACATAATTACAAACGGTATTTCCCCAAAAAAGATACGCCTGACCATCATCGTCAATAATAACAGAAGGATCAATATCATCCCAACTAATTTTTGTTTTAGTTGTCATGTCATTAGTGATTAATGCTTTTCCTAAAGCATCTTTGAAGGGTCCTGTTGGACTATCCGAAACCGCAATTCCAATTGATTTTCCATGAATAGCTCCATGCGTAATAGCAACATACCAATAGAATTTTCCGTTTCTTTCAATCACCTGTCCCGCCCAGGCATCACCTTTGGCCCATGCAAAATCAGAAGTTTTTAAAGGGATTGGATGTTCTTGCCAATGTACCATATCCGAAGAAGAATACACCAGCCAATCATTCATTCTGTACGATTGCACTCCTTTTTCAGGAACATCGTGTCCTGTATAAAGATAAACTTTGTCTTTATAAACTAAAGCAGCAGGATCGGCAGTATACTTATCGGTTATAATAGGATTATTCATTTTCAGCGATTGCTGATTTTCGGTATGAGCTGATTCTTTTACAGCAGCCGTTTTACAGGAAACGGCTGCTGATAAAAGACTCACACTATATAATATTGTTTTGATTTTCATTCTCCTTTTATTTTCCTTCTAATACTACAACTGAAAATGCTGGAATAGTCAATTCTAATTTTCCTTTTGCATTTTTAAATCCTTTAAATTCCTTAGGTTCAATTGCATTAGGTTTCTCAAATGAGTTGTAATCCTGTAATTTTTTAGAAGTCAAAATGGTTGCTGTTACATTTTTCAAACCAAGTTCATTCAAATCAATTGTTATTGTATTTTCTTTCTTAGAATCAACATTTACTAATGAAATATGTACTAAACCGCTTTTGTCTTTTGAAGCAGAAGCTGAAATTGCAGGCAGACTTTTACCTTCAAAAGTGTACATTGGTGAAGTAAAGCTAACCGGCAACAATTCAGCATCCTGATGAACTCGGTACATTTTCATAACATGATAAGTTGGCGTCAAAATCATTTTAGCCTCATCAGTTAAAATTACCGCTTGTAACACATTAACACATTGTGCTAAGTTAGCCATACGCACTCTGTCAGCATGATTGTTAAAAGTATTCAAGGTTGTACCAGCAATCATAGCATCACGCATGGTATTTTGTTGGTACAAAAATCCTGGATTAGTTCCTTTTTCTACTTCATACCAGCCACCCCATTCATCCACAGCCATAGTTACTTTTTTGGCAGGATCATATTTATCCATAATAGCGGCGTGTTTAGTAACCAACTCTTCCATTTTTAATGCCGATTTCATCGTTTCAAAATATTGATCTTCGCTAAAATCTACTGCATCTCCTTTTTTATTCCAATTAATAACAGCATAATGATGTACTCCTAGCCCCCCTATCATATTGGTAGGAATATTTTTCATCAAAACTTCTGTCCAATTGTAATCGGCACCATTTGATCCAGATGCAATACGAGTGATTCCTCCTGTATTTTCCCAATCTGACATAAAAGTGGCATATTTTCGATATTCACCTGCATAATATTCCGCAGTCATATTTCCTCCACATCCCCAGGCTTCATTACCAACGCCCCAGAATTTCACTTTCCAAGGTTCATTTCTTCCGTTTTTCTTACGCAAATCACTCATCGGACTTTTACCTGCAAAGTTCACATACTGAACCCAGTCGGCCAATTCCTGAACAGTTCCACTACCAATATTACCAGCCAAATAAGGTTCAGCTCCTAATACTTCGCATAAATTTAAAAAATCGTGAGTTCCAAAACTGTTATCTTCCGTTGTTCCTCCCCACCATTGATTTACAATTGTTGGTCTGTTTTCTTTTGGTCCAATACCGTCTTTCCAATGGTAAGTATCAGCAAAACATCCTCCAGGCCATCTTAAATTTGGAATTTTCAATTCTTTTAAAGCGGCAATAATATCGTTTCTGACTCCGGCAGTATTTGGAATTTTAGAAGTATCCCCAACAAAAAAACCTCCGTAGATACATCTCCCTAAATGCTCTGCAAAGTGACCATAAATATTTTTATTAATAACAATTGGGTTTTCCGCTTTTTTAATACTCAAAACTGTGGTTTCTTTTTGTGAAAAAGCAAGTTGATTGCAAAAAGTAAAAATCAACAATAACATTAAATTTTTTTTCATTCCAGTTACATTTTTTATTGGTTATAAGTGTATGTTTAACATTTGTAAATATAGGCAAAATAAAAAGATAAAAACAAGCTATAAATAAACTCTGTTTGTATTTTAACAAAAACCCTTTCTGAAATCGAAAGGGTCATTTATTTTTAATTTATTTTTTTACCCCAAACAGGTCTGCCATCAGCAGTTAATCCGGAATAACTGAGAGTTACTTTTCTTGTTGAAGCTTCCCAGTCCCAGGCATCACTTACTTTACATTTATTTCCGTTTACAGTTAAAGTTTTATTTACACTATCATAAGACCAGGTTCCTGTTAAAGCTCCAATTACTTTTTTATCAGGAGTTAAGGTAATCGTTACTGATTTCTGAATAGTCTTGTATTGATAATTCATCGTAATTTGCTCCCATGTTCCTATAAAAGAAGCTTCTGTGATTGTCGTTTTAGGTACTCCGGCATAGCGTTCAGCAGCTACTACAGGCCAGCCGTCTTCTGTCCATTGAATCGCTCGCACATGTCCCATCATCACAGCATTAGAAGCATTGATCCCCGGAACATTTTCAGGCAAACGCGCCTGAGAAGCATAAAACCATTCTTTGGTATCCGGATTTTGAAATACCGAACAATGTGAAAAACCTACCCAGCCGGTATGATTGTTAAATCCATAAGGATGTGTCAACATTGGCCAACAGTCGGCTCCATTAGTAATATTAGCTCCATTAATTCCTAAAAAAGGACCGGTAATACTTCTGGAACGCGCCACACGGGTATTGTAGGCAACTGAAAGTTCATCATAAGCCAAAAACAAATAATAATATTGCGTATCCGGATTGTATATAATTTCAGGTCCTTCAGAAGCCTGCCAACGGCTGGTAGGATGCCGGGAAGCAATTCGGGTTCCGTAATCACTCAATGTTTTTAACTGATCCGGTTTTCCTGTGGCTGGATTCAGTTTTAAAGCTGCAATTCCCGAATGCCAGGAACCATAAATCAAATAATGTTCTCCTTCGGGAGTAACAGTAAAAGTAGGGTCAATTGCATTGAATTTAAAATAAGCATTTTCCCAATTTCTTGTACCTGTAAAAGAATAAGGTTTTACACCATCGGGTTCAGAACATACTACCATTCCTTTATCAACCCAAACATTTGACGCCAAATCATCTGATTCTGCCAGTCCGATGAAAGCTCTTTCAGACCATGAAGTTTCAAAACTGCTTCCTGTTATTGGTTCATCAACCACGATGCTGTAATACATTCGGTATTTACTGCCTACTTTTTTTACAAAAGGAGCCCAATATCCGTATCTGGGATTATCTATTGGAGGCAAAGCAGGAACCATTCTGGCTCTCTTATTATTCAAGGAATCTTTTACCCATGCCGGAGCCTGCGCCATAGCGGTTCCCATAAACTCCCAATTAATCAAATCTTTAGAACGTCTGTAAGGAAAATGTCCGTGTCCATCATGCGCATTTCCATAAGAAGCATCGGTTTGATACATATAATAATACTCGCCCGATTTTTCAACAGTAGGATCATGAACATTAGCTAAATTCCATTGTGATCTGTTACTCCAGGAAGCAATCGAAGTGTAATTATCAGCATATTTAGGTCCGTTAAAAGTAGGTGTTACCACTGGCGGTACAACAACAGGAGGATCTGTCTCTTCAGTTGGATCGTCTTTTGAACAACTTACTGTGGCAAGCACAAATAAAGAAAGCCCAAAATAAGACGCTATTTTCAAAATAGAATTTGATTTTTTCATCTTTGTATTCAGATATAAAATCATGTGGTAAATGTTCTCGTGTTTACCACATGATTATTTAGAATTTTAATTTTATTAGAAACGGATTCAGTTAATATTAATAACTGTCATTCTGAATCGTTCCCGGATTATTATCCCTTTCTAATTGTGGAATTGGGAAAAATTCTCTTCCTGCTGCATAAGAATTAAATTCAGCATCTCTGGTTTTTAGCCAGGCTAGTTTTGTAGGATCCTGTAACCATCCCCAACGACGGATGTCATCAAAACGATGTCCTTCCAATGGAAACTCTAAGAATCTTTCGTGACCTATTTGTTCTCTCATTTGTTCCTTTGTCATATTTGGTTTTGCAACACTTAAAAGTGGTAAACCAACACGATCTCTGACAATTTGAATATAAGTATAAGCACCGGCTGTATTTCCTGTCTCATTAAGACACTCTGCATACATTAACAATATATCGGCATAACGCAATAAACGCTCATTGATTCCAGATCTCCAGTCAAATTCATTCACTTTTTGACCATCAGAATTTTGGTATTTTCTACAAAACAAATCATTCAAATCGGCTGGATTAGAAGCATATTTTGTTGCAAAATCTACTCCGTATAATTGCATACCACCTGGTTTATTGTAAAACATAGTAGCATCTAAACGAGGATCTATAGTATTTGCCGTAGTTTTTTCCTGTTGATATTCATTGTACAAAGCCCAGGTTGGCTGAACATCTACAAATCCAAAATCTCTTGGACCATAAGTAATAGCTCTTGCCGAAGTTTTTCCCCAGCCTGAAGCCGGAGCACCACCCCAACCTAAGTCAACTCCTCCTGCTTCTCTGCTGAATTGCACTTCAAATAAAGATTCTGAGTTGTTTTCATTGGTTTCGGTAAAATTATCTCGGTAATTAGATACTAATGAATAGATTCCTAAATCAATCACTTCTTTAAAAGTATCGCGTGCATTTGTAAAATCTTTGGTAAACAAATAAGCTTTTCCTAAATATCCCAAAGCAGCACCTTTAGTAGCACGCCCTTTTTCTCCTGCATCCAAACCTGAAACGGTAGTGTAAGACGTCGGTAATAATTCGGCCGCCTTTTTAAAATCGGCAATAACCTGTGCCCAACCTTCGGCTTCTGTTTTTTGAGGATAAATTGCAGCCAGCTGTGTTGGAACCGGTACGTTCTTAAACATATTAACAGCATGAAACAAATACAATCCTCTCAGGAAATAAGCCTGACCTAAAATTCTGTCTTTTAATGCTGCATCTTCAAAATTGATAGCCGGCACATTAGCTAAAACCTGATTGGCTCTAAAAATCCCCTGATAATAAGTTTCATAAGCCCAACCGTAAATTGCAGCATCACTAACATTAGAATTAAAACGTCCCACATTTGCCATCGCCGGCCAAGGGCTGTTACTTCTGCAATCATCTCCTTTTAAATCTAACAGTAAAGGTGTACTACGCATATAGGTTCCGTCAGTTAATAAACTTCCGTATGCCGCATTTACTCCCAAAAGAGCATCATTATCTGTTTTCCAAAAAGAGTCAACTGCTTTATTATTAGGGTCAACCTGAATTAAATCTTCATCGTTAACACAACTCGTTGTTATTATTGCCAGCGAAAAGAAACCGGCTAAATAATTATATATTTTATGTTTCATTTTGATTCGTTTTAAATTAATTTACAGCTATTAGAAATTTACTTCAATACCCAAAGAAATTGTTCTTGGATTAGGGAAAGAACCTCCGTCATATCCTCTTGAGAACAATCCATCGCTGATGAAATCTGGATCATAACCACGGTATTTAGAAATAATCCATAAATTTTGTCCATTAGCATATACTCTTGCGTTTTGAATAAAACTGTTCTTACTTACCGGAATAGTATAACTAATCTCAGCTGTTTGTAATTTGATATAGTTTCCACTTTCTATAAAGCGATTCGAATCCCTTCCGTTAGCATTACGATCCTCTATTGAAGGACGCGGTACATTAGTATCAGTATTTGTTGGAGTCCAGTAATCTAACATATCAGTATGATGGTTTCCATATTTTCCAATCATCAAGTCACGGTACAAACCATTAAATACTTTGTTTCCGCCACTTCCCTGCCAAAACATACTTGCATTCCAGTTTTTGTATGATGCAGTCAAATTGATACCATAATTGTATTTAGGTATCGTAACTCCCTGAAATACTCTGTCTCTATCTGTTATAACTCCATCTGCTGCATCCATAACACCATCTCCATCAGCATCTACTGTTAATTGATCTTTGAATTTTATATCTCCTACTTGTACGTTTGTTTGTGAAGGTGCTGCATCAATTTCTGCCTGAGATTGAAAAATTCCATCTGTTTCATAAGCATAAATTTCACCTATAGATCTTCCTACTTCTGTCATAGCGGCAAGACCCGGTATAGGATTTCCATTTTCAGAAAAACCAATTTGTGTTACTTTGTTTTTTAAAGTACCAATATTAGCCGCAATGCTGTATTTGAATTCATTTTTGTTATTGTTATACATCAACGAGAATTCAAGCCCTCTGTTTTCTACAGCTCCGGCATTAGTTGTAATATCTGCAGGAAATGCTCCTGAAGAAAAAGGCAAAGGAACTCTAATCAATAAATCATTTGATTTTTTAATAAAATACTCTGCTGTAAACTGCAAATCATTGTCAAACATTCCTAATTCAAGCGCCACATTGGTTGTTTTCGTTTCTTCCCAATGTACATTTGGGTCTAAAGCATTCACAACTGTTGAACCGGGAGCTAATTCGTTATTGAAATTATAGCTGGCAAAACCGTTCATCGTGGTAGCGAAGAAATATTGCGGAATCGTATTGTTTCCTATAATTCCGTATCCTCCTCTTAACTTCACATTGCTAATCCATTCCGGTAAATGAATGAACTTTTCATTACTCAATTTCCAGGCTCCTGAAAAAGAGTAGAAATTAGCCGAATTGTTTTTTTGACTGAATAAAGAGGTTTTGTCCTGTCTAAAGTTAGCCGTAAGCAAATAACGATCGTCAAAACCGTAATTCAGTCTGCTGATATAGGATTTTCCGGTAATAGTATATTCGTATTCATTGGTATTTGTGTTATCAGCAAATTGTAATTTTTTAATATCAGTAGCATCGTAACCAACACCTGAAGAAAAATGGTTGTAATGATTATTTCTTTCGTCGATAGATCCAACTAAAGCATCAATATTGTGTTTTCCTAAACTTACATTATAAGTAAGAATGTTATTTACAAAGGTTTTGATTTGATTTCCGGTAGCAATATTAAGAGTTGCTCTGGTACTTGGAACTCTATAATACCATCCCAATTCAAATTCCGGAGTATATCTTCGGTCAAACCAATGTAATTTATCATAACTAACATCCAGTTTGTATTTTAATCCTTTTAAAATTTCCAATTCTCCCCAGATGTCTCCAATAAAATGGTTTCTTTTTCCTGTATTAGAAATTAAATTATTGTATCCTATAACATTCAGCGAAATGGCTCGCTGAGTATCACTATATGTACCTCCATAACCGCCTAACCAGTTGTCATCATATACCGGCATTGTAGGAATGGCTGTTACTAAAGCCTGAATAGCTGATTCTCCCACCCAGCTGTTAAATGATTCTTTGTCTGATTCCGTATAAGCTATTTTTGAACCGTATTTGAATTTTCCTTTTTTACCATGCAAATTCAAATTCATAGAATACCTTTCGTAATCTTGTGGAGTCTCTAAATAAGAAGTGTTTTTGAAATAATCCACATTCAGATTGTACCCCAGATATTCTGCACCACCATTAAATGTAAGTGAATGATTTTGAATTGTACCTGTCCCATAAGCTTCTCTTTGCCAATTGGTATTTACATTATTAATATAAAAAGGACTTGTAGGATCATTTCCCGGTGCTACTCCCAAACCATCATTTCTTTCAGCAGCCGAAGTAATGGTTTGATAACCTACTCTATCGGTTACTGACCATTCTTTGGCTACATTTTGAACTCCGTAAAGCGATTTGTATTTAATTTCCATCGCACCAACTTTTCCTTTTTTGGTAGTAATAATCACTACTCCATTAGCACCACGAACTCCATAAATAGCTGCTGATGATGCGTCTTTTAAAACTTGCATCGACTCGATATCGCCCGGAGCAAAATCAAATGGAGAATCTACAATCACTCCATCAATAACAAATAATGGATTGTTGTTACTAAAGGAATTCACCCCTCTGATCTTAATATTTACAAATCCGCCCGGTTCTCCTGAAGATTGCACACTTACACCCGGTGCCTGACCTTGTAACATTTTAGCAACATCATAAGTTACTGTCTTTTTAGCACTTTCAACATTTACAACAGAAACAGAACCTGTTAAATCGGATTTCTTTTGTGTTCCATAACCCACTACAACAACTTCTTCTAACTTAGCGTAATCTTCTAAAAGTTTAACTGTAATGTTGGTTTGATTTCCTACTGTAATTTCCTGGTTTACATAACCTATATAGGAAATTACCAATACTGTGTTAGGTCCATCAACATCAATAGCAAATTTTCCTTCAAAATCTGATTGCACACCAAGTGTAGAACCTTTTATCAAAATATTTACTCCCGGAATGGGTAAACCTTCAGCACTATTAATAATTCCCGAGACCTTTTTTTTCTGTTGCGGTTTTTCTTCTGCTTTGGCTTTGGTAATTATAATTTTATTTTTTCCGGTAAGTTCATAATTAAAACCTTCATTCGAAAGGCTCTCGGTGAGTAATTTATTGGCACTAATTGTTCCTTTTTTCAGTTTTACTTTAGGTGCATTTTTAAACATATCTTCCTGATAGATAAAGGTAAAATTGGTTTGCTCCCTTAAAAGGTCAAAAACTTCATCAATAGTTACAACTTTATCTTTATCAACAACAATTTTTACATTCTGCGTAAAAACATTAGTTGACGAAAAACTAAAAGCAGTCGTACAAAAAAACAATATAAAAGCTTTCATACTGGTTAGTAAAAATTTTCTCTTAAAAAAGAAAAAATGGTTAGTAAATTCAATTTTCATATATTTGTGTTTATTGGTTAAATGTTAATTAATAATCTCATTAGGGGATAAAGTAGGCTACTGTCCAGGTATTACTTTATTCCCCTTTTTATTTCTTATTTTATTATAATTTTCTGGTCTTTTATCTCATATTCATTTATAAAGTTAGTTTTCTTAATTATTGACAGGATTTCTTTTATATTATCGTTTTTACTCAGTACTCCATTGAATTTAACTTTCTCCAGTTCCGGATTTTGGAACACCACCTGAAAGTCATACCAGCGGGACATTACGTTCATAATTTCTTTTAAACTTTTGCCCTTAAAGCTAAAAATTCCTTTTGTCCACAATACTTCATTATAAGCATCAATTGGATTAACAGCCATATTTCCATTCTTAAGGTTAACAATTGATTGCTGATTAGGAATTAAATGTTTTTTAGAATTTGAATTGCTTACAGCAACTTTTCCTTCTACTAATGTGGTATAAATTTTATCTTCATCTTCATAAGCTTTTATATTAAACTCTGTACCCAAAACCTCCACTTCCTGACTTTTATTCAATACTTTAAATTTTGCTCCGTTGTGTTCAGAACTTGGTGATACATCAAAAAAAGCTTCACCGTAAACTAATTCTACCTGACGTGTGCTTCCTTCCTTAAAAGCTACCGGAAATTTTAATTTAGTTTCTGAGTTTAACCAAACTTTTGTTCCATCAGATAATTTTATTTGAAACTGACCTCCTCTTGGAATCGTCAAATAATTATATACTAAAGCTGATTGGGTCTTATTCTTACTATCATAAACTAATTCTTTACCATTGCTGACTACGTTGTTTTTTTGATAGGTTTTATCTTTTTCCAATACAACAGCCGATCCGTCTTCTAGAGTTAATATAGCTTTATCGGTTCCTGCTTCAATAGTATTTTTCACTACTACCGGAGTTGCTACAGGCTTATCAAATAAACCTAATCTGTAGAAATAAGTTGTAGTTACTATTCCTAAAACAACTGCCGCAGCCGAGTAATAAATAATTTTACGTAACTTTTTAAGCTTCCTTTCTTTATTTTCTCTGGCAAATGCTTCCTGCAATTTACTTTTTACTCCATACGAATCAAATTCTTTCATATTATATTCAATTGCATAATTAATTTTGACATACCGATTAAACATTTCAAGATTATTGGCATCTTCAATCCACAATTCTAACTCACTCAACTCGGATGCTGAAGCCTGACTGGTTAAAAATTTGGCAATTATATTTTCAATTCTGTTACTTATCATTGCGATACTATTTTCTATTAATACGTGTTGATTTTACACTACCCTAACTTTTTTATATTTTTTTTTATACATTGCATAAAAATTAAGCTAATTATTTCTTTTTCCCCCAATGCAAGAGGTTTATTCTGACAACATCCAACTTATTCATGCTTTAAAAACTGGAGATCCCAAAGCATATACTTATTTGGTAAATACGTACCACCATAAACTATGTGTTTATGCTTACAATTTTACTCATGATCGCAGTTTATCCGAAGATATTGTTCAAAATGTATTTATGCGCATTTGGAACAAACGCGAAAATCTAAAAGAGGACTTTGTACTTATTAGTTTTTTATATAAATCTGTTTATAATGAGTTTATTGATCAGTACCGAAGCCAAAAAGCGGTTTACCCTTTGGAAAAAAAATATATTGATGCTCTTAATGCTATAGTAGAAAATGAGGATGAACATTCACTGGAACGTATCATAAAGTTAGTCAAAAAAGAAATTCAAAATCTCCCTCCTAAATGTAAGGAAATCTTTTTACTAAGTAAAGAAGAAGGACTCACTAATATTGAAATTGCCGAGTATAAAAACCTATCTATCAAATCAGTAGAAGCACACATGAGTAAAGCCTATTCAATATTGCGTAATTCATTAGGAGAAAACACAAATATTTATCTGTTTTTGATGTTTGGATAATTGTTCTCAAATTTTAATTTTATACCTTTAAAAAATAAAAGTTTTTAGGCATTGTTTTGTGTTAATTAATACAGAATTCAAATGGTTTTTAGAAAAACACAACGATTTCTTTAAAAAATCACTAAGCATTCATCCTAATATTAATTATGATACTTTTTTATAAGTAAGTATATTTACCCCAAAATAAACAACTAAGATGTTAAATAATTATAGCACCGAAGACAAAGTCTTATTATCAGTTGATTGTATCATTTTTGGTTTTGACAAAGAAGGATTAAAAATCCTGTTAATCAAACGGGATTTTGAACCCGAAAAAGGAAAATGGTCTTTAATGGGAGGATTTTTAAAGAAAAGTGAGTCTTTAAATGATGCCGCTATACGGGTTTTGAATCATTATACAGGATTGCAAAACATCTATATGGAACAATTTTATGCTTACAGTGAAGTGGACAGAGATCCTGAAGAAAGAACCATTTCGGTAGCCTATTATGCACTTATCAATATTGAAAATCACAATACAGAACTAATTCGGAACTACCATGCCGAATGGTTTAATATATCAAAAATGCCCAAATTAATTTTTGATCACGACGAAATGGTTGCCCACGCTATCAGAAGATTACGCTACAGAACTTCAACAAAACCGGTAGGATTTGAGCTTTTGCCTGAAAAATTTACCATGCGTCAATTGCTCGAATTATATGAAGCTATCTTAGACAAAGAATTAGACAAGCGTAATTTTATCAGCAAAATCAATTCTTTAGATATTTTAGTCAAACTCAATGAAAAAGACATGCTATCATCCCGAAAAGGCTCTTTTCTTTATATGTTTGACAAAGAAAAATACGATGCCAAATTATTGAACCACTTTGTATTAAACCTCTAACTTTAAAATTCCAATAACAAAATTCCATAAAAAAAACCGTCTCGAAAATAATCGGGACGGTTTTCTTGTTTTTAGTTTGTTTTAGTTAGTACTACAAGATATAATCTGTATTAATAAAGTTAGATTCTTTACTATTCAATAATTCTTGCAGAATTTCGTTATTATAAGCATTGTCTTTAGACGCTACAAATGTTCTAATAGAAAATGAACGCAAGGCATCAAAAACACTCAATGTTCCTACCGCAGAATCTTTACGTCCTGTAAACGGATACACATCCGGTCCACGCTGACAAGAACTGTTTAGGTTTACCCTGCACACTAAATTTACTAAAGCATCAATAAGCGGAGCAAGAGTCGTTATGTTTTTACCAAATAAACTTACTTGCTGACCATAATTAGATTCAGCCATATCATTCAAAGGCTCCTGAATATCTTTAAAAGTCATAATTGGCACAACTGGTCCAAATTGCTCTTCATGATACACACGCATTTCTTTGTTCACAGGAAATAAAACCGCCGGGAAAATATAATTTTCGGAAATTTGCCCTCCTTTAGCATTAATGATTGAAGCTCCTTTAGCAGTAGCATCATCAATCAAACCTTGAATATAAGCCGGTTTTTCGGTTTCAGGCAGTGGTGTCAGTGAAACTGATTTGTCCCAAGGATTTCCAAAAACCAAAGCATCAACAGCAGCCGAGTATCTTTTATTAAATTCTTCAGCAATCGATTCGTGAACATACAATACTTTCAACGCTGTACAACGTTGTCCATTGAAAGATAAAGTACCAGTGATACACTCAGAAATTGCCAAATCCAAGTCGGCATCCGGTAAAATAATAGCAGGATTTTTAGCCTCTAATCCTAATACCAAACGCAATCTGTTTTTATTAGGATGTTGATCCTGCAATGCAATAGCTGATTTACTGTTTCCAATTAAAGCCAGAATATCTACCACTCCTGATTTCATAATTGGAGAAGCAATTTCTCTTCCTCTACCATAAACAATATTGATGGCTCCTTTTGGGAAACTCGTTTTAAAAGCCTCTAATAATGGAGAAATCAACAATACTCCGTTTTTAGCTGGCTTAAAAATCACCGGGTTACCCATAATCAAGGCAGGAATCAATAATGAAAATGTTTCATTCAAAGGATAATTATAAGGTCCTAAACACAATACAACTCCTATTGGTCCTCTGCGGATCATCGCATTTACACCCTGACTTTTTGTAAAACGGGCATTACTGCGGTCTAATTGTTTGTAATGTTCGATAGTATCATAAATGTAATCTACCGTTCTGTCAAATTCCTTTTCAGAATCGCCTAAAGTTTTTCCAATTTCCCACATTAATAACTTCACTACTTCCTGACGTGTCGTTTTCATCTGGGTAACGAAATTTTCCATACACTTGATACGATCAGCTACTTTCATTGTTGGCCATAAACCCTGACCGTGATTAAAAGCCTTGCTTGCAGATGCAACTACTTCTCTAGCTTCTTCCTCGCCCATAAACGGAATAGTTCCTAATAAAGTAGGCGCATATTCCTCGGTAGAAGAAATGGTAGAATAAACCTCAGTTGTTTTTCCTGTCCATTTTTTTAACTCTCCATCAACTAAATAAGTATCCTGGTGTAATAATGTTTTTATCTTAAACTCTTCCGGAATTGAATTCATCTGGTTTTAATATTTTAGTTAGTGTTAAAAATGTATTAGTGATTAGGGAGCAACAACTTCTCCATCCCAATCTAACATACCTCCCAATAAGTTATAGGCATTTTCAAATCCTAATTCATTCATGATTTCGCATGCTTTTGCGCTTCTGGCACCAGAACGACAATAGACATAGTAATTTTTACTTTTGTCTAATTTCTCAATTTCAGAAATAAAACCCTGACCTTTATGAATATCAATATTGATAGCATTAGGAATAATTCCTTCGTCACATTCGTCTTCTGTTCTGACATCTAAAATTACTGCATTCTCATCTTCTTCGAGTTGAGCAATCCAATCTTCTTGTGTTAAATTCATAATTATGTTGTGTTTTTTGTAAAAATACGATGTTTTTATAAAAAAACGGTTCCTGTAATTTGATTTAGAGAATATTTTAAAGAAAACGTTTTAGTGAACTTATAATAATCAACAAATTTTACAATCACTTAATTTTTTGTTAAAAAACAATGCGTTATTCCCTTTAGAAATGCAATATCTTCAATCTGCTATTTTTATTTTCAGACAACTATTCTTAGCATATCAACTAATAAATGTCTCGTTTTTTTAATTACTTTTACCAAAGTCTTATTATTTTGCATAAAAATCCATCATATTATTAAGATGTAGCCTAAAATTTTACCATCATGTCAGAAGAAACAATCACCATAAAAAATGCCTTTCCTAATTTCTCCAATGAACTCATTCAGGAAATTGAAGCCAACTCCAGTTATCAATATTTTAAAGCAGGAGATGTTATTATGCGGACAGGACAATACATCAAAAACACTATTTTAATTCTCAAAGGACAATTAAAAATTTATCGTGAAGGCGAAGATGGTGAAGAATTTTTAATGTACTATTTACAACCCGGACAGGCCTGTGCTATTTCGCTAATTTGTTCAACAAAAAATCAAACAAGCCAAATTACCGCTAAGGTAGTTGAAGATGTCGAAGCCATAAGCATTCCGCTCAACCTGATGGATAAATGGATGATGAATCATCGTTCCTGGTACGAATTTGTGATTTACACCTACCGCACCCGATTTGAAGAAGTCCTGGAAGTTATCGACAACATTGCTTTTAGAGCCATGGACGAACGATTAGAATTTTACTTAAAACGTCACGCCAAAGCCTGTGGCTGCAAAGAAATCAATTTATCACATCAGGAAATAGCCCTTGAATTAAACACTTCCCGAGAAGTAGTTTCACGATTATTAAAAAAAATGGAACAACGCGGTTTAGTCAACTTACACCGTAACCAAATTGAATTAAAAATGTAAAAATAAGTCATGTGACAAATGTTACTGTGGCTAGCCTAAATAGTTCCAACCTTTGTAAAAAAAATTACAACATGGAATATTTAGGTTATTTTGCATCCATTATTATTGGACTTTCATTAGGATTAATTGGCAGCGGAGGATCTATTCTCACGATACCTATTTTAGTTTATTTATTCAAAATCAATCCTGAATTAGCTACCAGTTATTCTTTATTTATCGTTGGAATCACTGCATTTTATGGCGGTTACAGCCATTATAAATTAGGGAATCTGAAATTAAAAACAGCATTGTACTTTGCTGTACCCTCTGTGATTTCGATATTAATTATCAGAGAAGTAATCTTTCCAAAAATTGCTTCCACGCTGTTTACAATTGCCTCTTATGCTGTTTCTAAAGACTTATTGATTATGATTGTCTTTGCCATTTTAATGATTGGAGCTTCAATATCAATGATAAAAAAGAACAAAAACGAAATAACAAACCATAAAATAAATTATGGTCAACTGGCTATTATTGGTGCCTTAGTAGGAATCGTGACCGGATTTCTTGGAGCTGGCGGAGGATTTTTGATTATTCCTGCTTTACTGTTTTTTGCTAACCTGCCTATGAAACAAGCCGTAGGAACATCGTTATTGATTATTTTTATTAACTCAGCAATAGGTTTTGCAGGCGATTTATACCTCAACACTCCTATTGATTACGGTTTTCTTTTACTGATTTCGTCTATGGCATTTATCGGAATGTTTATTGGAATTCTTCTTTCTAAAAAAATAGACGGCAGCAAACTGAAACCTGTTTTTGGCTGGTTTGTATTGATAATGGGAATTTATATTATTACAAAAGAACTTTTCTTTTAAAAAAAATCCTCATTTTAATTCGGTTGTCTTGATAACAAACAGTATCAGGACAACTTCACCGAAGTCATACTCAAAGAACCTCCTAATAATTTATCGTTAAACAAACTGAGTTCTTCCTGTTTTTCTTTTAGTCCTAAAGTATAAATTAAAGGAAGATAATGTTCCGGTGTCGGGATAGCCAGTTGCAAAGCCTGTCCTTGTTTTTCATAATTAATCAAGGCCTGAAAATTACCATCTAATAAATAGGAGTTCACTTTTTCCCTAGCTTCGATTGCCCAGTCAAAACCATAATTATCTACGTCCATATTATAGAAATCCACCAATCGTAAATTATGAACAATATTTCCGCTACCTATTATAAGAATTCCTTTTTTTCGTAAAGCACTTAATTTTTGTGCCAACTCAAAATGGTACTGTGGCGATTTAGAATAATCTATGCTCAACTGAATCACCGGAACATTGGCTTCGGGATACAAATGTTTAATCACACTCCAGGCACCATGATCCAATCCCCACTCGTGATCGAGTTCGACTTCGGTTGGTAATAATAGTTTTTGGGTATCAATTGCCAACTCCGGACTTCCCTGAGCAGGATATTGCACGGCAAACAATTCTTTAGGAAAACCACCAAAATCATGAATCGTTCTGGGCATTTCCATCGCAGTGACTTTTGTCCCTTTGGTAAACCAATGCGCCGAAATACACAAAATAGCATTCGGCTGTGGCAATGTTTTTGCCAAATTTCTAAAACCCGCCACAAACTGATTTTCTTCAATAGCGTTCATCGGGCTTCCATGTCCCAAGAACAGCACCGGCATTTTTTCGGTATTCGAAAAAGTACTTGAAATTTTATGTAAATCGTTTAAAGTATTCATAAACACTATTTTTCACCATTAAGAAGTTTAGGATATTAAGGTTTTATAACCAGGACTTAATAAAACTTAATTTCTTAATGGTTTTAAAATCTTAGATATTCTAATCTGTATAAATATAAAAATCTTTTCTTTTAAAAAATTATTTTAAATAAACCTCTTTCAAAAAATCAGCTAAAGTTGCCGGTTTTCTACCTAATAATTTTTCCAAATCACTTGAATCAGTTTTAAACTCTCCTTGTTTAATGGCTTCTGCAAAACCTACAAACATTCCGATGTATTCTTCCGGAACTCCTGCATTTTTTAAAGTTACTGCATATTCTTCTGACGCCGGACTTAAATAGCTAATTTCTTTATTTGTTATTTTGCTTAAAGTTTCTGCAATATCCTGAAAAGAATAATTTTCAATATTATTCATAGCATATTCTTTGTTTTCATGTCCTTCTGAAATCAGAATATTTGCTGCTGCTTCAGCCAAATCATTTCTGGAAACATAAGCCGCCTGACCTTCTCCTACCGGAAAATAAATCCCTGATTCTAATACCTGATCTCCCAAAAACATTGGCAATACATCCAGGTATAAATTATTTCTAAAAATGGTATAGTTGATTCCGCTTGCTTTGATTGCGCTATCAGTATCGATATGCGATTGGGCTAAAAAGGCAATTGGCGAAGTTTCGGATTCATTTTTACGTTCAAAACTGGTATATACAATATGTTTCACTCCCGCTTCTTTTGCCGCTTTTACTGCATTCAATTGTTGTTTACTGCGGTTTACCAAATCTGTTCCGGAAACCAATAACAATTTGTCTATCCCATGAAATGCTGCCAACAAAGAATTGTAATTATCATAATCCCCTGTTTTAAGGTTGACTCCTTTTGCTTTCAAGTCGGATGCTTTCGATTCATCTCTAACCAAAGCCGAAATATCAGCAGCTGCAATTCCTTTATTCAATAAAAAATCGATTGTTAATCCTCCGAAATTTCCTGTTGCGCCAGTAACTAAAATTTTTGTACTCATTATTTTTATGTTTTATGATTAATTTTTATTCAAAGTTAAGTACATTTGCTATACAAAATATACTAACACACTAAAATATACTACTATACTTTTGTATAGCGATAATAAAATCAACAGATTATGGAAATAGAAAATCTAATCAGTTTCAAAGAAGCCAAAGCCTGCCCGATTCAGTTCGTTTTAGCGGTAAATGATACGTTGAATGTAATTAGCGGTAAATGGAAATTACCAATTATAGGTTCGTTATTATTCGAAAAAAGACGTTTTACTGATATTCAGCGTAATATTCCGAAAATTACTCCCCGTATGTTATCCAAAGAATTGAAAGATTTAGAAATGAACGGCATGGTCAAACGTACGGTTTACGACACCACTCCTATTACAGTGGAATATGAATTGACCGAATCAGCAAAATTATTAGGCGATGTTTTGGATAAAATGTTAGAATGGGGTTTGCAACATCGCGAAGCAACGATTGCTAAAAATTAATCGACAATTGTAGTTTTACTTTTTTCACCACTAAGAAATTAAGAATATTAAGATTCTGCTTAATGAATGAACTCATTTAAACTTTTCTGATAATGCTCCGGAGGAGCATCCTGTTAATAGCAATTTATACATTCTGGGCATTAGCTCCGTTAGGAGCGGTCTGTTTAATTTACAGTTCGCTCCTAACGGAGCTTTTTTTACAAATAAATGATTTTTCTATAAACAGTTCGTCCCTATGGGGACGTTTAGTTTTGTATAAAATAAGTTTAGCAAAAAGTTTAAATCACTTCAATCTTAAATTTCTTAATGTTTCAAATTCCAAAACTTAATCTACAAAGCTTTCGTCTTTAAATCCTATTAAGTACAATTTGTTTTTGGCACGGGTCATTGCTGTGTACAACCAACGAATATAATCCCGGTCAATTCCGTTGGGTAAATACGGTTGTTCTACAAAAACCGTATTCCACTGTCCACCCTGCGATTTATGACAAGTGATGGCATAAGAAAATTTCACCTGAAGTCCGTTGAAATATTCATTGGCTTTCACTTTTTGGAATTGCTTGAATTTAGTTTCTCCTTCGTAGTCTTTTAAAACTTCCTGATACAATCGATTGGATTCTTCATAAGTTAATGACGGTGATTCACTTTTTATCGTATCCAATAACAAAACCGTTTCGAATGGTTTTTGATTTGGGTAATCGACCATTCGGATTTTTACTTTGGCAAACTTGAAACCGTACAATTCGACAATTTTAAAAATTTCCAGAATTTCTATAATATCACCATTAGCAATAAAACCGGCTTCATCCGATTCTTTCAGCCAAAAATAATTGTTCTTCACCACCATTAGAAAATCACCTGTGGAAAGTTCGCTTTCTTTATCGAGAATTTTAGATCGGATTTGCTCATTATATTGATTGGCTCTTTTATTCGAACGAACAATAAAAGCGGTGTCTTCAATACTATAATTACTGTAAGCCGAATTGATGGCATCCTGAATATCATAACCATCTACTAAGCGAACGATGTCCTTGAACTTTCGGACATCGAACTGAAAATCAGTAATGAAAGAATCTTTTAATAATTCGCGAAGTTCAGTTGCGTTATGCAAAATTCCGGAACTCTCTTCCTGACGCATGACTTCATCTAGTTCGATATAATCGACATCCTTATTATAGTTCATACTCAAAGTTTGAATATCCAAAGCAGGACTAACGTCTAAATTCACCGGAGGCAACTGAGCAGTATCACCCAGCAAAATCATCTTGCAATTAGTTCCTGAATATACATAGGAAATCAAGTCGTCGAGCAAAGAACCATTGGCATACATTTTAGAATCGGAATCGACATCCGAAATCATCGATGCTTCATCGACTATAAAAACAGTATTTTTATGTTTGTTTTGTTGCAATGTAAAAGAAACGCCACCACCTGAATTCTTCTTTGGAAAATAGATTTTCTTGTGAATCGTAAATGCCGGTTTGTCCGAATAATTGGCAATTACTTTTGCCGCACGACCAGTTGGTGCCAGCAAAACATATTTTTTATTAATCTCTATCAGATTATTTACAATAGTCGAAATCACAGTAGTCTTCCCTGTTCCGGCATATCCTTTTAAGACAAAAATGCTATCATTAGTCGTTTCGGTCAAAAAAATAGCAATCTTCTGAAAAAAAATATCCTGATTATAAGTAGGACTAAAAGGAAATTTCTTTTTTAAAAGACTGTAAAACTGGGAGGAAATCATCTAATTACCGGAATTAAAATTGAAGTCCAAAGATAGTTTTTATACGGCTAACCAACCAAAAAAAAGACTGTCCGATCATTAATTTCGGACAGTCTCTATTTCATCGGAACAAAACTTTAAAAATCAACAGTTATACAACAAACTGCATGATTTTTTTTTTCAAAAACTATTTTATGATTATACTTTTTGGGATTTTTCACGTTCCTGAGCATCAACCACAGCTACAGCGGTCATGTTTACAATTTCATTTACGCTTGCACCCAATTGAAGAATGTGAACCGACTCGCTCAATCCCATCATAATTGGACCGATGGATTCCGACTTATTCAATTCCTTCATCAATTTATAAGTGATATTAGCTGATTCCAGATTTGGAAAAACAAGCGTGTTTACTTTTTTGCCTGCCAATTTTGAAAACGGAAAAGTCTTTTCTAATAATTCGGTATTCAAAGCAAAATCGGTTTGAATATCTCCGTCAACAACTAATTCAGGATTATTTTCATGCAAAATACTTACTGCTTTTCGCACTTTTGCAGAATTAGCATGAGCTGATGAACCAAAATTAGAATACGAAAGCATCGCAATAACCGAATCAAAACCAAAAGTAGTGGCAACATTAGCTGTCATCTGTGCAATATCAGCTAATTCCTCTGATGTTGGGTCAATATTGATTGCAGTATCGGCTAAAAACATTGGCCCTCTTTCAGTTGCCAAAATATTAACTGTGGCCGCTTTTTTTACATTAGGAGCTTTTCCGATAACTTCAAAAATAGGCTTCACCACCGTTGGATAAGCTCTGGTATAACCCGAAATCATTCCATCGGCATCTCCTTCCAAAACCATCATAGCGCCATAATAGTTGCGTTCTCTCATTTTGGACTGAGAACTGTACAAAGTAGCTCCGCTTCTTTTTCTTTTATTCCAATATTTAATTGCATATTGCTCTCTTTTTTCCTTAGATGAAGCATCTTTAGAATCAATAATAACAACATCGGCATTAAAATCCAACTCTTTTTTAAGTTCCAAAATGGTTTCTTTATTACCCAATAAAATAGGTTGGGCAATTCCTTCTTCATAAACAATTTGGGCTGCTTTTAAAACATCAAATTGATCGGCTTCAGCAAAGACTATCTTTTTAGGATTTGTTTTTGCCCTGCTGTGCAGCATTCGAACCACTTTATTATCATTACCGGAACGCAGTAATAATTCTTCTTTATAATTATCCCAATCTTCAATAGCAATTCGAGCAACCCCGCTGTCCATAGCCGCTTTAGCAACAGCCGGAGGTATCGAATAAATCAATCTTGGATCAAAAGGTTTTGGGATAATATAATCACGACCAAAAGCCAGACGCGTTTCACCATAAGCGATATTTACCTGCTCAGGAACCGATTCTTTTGCCAATTCAGCCAAAGCCGTAACGGCAGCCATTTTCATTTCTTCATTAATCTTTGTTGCTCTGACATCCAATGCTCCCCTGAAAATATATGGGAATCCCAAAACATTATTTACTTGGTTAGGATGATCTGAACGACCTGTAGCCATGATGATATCTTTTCGTGTTTGCACCGCTAAATCATAAGCAATCTCAGGATCGGGATTTGCCATTGCAAAAACAATCGGGTCTTTTGCCATCGTAAGCAACATTTCCGGATTAACAACATCGGCAATAGACAAACCAATGAAAACATCGGCATCAACCATCGCTTCTTCCAGAGTATCAATCTTTCTGTCGGAAGCAAATTCTAATTTCTCAGCAGATAGATTTTCTCTGTCCGTTCTGATTACACCTTTACTGTCGAGCATCACAATGTTTTCGGCTTTGGCTCCAAAAGCCTTATACAATTTCGTACAGGAAACAGCTGCAGCTCCCGCTCCACTTACTACAATGCGTACTTCTTCTATTTTTTTATTAATCAGTTCCAATGCATTTAACAAGGCTGCAGCCGATATAATGGCTGTTCCATGTTGATCATCATGCATCACCGGAATATCCAATTCTTCTTTCAGTCTTGTTTCGATTTCAAATGCCTCCGGCGCTTTGATATCTTCCAGATTAATTCCGCCAAAAGTAGGCGCCATAATTTTTACCGTCTCAATGAATTTATCCACATCTTTAGTATCCAATTCGATATCGATACTGTCAATGTCAGCAAAAATCTTAAACAATAACGACTTTCCTTCCATTACCGGTTTAGATGCTTCAGGACCAATATCTCCCAATCCTAAAACCGCAGTTCCATTGGAGATTACGGCAACCAGATTTCCTTTGGCAGTATATTTATAAACTTCATTAACGTCCCTTGCAATTTCCAAACAAGGCTCAGCAACTCCCGGAGAATAAGCTAATCCTAAATCACGTTGTGTGGCATAGGGCTTTGTAGGTACTATTTTTATTTTCCCGGGCTGTGGCTCAGCATGGTATAATAAGGCGTCTTTTTTCAATTTTTCTTTGCTCATAAACTCAGTATAAAATTTTAATAAATCTTAATTCTAATTTGTCTTTTGGTAGTGTAGTGATTATTAATCTGTATAAAAATAACTATTTTAAAAATGCCTCCAACATTTAAAAAGAAATAGTTTGTTATTTTATTTTACTTTGATATTATTTCTTTTGTCAAGTAAAATCTCTAAGAAATATTATAATCATTTTTTCTAAACCAACTAAATTATCTTCGCTAGCCTGAAATAAAAAGAGCAACAAACTTTCTATCATAAAAAAATATAATTACATCTTCTAATCATTGCTAATTTTCAGCAAGTTAATACTGAATTTCAAAATCATATTTCCTTTTATAAAGAATAAATACATCAACAGTGATTAAATATATTTTTTTATCTGAAAAAACCTCCTATATTTGCACTCGCAATCACAAAACGATAGCAACATACTGGAGAAATGGCAGAGCGGTCGAATGCGGCAGTCTTGAAAACTGTTGACTGTAACAGGTCCGGGGGTTCGAATCCCTCTTTCTCCGCAAAATTAAAACCCTAACAACTGAAAATCAGTTAGTTAGGGTTTTTTATTTATAAAATATCCCCACATTATCCCCACAATTCAATTGTTTTAAACATAAAAAAAACCGCCTATTTCTAAGCGGTTCATAAAAGTATCTATTGCCGTACCAAAGCTTATTCCAGATACTTTTATTATTTATCCAATTATAAAACGTTCTACTTGTTCTAATTTTAAACCAGTATATAAACTGAACTCTTCTATTGATAAAAGCTCATTTTTATCCTTTTTAAGCTCAGTTCTTATTTTTTGCAACAATCTAGCACTGTATCTATAACTCTTCCCTGTAATACACTGTACGTCCTTTGGATAAATACATAATCTCTTTGTCATGGTTTCATACTTTATCTATGCCTTTGCCTTTGCTTTGTTCTACTTTAAAAACACTCAAAAACATGCTTTTTTCACTTCTTAAATGGAAGATTTTTTCTCCCTTACGTCAACCAATTTACAATTCTATAACTGATTTTAAGAGGTAAAATGTTCCTTTATTGCCTAATGTGCCTAATTGTGACACTTTGTATTGCTATGCTATTTTAATTTATAAAATTTGATTTAAAATCAATGATCAACAGCAACAAAACATACAGCAATTGATTAAAATTTCAAATCTATAAACAACTTAAATTTTAGAAATTATGGCCAGACAGAATGGTATTATTAAATTGAAAGGTACTATCGGGGATATTACTTTTTACAAAACACAAGATGGGCATTTAGCACGTGAAAAAGGTAGCCTAGATGCTAACAGAATTAAAAATGATCCTGCATTTCAAAGAACACGTGAAAATGGAGCAGAGTTTGGAAGAGCAGGAACAGCAGGGAAAACTTTAAGAACTGCATTAAGAACTTTGCTTTTAAACACTGCTGATAGCAAAATGGTTGGCAGACTTACTCAATCTATGGTTAAGGTTATTCAAGCTGATCAAACTAATGAAAGAGGCTTAAGAAACGTTATCGACGGAGAAGCCGAATTATTGACTGGGTTCGAATTTAATATTAGAGGTAAATTAGGCTCTACAATGTTTGCCCCTTACACAGGCGGTATTAATAGAGTATCAGGTGAAATTTCAGTTGATATTCCTGCTTTTATTCCTGCTAATATGATTGCAGCTCCAAGTGGCACAACTCATTTTAAAATTATTACAGCTGGTGCTGAAGTAGATTTTGAAGCAGAAACATTTGTTTCATCCAATTCTGAATCTGCAATTTTACCATGGGATTTTAGTGCAACCGCAGTAATTAGTCATGTAAATAACGTAACACCTGCAAGCACAAAACCTTTATTTCTTGCAGTAGGAATTGAGTTTTTCCAACAAGTGAATGGTAGTATGTATCCTTTGAAAAACGGTGCTTTTAACCCTTTAGCATTGGTTCAAGTAAGCGGATTGTAAATCGAAAATTAATTCTTCATTTCAATTAAAGTCTAGTCTGAAATCAGATTAGACTTTTTTTATTGGCATTTTTTATCCTTTGCCTTAATTTTTTCAAAAGAAAAAAAGAAAAAAAAGAAAGTCGTTCAATCGGCGAAGGTTTCAAATTAAGTCAAGTTTTTTTGAAAAAATACTACCCAACAGTTGTTGCTTATTTTAGACGTGAAAAACTAATCGGAACTTGAATTGGAAATGTAAGGGTGGAGATTTTTTCAAAAACCCGGAGGGCTTGAACTTTACTATTTGAAACCGTAGCAGACCTTTACTTTCTTTTTATTTATTTTTTTATAGCAGGGACGTTATTTTGTGGGTGGGAGGTTTCTTATGGAAAACGGCAATCAAACACCCCCAAGCACCGCAGAGAAATAATGATTGTAGCGATAGCGGAAATTATTGTTTTTTCGAGGAGCGAAGAGGCGGTGTTGCGGCAATCGAACAGCCACACTAGACCGAGAATGAAACGTAGCAATAGCGAAGTGGAATGTAGGGATAGTAGCGTGTAACGGCGGGGAAACTATAAAAGACTGCCTTTGGCAAACCTTGATTTAGGGCAAAGTGCTAACGGAGCCAACCCCGATGGCTGAGCGAAGGAGCAACCGCCAAAAAAATATAGGGCGGCAGACACAAATACTGCTGGAATGTAGTGAAACGTAGTCCCGACTTTTCGGGACGGAGTGTAACGGAATGAAGCTGTATTGTGGATGCAGTAGCCCGACCGAACGCAGGAAGTGACCGTGTGAAGATGAGGGTGAGGAAGCGGACAGTAAGGCTGCTTTTTTTTAAGCTGCCTTATCTTGCGGCTGACGAACGGACTGTGGAACGGAGGAAAACCTAACTATTGAAGTGGAATAATAAATTGCTTTTTTAGCGCTAAATCTTCTTATAGAAATGCAAGGTTGACCGACTGGAACAGCCGAACGGAACAAAGGGAACGACCGTAGTGAGACCGCTTGATTGCTCGTTATTTTTAGAAGTACTCTTGTTATGAAACTTATGCGATTATAAATATTATACGTTATTTTGCAAGGATTATTTATTAATATCGAATTTTGATTGAAATGGGATTACAAATTTGCTCAATAGGGCTTTAATATTTTTAGCTGTCAAAACCTATTTATAGAGCCCATATAAACGAATTAATGAAGCAGAATTACTATTGTCCTGATAAGTACGAAAAGACCCACCAACGAGAATTTTCCCATCGTCTTGAAGAAGTATAGATTGAACTGAACAATTTTTATCAAATCCTATCCCAATATCGAAAGTTTCATCTTTGCTTCCGTCAGACTTTAAACAAATTAATTTATTTTGGCTTTTCCCTTGAAAAGAATCAAAATGTCCAACAATAAAAAATCTACCATTTCGTTCAACAATATTAGCCACTGCAGAATTAAAACCAGTACCTATATCAAAAGTCACATCTTTATTACCATCTGAATTTAAGCGAATTAAATTATTTTGAGCTATCTCTTTATAGCTAGAAAAGGACCCGCCAACTAACACTTTATCATCAGATTGAATTACTATAGATAAAATTTCATATGATAGTTTATTATTCTTAAAGCCAGTACCTATATCAAAAGAGAAGTCTTGGGTTCCATCTGAATTTAAACGAATCAAACCGTTAGCTGGTGATTCCTTGAATTTAGAAAAAGTACCACCAACAATTATTTTACCATCATGTTGTACAGCTATAGCCCCAATTCTTGAAAAAGGATCAAATCCAGTTCCTATATCAAAAGAGGTGTCTTTGCTGCCATCTGAATTAAAACGAATCAATGATGATTTTTGAGCATAAGCTAATCCAACAATTATTTTACTATCTTTTTGTAAGGACATACAAATGATTTCAGCATCAAAACTGTCTCCAATATCAAAATATTTGTCTTTGCTACCATCTGAATTTAAACGTATTAAAAAAAAACGATTTAGTCCCTTATCATCGCTATATCTACCTCCCACAAGTATTTTACCATCAGGTTGTAAAAGCACTGAATTAATAACAAAGAATTTATTAAAAAATGTATTAAATACAAAAGAAGAATCAATGCTACCATCTACGTTTAGTCTAAGTAATAAATCTTGATTTATACCCTGAAAAACACTCACTGAACCTCCCACAATTACTTTTTTATCGACTTGTTGAACCATAAAATTCACACTTCCATAAAAGCCATTTCCAGTGCTAAAAGATAAGTCTTTTTTACCATCGGAATTTAGGCGTATTAGACCATGAGGAAATCCATTATGAAATCTAGTAAAAGCTCCAATCAATATTATTTTCCCGTTAGGTTGTAGATTTATATTGTGAACAGCAGCACTATATTTAAATCCAAAATCAAAGATATCACCTATGTCAAAAGAAATATCTTTACTTCCGTCTGAGTTTAATCGAAGTAACTTTTTTTGGTTAATTTCGTTGTAACTATCAAAAAGCCCCCCTACGATTATTTTACCATCTTCTTGAATGGCTATTGAATTAATATTAAAATCAAATCCTGTTCCAATATTAAATGAATTATCTTTACTACCATCGGGATTTAAACGAACCAATTTGTTTTGAGTAGTGCCTTGATAGTTATTAAATTTACCACCAACAATTATTTTACCATCTTTTTGAAGAGCAACATAACTAATAGAACTATTAAATCCCGTCTTGATATCAAAAGAACTATCTTTTGTCCCATCTGGATTTAAACGAATCAAATACCTTTGAGGAACACCTTTAAACATATTAAAAGAACCTCCTAAGATTATTTTTCCATCTGGTTGTAGAACTATAGAATTAATTTCATCATTAAATTTAGTTTCATTTGAAAAGGAATCATCAATGCTACCATCAGCATTCAAACGAATTATACTATAATGGTACTTATCATCACTCAAATCATAAATACTAAGAAGAATTTTTCCATCAGATTGGAGAATAATATTTCTAATACCTCTCATGTAGTTTTTATCTCTAAGGCCGCTAAGATTAAAAGAATCATCTATAGTACCATCTGGATTTAACCGAAGCAAATATTTTTGATAAACACCTTGATACTTTTCAAATTCACCACCTACTAATATTTTTCCATCAGATTGTACAGCTAAAGAAAAAACGTGGTAAGAAAAGCCCATTTTTATATCGAAAGACTCGTCTTTACTACCATCTGAATTCAGGCGGACCAAATAATTTTGATTTTTTCCTTGATACATTTGGAAATCACCACCAATCAATATTTTCCCATCTGACTGGAATACTTGAGAACGAATAATACCATTAAATCCAGCGTAAGAGCCAAAAGTATGCTCTATATCGGCAGGATTTTGTGTAAAACCTTGTATGGTAAAAATAAAGCAGAATAAAAGATATATTTTTTTCATATGTATTTTTTAAATCGAGTTATTAAAAATAGTATTCCTGTTTGTATTTTTAGGGTCGCATTATTGCACTATCTAAATTTTACTATACTATACTCAAAATACTTAATAACTCCTTCATCGTATGTAAATGTTGTAACTTCCCTTCAAATTTGAAATCTATAATAACGTAGCGTAATTTCTAGTATTTAGAAACTGTCCGAAAGCGAAGAAAGCTTCATCTAATTGCTTTAAATCTCTCAAATTACTACTTTGAATAAAAGGTAAATAACGATTGAAATAAAACGTTTCTTTATCTTTATTTGATATGGTATCATTTGAAATATTACTCCAATCCTCATTATGAATGAATACAAAGCATCTGTGTATGTGTTGATCATAAATTGGATATGTATGTGGTTTTATTATATGTAATAGAAATATCTTCCAAACTGCCGAAAGGTTTTTAAATTCCTTACTGAATACTACTAAGTCTATTTCGTTATTAGACTTTAAATCGTTGATTATCGATAGTTTGGATATGATTTTATCTTCTAATGATTTCTGCTTTAGGTCGCTTAATTTCATACCGTTTTTCCAAATGTATAAGTTTTGAATATCCTCTACAGTAAATTCTTTTTTAGATATAGAATTACTATATAAGGTTTCATTAGAAAATAAATATTGCGTTGACCAAAAATTAATAAAAGCTACTATATCAGTAGAATAGTTTTTATGAAATGTTACTAAATTCATTTTTTGATTGTATCTCAATTAATAATGGTTTATATCTAAGTGTGTTTTTGCAAATAATCGTGTTTTACATCATCAATTAGAGTTGTAAAATAGCTCAGCTTATGACTCATATCATCTAATGAAGGTCTCATATAAGCAGCAGGAGAATGACCTAACGACAATTCTATTTTAGAATTAATAACACTAAGCTTTTTAGCAATGGCTTTAAGTTCTGTACAAATATCCTCTATTTCATCATCTTCTATCCCCTGGTATTTTATATCCAATTCTTCATTTGAAAAATCAAAATCATATTCCTCTAATATAAAGGTTGTATCATCTACTTTTTTGAAACCAACTTTCAAAGCTGTACTTAATGAATTATCGTAGTTCTCCTTACCTATTTCTAATTCATTAATTGTGATATTTAATTCTTCTCTTTCAACAATTCTAAATAAATACGGTATTATAGCTTCTGTCAGAGCGGTTGTCAAATAACCCTTTTTACGATGTTCTGGTAAAATAACCCAATGTAAATCTGTTGTCATATCCAAAACAGCACCAACATACTCATTATCTTTTTTGATTAAAAAAAATGGTTTGGGACTATGTTTCAGTCTAGAATTTTCAATCCAAATATGAGCAAAATCAACATTTTTACTTATTGAATGTTTGATACAATTTTTATAATAAGACTTTCTATTTAACTTGTTTATTATTGATGTGATAGAAGACGATTTCATATTGTAATGGTAGTTAGAAATTACTTTTCAATTTCAATAATTTTAAGTGGAAAACTCAACATATTCATTTCTCTAACACATTGAATTAATGAATATTTAGCTATATTGGATTGAACTTTATCTACATTGTTTTTTACATGAGGTAACTTTTTCAAATCAGATCTAAAAGCCATAACAAATTGTATATTTTTACTTCCTGTTTTAAACTTTGAAATAAATTCATCTTTATCAATTATTTTATCTGAATTAACATCTTTGCTATTATAAGAATCAATTACTGATGAAATAAAATTATTACTACCGGAATTCCTTTCATTAATAAATCTGCTTGCTGAAATTTGAATTTGATTACTTAAATCTCTGATTTTCGCATCAAAACCATTTTTAACATGAATGAAGTAAATTGTATTATTATCTTCATACATAATATCGCATAATTCAATATTTTCACCTAAAGCCTTGTCAAAAACCCAATAGTTATCTTTGTCATGGTACTTCCTATTATAAGAATCCTCATCTTCCAAACTGTTCCATACTTCTGTAACTATTCCTGTTGTTAAATAATTATTTTCAATCATTTTTGAACATATTGTATTTATTGAATTAGTGAAATCATCTTCCACTTTGAACCATTTAGCATCAATCTGAAAAACAGGTCTATTTTCTACAGATATTTCGCATACAATATGATCTATAAACATTGCATTTACTAAAACATCTCTTTTCCTCATACTCCATACTCTTAATCCCCTTATTTTATTTTTAAAGCTAAACAAATTGTTTACATCTTCTAAACTTGCATAAACCAACCCTAAGCCTTCTTTATAAAGTTCTTTTCTATCATAGAAAGTATGACCTTTTTTTTCACCTTTAAATTTAAGAACATAATGATCGGCCTCATAAAACTCTTGTACATTTGATGGATGAACGAATTCAATATCAAATTTCTTTGGGTTTGTGGGTCTGGCGGGAGAAAACAAATCATTCATATTTTCAAATAACCGAGATAAAAGTGCTTCTTTTAAAATACTTTCCTTGTAACCATTATCTTTAACCTCAACAAAGGATGATAGGGATTTTTTTTCAGTTGATTTACTTACTTCATTTATTTTTTTAAATAAAATATGTAAAGTATTGAACGGAATTCTGTGTTTGATATTGAAATATGAACCTATTTCTAAAATAGTATCTCTGTTTGAAAAATTAATAAAATCAAAAACACTATCCTTTATTTCTTGTTTTAATTTAATATTAATTTTGGATGGTATATTGGTAAAATTGTTTAGTACGGGCACCCTCTAAAGTACGCTCAGCATCTTTTACACTTTGGGCAGTTCCTGCATTTCCTTCAAACAATTCTTTATTAAGCTGATAATCTTTTTGTGCTTTAGCCAATACTTCTTTGGCATCTTTAAGATTTATTTGTTGCTGACGGGTATCAACAGCACCAATTACCTGACCTGCACCAACAGTTGATCCCAAAATAATGCGAAGACTGCTTATTTTACCTGATGTTACTGCTGATATATCAGCTTGTTTCGACGGCTCTAATGTAGCAGGCAACTCAAGATTTCCTGATACGCTTTGATTAGAGACTTTCACCACTGTAACTGCTACCGGAATAGATGAGCGATCAACAATTACATTCTTAGCATCAATTGCATTTTTATTTTTATTCAATACAAAGCCCACAGAAGCAAAAAGTAGAAACGCACCGGATATTATAATAATTTTCTTTTTCATTATAGTTTTAATTATGATTATAATTGATTAACAAAACTGCTAATAGTTCCCTTTGCTCTTTCATAGAGTAAACGATTAGCGACCAAATTAAGCAAGGAAGACATATAATTGGATTGAGCCTGCTGATACGAGAAATCAGCATTCAATAAATCAGATAGTAAAGAAACTCCTTTGTTATATTCAAACACACCAGTCTCATATACACTCTTTGATAAATCCATATTGCTTTTATTTGAGTTCAACGTAGCAATATTCTCTTGTAATTGTTTATTGGCATTCTGAAACTGTAATTCAAATTTCCCAATATTCAAATTAAAATCTTCTTTAGCATTTACTAGTTCCAAGCGACTTTGCTGTAATTGTGCATCTTTACGCATTCCACTGAATATAGGAACATTAGCCTTCAAGCCTATAGCTGAAAAATTTTTCCAGTTGCTTACAGCTGCATCTAATTCATTTCCAAAAGCTTGTTGCCCATTTCTTATATATCCAGTAATTGTAGGCAAATAAGCTGCTTGCTTTCTCTTTACATCGATTTCTTTCAATGCAATATTTTCAGATTGCAGTTTGTAGTCTATAAGATTTCTTACATCTAAACTCTCATCTGTAAATTGCAAATATTTAGAATAATCAAGACTTTCCTCTATAACAAAAGATGTTTCTTGAGGCATCCCCATCTCATTCTTAAGCGAAGCATAGGCTACATTAATACTGGTTTGAATCTGTTTTTGTTTTGCTTTAATATCATTAAGCTGTACTGTTACCCTATCTAAATCTACCTTTTTAGCCACCCCTTTTTCTAGACGAAATTTAGTAATAGCATACAAGTCATTATATTGTTTTTCATTAGCAACAAGCATTTTTTGTTGCTCTTTTAATAAAAGAATTTGAGAATAAGCAGTCGCTGTATTATAAATTAGGTCTTCATTATTTTTTTGAAGCTTTAGTTCCGCAATCTTTTTAGCAGGAACACCCGCCTTTATCCCATAAATCAACGCCTGATCATAAATAGTCTGATCCAATTGTATTATAGCCATAGAATTGAACTTATTTCCAAACTGCACTTCAACATCTTTATCACTCCCAAACATAGCACCTGGCAACACTGTTGTTTGACGTTTTATATTATCATCAAGTGAAAAAGAACCGCTTACTTGTGGCAAATAATCCGCCAAAGCTTCCTTTGACTTGTTTTTGGCAATTTTAACCTCATTGGCATAAATCACATTACTTCCGTGATTTTTCAAACTGTAATCTATAGACTCCTTCAAGCTAAAGACCTGCTGCGCATAAAACGGCACCCCTAACAGAAAGCAAGAAACAAAGCTTAGGATATTTTTTTTATTCATAATCAAACTCATTATATTAAAATATTTTTAGTTCAAACAAAAAGAACCAATAAGGTAAAAAAATTATTTTTTAAGACTTTCCCATTTTACAAACAATGCTGGCAATTGCTCCTTCATAAAATCAAGATAACTTACAACATCCTCAAGACCTTTATTAAATTCTTTCGCCTCTTCTGAACGCTCCACTAGCACTTTTTTTAAAATCGAATTAAAAACCTCCATGCTTTCCAGAGTTTTTTGAACACCTTCTTCTAAAGATTTTATTTTGCAACGAAAATATCTTTTGCGCTCACCAGGCTTTGTAATAAAATCAACCTGATTAGAAGCAATTAAAAAATTGAGGCTATTACTTACTGCACTTTTACTCATATTCAAGGTTTCATGAATTTCTTCAAATGTTAATTCATTTTTATCAGAAATCATTAATAATGCATATATCCTAGAAGCCGCAGACTGCATACCAGACTTCTCAAAATGCATTCCCAATTCTTCGATTAAATTCAATTTTTTATCTGATAATTGCACAGTCATAATAATTTCTTTAGGGTCAAATATACAATAGCTCCTTTAGTTCACAAATAAACAACTGTTTTTTTTATCAAAAAAAGGTATCAAGAAAAATTCAATTAAAACCAGAGCTTATCCTTCTCTAATACCAATAATACAACAACAGAATAACTCATAAAACCCCCGAAATTATTACTTTCGGGGACACTAAGCAAACCACTATAAAAAACTAACATATAACTATATATACAGATAACCAGTCTGTTTTAGTTATTACTTTTGATCAAAAATTAATCAATTTCAGCAATTACGACACGGCAAATATATATAAGTTTTTTTAGTTCTCAACAAAAGAACTAAAATATTTTATAAAAAAACTAATAATTCATTATCTAAACTGAAGTACAACATAAAAAATATCCCAAAAGCAGCGAACTTACAATTAATCTCATAACCTCAACGACATTTTTTTAAAATTAAAAAAGAACCAATTATTTTAATGTTAATAATATAACTAAATCTCAACAATATATTATCAAGAATTAATTAAAACATCTGACTCTCAATGATCACTTAACAAAAAAAAGTTCTAAGAGATCTTCTAAATAAATTTTAATTCAAGTTTTCATTTGAAACGGACTAAAAGGGCAGCTAAGATAGTAACGCCCCAATACGACGTGCGCATAATGAGCTGCGCTACACTTGCTCACCCTTCGGGACTTATAGCACTCTGTACTGGATGCGCTACTGGCATCTTGCTTTCTTTTTTTCCGTTTTTTCTTTTGAAAACATTTTTTATCAGGGAGACGGTTACAGAGGAAGCAAAAAAAAAAAACCTAATCCTTAAAATTTAAAGCTATGGAAATCACAGGAAGATTAACAGCAGATGCAACCGTTCACAAAGTGGGCGAAAACAAAGAGGTAGTCAATTTTAGTATTGCTATCAATGACAGCTACAAACCTAAAGGGAGTAGCGAAGTAAAAGAAGTTGTAACCTACATTAATTGCTCGTATTGGCTCAATTCTAAAACGGCTCAGTGGCTCAAAAAAGGTGCACTAGTTCAATTATTCGGGCGTATTGGGTTGAATGTCTATAGCAGTAGCGATGGTAGGGCTTTAGGTAGCCTGACTTTTCATACCAACAACCTTAAAATAATAGTCTTTGCTAAAAGAACAGAACAATCCCAAAGTAGCGGAACAACTATACCTACAAAACAGGGTATGAAAGAAGAACCGACAGACGATTTACCTTTTTAATCCTATCCGCACATATTAAAATCACTTTCAACTAAGATATATATTGTTATGAAAGCTTTATTGAAAACATCCTATCGTATTTATGAGGTAAGCACGGTATATAATAAAATAATTTTAAGACACATAGAGAGTTACAATGGTACAAAGAAAGAGCAGTTAAAATCTTTCTTGGAAGACCTACAGCAAAGTGGCTGCATTAGTGGTATGATAAGTGAATTCATTTATCATACTGATTGTAAAACATTTTATATCACTCATCTTGACGACTTAGAAAACATTAAAAATGATTTAGAAGATTCTTTAGGTGAAGTAATAGTAAACCGCTTTAAAAATCCTCATTACACTTTTATGTGCTGGCTTTGCTTTGAAGAGTATTGTCACAGTATTTACATTAATGAATTTGAATAAATAAATAAATAAAATAAATAAATAAAATAAATAGAACTAAAAATTCAAGAGTATGGAAACTAATTTTTTTCAATCCATTTTAGCCTTGCAGGTCGCAGGGAACTGGACAATCAACATCGCTAAAGAAACAACTGATAGACTTATTGTATCCGTTTTGTTTTTCAATGATACTATCGGGGATGATGCCCGCAAAAAAATACCACCTATTTTACTCAAAGGCACTGCTCAGGAACTTGACGAGGGATTTTTCGAGGTCATTCAACAGCCTGTACAGGAAACTGCCCAACTCTTTTCTAATATGGAGCAGTTTCTCAAAGAAAAAGAACAAGCGAAAATCAATTCCCAAATGGAAAAAGACAATGCCTCTAAAGCAGATAAAGAGAAAACAGACAAACAGAAAAAGTACGAGGATGCTATGAAGAAAGTGGATGAACTCGAAGCAGATGGCAAATACCGTGATGCCTGGATGAAAGTACCACAACCTGAATTGTATCCCGAATATGCAGAAAATATTCGTAACCGTAGAATGCAACTCTCTGAACAATTTGCTCCTGACTTATTTAATGAACCTAAATCTTAGAAATTATGTTAATCACTACCACATTACCCCGTATTTTTTCTTTTAGAGAGAAAGAACAAGAAATTGAACTGGCTGACCCATCGCCATCATTTTCTCCCGAAGCGGTGTTGAATTTCTATGCTCAGACCTACCCTATTTTGACCACGGCAACCATAGAAGGTCCTGTAATAAACAATGATGCTATTCAATACAAATTTGTATCGCAAATCGGAACTAAAGGATAAACCATGAAATCAAAAAAAACAACAGCCTGTATCACAGCTCCTAAAAACAAAAAGCTATGGAAACTTTATCAGCAACTAGGCAAATTCGCAGAAAGCACCAACCGCCTACCCGATGCACAGCAAGTAAAAAACAACAAGTCCAACTCAGTTCCGTTGGAACTCCTACCGATGGTTTTTTAAGACATCCCTTTCTTCCTTTGTATGAGCAGAACAACGATTTGCCCGAAAGCAAAAAAACAGAAACGGAATTTTTTGAATCCCTACGTATTCTGACGGAACACTATGGTTTTGAAACAATAGCTGTTAGAGACAAATCTTATCCTTACAACATTCTTTTAGCAAAAGAACAGGTTCAAAAACAGCTTAAAAAGTTAGAACAGGACATTGAGTTGTCAATCATGCAAGACGATAAGGGTATTGTAAAACTAGCTACCATGCACAGCTATTATACCAACATGACATTGTATTATATTCCAGTCTTACCCTTATACCGATTGTTGCAGGACAAGAAGCAAAAACGAACCGCTGAACTTTTATTATCTGTATTTGCTTATCTCTACCACATTGCAGGAATTCCTTATTACAGGGAAAGTAATACTTATCTTTTTTATCAATATGAATGTGTGCAGGAATGGTTAATGGATTGGGATGAAAGCGACGAAACGGAAGAAGTCAGTACTACTATTTCAGAATTTAATAAAGCTTCTTATTATGGCGATATCATGTTTCGTAAAATTTACAATTTATACCATCTGAATTGCTTTGAATATCGTATCAATAGCTACAAGCCAAGTAATCCTTTTGAAAAGGACTGTCACAACATTGCAAAAAAAGCTTGGGAATTAATGGAGCAATATCCCGAACACAATATATTCCGCAATACCTCTAATGAGGATTTTGAGGAATCTGATGGAGTAATCATGGCAGAGCAATACATTTCATTTATTGGAGAGAATGAGGGCATACTATTCGAAAATATCTCCCGTACCATAAATGACGAATTCAACGAATGCGGAGAAATAGAAGAACCTAAGTTTATACAAATCTACGATACCGAAAATCGGTTTTCAAAGGAAAGCCTAGATTTCGAATACCGCTTATTTCCTTTATTGACAGACTTATGTACCCTTTTAAACAATATGCCATGAAAGATATCACCGCCACATTCGGTACATTATACCATCCTGTTAAAGCCTTTGTAGTTTACCAAAAAGATAGCTATGACAAAAGTATTTATGTGGAAAGCTACGACATGGACAAAATGGCTATCCCATCAATGCACATCCTTTAAGCCTTTCGGAGAGTACCCAACTAGCAAACGCTTTAGACACCTCCGATGAACTCAAACGCAATTTTCTAAAACCTTCTGGTCTATTGCCTAAAAATGTAGTGTACATTACCCCCGACCATGATGGCTATGCCATTTGGCACACAACTTCGCAAAGAGTTAATTTGTTTTTTACGGAAAGTTTAGGGATTCCTAACGGCATGGCTTCCCTCCCTCCCTTGCTTTGGAAAGCTTCTAAAAATAGTCTCTATGTTTATTCGCTGGATTCCGATTCCGATATCAACGAAGAAAGTGCTTTATTTCATGCCCCTTTTTTTAATCTGTATGAAGACGGCAAGGTTTGCATGGGTACGGTATCGGTCAATATCAAGGCAGATTGTCTGCTAGAAGAGTTCATTTACCAATGGGAGCAGTACTTTTTTAATAGCTATTTCAGCCACCTGATACAGGAAAAAAGTCCCGTTAAGGGAAACCTCATTCAACTTTGGCAAAGTCTTGTGAATAGGCGGAAAAAATTCCCTTTGAAATCCTTAATTAAAAACGGTCTAATTCTTAAACAATTACTATCATGAAACTTCAAACCGCTATACATTACACTGACAATTACCTGATAAATTCAACAAATCCCATAACTGTGAACCTTATTGGTGCTGGAGGAACAGGAAGCCGAATGCTTACAGAACTGGCAAGAATGAATCACAGCCTTATCGCCTTGGGACATACAGGACTACAGCTCTGTTTATATGATGATGATATCATAACTACAGCCAATCAGGGACGACAACTTTTTGCTGATGCCGAAATTGGATTGTACAAATCGGTAGCACTTATCAATAGAACCAACCGCTTTTTTGGGACGAACTGGAAAGCAGTTACCGAACAATTCAGTACAACTAATTTGAAATCGATACCCAATCAAGGCAAGGCAAATATTTATATCAGTTGTGTGGACACTGCATCGGCACGATTTGATATTGCAAAAGCCTTGGAGGGGGTTATGGTTAACAATTGGGAACGCAATAAAGCCCTCTATTGGATGGACATTGGCAATGCCAGAAATACAGGACAAGCCATATTATCCACTATCGGAGAAATCAAACAGCCGAGTTCTAAATTATATAAGACTGTATCCAATCTTCCTATGGTCACAGATGAATTCAGGGAATTATTGGAATCTCAAACAGATAACAATGAGCCGAGTTGTTCCCTTGCCGAAGCGTTAGAAAAACAGGATTTGTATATTAATTCTACACTTGCCAATATGGGAGCATCATTATTATGGAAATTGTTCCGTGAAGGAATGACCCAACATCGGGGCTTTTTCCTAAACCTTGCGGATTTCAGGTCACAACCCATTTCGGTGTGCTAACGACCGCCGCCCCGCAATTGTTCTTCCTAGGGTCTGTACAATTGCGGGGCGATCTAAGCGGAATAGTCACTTGCACTAAACTTTCACTAACCTATCGATTGCGTAAGTTTAGTGTAAGTGACTGTTCATTTATTTTTAGTGGGATGAATACTGAGTAGTCAATCGTTCTTAATTTAAAATAGAGTTATGTAAAAGCAATATTGCATGAATTTTCAATAAAAAAATATGCAATTAAATAATATTTACTAACTTTGCTCTATGAATAAGTTACAAGAACTAAAAAAACATTTAAAACGAGGAAAAGTATACCGTAGAGCTGATTTGTCTAAATGGTCAAAGTCTGTTGACCGTCATTTGGATGAGTTGGTACAGGAAGGTACTTTACAAAAGTTATCTCAAGGATTATACTATTATCCTGAAGTAACAGTCTTTGGGGAAACACCTCCCGAAGAAGAAGTATTGGTGCGTTCTTTCCTCAAAGACAAACGTTTTCTGGTAACTTCCTTAAATGCATATAACGCATTGGGCGTAGGAACTACTCAGTTATACAATGGTAAAACGGTTTATAACCATAAACGCCATGGGGATTTCAACCTAGGCGGTATGACATTTTCATTTAGAGTAAAACCTCATTTCCCATTAAAAGCCACACCTGAATTTTTATTGGTAGACCTGCTAAACAATCTTGACCAACTAGCTGAAGACTCAAAAGAAGTTGTCTCAAAAGTGCGTTCCAAAGTAAAAACAATGGATGCTAAAAAACTAAAAAAATCACTTCAGCAATACGGCAGTGTTAAAGCAAAAAAAATGCTGGAACCTGTCTTAACAGCACAATATGTCTGATTACTTACACAATCATAAAAACTTCCGCGACCTACTGCGTATTGTAGGAGCAGAATTAAATATTGAACCAGGGCTTGTTGAAAAAGACTATTGGATTATGCATGTTTTATATGGGTTAAAACAACAAGGGTTTCAATTCGAACTCAAGGGAGGTACTTCTTTATCTAAAGGATATGGAATCATACACCGTTTTTCTGAAGACATCGATATTCATATTAAGCCACCGACTGAAATGAAAATCAATGAAAATCCAAACAACAATAAGCCACGAAATATACAAAAGAGAAAAGATTTTTACGATGGTTTGGCAAACGATATAAAAATAGACGGCATTATATCGGCAGTAAGAGACGAAGCTTTTGATGATCAAAGACAATATCGTAGCGGTGGTATAAGATTACATTACGAAAGTATGACGGAGGCGATTGAAGGAGTTAAAGAGGGTATTTTATTGGAAGTTGGATTTGATACAGTGACACCAAATAATCCACTAACAATATCATCCTGGGCGTATGACAAAGCTGTTCAACAAGGCGTCGATATAATCGACAATCGGGCTGTAGATATTGCCTGCTATCACATTGGCTACACTTTTGTTGAAAAATTACAGACTATTGCAACCAAATTTAGACAGGAACAGGAAGACAAAGAAGAACGGCAAAATTTAATGCGTCAGTACTATGATGTCTACAGCCTTTTAAAAAACGACATAGTTAAAGCATTCATAGGGACAGTAGAATATCAAAAACACAAAGAAACTCGGTTTCCACCCAAAGACTACGAAATACCTATTGCTAATAATGACGCTTTTTTATTGAATAATCCGGAGCTTAGAGAACACTTTATAGAACGCTATAAAAAAACAGCTAAACTGTATTACAAAGGTCAACCTGACTTTAACGAACTACTTGCTGAAATCGGCAAATGGGTTGAAAAATTGTAAAATTCATTTATTTCGTTCTGTAGAATTTCAAAATTTGCAACTCTGAATTGAGGGGCAAAAGCGAGGCCTTAAAACATGAAAAAAATATATAATTCTTACATATTAACGCGTTAGAGAAAGAGTACAATTCTCTCTTTCTCTAAAACTATTCTTTAGATATCATAACAACTTAGAAACAATTGCAGACAAAAATTAAGGTGTTCGACAGTCGAACACCTCAAGGCATTTTTAATGGAACAATTTGCATTTAAAAAAATTATATAATTAAAATTAAATATAAAAAACTCGTAATTACCATTAAAAAAGAGAGACAAAAACAACATAAAGAACTTCAAAATCCTCAATAAACATAAGGCTTCACAAACTATTTCTCTAAGTTATCCAAGAACATTAAAATAGGTATAAGGTGTTCGATTGTAATCCCCTCGACTCCGCAGAATTAAAACCCTAACCACTAAAAATTAGTTCGTTAGGGTTTTTTATTTCAATAATCTTTCTTTTTATTTCTTCTATACTTATTACCAATGAAATTAAGTTTTGGTATTGTGATTACTTTTTAAATTTGTAAGTTTGCCAATCAGAAAAAAGCAATATTAATGGATATTACCGAGAAGAAATTTAAAAAACTTTCCATTCAGGTTTCGCTGACCGGGCTTTCTTTTTGTTGTTTCGACACACTAAATAACACCGTTTCTTCCTTTAAAGACATTCCTTTTGGAAATTTTGATAAAAATTTAAAAATTGAGGATTTGTTTGCCAATGCTTTTGAAAAATATTCTGAATTAAATGAGAAATACGACGAGGTACTTGTCATTCACAGTAATAATCTTTCCACTTTTGTTCCGACTCCTCTTTTTGACGAAAATTATTTGGGAAGTTATTTACAATACAACACCAAAGTTTTCGAAACTGATTTTTTTGCTTTTGACGAAATAAGCAATTACGAAATCAATGCCGTTTATATTCCGTATGTGAATATGAATAATTTTTTCATTGATAAGTTTGGTTCTTTTGACTACAAACATGCCAATAGTATTCTTGTCACTAAATTATTAGATGCTTCTAAAAATATTGACACTAAAAAAATGATGGTTCATTTTAACTCCACTCATTTTGAAATTGTGGTCATCCAAAACCAAAAACTATTATTATTTAATTCTTTCGAATATCAAACTCCGGAAGATTTTATCTACTATATACTGTTCACTGCCGAGCAACTGAATCTAAATCCGGAAAATTTTCCATTGGAATTAATCGGGGACATCACTACCGAAAGTCCGTTTTTTAAAATCGCTTACAAATACATCCGTAATGTTTCACTCATAGATGTAGAAGATTTACGATGGAACAATTATTTTTCTGAGGCCGAAAACAGAAATCATTTTATACTTTTCAATTCATGAGAATCATTTCAGGAAAATACAAAGGAAGACGCATTAACCCGCCAAAAGGTTTACCCGTTCGACCTACAACCGATATGTCCAAAGAAGCTCTATTCAATGTTTTAAACAATCATTTTAATTTTGACGGTTTGAAAGTATTGGATTTATTTGCCGGAACCGGAAATATCAGTTATGAATTTGGTTCTCGTGGAAGTTCGCCAATCACATCAGTTGATGGTGATTTTGGTTGTGTAAAATTCATCAAACAAACAGCTGCCGAATACGATTTTCCGATTGCAGCAACCAAAAGTGATGTTTTTAAATTTCTGGAAAAATGCAATACTTCATTCGATATTGTTTTTGCCGATCCGCCTTATGGACTTGACCAGGCGACTTTTGAAAAAGTAGTTCTACTTGTTTTTGAAAGAAATATTCTCAATCCGGATGGAATGATGGTTATTGAGCATTCTAAATATACAAAGTTAGAACACTTGCCAAATTTCTCTTTTCAGAAAAGTTATGGTGGTTCTGTTTTTAGTTTTTTCGAATTTGAATCAGAAGAAGAAATTGATGAAGACGATTTTGATGATGAAGGAGAAGAAGAATAACTAAAACTTCTACAAAAAAAATTAAACCATTAAGGAATTTAGTTTCATTAAGCTTTTGCCATAATTTCTAAATTCCTTAATGGTTTTTGATTTTAAAAAAATACAGACCTATAAGCCGGATTCTGTCTCCGATGAAATCGGAGCCTTATCATTTATCTAGCCTCAATATTACTATTGAGATCGAGCTACCTACCCTTCAGCAACGGACGAGAAATCCTTAAATGCTGATATACTTGGTATTTCACCGCATAGAGTTTACCTGGTTTCACTACAGCATCACCTGTACATACTTTCTGTTGCACTTGTCCTATCCCGATGAATCGGGATGACGGGTGTTACCCGCTATGCTTCTCTATGGTGTCCGGACTTTCCTCCTTCTTGATTACTCAAAACGGCGATAAGGCGGTCTGTTGTGCAAAATTACAACAATAAAAGCGGGTTAACAAGCCTAATAGAACTACTTTAACAAGCATTTTGCAAGCCATTAAAAATAAAATAGTTATATTTAAGTATGTTTTTAACTCTTAAATATTTAGTACCATGAACACTATATATCACTACGATTCTGTTTCAAAAGCTTTGGACGAATTGAACGAAAATGGTTTTAATTATGACTTTAATCAACACGAAGATTTGATCCTAAAAAATCCTGACAATTACGAAATCAGACATATCTATCGTTATGAAGGAGAATCCAATCCGGATGACGAAGCGATTGTTTTTGGTATTCAGTCCAAATCGGGGAAAAAAGGCGTTTATGTAGCCGGTTTTGCAGCAAATTCTATTAATGAAACCGCTCAACTTTTATTAAATATTAGTATTAAAACAGGAAAAAAATAGCTTTTTAATATAATCAAAAATTAAAACCAACAGAAAATCAAATCCCTAAGCAATACTAAAATTCAATCGATTCTTTAATTTTTTGTATTTGGAATTTAGAATTTGTTTTTTGGTTTTTCAAACCCTATATTTGCTTTCGAATAGAAAATCTATGGAACAATTTATAGTATCAGCCCGCAAATACCGCCCACAAACATTTAATGATGTTGTGGGACAAAAGGCGATTACCAATACTTTATTGAATGCTATAGAAAACAATCATCTGGCCTCTGCCCTATTATTTACAGGTCCCAGAGGTGTTGGAAAAACTACCTGTGCACGAATTTTGGCACGAAAAATCAATCAGCCCGGTTATGACGATCCAAACGAAGACTTTGCTTTTAATGTTTTCGAATTGGATGCTGCTTCAAACAACTCCGTTGATGATATTCGTAATTTAATTGACCAGGTTCGTATTCCACCACAAACCGGAAAATACAAAGTCTATATTATAGATGAGGTGCACATGTTGTCATCGGCAGCTTTTAATGCTTTTTTGAAAACCTTAGAAGAACCGCCAAAACATGCTATTTTTATTTTGGCAACTACTGAAAAGCACAAAATTATCCCAACGATTTTATCGCGTTGTCAAATATTTGATTTTAAAAGAATCACTGTAAAAGATGCTAAAGAACATTTGGCCGAAGTAGCTAAAAGTCAGGAAATTATTTTCGAAGACGATGCTTTACATATCATCGCTCAAAAGGCTGATGGTGCCATGCGTGATGCTTTGTCTATTTTTGACAGAGTAGTTTCTTATTGCGGAACTAATTTGACACGTCAGGCAGTTACCGAAAACCTGAATGTATTAGATTATGAAACTTACATCAGTGTTACCGATTTAATTTTAGAGAATAAAATCCCTGATTTATTGGTAGCTTTCAACGATATTCTTTCAAAAGGATTCGATGCGCATCATTTTGTAGCGGGATTAGCAAGTCATTTCAGAGATTTATTGGTTAGCAAAACACCTTCAACATTAAGTTTATTAGAAGCAGGTGAACAAGCTCAAAAAATGTATGGTATTCAGGCTCAAAAATGCACCCAGGAATTTCTTTTACAGGGAATTGCCATTGCCAATGAATGCGATTTAAAGTACAAACTGAGTCAAAATCAGCGTTTACTGGTTGAACTTTGCTTAATGCAATTAGCCTCTATCACTTTTGATGGAGAAAAAAAAAAGTTGAGTCTTTCATAATTCCGCCTACTTATTTTAGAAAAAAAGACTATTCAATAGTAGAGCAATCTAAACCTATTGAAACTGTAACTACTGCTCCAACGATTGTTGAAAAAGAAGTTCCTGCAGCAATTCAAACTACTGAAACTCCAAAAAAAGCGGCAACTGAAACGAGTGGTCCTCAATTTTCAGCCTTATCATTATCGAGTATTCGCGCCAAAAAAGCATTAGAAGATACTAAAAAAGTAGTCGTAAGAGAAACTGTTGATTTGCCTACCGAAGCTTTTACGGAAACAGAAATGTTGTTGCAATGGACTAATTATGCTAAAAGACTAGGAGACAAAGGTTTCAAAATCATGGAATCTTTATTACTTATCAATGATCCGGTTTTAAACGGAACAACCGTTAGTATAGAATTGCCAAATGAAGGTTCGAAATTGGATTTCGAAAAAGAAATGAATGGACTTTTAGGACATTTAAGAGGACATCTTCATAATCATAATATTACCATAGAAGTAATTGTAAATGAAAATGTAGCTATCAAAAAAGCACTGAATGATCAGGACAGATACAATCGTTTACATGAAATCAATCCAAATATTGAACTATTAAGAACAACATTTGGATTAGATTTGAATATTTAAACAAATTAGTTTTACTACTTGTCTAACATCTTTTTTTCTATTCGGGTATCCGGAATTAACCACATCAAAGCAACTATTAAATAAATTGCTAATGAAATCCATTGATTAAAAAATGAGATTATAATAGCCAAAAAATACAAACCCTGTGACATTTTACCCTTAATATCGTTACCAATAGCCTTTGCTAAAAGAGATTTTTCTCCATCATAACATATAATTGTGTTTTGCAAAATAACAAATGCAATGGCCGACATAAAAAGTACCACTCCATAAACAGTTACTGCCGCTTTTGCAAAATTATGCTCACCCATCCAAGCCGTTGAAGCCGGAATTAACGACAACCAAAAAAGCAAATGAAGATTTGCCCAAAGTATTCTTCCGTTAACTTTAGTAGCACTATGCAATAAATGATGGTGATTGTTCCAATAAATCCCAACATAAATAAAACTCAAAACGTAACTAATAAATACAGGAAAAAGGGGTAATAAATCGATAAAATGTTCCCCTTCCGGAACTTTTAATTCTAAAACCATGATGGTAATAACAATAGCTAAAACCCCATCACTAAATGCTTCTAATCTAGTTTTATTCATATTATAAATTATATTTTACCAAAATACATGGCCTTAACAATACCATCTGAAAGTCCGATTTTAGGAACATAGATGTTTCTGGCTCCGCTCCATTTCATCGCATTAAGATAAATACGAACTGCAGGTATAATTACGTCGGCACGGTCAGGGTTCAAACCTAATTCGGAAATTCTTTGATTGTAGGTTAACGAATTTAAAAAGGCATATTGCGAATTGATATACAAATAAGACAAAGGCTTATCCTGCATTTTTCCCGACATTTTGAATAATTTATTAATGTTACCTCCCGATCCTATCAGGGAAACTTCGTCAAAATCGGCTGTATTAGTTTTAATCCATTTTTCAATTTCTTCCCATACCACATCATGAACCATTTCATTCAATAAACGAACCGTACCTACTTTAAACGATCTTGAAGTCACAATTTTACCATCAGAAAACAAGGTAAATTCGGTACTACCCCCTCCTACATCCACAAACAAATAGGTTTTATCTGTTTTTAGCAAATGATGCAAATCGGTCGATGCAATGATAGCTGCTTCTTTTTTTCCGTCAATAATTTCGACTTTGATATCGGCTTTTTTCTTAATAAGCGCCACAACTTCTTTACCATTATATGCTTCACGCATAGCCGAAGTTGCAAAAGCTTTGTACGACTCTACTTTATGAACTTTCATTAAAAGATGAAATGCTTTCATAGCATCAACCATTCGATCTCTATTTTCAGTCGAAATTTCTCCAACTGTAAAAGCATCCTGTCCCAAACGGATAGGCACACGTACCAGGGAACTTTTATTAAATTGGGTTTCTTTTCCTTCTTGTTCGACAATATTGACAACTAATAATCGCATGGCATTGGATCCAATATCGATAGCTGCGTATTTTTTTATTTTAATCATTACACCTTTCTGTTTTAATTGCCATTAAAGAATAATTTCTTCGAGCAAACCCACTTTTCTTTGATAGTATTTGTACGTTTCAATTTGCGCCCTAAATACATTTTTTCCGTCATTACTACGGTATTTATTATCTAACTTATAGGAATGAAAACGAGCTTTTACATTTCCTTTCCAACCTATATCAAAGTTTTCAATCAATTCATTTTTGATATCCTGATCATAAATAGGACAAGTTACTTCGACTCTTCCATCTAAATTTCGGGTCATAAAATCGGCTGAAGAAATATAAACTTCAGTCTGACCTCCATTTCCAAAAATATAAATACGGGAATGTTCCAGATAATTATCAACAATACTTATGGCTTCTATATTTTCGCTCATCCCTTTAATTCCGGGAACTAATGAACAAATTCCTCTGACTTCTAATTGAATTTTCACTCCGGCATTGCTTGCTTCATATAACTTATCAATCATTGCAAAATCAGACAAACTATTCATTTTTAACTTCATATAAGCCACGCGACCTGCGAGTGCATGCGATATTTCTCTATCGATTAATTTATAAAATCGGTAACGGGTATAATGAGGCGAAACAATCAAATGTTTGTAACGATGTACTCTGTAGTTGATATTAAAAAAATCGAAAATTTTTGAAATGTCTTTTAAAATTTGCTGATGAGCGGTAAAAAGAGTGACATCAGTATAAATTTTAGCGGTAGCTTCGTTGAAATTTCCTGTTGAAATAAAGCCGTAACGTTTTGTTTTTCCGTTTTCATTTCTTTCAACAACACAAATTTTACTGTGTACTTTTAAACCTTTAATACCAAAAATAAGATCAATTCCTTCGGTTTGCATTTGTTCTGCATACGAAATATTAGAAGCTTCATCGAAACGAGCTTGTAATTCTATCTGAACCGTGACTTGTTTACCGTTTTTGGCAGCATTAATTAAAGAACTGATAATTTGGGAATTTTTAGCTAATCGATATAATGTTATTTTTATCGAAGTTACTTTTGGATCCAAAGCTGCTTCTCTTAAAAACTTTGTCAAATAAGAAAACGACTGATAAGGTGCATGCAATAGATAATCTTTTTTACTGATTTTATCTAAAATACTGCCTTCTAAATTGAGTTCCGGAATGGGTAATGGTATGTTTTTTTTATATAATAAATCATACCTTCCTAAGTTTGGAAACTCCATGTAATCCCTTCTGTTATGGTATCTCCCTCCCGGAATGATACTATCAGTAGAAACGATTTTCATTTTATCTAAGAAAAACTGCAAGGTATCCTGTTCAATTAACTGATCATAAATAAAACGTACCGGCTCTCCTATTCTTCTGTCTTTAACACTGGTCGATATTTTTTCGAGCATACTTTTGCTCATATCACTATCAATATCTAATTGCGCATCTCTGCTAATTTTAATCATGTGAGCAGCGATACTTTCACAATCAAAAATATTGAAGATACTTTTTAAATTGTGCCGAATGACATCATCAATAAGAATCACATATTGCTTATGATCATTGGATGGTAAAACAACAAAACGGTTGATTGTTTTAGGAATTTCTATAATTGCATAATGAACAGCCGCATTTTTTTTCATGACTAATTTCACTGCCAGATAACCTATATTGTCTTTCAACAAAGGAAATTCGGCCAAATCATTCAGGATAATAGTTACTAATTCCGGACTTAAAGTTTGAATAAAGAAATCCTTTAAGAAAATTTCCTGTTCAGTCGAAATCTCGTTTTCGTTAATTATAAAGATATTTTCAGTCTCTAATTTGGCTTCTATTTCTTTAAGAATTGCTAAACTTTCTGCCTGATGCTGAATTACAATTTCGGTAATATCTTTTACTAATTGTTGCGCAGAAATTCCTCCCAGTATTTTTTCTCCTGTTTTTCCAGACAAACTCAATCTGCGAACAGCGGCAAACCGAACTCTAAAAAACTCATCTAAATTATTGGAAAAAATCCCTAAAAATCGTAATCTGTCTAATAATGGTACCGAATCGTCTGCTGCTTCCTGAAGTACTCTGGCGTTAAATGCTAACCAACTTTTTTCTCTATCAATATACTTTTGATCAAACATTTTTTATTTAAAATCTTTTGGAATTATTATTTTTTTGGTTCTACCTTTTTTTATTTCGCCCCAATTATCCGTTTCAAATTCTAAAGAAACAAAACCACTTGTAGGAACATTATCTATAAATACATCTCCAAATTTATTAACAAAATTTGTAATTGCAGCATTATGTCCAAAAAGAATTACGCTGTCAAATGTATTTGCACAAGATTTAATAGTTTCTTCTAACTGTTTCTCGTCAAAAGTGTATAAATCGTCTTTATACACAATGTTTTCGATTGGATACAAAACATTTTGTGCAAAAATTATAGCTGTATCAGAAGCCCTTTTAGCCGGACTACTCCAAATAATGTACTTTTTAGGAACATATTTTTGAATTTTTGAAGAAACTAAATGAGCATCCTGTAGTCCACGTTGATCCAAAGGTCTGTCAATATCTTTTAATGGCATATCCCAATTTGATTTTGCATGTCTAATTAATACTAAATTTTTCATAGATATCGATTTTAATTGTAATTAATCCTGAAAACAGAAATCGAACTTACAATTTACAAAAGAAAAGCGAAAGATTAAGACTTTATTTTTCCCTTTTTTAAACTTATAATATCATACCAAATAAAGTAATCCCCTATCTAATTATTTTTTTCTTCATTTAAGACTAACAAGGATAATATTACAAACGAAAAAAGAAATAAAAAACCTATAAAAATACACTTTGTCGATGTTTTTTTACACTTTATCGATGTTTTGTTTGGTAGATATAAAAAAACGATTTAAGTTTGATTGAAATTTTAACATTGCTTTATGTTAATTTTTAAGATTATCGTATCAATGATAACAGTAAAAACGACATAAAAAAAACGACAAAAAGCACATTTTACAACTTAATTAAAATCAAAAACAAGACGAATTATCGGTAAAAAAGCTATTTAACGAGTTTTTAGGTCATTGATAGAGAAAAAATGTCTAATTATTTATTTGTCTGTAATTTCGGCAAAAATAAAAATTAAGGTTATACAAACTTTATCCTAATTAATTAACATCACCAAATAAATTAATATATAATCTCACAATTATAGATTTAAAATTACCCAAATCATAAATTAAAAATTAATTGTATGAAAACAAAACTACTTTTTTTACTGACAATTACGGCTCTGCTATTCTCGACAGTAAACAGTTATTTACAGAATCGTAAGAAAAAAATCATCCCAATTCGATTTTTAACTTTTCTAATATTGTTGTTTTCTACAACGATTGGGTTCTCGCAGACAATAATTTCTCCTACAACAACAGAAACAGGTGGCACATCATGCGAGGCAAGTTCTCCATCTCTAAATTGTACATCATCATCTACTAAAATACGTGGAGCTTATATTGGAACAGCAACTGGAGCACCAGTAACTAATTGTAGTCAGACAGGACCTTTTTTCATTTTCATTAATGTTCTCGAAACTGGTAATAAAAATGGTTTGTTAGTACAGTTTAATGTATCAATAAATGGAAATCCCTCTGTTTTAAATACATTTAAATATAATGGAAATACTCAAACTGCATTTTATAAAACAATGGAAATTGTTGGTTGGACTTGTGGGGATGAGATTGAATTAAAGAATATTTTTGTCTCTTGGGATAATAATGATTCAAATGGAAATCCAATTTGTCCTACCAACAAGTATCCACATTGTAACGGTGCAATTCCTAATATTACTGTGGATGCTCCACTAAAAACCGATTTTTCATATTCACGCAGTTGCAATAATATTATTCTCACAACAGATATTACTGGTGGTAAATTATATGCAACTGGGGATGATTTAACTCCAATTCAAACTCCTTACACTCTAAAAATTAATTATGGTGATGGAACAGGAGATTTTACAGTTTCTCCTGACTTATATGATGATGCTAATCAAGAATTTGATGATTACGTATTTTCGGCTCATTCTTTTCCTGTTAATAATACGGCTAGCCCTATTGATTATACAATTACATTAACAACTACAGATACAGCTACACCAACTCCAGCCAGTAGTATCAAAACTCATACGGTTACTATATATCCACAATTAGCTGGTTTAACATTAACACCCTCTCCTACTTCTTGCAATGGTGCATTAGGAAGTATTACAGCTAGCGGAGTTACAGGAGGTAATGGTAGCTATACTTATAGCATTGATGGAGGTACAAATTACCAAACAAGTACTACTTTTAGTAGTTTAGCTAATGGATCTTATACAGTAATTGCAAAAGACAGTAACGGTTGTACAATTAGTAACTCAACTTCAGTTGTTGTTTCTACTGCTCCAACAGTATCTATTTCTTCACAAACTAATATATTATGTAAAAATGCATCTACAGGAGCTATAAACATTACTGCTGCTGGTGGAGTCGCTCCTTACACCTATGCTTGGACAGGAACCGGAGTTAATACTACTACTGAAGACCAAACTGGACTTGCTGCTGGTACATATAAAGTAATCGTTAAAGATGCTAATAACTGTACTTCTGCGGAATTAACTGTAACTTTANCTGCTACAACAACTGCAGTTCTTTGTAAAGGTGGTAATGGTGCCGTAGACTTAACTGTAACTGGTGGAACAAGCCCTTATACTTACCTTTGGAGCAACGGAGCAACTACTCAAGACCTTGCTTCTGTACTTGCTGGAACTTATGATGTAACAATCACTGATAAAAATAACTGTACAACTACTGCTTCGGCAACAGTGACTCAACCTGATAACGATTTAACTGCTTCTGCTACAACAACTGCAGTTCTTT
>NZ_BMGA01000010.1 GCF_014639535.1 Flavobacterium palustre | reverse complement strand
TACCACAAGAATAGAATGCTCGGATGGTGAAATTGGTAGACACGCTGGACTTAAAATCCAGTGAACAGCAATGTTCGTGCGGGTTCAAGTCCCGCTCTGAGTACTAAAACTCCAATTAGTTGTATCCTAATTGGAGTTTTTTTTTAATCTCTTATTTCATTATGACTGTGTTAGGGATGGAAATGGAAGGGATGAGGGATCAGGTTCAAAAGGGATCAATCCCAAAACCTGTGGGATGTAAAATTTACGAATAAAGATAGTTGGTCTAAATAGGAAGAATTCTATATTTCTGTCACCTCTAAATAGACTTATAAAGAAGGCTGTTTATACTTTACGGATAGTATTGCTTCTCATTTTTTGTATTTATATAATTTATTACTGATTAGTCATCCATCAGTAGAATCAATTTTTTTTCAATTTAATTTTAAATATAATCATTACTAAAGCGAAATTCTGTTATTCCAAATCTTTTTTTAAAAATTTCGCCGTGTAACTTTTTTTGTTGTTTGCAACTTCTTCTGGAGTTCCTTTGGCGACAACGGTTCCGTTAGCTTTTCCTCCTTTAAGACCAATGTCAATGATGTAGTCAGCAAGTTTGATAACGTTCAGATTATGTTCAATAATTAGGATGGTGTTGCCTTTGTCGACTAATTGATTGATTACTTCCATCAATAAGCGAATGTTTTCAAAATGCAATTCTGTAGTAGGTTTGTCCAGGATATAAAAGGTATTTCTGGTGTCTTTTTTAGACAATTCTCGCCAGTTTGATGCGTTGGGCTTCACTACCGGAAAGGGGAGAGCTTTGTTGCCCTAAGGTGATATATCCTAATTCTACATCTTGAATCGTTTTGATTTTTCGGTATATTTTTGGAATATTTTCAAAGAAAGGGACGTCTTCGTCGACTGTAATATTCAGTACATCTGAAATGGATTTTCCTTTATAGCGAATTTCTAAAGTTTCTCTGTTGAAACGCTTCCCCTGACAGCTTTCGCATTCTACATATACATCAGGTAAAAAAGTTCATTTCGATGGTGCGAACTCCAGATCCCTGACAGGTTTCACAACGACCTCCGGCTACGTTAAAACTAAATCGTCCTGCTTTGTAACCACGAATCATACTTTCCGGAGTTTTAGTAAACAAAGCTCGAATTTCGGTAAAAACTTCGGTGTAAGTTGCAGGATTCGAACGCGGAGTTCTTCCAATAGGACTTTGGTCTATATCAATAACTTTATCAATATGTTCTAATCTTTCAATTTTTTTATAAGGCTGTGTTTTTTTGATATCGTTAAAATAATGAGCATTCAGAATAGGATAGAGTGTTTCATTAATCAAAGTCGATTTTTCGTTACCTGAAACTCCGGTTACACAAGTCATTTTGCTTCAATTGAAATATTTTTAATAGTTTTAATTATGGTTTGTTCAGGAACTTTTGGCTTTAGGTTTACGAATGTAATTTGATATATGATAAAAAGAAAAAACTCACTAAAATCCTTGAATTTAGTGGGTTTTGTAATCATTTGCTTTTCAGCTCTCGGAGAAAGAGGCTCCGTAGCCTTTATAATAATCCCAGTAAAATAAGGGGTTTACATCTGTTTTCGAAGAATAGGGTAACTGAATTTTCAAAGCTTTTATTATTTACTTTGTAAAGATATTAATTTATTATTGAAAATTAGTAGATAATAATTGGTTCCGTTTTGATTTATTGGAGTCGAGGGGATTACAGTCGAACACTTTAATACCTAATATTAATGTTCTTGGATAACTTAGGAAAATATAGCGTAATTCCTTTTTTTTGTAAGTATTATTGTACATGATTTTATTTTTAAATTGTTTTTAATGTTAATAAGTTTGCTTTTTTTAGAATTTTCACAAAAAAGGGGTATTTAAAAATGGAGAATATAACTTTAATAATAGCTTAAAGTGTTCGACGGTCGAACGCTTTTTTGGTTGTTATTTTGGATTAGCAATAAAATATATCATCAAAAAAAGATATACAGATTTATTATCTTCATAAAATTAAGGTTTAAGTAAAACACTTTTTTCGTTTCTATAAATAAAAAAATGGGGTTGATTAACCCCATTTTTCACTACAACAAATTAAAAATATCTAAAACTCCCATCTCACAAATGCTTCCATAGCAGCATAATGAGCTAAACCTAATTGATTGTATAATTGTGCCGTTTCGGCATTTCTGTCTTCTGCTCTTTGCCAAAATTCTCTGGAATCAGTGCCCTGAAATACCACACCGTCTTTTTGAGATTGGTGTTTGAAAATTCCGTGTCTTTTGGTTAAAACCTGATCCGGGCTCATTGGTACGGCCATTTCGATTTCGTCAATTCCCCATTCTTGCCAGGCTCCTCGGTATAACCAAACCCAACAATTTTTCATGAAATCTTTTGACTTGAGATTTTTTACTGCTTCAAAAATAGCATCCAGACATACTTTGTGTGTTCCGTGTGGATCGGCTAAATCACCGGCAGCATAGATTTGGTGTGGCTGTACTTTTTCAATCAAATCCATCGTAATTTGGATATCTTCTTTTCCAATAGGTTTCTTCTCAATAGTTCCTGTTTCATAGAAAGGAAGTTCCATAAAATGAATTTGACTGTCCGGCAATCCAACAAAATGGCTTGTTGCACGCGCTTCTCCTTTTCTAATCAATCCTTTGATGTAACGAACTTCCGGAATATCAATTTCACTGGCTTTTTTGTTCTTTAAAAAGACAGAAGCCTTTTTGTAAATGTCTTCGGCTTCACTATTTTTTATTCCAAATTTTTCATTGTAATCCACTACAAAACTGGCAAAACGTAAAGCTTCATCATCAGCAACGGCAATATTTCCTGAAGTTTGATAGGCTACGTGTACTTCATGACCTTGTTCCTGCAAACGCATGAAAGTACCTCCCATACTAATAATGTCATCATCAGGATGCGGACTAAAAAGCAACACTCTTTTTCTAGCCGGTTCGGCTCTTTCAGGTCGGTTTTCATCATCTGAATTAGGTTTTCCGCCCGGCCAACCTGTGATGGTGTTTTGCAGTTTATTAAAAATTTTAATATTGATGTCATAAGCAGGGCCTGAATCAGCCAATAAATCACTCATCCCATTTTCAATATAATCTGCATCGGTAAGCATTAAAATTGGTTTTTTTAAATCCAATGCTAAGCCTAAAACGGCTTTTCTAATTAATTTATCCGTCCAAACAATTTTTTCAACTAACCATGGTTTGTTGATTCTGGTTAGTTTAGAAGAAGCTTCTTTGTCTAAAACAAAAACAGCATTGTTATGCTCTTGCAAAAAGGAAGCTGGAATTTGATTGGTCACTTCGCCTTCAACCGATTTTTGAATGATGTTTGATTTTCCTTCACCCCAAGCCATCAGGATAACTTGTTTGGCTTCCATTATTTTTTTTACTCCTAAGGTAATAGCCGTTCTTGGGGTATTGCTCAATCCAGAGAAATCGCCACTTGCGGCCACTCTGGTAATGTGGTCTAGCGCCACTAATCTTGTTTTTGAATTTTGCAAAGAACCGGATTCATTAAATCCGATGTGACCGTTTCCTCCAATTCCAAGAATTTGCAAATCAATTCCACCTAAAGCTTCGATTTTGGCTTCATAATCCGCACAATAATATGCAATTTCTTCTTTAGACAAAGTTCCATCAGGAATATGATAATTTTCAGGTAAAATATCTACCTGATCCAATAGCAATTCCTTCATAAATCGCACATAGCTATTGATAGAATCCGGTTCCATTGGATAATATTCATCTAAATTGAAAGTGATTACATTTTTAAAGCTCAATCCTTCTTCTTTGTGAAGACGTACTAATTCAGCATATAATCCTTTTGGAGAAGAACCTGTTGCTAAACCTAATATACAGGATTGGTTATTTTCTTGTTTTGATTTGATAAGTGCTGCAATTTCTTGAGCCACAGCTTTAGATGCCTCAGTTGAATTTTGGAAAACAACCGTATTGATATTTTCAAATCGTTTTTCAAATCCTGTCGCTTTGTCTATTGTACTTTTCATTGTTTTTTATTTTATAATCTTTACTCTTAATTTGAATTATTTTCTTGACCAGCTTCTGTATTTATGTCCTTTAAAGGCATAAAAAATAATCATCAGGTAGGTGGGTAACAACATTAAATAGGCAATTTGATTACCACTCTTAGCTGTTGTTGCAACACCATTTGCTTCGTTAGCTGTATTGATTGTTTCTACTAAAGAACCATAAACTAATGGAAAAATAGCTCCTCCAATGATTCCCATAATCAATATAGCACTGGCAATTTTAGTATATCCGCCTAAATCCTGTAAAGCCATAGGCCAAATGGCTGGCCAACATAGCGCATTAGAAAGTCCCATAAGAGCCACTAAAATAATCACCAGTGGTAAAGTAGGAATTCCAGGCAATTGAATTATTATACTTGGAGAAATTATTACAATTAGCAGCACCAGAATCAAACCTAAAATACCGGAAGCTTTTAATGCCTGAACCTGAGAAATGTATTTTGGAATAAGAGTAATGCCCAGAATGTATCCTACTACCATTGCGGTCATGGTAAATGAAGTCAGTTTTAAATAAAAATTGCCATCTTCACCGTAAACGCCTAATTGTTTACCAAATCCACCAATGGAATCTCCCGCCAAAACTTCGGCAGATAGGTATAACATTAAAGTGATTACTCCTAAAACCAATTGAGGAAATTGGAACGTATTTAGGATTTGTTTGAAAATACTCATGTGTGCCACATTTCCATCTTTGTCCAAATCAATTTCAGGTAGAGGAGAGAATTTTACAAGTACAGCCAGAATAAGGATGATAACTCCCATATAAATATAAGGAGTTTGTAATTGTAGTGCGAGTGTATCCAAAGCTGCTGATTTCGCTACACTGTCAAGAGCTGCAATTTTTTCGGCAGTGTAATCCTGCATATTTGATAATACTAAAGCAGTTAATACAAGAGGAGCTATAAAGCCTGCTAATTTATTTGCAATTCCTAGTACGCTGATTCTGGCAGCGGCACTTTCTCGTGGTCCAATAACTACCACATAAGGATTTGCTGCAGTTTGTAAAATGGCCAAACCTGTTCCCATGATAAAAAGTGCTATTAAGAATAAGTAGAAGGTACGGCTCTCTGCAGCTGGATAAAACATGAAAGCACCAAAGGCAATAGTAATCAAGCCAAATGAAATTCCATTTTTATAACCTATATTTTCAATTATCCGTGATGAGGGAATAGCCATAACAAAATAGGCGATGTAAAAAGCAAATGTCACAAAATAAGCCTGTGAGGATGTTAATTCACAAGCCAATTCAAAGAATGGAATTAGCGGTCCGTTCAACCAGGTTACGAATCCTAATATGAAAAATAAGCTGGTTAAAATAACCATTGGGATTACAGTACTCCCTTGATTCAAAGTTATTGTATCTTCAATTTTTGACATAGTTTTTAAATAAAATGGTTTGTAATAGGAGAGTAGCAGTACTATTCATTAGATGGTTTTCCTATAGTAGCTAATATTCCTCCGTCAACATAAACAATATGTCCGTTTACAAAATCACTTGCCTTAGAACTTAAAAAGATGGCTGCTCCTTGTAAATCTTCCGGATCTCCCCAACGATTTGCCGGTGTTCTGCTGATGATAAATTCATTAAAAGGATGTCCGTTTACTCTAATTGGAGCCGTTTGACTTGTTGCAAAATAACCCGGACCAATTCCGTTTGTTTGAATATTGAATTTTGCCCATTCCGTCGCCATGTTTTTAGTCAGCATTTTCAACCCTCCTTTTGCAGCAGCATAAGCACTTACAGAATCTCTTCCTAATTCGCTCATCATAGAGCAGATATTGATGATTTTTCCACCACCACGTGCAATCATACCTTTGACTACATTTTTAGAAACAATAAACGGACTAATTAAATCTACATTTATTACTGCCGTAAAATCTTCGACTTCCATTTCAATAATTGGAGTTCTTTTGATAATTCCTGCATTGTTTATTAGAATATCAATTGGTGCAACTTCTGTTTCTATTTTATTTATCGCTGCAATTACCGCTTTCTCGTCGGTTACATTAAATACATAGCCATAAGCTTCAATTCCTACCGACTGGTATTCGGCAACAGCTTTGTCAATTGCTTCCTGCGAAAGATCGTTTATTACAATTTTTGCTCCCGCATGTCCTAATCCCTTAGCCATAGCCATTCCTAAACCATGAACTCCTCCAGTTATTAAAGCTGTTTTCCCTGTTAAATCAAATAAGTTAATTGACATTGTTTTAATTGTTTTAGTTAGTATTTATTTTGTTTTAGAAATTGCTACTTTTTAAGTTTATCCTGAAATTTGGATGCTGAAACTAAAAATTGAGTTTGGCTTTTATCCATTTCATATTGCGAAGTTATATTTGAAATCAAAAAGGCTATTTCAATATTTACCAATTAACTTTCGAATTTGTGTAAACAGCTTGTTTTATAGCTGTAAATCCATGAATAACAGGTTTCTGAGTAAGTTCTAGTTGGTTGTTTTTTTAGCTGATTATAATTAAAGGTTCAGTTGGAAATGTTGTGAAGATTCTTTTTTGAAAACTATGAAGAAAATTATGAGGTTTAAGAATACTGTAAATCTTAATTTTCTTCATGAACTTAATGGTTTAAAAACTTTTATGTTTCAAACAAATAGCAGTAAAATTAAATTGAAAAAGGCGACTAAATCTTTTGATTTAATCGCCTTTTAATGAAATGGGATAAGAGTTATTTGATACTCACAACTAAAGGTTTTTTTAGTTTTTGATTAAAATCATTCAGGTAGTCTAACCATTTTTTAGCATCGGTAATTTTTTCTGCTTTATCCCAGGCGGCTCCTGTGTAGTAAATAAAAGTTTCGTTGTTTTTAACGGTAGTTTTAGCTAATAATTGTTCGTTATTGACCCACATTTTTGTAATAGGAGTTGTAATTATCGAACCTACTCCGGTTGTACCATTTTCATTCATGGTAGGTTCCCAATATCCCATAATTCCTTGTTGTTCGTTCAGTGAAATGTATCCGGCTTCGGGTCTTCGAATGATTCCCACTACAACTGGCAAGGTACTATCACTGTTAAAAGTATAGACGTTTTCGATGCGATTGAGTTGGGAACCCGCATCGATAGAAATGGTTTTTGTAGCACTCACTTTTATTCCGCCAGCATTCCAACTATCATAAATGAGTTGAAATGTAGTGCGTAAAGGACCGTTGTCCAGAATTTTCCATTGCTGATAATTTCCTGAATAACGGATGGTGTCATTTACAAAGGGAGCCATATTACCGGCGCCTAATGTAAAGCCTACATGGTAATAGTCTAAACCATCGCCATGGTCAGTATGATAATCAGCCCTTTTATAGCGTTCGTTAAGAATCATTCGGTTAGTGCGTTTTACCCAAACATCAAAACCATAGGCATTGTCTTTTTCTTTTTCCAGTGCTTTACCGTAGGTGCGAAAAGCTATTTGGTCGTTTTCCCAGGCAAAATCATCTTTGCGTTCCGGTACATAACGAGCATAAGTTTTGGCAATAAAAATTTCCGGTTTTCCTTTTTGTATCAAAAGAGTAAGCGACGATTTGGGTTTGACATCCGTTTGTACCAATACATTTTGAATAGCCGAGTGTCCTTTGTGTTCTAATTGATAGGGAATTTGCTTTTTAGTAACCGAATTAAGAACTACAAAGTTAGCAGTGTCAATTTGGGGATATTGTAGTAAAACGGCGTCCCATTTTATGGCTACCACAGCGTCTTTGTAATTTAAAGCTGAATTGTTTTGGATGCTTACAATCGCTTTTGTTTGTGCTAAAAGAGCCAAAGGCAATATAAAAGCAATTCCCGAAAATAATTTCATAAATTTCATGAGTGAGTTTTTTTTTAGTCTTTTAAAATTAAGATTATGATTCTTCTTTAGAGTTGTCGGTTTTATCTAAATATTCGCTTGGCATACAACCATAATGTTGTTTAAATGCCGTTGAAAAATAAGAAGGCGAATTAAATCCACACATATAGGTGATTTGTGCAATCGTGTAGCGTTTGCTTTGCATCAGTTCAACGGCTTTTTTAAATCGGATTCTTTTTATAAAATCCATTGCTGATTCGCCAGTAATTGCTTTTAATTTCAAATAAAGATTGGAACGACTCATCCCGATTTTTTTACTGAAAACATCTACTGTAAATTCAGAATCAGCCAAGTGTTCTTCAACAATGTTAATAGCCTCTTTTAAAAATTCTTCATCAAGAGTATTAAAAGCAATATTTTCGGGTATTAGTTCTTGTGATGCAGAATAATATTCTTTAAGGCGTTTACGGGAGCGCAACAGGTTTGAAATTTTAAGTGCTAACAATTGAGTAGAAAAAGGCTTGGTAATATAATCGTCAGCTCCCATTTCCAGTCCTTTTATTTGTTGGCTTGTTTCTGTTTTGGCAGTTAACAGCATAAAAGGAATGTGGGAAGTATTGATGTTTTGTTTTACCCGTTTGCAAAAATGCAAACCGTCGAGTTCAGGCATCATTACATCGCTGATAATAATATCAAAAGGCTGTACTTCTAATAAATCCAAAGCCATTTGACCATCATAGGCCACCGTTACTTCATACATTTTAGAGAAATAATCCTGTAGATAAGCTAAAATTTCTTTGTTATCATCAACAATAAGCAATTTCATAGCTTGTACACCTTCGGTAATTTCATTGATTATCGCTTCATTTTGATCTAATTGCAAATAATTTTCTTCATCAATTTCTTTTTCAGTTACTATAGCAACTTCCTGAATGGTATTTTCAAGGTGTAAATCATTTTTATAAATTTCGTCTGAAATAGGAAGGGTCACCGTAAAAGTACTGCCTTCTTCTTTAGTACTTTCGGCAGTAATAGTTCCATGATGCAATTCGACCAAACGCTTGGTAAATGCCAGTCCGACACCTGAACCTAAATTCATTTCTTTATTGCTTACCTGATAAAAACGATCAAAAACTTTGGCTAAATCTTCTTCGCTGATTCCAACACCCGTATCGCTAACTTTTATAACGATTTCATTTTCTTTTTTCAATAATTCAATACTGATATTATGTCCTGCTTCGGTGTATTTAAAGGCATTGGAAAGCAGGTTGAATAGTATTTTTTCCATAGCATCCTTATCAAAATAAAACGAAAGCGCTGTTTCTGACGAATGGTTTGTAAAATGGATTTGTTTTTTATCTGAAAGTGGTTTGAAAGATTCGTAAACTTCCTGAACAAAACGCACAATATCATTTTTACTCACTTTGAGCTGTTGTGTTCCCATTTCGGTTTTTCTGAATTCAAATAATTGATCCACCAGGTTATACAGTCTTTTAGCATTAAGAAACATCAGCTCATGTTTCTTTTTGGTTGCTCTATCTGTAAAAGGTAATTTCAATAATTCTTCTAGAGGAGCTAAAATTAACGTCAACGGAGTTCGAAGTTCGTGCGAAACATTGGTAAAGAAATCCATTTTTACCTGATTGATATCGCGTACTCTTTCTTTATCGATGCGTTCTTGTTTGAGCTGTTGTAAGGCTTTAATTCGTTCGGTAATCATTCGGAAACCAATATAGGTAGCCGTACCGATTACTATGAGTAACAGTAGAATAAACCAGCTAGTTTTGTACCAAGGCGGCAGGATTTTAATTTCTAAATTTCTAATGGCACTCATTTCACCATTTGGTCCCATTGCTTTAATCTGCAAATTGTATTTTCCAACCGGTAAATTGCTGTAACTAATCTTTAGTTCATCTGTAAGTTGCCAATCTTTGTCAATTCCGTCCAGTTTGTAATAATAGTGGGTACGATTAGAGGATATATAATTGAAGGTATTAAAAAAGATACTAAACTGTTTGTATTCAGGTCCAATTTCGATGCTTTCTGTCTGGTCAATATGCTGTTCCAGAATGTTGGTTTCGTCATTAACAGCAACGGTTTTGTTTAATGCTTCGAGTGCTGTAAAATTTAATTTTAACGGAAGTGCCTGCTGTTTTATCATAGACGGATAGAAATAGGAGAGTCCTTTGATTCCTCCAAAAAGCAACATTCCATCTTTAGCTTTATAAAATGAGTATTCGTTAAATTGATTGTTTTGCAAACCGTCGCTTTCGTCAAATGTTTGAACCGAACCTTTATCCGGATTGAATTTTATCAAACCTCTGTTGGTTGAAATCCATAGGTTTCCATCTTCGTCAGGGATGATACCATAAATCGTTTCTTTGACAAAATCGATGGTTTCTTTAAAACTAATAAATGTTTCCTGAGTTTCATCATACAGGCGTAGTCCTTCTCGGGTTCCAATCCAAATGCGATGTTTTTGATCTTCGGTAATACAATTTACAATATCATCGCTTCGTTTTCCGTGTCCGATGTCTCCAAACAAAAGATTATCAGGATAAAATAAGGTTACACCGTTAGTTGTCCCAATCCAGATACGATGTTTGCTATCCTCAAAAAGATAGGTAATATCATCAGAAGAAGGACGTTTTCCGGCCTTGTCTAAATGCACATGAGTGAACGATTTGGTTTCCGGATGAAACTGATCTAAACCGGATCTTGTGCCCACCCAAATACGGTTTTTGGAATCTTTTAAGATACTATAAACCAGGTTTCCGGCTATGGAACTTGGATTATTATCATCATGAAGAAACCGCTGTACTACGCCATTGTTAGGATTTAGTAAATTAAGTCCTCCGTTGTGAGTTCCAATCAGGATATTAGCATTGTTATCAAATTCAATGGCTTTGATGTTGTTAGAACTTATACTGTTTGGATTATTTTCGCTATTCGAATAATAGCTAATGGTATTGGCGTTTTTGTTCCAATAATTTAAACCCTTATCATTACTTCCTATCCAAAAATTACCTTTTGCATCTTGTTTTATTACACCAATAACTTCGTCATTTAACGAAGGTTTACCTGAGTTTTGGCTCAATAAATTGAACTTAATATCATTTTTATGGTAATAATTAATACCTCCATAATAAGTGCCTAACCAAATTCCGTTCTGTTTGTCTTTAAAAAAGCAACGCACTGAATTTTGACTGATAGTATAAGGTTGTGCTATTTGATGGTAATAGTTAGTAAACGAATTTTCTTTTGGATTAAAGATGGAAAGGCCTTTGAATGTGCCAATCCAAAGATTTCCTTCAGTATCTTTTCCTACACATCGGATGTTGTTATCAGCAATACTGTTTGTGGTTGTTTTATGCAGTAATACAGTAAGCTTATTATTTTTTGTGTCGTAATTAATAATTCCGTTACCTTCGGTTGCTACCCATATGTTTTTATTTTCGATATAGACATCATTGATATAAGTTTTTTTAACACCAATATTAATTTTTTTCAATTGAGAACTCTTAGGATTTAATTTGAAAAGACCAACATCTGTACCTAAAATTATTTGTTTTTGCCAAAGTCCGATATAAGCGATTTTTTTAATCTCATGGGATGAAGCATTGAATTTAACTGGGATAAAATGATCGGCTTTTGGTGAAAGCACAAAAACATCACCAGCAATGGAGGTTGCCCAAATTTGATGGGCATTGTCTTCTGTAATTGAAGAAATATACCATTCGCCCAGACTACGAGGCAGCTGATAGTTTGTAAAACTGTCGGTGTCATAGTTATAAACACTGATTCCTTTATTCCCTCCAATCCATAATTGTCCTTTGTGATCCGTAAATAAGCTTCGAATATAGTACGACTGTAAGCTGTTTTTAACGTTTTTTATTGGTCGATATACTTTAAATCCCTTACTGTCATAACGGTTTAAGCCATCCTGTGTACCAATCCAGATAAAACCCAGAGCGTCTTGTCTAATGGCAAAAACAGTACTTTGCGACAAGCCTTTATCGACCGAAATATTACGAAAATAGCGATCCTGCATTTGAGCATGACTCTTAGTGGCTAAAAGAGTAATGCAAAACAGTGCGATACAAGCAATCTTTTTTCTCATGACAGTGTGGATTATAGTTGTTTTTCTACGCTTATTTTCTTTTAAATAATATTTATTTTTCTCGTTAAAAGAGAACAACAAGTTAGGCAATTTGGGGCAAAAAAGTAATGTTGTTATAATTTAAAAGAATAGGGCTATTTTAATTTTGGTCATATTTGGCAACATCCGGTAATTCATCTATGGCTTCTTGTTTGTTCAATTTACTTCCTTCCATTTCTAATAATAGAGAACTTCCTGCAATTTTAGATTTATAGGCTTTGCCTTGAAATAGAATAGGCAGATTTCCATAGTTAAACAGGGATTTTGCCTCTTTACCCAAAACCTGTAATGCAGCCGTTTTTTCACCATCTAATTGTGCCTGAATATCCCAATCGCCAACTTGTATATGAGTTAACCCTTTTTTATTTGATAGCGTTTTAATCACTTCGGTTTTTCCATTTTTGACTTGGATAATGGTTAAATATCGGAATTTTTGTTTGGCTTCCGAAGTAATGCCTGCATGCCATTGATCTTTAAAATCTTTAATCTGACCTTCGTCATTGGTCACTTTATTCCAATTGACTGCTGGTTCAAAAAATTTGTTGTGAATATTCATTTTCAAAGAAGTATTCGCAAAAACACTTGCTTTCACATTCCCTAAATCAGTTTTTACCGTAAAATTTTGTTGGTTGGCGTTTGCAGCGTTTGTTCCTTCGATGGTATAATACGGACAATGAAATTGTGTGGTCCATTTTACAGGCTTATTGGCTTCTAATTCATCATAAAGAATAATATAACCACCATCCAGCTGCAATAGATGTCTGCGGTATAAAGTAACACCCGATTCGCCGTAACCATTCGCTTTATTAGGTGTTAGATTGATTTGTTGGAATCGGTTTAACCAAAAGTCGCTTTTAATTTCGCCGTAAGCATTGCTGGCATCGCCCAAAGCATATTGAATACGTTGTCCTGAAATAGCTCTTGGAATCCAACCGTAACCTTCTTCTCCAATTTTTTGGTTAAGACTATCGGCTAAAATGGTGTTGTAAGCCTTAGAAGTTCGGTAATATAAGAGGTTATGTTTATCACTAAAATTACTGTAATAACCCGTTCCACCAAAGAGAACTTCGCCTTTAAAATTAATTGTAAAAGCGTTTTGTGAAGCGTGACCGTGCCCCGAAGATCCAAACGGACTACTGAACAGATAACTGCTTATACTTTTATTGGCTTCCGCCAAATTTTCGTGTATAGCTACCACACCCACATCTGCAAATTTTCTGGTTTTAGGCAATTGATTAGGCGAGGAAACGGGTAGTTCTCTTTTAGGTTTATAATTCAATAATCGAAAGAAAAGGTAATCATCTGTACCATGAAAATAATCAGGGTGATCTCTTTTTATTCCATTGACATAGTCATTTAAGTAAGGATTATTCATTCGGTAAGTTAGCGCATCTGCAAACCAGGCTTCACCTTTTACAATGTAGGGAACGTTTTCCCACATATCGCCTATAGCGGTAGTAGCAGCACCGTTAGGATGGGTGTACAACATATAATAAGGCAGGTTTTGCATCCATGGCAATTTAAAATAATCGACTCCGCTAAAGTCACCAAACATTTGTGATAAATAAATGATAGATTTAAAATTTACCCTGAAATAACCATTGCCTTCATGCCAGCCTCCATCGGTTGTACCTAACACAGGAAAACGTGCCGACCAGACTTCATACATGTAAGTAAGCCATTCTTTGGCTTCCGGAACATCATTGATTACCGCTACTGTTGCAATAGCTAGGTTGCGCAGGGTAATTTGCCAAACGTGATTGTCGCTTACATGCAACTCAAAACGATTAGGCAAATGATTATAAATTCTTTTTGCTCTAATTGTAATACTATTTTTGAATTGTTCTTTTTCTTGAAGAGTTAAAAAATCATATCCGGCATCATAGAACCAACCTAAGGCTTCTAAAACAGCACCACTGGTAAAATCATCTCCTGTAGCCAGGCCATCAGGATTCATATTGGCAATATTTAATGCTCTGCGTTTGGCATCCAGAATAAAGCGTTTGTCTTTTGTCAGTTGATAAGCAATACACAAATTACGAACCGGATTTCCCACGGCATCACCAAAACCGTGATACATTCTTTCGATAATAATTTTTTTCTCCAATGGAGTTTTTCCAGTAGTATCTATGATTCTTTGTGGTTTCTCAGTAGGAAGCGGAGCCAACATTAGTTTTTCTGCAAATACAATGAATTTTTTAGCTTCTGGATTGTCCAGATTATTGCGATAAAAATCTTCTCCAATGCGGTTCATACCCCATAAAAGAGGGTGGGAGCCTTCATTTCTTTTCAATACTTCACTAATTGGAGGAGATACTTTTTCATTAGCATATTTGGCATCCACCACAAAATCATAAACAGCAGACCAGGCCCATTGATTGCTGCCTTTTAAAGCATAACCGTATTTCCAGTACCATTTTCCCGGTTTTAAAGCCTGATGTAGCGGATAAACCGCCCAACGTTGCTCAGAACTGCTAAGTAAATCGTTGTTGAAATTTTTATCGCTGGCTAACATTACTTTGTAACGCACATTCCCAATGTTTGGATCTTCAGTAACAGTACTGCCGCTTTCCATGGGTTTGACCATTTCTTTTCCATTTGTTCCAGGCCACAGCAGAGCAGGTGCATTGGTTGGCACCGTTATCCCATTGACCGGATAAGGCCATTCGCGAACTCTGGAATGCAATTTTTCTGCTGTTAGTTTAATGAATGCGGACTTTTGTTGACCGAAAACATGGATTGCAAATATTGATAGTGCTACTACAGCTATTTTTTTAGGTATCATATCTTTATTTTTTTAATCGGATTTATAATCCTGAATCAAATGTGTCTCCGTTTTTTTTGCACCATTGCTTTAAATAGTTTCGCATGGCAATAAGCTGTTTTTTGTATGTTTTATTTACCGCTAAATTGTTGATTTCTCCGGGATCGTTGGTTAAATCAAATAATTGTTCTTTAATTTCTCCTTTGTTGTAAACAATGTATTTAAAATCTTTAGTAATCACAGCTCGGCCACTAATGCCTAATAAATCTTCATTATCGGCAAAATCAGTTTCAATAACCAGTGTATCGCGTAGTTGTAGTTCGGGATTGGCTATTTTTTTGCTTAAGTCTATTCCTTTTAAGTAAGTTGGTTTCGGCACTCCTGTGAAACCACATATTGTTGGGATAATATCGATACCGTTGCAAACTAACATATCATCCGTTCGGGGAGTTATCGAACCATCCATTTTGGAGATGATAAAAGGAATTTTAGCCGCTTCTTCATATAAAATTTGTTTTTGGTTCCAACTGTGTCCTGCATTGCCATCGCCATGATCGGCGGTGAAAATGATAATGGTATTTTTTTCGACACCATATTTTTTTAACGATGCTAATACCATTTCGATATAATTATCAACTTTTTCGACTAATCGGTTGTAAGCCCATCGGTATTGACGCCATTTTTCGGGTGTATAATTGACAGAAGGGTAGGTGCGTAAACCGACTATTTTTTGTTGATCACGAACAATTTTGGGTTCGTGAGCAGGTATTTGCCAGTTTGCCGGTAATGGCGGACACTGATCAGCCGGAGGAGCATCTTCTAAAACATCCATTTTTAAATCTTCATCTCTTGCCCATTCACAAATATCATGAGGGTTCAAAAAAGAAGCCACGAGTAAGAAAGGATTGTTCTTATTTTCTTTGATAAAACGAGCACAAAAAGAAGGTGTTGCCGCATCATTATAATCTAAAAAGTTTGTGTTCTCAATGTATTCAAAACCATGTTGGTTTTTTTTAGTGGTTGGTACAGGTAAATGCCATTTCCCTACATAGCCCGTTTTGTAATTTCCATTTTGAAAAATTTTACCCATCATTAATAAATCTTCAGGCCATTGTCCATCTTTTTCAGGGGCATTCCCTATAAAACCATTTTCAAAAGGCATTTTTCCACTCATTATTGCCGCACGGGACGGACTGCATAAAGGTTGAGCGCAATAAGCTTTAGTAAAACGAACTCCGTTTTGAGCCAGTTTATCCATTGCCGGAGTATGTAAATTTTTGTTTCCGGCTATACTCATCGCATCGGCTTTTTGTTGGTCAGTCATAATGATGAGAATATTGGGACGATTGCTTGTTTGAGCAACACTAACCCAAGGCATATTTAAGCCTAGCAGACATAGAAACAATAGGTGTTTTTTGATTTTCATAATCTATGCTAATTTTATTGAATAACTTTTAAATGATATTACGAATTTAGCTATCTGCATCTGAAAGCGGTTTTGATTTTGTTCAAAATGCTATTAAATTTAGTTAAAGCCTGTATTTTATGTGTAATTATAGTTGTAATTACTTATGATTTTATACTATATGGGGACATTTCTTAATTAATTATAAGTTGGTATTAAATGGCAAAATATTCAGGAGTGGTATTTATTTAAAAAAGAAATGCAGAGCTTTTGAGGCTCTGCATTGGATTAATGTTTATTATTTTTGTTTTGAGGATTTTCCAAAATCCCTCCAAATTTGAAATTCTTCAGGACTGAGAATTGATTTCTGTTTCATAGAAACCTCTTGTTTCCAGGCTTGCAATTTTTCTTTTTTTTGAGCTTCACTAAGTGTTGGATCTTCTTTAATCGCTTTTTGGGTTTTGCCGTTTTCTGCAATTAAATCGTGCATTTTTAATCTATTGGTATCGCTTAATTTCATTACTGTAAAAAAAGAGTCTCTTCGATCTTTCATGCTTTTTGGTTTGTTTTGTCCAAAAGATAAGCTGCTCATTAATATTAAACTGAATAATAGAATTATCTTCTTCATGATTGCAGTTTATATGATATTAATAATTAGGATTTTGGCGAGTAATACTTTTGTTTACATCCGTTTCATTAGTTGGAAAAGGATACAATTCGTGTTTGAATTTTGTAAAGTTGTCAAATGCTGGGTATGGATAAGTAGCTCTGATTGCCTGAACAGCTGTTTTTGTTTCGGCTATTTTTTCAGCTAAAATTCCCCAACGGATTAAATCGGCTCTACGCATTCCTTCACCAGAAAGTTCCCAGGCTCTTTCTTGTTGTATTGCTTTAAGAAAATTAGCTTTGTCTAAGCCAGCAAGATTAATTTGTGCAGCTGTTGGTTTTGTTAAAAGTGTAGCTGTGGCAGTTGCTCCGGTACCTTTTCCATCAGTACTAGTAATTGTTACTGTTGGAGCAGAAGTATAACCGTCACCAGAACGTAGTGTTGTAATTGTAGCAATACGACCTCCACTGGCCATTGTTACTGCGGCTGCGGCTGCATCAGTACCGCCTCCTCCTGTGATATTAATTACTACAGTAGCTGCTGATGTGTATCCTGTACCTTGGCTTCCTAAAGCAACACTAATTCTGCTTCCTGGCACATCCAAACCAAAACCTCTTCTTCTCACTTCATTGATGGCTTCATACGCAATTGCATTAGGGCCTTCATTTAATTCATTTTCAACTTCAGCACGCATTAATAACAAATCAGAATAACGCATAATTACCCAGTTGATATAAGTACTAATTCTTTCCTGAGGAGCGTTAGTTTGATATTCTCTGCTCCATTTGGCTGTTGTCCATGATTGATCTTGGTTAGTAGTTATACGAGCGAGCTTGTTTCCAAGAGCATCAAAGATATAAGTAGCAATTGAAAAATCTCTGCGTTGATCTCCTGCTGCAAAACTAGTATAGAATGGTTTAGGTACTAAACATCTGGCTGCTGTACCGCCATAAAAACTGTTAGTAGCAGTAGGTGCAGCTGGAGCATTGAAATAACCTGACCAAGAAGTATTGGCTAATATAGTTCCTATTGCAGGATTGTAAAAAGCAACCTGAAAAATGTTTTCAGTAGGTTCTAAAACATGTTGGCACTGGTTTTTAAATACTTTAGAATAAGATGGATTTAACTTATAGGGATTGTTAGCCATAATATCATTAATTTCTTGTTGTGCCAATCGGTAATAATCCTTATAATTGTCTGGACGTTTGATAGTTCCATCTGCTCTTAATGAATATCCTCCGGCAAATAATGCCACTCTGGCAAGCATAGCTTTGGCTCCCCATTTATTAATACGTTCATCTGTAGGTGTTGCTTCAGGCAATACGGCAGCAGCTTCCTGCATGTCTTTTATAATTTGCGTATAGATTTCATAACGATCCACAAGACCTGCTCTAAAGTTATCTCCTGTTTGCGAGCTTTTGGTTTTAAAAGGAACATCTCCCCAAAGGCGTACTAACTCAGAATAATAAAAACCACGTAAAAATTTAGCTTCACCTAACATGCGGTTCAATTGCGTTTTTTGACTTTCAGTACCGTTTTTATATAAATCCATTTCGGGTATTTTTTCAATTACCACGTTTGCTCGGTCTATACCATTGTACAATTTACTCCATACAGTATAAAAAGTTACTGTTTTTGAAATGCCTTTGTAGTGTGGTATTGTTCTCCAGTCAACATCGGTGTCTCCACTAATTTGGATAAGATCAGTATCCGTATCAAAAACTTGAGGAATATTCCAACCGTAGGTCTCTTGAGATGACATGATTTCATATACTCCTAATGTTGCCATATAGGCTTCGTTTTCATTGGAGAAAAAATTATCAGATGTGAAATAAGAGTATGGAGTGGTTTCTATCTGATTATCACAAGAAGTAAGGGGCAGTAATAAAGAAGCTGCACCAGCTACTAAAATTGTTTTTAGGGAAAATATTTTATTTTTCATTTTCTTTAAATTTTAAATTATAGTGAAATATTTAAACCTGTAATAAAAGATTTTGATTTTGGATAAGCACTAAAATCAACACCAGGAGTTAAGGCATTATTAATTACACTAACTTCAGGATCATAACCTGAATATTTGGTAAATACATACAAATTATAAGCAGTTACATAAAATCTCATACTTGAAATTCTCATTGAATTCAACCATTTTTTAGGTAAAGTATATCCTAAGCTGATGTTGTTGATACGCAAGAAAGAACCATCTTCGATAATATCGCTATACAAACGACCTGTAGCATTTCCGTTGTAAACAGGATTTGTTTTTCCTGCATTTAAAGCTGCTAACTCGGTAGGATCAGTTACTCGTTGTCCGACGGCATTAATAGTTGTCCATCTGTCTGCAAATACTGCTAATGAATTTAAGTTCTCTGTATTAAGACTTGCGTTGTTTAATACATTGGCATTAAAAATATCATTACCTACAGTAAAGTTTAAAAATATACTCAAATCGATTCCTTTATAACTAAAGGTATTATTCAAACCTCCAGAAAATTTAGGGTTAGCATTTCCTATTGCAGTTCGGTCCAAATCGTTTATTACTCCATCTCCATTGACATCCTTAAATTTAATGAATCCCGGTTGTGCTGCTGCACCATTGTCCTTGACTACGTCTGATTTTAAAGCATAAGTTCCATTTGTTGTATTGTAATCAAAATCACCTACTTGGTACAAACCATCTCTAACATAACCGTACATGATACCTACCGGCTTTCCTACTTCTAATATGTAGTCGTTTACATTAGGAAAATAACTACTGGTTAACAATGAGGTTTCACCTTCACTCAAACTAAGTACTTTGGTTTTGTTGAAAGCGATGTTAAAACTGGTATTCCAAGAGAAATCAGTCTTTTTAATATTTGCTGTATTTAAAGTAAACTCAAGACCACGGCTAGAGGTAGATCCAATATTTTGAAACTGATTTGTAAAACCAGCATTGGCAGGAATACGAGTGTTATACAGTAAATCTTTAGAGCGATTATCGTACAATTCAGTTGTAAGAGTGATTCTTTGGTTGAAAAAACCTAAATCTAACCCCAAGTTAGTAGATTGAGTTGATTCCCATTTCAAATTTGGGTTCGGAAGATTTTTCTGGAATGCAGTAGTAACGGTTGTGTTGTTTAAAGGATAAGATCCTGAATCAAAAATTCCCAATGCTGCATAATTAGCTATTCTGTTATTTCCAGCCTGACCGTAACTTGCGCGAAGTTTTAAATCAGAAATAGCAGTTGCGTTTTTCATGAAATCTTCGTTAATAACTCTCCATGCGGCAGAGACTGCTGGAAAATATCCCCATCGGTTGTTTGCTCCAAATTTAGAAGAACCATCAGTTCGTAAACTTGCCGATAATAAGTATCTGTTTTTGTATGAGTAATTTGATCTGGCGAAAAAAGACATTATTTTATCATCTTCAGTAAGTGATGTTGGAATTCCGGGAACAGTTCCCAGATCTAATCTATCCCAGCCTGAATTTACTTCCGGAAAGGCAGAAGCACTTACAGAAAAGGCTTCAGAATAATTATAAATATATTCCTGACCGGCAGTAATATCAAACTTATGACTCTTAGCAAATGTTTTACTGTATGTAAGGGTGTTATTATAATTAAAACGGCTTGAATGAAATTCGGAAATTCCACCAAAGGCACCACCACTTCTGATAGCCAGAATACCTGAACTGTCATTGAAATACTTGCTTGTAGTATTGTTATCAGTTAAACTCGCTAATCCTCTGTAAACTAAGTTAGGAGTAAGGTTGTATTGTAATTGTACACTTGCATTTAATCCTTTCTTAACTGATTCTCTTTGTTGGCTGGCTATGGAAACCAGTGGGCTTTGTAATGCAAGACTGGTATCTAATGGATCTAACAATAAATCTTCAAGTTCATCATCTGTGCCTAATAGTCCATTTACAGGACGGTACCGCAATACATTTTGCAACATACTTAATCTTGGATTTCCACCTTCGCCGGTACCTAATCCAGTAATTTTTTGATTGGAATAATTCACAATACCATTAATCGAAAACTTTTTACTTACATTATGATTTATCGATATTTTAGCAATATTTTTTCTCGAAGCACTTTCTCTCATTACACCTTCATCATCATTTAGAGAATAGAAAATATTGAATTTAGTTTCGTTTTGTCCGCCGCTGATGCTCAATTTATGATATTGACTCATTACCGGGCTTCCAAAGATTTCTTTTTGCCAGTTTTTACCAGCTCTGTTTGCATAAAGTGATTCCAGTTGATCAAAAGCACCATAATTATTTGTAAATGCGGTCAGTTTTATAGGGTCAGTTACTACTCTTTCATAAGTTAATAGAGCAAATTGATATGGGTTCATTACAGGAATTTCAGAAGTTACCTGTTTTATACCTGCGTAGGTATCGTAATTAACTGTTATTTTTCCGGATTTTGTTTGTTTGGTGGTTACTAAAATTACTCCGTTTCCACCTTGTGCTCCATAAATTGAAGTTGATGAAGCATCTTTTAGTATATCTATTGATTCAATATCCATAGGGTCTAAAAAACCTAATCCTCCAGTTTGAGGCACACCATCAATTACATACAAAGGTTCATTACTTTGAGTAATGGACATTCCGCCGCGTATTTTAATAGAAGGATCAGATCCTGGTGTTCCGTCACTCATAGTAACTTCCATACCAGCAATGCGTCCTTGCAATGCCTGAGCTACGTTTTGTACCGGTACTTTAGCTAGCTCTTCTCCTTTAACAGAAGAAATAGCTCCGGTAAGATCTTTTCTTGATTTGGTTCCGTAACCTACAACTACAACCTCATTAAGACTGTTTGTTTCATCGGCTAATTTTGTGTTTATGGTTGTTCGACCGTTAAGTTTTTCTTCAACTGTTTTTGTCCCTATAAAAGAGAATACTAATGTAGCATTTGCTTTTACTTTGATTTGATAGAAACCATCTATTGAGGTTACAGTACTGTTTTTTGTTCCTTTTTCTATAACAGTAGCCCCTGGCATTGGCATATTTTGCCCGTCGCTTACCATACCATTTACGGTAACATTATCTTGCCCAAATACGAGGATGCAATTTGTAAGCAACAAAAATAAAAATAGAGTCCTTTTCATAATTTTGTTATTAATATAGAATAAGGGATAAAACCTTTTCTAAAATTGGTAATGAGTTAGTTAAAATTATAGTTTTGATATTTGTTAATTTATTTTCTCGAGATTTTCTTTTCTTTAAATATCAGTTTACTTTTTGTATCGTATCAAGGATACTCCCAAATTGATTTTTTCATAAAGTTTGGTTTTAGGATTTGTTTAGTTATGATGTTTTTAAAATGGATTAATCAATTATGTATTGATTTTTAATTTGTTACAGTTAATTAACATTTGTAAAGTTATAAATCAGTTGTTCAGTTTAGTTTTGAAAATGTCCAAAATACTATTGAATTTGATGAATACTACTTTTAAATCCTTAAAACTCAGTAAAAAACTCATTAAAAACCTGTATTTGCTGAATTTAATTAGTTTGCAAAAGCATTTTAAAATAATTTTTCTAAAATTAGATTAGTACTGTTTGGAAAATAGTGATGGTATTTTTTTGCTAGTGAATCTTAGCGTTTAAATTGGTTTTCTTTCCATTGATATTTAAAGAAAGATTAATGTTTCCTTTTTCAAAATCATTTCCTTTATTTTCCTTAATTTCAATTTCAGGAGTTTTAGTACCGTCGTAGGGATAAACTATAGTTATAAAATATGCTGTTTTATCATCATTTTTAGTTTTTTCGAAAGCAAAAGCAGGTCTTGTAATTTCTTTTGCATAGGCATACGAAACTTTTCCTTCTTCTTCGTTAAGCGTAACTTTATCCAGATTTAATGATTGAATTAAAAGGTTATTTCCATCAGAATAAGTAGTAGTAACGTTATTTTTTATTTTATCAAAAACAGGATTACTATCTTCTTTTAATTGGAAATGAACTCCTAAATTTCCAGTAGCATTACCAATGGCTTTATCAATAATTAAAAAATACTTTTGGTCTATAAAAAGGATACTGCGTTGATGATTCAAATCGGTGTAACTAGGGTTGGTGTAGGTTAAGATGTCCAGCTTTTTACTCGTTTCCCATTTGTTTTGTTCCGCCTTTGTAATTACCATGTTTTGGTTGTCGAGTGTAAGGGTCGAGTGTACTCTTGTTTGACGATACCAGTTTCTCATTTTTGTGATTTCAGCATCTCCGCTGTAGATATAACAACCTGCATCAGGTGTGAAATTGCGCCCTTTTACCCAAAGTTCGAAAGTTCCATTGTCAGGTTGTGCATGAAATTTTCCTTCAGGACCAGCCTTTACAATCATTACTGTCGATTTGTTATTCCAACCGTTTCTGAAGGTATAAAATCCGGAATTTTCTAATGCTGATGATAGAAAATCGATAGTACCTTCTTTGCCGTCGGTAGCAAAGTATTGTAGCAAATTATTTTTGGGAAATAGTTTTGACCAAGATTGAAATTGTTTCATTCGGACATCTTTAGTAGTAAGCCAAGAATCTCCAAACATAGGATTGTTATAATCAGGAAAGGAAATTTTTGCTGTTGCCACGGCCATATTTTCGATTGTTTTTACATAGCTTTCTGGAAATTCCTGTGCCACACCGGCCATTTTAGCCGAGTTATAGGCTTTCAGGAAAATTTCAATACTGGCTACATGATACGTTGGCGAAAGTTCCCATTGCATTCCATCATTTAAAACCTGTAATTTTATTTCACGGTTTAATATCTCAATACCGCTTTTGCGCCAAGCTTCGGCATCTTTAAGTTCCGGGAAGATACTGCCTGCTCCTAAAACTCTTTGGGCTTCAAATAGTAAATGATTGCCTTCTGCGCTATAATGTTTAGTAATATAATTGGCTTGTTGGTGAAACAGGTTTAAAAACTTTAATAAAAAATTAGCTGTGAAATGAGGGGAGTTTATAAATAAATTAAAAGTTCCGGGCAAACTTTGTGTACGATCCGACACTTCCAAAGGTCGCCAGGCATAACGATCGTTTTCCGGAGATAAACCTAAAGCATTTTTTTTAGCCCAATCTCTGAATTGAAAAATCCATTCTTTGGCATATTTTTCATCTCCACTACTGCGATATGCCATTCCCATAGGTTGCCACCAGGTAACACGGTGTAATTGCCAGCGCACTTCGTTGTCTTTAACCGGCCAGTATTCCCAGTTAATATCTTTACCATAATCATAATAGCCATAGCCTTTTTGAGGTTGAAATTGGTGTACCAAGGCATTATCTGCTTTTAACTGATTGGCTTTACCAATGTCTTTTCCTCTAAATCGAGTTTCATCGCCAATATTAAAATCGGGATGTTTGATGTTTTTTCGGTTGCGATAATAGGAAAGAAGTTCTTTGGCAGCTTCATCATATTTAGCTGCTGTATAAAGTGCGTTCACTTTTTCTAAGCCGTGATAAGCCAGATTGATATTATCGAAACTATCCTTAGATATTGGCAATTCCTGAGCTTTGACAAAAGATATTGCTATAAATAAAAAGCTAAGGGCTATTGTTTTTTTAAAATTTATCATCGTGTTGTAAATTGATTATTGTCAATTAAATTCTTTTAAAATCAATAAGAAGCTACTATAAATTGGTTGTTTTTGATCAAAAAATAATAGCCTTTTATAATTTTATTTACTTATTAAGTTAAGTAAAAAAACAAATTATTGTTTGATTAACTTAACTGTTTTTTTATTCTTACCTTGAGTTATCTCGGTCAGGTATATTCCTGATTTTAAATTGTTTCCAAAGCTTATGAATTGATTAGGATTTACTTTTAATAAGTTGATTCTTCTTCCTGAAATATCAAACACATTTATAGCAACAGTTTCTGCAGAATTACTGCTAATAGTAATGTGAAATTCTGTATCTGTAGGATTAGGAGCAACCATTACAGAAAACTCGTTTGTTACTTCTTTTGCAAGTTCAATATTTTTTTTACTACTCAGCGTATTGCAATTTCCCAAGTAACAGCCGTGCGCCAAATGATCAGCAACACCAATTGTTGAGATGCAAAGACTTTTATCATGGTTAGGATTGCAGCTGTGGCATAGTTTTACTTTACCGTCTGCACAAAGAATATCGATTACGGTTATTTCTTTGGTTACAGCAAAAGAACAACCTAGTGCATCTGTAATTGTAGCTGTATAACTGTGTACTCCCGGCGTTGAAGGACTTACTGTAATACTTTCAGTTGTAGCACCATTACTCCACGAATAGCTATAAGGTGCTGTACCATTAGTAGGTGTTGCAGATAAGGTTAGCGAAGAAGGACCATAACCCAAGTAAATTGTATTAGCCTGACCTCCTGGACTAACTGCATAAATATCAGCAATGTCTGCCGTTAATTTGCTGTTAATTGTAACGGTAGTTGTAGCTGTACTGCTATTGCCGGCATTGTCAGTAACAATCCATGTTATTGTTGAAATGCCTACATTGAAATTCCCACTGGCATCTAAGCCATTTCCATTTCTTACAGTAGCACCGTTAATTTGATACGTCACAGTGTTTACAGTACAATTATCGGTAGATACTGCTGTGGGAATTGTATAATTACCGCTTGCTTCATAACAAAGGTTAATTATAGGAGTGACGTTTATTTTCGGAGCCTGTGTATCAGTTACGGTTACTGTTTGCGTTGTTGTTGCTGTGTTACCACTGGTGTCGGTTGCTTTCCAGGTTATTGTTGTGATACCAATAGGAAATAAGGCTGGCGCATCGTTAGTAATAGTAGCCACGGCACAGTTATCGGTAACAGTAGACTGAACTAATATTATGCTTGCATTACATTGATTTTCATCATTGTTTACGATTATTGCAGAAGGTGCGGTGAAAATAGGCTTTTCAGTATCATTAATTTTTATTATAAATGAAACAGAAGAACTGTTGCTGCATTCATCGGTGGCTACCCACTTAACGAGGGTTTCTCCTTTGTTAAAAATTTGATCAGCCAGTGAGCCGTTACCGCTACCTGTAGTAGCTCCGCTAAGTGTATAGTTGTAAGTGGTTTTACTGCAGTTGTTTACTGCAATTACGTCAAATTCATTAGCTTTTACAGTATAGGTGCTATAACCGGGGTCTGTGCTTTTAGTTATATCCGATTTTTCAGGAATATTAAAAACAGGTTTAACCCGACCATTGAATGAAAAATCGTCGATACCTACCAGAGGAGTTCCGCCTGTTCTGTTAGAACTATACCAATACAGACGAAAAGTGATAGGTGTTTGAACGTTAGACAATGAAGACAGGTTGTAGGTAAGTGCCGTAGCAGTTGTTCCGGCAAAGTTTTGAGGAGTTGTAATATCATTAGTAAAACCATCCAGACTGGATCGCATTACAAACATACTAGGGTCAGTGGTGTTTCCTTTTCTCGCTGTGAATTTAAGATTAGAAAAATCGATTTTGTAACCATTTGCCGGTTGCAATTTGAATTCAAAATAATGACTAGGATTAAATGGAGTAGCGGGGTCTGATGCCAATACTTTATTAGTCCATCCATTTAGTAAAACTCTGTTGCTAAATACGCCGGCGGTGTTAAGCCCGCTTTCTGTGGCATAAAAGAAACTAGGAGTTGTGCTTCCGTCATTTACAATATTGGAATTAGAAATATTTCCTATGATAACAGGGGAACTAAAGTCAATAGTACCGTTGAGTGTATTTCCCCATATTTGTACCGGAGCACTGTTATTATTAAGTTCAAAAATTCGTATGTCATCATGGTAAATAATACGCGTTGCAACGTTGGGTGGATCGGTAGTGATTGATTGTCCTGGGCGGTACAATCCCCATTTTAGATATCCTGAAGGATTTTCTTCAGGAATATCCTGATTGAAAGTTCTATGATTACTAATCTCATAAGCCAAAGCATATTTAGTTTGCCCCGGTAATCTATAATAAACCTTGTAATACCCAGTGGCATCCGTTGTCATTTTAGCATCCACTCTGAAATCAATCCATTGATTGATGTACGGACGAAAATCCTCTATAATTGTTGGCTCGATATTATCATTTGGAATACGAAAAGTAATACTATTGCGCTTGGCACTCAGATACCAGGCAGGGTTTTCACCGCCGCTTTGTTTACCTTGAAAAATAATATCACCATTTTGAGCCATACCCGGTGTATAAGGCTCCCAGTCTTTCAGTAAAAGACTCGTTTCAAAACGACGTTCATCTCCGGGATAATACTTCCCGGTATCAAACATTTGAGCAGTAGCAGCTTCACTGCGCCAATGATTATCGGAAAAATAACCAGAGTCTCCAATGGTTACACGATGTGCTATAGCATAATTTCCGGTACGACCAGGACTCACTATGTATTCGGCATCAGCAGCAGTGGCATTGGTAGTATTTAAATCTGAAATTCCAGAGTTTTCGGTTCCACTTTCGTAATCAACACTAACAAGGCTATTGGTAACCGTTGCTGGTGGTACAGGAGGTGTAGGTATTAAAAAATTGGAATAACTGATATCATCAATATACATTACAGGAGCCGATGAACCTGCACCCACATTTAATAAATTAACTCCATTAATTGTAGTTCCCTGTGGCAGTAAACCAGTTCCGGGATCAGCATTGATTAGTACTTTCGTATTATCAATCCAGATATCAAAAGTTCCGGCAGCCAGATTGTGTGTGGTTGGAGTACTTCCATTTTCAGTAATATATGATGCTGAGGTATTACTGTTGTTCATATAAAACTTCAAAGTGTAGGACTGATTTTTGTTGATTGTTGTTTGAGAAAGTCCTGTTGTATTATAGTTAGGGCTGGTAGATGATGAAAGCCAATCCAGATTGACAGCTGTTGCATTGAGAGTGAAACGCAATGAAGCGAAGGTTTGTGCTACGCTGATGCTGCTTCCGGAGGTAAAATTACTTCCATTGCCAAAATACAGCAAAAACCGTCCATTGCTTCCTGATTGGATATTTATTTTACATTGAAAAGCAGCAACTGTTGTACCGCTAAATGGAGCTAAACCAAATTTGGCTCCTGAAGCAGTTGTTCCTCCGGTTATTTTTAGCTCGGCTCCGTTACCACCTGCCCAATTGGAGGAAGTTAATTCTATTGATCCTTCAGTAGTTGATGAAGCTCTTACAGCAGCATTACCGCCTCCTTCCAGTGGTGTGGGTAAATAACTGCTACTATAGGTTGTGGATGTGTAAGGAGCTGCTGCGGCAGTACCAAAGTCATACAGCCAGGCAGAGTTTTGTGCTTTTGCTCCTAACAGGGCAAATACACAAATCAAGACAAGTAAACTTTTTTTCATAATAGTTTGGTTTTAGGGTTAATCAAATAAGGCTAATTTTTAGAGTTGGGTTTTTTAAGTCTGTCTCTTAGATTAGCCAATTATTATTTTGAAATGTATCCGTATTTACTAATGGTGGTTTGCTTTAAATCTTGGTTTACCATATAAAAATCAGCATGGTTACAATTTTTAGATTGTAATTCCGGAGTACATTTTCATTCGGTAACTGTAAATGATTGTTATCGGATGGTTATTGATGAATCAATCTTTTTGATATCGGCATATCTATTTAATGCTTCCAGATAATAATAATCTGCATAATCCAATGGAGTATCAATTTCAGAATTGTAAAGAAAGGCACCTACACTATGTTTAAGCAGGAAATAACTATTTTCATCAGGCTTAGCCAAATAAGCGTCTGAAGACAATGATTGTAAGATGTCTTCGGCATAGTCAACATACTTTTTCCCATCTTTTACTTGAGTACTCAAATCCAATAAGGCAGATGCTATAACGGCGGCAGCCGAAGCATCTCTTGGCGCACGTTCAGCGGTATCCATTGCATTGTGTACATCAAAATCCCAAACAGGAACTTTGTCTTTTGGCATTCGGGGATGATTCATTATAAAAGAAGCAATATTTTCGGCTTGCTTTAAGAATTTTGGATTTTTACTGTTTTTATAACATAAGGTATATCCATATAAACCCCATCCTTGTCCGCGAGCCCAGGAGGATTCATCAGTTAATCCCTGATGAGTAGCTTTTCGTAACACCTTACCGGTTAAAGGATCATAATCAACCACATGATAGGAACTGTAATCTTTTCTAAAGTGGTTTTTCATTGTAGTTAATGCGTGTGTATTGGCTGCATTGGCATAATCTGGCTGGTTAAATTCCTTTGCTGCCCAATACAGATACTCCAGATTCATCATGTTGTCAATAATAACAGGATAATGCCACCACGAGAAATCCCAGGATTTGATTACACCAATTTTTGAATTAAATCTATTGGCTAAATTTTGAGCTCCATCACGCAATGCAGGAAGGTAGATGGAGTCATTTGTAATTCTGTACGCATTACCATAAGAGCAAAAGAGCATAAAACCAAGGTCATGTGTGGTTTTTATATTTCGGATAGAGTCCAGCGCAAGTGTAAATTTTTTAGCTTCCTGAGCTAATTTTTTATCACCGGTAAGTTCGTACCCATACCATAAACTTCCGGGGAAAAATCCGGTAGTCCAATCCGTCAGTCCAGCTAGTCTTACCGTTCCATCAGGATTTATTGAACGCGGGTTTTTACCGGGAAGGTATGTCTTTGTGGCTTGGTTTAATTGGTAATTAATTACTTCAGACGCTTTTTTAAACCATTTAAATGATTCATCATTTTGATTGGGTTGAGCAAACGAGCTAAAAGTAATGGCCGAGATAGCTAAAAATAAGCTAAAGGTTTTTTTCATAATCTTCATCTTTACGTTTATAGTTTGTTTATTTTCAATATTTTGATAAAGCGAAGTTAGATGTGATTAGGAAAACAGGCTTTCAATTTCTATCAGAATTATTTCGAAATTGGTTAACTATTCTTAAAAAGTGATTGATTTTTATTAAATCTCATTTTAGAGTAGTTGTTGGTTTTTTAAATTTGCATGAACTTTTTATGGCAGAAATAATATCAAGTTCAAATCTTTGGAATGTTAAATTTGATTACAAAGTTTGCATAATTAAAAGCAAAGAAATGTAAAGTAAGAAATTTAGAAATCTCTGTATTTCTTTATCAATTTAAGCATGTCTTTTTTTACATTGCGATCTAATATTTTTGCATAATGCTGGGTTTGTAAAATGTTACTGTGTCCCATCATGGAAGATACATTTTCTATTCTTACTCCATTTCCTAATGTAACAGTTGTAGCAAATGTATGTCTGGCCGTATACCAGGTTAGTTTTTTATTGATTTTACACATTAGAGCAAGTTCCTTAAGGTATTGATTCATTTTTTGATTTGATATACTTGGTATCAGACCAGTCTGCATGCCTTTATATCTGTCAATTATCTCCTGTACTGGAGGAAGGATGGGAACATTTGAACTGGTTGATGTCTTGGCTCTGGTAGTCATAATCCATGAAAAATTGTTGTTGTCAGTAATAAGATTGTCAGCAGTTAGAGATAAAGCATCGATAGGAGCATATCCTGTATAGCAGCAGAAAATAAAGATGTCTCTAATTTTTTGAAGCCGTTTCAATTTGATTTTTTTTAACTGTATCGCGTTTAATTCTCTCTGGGAAAGATAGACTGCATCTTTCTCAATTATTTTTCCATCATAAACATTGAAAGGATTTTTATTTATTAAATCCATTTTAAGTGCGAAATTGCAGGCTGTTTTGTACATCCTTATATATTTTACTACAGAATTGTTTTTAATTCCTGTTCTGTTTTTAAAACTGCTTTCAAATTTTAAGAAAGATTCTAATTTGTAAATAAATGAGCTTGAAATTTTGCTGGAAGCAATATCGGTCTTATTGTATTCGTTTTGTATAAACACTCTTATCAAATCTCTAGAACGTGAATACTTTTGAAGTGATGGTTTTGATCTTTCTGAAATAGAGACTTTTTTTTTGAAGTAGTTTATATAAGTTTCCATGATGTCAATAATTGAAATTGCCGTTGGTGTTTTTATACCTTTTAAATCCTTTTTCAGATTTTTTAATGAGACAGGATTACCGCTTAAGATTATCTTATTAAATTTTTTGTCAATGCTTAGATGAAGCAGGTCTAAACTTTGGCGGATTATTTTTTCTTTTTCCAGTTTAAGTACATTTCTGAGTTTATTAGTAAAATTCCATCTTTCCTTTGAAATATATTTTCCGGTCGATAGTGCTGTAGTCTGCTGCTGATAACTTAAACGAGCGCAGATAAGTGATTCTTTTTCTTCTTGATCTTTTCTGGATTTTAAATAAAAATAGACTTTAAGCATGACCTATCCTTTTTATTATATACGTAAAAAGGAACGGTCAGGGATAAAAAAGAAGATTTTTACAGATGTAGTAGAGGTCAGCAGGAAATATTTCCTAATACAAGAACAAAATGCCTTCTGATATTTTTAGGTTTGAATAGAGGCCTTTTTTCTGCGCAGACTTCTATTGTAAAAATTAAAAGGGGTTTTATCAATCAAACCGGATTTAACGGCAGAATTGAATACTATTTTATAAATTGAGATATAGTTAACCCTTGAGTTATTCTTGATTGTTTTATGCGCTTTAAATTGCTAGTTTATTTGTGAATTTCCATATTTATAAAGTGATGGTAATTAGTGTTTTGTGGTTGTTTTTATTAAAAGATAAGATTGCTTAAGGAGTAGAAAAAGGCGAGTAAATGGGTGTACTAATAGGTGCACAAAACTTTGACTAAATGTACTTACTATTGAAAATCTAAAAAAAGTGAAATTTTATAATCTCAGGTTTTATAGGGGTTAGGAAAGAATATCTGTTTGGTAAAATATAGGTTCAAATACTTTTTAGTAAGTGCTAAAAACGCTGAAACCCCTTGTAAACACAGGGGGTTTCGTTTCCAGCGGAGAAAGAGGGATTTGTTTTGCTTTGTTATTCGTTTGTTTTACAATGAATTACAATAGTTGTTTTTCTATGTACCCCTAATTCTACCCCTTTAGAATTATATGATTTTGTGATTAATTTCGGTTTAGCAAAATTACAAAATAATAGTCGTAATATCCCCATTTTGTTTCTTTATTTCACTCATAACCAGTATAATATTTGAACTATATTAAGTTTAAAATTAATCTACAATTAGTTCTAAAACTTGTTCGAAATCTAAACTGGTATATTCACAGAATTCAGTAATTGACAGCAGCTCGTTTTCTTGCTTGAATAGGGCTGTTCTAATTTTGTGATGTAATCTTATGCTTTGACGGTAACTCTTTCCTGTAATGCGTTGTATGTCCTTTGGATAGATACACAACCTTTTGGTTTGATTCTTCATACTTTATATATGGCTTTGATAGGACTTTAGTTAGTAATTGATAGCTATTAGAATTATAAAATTATTAAAATATTCAATTGAAAATTTGGTGACAAAAGTATAAAAAGCTGCCATTTGGTTTTGTTTGTGCCATATCGGATACAGAAGAAAATTTCACTTCAATTCATGGTTTTAATTTGCTGCATAATCAATCTAAATGTTGCAGCAACGATTAAAATAATTAAAGTTAAATTTTTAAAAATCAAATGAAATGGCAAGGCAAAAAGGCATAATTAAATTAAAAGGTACTATCGGGGATATTACTTTTTATAAAACGCAGGATGGGCATTTAGCGAGAGAAAAAGGCGGAATTGACGCTAACAGAATCGCGACTGATCCTGCGTTTCAAAGAACCCGTGAAAATGGTTCTGAGTTTGGTAGAGCAGGGAAGGCGGGTAAGGTTTTAAGAACTGCACTGCGTGTACTGTTGTTAAACTCGGCAGATAGCCGAATGGTGAGTCGTTTGACGCAATCTATGGTTAAGGTGATTCAGGCTGATTCTACTAACGAACGTGGATTAAGAAACGTAATTGATGGTGAAGCGGAATTGTTAGCCGGATTCGAATTTAATATTCGAGGAAAGCTAGGTACTAGTTTGTTTGCTCCGTATACAGGAGGTATTAACAGGGTGAGTGGCGAAATCACAGTGGATATTCCATCGTTTATTCCATCGAATATGATTGCGGCTCCTGGGGGAACTACTCATTTCAAAATTATTTCAGCCGGGGTTGAAATTGATTTTGAAAATGAAACTTTTGTGGAACAACATGCAGAAACAGCGATTTTGCCATGGGATGTTACGGCAACAGCTGCAATCAACCAAGTAAATACTGTTACTGCAAACAGTACTAAACCGTTGTTTTTGGCTTTAGGACTGGAGTTTTACCAAGAGGTAAACGGAAGTATGTATTCCTTGAAAAACGGTGCTTACAACCCTTTAGCGCTTATCCAAGTTGACGGAGGTGTGTAATCTGAAGTTAGAAGTATGGTTTTGTTTTTAACTAGAACTTATTTCCCTGAAGGAACCAATGGTAAACTCGAATGCGAAGGTAAACTGATTTGTAATACCATTGAATTGCCGTGGAAGAGGAACGAAACGAAGGTTTCCTGTGTTCCGGAAGGGAAATATTTTATTAGAAAGCGATACAGTGCCAAATACAAATGGCATTTGGAATTGGTAGATGTACCCAATAGAAAATATATTCTTTTTCATCCAGCTAATAATGCTCAAAAGGAATTGCAAGGCTGTATTGCTCCGGTAACTAAACTTTCTGGATCTGGTTTAGGTTTGATGTCCCGAAAAGCTTTTACAAAGTTAAAAGACATTGTTTATAAAGCTTTGGATAATAAAGAAAGTGTTGAAATATTGATTCAATCTTAATAATAGATTTATGAAAAAAATTATAAAAAGAGCATCAGCTCCCACACCAAAATTTTTTAAAGTGCTTCGAAATGTTGGTCTGGCATTAGCTGCAATAGGCGGAACAATTTTAGCTGCTCCGATTACACTACCTGTAATAGTAACGACTATTGGAGGTTATGTTGCAGTAGCCGGAGGTGTTTTGTCTGCTTCAAGTCAGCTTAGTACTACTGATGACAGCCAATAACCACACTTTAATGGGAACTGCCGGAGGCACATTTTTAAGTATGATACCTAACATTCAATCTGAGGACATTCTAAAAACAGCGGTCTTAGCTACTGTTGGAGCAATTGTCAGTTTTACGATTTCGTTACTACTTAAAAGCCTAAATAAGAAGCACAAAAAATAAGTTTAGCCCTAGTTGTGCCCCGAAGCTTCGGGGTTTGGGTTAAACATATGGAAGCCTGGTCGTGAGATCAGGCTTTTTGCTTTTAGATTTCACCAAATTGATTGAGTAAAACCTCAACGACCACTACTTCGGAATTATGGCAGTATAAATCGTTGTATTTAGCAAAATCAATTGCTTTGTTTCTGCTGTCAAAAGCACCAAAAAAAACTCTTGATGCTCTTGATTTCCAATTATCTGTTTGGAATAATAAAAAAATGCTCATAGGAGTAATTTTAAAGGTTAGTAAATAAATTATCTATTGCAGTAGCGATGTGAAATCACTCTACGCATATCGTTTATGAGATCCATATTTTCGTGAAATTGCTTTTCTTTTAATTCCAGGAGTTTTAAAGCAGCCACGTACTTTAGATGTTCCTCGTGTTCTTGCATTAATAATTTTGATTTCGAGAAAAACTCTTTTTTGAAATCAGGAAGGCGTAAAAACGAAATAACAGACCCTACTAAATGTTGATGCCAAAATTTCGATTTCCACAAGCTGTATGCTATCCAATACATATTTTCACAATCTTCGTTAGAGTCAAATATGATTACAAAACTGTTGGTAAATGGTTCTTTGGATGGCTTTCCGCTATTCATTCCTTTGTTGAGGATAAATATTCGGTTTCCACTGTAGGCAGTGTGTTTTTGGTGGGTTTTGATGATGAAGTTTGGCATGGCTCATTAGTACTAAAAAATCCGACAATATTTTTTCAAAAAGAAAAAGGAAAAAAAGAAAGCCCTGAAAACAGCAGGAATGACGAACGAGAACGGAGGGAGGTACGACCGACTGGAAGTGAGGAATGGATGCTAAACTTGCTGCCTTTTTTCTCTTTTCTTTTTGAGAAAATGCAGTACGTACTTGTGAACGGTGTTTTTAAGGTACGTGAATTAAACACCCCCAAGCACCGCAGGAAGCAAAAAAAGTGGTGCCCCTTTTTCGGGGCAAGGAACTTTTTTTTGCGGACGAGGAGCGCCGTGGCGGTGTTGCGGCAATCGAGCAGCCACGCTAGACCGGGAATGAAACGTAACGATAGTGGAGTGGAATGTAGGGATAGCAGCGTGTAACGGCGGGCTAACAATAAGCACACCGCCTTTTGGCGGTTACCTTGATTTAGGGCAAAGTGAGGTTTTTACCGAACGGAGCCAAGCCCGATGGCTGGGCGAAAGAGCAACCGCCCAATTAACAAGGGGCGGCAGACACAAATACTGCCGGAATGTAGTGGAGCATCCTTCGGCTGCGCTCAGGGTGACGGGTTTTATGCACTAATGAAAATGAAGTTCAAATGGAAAAGATATTTCTTGCGCAGACAAGGGAAGCGAAACGAAATGAGGCTGTATTGTGGCTGCAGTAGCCCCGACGAACGCAGGGAGAGAGCGTGTGAAGATGAGGGGGAGGAAGCAAAAATAAAGGCGGCTTATTTTCAAGCTGCCTTTATGGTTGCTGACGACCGTACTGTGGAACGGAGGGAGGTACGACCGACTGGAACAGCCGAACGGAACAAAGCGAACGACCGGAGAGAGACCGCTTGATTGCCCGTGATTTTGAATTGATATATTTATTGAATTATGAATATGGTAAGGGAGCATTTTTTAAGTAAAAACTAAAAGAGAGCGGACAAATTTTTAAAATAAAATTTTAAACCTTGTTTAGTATCTTTGTTTGCAATAATAAAAAATTGATAATTTATTAATTGTTATTGTTCATACAATTATATTGTTGTGTGTTAGCATTTACCAACCATCGAATTAAGAATTAACATCTAACCAATGCCTATCTTAAATAAAAAAATCAAAACTATAACAGCATTCCTTTTATTACTTCAAGTTTCGGTATTTCAACTGGAAGCTCAGGTTAATATTTTAAAATTTAATCATCTAACAGTAAATGATGGATTACCTCAAAACTCAATACATACTATAGCTAGAGATAAGTATGGTTTTATGTGGTTTGGAACATGGTGTGGTGCATGCCGATACGACGGATATTCATTTAAAGTTTTTAGAGCGAATGATAACGATTCTACTGCTTTTGGAGATAATATGATAGAAGCTATAGTTAACGATTCATTACAAAACATCTGGATAAAAACAGGAGAACCAGATTATTTATATAAATACAGTTACGAGTATGAGAATTTTAAACGCTTTCCTACCAAAAATGTAGCGCCTTACATTCTAAAACGTATTGCTCAACCTAAAGTAGCGGAAAACGATAAATATAAATTTACTTCTAGTGAATCTGGTTTACTGCAATTAAATAAAATTACCGGAAAAGAAAAGTCTTATAAAGTAAATTATAATGATCCATTTTCAATTAACGACGCATCAATTTATACCACTTATATAGATAATTTTGAAAATTTGTGGATAGGTACCCGAAGAGGTGGGGTAAATCATGCCAGTCTAAACATTAAAGCTTTTAATTATTATTATGCTGATAGTCCGGGAAAAGGACTAATTAGTAATGAAGTAAGAGCTATTTGTAAAGATAAAAGTGGTAGACTTTGGGTAGGGACAGAAGAAATGGGGGGAACAATTATAGAAACCAGTCCTCAGGGTAATAAATACTCCTATTTTAATAACAGAAATTTTATTGATAATAGAAGAGTTCGCTCTCTTTATTGCGATAGGTACGGATTTGTCTGGATAGGAACTAAAGGAGGTCTTGATAAATATGATCCTCGAACCAAAACTTTCAAACATTACGCAGCCGATAAAAAGAAACCCGGAAGTATCACGAATCCGATTATTTTTTCGGTCATGGAAGACAGTCAAGGTACGCTTTGGGTTGGTACTTATAGTGGATTAGCAAGATACGACAGGATAAATGATAAATTCGTGTATTTGTCTCCATCGATTACAGGAGGTGTACAAATCCGAGTTATCATGGAAGATCGTAAAAAAAATCTTTGGATTGCTACGGAAGATAAGGGGTTGACGAAGTTAATTCGAAGATCTGATAAATTAGGTAGTTTTAAATCAATTAGATATGTACATATCGAGGGAAAGGACGATTCTCTTATTTCTAACAGACTGTATTCACTAGCTGAAGATAATGCTGGGATGATATGGATTGCAACAAATCTAGGCTTAAGTCGCTTAAATCCAAAAGATAATACGGTTAAGAATTTTTTTATTAAAGACGGTCTGCCAGATGAAATCATAATGGGACTTTTATTTGATGGTAAAGAGTCTATTTGGATAAGTCATAAAAAAGGATTGACCCGAATGAATACCAAAACATTTGAACTCCAAAACTTTAATGTAAACGATGGGTTACAAAGTAATGAATTCAATCAAAATGCTTGTTTTAGAGATAATACATCAGGTGAAATGTTTTTTGGTGGGCAAAATGGTTTGAATTCTTTTTTTCCTGAAAATATAAAAATTAATAAATACAAACCCCAAGTTGTTTTCACACGGTTAAATGTGATGAATCAGGTGGTGCAGCCAGGAATAAAAGTTAATGATCGAGTTATACTGGAAAAATCACTTCTTTGTACTAAAGAAATTATACTGACATGGTGGGATAAAACATTCAGTATAGAATTTGCTGCTTTACATTATGCTAACCCAGAAGGAAATAAATACAAATACAAACTGGAAGGTGTAGATAACGAATGGACTTTTACCGATGCTTCTATGCGAACTGCTTCCTATTCACAGCTTCCATCAGGAACTTATACATTCAAAGTTTATGGATCCAATAGTGACGGTATCTGGAGTGATGCGCCGGCTTCTCTTAGAATAAAAATACTCCCTCCATGGTGGCTTTCCTGGTGGGCACTTGTAATATATACCATTATCGGAGGTACTATTATTGTGTTTATTCATAAATATATTATGTCTCGAATTGAAATCAGCAAAAATGAAGAAATTCATCAATCTAAACTTCAATTCTTCACAGGGATTTCACATGAATTCCGCACGCCCCTTACGCTGATTATTGATCCGTTGGAAAAAATACTTTCAGAAAAACTGGATAAAGAAACCGTAAACAAGTATCATAGCTTGATGTACCGCAATGCTAAACAGTTACTTTTACTGATTAATCAATTACTGGATTTTCGAAAACTGGAATCTGGACATTTGACCTTAAACAAGCAGCAGTCGGATATTGTTGTTTTTGTAAAAACGGCAGCAGCTGCATTCGAATCAAGAGCAAAAGACAAGGGAATACATTTTTCAATAAAATCATCAGTAAGCAATTTGAATACCTATTTTGATGCTGCTAAAATGAATATGGTCTTGAATAATTTGTTATCCAACGCTTTTAAATTTACACCTAAAGGAGGTGAGGTTTCTGTAAATATTGCTGTTCCAGATGAAGAAAATAGAATGCTTGTGATAAAAGTACACAATACAGGGGAGGGGATATCAGAAGAAGAGCAGGAAAAAGTTTTTGATATTTTTTATCAATCGGATAATTCGAATATACAACAAGAAGGTTCCGGAGTGGGATTAGCATTAACTAAAGAATTGGTAGAGTTGCATGGTGGGAAAATTGTATTGGAAAGTAAATTAGGTCAAGGTGCTACTTTTTCGGTTTTTCTTCCCATTTCAGAGGAAGAAGAAGAATCGAAAATGGAATTTTCTCAGCAAGAATTTATTATTGGAGAAGAAAGTTTATTAGCCAATACTGTACAAACAACGGATTCCTCTGATGAGTTGCCATTACTTTTAATTGTCGATGATAATGCAGATATTCGTAATTATATAGCCCTGAACTTTAGTAACGAGTATCGCATTATTTTAGCTACCAATGGCTCGGAAGGTTTACTACAAGCCATAGAGACAATCCCGGATATTGTGGTAAGTGATGTGATGATGCCTGATATGAATGGATTAGAATTGTGTCGAAAATTGAAATCCGATGAACGTACCAGTCATATTCCGGTAATTTTACTTACTGCACGCCAGTCAGACGAGTCGAAATTAGAAGGCTACGAAACTGGTGCCGATGCTTATGTTACTAAACCTTTCAATTCCAATGTTCTTAAGGTTCAAATAAGAAATCTTCTTGAGCAACGTCAACGTTTACGTGAACTATTTTCGAAAGGTTCTGCTATCGAAATTAAGAAAATTGCAATAAACGTTACCGACGAAGCTTTTCTTAATAAAGTAGTCCAACATATACATGAGAATTTGGAAGACGAAGAATTTAATATTAATACACTTTCCGAACTACTTAATATGAGTCGTTCGCAGTTCTATCGCAAGATAAAAGCACTTACTAATCAATCATTGTTGGATTTTGTTACAACAATTCGTATGAACAAAGCATTGGAGTATTTGTTAAGTGGTGAATATAATATTTCAGAAACAGCCTATAAGGTTGGCTATAGTATGTCCAGTAATTTTACCAGAACTTTCACCCGCCATTTTGGAGTAAGTCCATCCAAATATTTAGAGTCAATTAAGAAATAAAAGATTCAACATAGTTTGTTGCAACATGAAAAAAGTTGCTATTCGAGAAATTCGGGTAGCAACTTTTTTTTTGATTAAAAGTTTGGGAAATAGCTGTGATATATGACTTTGTGCTTCAAAATGAATGGTTTTGATTTGTTTTGAATAGTCTTTTTACTGTCTTCAAATTTAAATTTGTTCTCTGGTCTAAATTATTTTGAAATCCAATTTATTTTACCATTACGTTCTTTCTAATTGTTTAAAACCATGATAAGAATTAAAAATATGACTAACCATTATAATTTTTGACACTATCAAAATAATAAAATTTGGAATTATTATTTAACCACTAACCAACCAATTATTACATGAAAAAACAACTACTTTTTGAATTTGTGCAGTTTCTTTTTCGAAAGTTGACTTTCAGAATGACTGCTTTTACAGTTCTTACTTTTTTGACTGTACAAACTTCTTTTGCTCAGAAATGGAATGTTATAGCCCAAGATAACGACATATCTTCGGTAAACTCTTGCTATACCTCAATTGCTGTGTTAGGAAACGTACCTTATGTTGCCTATGTTGAGGCCACATATAGTGCTGGTGCTACAGGTCCGGGTAAAGTAAAAATGAAAAATCCTTCTACTGGTGTATGGGAACAAGTGGGAACAACTTTATCTGCTCTTACAGGTTTTCCTAGACTATATAAAGACAAAATAGGGGACCTCTATGTTACTTACATAGACAGAAATAACAGTTATAAATTAGCTGTTAAAAAACTTGTATCAGGGGCATGGGTACCATTAAGTATAGGAAATGACTTTGTTTCAACTGCGGCAGGTACAGCTACATTTGCTGCGTCTGATGCGAGAGGTGATTTAGCATTTGACAATAATAATGTGCCTTATATTGCGTATTCAGAACGTGTTGGTACCACTTCAGGTAATGCGTATGTAAAACGTTTTGTCAACGGAGCATGGGAAACAGTTGGAGGAGCTGCTGTTTCTGCCGATACTTTTGCTGCTGGAAACGGCATTGCTTTTGATTCCAACAATATCCCTTATGCAGTTTATATCCAACAATCAGCATCGAATTCAGGTACGGGTGCGATTAAAGTTTTTCGTTTAACAAATAACATTTGGGAAGATATTTCGCCAGTTAGCCCAGTTGCTCCAGGAACTACTACAACAGGTGCAACGACTTCTGTTCGTCACACCAGTATTGCGATAGATGATACTAATAGCCCTGTTGTAACTTATTTTAATACAACAAGTGCAAAAGGTACAGCCATCCGTCTTACTGATAAAGTTGCTAAAACATGGACTTGGCTGGGAGACATCAGCACAAGAGATGCAAACCGTAATATGCTGATTAATGATAGTGCAGGAAATTTATATACTATATTCCAAGATGCCTTAATAGGTAGTGGAACATCGGCTACGGTTCGTGTGTTTAAAAAAGCAAGCGGTACTTCCACTTTTACTGAAGTGCAAAATTACCCAATAACTTCGGAATCAGGAGTTGGTATTGATGCGGCAGGACCAAATGTTACAACAGCTGCAACTAAATCAATTGTAAACGCTACAATTGCTTTGGGAAGTGATGCTTCTAAACCATATATTGTTTATGCCAAAACAAATGGAAGTGGCGTAGTTACACCTGTAGTTCGTCTTTTTGATCCGGGTGATCCAACTGATGTTAAAGTTATAGATAATACTAGTACTGTTGTTATGGACAACGGAATTGTGAAAGTTACTATCAGCAAAACCAGCGGAACGGTTACGAGTCTTATTTACAACGGACTTGAAATGGTTCAAGGGGGATATGGTGGAGGCTCTATCTATTGGAGTTGGAACATGCCTAATTATCAAAATCCATCCGGTTGTACCTATTCCTTAATTACAGATCCAAGTGCCAACAATTTTGATTCAGCTGAAATCAAAATGCACATGACCTGGGACGGTACGGCTAATTCAGCTGCGATGGATGTAGATATTTATTATTCGCTTCAAAGAAATGTTTCCGGATTGTATGCCGCTGCAACACTTTCACATCCGGCAACTTATCCCGCTCTCCCTGGAGGTGAATGGCGAATGGCCAGTTATCCAAATCCAAGGTTAGATTGGTTGAGTGTAGATGCTTTGAGAAACCGATTGATGCCAAGTAGTTCTGATCTTTTAAATGCTGCGGCGGTAACAGGTGCACCACCAGAAATTACCCGCTTAACTACAGGTATTTACAAAGATAAATACGAATGTAAATATGATTATAGTGCCGATTTTGGAGCTATTGATACCTGGGGGTGGAGTAGTACCACCGATAAAGTAGGTTTGTGGATTACTGCACCAAGTAAAGAATACTATCCAGGAGGACCTATGAAGCGTGAACTTACAGGACATGTTAATCCTGTTTTACTTAATATGCTTGGAGGAACTCATTATGAACAAGGTAGTGAAACTTCCGTTGCTGCTGGTGAAGAATGGCAAAAAAACTATGGTCCATTCTTGATTTATTGTAACAAAGTTGATGCTGGTACAGCTAATGCACCAATAGCCTTATGGGAAAATGCTAAAACACAAGCCAAGACCGAACAGGCAGCATGGCCGTACAGCTGGCACAACAATCCTTCTTATGTGAAACAAAGTGGTCGTGGTACAGTAACGGGTAAGTTAGTGATAAATGACTCAGGCAATGCTTCAGCTTCAGCTGCTGATACCTGGGTAGGACTTGGAATTCCACCTACAGGAAGCAGTAGTTCAACTGATTTTGAAGATTGGAGTAAAAATTATCAGTTCTGGGTAAAAACCGATGCGAATGGTAACTTTAGTATTCCAGATGTTTTACCGGGTACTTACAGTTTGTTTGCTTTTGGTCCTGGTGCCAATGGACAGCTTTCGTTGTCTAATTATGCAACTGTAACTGCTGGTAGCACAACAGCTTTAGGGAACGTAAATTGGACTCCTACACGAGTAGCAAAAACAGTTTGGGAAATTGGTAAATCTGATAGAAATGCCATGGAATTCAAACATGGTAACGATTGGTGGACCAGTAATACCTATCCTGATGCACGTTGGGGAATCTTTATGAATTACCCGGATGAATTTCCAAATGGAGTGAACTTTACCATTGGACAAAGCAATATTGCCACCGACTGGAACTTTGTACATCCTTATAATAAAACTATTCATAGCGAATCGCCTAAATGGAATGTTAATTTCAATTTAGATAGTGCACCAGTTACAGGATCTAGTGCATCAGTATATGTAGCCTTGGCTGCCAATTTTAGTTCGGCATTAATTCTTACCGTAAATGGTACAAATGTAACCGTGCCTGCAACTGGTTTTGCACCAAGTAATAATAGCAATGCCATGATTCGTAAAGGGATTCATGGTGCTTTTGCGGACACTCGTTTTACTTTTCCTGCCAGTTATCTTAAAGCTGGTGCCAACCAAATTACTTTTACCCTAAGAGTTACAGGTAGTGCAACTAGCGGAGAAGTAATGTATGATTATATAAGACTTGAAGCTGATATACCAGTTTGTTTGAAACCAACATTTACTTCTAGTCCAACAAACACAAACGGGACTACAGCTGCTAATAGCTGTGATGCTGTAGTTAATTATAATGCAGTAGCTTCTGAAAATCCAACATATTCTTATATTTTTACAGGAGCAACAACGGGCTCAGGAACTGGGACGGGTTCTGGTAGTAAATTTAATAAAGGAACAACTCAGGTAGCCATTACAGCAACTAATTCTTGTGAGAATGCAATTCATAGTTTTGATATTATCATTTCAGATTCTACAAAGCCGACTATAATTGCACCACAAAATATACAAATTAGCACAACTAATAGTGATCCTGTTACCGGAGTTCAGCTGGGTACACCAACAGTTGATGACAATTGTAGTGCTACTAATAATTTAACGGTAAGTAATGACGCTCCTTCTTCATTTTCTCAAGGAACAACTGCAGTTATCTGGACAGTAACCGATGAATCGGGTAATTCTCAAACAGCTACACAGCAGGTAATTATTACAATGAACACAGCACCAACAGCTGTTTTAGATCAAATTTCTTTATCTGAGGGAGCCACTTCAAGTGCTTTAGTTGGAGGAGCTACAAGCGTTCTTACCAACGATACTGATGCAGAAAACAATGTACTTACCGCTACTTTGGTGTCGAATGTAACCAATGGTACTCTGACCTTTAACGGAAACGGAACTTTTAGTTATGTTCATAATGGTTCAGAAACTACTACAGACAGTTTTAGCTATAAAGTCAATGACGGTACTTTGGATAGTAACATTGTTACTGTAAGTATTGCTGTTACTCCAGTTAACGATACGCCAGTAGCCGTAGCAGATGCAATTACAGTGACTGAAGGAGGGACAGCAAATGGTACTACTGTTTTGGCTAATGATAGCGATGCCGAAAACAATACTCTTACTGCTACTCTTGTTTCAAATGTAACTAATGGTATTTTGACCTTAAACAGCAACGGTACTTTCAGTTATATTCATAATGGTTCAGAAACCACTTCAGACAGTTTTACTTACAAAGCTAATGATGGTAGTTCTAATAGTAATGTAGTTACAGTAAGTATTACAGTTACTCCTGTTAATGACGCACCAATAGCCTTGGCTGATGCTGTCTCGGTAGCTAATGGAGGAACCGCTGCAGCTCTTGTTGGTAATGGTACATCTGTTTTGGCTAATGATACCGATGCCGAAAACAATGTACTTACTGCTATTCTTGTATCTAATGTAACTAATGGTTCTTTAACTTTAAACAGTAATGGTACTTTCAGTTATGTTCATAATGGTTCTAATACTACCTCAGACAGTTTTAGTTATAAAGCTAATGATGGTACTTCTAATAGTAATGTAGTCACTGTTAATATTGCAATTGCACAGTTTACTTTAGCCAACAATAATTTCACGATTGAATCTAAATCAGAAACTTGTGCTAATAAAAATAATGGACAAATAATCATCAATGCACTAAATAGTTATAATTACGTAGCTAAAATAAATGGTACAAATTATCCTTTGGTTAATAACAGCCTTACAGTTTCAAATTTAACACCTGGTACGTATTCAGTTTGCATCACTATTACAGGCAAATCTTTTGAACAATGTTATACAGCAGTCATTGCTCAAGGAGGAACTATTTCAGCAAAATCTACTATTTCTTCTGATAAGGTTGCTGTAGAAATTACCGAAGGAACTGCACCGTTTGAAGTTTTAGTTAATGGTGTGTCCCAATTCGAAACAGCTGCTTCTTCATTTACGGTAGATGTCAAACAAGGTGATTTATTGCAAGTAAAAACAGCCAAAGCCTGCGAAGGGATTTATGCAAAAAACATTGTAGGTATGGGAGGAAATGTTTCTGTTTATCCAAATCCAACTCATGGATGGGTTGAAATTACTGTACCAACTACTAAAAAAGAGGCAATCATTGAATTATATACTGTAGCAGGACAATTAATTTCAAGTGGCAATTTTACTATTGTCAACCAGAAAGTGCAACTCAATTTAGACAAAGTAGCCAGAGGAGCCTATTTAGCAAAAGTATATTTAGAAACGCCTGTAAGCGTAAAGATTATAAAATATTAAAAACATGAGAAAATATATATACTCGGGTTTTATAAGTTTCTTGTTGCTTTCTTGTAGCGGAAGTGATGATACTTTAAAAACAGTTAAAAATACAGCACCAACTGTTCCCACATTGGTAGCTCCAATAAATAACAAACTTTGTATTGACAATACGGTTAGTTTGGAATGGAATGCTTCAACAGATGCTCAAAAAGACCCAATAACTTATCAGTTACAAATAGCTACCGACAATCAATTTACACAAATTGTAAAAACGGACGAAAGTTCGCTACCTATCCAAACAGCAAGCTTAAGTAAAGGAATTGCCTACTATTGGAGGGTAAAAGCAACTGATAGTAACAATGCTTCAAGCAATTATTCATCAACCTACAGCTTCTATACTGAAGCTGTAGCGGTGACTAATCATTTGCCTTTTATGCCACAATTGGTTTTGCCTGAATTCGATGCTACCATTAGCGGTACGACAGCGGCTTTGAGTTGGACAGCATCTGATGTTGATACTAATGATGCCCTTACTTATGATGTTTTTTTAGGGACTGTGAATTCGCCAACAACTAAAGTTGGAAACAACATAACGGCTACTTCTCTAAACACAAGTGCTTTACTACCCGCTACAACTTACTATTGGAAAGTTGTTGTAAAAGACAATAAAGGAGGTGAGACTATCGGACAGATTTGGAGTTTTAAAACCAATTTGTAAACTATAGCTAAAGTTCTAGAAGCATTATGAAGAAGTTGCTATTAGAGAAACCCAGACAGCAACTATTTTTTGACTTAGAGTAGGGAAACAGTGATTATTACTGGTATTATGCTTCAAAATGAATTGTTTTGAATTGTTTTGAATAGTCCTTTTACAGCCCATGGAAATAGATTTGTAAATGAATTATTGAATCGAATAATCAATAATTTTTTCTATTAAATTATTTAATACTATAACATGAAGAACGGGAGAATTTTATCAATTATTATCGCCTTTTGTTGCACAACATTTCTTTTTGCTCAGAACAGTAATGAGAATGTTAGAATAAACCAACTTTTTAATTTTGGTTGGAAATTCAAAACTGGAGAAATCACGAATGGTCAAAATTTGATTTTCGATGATAGTGACTGGCGCAAGCTGGATTTACCACATGATTTTCAGTTTGAACAACCTTGGAACAAAGAAGCAAACCGTGGACGTGGATTTAAAGATTTGGGTGTAGGTTGGTACCGAAAAACATTCAAAGCCGATGCGAGTTGGGTTGGGAGACAAGTGTTTCTTGATTTTGAAGGCATTATGCTGCATGGTGAAGTTTGGCTAAACGGAACGAAAATTGGGGGAACTGGTTACGGTTATCTTGGTTTCGAATCTAATGTGTCTGATTTAATTAAATATGATGCTGACAATGTAGTCGCTGTTCGTTCTTCTACAGAGGGCGGATCCCGTTGGTACACCGGTGGCGGACTGTTTCGCGATGTGCATTTGGTTGTAAAAGATCCTGTATCTATTGCTCGTCATGGTATTTTTATCACTACTCCAAAAATCACTAATCAGAATGCCGAAGTGAGCGTACAGGTAGAAGTAGCAGGAATTAAAAATAAAGATTACCAACTGGAAATTATTACAAAAATATTCTCTCCAGAAGGAAAACAAGTAGCCGAAACAAAAGCTTTCGCTCCTAAAAAATCAAATCTTGTTGAAGTAGAAGTTGCTTTGCCAAAGGTTAACATCGCAAATCCACAGCTTTGGTCTTGCGAAACACCTAATTTGTATTCAGCAGAAGTATCATTGGTATTAGATGGTAAAGTGCTTGATAAGCTGACTGAAAAGTTTGGAATCCGCACCATTGAGTTTTCGAAAGAATTTGGATTAAAACTAAATGGTAAAAAGGTCTTTCTTAAAGGGGTTGCTAATCATCATGATTTGGGTGCAGTAGGTGCAGCTGCTCATGAAACAGCCATTGCCAGAATGATGGATCAATTAAAAGCTTTTGGTTTTAATCACATTCGAACTTCTCATAACCCATATTCAGAGTCCTTTTTTAGACTTGCTGATGAAAAAGGAATTTTAGTGGTTGATGAATTATACGATAAATGGGGAAGTATTCAGGCTTGGGCTGGAAGTGAGAAATGGAATGACATCTGGTACGATAATATCAAGGAATGGATTAAACGTGACCGCAATCATCCTTCGGTTGTCATGTGGAGTTTTGGAAATGAATTACAGTTTCAGGAAGAGCGTTGGAATTGGCCAACAACCGATTGGGGTGTAACTACCTATAAAATTATGGATGTAGTGGCTAAACGCTACGATCCAACCCGTAAAACTACTGTTGCCATGTATCCCGCTCGTGCTGGAGGGATTATTAGAGCCAACCCGGATTTCCGTATCAAAGAAAATATTGTTCCACCTGAATTGTCAACAGTAACAGATATCGCAAGCTTTAATTACACTTGGGAAGATTATCAGGAATATCTAAAACATGCACCCAATATGATTGTTTATCAGAGTGAGGCGGTAACCAATGAGTTGGCGGCACCTTACTTTGGAATGGATAGAGAAAAAATGGTAGGACTGGCTTATTGGGGCGGAATCGAATATTGGGGTGAATCCCAAGGTTGGCCTAGAAAAGGTTGGAACTATTCGTTTTTCAATCATTCAATGGAACCTTTTCCACAAGCTTGGTTAACCAAAAGTATTTTTACGGATGAACCTCTAGTTTATATCGGAGTGGTAGATAATGAAGGAGAATCGAAAATGTGGAACGATCAAGTTGTGGGACAAAAAGTGATTTCGGCGCATTGGAATCGTGTAGAAGGGAATAAATACAATTTGTACACCTATACCAATGCCGATGAGGTAGAATTATTAGTGAATGGAAAATCTATTGGTGTACAAAAAAATAGTACTGAGGTAACAAAACGCAATACTATTTACTGGAAAGATGTTCCTTATTCAGCAGGTAAAATTACTGCAATTGCCCGAAAAGGAGGAAAAGAAGTTGCTCGTCACGAAATGCAAACAACTGGAAAAGCAGTTGCTATAAAATTAGAAACAGAAAATCCAAATTGGAAAGCAGATGGTATGGATCTTCAATATGTTAAAGTATATGCCGTGGATAGTAATGGAAATAAAGTGCCAACTGTTGCAGGAGAAGTAACTTTTGATGTTAGCGGCCCTGCAACTATAATCGCGGTAGATAATGGAAATCATTCTAGTGATGATTTGTTTGCTGGCAATAAAAAGATATTTCACAACGGTTTTGCAATGGCTATTTTGCGTTCAGCACAAAAAGTAGGAACTGTAAAGCTGAAAGTTTCAGCTACAGGACTGAAAGGTCTTAGTAAGACATTCATAGTAAAATAAAAATTACAAAGTAACTACAACGGCTTTAGCGGCTACAACAGTGTTGCTGTTAATGATAACACTAGTTGTAGTTTAAAAAGTTAATTGAAATAAATTGACTATCTCAAACCACTGCAATCTGAATTAATAAGCTACTTCGCTTACAATAATTAACTATTTCTACAAAAAACAATATAAATTAAACTAACTAACCAATGAAGAAATTATTTAAACTCCCTCAGTTTTTGAGACTTACTTTAGCTGTTTTAACAGCTCTAGTGTTTCAAAATTGCGCCCAAGAAAATATTAAACAAACTACTGATGAAACGCTTAATATGACCGATTATATAAGAGCAAATCCAGATTATTCTATGTTTTTAGAAATTCTGAATATCACTAAATATGCTTCATTCATGAATACATACGGTACGTATACCATGTTTCTTCCAACTAATGAAGCTGTGAAACAATATTTAAAAGATGTAGGGGCTACTTCATTAAGTCAAGTACCGTTAGTAGATTTACAAAATATAGCTAAACTGCATATTTTAGATAAAAAAATAAATACTACCGATTTCACTGATGGTAAGATAGTAACACCAAGTATGCAGGGACAATATTTGATAACTGGAGCAGCTAATATCAATGGTGTTACTTATAATACAATTAATAAATCATCAAGTATTCTGGCTTCTAATGTAGAAGTAGGAAATGGTATTATTCATGTTATTGATAAAGTCTTGCGTGTTGCCGATAAAACCTTGGCACAAACAATTGAAGCAGATCCCAACCTTTCTTTATTCACTGAAGTTATGAAAGCTACTGGATGGTATGAAAAATTAAATCAACCTATAACTTTTGATGAAAATAATATAGGAAGTTATTTAACAGTATTAGCACAATCTAATGAAGTATTTGCTCAAGCTGGTTTTACCACATTAGATGATTTAAAAGCAAAATATAGTTTATCAGGCGATCCTATGGAACCAACTAATGGATTAAATTTATTTGTACAATATCATGTATTACCTAATTTAAATTATTTAGCCGATTTAGTAACAACACCAGTGTTTGAAACCCAAGCACCTCTCGAAGTTATTAGTTCTAAATTAATTGGGCAAATGATTTATTTAAATCGTGATGTGTTTGCAGGAGTTCTTGAAGAAGGAGTCTCCATAGTGAGAGATGCTAGTGATATAACTTGCTCTAATGGAGTATTACATTATGTAGATGGTCACTTTGCAATAAAAAAACGTGTTCCTTTACCAGTATATTGGGATTTGTGTAATCAGCCAGAGTTTGCTGCTAATACAAGTAATTATAGAAAAGCTGGTGGTGTAGCATTCGGATATGGAGCAGCAGGTTTTAGTGAAATAACATGGACAGGTAATCAAACATATAATGTGTCCTGGCAGCCTCAACCCTTAGGCTGGAATGGAGATCAATTGTCTATTTTCCGTCTTCGTCCGGGATCAGGTGGATTACAAAATGTTACCTTTACTACTCCAGTAATTATTAAGGGGCGTTATAAAATTTGGGTTTCTTATCGTACCAATGGAAGTGCCTCGACTCAAGTAAAAGCATTTTTTAATGGGGTTCAATTATCCCGATTAATCAATCTTAGAGAAGCTGCAAATCCTATTAGCGGTACTTCTTATGTTCCAGACAGAGTATTAGAATCTCAAGGATATAAACGCCCGATGTATCCTTTTGCGAGTACAGCGATAAATTCTAGATTGCTGGGTATAGTTGAAGTAGAAACTACAGGAAGGCATAAATTTACTTTACATTCAGATCTTGATGGCGGTGAAGCTTGGTTTGATATCGTTGAATTCCGTCCTGTAGACATGGATCAGATATGGCCTAAATTTAAAGCAGGTTTAGCTGGAGCAGGAGGATTAGTAAATAGAGAAGATGCTCCAAAAGATAATTAAATCAGTATTTTATATATAATTTAGAATGAATAACCAAATCTATGGACTGAAAGTCGATAGATTTGGTTGTTAAACTTAAAGTCTGCATGTTCAAATTTTAGAAGCTAAAATGAAATGTTCTAAAGCGTATTCTTTTAAACTTAATTTATTGACCAATAAATAATACACAATTTTAGAATGAGGAACAGAAAATAACATAAATTTAGAATTGATTATAAACACAAAACACCGATTATAATTGCTATGAAAAAAATCCTGACCCTATTGTCAGTAGCTGTAATAGCTATCACTTTAACCGCAACAGCCCAAAATCCAGTTTATGGAAAACAATATTTGATTACCGATTTTGGAGCTAAAGGCGATAGCATTAGCCTAAATACAAAGGCTATACAGGCTTGTATTGATCAATGTAGTGCCAATGGTGGAGGTACTGTCGTAATTCCTGAAGGTGTATTTAGTAGCGGTGCTATTTTCTTGAAAAAAGGAGTAAGCCTGCTTGTTGAAAAGAATGGAAAGTTAAAAGGATCTACTATATCAGCCGACTATCCCCATATTGCCACACGTTGGGAAGGAGTAGAACGGACATGGATAGCAGCCTTAGTGAATGCTATTGATTTACAAAATATTGAAATCAGCGGCGAGGGAACTATTGATGGTTCAGGTATGGTGTGGACACAGCGTGGTCTGGAATTGGTTAAGCAACAACCCACAGGAGGACATCGAATAAGTCCAACGGCACTTTTACCAAGACCCCGTTTAATGAGTATTCAAAATTGCAAGGATATAAAAATTGAAGGTTTAAGTCTAAACAACCAAGCTTCTTGGGGGCTTTTTGTATTGTACAGTACCGATGTGGATATAGCCAATTTAAAGATTACAGCAGACCATGGTATTCCAAGTTCAGATGGTATTGATATAGACTCCAGTAACAAGATTCATGTTATGGGTACATTTATAGATGTAAACGATGATTGTATTTCTATCAAATCTGGCAGGGATGAGGATGGTTGGCGTGTTAACCGCCCAGCAGAAGATATTTTAATTGAAAAATGTCATTTTGCTTATGGTCATGGTGGAGTTGCCATCGGTAGCGAAATGTCGGGAGGCATTCGCAATGTGGAAATCAGGGACTGTTTGGTTGACTCCCAAAACTGGGCTCCCATCAGATTTAAAACGCAACCCAGCCGTGGAGGTGTGGTCGAAAATATCACCTACCGAAATATCAAATTGGATAATACACGTAAAGCGTTTGAATTTGATATGGCCTGGCGCATGATTGATTCCAAGCCGGCTACTAGGGCTTTGCCCATAGTTCGTAATGTTAAAATCATTAATGTTTCGGGGACAGCTGATGTTGTGGGTAATATGAGTGGATTGGAAGCCAGTCCTATTCAGGGAGTGCAATTTAAAAATTGTAATATCAAAGCCAAAAAAGGATTCAATATTCGGTATGCCAATAATGTAGATCTTTCGGGCTTAATCATTACGGATGTTACTGGCGAGACTATAATTCGAAAAGGTATTAAAGAAAATTAATTTAGGTTTTGGTGCAATTACAACATAGACCCACAGATCCTAAAAAAATAAACAAATGAAAAAACAATTTTATACTATTGGGTTAAGCTGTATTACTGCTTTTTATACTTTACCTAGTTTTGCCCAAACAAGCAAAACTTCGCTGGAAAAAATCAGGAGTGAATTTTCTATTGGTTCGGATGCTGCTAGAACAAAACTCTGGTGGTTTCACGGAGAAACAGAAACAACTAAAGAAGGAATTACTGCCGATTTAGAGGCATTCAAACGCGAAGGAGTTGGAGGTGTAGTTTATTACGACCAACAACATGGAAAAGGAGAAAATGCTTTAGCTGCTTTTTCTCCTACTTGGTGGGATATGTTTCGCTTTGCCGCTTCTGAAGCTAAACGACTGGGGCTAACATTTGAAACGCATTTGTCTAATGGATATGTTTCCGGTGGCCCATGGATTACGGAAGAGTTGAGTATGCAGCGCCTTGATGCCACTGATACAGTGGTAAATGGAGGGAAGCGTTTTAATGCCAAACTTCCTGTTCCTATCCTAAAAAATAAATCGGGAATTGTGCGTGATGTAGCTGTTGTAGCATTTCCGGTTCCCGAAGGAAATTGGCAAACAAGTCTGAATCAATTGCCTAAAGTATCTAGCAATATAAACGAATTGAATGCTAGTCTAATCCTTTTTCCAAAAGATAATAAACTCATAAATATTCCTTCTCAAAAACCAGGAGCTTCAGTATTTATTAATTTGGAATTCAACAACTCTTTTACGGCACGCAGCATTACGTACCGTGTTCGTGCAAGAGGTAAATCAAGAACAGGCGCCATGAATATGCCTGGTCCTTCTTCTGAAGATTTCTATGGTTATGGTTATGTAAAACAACCAGATTTAGGGCAGTTGGAAGTTTCAAATGATGGGATAACGTATACTAAAGTTTGCGATTTAAAACCAATGTATGAATCGCCAACTTGGAACCAAAGAACAATTTCTTTCCCAGCGGTTAAAGGAAAATATTTCCGTCTTAATTTGCACGACTGGAACAATCCAAAAGATGCAGGACAGGATATGCCTTTTGGCAATGTGGTACTTTCAGCACAAGCCAAAATGGATCAATGGGAAGAAAAAGCTGCGTTAAATTCAGAATATATAGAAAAAGATTTAACACCTAATTATTCCAAATCTGCTTGTATAGACCCTAAAAAGATGGTGGATTTAACGACTCAAATGGACAAAAATGGCAAGTTGGTGTGGAATGTACCTGCTGGCAAATGGGTAATTATGCGTTTTGTGCGAGTGCCTATTGGAGTGAAAACAAAACACGGACGTCCTAATTTGATGGGATTAGAGAGTGACAAGCTTTCGGCTGAAGCCACCAAATTGCAATGGAACAGTTATTTTAAAGTGATGTCAGATTCCTTGAAAAAAATGGGGATTCCGTTAACGGGTTTGCACATGGACAGCCACGAAGCCGGTTCCCAAAACTGGACAGCAGGATATGAGAATAAATTCAAACAATTACGTGGCTACGATATCCATAAATATCTCCCAGCTTTGGCAGGTTATATTGTGGGTTCAAAAGAAGAAACGGATGGATTTCTTTATGATATGCGCTTGACGCTTTCCGACCTCGTTTCTGACGAATATTTTGGTACGCTAGACAGTTTGTGCCGACAAGCAGGAGTAGTTTTTACTGGACAGGCAGTAGGTAACGGACTTACTATGGTAGCCGATAATTTTAAAGCCAAAGGTCGTGTCGAAAAACCTCAAGGTGAATTTTGGGCGTACCAAACTCATGGAAGTTACGATGTGAAAGAAACTTCTTCTGCTGCACATGTTTATGGAAAACTAATTGCTTCAGCTGAAGCCTTTACCGATTTAAAATTTAGTCAATCCTTGGCGGAAGCCAAAAATGTTGCCGATTATGCTTATGCTTTTGGTGCGCAGGAATTTGTGGTTTGTGCCTCGGCATACCAACCCTGGTTAGACAAAATACCAGGAAGTACAGGTGGAGGAAGGCAATATGTATTGAACAGAAACAATACTTTTTGGAACTACAGTCGTCCATTTTGGGATTATCAGGCAAGATGTGCGGGATTGATGCGTAATGGAAAATCGGTGGCTGATTTATGTATTTATTTGGGCGAAAATGCTCCTGTAAAACTATTAGCAAATCGCTTGCCAGTAATTCCGGAAGGATATGATTTTGATGTTTGTACCAAAGATGCTTTGGTGAGTAGAATGTCTGCCAAAGAAGGACGCATTGTACTTCCTGACGGTGTTAGTTACCAAATATTATTACTTCCAAACAATGGAGATATTTCGCTGGAAGCATTGCGCCAAATTGTACAATTAGTAAAAGAAGGAGTGCCAATTTATGGCTCACGTCCAACGAGTTTAGGCTCTTTAAAAGAAGCTGCTTTCGCAAAAGAATATCAGGATTTGGTTAACCAATTGTGGGATACAAAACCATCAGGAACTAAAGTATTTGGTAAAGGAAAAGTGTATTGGGGGATGACCCTTGACGAAGTATTGGCAAAGCAAAATATCAAACCCGATGCTGCCTTTAAAAGCGGCAATACCGTTACTGACAAGGTTTATTTTGCACATCGTAGTTTAGGAGACACGGATGTTTATTTTCTAAACAACCACAGCAAAAACGTTTTTAAAGATAGTATTCGTTTACGCACCACGGCAACAAACGCCGAATATTGGGATCCGACAACTGGAAAACAATATGTTCTTCCTGTTACAGCTTCGGGTAAAGATGGTCTTTTATTAGATGTTGTTTTACAGCCTAATGAATCAGGATTTATTGTTACATCTAATCAAAATTCATCAAATCTCCCAACAAAATCGATGAACATCGAAGAAAAAGTAACATCGATTGATGGAGATTGGAAAGTGTTTTTTGACCCAAAAAGGGGAGGTCCAGGCGAAGTTACTTTTACTAATTTAAAAGATTGGACTGAAAATGAAGATAAGCGAATTAAGTATTATTCCGGAACAGCAGTGTATCGCAAGACTATTCAATTGGATAAATCTCTTTTGGATAAACAATTATTACTTCGTTTTCCACAATTGGGTTCCATTGCACGGGTTTTGATTAACGGAAAAGAGGTATCGACTGTATGGTGTAGTCCGTGGGAATCTGATATAACGCCTTACATAAAAAATGGCGAAAACACTCTTGAAATTCAGGTGGCAAATTCATTGACCAACCGAATGATAGGTGACGCATCACTACTACAATTGGAACGATTTACCTATGCTTATCCTGAAATTGCTTCGCCCAAAGATCGTTTAGTCCCTTCTGGAATCATGGATAAGGTATTGATTGTTCAGCGAATAAAGTAGACGTTTTGTTTTATCAGCGATATTTGATTTTTTAGAAGTAATAAATATAGTCTTGTAAATAATAATAAAAAGATAATGAAAAAAAAAATGACAAAAAGAGTCACAAATATTATTGTTAATATTAACAATGATTCTAGTGTTCCCAAATATAATCAGATTGAACAAAGTATTTCGAATGATATTATAAATGGAAAAATAAAAGAAGGGCAACGAATACCTTCCATTACAGAACTTAGTAGCTCTTGTTCTATATCTAAAGATACTGTTGGAAAAGCTTATAAAATTTTACGAGAACGAAATTTAATTTTTCCCGTTTTGGGAAAAGGGTATTATGTGTCGGATAATATATCCGTTCTTTGATGAGTATCTTTTTAATATCGAGCTAAATAAAAATAGTAGTAATAAAAATTATTTTGCAATTATACAAAAAATAAAACATGAAGAATATTTTATTAAAAAACACACATTTCTTTCTTGCGCTTTTTATAGTCACTTTTTGTACAAGTGTAATGGCACAAAAACAAAAGAGTATTCATCCTGGTGAAATTTGGCCAGATACCGATGGGAATCACATACAAGCTCATGGTGGTGGAATTACCAAAATTAAAAACACTTATTATTGGTATGGTGAAAGTAGGGCAAAAGATCTAGATCCTCAGTATCGCTATGTAAGTTGTTATTCATCTAAAGACTTAACTAACTGGAAATTTAAAGGTAATGTCTTGAAAATGGCTGCTCCCGATTCGCTTTCTTCCAATTGGGTGTTGGAAAGACCAAAGGTTTATTTTAACAAAAAGACGAAGAAATATGTGATGTACTTACATATTGATGTCAATTATAAACTGGCAAATATGGGAATAGCGGTAAGCGATAAACCAACCGGGCCGTTTCAATATGTGAGACGTTTTCGACCACTGGGATTTGAAAGCAGGGATATTGGTCAATTTATTGACGATGATGGCACAGCCTATATCATTTTTGAAGATCGTCCGAGTGGTGGTTTTCGTATAGCCCGACTTTCAGATGATTATATGGACGTTGAAAAGAACATGTCACTTATAAAAGCCCGAATAGAAGGTGGAGCTATTGTAAATTACAAAGGTTTGTATTATTGCTTAGGTTCAGGTCTTACTGGTTGGAAACCAAATCCAAATAAATATGCAACTGCTACTTCGCTTGAAGGACCTTGGACAGAATTTAAAGATATAGCTCCTGTAGAAACAAAGACCTACGACTCACAATCGTCTATGCTGATAAAAGTGGTTGGCTCCAAGAAAACTACAGTACTATTTACGGGTGATATTTGGAAACCGGACACACAATGGGATTCACGTTACCTGTGGATGCCTTTGGAAATTGGAGGGGGGAAGCTTTGGTTGCCAGAGCCGAAACCATGGAAAATTAATGTAAAAACCGGAGAGACAAGCATTTTAAGGAAGGATTAATGATTGTCTGGTTCTGAAAAAAACGTTACTCGTTTTGATAAAGAAACTCAATTAAAAGCGTAGCCTTTTAACTGAGATTCTTTTAGTTTTAGTGTTAAAGGTTTCTACTTTGGGTAAAATAAGGACTTTATTGGCTGTTATGAAGTTGGAGATTATAGTAATATAATCCATCTAAATAGTGATATGTTCTATCAAATCTATTTGAAAATTAGTCTTAATTTGTAAGATTCTTATTTGTTCTAAAGTTAGCTGAGACAACAGTAAAAATAAATTAATAGTGAGTCGTTAAATAACATACTGCTGTCTTTTCTTATATAAAATCTATAATATAATAAATCTATTTTCCCATGAAAAAATATAGCTGTAGGCTTTTATTACTTTTAATTTTATTTAAATGCACGTTTCTTTCTGCACAGGATTTTATGACTAATATTCCCGCTCGAAAGCAAACAAGCCTTAACGGTAAATGGCAAGTCATCATAGATCCTTACGACGTTGGAATTAAATCATGGAAGGCTCTATATAAAGACAAGAAGCCTGTTGAAAAATCAGATTTTTATGAATATTCATTTGATGGTGGACCCGTTTTTAATGTGCCGGGAGATATCAATTCGCAATTGCCGGAACTTAAAAACTACGAATCGACAGTTTGGTACAAGAAAACTTTTGTTGCTCAAAAACAGGCTGGTAAACGTTTGTTCCTGTATTTTGATGCTGCCAACTATATCACTGATGTTTTTTTGAATTCGGAAAAAATTGGTAGTCATGAAGGAGGTTTTACTCCTTTTCAATTTGAAATTACTGATAAGATAAAAGACGGTGAAAATTCGATTATTGTACGCGTTAACAATGAGCGACAAAAAGATGGTGTGCCAGCTACAGGTTACGATTGGTTGAATTATGGTGGAATCACACGTGATGTAAGGTTAGTAGAAACGCCTTCGGTTTATATTGATGATTATTTTATTCAACTGGAGAAAGGTTCGAAAAACATAGTGTCAGGATATATAAAGTTAGCAGGAGTAACATCAGCCCAGCAAGTTAAAGTACAAATCCCAGAAGCAAAAATCAATTTGGTTTTGAAAACCAATGCTGAAGGCTATGCAGCAATAAAATTTCCCGCTAAATTATCGCTTTGGAATCCAAAAAATCCGAAATTGTATCAGGTAAAAATTAGTTGTGAAAGTGATGCTGTGTCAGAAGCAATAGGATTTCGAAGCATTGAAACTAAAGGAACCGACATTTTACTAAACGGAGAGTCAGTATTTTTAAAAGGGGTAAACATTCACGAAGAAGTGCCACAACGTAAAGGTCGTGCTTATTCCGAGGAGGATGCACTTATGTTACTCACTTGGGCAAAAGAATTGGGGTGTAACTTTATACGAACCTCTCATTATCCTCATAACGAGAATATGGTACGCATGGCCGAACGTATGGGCTTTATGATTTGGGAAGAAGTTCCCGTTTTCCAGTCAATTAGTTTTGACAAAGAACCTACACAACAGCTGATGAATTTGCAACTGAAAGAAATTTTAAGACGCGATAAAAACCGTTGTGGAATAATAACCTGGAGTATGGCGAACGAAACTCCACAAGGATCTAAAAATCGTACTCAGGCGATTTCTAATATGGCTATGCTTTGTCGAAGTATAGATAATACTCGTCTTATTTCGGCAGCTTTCAATAATATAAAATATGTTGGAAACAAAGTTGTCATTGAAGATGATCTGATTAATTCACTAGATGTGATTGGTATCAATGAATACATAGGTTGGTACAAACCTTGGTTTAAATCACCGTCCGAAATTGAATGGGTATCTAAATACGAGAAACCGGTTATTATGAGTGAATTTGGCTGTGAAGCCTTGTATGAAAATCATGGTGCTGCAGATGTGGCCAGTTCGTGGAGTGAAGAATACATGGAACAATTTTATAAAGATCAGATTACGATGCTGAAACGCATTCCATTTTTACGTGGTACCTGTCCGTGGATTTTAGCCGATTTTCAATCGCCACTTCGCTTGCATCCCACTTTCCAAAAAGGATGGAATCGTAAGGGGTTACTCTCTGATAAGGGAGAAAAGAAAAAAGCGTGGTTTGTGCTGAAAGAGTTTTATTCTAAAGAGAAGCCGCTACAAAATTAAATCATATTTTAAGAGATTTTTTTATGAATAAGCATTTTTATAATGTTCCTTTGGTATAGAAAGAAATATCCCGTTTTAAAATAATGATAGCTAAAAAGATTGTTATTTTAGAACGGGACAGATAATTAAAAAAATGGATTATTTACCCACTTTTAGATTTATGTAATGCAAAATCCAAACACTGTCCTTAGTTCCTTCAAGCTCCAAGAACCCTTCTTTTTTTTAAGGATTTCCAAATTATTATCCAATGCAGTTGCACTGAAATCAGTCATTTGCATTAAAACAGATTTTTTTATTTTACTGTCACCATGAATGGCTTTGATAATTATAATTTGTTTTTCGGATAAATTATTCACCCACTTAAAGTCAGTGTTAGAGTTGTTGGTTTGAATATAGAATATTGTACAGTTTATCAAAAGCCTCTTTATGTTTATAAAAAGGCATCTGCTTTAAAATTCTCATTTTCCAGTGATCAGATGGAAGGTTTCAAATTGAACATTTATTCACTGTTTTATATTGTTTTTTTTCGGAGTTCATAAATGTTCAACCTTATCGTTTATCTTTTGCTTCTTTGTCAAAAGCTATCAAATTAAACATTTGTCTCAATCTTGAACGAACCCGATTTCCATAAGCTTTTTCAATTTCAGAAGCAGAAAGATTGGTTGTTATGTGAGTAATCGAACCATTGGCGATGAATTCTTCATAGCGTGTGATTAGGATTTCGGCCATAACGTTACAGTCATTACCGAAATGTTTGATTTGTTGTTCGGCACCAAGGTCGTCAAAACAATAGCCGGTCAAACGGTTTTGGTTCGGGTTTTTATAGGTGTACTGACTAAGGATTTCGTAACCGGATTTAGCAAATTCGAAGGAAATTTGTCTGGTGGTTTTGATTTTGTATTCATTTTTTTGATGGATAAAAGGTTTTATCAGGTGCATTAATGAGGTTTTTCCGCATCCAATTGGTCCCGAAAGCATAATTCCTTTGTTGAGGTCAATTCCTAACTCTAGAGCAACCTTTTGGTCTCTAATAGCATAAATCAGTAGCTTGTAAATAGTTGGATAGTCGTAACTATGGATTTTGAAATTGGAATTGAACATTTCTTTTCCTTGTTGTTCCAGGAATTGAAAACATTTTCGTGGTTCAAAAATTTTGGTATTGTTGGCGATATGGTAGGTGTCGTAGTAGGTCATGTGAGTTATGAGTTATGAGTTATGAGTTATGAGTTATGAGTTGTGGGTTGTGGGTTGTGGGTTGTGGGTTATGAGTCCCGATAGCTATCGGGATGGGTTATGCCCTTCGATAAGCTCAGGGTGACAAGTTGTGGGTTGTGGTCTCTCGACTTCGCTCGAGATGACATGTTTTGGCTATGAGTTCAGATTATAGCGGTTCGGCATAGTCTTTGTTGTTAGAGACGTTGAGATTATTAGGTTTTAAGTTTGGATTTGGATTTGTTTGAAGGTTTTGATTGTTATTGAACTTTTCCAGGTTTAAGATCCAATTTCGTACTGCTGCTTTCCAATCTTTCATTGGCGTTTTACCACCTATGAGCCAGCCATTGGAATTATAATAGTTGAAAAACTTTTCGGCTTCCAGTTCGCGGATATTTTTTTCTTTGAAATAATTTTTAACAGCATCTAAGTTTGGAGGTACTTTTTCATTTATTGAACTGGTTTTATTTTTTTCCTTTTTTTGGGTGGGTGCACTTATAGTTTTATTAGTGTTTATATTAGTTTTATTATAGATACCATTTTTTAGTACGGTTCGGTCAAAATTTGGTATGGTGCTGTCAAAATTTAGTACGGTTAAGTCTTTTTTTGTGTCTTTTTTAGGGGGTGTTGGTTCATTTAATGGTTCGCTAAACTCATTATTTGAACTAGTTACACATTTATTGAACTTCATAGGTTCATCTTTTGTACTTGTTTGTTCTGAATTGAACAGGTTTGGTTCAATATCTGGTATGGTAATCTCTGTAATTGAATCGTTAACACCATGGCTGTCTATTGCATTTAAAGATAAATCGGGTAAGATTACTTCGCTGCCGGTATAAGGATTATAGGATGGTTTGTAAATAATATATTTTTTATCATGCAGCTCCTTAATACATTTATGGTAAGTGGCTTTGGATTTTATTTTAGCAGTAAGCATCATTTCTTCTCTGGAGATTAGAATTGGATTTTTAAAGCGGTTTAGATTCCATCTTTGAAATAATGCCAGATACAAACTGATGTGAGTTGGAGTGATGCTTAGATCCTGATTGGATTTAATGAAAAAGCCAGTGAGATGTTTAATGTAGTTCATAACTCAAGTATTAAGATGACAGAATTAAGTGTTAAGACTTTTTCGTCTTATTTTATTGATTGAGTAATTTCTCGAGGTCTTCGTATTTGTAGTACAAGGTGCCTCCAATTTTGGTGTAATTTAAAGCACCACTGATACGAAGTGTTTGGAGCGTTCCGCTGGATATTTTTAATATTTTACGAACTTCGGTTGAACGCAACCATTCGGATGGCTTTTCCTTTATGGATAGGATTTCTTTTAATTCAGAGAGAATAATGTTAGAAGCATTTAGAAGGTCTCTTTTGGTAACGACCTGGTGGTTCAATAGTTCGATATTTTCGACTTCCGGGAACAGTTTTTTAGGATGTAAGCTCATTTTGAATTTGTTTAAAGTTGAACAAGACAAAACAAGGGCTTTTGGAATAATTTATTTCCATAGGTGTTCCCTAGTAGGGAACGATTTTGTATTAAAAAAACGTAACTAGTTGATTTTTAAAAGTAATTTATGATTATTCGTTTGTAAACGGATAATTTTGAAAGCTGTTAAAAGCCCAAAGTGTTGAAAAATTATAAATTTCCCTATGTGGTTGACATGGGGAAATAAAAAATCCCTGCATGGCAAGGATTTAGATTTCTTCGTCGAAAATGGTAGTTTGTAAGGTAATTGACATTTTGTCCAGGAACTTAGTTTGTCCTGTTTTTCGTTTCTTAATATCTTGGTAAGTTCCGTACAAATGGGGTTTTAACTCGATGTTAAATAAATGTTCCATACCGGCAGCAATTTCTTTGATATCGGTATTACCCGCATTTATAACCTTTACAAATTGGAGTGAATAAATTAATTCGATAAGTTCAATTTTGGTTCCCGTCCATTTCAAATTGGAAATCCATTTAGAATTTTTGGTTTGTTGTTCAATTTCATTCAACCTGGTTTCAAGATGACTAATGATTTTTTCGCGGGCTATTAATATGGCTATTGAAATATCCATTTTTGTACAGGTTCGCTCATCTGAAAAAATAAAATGATATTGATCATTGATGTCGGAGATATTATTTCGTCTTAAGAAATATTCGGTATCCCGGTGAGTCGATTCCTTTCCTAAATAACGATAAAACGGTTTTAATTTAGTTGGAACATGATTGTTTTTATCCAGCAGTTTGTCGTAGTATTTGTAGATTGCTTTCTGTGATTTAGGTAAGTTGAGGTAGATATCCTGGCGGATTTTGTAATAGATGATTTTAGAGGTTAATTGAGGCTTATAATTCTTGAAAAATTTTATTTCTTCTTCGTCCGTTGAAAAGTTATAATTGCGTAACCAGTTATTGACCACCAATTTATGGTGTTCTAAATATTGAATTAGCTTTTTGCAATTTCCATTGTTTTCCTGTTGTTTTAAAGCTCTTAAGCCTAAATATATTTGATCAAAGTAGGTTTTATAGTCTGGTAGCATAAACTTTTATTTGGATTGGTTTATGCGGCAATATTAAGTATTAAATCCCAATATTGTAATGTATATTTCTTACTAAATATTTTTATTTTGTTGTATTTTATCTCTTTTTACGTTAAATTTATCTTTAAGAAATTGCATGTCCTCACTAATTTTTTTGTCTAATATCTTGGCATAATGTTGAGTAGTTTTTAGATTAGTATGACCAAGCATCTTGCTAACAGTTTCGATAGGGACACCATTAGAAAGTGTTACCGTTGTTGCAAAAGTATGGCGGGCAATATGAAAGGTAAGATCCTTTTTGATTCCACATACATCCGCTATTTCTTTTAAATAAGCATTCATTTTTTGATTGGACAGGATAGGAAGTAGTCGTTTTTCGTTCTTACAGACGGGATGGTTTTCATATTTATCCAGAATAAGTTGTGCAGTAGGGAGTAATGGTATTTTAGATGTTGTGTCTGTTTTTTGTCGATTTTTATATATCCACTTATCTCCATCTATTCCTAACGAAATATTATTCAATGTAAGTTGTTTTACATCGATATATGCCAAACCGGTAAAGCAGCTGAAAATAAAGATGTCACGGACTAATTCGAGACGCTCAGAAACAAACTCTTTATTCATTATTGTTTCAATTTCTTTTTCAGTTAGGAACTCCCTAATTACTTCTTTGACTTTTGCTTTATAGTTTACAAAAGGATCTTTATCTAGCCATCCATTGGCTAGACATTGATTGATGATTTTATGAAAGTTCTTGATGTATTTTACAGCTGTGTTATTGGCGCATTTTCGCTCGCTGCGCAAATAGAATTCATATTCGGTAATAAAGGCGTGATCAATTTTTTCAATACTGATATCGGAAATACTATATTTCCATTTTAGGAAATTTTGAGTGTGTTTTAGGGATGTTTCATATCGTTCCAGTGTTCCTGGTGCGTATTCCAAACCGATTAATTCTTTTATTTTACGATTGTGTTCTTTGAAAATAGGAATCAGTAAATGTTCCCGTTTCTTACTATTGTAAAGTATATTTCGGATATTTTCGATGTTTAATTCTTCATCCCGGGAGATTAATTTTTTCTCAGCTTCATAAATCTTTCCTTTTAAATTTTCAAGATGACTATTTATTGTTCTAGCTTCTGCCGAATTACCTTTTAATCTGGATAAATCAGCGTTCCAGTTTGTCGGATCTATGAATTTTCCGGTACTGTTGTCTAATCGTTTTCCGTTAATGGTAATTCTTTGAAATATGGGAACTAGTCCATTTGAATTTGCTTTTGCTCTTTTTAGGTAAAAAAGAATTGTAATTGGATTGTTCATGGTGGTAACCTTTTAAATTATTATTAAGTTAAAATTGTTACCGAAGCCAATCAAGATGTTCAGCTTCTATACCTGTGCTCGGATACTCATTTACTTCAGATAGGGGTACTTGAAATGAACCTCATTTATGTACCCCGAATTGTGCTCCTTTAGTATTGAGAATAAATGAATATTCTGCACATTGCATAAAAAGAAAAACCCTTTAAACCATAAGATTTAAAGGGTTTTGTTGACTTTTGTTAATCAGTCAGCGGAGAAAGAGGGATTCGAAAATCCATTTTCAACCTATATTTAATAGGGGTTTAGCAAAATAAAATTCTAGGGTCTCGATTTTGAACCTCAAAAAATATGTTATTTTTAGACAAATCTTATACCGCAAATATATGAATAATAAACGATTAACTTGTTCAATAAATGAATTAGTTTAACTAGTTTATCCAATAATTAAAGGCTCTACTAGTTCGTATTTTAAACTGGTAAATAAACAGAATTCTTCAATACTTACTAACTCATTCTCCTGCTTTTTAAGTTCGGTTCTGATTTTTTGAAGTATTCTGATGCTTTGACGATATGACTTTCCAGTAATGCGTTGAATATCCTTTGCGTAGATACACACTCTCTTTGGTTCTGTTTTCATACACTAACTATGCTTTTGATAAGACTTTGATTAACTTATGACTACTATCTAATCTGAGAATAAAAATAGTGAATATTCTTAATTGTTTTAAGTTACAAATTATTCGATTTTCAAAAAAAATCTTTGACAAACAAGTCTATATATGCCAATTGTATCATTAAATGTCATATCGTATGGTTCACTTTTTTTATGTGGTTTTAATGTCTAAAATTTGCTTTGAAATCAAATTAGGAATGCTGCAGCAGAATGTTGATTGAGAGAATGTAAAATTAATTTCAAACTTAAATTTTAGGAATTATGGCAAGGCAAAAAGGCATAATTAAATTAAAAGGTACTATCGGGGATATTACTTTTTACAAAACGCAGGATGGTCATTTAGCGAGAGAAAAAGGCGGAATTGACGCTAACAGAATCGCAACTGATCCTGCGTTTCAAAGAACACGTGAAAACGGATCTGAATTTGGTAGAGCTGGAAAAGCAGGAAAGGTTTTAAGAACAGCTCTTAGAGTCTTGCTTTTGAACTCTGCGGATAGCAGAATGGTGAGCCGTTTGACGCAATCTATGGTTAAGGTGATTCAGGCTGATTCTACTAACGAACGTGGATTACGAAACGTAATTGACGGTGAGGCAGAATTGTTGGCAGGATTTGAATTTAATATTCGTGGAAAGCTAGGTACTAGTTTATTTGCTCCTTATACCGGAAGTATTGACAGGGTTACCGGTGAAATTACCGTGGATATTCCTTCTTTTATTCCATCGAATATGATTGCTGCTCCCGGGGGAACTACTCATTTCAAAATCATTTCAGCCGGTGTTGAAGTTGATTTTGAGAATGAAAGTTTTGTTGAACAACATGCAGAAACAGCCATTATGGCTTGGGATGCTACGGCTACCGCTGTGATTAACCAAGTAAATATGGTTACTCCAAACAGTACTAAACCCTTGTTTTTGGCTTTAGGATTGGAGTTCTACCAAGAGGTGAATGGAAGTATGTATTCGCTGAAAAACGGAGCTTACAACCCGTTAGCACTTATCGTAGTTAACGGAGGAGTGTAATGGACTTCGACAAGCTCAGTCTGACAAATTTAAGTGTTAAAATATGGTTTTGTTTTTAAACAGAACTTATTTCCCTGAAGGAACCAATGGTAAACTCGAATGTGAAGGTAAATTGATCTGTAATACTATTGAATTGCCGTGGAAGATGAACGAAACGAAGGTTTCCTGTGTTCCGGAGGGGAAATATTTTATCAGAAAGCGATACAGTGCTAAATACAAATGGCATTTGGAATTGGTGGATGTACCCAATAGAAAGTTTATTCTATTTCATCCAGCTAATAATGCCCAACAGGAGTTACAAGGCTGTATTGCTCCGGTCACTAAACTTTCTGGTCCAGGACTTGGTTTGATGTCCCGAATAGCTTTTAATAAGCTGAAAGGCATTGTATATAAGGCTTTGGATAATGAAGAAAGTGTTGAATTAATTGTTGAATCGTCCCTTGGGGCTTCTAGCTTCGGGCTTCGACTGCGCTCAGCCTGACACGCTCAGCCTGACGCACTCGGGAGGACACGCTCAGGAGGACAATAAATAGAAGGTATATTATGAATATAGTAGAAAGAGCAAAAGCACCAACACCAAAGTTTTTTAAAACTTTGCGTAGTATTGGTTTGGTATTATTGGCCATAAGTGGAACAATTGTAGCTGCACCTGTAGCTTTACCGGCTGTTGTAGTGAGTGTGGCAGGTTATACCGCTTTAGCGGGAGGTATCATTTCGGCGATTAGCCAAATTACAGTTGATGATACTGTAGAAAATGAAGAAGCTATTTTAAAGCAGTTGCAAAAGGACAACGAAAATTTAGCACGCGATGGAATCGAATAACAGCCTTCCGATTGGGACTGCTTCAGGAACGTTTTTGAGTATTGTACCCAATATCCTTTCTGAAGATATTGTAAAAACCATTATCTTGGCAGTCATAGGAGCTACCGTCAGTTTTGTCGTTTCGCTTCTTTTAAAATGTTTGATTAAATTCAAAAAATAGTTTCGGTTTTGATTGGTAACCTTTTCCGAAGCAATTCAAAAGCCTGGTCGTGAGATCAGGCTTTCTGTTTTACACAGAGACTCTTGGTTTTGAAGAACCATAAACAGATAACCAATAAAAAAAAATGGTTTAAAACAAAAGATTCTTTAAAATTAGTATTATATTTACGAAAACTTAGTACTTTTGCACCCTTGTAAAAAACGGCTATGAAAGAGCAAAAAAAAATAGACGCATTTGAATATCTTGTATTTAAACTTCTTGAATGGAATAAAAGTTTAAATAACGGAAGCGAAAACAATGATATTAGTGTATTGAAAGCTCTTAAACTACTTTTCTTTGTATCTGCTGTAGGTACTACCAAAAACTCACAAAATACCTTACTAGATGATGTCTTTGATAATATAGTAGCTATGCCATATGGTCATGTTGAGAGTGATATTTATTTTGCAATTAAGAATAAAAGACTCCGCAGAATAAGTATTGACAATACAAAAACTACCATACTACCAGATTTTGAAGTTACAGAAATCAACATTGACTCAAGAACAAAAATAGATACGTCTATTGGAGTTTTAAAGACTATAAATCCAAATCTCATAAAAATGAATGCTTTTGATTTAGTAGAATTAAGTCATTCATGGTATTCATGGAGATATTTTTTTGCAAAAGCAAAAAAAAATTACACACTCCGAGAATTTATTCCTTCAGAAATAATTAAAGCAGAAGAAAAATTTTTTCACCTCAACAACTAACCTCTATTAATGGAGAATTATGCTATTAAAATATGTTCAATCATTGAGGTTTTTGAGCAGAACTCCAAAGATATTAATACAGTTTTTCACGAGATTTCGGGTCTTGAGGAATCTGACAAATCAAGTACCTCTTGGTTATTTGATAATATAGATGAACCTGATAATGAAGTTCCAAATGACACAAATGAATCTCTAGAAGTAACTGAAGAATTAACTAAAAAATTATCTCAAGACGATAAAGAAGAAATTGTTTCATCGCTATCAGTTCAAAAAGACATTTACTTTCAAGATTCAGACACTACACTTAGTAATCTATATAAGTTACTAAATTATTCACTCCTTTCAGGTGAGTATATTTATAACAAGAATTTAAAAAATGAAATTGACATTGTTGAGAATAGACTATCAGACACCTTAAATTATACAAATTCTTTTCATAGAGAATTACAAACAAAAATTTCTGAATTCATATCAGCAATAAAAATAGGCTGTACATTTTACAAGACTTTTATAAAGGGGATTGAAAATGAATATTCTACAGACAAAGTTGATTATGTGTTTTCATTTAATCAACAAATTAGAAAAGAATACCATAAAGCCACACTTTCAGATCATTCCGAAAACCTATGTAAATATTTTGTAAACAATCTTGAGTTATCATTTTATGATCATTTTTTTTCAAGTGAAGACAGACAATTTGAAGGATTGTTTAAAATAGAAAAAGCTATTGAAGAAATAGATTTATTCGAATTTGACACTATTACTAAAGTTCTAAAGTTTAAAATAGAATATTTAGAATATAAATGGACAGCCAGGAAACAACAAGAAAATACAGCCGTCCATTTTTCAGTTGATGGAAACACCAATACTATACAAGATTATAGTACAACAAATCCAGATATAATATACTGGACTAATATTATAGATTCACATTATGAATTATTTTCTCCATGGCAGCATAAGACTGAACGTAGAATAAAACAATTTAAAAATAATGAATTTGAAGATCTTAAATTTCTTCAACTACATCAACTTATAAAGTATTATAAGGACGTTAACAGAAATTATTCGAAGTTAACCGAAATCAGCAAGTTTTTATTAAGTAAAAAAAGTGAAAATACCGACAATTTTTACGATAGATATTCTCTTAATATCATTAAAAATTATGCCGTAAATAACGCGTTTTCATCTTTTTTAGAAAAAAACAACAATATACATACCATCAAGGATGAGTATTACAAAGCAAAAGACAAAACACAAGGAGATATTAACAATTTCTTTTTAGACTACAAGTACCTTAATGCGTTAATAGATATTCTAAATAAAAAGAGTGATGAAGTAAGCAACATAAAGTTTCTCGACGAATATGAGGAACTAATCTCCTCAGAATGCAGAAAAAAACTAGATGAATACTATTTAAACAAAGAATGGTCCAAAATCAATAATAATTATATCTTTTTACTACCGTTTGACGAGAGTACAATTAATATCCCTGAATTTAAAATCAAAGAATTACCTTTCATATTTATTTCATCGTCATTTATATTACCTGCGGTTAACAACCAAATAGAAAAGCAATATGCAGAAATAAGACAAAAATTCAAAAGTCTTTCATTTCAAATTGATGCTATAAGAAGAATACGTAAAGATTTAGAAGAAATTAAAGAATTAAAAGGAGAAATAGAAAAAAGAGACTTTAAATCTATCGAAATCATATCCATTTTTACAGCGATTATAACTTTCGTTTTATCTTCTATCCCTGCATATAAATTTGTGGATAGTGTTTCCGAATCCATTTTATTTATGTTTGGATTAGCTTGTGCATTAGGAATTTTTGTTATGTTGATATTATTTGCGACAAGAGGCTTTATAAGATCCTGGGTAGGATATATTTATGTTATTGTTCTCATTGTTTTAGCTACTATTGGTTATAATACTATTATTTCAGATGAAAAAACTGAAGTTGTGATTAAAAAAGAACTTAACGAAAGTATTGATTCACTGGCAACAAAAAAAATTGATTCTATTTTATTAAAAAAAGAGAACTTTAAAAAAAGGAAATAATCTTTTAGTAAATATCCTAAAAAAAAAAACAGAAAACCTAATCGTAAGAATAGGCTTTACTGTTTTTAGATTTCACCAAATTGATTGAGTACCACCTCAACGACCACTACTTCTGAATTATGGCAGTACAAATCGTTGTATTTTGCAAAGTCAATAGCTTTGTTTCTGCTATCAAAAGCACCAAAAAACACTCTTGATGCTCTTGATTTCCAATTGTCTGTTTGGAATAATAAAAAAATGCTCATAGGAGTAATTTTAAAAGTTAATTAATCAGTTTTTCTTGCAGTAGCGGTACAAAATCACCCTACGCATATCGTTAATGAGATTGATATTCTGGTGGAATTGTTTTTCTTTTTGTTCCAGGAGTTTTAAAGCTGCAACTTGTTTGAGATGTTCTTCGTGTTCCTGCATCATCAAACTGGCTTTTAGATTGAATTCTTTCGAAAAATTTTGAAGGCGTAAAAACGGGATAACCGAACCTACTAAAAATGGATGCCAAAACTTGGTTTTCCATAAGCTGTACGCCACAAAATAACTATTCTCACAATCTTCCTCATTTTGAAAAATGATTACAAAACTGTTTGTAAATGGTTCTTTTTGGGGTTTACCGCTGTTCATTCCCTTGTTTAATATGAATAAATGCGGTTTGCTGTAAAGCGTGTCTTTTTGGTGTGTTTTGATAATGAAATTTGGCATAGCTTCGGATTTAAAGATTAGCTTTTCTTCTTATTTCCCTGCTGTTTCTGATGACTACCTGAGTGCCTCGCTACGCTCTGCACCAATAAATTTTTCAAAAGAAAAAGAAAAAAAAGAAAGCCGTTCTTCAAGTGGAAGGTTTCAAAAAAGCAAGTTTTTCAGAAAAAATACTACCCGACTTTTAATCCAGAATCTATTAAAAAGCAGAGATTGGTTTATAAAAAAGAACCTGAAATAAATTCAGGTTGAAGGGTGGAGATTTTTTATGAAACCCGGAGGGCTTGAACTTGCTTTTTTGAATACCTGCAACTTAGCTTTGCTCTCTTTTTTTTATTTTTTATTTTGAAATATCTAATCAAATTTCCCTTGTCTGTTTGGATGAAATTTTGGAATAATAAATGTTGATTTTAGCAGGGTAGTTCTTGAAAGGGTATCCAATTTTTTGGACGGATGGAAATACCGAAATCAAAAAATAAAAACGTTTTTTATCCGGCTGAAAAATTTGATACTCTTTTTTACTATTTGATTTTTGAGGATGCTTTTTTAGTCAGTCGGCAGAGGCAGTTTTCAGTCAGCAGTATGTTGTCTTATAGAAAGTAAAGCATCTTCAAAAAACAATACAAAGACTTACCTAGTGCGATGGCAGTAGCGCAAGCAAGGGTATTATTTTTTATTTGCTTATCGGGATGTTCTGATTGGTTTAATGGAAAAGCTGCTGCCATAGGCTTGAAAGAAAGACGATACTTATAGTGTAAGATTTATTACTAATAGGAACGGTATGGCATCGGCTTTTCCGTTAAAGCAATTACTGCTGTTTTTCTGGCAAATAAAAAATAATACTCTTGCCGGGGATTTTGGTTTTGTGGGTGCTTAACTAGTGTTTATATTCCGTTTCCTGTATTCAGACTGGAAATTGCTATGGAATTGATAAAGCACTTACAAAAGCAATGCAACTACTTCCTATTTAAGCACAAAGCAGATAAAAACAGCTAACGCAAATTTAGTTAATAGTAATAATAACACTAAAGTTTCTAATGAAATACAGCACATTGTTAAAGCCAGTGGCGAAGGACGGTATTTTTTTGTAGCTGGGTGATGCGATGGGAGCTGCAAAAAATGTTGTCCTGGAGCCACTGGCAAGCGCGTTGGGTGTGCGGCTTTTTTACATAATGTTATTATAGTGCATACGGTAACTTCTTTTGGATTGCGATTTTGTTGATGCACTATAATGCCACATTATGTAAAGAAGCTTTTGGGGAAAAAATTACTGGCATGAGTTGCGGAGCGTACGGGTTATTGAGCCAATAACCATGACAGTAATTTTTTTTGAGCGTTGGCAAAGGAGTGGCTTATGAAATGTAAAACGTCTTTTTACCAACATACGAAAAAGAATGTTCTCGTTATTGGAAACTTAATTAGCGAAATGAATCAATCGGCAACTTTTTGTTTAGGAATACTTGAAGTAAATGAAAGTTTTGTACAACTCGAAGAGATAATGATTAAGCTTTCTGTTTTTTGTCTCTATTTACTTTTGAAAAAATTACTTACTTTTGTTGCAATGTATAGAAAGTCAATTTACATATTGTTTCTTTTCATAGCTTGTTTTATTCAATTAGGACATAGCTTATTTCCGCATACCCACATAGTAGAACATCATCACGATGGGAAACACCATCATCATCACGAAGAACAATCGGATGAAAGTCCATTGTCATTATTATTTTCTCATTTTAACCACTCTTCAGATACTTTTTCCAATAGCCAATTAGAAGAGGTTGTAAAAATCATTAAAGAAGTTCCGAATCAAGACTTTGTACTAAATTCAACTTCAGTTTTTACAGATTCAATTGGATATTATAATAAAAATGAAGTAGTTCGAAATAATGAACCGCTTATTTTTATTTCTCCCCATTTACATTCCTTACAGTTTCGTGGTCCGCCCACAATTTTTAGCTAAACTATTCATTATTTGAATTACAGGACACTTATTGCCTTTTTGGGCTTTAAGTTATTTTCATATATACAACTTTCTAAAAACAAAATCAATGAAAAAATTATTGCTTTCAATGGCAGTTGCAGGAATGTTATTTACTGCTTGTAATGGTAAAAAAACCGAAGAACACGGACACGATCACACAGATGGAACGCATCAACACGAAGATGGTGCAGCACATCCGAATCACGAAACCGATTCTGTTACCCAAGAAGAATTTACTGTTGGCAAAGATAGTACAGCTACAAAAGAAGCGCACGACCACCAACACGAAAATGGCGAGAAACACGACCATTAATTAATTTTTTGATGCCTGTAATTATTGTAATTACAGGCATTAAATTAAACTTTATATTATATGAAAATAGATAAAAATAAAATTTGATTGTCCGTAATCAATCATAATTAAAGAAAAAGTGTTATTTTTGATAAAAAAAAGGATGAATCTATTCAGTTTTACTGCAAATTTTGGCAGCGAAGAAGCTTGCAGGCTTCATTTTAAGGAAGAGAGAGATAAAATTGGCGTTCAATGCAAATGTGGAAACAAAGATCATTTTTGGATAAAAAGTAGATGGAGTTATGAATGTAAAAAATGCAGGAGCAGAATTTCATTGCGAAGTGGTACTATAATGCAAAGTTCTAATTTGTCCTTTTTAATTTGGTACAAAACGATATTCCTGCTTACGGCCACCAAAAAAGGTTTTTCAAGCAAAGAAATTCAAAAACAATTAGGTTTGAAACGCTACGAACCAGTTTGGTCTATGGTGCATAAGTTGCGAAAAGCAATGGGCAATCGAGATGCTCGTTATACTTTAGAAGGGATGATTGAATTTGATGAAGGATATTTTACTGTTGAGTCTTCTAAAATAGAACAGGAGAAAGGAATTCGCGGACGTGGTGCTGTTGGAAAATCCAATGTTGCAATTATGGCTGAATCAACTGTTTTGGAAGATATTGAAACAGGAGAAAAATCAAATCAATGCAGGTATTTTAAAGCAAAAGTTTTAACAGATCATACTTCTGAACAAATTAATGAAACAATTCAGGAATCTATTTCTGAAAAAAGTATTCTTTTTACAGACAAAAGCACATCCTATATAGATATTGCAGATTATGTTGAGATTCATATCACTGAAAAATCGAATAAAGAAACAACAACAGAAACTTTAAAGTGGGTACATATCGCAATTAGCAATGAAAAAAGAAATTTCTTAGGGAATTATCATAAAATTAAAGGGAAATATCTTCAGTTATACCTAAATGAGTTTGTCTACAAGCTTAACAGGAGATATTTTGAAGAAAAATTATTCGACAGGCTAGTAATAGCAAGCATTACAGGATTATAACTAAAAACGGACAATCAAAAAATAAAATCAATGAATAAATTTATTTGGATTCTGGCTACACTTTTATTGGCAACATCTTGCATTGACAATCGAAAAAGTTGGCTACAGGAATATAAAAAAACAAAATGTGCTTGGTTAAGTACTAAAGAAAAAGTAAGATTAGAGAGCATTCAAAACTCAAGACAATTGAATCCAGAATTGATTTCCATAAATCAAAAGATAACCCGAATTATAAAACCGATTCAATCTGAAATAGCATTACTTAATCATCGGATAAACGAAATTAACATTAAATATCTGAATAAGAGTCGTAAGATTTCAGAAGCTCACGAACATATTTATGGACATATCTCTACACCGGAATTTGAAAAAGAATTAGAACAAAATGACAACAATAATATTCGTGAAATAACTCCTTTAAAAAATAAAATAGCTTTTTTGCAATCTAAATTAAATCAGGATGCAACTTATTTGTATTTGATTGCAGAGCAAAATAAAATAAAAGCTAAAATTGCTGTAATTACTACTGCTGTAAAAGACAAACATCAAGTTACTTTTGATAGTTTACAAAAAGAATTAGACCGTCAAAACTATGATTACAACTATATTTTACAAAAATTAGATAGAAACGAAAGGCAAAAATTTAGTAACGAAAAAGCAAGGATTAAACAAAAACCGTGTAAATAATTTAAAACTGTCAACTTTTTAATTGTACCCAAAAAAGAATTACAGATGAAATGGATTACCAGAGAAAGACCTAAAATAGATAGAATTGCCTGTCCTTGGCTGATAAAGACGTTTATTGATAAAGAAGCCGAATTTATTTATGTTCCATTCAGCGAAGTATTAGATAAAGCAAAAGCCTTGGATGCCATTCCGTTTGATATGCCTGATGTAGAATATACCCACTATAAGGACAAAAGCTCTTTTGATTATATCATTAAAAAACATAAAATTACTGATCCCGCTCTATTGATAATTGCGGAAATTGTTCGTGGAGCAGATACAGACAGACATGATTTAGCAAAAGAAGCTGCTGGACTTTGGGCAATCTCAGCTGGACTTTCATACAATATCAAAGATGATTATGAACTTTTGAAAACCGGAATGGTTATTTATGATGCGCTATACAGTTGGGCAACACATTTATACAAGCAAAATCATTTACAAAACAGCCCTTTTGAAAAACTGTTACACGAAGTATATCAAACATTTTTAAAAGAGAAAAAAGTAAGTAAAAAGAAAACGCCTGCCTGGGTTAAAGATTTAAAAGCAATTATTCAGGATCAAATAGATACCCAATTTACTTTTGACTTAAAAAAAATATCTAATGATTTGGAAATAAACCCTTCCTATCTATCAAGAGAATTTTCAAAGTATTTTGACGACCTTAATTTTGGAGATTATGTTAGAAAATTACGAATAGAAAAAGCCATAACTCTTATTCAAAATTCAACCTATACGCTTACTGAAATAGCTTATATGACGGGTTTTTCAGACCAAAGTCATTTTACGAGAATATTTAAACAAAGTACAGGGAAAAACCCTTCTTTTTATCGTAAAAAATCACAAAAAGGTAATTCAGATACAAAAGGTAAATAAGATACTATTTATACCATCCTGACATCATTAGTTTTGTCGTCATAAAATAAATTAATGATTATGACACAAATAAGATTAGCCATCCTTTTTGCTTTATTGGTATTCAATACCTCTGTTTTTTCTCAAACCTCTTATCCCAAAATAACGGGGTATTTTGGTGTACTTCATCCAATAGCTACTTTTAGTTCTGAGGAAACGAATGTAAATTTCAGAGATTATTACGCCGTTGGTTTTCCAACAGGAGTCAATATTTGGAAAAGCTCTAAAATTGGATTTTCATTTGAAGTAGTTCCCAACATAAAATCAGAAGACGGAATCAGCAAAATGAATAATTTGTTATTCCATCCCGGAGTATTGGTAGCATTAGGGAAAGGTTACACCTTTGCAGGAAGGGCTGCTTTTGAAACGAATGGTAGATATGGTATAACGCCGGTTTTCAACAAAACAGTAATAAAAAACACCAACAGTAGTTATTATGTGGCTGTTCCATTACCAGTACGATTTGGGAACGAACATCCAGCTACATTTACTGTAGGTTTCCAATTTGGTATCGCTTTTTAAAACATCTTGAATTATGGAAAAGAACCCAATATATACTTTAAAGGAATTAACCCTTTATTTTCTGAAATTAGGAACAATGGGGTTTGGTGGACCAGTAGCCTTGGTTGGTTATATGCACAAAGATTTAGTCGAAAACAGAAAATGGATTTCAGAAGAAGAATATAAAGAAGGTCTAGCTTTGGCACAATTAGCTCCAGGGCCATTAGCGGCACAATTAGCTATTTACCTTGGATTTGTACATTACCGTTTTTTAGGGGCAACTTTAATAGGTTTTGCCTTTATTTTACCTTCTTTTATAATGGTAGTGCTATTGGGAATCGTTTACAAATTATATGGAGGTTTGTCTTGGATACAAGCCGTTTTTTATGGCATAGGCGCAGCAGTTATCGGTATTATCGTAATGAGTTCCTATAAACTGACCATAAAATCTATCGGAAAATTTAATCTATCTTCTTTCAAACAAAATTGGCTGTTGTGGCTGTTTTTTATCGTTGCTGTAATTGTAACATTGGTTACACAGCAAGAACAGGTTTTGTTATTTATAGTAGCAGGATTTTTATATATGTTTGTTAAAGCTCCTCCAAAATGGTTTAATAATAAAACTACCAATTCTATTGTTTTGTTACCAATGGGCTTTTGGAACTATGACAATTCTACTCTCGTGAAAATTGCCATCTTTTTTGCCGAAGCTGGAGCATTTGTATTTGGTAGTGGATTGGCAATTGTACCCTTTTTACATTCGGGAGTTGTGGTAGAAAACCAATGGTTGACGGAACATCAATTTGTAGATGCAGTTGCCGTTGCAATGATTACTCCCGGTCCCGTTGTTATTACTGTTGGCTTTATTGGTTATTTGGTTGCCGGTTTTCCAGGTGCTTTGGTAGCTGCTTTAGCCACATTTTTACCTTGTTATTTATTTACGATTGCTTTGGCTCCATCTTTTAAAAAAATCGCGCAAAATAAATCTATCAAAGCTTTTGTGGATGGAATTACAGCAGCTGTAGTTGGAGCATTGGTGGGAGCGGTTGGAGTAATTGCATCCAGAAGTATTTTGGATATTCCAACAACACTGATTGCTATTTCCACCATTTTTGCTTTACTTTATATCAAGAAAATTCAAGAACCCTACATTATTGCTGTTGCAGCAGTTGTGGGAGTTGTTATAAAATTAGTACTATGAACCGAAAAGAGTTTTTAAAATCAAGCACCTTGTTTGGTGCAGCAGCATTAGTGCTTCCTACTACAAATGCCTTTGCTGAAAATTTAGCCGATAATTCAATTGATAAATTGGTAGATGCCAATGGTAATTACATTCAACAAACATTGCCCTATAGCGAAAATTTTCTGGAACCCTATATGGATGCTGAAACCTTACATCTGCATTATACTTTTCATCACGGTGGAGCAGTAAAAGGAGCAAACAAGGACATGCAAATGATAAAAAAAGCATTGGACGAAAACAATTTGGAAACAGTTGATTTTTGGACAAAAAAACTATCTTATCATTTTTCATCACATATCTTACATTCCATATTTTGGACAAATCTCACGAATAAAAGCAACTTACCAAAAGGAGATTTACTCAAACGAATTGAGAAAAGTTTTGGTAGTTTCGAGAGATTGAAAGTTCTAATTGCTGCCACGGCGAAAAATGTGGATGGAAACGGTTGGGGAATATTAGCTTACCAGCCTTACAGTGATAGCTTGGTAATTTTGCAATGTGAAAACCACGAAAAACTAACGCAATGGGGTGCAATACCGATATTAGTTATTGATGTTTGGGAACACGCTTATTATTTGAAATACAAAAACAAACGTACTGATTTTGTGGATGCCCTTTTTAATATTATCAATTGGGATAATGTGGCATTACGATTAAACGATGCGTTAAAATTGACATTGTAAAATTTTGAAATTAGGGTAATTATTCTGTAAAGATGTTTGTTATTAAAGGCTGATGTTCTTTTCTATTATCTATAAATTAATTGTCTAATTCAATTGTACAAAATTTTCGTTTATTTGAAGTTTTTTAAAATTTCAACAGAAATTCAATTGAATATTAGTTTAAAACTATTTTTTATAGCACTCATTAAATCAACTTGAAATAATGAGTGCTTTTTCATTGATAGCTTTTTAATTATGGCTGAAAAGCAAATTACTTGTTTTTGTGCTAGAATAAAAACATGAAAGTAATTTTTTTCTAGCGTTGGCAAAGGAGTGGCAACTGGAAACTAAAATCCCCTCAATTTTTCGAAAATATCTAGTTGTATTTCTAATGGGACTTCGTGAGGACTGTTTGAATTATTTTGTGTTCTAATTTTTACGTTTTTTATAAAATTAAATGCGATTTGCTAATTTGTTCCATAAAGTTATTATTTACTTTGGCTTCTTCTGCGAATGTTGTCCATTTACTGACTACATCATTAATTTGTTGTATAATTAAGGGTGCTTTTTTTATATTCATTGATTTTGCTACGATTAACAAATCTTCTTTTGTGATGTCTTTTCTTTTTCCATTAATGCTTAAATTGTGTTGGCTTACCCAAGTACTTTCCGGACGGTAGGCAAAGCAAACATCATAAGCAGGAGTCAATTCCCAATTTTCATTTTGTTTTAATCTAAAGGCAAAATTTTTGGTATGATCATCACAATTTCTAGCAATTACATTAAAAGCCATTCTTCTAAAAAGTTGTTCTGCTTGCGGATAGGGTAATTTTAATAACCGCATTGTTTGAAATAACTGCTCGTAGCTAAAACTTGTTATTTGATTAAAGTCATAATGTTGCATAGCGCACAGTGTTTGGATATGATGTTTGGTATCGCCATCTTGTCTATCAAAACGTTTAGTCATAAAATGAGCTCTACCATTTTCCTCCATCAATCGACATTCCATCATTTCTATTTCACAAGCTTTTGCCATGAGATAATAGGCCATTTCTATTCTGCCATAACCTGTACTTTCTCCAAATTGGACATCACTTACTGTATCTAATTTAATTAGCCAATGTTCAAATCCTTTTGGAGCATTGGTTTGTCCAGATTTTACTTGTCCTGTTTTTTCATTGTATGCTATAATTGCTTTAGGACGAGCTCCTCCTGCTGAAGTTCCAATTTTAAGAATGTCTAACATGGCTTTTTGTTCGTCTTCGCTTAAGTTGGTTTCAAATCCTTCTCGTTTTTCCAGCATTTTTTGTGAGATATTAACTAAATTATCTACTTCGATGTCAAATGCTCTTTTATTGGCTTTGAATTGTGAAGGTTCAAATTCTAGCGCACCCATACCACGAGTTCCAATGAAACATAACATTTCAACAGGATTCATACTGTTTTCGGGACGACCATTTTGGGCTAACCAATTGTTTATTAGTTGATTCCCATAATCGTCTGGAAGTACATCTGCTAATAATCCAGGTAATCCTTTGAATGTTTTTATATTTTTAAGTTCCGGAAAGGAAAAGATTCTACGGTTGCTACTTGCCAATGGCATTTTTAAAGGTGCCAAATCCCATTTTTTTGTTATGAATTTAGGGTCATATTCAAAACTTGCAATCCCTGTTTCTACATTCCAGGCTACAGCACCCACTGTTTCATCCCATATTTTAATAAAAGCGGTTGTAATCATTACCAGTCTGATTTTTTTGAATTATCACTATCACTATTTCTAGCACGTTGTCTTTTTTGTTGGTCTATTTTTGCCAGTTCAATTGGACTTATTTGCTCCTGAATTTTGAAAACATCCATTATATAAAGTAAATCTAAAACTCTTAGTACTTGTAAAAGGGTAGGTACTGTAATGGCTTCTCCTTTTTCTAATAAACTTAATGTTGAGCGGCTTATGTTTGCTTCATTAGCGACTTCTTCCTGAGTTCTATTTTGTACTAACCTGTGGTGTTTTATAAATGCTCCAATGGTTTGTGCCAGTGCAACATCGCTCATTGCAATCCAGTTTATGTATTGTTTATCATTCATAAAGTGCTTATTTTGGTTTTAGTGACTGATATGTCATACAAATATAATAAAAATAATTATTTAATAAACCTAGTTGGTTTATTATACTATTACAGGTTTATTGTATTGGTTTTTAGTTTATTCTATTGAAAATGTAGCACTGTTATTAAAGTTTTCGTTCTCATTGTATTTAATATAGCCTAATTGATTGGTGTGGATAAAATTTTTACTAATACCTATATCGATGTAATCATGAATTTTATTTGTTGTAGAAACCTCATTTTTATTAAGCATTATTCCTTTCATATTTTCCTCTGTAACAATCATAGTATCACTATAGATTGATGGAAAAATGCCAACACCCATTAGGAATTTATTGTTTTTATCAAGAGTTCCAATTGGTTTGATTATTAGTTCTCTTGCACTATCGAGATTAAATTCGCTAAAAGGTTTAGATTCATTACTATTATCTAATACTGCTACAACTTCGCAAATAATTGAATCACCAATTGAATTATTTACTTTTAAAAAACTACCAATGTTGCCAAAATAATATACTTTCCCATCAATATTAATAGTTGAGACCTTAGTATTATGAAAGAGTTTTACTCTGAATTTATCATATTCCACCGAAACAATTTTACCTATTTTCATATTAAGGTTTTTTATTTTCAGTTATATATTTTCGAAGTAGCTCAATTTCATTATTATGCATATTTATATCTGGTATAAACTTATCAATTATGTTGTTGAAATAATGAATTTTTGCACCAGTACTATCATATCCATAAATTTTAAATATCCTATTGTCGTTTATTTTAGAAATTTCTTTTGAAGATAAATCATTAAAAATAACAACATTGATAGTAGAATTAGTTGCTAAAGATTGGTAAATAATATTATTAACGTGTTCATCACTAAAGCTGTAACCTATTACAAATATTACAGTATTTGGCTCCAATAACTTTTTTTGAAACTCTCTAAAAAGTTCAGTATAAGGACTCCCTAAACTTTTATTTTGTTTTGTAGGAGTAGGATAAATTAAGACGTTGTTTGAAGAATCATATACTAAATTTTTCAAAGAAGTTTCTTCACGTATATTGAAAAAAGTATTTGCATTTGAAATGTCCTCCAACCAGTTGACTGAACCGTGAATTTTATATAAATAAACCAAATTTTCAATAGGTTCATATTTATCAATACTGGTATCCATTCTTTTTGAAAAAGTATAGTTAAAATACGCAGGATTAAAAAACCGATTTATACCACCACCAAATCCGTTGATATATGAAATATTTAAACTATCTAACGCATATTCATTAAACATATCATTATTAGTGGTAAAAATACTTATACGCGATAAATCCTTGTTTCGAAAACCTACTTTATGGTAAAAATTCTTATAATTATTTAATTGGGCTTCATGTTTTGAATCATTAAAATCAATATTAATCTCAGTGTAAATTACCCTTTCTATAACTTCAATAACTTCTGTACAAATTTGTAATTCACCACCTTTAGAAGCATCACTAGAAAAATATATTTTAGAAGAATATAAGATCCCTAATAATTCTTCTAAATTATCAGGGTCTTTTAATGTAATTGATTCATAAAATGCTACATGGGTTTTAGATAGAGACGTAATTTCATTTTTAGCTTTTGTAACTAGTTCTTTCATTGTAGGAATAGAACCACTACTTGTACCAGAACCAAATAAAAAGCAAATGTTCTTCATATTGAAGAAATCATTCATCTTTTCCTTAATACCTTCAATTAGTTGTTCTTCGTCTTTAAAATTAGACGTTAAATCTTTTACTCCTTGATAAAACTTAATTGCTATTTTTGGTTGGGTCTTGGTCATTTAGAACTTTAGTTTTGGTAAATTGCTAACTATATCTACAGTTTGAACAGATACATTGATTATGCTTAATAGTAAATCTAAAATATATCGTGGATTTTCAACTTCGGTAGCCCAGTCGTTTGGATTGTTGGTGATACCGCTGTCCTTATGTGTAGTAACTTGATAACGCTCCATAATCCATTCGATGGCAGATTTACCATTTACAATATATTCGTATGCTTTTTCAGGAATATTTGAAATTACGATATGATTGTTGTAAATGATAGTGTCTTTTTGGTTCTTTTTAGGGAACTTCATTTTATCAACTAAAAAATTGTTTTTGTCTTCCCCGATAACACTAACGCTATCATAAGGAGCAACATTTTCATAGTTTAAATGTAACTCTGCTAATTGACGACCGGCTTTAGAGAAAACCCAAAAATCTTTTACTTCCTCTAACAATGGAAGTTTTGGTAACATTTTCTTTAAATCATTTGCAAAGGTTTCTCTGTATTCATTTGAATGTAAAAAGCCATATACATAATAGAAAATATCTTCTTTGGTTACATTTTTACCATATAGTTCTTTTGCTCTTCCTAAAATAAAATCTGAAATAGCATCTCTACGGATATAATCTTCACCATTGCCTTCATCAAATAATCCTTTTTGTGCTGTTTTGTTTTCTTCGAAATAATAGAGTGGAAAACATTGAGCTTTTTCTATCGCATCAAGATTCGGAATAGAATTAGAAATAAGTACGGTGAACGCCTTTGATGCACCAGCACCAGTAATACTAATAACTAAATTTGATAAAGTGTTTTTTGGAAAAAACATAGGACTTAAACCTGGACTTTCTATAAAAGGTTTGTCAAAATATAAGTTTTGTTTTGTAAAAGGACGATAAACACATTTTCTAAATTCATTGGATTTAAAAATATGAGTAATCCCATTAGTAGCATCTTTTCTCAAAGCTCTAGTCCAGCTAATTTTAGTAGCATCGTTATCAATAAATTGCTCTATACTTAAATTTTTTAAATTTTGTTTAGCAGTTACAAATGCATCTTTTTGTTGATTATAAAAATCTATCATTGATTGCATGTTTTTTTCAATTTCTTTTTTTGAAAAATTATATGTCCATGCATCACGATTGGTTGCAATACCTATTGCGTATGTATTAAATATAGATTGAGTCTTTAAATCAAACTTTTTCTCAGGAACTAATGGAATAAAATTATCAAAAGCATCATTACGCATACTTAACCAATCCCCTTGCTCATTCGGTTGTAATGTAGTTAATTCAAAATTTGGATTTAAAAATGTTTTGTTTTCTAAAACAATTTTAAGTTTGTCTTCACGTGTTAAATAATCACCAATATCATGGTAATGGATTCTAGCTTTTTCGCTATTAGATTCTGGATTTTTAACTAATAAAGTAATTGAAATAGGTGTACGGGTACCACCACCAAAAACGTTACCCGCTTCCTTTTGTCTTAATTCACCACTTGTTCTTGCATTTCCTCTTAAATTATAAACGAATATGGAATCAAACTCTTTTTCAAGAGACTTACGAAAACCATCTGTTGAATTCCCATCTAACCATGCACCATTTGAAACGAAGGCAACAATTCCTCCATTTTTAGGGTCTAAACGGTCTGTTGACCATCTGAATGCTTTGATGTAGGCATCATATAATGATTTATTTAAACCTGCATTTGAAGCTTTAGCGTAGGTATCCGCAATACGTTTGTCTAATTTAGGGTAAGACTGATTTTGTGCGTTATCATTAGCCGATTTTTGACCAATTGAATAAGGTGGATTTCCGATTATAATACGAACTGGTGCTTTTTGTTGGTCTTGTACACGTTTTGAGTTTTTCGGGAACATCTCATCGAATAATTGTTCACCATCTTTTGTTTCGCCTAATTGGAAAGTATCTGTTAAACAAATACCTTCAAATGGATGATATACTTCTTTACCAATGCCGTCATTAGGGTCTGGTGTTAGGTCATGAAATACGTTTTCTATATTTATTGAAGCAATGTAATAGGCTAATAAAACAATTTCATTAGCATGAATTTCTTTTTTGTATTTGCGTTCTAAATCTTCTGGACGAATAACACCTGATTGCATTAAACGTGTAATGAAAGTACCTGTTCCTGTAAAAGGGTCTAAGATATGCACGTTTTCGTCTGAGATATTACGGTTAAATTCTTTTTGCAATACATCGGCAACGGAATGGATAATAAAATCTACTACTTCGGTAGGTGTATACACAATTCCCAACTGCTCCACCATTTTAGGGAAAGCAGTTTTAAAGAACTTATCGTATAATTCTAAAATAATCTTTTGCTTTCCTTCTGCATTATCAATACCCGAAGCACGCATTTTTACAGATTCGTAAAAGCTTTCTAATGTCTTTACATCTTCTTCTATTGTCTCTTCTTCTAATAAGTCTAACATCTTTTGCATGGATTGACTCATTGGATTGTTTTCAACAAAAGAATAGCCTTCAAATAATGCATCAAATACAGGTTTTGTAATGATGTGCTGTGATAACATATCAATCGCTTCTTCTTTACCTACAGAAGGATTGATATTTTTGCGTAAACCTTTTAAGAAATTTTCAAATTCTTTCTCGTGTTTAGGTGAATTTTTTATCAATTCTAAAATGCGTTCTTTTTGACGTGTTGCAATTTCTCCTACAGATTGCGCCCATTGTTCCCAATATCTACGGTCTCCAACTTTTAATACCATACGCGCAAATACTGCGCTTTGTAATTCTTCAAAATGAATTTGTAGTTGGTCGTCAATTATTTCACCTGTAGAACCATCATAGCCATCTTTAACAAAAGGGTCTCCATTTTCATCAAATCCAATACCTGAACCTCCCACTAAAATATTGGAAGGTTTCTTTTTATTTAATTCAATTTTATTGACAGTAGCATTAAATCGGTCATCGTGAGCACGTAATGCATTTAAAACAGACCAAACTACTTTGAATCTCTCGTTGTCACTTAAGGCATCTTCTGCACTAACGTTAGCAGGTACAACAACCGGAATTATAATATAACCATATTGTTTGCCTTCGGATAAACGCATTACACGACCGACAGATTGTACAACATCTACTTGACTGTTTCTTGCTGATAAGAACATAACTGAATCGAGAGATGGTACATCAACCCCCTCTGATAAGCATCTGACGTTTGTTAAAACACGACATTCATTATCTTTTGGTTCGTCTTTTAACCAACCTAATAATTCGTTTCGTTGTGTAGCCGACATAGAACCGTCTATGTGTTTTGACGCTACGGAAACTGTTTTGTCTCGGAATTCCTTTGGTAATGAATCAATATAAGTATCAGAGACATCATTAAATGTATCTGTAATAGTTTGCGAAGTCACGATAGTTGAACAGAAGGCAACCGCTCTACGCATTGGATTAGGGTCTGATGACTTTACCAATCCCTCATCGCCAAGGACTTGCTTTGAAAGTGCATTGATACAACCAATTAATTTAGGCATATCATCTACTTTTATTTCACTTTCTGCATTTGCAATCATAGATTGAATTACTGGAGGCACATCATTTTCACTTAATGTGAGAATAAGTACTTTGTAATCTGTCAATAATTTTTTCTGCACGGCTTCTCCGAAACCAATACGATAGATTTCTTCACCATAAACATTTACATCGTCCATTGACCAAAGCATAGCATCTGCTTGAGCAGCTTTACTTTTGGTTTCATTGTCATATAAACGAGGTGTTGCTGTCATGTAAAGTCTTTTCTTTGACTTTAAAAAATCATTATCATGAACTTTTGTGAAAGCTGATTCGTCATGACCAGATAATTTAGCACCAGTTGTTCTGTGCGCTTCATCACAAATAATTAAATCAAATTCACTGTATTCGGGATATACTTTTGATAATTCTTTTTGAGCTTTTGAGATTACATCAATAGACTGGTATGTTGAAAACACAACAGTCATTCCATCATTTGCATGAGTTTTTAATCTTCTGAATTGATGAATAATATTTGGAACATCTGTAGATGCTGGTAATGCTAAATCGATAACCGAAGTTGTATCTATATCATCGACTTGTTTTTTCTTTTTAGTGATTTCAGGATCTGAACAAATACAAATTGGATTTATTTTTACCATTGCCTGAGCACTCCATTCATTTAAGGTTTGTCCTAGCAATGCAATGGAAGGTACTAAAAACAGTACTAAGCCTTTGTCTTTAGTTTCATTTTCAGCAATGCGCAACGAGGTAAACGTTTTTCCAGTTCCACAAGCCATTATTAATTTTCCTCTATCATTTTCTTTAAAATGAATGTAGGTACTTTCTAAAGCATTTTTTTGATGTTCCTTTAATGGATATTTTTTTGTTCTGGCTAGTTCGCCTGTAATATTGTTTTCTAATTTTTCCCAATCTACAGGAGCATTTGCTAAATCATAAATATTTATACGAGAAACAGGAGGTCTTTGGTTTTTTAAAGACTCTGTGGCATTTGAAGACCAATTATTTGAAGTGGAAATCCACAAACATTGTGAAAAATGAGTGGTTTGTAAGTCTTCATTTTTAAAAGACCTACTTGATGTTGATAGGAAAGTATCAACTGCTTTTTTATCAATTACTGTAGTTTCTGCATAACATTTACATTGTATAGCCCAATAGTCACCGTCATTTGTCAAAGCTACTAAATCAATACCTGTATCATTACCACCTAAATCAGCTTTTGAAGGAAATTCATTCCACATCCAAACTTTTTTAAATAGATTGGCATATTTAGGGTCTGTTAATAAATATGCTTTTATTAAACGTTCAAAACGTTCTCCTTTATCTTTTTCTGAAAATGAAATTTTACGGTATTTTTCTAGGATTTTATTGAAGCTCATTTAATTGTAAATATGTAGGTTTTTATATTTCTTTAATTTCCTTTTTTTAGGATTCAAACTTAATGTTTTATTAGGACATTATTGAGACATTGACAGTAACAATTTATTAAAATCATATTGATTTGGTTGATTTTAGAATGTTTTTTAAATAATGGATATTAGTATTGGTTTTGAATTAGTAGAAGTGTGGATTGCTAATAATAAACTAAATTATCTTTTGTCTTTAGTATCCCTGTCAAAAGCTATAAGGTTAAACATCTGCCTCATCCGAGACCGTACCCGGTCACCATAGCACGCTTCGAGTTCCGAAGCGGATAGGTTAGTGGTCACATGTGTTAGTGTTTTTTCGTGGATGAATGAATCGTAACGGCTGAGGATAATTTCGGCCATTACATTGCATTCGTTGCCGAAATGTTTGATTTGTTTTTCGGTTCCCAGGTCATCAAAACAATAGGTGTTTAGTTTGATTTGCTTGTATTCTTTTTTGGTGAAAGGAAATAAGGCATCGTATCCTTTAACGGCAAATTCAAAGGCGATGTCTCTACAGGGTTTTATTTTGTAACTGTAGTTATGTGAACAGAAATAATTCAGCAAATACATTAACGAAGTTTTACCACAACCAACAGGCCCCGACAATATGATTCCTTTGTTGGGATTTAGATTTAATTTTGTTGTTGAATTTATATCTCGAATGGCATAGGTAATTAGTTTCCTGATAACCGGGATGTCTTCCTCGTAAATTTTGAATTGGTTACCAAAGTGGTAATGTCCAATGATTTGTAATGCCGCTAAGCATTTGTCGAAGTCGTACATTTTGATGCCATTTTTCACTACAAATGTTTTTTGAATTTCGCTATAAGGGTTCATCGTATTTTTTTTGGTTTGACGTTTTTAAATTCCCCGGAATCGGATTTGATATTACCATTTTGAGAGGCTTGAAGGTTTGCAAGTTTAAAATCCAATTATTGGCTGAAGCTTGCCAATTGTACATTTTGGATTTTCCGCCGACTAACCAACCGTTACTCTGGAAATGATTAAAAAATCGTTCGGCTTCGATTTCTTCGGTATTTTGTGAAACGAAATATTGTTTTACATCATCGAATTTTGGTGGGATTTGTCCCTCGTCCCTCGCCCCTCGACTCCGCTCGGGATGACACGCTCGGGATGACATGCTCGGGATGACATTTTTTGAATTTTCTTTTTTTTCGCGCCACTTTTTTTTCTTCTTTTCTCTTGGTATCAAATTTTCAATTTCAAAATCTTCACCATCTGATTTTTTTTCTTGTGCGCTCTCGTTTTCAAGATTTAAAGCGTTTGTACTGTTTGTATTGTTTATATAAGATACCAGCGCTTGTCTAGGAGTTGGTAAGGTACTTGTCTTGTACTTGTTCACTACTTGTTCAATAGGTTGTTCTTTTTTTGACCTTCTTTGTTCTTTCTTGCTTGGTTGCTCCAGGCTTATTTCCAAGCTGTTTACGTAGATTAAACTGCCTTTGAAAGGATTATGGGAAGGTTCGTATTTTATGTACTCTTTTTCGTGTAGTTCATTAATGCATTTATGATATGTTGCTTTGGAATAAATTTTACTGATTCGCATCATTTCATTTCTGGTAATGCTTATAGGATTTTGAAAACGGTTGACATTCCAAGTTTGAAATAATGCCATATACAAACTCACGTGTGTAGGATTTAGGTCGGTATCGTAACTGATTTTTTGAAAGAATCCCGAAAGGTGTTTGATATAGTTCATAGTAATTCAACTAAATGTTATGCATTATTTGAAGAGGGTTAATTTGGCCGCTTTTTTATTTCGCTCCAGAATTTTATTGATATCATCCTGATCATAATAAATAGTTCCTCCAATTTTGGTAAAGGTCAGTGTACCATTTATTCTGAGGTTTTGTAAAGTTCCCGGTGATATGGCTAACAATTCCAGCACTTCTTTTGATTTGAGCCATTTCTGTTTGTTTTGGGGATTTGCATTTAAAAGCTGCGCGAATTCAGATAGTAATTCTGTTTTGAATTGATTCAGGTCTTCTTTTGTAAGTACTTCGATAGCCATAGTTATACATTTTATTAATTTATTATGGCAAATAGAGTTCATTTGAATACACCAAAACAGTTACAAAGGGGTTACAACCCCCTGAAAAATAAACTAAAAACATAAAAAAATAATTAGATTTTAATTTATATTTTGTCAAAATGACTTGAAATAAGGGTATTTGTTTAAATTTGTGCGAGAATAAAATAATTGAGTGAAAACTCAATACATATAGCGAAAGTTAAGTAGAGCCACAGAAAACCGCCAAAACATTCTATAACAGCTCACGAATTAACTGTTCGCCTACGCAATGCGTGGGCTCTGTTAATCGTGTGCTGTGGGTGCTTGGCGGTACCTCTGTGGCTGATAGCAGATGTCCCACGCAGCTTGTTTTTATAACTATGTAAAAACGATTTATTTTATGAGAACAAATGAAGATTTTACTCCAAGTGCTGAATTGCTGAGTTTTATGAAGTTTAATAATCTTCAAACGTTAGCCGAATTATTATCTATTTCAGATGAAGATTTAGTAAAAATGCGTGGCTTTGGGTATCGAATTTTAAAGGAAATATTAGAGCTTCGTAAAATTTAAGAGGTTTTCAATTTTTAATTTTACTGCATCAGAAGTACTTGTTTCTACATTATAAAATTTAGAACGTAAACTATCAAAAGAAATTGATTCTGTCATGTCAGTTTTAAAAATTTCTGTGGCTACTTGAAGCACTTCTTTGAGGTTATTGTTTTTTATTAATCCAGCTTTAATTAGTAAATTAAGAACATAGGCTAATTGTGCAACTGAAAGATCTAAGTGTATTTTATTATGATTATGGTTGCTTTCCTCACGATGTTCTATTTTCTTGGTGAGTTCCGTTTTTCTTGATAGGAATTCAATTTCTTCTTCGAGCCAGTTATAAATTTGAAATTTAATAGAAGGGAGATTTTCTTTATATGAAACGCAATGCTTGTTTTTAGATTGGTTGTAGATTTTTAAATAATCGAACATTAGGTTTAACTTTTCCATTTCGGTATCACAATTATTAAACTCATTTTTTAAAATAGAAGTTATATAATCGAAAAAATTAAACATATTGACATGCATTTCTATCAGCCAATTGCACCATTCTAATTGAGTTATTCCGTTTGGATTTTGATATATGAATTTCGCAATATCAATTAGATATTTTTTAGAGTAATTGTATTGGTAATAACTAATTTTTTCGTGAGTATGTAAAGTAGTCAGATTTAATAATGGTTCGAAAATTATTTGTAATAACTCTTTATCGATAACCATTGATAGTAAAGAATTCCGGACGAATTCTATTTTAGAAGCGATTTCAACTTCATCAATTAAAACCGTTCGGTAGGGTACCATCGATTTATCATTTAAATAATCTATGTATTCTCTTTCAAGAAATATGAGCAGCTTTTCCAAATGGGAAAATTGACATTTTAAACAATCTATTTTATCATAATTATTAGAGTATTCATATAGTTCTTTTTTGGATTTAGGTTCTATATGTTTGATCAATAAATGTAATTGAGATTCTAAAGACAACTGGATTTTATGAATAAAGTGTTCAATTTTTAAATTTGATTTATAATTAAATACTTGTTCTTTTATAGCTCGTTTAATGTTGAGGTTTTCATTTTTTAAAATTTGATGTGTATAAAATAAGTTGCGTTGTATGACTGGTATTTCATTAATCGAACATTTTTCATATACATAAAATTTATTTGTGCATTCAGGATGCTTTGCTATAAAAATATTTTCACCGGTAAATTCGATTATTGATTTTAAAACTGGAATAAATTCTACAAATTCATTGAAATGAAATATTGATTTCAATTCTAATTCTTGAACTTTAGGATGTAAGGAGTGAAATGTTTGGCAAATTTTTAAATTATCAGTGTTTTTGTTTTTATTGATTTCTATTTCAAAAATTCGATATGAATTATTTTCGTTATTACTAAGTGCTTCAAAAATGGTTTTGTTTGAATTAGTAATTGGGGAAATCGTTTGACGAAAGATTACATCATAACATTCAAGTAAATATGATATTTTCATAATGAGTATTAAAAATCCTATTGTTTAAATATTAATACACGTTTTATTAGGATGAAATTTGTTTTTGGAATTTTTAATCATTTAATATCAATTGTGGCTATTTGATATTAAATTCTTGCGCAATTTAGAGTTTTATTTGTAATTATCTTACAAATAATTTAACATTTTAATATTTATTAGTTAACTGATTTTAGATTAATACCAATAGCTTTATTTGAAAATATATCTTTTAGAATTTTCATGTCTTCTCCAACTTTTTTATCCAGGACTTTTGCGTAGTGTTGGGTAGTTCGTAAATTTTTATGACCAAGCATTTTACTAACTGATTCAATAGGGACTCCGTTTGTTAGTGTGATTGTAGTAGCAAAAGTATGTCTGGCGATGTGGAATGTTAGTTCTTTTTTGATATTACAAACTGTCGCAATTTCTTTTAAATAGGCGTTCATTTTTTGGTTGCTAAAAATAGGGAGTAAGCGGTCCTCATTAATTGCCTGCGGATGATTTTCGTATTTTTCAATAATCATTTGGGTTACCGGAAGTATCGGGATTTTAGAAGCTGATTCTGTTTTTTGTCTGTGGGTAAATATCCACTTTTCGCCGTCGATACCAAAGCTAATATGTGATTTGGTAAGATTCTTTACGTCGATGTAAGCAAGTCCCGTAAAACAGCTAAAAATAAAGATATCTCGAACTAATGAAAGTCTGTCGGTTCCAAAATCTTTATTGATTATGTCCTGGATTTCGTTTTCGGTAAGATAGACTCTTTCTACTTCTTTTACTTTCGATTTATAATTAGCAAAAGGATTTTTCTCAATCCAGTGATTGGCTAAACAAATCTTGATAATCTTATTGAAGTTCTTAATGTATTTTACTGCTGTATTATTGGAGCAATTACGAACAGTTCTCAAATAGAATTCATAATCGGTGATAAAGGCATGGTCAATTTTTACTATCTCAATATCCGAAACATTGTATTTCCACATTAGAAAATCTTTGGTGTGCTTTAAAGAGGTTTCATAGCGTTCTAAAGTTCCCGGAGCATATTCTTTTCCGATAAGTGCTTTTATTTTATTATTATGATCCTGGAAGATGGGGATAAGTGTCCTGGTTCTTTCTGAAGTACCAAGTAATCTTTTTTTAAATTCTTCAATAGTAAAGGAAATACCATCTTTTAATAGTTCATATTGTATTTCATTGATTTTATTTTTTACAAAATCAAGTATGCTATTTATTGAACGTGCTTCTTCTGAATTGCCCTTCATTCTGCTGGTACTTGACGACCATTTGGTTGGATCAATGAATTTTTTTGTACTATACTCTAATCTTTTTCCGTCTACTGTCAGCCTAACATAAATTGGAAATAACCCTGCTGAATTACTCTTTGTTGATTTTGCATAAAAATGCAAGGTGGTTTTTACTTTCATTTTGGTAACCTTTAAATTATACAAATAAGTTATAATAAGGTTTGTCTATTTACAAGATGTTCAAAAAATGATAGTGCTAAGAACTGGGTTGTAACCCCCAGTAAAATCAGATGATTCTCCGTTCTAGCTAATCATTTTGCGAGACCCAATATTTTGATTTTTTAGGGTCTCGATTTTACTCCTTGAAATTTGATAAAGAATGTATTATTTGAGAGTTTCTTAAAAGAAAAAACCCCGAAAATCATAAGATTTTCGAGGTTTTGATAACTTTTGAAAGTTATTCTGCGGAGAAAGAGGGATTCGAACCCCCGGACCTGTTACAGTCAACAGTTTTCAAGACTGCCGCATTCGACCGCTCTGCCATTTCTCCAGTATGTTGCTATCGTTTTGTGATTGCGAGTGCAAATATAGGAGGTTTTTCCAGATAAAAAAACATATTTGGATAAAAAAATCAGCTATTTTTTGATAGCTGATTTAAGTGATTTATTCTGTGTGAGTTAATCTGTTTCGTTTTTTAGAACGATAGTTTAATAGTGTACATATTCTGTGATTTCTAAACCATAACCAATCATTCCTACACGTTTGGTTTGTGTACTATTAGATACCAATCGTATTTTGGAGATATCGATATCGTGTAATATTTGAGCACCAATTCCGTAATCTTTAATATCAATGACTACTTTAGGGGCTTTCATAGTTCCTTCGGCTTGAAGTGTTTTTAATTCAGTGATACGATTAAGCAGATTTACAGCCGACATATCCTGATTGATAAAAATTACTGCACCACGTCCGTTTTCGTTGATTATTTTAAACATATCGTCTAGTTGCTGGTCAACGTTGTTAGTTAAAGTACCTAATAAATCATTATTTACTTGTGAAGAGTGGATGCGGGTTAAGATAGGCTCTCCTGTATTCCAGGTTCCTTTTGTTAAAGCAATATGAATTTGTTTGTTTGTGATTTGCTCGTAGGCTCTTAAGCGGAAAGTTCCAAAACGGGTATTGATGTCAAAATCTTCTTTTTTAACAATAATACTGTCGTGTTGCATTCTGTAAGCAACAAGAGCTTCGATTGACACAACTTTGATGTCGAATTTTTTTGCAATTTTTACTAATTCAGGTAAACGGGCCATTGTACCGTCTTCGTTCATTACTTCGACAATAACTCCTGCTGGTTTAAAGCCTGCTAATCTGGCAAAATCTATAGCAGCTTCTGTGTGTCCAGTTCTTCTTAAAACACCACCTTCTTTAGCAATTAAAGGGAAAATGTGTCCAGGTCTGGCTAAATCCTGTGGTTTTGTTTTAGCATCTATTAAAGAAAGTACCGTTTTAGCTCGGTCAGCGGCTGAAATACCTGTAGTTACCCCATTTCCTTTTAAGTCAACTGATACGGTGAAAGCTGTTTCCATGTGGTCAGTATTGTTGGTAACCATTGGTTTTAAATCCAATTCTTTACAGCGTTTTTCGGTTAGCGGAGTACAAATTAATCCACGACCATGTGTTGCCATAAAGTTGATCATTTCAGGTGTTACTTTTTCGGCTGCTGCTAAAAAATCACCTTCATTTTCTCTGTCTTCATCATCAACAACTAAGATTATTTTTCCCTGACGAATATCTTCAATTGCTTCTTCAATTGTGTGGAGTTGTATTTTATCTGTGACCATTTTAGGTTATTGTTTTTTGTTAGTGGTAAATTTTTGTGTTATTTTTTGTAGTGTTTTTTGTAAAGGAGCCAGTATAATATCCATATTGATCAGACCAATATCATTTGTAGCTCTGTATGTTAACAGTATTGCAAGAGGTGTCAGTATAAATGATGACATCCAGGCTCCTAAAAACGGACTTATTCCGTTTTCCTGAGCAAATCTTTTTCCAAATGTATTCATGAAATGGAAGCTGATAAATATTAATACGGCAAAAATAATTGGCAATCCAAGTCCGCCTTTTCTAATAATTGCTCCTAATGGTGCTCCTATAAAAAACATCATAATACAGGCAAAAGCAATTACAAATTTATCATAAAAAGCCAATAGGTGATTATTGATGTTTTTTTGCTTGGCCTGAAGGTTGATTTTGCTACCGTCAATACTGTATCCTATGCTGCTAAGATTGCTGCTGGCTGTTCGTAAAATTTCTGATTTTTTTTTGTTGTCATACAAAGAAAGTATATCCGGAGGAAGTGTTTTTCTTTTTTTGACTAATTCTTTATTGGCAACATCATTATAGGTTTTGTTTTCGATAACTGTTCTTAAGTTGATATTTTCAGAATAGGAAGCAACTTCAGTTTTAAAATTTTTATGTAAAGAATCTAAAGTATAATTTAATTCGTTTACCGTTAACATCGTATTGGTGTTGGCTATTTTTTCTTTATCTACATCAACATCATTCAGTTGTGATAAATCAATGTTGATGGTGTATTTTTTAAAGGAACTTTTAGCAAAAGGAACTTTGTTTCGGTCGGAGAATTTTTTAGGAGTAATATCTTCATAGTAATTTCCGTCATTTAAAATCATTTGAAGCACACTTGAAGTTTCGCTGCTTATCAGCTCTCCATTTTTTGCTTTTATGACTGTTTTACTGCCGTCGCCATTCATTGATTTTTTGTGAATGGTAATCCCTGTTAGTTTGTTGCCGTTTTCTCCTGATTTTTTATTGACTTTGATGTTGTAGTATCCCACATCGCTGAACTGACCTTCTGTAATGGCCATGGCCGGTTTTAATTGAGCAATATTTTTTCTGAAATTGATGAATTTGTATTCGGCAAAAGGAATGACGTTATTGGCAAAAAAGAAAGCCACAATACTCAATAACAGAATAAACAACGTAAGGCTTCTCATGGCTCTTTGCAAAGAGATTCCTGAGGATTTCATGGCTGCAAATTCATAGTTTTCGGCCAAATTACCAAAGGTCATAATGGATGCCAACAAGATGGATAAAGGCAATACCAACGGTATAATTCGTGGCATCGAAAAGAGTAAGAATTTGATAATTAAACCAAAATCTAAATCTTTACCTGCAAGTTCTGCAATAAAAAGCCAAATGGTTTGAAGTATGAATATAAAAAACAAGATTACAAATACCGTAGCAAATGTAATCAGGAATGTTTTTAATAAGTATTTGTCAAGAATTTTCACGTAATGGATTAATCTAATTTATTGATGTAGTAATTAGGGTATTTGCTAGCTACAAAGGTAAATTGATTTTTTGACAAAGGTTGATTGGTTTTAAAAGAATTAACGGTTAAAGTTGTTTTTGTTCCTTTTTTACCGGTTTCAATCAGGTTGTAAATGTGTTTGGTTTGTACATCAATTCCTAAAAGGATTTCTTTCCTTTGATCCTTAGCATTTGTTGGAATTAATTTTACATATTGTATTTTTCGACCTCTTACATTTTGTAAAATGTCCATCGAATATTTATAACCGCTGTTAAAAAATGTCAGCATTTTTGATGGTGTAACAGCAGAATCATCTTTTTCGTTTACCGAAGAAATATTTATTTCTTCGTCTTCAGGAACAATGGTATAGGTTTTTTTTCCATCAAATATTTTTGTCATTCCCATGAAATTCAAAACATATTGATTGCCTTTTAATGTGACATTTCCTTTACTATCCTGATTGATATTTTCTTTACTGTTGTTGAGGGAATATTTAAAATCGATTACAATATTATTATAGCTTTTTACTTTAGCGGTAACCTGGTCTAAAAGGGCTTTTGCTTTTTTGTCCTGTGCTTGTACGGAAAAACAAATTAGTAAGATAAATGTAAATTGAATAAATTTTTTCATTGTAATTAATTATTTTCTTCATTATTAAAAAATTGATCGAGAGCGTGCATGTCCAGAATATTTACGCTGCGGGCTTTACTGCCTTCAAAAGGGCCTACAATTCCTGCAGCCTCTAATTGATCAATTAATCGTCCGGCTCTGTTGTAGCCTAGTTTTAGTTTTCGTTGTAATAAGGATGCCGAACCTTGTTGTGCGTTGACAATAATTTCAGCCGCTTCTCTAAACAAACTGTCTCTTTCGGAAATATCCATATCAAGATTAATGCCATTTTCTTCTCCTCCGGTGTATTCAGGAAGTAAATAAGCGGTTGCATAAGCTTTTTGTGAACCCACAAAATCAGTGATTTTTTCTACTTCCGGTGTGTCAATAAAGGCACATTGTACACGTACCACATCATTTCCATTGGTATATAGTAAATCTCCACGACCAATTAACTGATCGGCTCCCTGAGTGTCTAAAATGGTTCTGGAATCGATTTTAGAAGTTACTCTAAAAGCAATTCTCGCAGGGAAATTGGCCTTAATTAAACCTGTAATTACGTTTACCGAAGGTCTTTGAGTGGCAATAATCAAGTGAATCCCAATAGCACGGGCTAACTGAGCCAAACGGGCAATAGGAACTTCGACTTCTTTTCCAGCCGTCATAATTAAATCGGCAAATTCATCGACCACTAATACAATATAGGGTAGAAATCGGTGTCCGTTTTCAGGATTTAATTTTCGGGATTTGAATTTTTCATTGTACTCTTTGATGTTACGCACCATAGCATCTTTCAACAAAGAATAACGGTTATCCATCTCCACACAAAGTGAATTCAGAGTATTTACAACTTTGGCATTATCGGTAATAATAGCATCTTCAACATCAGGAAGTTTTGCTAAATAATGTCTTTCAATTTTATTAAAAAGAGTTAATTCTACTTTTTTAGGGTCAACCAATACAAATTTGACTTCGGCAGGATGTTTTTTGTACAACAACGAAGTTAAAACCGCATTCAATCCAACTGATTTTCCCTGTCCGGTAGCACCTGCCATCAACAAGTGAGGCATTTTGGCTAAATCGACAACAAAGGTTTCGTTTGAAATTGTTTTTCCAAGTGCAATTGGCAATTCCATTTCGGCTTCCTGAAATTTGGTTGAACCAATAACACTTTTCATAGAAACCATCGTAGGATTTTTGTTTGGAACTTCAATACCAATGGTTCCTTTTCCGGGAATAGGAGCAATGATACGGATTCCAAGAGCAGAAAGCGATAAAGCAATATCGTCTTCTAAGCTTTTAATTTTTGAGATTCTGATTCCGGCTTCCGGAACTATTTCGTATAAGGTTACCGAAGGTCCAACAGTGGCTTTAATTTGTGCAATTTCAATTTTGTAATTGCGAAGCGTATCTACAATTCGGTTTTTGTTTTCTTCTAATTCTTCCTGATTAATGGTAATTCCTCCGGTTGAATATTCTTTGAGTAAATCAAGGGTTGGGAATTTATAATTGGATAAATCCAGTGTTGGATCAAATAATCCAAAATCAGCAACAAGGCGTGCAGCCAGATTTTCTTCTATGACTTCTTCTTCAGGTGAAGCTTCGATGACAAAATCCTCATTGGCAACGGCCATAGCTACTGCTGCAGTTTTTTCAACGACAAGCGGTTTTGAAATGGGGTTTAAATCAATTTCAGACGGATTGTTGATGGTAGGCTTTAAAGCTTCTTTGTTGATTTCAAATTGCGAAGGTTTGAATTCCGGGATTTTTTCTGTTTCAGGTTCTGACTCTTCTTCAGTTATTGCAAATTCCTCTAAATTGTATGCACTATCTGTTTTTGGGGCAAAATTATTATTGGTTTCCGGAATAATATCTTTTTTGCTGTTTTCAAAAAAGGACTGTACTTTTTCAGCAGATAATCTTAGTTTGAAAATAACATAAATCAGTATTCCAAAAATGAGTAACAATAAAGTACCTGTTTTTCCAATGTAATCCTGTAGAAATAAATTCAATTCGTAGCCAATTGTTCCGCCTAATTCAGGTAATGAAGTGGCAAAGAATCCAAATAGTACCGAAAGATTAATCATTACAAATAAATCCCAAAACCAAATATTTTTTAGTTTTCGGCTGGAAAGACCAAGAATTAAAAAGATTCCGGTTAAGAAAAACAATCGGACAAATAGGAAAGAAGCCAGCCCGAAGCCTTGATATACTATTAAATCAGCCAGGAAAGCACCAAACTTTCCCAGCCAATTTTTTACAGTTTCAGTTCTGTTAGTTAATTCTAAAACAGCACTTTGATCTTCTTGTCCATAAACATAGAAAGAGACAAAAGCAACCAGTAAAGCAACAGAAAATAATACTAAAAGACAGCCTAAAATGGTTTTATGCTGTTTTGATATTTCCCATGATTTAAAAACTTTAGGTTTTGAATTGTCTTTCGAATCTAAAGGTTCTTTTTTTGTTGTTTTTGCCATTCTGTATATGTAACTGAACCTCTTAAATAAAGTGAGGCACGTAGATGATTAAACCAATAATTATTGCCGTAATTGCTGCAAAAAATACAGATCCGGCAGCAATATCTTTTATAAAACCAATTCTTTCGTGGTAATCCGGATGAATAAAATCGGCTACTTTTTCTATTGCAGTATTAAGTCCTTCAATACTTAAGACTAAACCGATTGCGAAAGTTTGAAAAAGCCATTCGGTGGCTGTTATTCCTATAATAAATCCGGCAACAGTTAATAATACTCCAATTGAGAACTGAACCATTATGCTGTGTTCGGTAGTGATAAGTTTAACAGCACCTTTTAAGGCGTAGTTGACACTTTTTAATCGTCCGCTAAAAAAAGAATTGTCTTTTTGAAAAGCCATATTAAAGCACCGCTAATGCAGCTTCGTAATTTGGTTCGTTAGCAATTTCAGCAACTTGTTCTGTGTGTAAAATTGTCCCGTCAGCATCAGTAACAATTAATACTCTGGAGTGTAATCCTGCCAATGGTCCATCTACAATTTCTAATCCATTTGTTTTTCCGAAGCTTCCTTCTTGAAAATCAGATAAATTCACTACATTTTCAATTCCTTCAGCTCCACAAAAACGTTTTTGAGCAAATGGTAAATCTCTTGAAATACATAAAACAGCGGTGTTGTCTAATTTGGCAGCAGCCTCATTAAATTTTCGTACTGAAGTAGCACAAGTTCCGGTATCGATACTTGGAAAAATATTTAAAACTAATTTCTTTCCGCTAAAATCGCTTAGAGAAGCAACAGAAAGATCGTTTTTTACTAATTTAAAATCGGCAAGTTTTGTACCTACTTTTGGTAATTCTCCTGCAGTGTTTATTGGATTTCCTCCTAATGTAATTGAAGCCATAATTGATTTTTTTAATGAGCTTCAAAAGTATGAAAATTATTTAAGAATTAGGATTTCTGTTTTAAGATTTTCAATCTTTGAGGAAACGTTTTTTAATGAAATGGCTATTTGAGGAATAGCTGTAAATGCAAAAAAAATGCAACTGTTTGAGATGCATTTTATTGTTGAAAAACCAAAGTTTTATTTGTCGATAGAACCCAATACTCTTTTCATAAAAGTATTCAATGCTTCTTTTTTATCGGTTCCGTTTTTAATTAGTTTATGTACTTCAAGAGCGCCGTACATATTCGAAATTAACTCACCAATAACATCTAATTCTTCGTCTTTAAGTGATGAAACCTCAGTTAGAGCTTCCAGTACTTCAATGGTTTCGATGATGTAATCCTGATCGTTTTCTTCGATAAACTGCGTCAGATGTTTTATTACGGGTAGTTTCATTTTTTGTTTGTGGTTTGTAGATTATGGTTTGTTGTTTTGAATTTATTGTTTATAGTTAGGGAACAATAAACCACTAACTCTAAACAATAAATCTTTACACAATTTCGTTTACCAATTCGATTAAAACTTCCTGTTTGTTAGTTTGTGTTTCGTTTACCAATTTTCCGTTTACGAAAGTAGCAAAAGTAGGTAAGTTGCTTACGTTAGCTAATTTTCTTGATTCCGGGAAATTTTCAGCGTCAACAAGTGCAAAAGTAATCGATTCATTTTCACTGGCCAGTTTTTTGAATTTTGGTTTCATAATACGGCAGTTACCACACCATGAAGCTGAAAATTGAACAACTACTTTTTCGTTTTCATTAACTAAATTAGCTAATGTATCTTCGTTTAATTCTATTAACATATCTTTTAATTTAAATTCCAATAACTTAAATTCCAAATTCCAAATCTTGCGATTGAACTTAGTAAATTTTAAATTATTAAGATGTTATTGATTTTTTTGAAATGGAATATTCCAATTTAAAAATTCCAAATCCCAAAATTGGAATTTGGAATTTTATCCCGAAACTTCGGGATTGGAATTTATTCTTAGTTAGCGCTCAAGTAAGCAGCAGTACTAACTCTGTCAGCAGACATAGCTTCTTTTCCTTCTTCCCAGTTAGCTGGACAAACTTCACCTTTAGTTTGTACGTGCGTGTAAGCATCTACTAAACGTAAATATTCGTTTACGTTACGACCTAATGGCATATCGTTAACACTTTCGTGGAAAATCTTTCCAGTTTCGTCAATTAAATAAGTAGCTCTGTAAGTCACGTTAGAACCTTCTACTAAATATGTATCAGCATCTTCGTTGTAAGCACCTGCTTCTGCATCCAAGATTCCTAAAGCAGCAGATAAATTTCTTGTTGTATCAGCTAAAAGTGGGTAAGTTACTCCTTCAATTCCACCGTTGTTTTTTGCTGTGTTTAACCATGCAAAATGCACTTCGTTAGTATCACAAGAAGCACCAATTACGATAGTATTTCTTTTTTCAAATTCCGGTAAAGCAGCTTGAAAAGCGTGTAATTCAGTTGGACAAACAAAAGTAAAATCTTTTGGGTACCAAAATAAAAGTACTTTTTTGTTGTTGTTTACTGCTTCTTCAAAGATGTTGATTTTTAAGTTATCTCCCATTTCAGAAATGGCGTCAACTGTAATACTTGGGAATTTTTTTCCTACTAAAGACATATTATTTATTTTAAAAGTTATTATTTGATGGCGCAAAAATAAGTTTTATAAAAGTTTTATAGCAATAGTAGTTGATTATTAATATTTATTTGATAATAAGTTTTAGTTATTTTAAAATTGTTTTGATAATTAAGTTATTGAATTTCAATTGAAACAGGTAGTTTTCCTGTGCATTCCGAATTCAATAAAAATTGATTGGCTGCATTAATTTGGAATTCGCTAAAATCCTGATAGACCTGAATAAGTCTTGAAGCCTTGCTTAAATTAGAGATTAAAGGCAGGGCATAAGGATTTCCAAATACATAAATCACGCATTTTTTAGTTGCTAATAATTTTTCTAATAAGTTGAAAACCGCTTCATCGATTTCAAAGCGATTTAGAGGTTTTGCTTTGGGAATAAATAACGAAACAATCAGATAATCAAAAGATGTTGCTGTTTTTTCGAAAGTTGCAAAATCAAAATCTACAATCGATTCCATCGCAAATTGAGGGCAATGTAATTTGGAATTAATGGTTTTTGAAAAATGATTTTCCGCATTTTTGTAGATAGACAATTGTGCTACTTTTTTCTCGCTATTGGCTTTTTGAATGTTTTCGAAAGTAATAGTATCAATAATTTTTGTAATGCTGTATTTGGCAATTTGTTGGTTTAAAGCTGTAGCTTTTTCAAAATCTAAATTTCCTTTTGGTTGGTTTTCAGAAATAATGCCTGCTTTTTCCTTGCATTTCCAAATTCGATTAAAACTCTCTTCAATTCTTTCCGGAGAAGCATTTTCTAAAATTGCCTGAATGCCTTCCGGAACATTTTCGGCAAAACACAATACATCGTTTCCGGCATTGAAAGCTTCCCATTCCAGTTGGCCTTTGATGTCATACAATTTAGAAACGCTGTGCATGTTCAAAGCATCAGAAATCACCAAACCATCGTAACCCAATTGCTTTCTTAAAAGCTTTTCAATAATATTCTTAGACAAAGTTGCCGAAGTGTTTTTTCCTTCATTTAAAGCGGGAACAGCCAAATGCCCAATCATAATCGAATCGACATTGTTCTTGATTCCTTTAATAAACGGATATAGTTCATTAGCCAGCAATTGTTCCAGGTTTTCTTCTAAAACAGGCAAACCTAAATGAGAATCTATATTGGTATTTCCGTGACCCGGGAAATGTTTCAAACAGCCTAAAACTCCTTCATCGCTCATTCCGCGTAAATATTCCAACGCAAAATCGGCCACTTTTTCTTTGTTTTCACCAAAAGAGCGGTAACCAATCACAGGATTATTTGGATTATTATTGATATCAGCCAAAGGAGCCAAATTGTAATGAATTCCCGCCGATTTTAAGTCCAAAGCGATTTGTTTTCCAACTTCATAAACCAAGTCTTTTTTATCATCAGGCAAAGCTCCCAGTGTAATAGCATAAGGATATTGCGGTGTTTTTTCGACACGCATGGCTAATCCCCATTCGGCATCAATACTCATCAAAAGTGGAGTAGGAGCACATTTTTGATAACGGACAATTAATTCTTTTAATCGAATGTAACTGTCGTCGTTAAATTCAATTTTTTTCTTGGATTCGTAATTAGTCGCTGCACTGGCGCGACTGTGAAAAAAAGTCAATCCGCCAATATTGTATTTTCTAATGAGTTCTTCAGTTGCCTGGATGTTTTCTTCGCTGTCATTGATAAAAACAGCCGGAAAAAAGAATTGTCCTATTTTTTGTTCTAATGTCATAAGATTTAGAATTGATGGTACACGGATAAAACGGATTCGCAAAAGCGAAAACACAGATAAAAACGGATTTTTAATCTGTTTTTATCTGATTACTTTTCGTGTCATTATTTGTTTGAAAAATTAAAAAAAATCTGTTTTTATCAGCTTCTTTACGAAGTAAATCCGTTTCATCAGCGTACAAACTATTTTTTTTCTTCTACTTTCTTCCCAAAATCCTTTGGGAAAACTAAAAATCGTGATAAAATCAATCCCGGAATGGTGGCAAGGAAAACCCAAATAAAGAAATTACCATAACCTAAATATTCCTGAATGTAGCCACTTGCCATGCCCGGAAGCATCATTCCGAGTGCCATAAAGCCGGTTGCAATAGCGTAATGGGAAGTTTTCGATTCGCCTTCGGCAACATAGATTAAATACATCATGAAAGCAGCAAAACCAAATCCGTAACCGAATTGCTCCAGAATAACCACTACATAAATATAGTAAACAGAGGCTGGGTGAAAATGAGACAGTAGTACAAAACCCAGAATAGGCAGGTGCATAATCAATATCATAGGCAACATCCATTTTCCTAAACCCTGTTTAGAAATAGCAATTCCGCCTAAAATTCCGCCAATTGTAAGTGCAATCAATCCGAAAGTACCATAAATAATTCCCACATCTTCAGTTTCTAATCCCAATCCGCCCACGTCAGTTTTATCGACTAAAAAAGGTGTCAGCATTTTCAATAGTTGTGATTCTCCCAAACGGAATAAGAGAATAAAAGCCAGTATCAATCCGATTTGTTTCTTTTTAAAAAAACTGATAAAAACGGTGGCAAAATTTTTCTCTTCCGTTTCTCCTGCTTTGATTGGTAATTCCGTTTTGGGAGTAGCAAAGTAGTTGTAAATCGTTAAAAAAGTCATCACCAATCCAACAAAAATCATGGTGTATGACCAGGCTTTTTGATTGTCATTGTACTGATGTTCCAAATAACCCGCTAATAAAATAATTAATCCGTTTCCGGTTAACATCGAAGCTCTGTAAAAAGTACTTCTGATTCCTAAAAAGAAAGATTGTTGGTCTTTGGTTAAAGCCAATAAATAAAAACCGTCACTGGCAACATCATTAGAAGCCGAGGCAAAGGCTGCGACCCAAAAAATAGCCAGACTCATCATGAAAAACTGGCTTGTCGGGATAATAAACCCCACAACTAAAAAGGCAATAGAAATGAATAGTTGCATGGTTAAAAACCATTTTCGTTTGGTTCCGTGTAAATCAATAAACGGACTCCACAAGGGTTTAATTACCCACGGAAGATACAACAAGCTGGTGTATAAACCAATATCTTCATTGCTGATTCCAAGGTTTTTATACATTAACACCGAAACCGAAATGATAATTACATACGGAAAACCCGAAGCAAAATTTAATAAGGGTATCCAATACCAAGGGTTATTATCTGTCTTCATTTGTTTTTAGGTTTTTATTGTTTGCCTTTAATAATGTTGCCTGACTTTCATTTCCAAAATAATCTATAAAAGTCAATGCACAATTGTTGTGTTTTTCCAGATAGAGTTTTGGTATTTTGATGGTAATACTGTCTTTGGTTTCTTTAAAAGCTATTTTGTCAATAATCTGACTTGGATCATTAACATTAATCAGATTTTTGTCGGTTACTCCATAAACCATTACATAGCGAATTTTACTTTGGGTTGGAAAACTCAAACTAATCAGCGTACTATCGCTTTGATTGTTGATGTTCATTACATTGGGAACATCTTTAACTTCTTGTCTGGAATTTGGAACAACATAAGGCAAAGCCGGATATTGGTATTGGTTGTCTTTTAGCAATTGTGTTACTACTTTATTTTTGTTTACAAACCATTTGGCACTAAAAAAAGCATTTCCGTTCACGTTAGCATAGGTTCGGGTCAAATCAATTTGATTTGGGATTTCGTTGGGATTGAACCATTTTTTATCCGAATCGTTATTGATTTTATAGGTGCCGTTTCCAATATAAAGGGCTGTGTTTTCATTGGTGTTTTCAGACCACCATTTTAATAATTTGGCATAAGAAGCCGTTTTGTGTTCGATGCTCCAGTACAATTGCGGTAAGAGGTAATCGATGTAATTGCCTTCCATCCATGCCATTGGGTCGGCATACAAATCGTCGTAATTGGTTTGTCCGGCCTGTGTGTCAGAACCTCTCGGGTCAACCGATTTGTTTCTCCAAACACCAAACGGACTAATGCCAAACTGCACCCAGGGTTTTAGTTTTTTGATAGCATCAAAAGTGTTTTTTAGATAGGTGTTGACATTATCTCTGCGCCAGTCTTCCAAACTCATCCCTTTTCCGTATTTTTTATAAGAAGCAGTATCATTAAAAGCTTTTCCCGGTACTCTGTATGGATAAAAATAGTCGTCAAAATGAATGGCATCCACATCATATTTTGTCACTACTTCATCAACAACATTAATTAAATGTGCCTGAACTTCCGGTAAAGCGGGATTGTAGTAGTATTTTCCATCGTATTTAATCATCCATTCAGGATGTTTGATTACATCATGGCTTCGGCTTAATTCGGAGGTGTTCAAATCCATACTTGCTCTGTAAGGATTCAGCCAGGCATGAAATTCAAATCCCCGATTATGAGCTTCGGTAATCATCCAGTCCAAAGGGTCATAAAAAGGATAAGGTGCTAATCCCTGTTTTCCGGTTAAATATTTAGACCATGGCGCTAAATTAGTTGGATACATGGCATCGCCGGCAGAGCGAATTTGTACAATAACCACATTGTAATTCAGTTTTTTATAAGTTTCTAAGATTTCAATAAAATCGGCTTTTTGTTTGGCTACCGAATCGGTGTTTTTTACAGGCCAGTCAATATTGGCAACGGTTGCAATCCATACGGCTCTGAATTCGTTTTTTGGATTAATGGTTTTGTTTTGTGCCTGGCTGTAGCCAAAAGACAGCAACAAAACGGAGATAAATAAGCAGATTGGATTTTTATGACTCATTGAATGCGGTGTTTTAGAGTTACCAAAAATAGTTTTTTTAGTGAAGTTTAGCGGATAAATCAGGATTAATTTTTCTGTAGTTTTAAGCATTACAATTTTTTTGCCAAAACAAAAAAGACTGTTTTTTTCTTTCAGTTAAAAACATACAAATTGTTTTAATAACCGCAAATTGCTTCGCCGATTCGCTATTGCTCGGGTCGCAAATTTTTAAAACTAATTTAAAATTCATGATGAAAGTAATTTTATAAGCTTTGATTTGCGAATATCGCCAAAGGCGATTAATACAACTAGAAAATTATTTTCAAATTTGTGAATTTTTATCAAAGATTTTCAGATCAAAAATAAAATTTGCGACCCGAGCAATAGCGAATCGGCGAAGCAATTTGCGGTTAATACATCAGGGCTCTGGTGAGAAGTGGTTTATTGATTAATGAGTTAAAAATATTAAATAGCTTATTTATGTTTTTTTAAAAACCGATATATTTATATTTGTCAAATAATTTTTAGAACTGTATTAAATACACAAAAGATAGTTTAATTATGTCTCATACACATTCATTAGAGCAATTGGCCAATTCGTTAGAAGGAACACTTTTATATGATAATCTCCATAAAACTTTATACGCTACTGATGCTTCGGCATATCGTATCATTCCTTTAGCAGTGGCATTGCCAAAATCGGTGGAAGACATAGTTCGACTAGTAAAATATGCTATTGCCAATAAAACAACCCTGATTCCCAGAACCGCCGGAACTTCCTTAGCCGGACAAACTATTGGTGACGGAATTGTAGTAGATGTATCCAAATATTTTACGAATATCTTAAATTTTGATGCCGAAAATAAAACGGTTACCGTACAGCCGGGAGTGATTCGGGACGAATTGAATTTGTATTTAAAACCACATGGTGTGTTTTTCGGACCCAATACTTCCACTTCTAATCGTTGTATGATTGGCGGAATGGTGGGGAATAATTCATCCGGGACAACTTCCATTCGTTATGGAGTGACCCGTGATAAGATTGTTGAGATCAAAACCGTGTTGGCCGATGGCTCAATAGCAGTTTTTAATACGATTACTTCGGCTGAATTTATTGAAAAAACCAAAGGCGATTCACTAGAAAGTTCGATTTATAGAAATTTATACGAAGAATTATCAAATGAAGCCAATCAGCAGGAAATCAAGAACGAATTTCCTAAACCTGAAATTCACCGAAGAAATACCGGTTATGCTGTTGATGTTTTATTGAAATCGGATTTATTTGGGGGAGCGGAGCCCACAATTAATGTTGGAAAATTACTTTGCGGAAGCGAAGGAACATTGGCTTTTACAACTGAAATAACCTTAAAAGTGGACGATTTACCTCCGTCGAATAATATTATGGTGGTGACCCATTTTAATAGTATTCAGGAGAGTTTAGAAGCAGTGATGGTGGCTATGAAACACCATTTGTACACCTGTGAAATGATTGATGATACCATCTTGGATTGTACCAAACACAACAAAGAACAGAGTAAAAACCGCTTTTTTATTCAGGGTGAACCCAAAGCGATTATGATGTTTGAAGTAGGTTCTTATATCAGTATGGAAGAAGCCGAAAAACAGGCGGAAGCTTTGATTAAAGATTTAGAAGACAATAATTTTGGTTACGCCTCGGTAAAGTTATATGGTGCCGATGTGGAAAAAGTAAACGAACTCCGTAAAGCGGGTCTTGGACTTTTAGGAAGTATTGTAGGCGATGATAAAGCAGCCGATTCTATCGAAGATACAGCGGTAGAATTGAGCGATTTACCGGCTTATATTGCCGATTTTTCGGCTATGATGGAACGCCATGGACAATCAGCGATTTATTATGCGCATGCGGGTGCGGGTGAATTGCACCTGCGTCCTGTGCTGAATTTAAAGACCAAAGAAGGGGTTTACCAATTTAGAAATATTGCTACCGAAGTGGCTATTTTGGTTAAAAAATACCGTGGTTCCTTAAGTGGGGAACATGGAGACGGAATTGTAAGAGGAGAATTTTTGCCTTTTATGATTGGTGAAAAAAACTATGAATTACTAAAAAGACTCAAATTAGCATTCGACCCGAATTCGGTGTTGAATATGGGTAAAATTGTTAATGCCTTAAAAATGGATGAAAATTTCCGTTTTGAAACCGACAGGGTAGAACCGGATATCCAAACCATTCAGGATTTCTCAGACAGTATGGGGATTTTGAGAGCTGCCGAAAAATGCAATGGTTCGGGCGATTGTCGAAAAATGCCTTCGGCGGGAGGAACTTTGTGTCCTAGTTATCGAGCTACCCGTAATGAGAAAGACACGACTCGCGCCCGTGCGAATGCTTTACGTGAATATTTAACGCATTCGGATAAAGATAATAAATTCGATCATAAGGAATTATACGAAGTTTTTGAGTTGTGCGTGAGCTGTAAAGCATGCGCCAGCGAATGCCCGTCTAATGTAGATGTGGCGACCTTAAAAGCCGAATTTTTGTACCAATACCAAAAAACGAATGGTTTTTCGTTACGCAATAAACTCTTTGCTAACAATGCTAAAATGAATAAGATGGGAAGTATGTTTCCATCTTTGACTAATATTGTTTCCAACCTTTCTTTGGTAAAAAAAGCCATGGGAATTGCTCCCGAGCGTGAAGTGCCGCATTTGGCAAAACAAACGTTTAGAAAATGGCTTAGCAATAACAATAACAATGGCAATAAGAAATATCCAAATGGAAAAGTAGTCTTGTTTTGCGATGAGTTTACCAATTATTACGATGTGAATGTTGGGATTGATGCTTTCGAATTGTTGACGCAGTTGGGTTACGAAGTCCTGGTTGTCGATCATGAAGAAAGCGGTAGAGCTTATATTTCGAAAGGATTTCTGGAAGAAGCAAAGATGATTGCCATTAAAAACGTGGCCACTTTTGCTCCAATTATCAGTGATGATTGTCAGCTTATTGGAATTGAACCTTCGGCGATATTGACTTTTAGAGACGAATATTTACGCTTGGCAGAAGATAAAACTGCTGCCGAAAAACTGGCCAAAAACGTGCTGACTATTGAAGAGTTTTTCAAAAAAGAAATTGTGGCAGGACGAATTCATGCGGGACAATTCTCTACTAACGAAAAGCAAATTAAAATTCACGGACATTGCCATCAGAAATCGCTGAGCGCCGTTGAAGCTACTTTTACAATGCTGAATGTACCTAAAAACAATTCGGTTACCATTTACAATTCGGGTTGTTGCGGTATGGCGGGTTCTTTTGGTTATGAAGAAGAACACTACGAAATAAGTATGAAAATGGGCGAAGATACTCTATTCCCAAAAATCAGAGCTACTGATGAAAATGTGGCTATTTCGGCAGCTGGAACTTCCTGTCGTCACCAGATTTTTGACGGAACCAGCCGAAAAGCACAACATCCGGTAAGTATTTTGAAAAGTTGTTTGAAGAATTAAGTTGCAATAATCAATTTCAATAGCAATAATCAATATCAATTTCAATAACAAAAAGAAGTTTTTAAAATGAACTTTGCGGAAAAATTTGCGAATTTGCGGTTGGATTTTTAGCCACGAATTACTTCGTCTATTCGCTTTCGCTCGGGTCACGAATTAATTTTTTACAATCATTGCGCTGAAATTTCCACAGATTTTTTTAATATTAATCTTTGAGATCTTTGCGAAAGCATTGTGCGGTTAGAACTTTTACCGCAGATTAGCAGATTATTTTTAAATTCTAAGGTTAGAGACCTTTGCGGAAAACTTCGCTCTCTTTGCGGTTAAAAAAAATTACAATCCATTTTCCACCATTTCTCTAATTTTTACTGCTTTTTCAAAATGATCGAGTTGGTGTTTCATAATCCACCACTCAGCCACTTCCATTAAAAGTTTGGGATTATCGTTTTTATTGGCAAAGAAAGCATAAAAGGAAAGCCCGACGTTTTCTCCTTTCTTTTCAATTTTTTCGTTACAAATGGCGATTATTTTTTGACTTATTGTGGGGTTTATTTTGTTTTTTGTTTTTTACGGATTAGTTGGAAAATAATGATTAGAATCATAAAAAGTGAGATAATAATGCTGATTGGGATAATTCCAATGGCACCTGTAGCACATTTAATTCCACTATTTGTTATGGCAAATATTACAGTAATAAAACTTATAAAAGTAAAAATCAGCTGCATAAAAAAACTTAAAATACAAATTACAATATAATTAGTACTGATTGATTTGTTTAATGCCTTATTTCCCATTTTGTATTGGAAAACTGTTGGTATAAATAGTAATAAAAAGGATATTAGGTATAGCATATAATATTTGGTTTTTTTAATTTAAGTAGGCACTCGATGAAATCGAGCCAGAAGTTATGGAGCTATTGTATCCATTTTCTAGTAAAGCTTGTTTCATTTTCATAATTCTCATCTTCATATGTGAACTTTGCAAAATATTTTTCATCTCTCTGGGGAATAGATTTTGGTTTTATTTTATAAAGGTTGTAAATGATAGTATCTTTTAGTTGAGCATTTCTACCATAAAAACTTTTACTTAAATAATAAATGTCATTTTTAAACTTGTATAAATTCATGTCAAATCCTGTTCGAAATCTTCCAAATGGATATGTTTTTTTTGAACTTAAATCATAAATTAATTGATAATTAACAGCACAACCAAGTCCAGTACAAGGATAAAAATCGAGTTGGAGTATTAATAAATTTAAGGGTTTGTAATATTTAACTTGAGAAATTTGATTTGCGTAATTGATTGAATCTTTTTTGTTCCAAACATCATTTAAAGTTAGATATTTGTCAGTTTCAATTTTATTTCCGTTTATTTTAATTTGAAAATGATTTTTGTTTTTAATAGTCTTGATTTTTAGTTTAGAATCAAAAAATGAAACAGAGTCTGTAATAGTTGAAAATGTTGGTTTTATTATGTTAGATTTTAGTTCAAACTCAAATAATTCAACTTGTTTTTTGATTGAATTTGAATTGATATTTTGATTTGTTTTCTGGCCTAAACAATTAAAAAATATTAAGCTTAAAATTATGGAGTAATATTGTTTCATAAATTTATAGAGAAGTGACTTTTTTTGATGTTTGCTGCATTCTTTTCAAATATATTAAAATAGTCTTACAAAAAGTGTTTTTTGTATAACAAACCTCTCTTTGTGAAATTTTCGTGAGGGGGAGGAGCGGCATCTTTTTATGGAACGCAGTGGAATAAAAAATACAGCGTATCACCCGACCTTGTTGCTGAGAAAAAAAGCTATTTTCCCGAAAAAGTTCTGCAACAAGAGCACGCCCAAAAAAAGAACAATAAATAGGTTTTCAGTGTCTTAATTTTGGATTTTAATTAACAATTGCCTGACTTTAGAAGTCAACATTTTTAAGTACTTTTGTGGCACTTTTACAAAACACAATTCCTTACAAATGGATAAAAAAATATACTCTTTTTTATTTTCTACCCGCTTAATGGCTTTTCTTTTTCTGGCTTTTGCAGTAGCAATGGCAGCAGGAACCTTCATCGAAAGTAAATACAATACCGATACGGCCCGAATTTGGGTTTATAACACCTGGTGGTTTGAAGGAATTATGGTGTTTTTTATGGTTAATTTCATTGGAAATATCAAGCGTTATCAGTTGTTAAAAAAAGAAAAATGGGCTACTTTATTGCTGCATTTGGCTTTTATTTTTATTCTTTTGGGTGCTTTTATAACCCGTTATATCAGTTATGAGGGCATGATGCCTATTCGTGAAAACGCTACCGAAAACCAGTTTTATTCGGATAAAACCTTTCTGACTGTTTTTGTTGATGGAGAATACAAAGGCGAGATGAAACGCAGGGTTTTTGAAAAGGCAGTTTTGTTATCTCCGGTAACCAATAATGATTTTAGTGTTGTAGGACAATTTGCCGATACGCCTTTTGAAATCAAGTACAAAAATTTTATCATGGGCGCTAAAGAGTATGTGAAACCGGATGCCAAAGGGACTTTGTATATGAAATTAGTCGAAGCAGGTTCGGGCGGACGTGAGGAGCATTTTCTGAAAGAAGGCGAAGTGCAAAATATTCACAATGTGCTTTTTGCATTAAACAAACCTACTGATGGAGCTATCAATATTAATTTTGACGGCGTAAATTATACAATTCAAACACCTTTTGAAGGTAACTTTATGCGTATGGCTGATAAGTTACAGGGTGAGGTTTCTAAAGATAAAGTGCAGCCGTTGATGATGCGTTCGTTGTACAGCATAGGTGATATTCGAATTGTTTTTCCAGATCCTGCTGTAAGAGGTGTTATTGATTACGAATCCAATAATGACTTCAAAGCGAAAACTCACGAAGATGCTTTAGTTCTGACTGTTAAAGCCGAAGGACAGGAAAAAGAAGTTACTATTTTAGGCTCGAAAGGTAAAACTGGCGAACCTGAAACAGTGAAAATCGGTAATATTGAATATTCATTATTTTATGGCAGTAAGGCTTATATTTTGCCTTTTAAAGTAAAATTAAACGATTTTATTGCGCAAAAATATCCGGGAACGGAGAAAAGTTATTCTTCATTTGAAAGTAAGGTAACAGTTTTGGATTCGGCAGAAAAACCATTTGATGCCCGTATTTATATGAATCATGTTTTAGACCACAAAGGCTATCGTTTTTTCCAGTCAGGCTTTGATCCAGATGAAAAAGGTACCATATTATCAGTAAATCATGATTTTTGGGGAACTAACATTACCTATGCGGGGTATTTCCTGTTGTTCTTTTCGTTAATGGCCATTATGTTTACCAAACATTCCCGTTTTGCTGATTTGAAACGAAAATTGGATGTCGTTAAGGATAAAAAAGATAAATTAATTACCGTTTTAGTTTTATTCCTGAGTTTTAATGGTTTTGCACAAATTCAGGATCACGATCACGAAGGGCACGACCACAATCATGACCATACCGAACAGCAACACAATCACGCTCATAGTGAAAATACCAAATCGGGGAAAATGCCTGTAAGAGTGGCTCCAACAGAGAAACAGTTGGATTCTTTAATAACAAAATACAAGGTTTCAGAAAAACATGCAGCTCAATTTGGTCGATTGATTATTCAGGATGCAGGCGGAAGGATGAAACCAATTAATACTTTTTCGTCTGAATTATTGCGAAAAGTAAGTCATGCTAACGAATACAAAGGCATGAATTCCGATCAGGTGTTTTTGTCGATGTCACAATATGCACAGTTGTGGATTGAAGTTCCATTGATTTATATCAAAAGCGGGAATGACAGCATCCGTAAAATTATTGGAATTGACGCTAAAGCAAAATATGCGCCTTTTATTGCCTTTTTTGACGGACAGGGAAATTATAAATTATCTCCTTATTTAGAAGCAGCTTATCAGGCGGCTAATCCAAATCAGTTTGAAAAAGATTTCGTAGAAACGGATAAAAAAGTCAACTTGATGGAATCGGCATTGAGCGGAACGATTTTGAAGATTTTCCCAATTCCGAACGACCCTAATAATAAATGGATTGCTTTCAACGAGTTAGAAACTGCCGGTTTAAAAGGTATGGATTCGACTTATACTAAAAGTGTTTTGCCGTTGTATTTTGGTTCATTGAACAATGCTTCAGTGTCCGGAGATTATAAAAATGCTGATGAATTATTAGAAAGTTTGCATGGTTTCCAGAAGAAATTTGGTGCTAAAGTATTGCCGTCAGAAGATAAGGTGACATTGGAAATTTTATATAATAAATATGATGTTTTCCAAAAATTACCGTATTGGTATTTAACAGCAGCCATTTTAATGCTTTTGTTTACTATTTTAAAAATATTTAAAGAAAGAAAAGCGTTGAACTATTTGGTTAACGGCATGCACATTATCATTGGATTATTGTTTGCATTGCATACCGCAGGATTAATTGCCCGTTGGTACATTTCCGGTCATGCGCCATGGAGTAATGCTTATGAATCGATTGTATATGTTTCCTGGGCTACGATGTTCTTTGGTTTAGCCTTCGATATTAAATCAAAATTAACTGTGGCATCCTCTGCTTTTGTGACTGCTATGATTTTGATGGCAGCTTACATGAACTGGATTGATCCTGAAATTGCCAATTTACAACCGGTTTTAAATTCCTATTGGTTAATGATTCACGTTGCGGTGATTGTAGCGAGTTACGGGCCGTTTGCACTGGGAATGATATTAGGTTTTGTTGCCTTACTGTTAATCTTTTTTACCAACGAAAAGAACAAAGCCAAGATGGATTTAAACATCAAAGAGATTAGCTATATCAACGAAATGGCATTGACCATTGGATTGATTATGTTGACTATTGGAAACTTCCTTGGCGGGCAATGGGCTAACGAAAGCTGGGGTCGTTACTGGGGTTGGGATCCAAAAGAAACTTGGGCATTAATTAGTATTATGGTCTATGCTTTTGTAATTCATGCTCGTTTTGTTCCTAGTTTAAGAGGGAAATGGATTTTCAACCTGATGAGTATGTTTGCTTTTATATCCATATTGTTTACTTATTACGGAGTCAATTTCCACTTGGTAGGATTGCATTCCTATGCCAGTGGTGAGGCACATTCGTTAAACTGGATTTACTATTCTATGGGAGGTATTGCTTTAATAGGAGCAATTACTTATCCTAAGTACAGAAAGTATTATAAGAAATAATATAAATGTGATTTTAAAATAGAAAAGCCGTTTCGAGATAACACTTGAAACGGCTTTTTTTAATTTCCAAAACTTAAATTCTTTGAATATTCAATAGGAGAGACACCGGCAACTTCTTTAAAACTGGTAAAAAAAGGATTGTAAGATGTAAAACCTACTTCTTTTGATAATGAATCTAAAGTGTTGTTTTTTAGATAATCCTGTTCAATATGTTTGATGGCATCGTGAATTCGGATTGTTTTTTTGTATTCCGAAAATGAAATAGTACAGTGGTATTTGAATAAATAAGACAGGTGACTTTTAGGAACATTAAGTTTGTTTGCTAAATCGCTAAGTTTCATATTAGGATCTCTGAATAATTGATATTCAAAAGATAATTTTTCAATTTGTTCTATATAGGACAAAATGTTTTTATCTATTTTTTCTTTTAAAATTAAATGTTGACTGTTGTTTAAATCGATGTTTGGGGAGGTATTCCAGAGAGTATTTAGGATGAGGTCATTGTTTCTGTTTTCATTTATTTTTTGGCTAAGCATATCATATCCATAGAGTATTTCGGGAGAAATCAATATTTTGATAAGAATAAATAACCAAATCAAGGAGGAAATCCATTGGTAGCTAAGTCCTTTTATGTGTTCATCGTTATAGCTCTTTAGCAGGATAGAAACGATTAGTCTAATGCTTATGATGCAGATTGTTATGAATAAAAATGCTGTCCATTTTTTTATTAATTCATTTTGTTTTTTTAGGGTTTTAGTTTCCGTTTTAATTGACCAAATCGTGTTTTTTAATAGTTGGTAGCATAATAGGGTATAACACGCTGTATAAGCAAAAAAGACGGTGTAAAGCAGAATTTCCAATTGTATTGTAATAAGCTCTAATTTATCAAGTAGCACTATTATAAAAAAGAAGCTTATTGGGAAAACAAAATGCAATAATTCTTTGCGATTAAATTTTTTATTATTGCTGGCTAAATTTTTAAAGTACAAATAAAATAGAGGAATGACAACTGTTGCAAAATTAGAATAGACATAGGTGTTGTTATAAAAAGAATGAACAGAAAGAGGAGTTGATATAAAATATGTTAAACCTATTAATAAATGACGTAAGGAAATAACGAGTATTAATAACATCATATACACATTCATCATCCTGTTTAATCTGTAACTTCCAAAGATTAGAAAGGTAGTTATTAAGCCCAGTATTCCAGTAATAATGCAAAGTAAATTTGAAATCATTTGGTTTTTTATTAGTTTTTTGGCATAAGCATAAGAATAATTCTTTAAAGGTTTTAAAAAGGTACTTTGTACACAATTTCAGCCTGTTTCCAAATGTAGCAGTTTTTATTTATTTAATTACCGACTTACTAAAAATTGAAAAATTATTTCAAATAATTTAAAATTGTTAGTTGAAAGCTAATTGTTTTGTTGTTGTAATTTGTTGTAAATAAAAGTTTTATATGTGATTTTTGTGTTTAATATGGTTTGTGTACTTACTAAAAACTAAAAAGTTGTTACTGATTCTGTTTTTTATCTGGTATTTTTTAAAATATCGATGAAATGTATAAAAATATCGATTAAGTTTGTTTAAAATTATTTTTATGAGGTATTTGTTTATATTATTTACCGTTCCTTTTTATGGGCAAGTATTACATCATCAGATGCTTTCTTCACAAGGAATAACCACAAAAACTGCTGAGGGCTATATTATAAGTCAAACTATAGGTCAACAAAGCATTATTGGTAATTCTAGTAATAAAGAAATTGTTATGCAAGGATTTCAGCAAAGTCTTTGGGGAAGTTATATTGCTTCTACTGAAAAAACTGAGATCGTAACCCGAACTTATCCTAACCCGTTTAAGGATGTTGTTAATTTTGAGTTTTCACAACTTATGCCTAATCCAATTGAGATTCATGTTTTTGACATCAGTGGACGATTGGTTTTCTCAAAAGAAGTCAAAATTGAGAATACTATTTTGACCATTGAACTGGCTAAATTGCCTCGCTCAGAATACTTAGTTCAACTACAGACCACCAACTTTAAATACTATACTAAATTAATTAAACTATGATAAAAAACTACTTATTCATTTTCTTCTTTTTGCTTACGATTCCTCTTTTTTCACAAGAGCTTTATTTCAAAACAGGTAAAAATTATACCAAGTACATTTATAAAGACGAAAGTCTTCAAGTAAATCCAAATATTCAAAGTGGTACAGGTGGTTTTTATGAAGTTGGATTTGAAAAACCGTTGGGCATTAAAAAAGTTTCTTATCAATTAGGACTTTCCTTGAATGATTATAATGCAATAGGCGGGAATTCTGCCAATTCTTATCGTTGGGATACTCAGTATCTTGGTGTTCATGGAGGATTCTTATATTCTTTGTTGTCTAGTAAAAATAAACCTAAAAAAGATTTTGATTTTTTAGTTAAAACAGCTTTGGATTGTTCCACTATGATTTATGGTAAACAGGAAATTAATGGTAACTATTATGACTTAAAGCAGCAGAAAGAATTTTCAGGAATTATATTGCAATCTTCCATTGGATTTTCTGCTAAATATGCCATTTCTTCCTTCGGAGCTTTAAGCTTAGGCTATAATTTTTGTCAGAGTATAAATATTACCAATACTTCTAAAGAGAAATTATCATTTAACACCAATCAGTTAGAGTTAGGAGTTCATTTCAACATTAATTAATTTCAATATGAAAAAAATAATAGTATTATTTGTATTTTTTATAGTAGCTCAAACTTTAGCTCAAACGAATGGAATAAGCTATCAGGCTATAATTATGAATCCTAAGGGAGAACAATTACCAGGAGTAAATAATGCCAATAGCCCTGTTGTCAATAAGGATATTTGTATGGTATTCAAGTTTGTTGATGAATTTTCAAATGTTGAATATCAGGAAACAGTACAAACCAAAACGGATGGTTTTGGTATGGTAAACTTAGTGATTGGTAAAGGAACACAAACTGCGGGATATGCTGCTTCATTTCAGTCTATTGTTTGGAACTCTTCAAAGAAAAGTTTGATAGTTGGAATTAATACCAATGGAAATTGTGCTACTTATACTGAGATAAGCAATCAGGAATTTAGTTATGCGCCTCTTGCTTTTTCGGCAATCAATGCTGAAAATGTTACTGGTGTTGTTGCTATAGAAAACGGAGGTACTAATGCAACGACTCTTTTAGGAGCTAGAACGAATTTAGGTATAGAAAACGTTGATAATACAACTGATTTGAATAAACCAATTAGTAACGCTACTCAAACAGCATTAAATTTAAAAGAAGATTTGGTCAACAAATCAATTGATTTAACTACAGATGGAACTTCTGATATTAAATACCCGAGTGTAAAATCGGTAAAAATGTATGTTGATGGAAAATTATTGGTCTTATCAAATAATTTAGCTAATGAAGTGACTCGTGCTACAGCTGCTGAAGCTGCCATTGCTACTGATTTAGCTACAGAAACTTCTGCAAGAACTACAGCAGACGCTACTTTGACAATTAATTTATCAAATGAAGTGACTCGTGCTACAGCTGCTGAAGATGCCATTGCTGCGGACTTAGCTACAGAAACTTCTGCAAGAACTACAGCTGATGCTACTTTGACAACTAATTTGGCAAACGAATTAACTCGTGCTACAGCTGCTGAAGCTACCATTGCTGCAGACTTAGCTACAGAAACTTCTGCAAGAACTACAGCAGACACTAATTTGACCACTAATTTAGCCAATGAAGTGACTCGTGCTACAGCTGCCGAAGCTGCCATTGCTGATGATTTGGCAACAGAAACTTCTGCAAGAACTACAGCAGACGCTACTTTG
>NZ_BMGA01000009.1 GCF_014639535.1 Flavobacterium palustre | reverse complement strand
GTTTGTCCGCCGTGGCGGACTATTTGTATTTGACTGAAGTTCTAGTGGTTTTATTCTAATCTATCGATTCTATTACTCTTATTTTATTTGTTCCGATTTGCATCGAAACGGCTGTCAATTCAATATGTCTAGGAACGTGTTCTTCTTATTTTTTCGCTTCGTTTTTCACACCGTGGTGTGTTTCTCGAAGCGGGTGCAAAAGTACAACTTCTTTTCTTTCTGACAAGCTTTTTTTAAAGTTTTTTTTAGAAAAATTTCTTTTCTGTTTTCTTCGGTTTTCTCATCAGCTTTTCAAGGAACGTCGCTCGTTTGCGGGGTGCAAATGTAACATCTGTTTTTAAATCTCACAAACTTTTTTAAACCTTTTTTTTGAAATTAAATTTCGAATTTGATTTATTAGTCTGTCAGTATTTTAAAGAACGTCTGCGTTGTTGCGGGTGCAAAAGTAGAACCTTTATTCGTTTTGACAATAGCTTTTCGTAACTATTTTTTATTTATTTTTTAATCAACTGAAAACGTGAAACTTATTTTTTGACTTTTTTAACCTTTGTAGGATTTCAGACGGACGAAGGCTGCGCTTTGAGGCTTTTTCGCAAAGGTTCACTAAGAAAACACAGAGATTCGCGAAGGGTTTTTCTAAAATTTAGAGAACAAAAAGTTGTTTCAACCCCAATCACCTAGCCCTGATAGCAGCAACAGCCTCCTGCACCGGTGTTCAGCGCAGGAGCTACAGCGAAAAGCAGGAAAGAGCTCCAAAAAAACCACACCTATATATGTATAGATTGAATTACCGGAAACATACTATAATATATATTGTATGTATTTTTCGAATACTATATATTTGCATTCTCAAAATTAAACTAACAATGATTAAGATTACTTTGCCCGATGGGTCAGTTAGAGAGTTTGCGCCAGGCGTAACTCCGATGGATGTTGCTAAAAGCATTAGCGAAGGATTTGCAAGAAATGTAATTTCAGCTTCTTTCAATGGTACAACCGTAGAAACAGTAACTCCTTTGACCACGGACGGCAGTCTTACATTATATACCTGGAATGATGCCGATGGAAAAAAAGCCTTCTGGCATTCGACTTCTCACGTCATGGCACAAGTTTTAGAAGAAATGTACCCTGGGATCAAATTAACTCTTGGGCCAGCGATTGCAAACGGCTTCTATTACGACGTGGATTTTGAAGATCAAAAAATCACTGAAGCTGATTTCAAGAAAATTGAAGACCGTGTACTTGAAATCTCAAGAGGAAAACACGAATTTAAACTACGCCCTGTTTCTAAAGCAGAAGCATTAGAACTATACAAAGACAATGTTTACAAAACTGAATTGATTTCGAATCTTGAAGACGGAACAATCACGTTTTGCGATCACGATACCTTTACCGACTTATGTCGTGGAGGACATATCCCAAACACAGGACTCATCAAAGCCATGAAGGTGATGAGTGTTGCAGGCGCTTACTGGCGTGGTGATGAAAAAAACAAGCAGTTGACTCGTGTTTATGGAACTTCATTCCCTAAACAAAAAGATCTTACCGAATATTTAGCTTTATTAGAGGAAGCAAAACGTCGCGACCACAGAAAGCTTGGTAAAGAACTGGAATTATTTGCTTTTTCACAAAAAGTTGGTCAAGGTTTACCATTATGGCTACCTAAAGGAGCTGCATTAAGAGACAGACTTGAACAATTCCTAAAAAGAGCTCAGAAAAAAGCCGGGTACGAACAAGTAGTAACCCCACATATTGGTCAAAAAGAACTATATGTAACTTCTGGTCACTATGCTAAATATGGAGCAGACAGTTTCCAACCAATAAACACTCCCGCTGAAGGAGAAGAGTTTTTGTTAAAACCAATGAACTGCCCTCACCACTGTGAAATCTACAACACAAGACCTTGGTCATATAAAGACCTGCCTAAACGCTACGCTGAATTTGGTACTGTATATAGATATGAACAATCTGGTGAGTTACACGGATTGACTCGTGTAAGAGGATTTACTCAGGATGACGCACACATCTTCTGTACTCCGGAACAATTAGACGAGGAATTCAAAAAAGTAATTGATCTTGTATTATATGTTTTTGGTTCATTAGGTTTTGAAAACTTTACTGCCCAAATTTCTTTGAGAGACCAGAAAAACAGAGAAAAATACATAGGTACAGATGAAAACTGGGAAAAAGCAGAAAATGCAATCATTAACGCTGCCCGTGACAAAGGATTAAATACTGTTGTTGAATATGGCGAAGCTGCATTCTACGGACCGAAATTAGATTTCATGGTAAAGGATGCCCTTGGAAGACAATGGCAACTAGGAACTATCCAGGTAGATTACAACCTACCAGAGCGTTTTGATTTAACCTATAAAGGTTCTGACAACGAATTACACCGACCAGTAATGATCCACAGAGCTCCTTTTGGATCTATGGAGCGATTTATAGCTATTTTACTGGAGCATACAGCAGGAAATTTCCCTCTTTGGCTTATGCCGGAACAAGCTATTATCTTGTCTTTGAGCGAGAAATATGAAAATTATGCTAAAAAAGTTTTAGAATTGCTAGAAAATCACGAAATTCGCGGGCTAATTGACAACCGAAACGAAACAATTGGCAAGAAAATTAGGGATGCTGAATTGCAAAAAATCCCGTTTATGCTGATTGTTGGTGAGGAAGAAGAGAAAAACGGAACAATTTCTATCCGTCGTCAGGGTCAGGAAGGAAAAGGAAATATTAGCGTTACAATAGAAGAATTTGCTTCGATTGTAAACGATGAAATAAACAAAACATTAAAAGTATTTACAGTTTAACTTAAATTTTAAAGCCATAGCAATAAGAAGCAACAGAGGTTTTCAACCTCGCGTAGAAAAAAAAGATGCCCACAGAATCAACAATAATATTCGTGGTCTACAAGAAGTACGACTTGTAGGAGAAAACATAGAAACTGGCATTTATAAAATTTCGGAAGCCTTGCGTAAGGCAGACGAATTGGAATTGGATTTGGTAGAGATTTCCCCTAATGCCGAACCACCTGTTTGTAAAATTATGGACTACAAAAAGTTCCTTTACGAACAGAAAAAACGTGAAAAGGAATTGAAAGCCAAATCGGCTCAAATTGTAGTTAAGGAAATCCGCTTCGGACCTCAAACTGATGAGCATGATTATGAATTTAAAAGAAAGAATGCTGAGAAATTCTTGAAAGAAGGATCGAAATTAAAAGCTTTTGTATTCTTCAAAGGACGTTCTATCATTTATAAAGATCAGGGACAAATCTTATTATTAAGACTAGCTCAGGATTTAGAAGAATTTGGTAAAGTTGAAGCGATGCCGGTTCTTGAAGGAAAGAGAATGATTATGTTCATTGCTCCTAAGAAAAAGAAGTAAGCAGTTGACAGTTGCAGTTTTCAGTTTTCAGACTGTAAATTGAAAACTGTGACTGAAAACTAAAAGATAAGTAAGTAAGAATAAATTAAAAACACTAGGAAAAAATGCCTAAAATGAAAACCAAATCTAGCGCCAAGAAACGTTTTAAAGTTACTGGTTCTGGAAAGATTAAAAGAAAGCATGCTTTTAAAAGTCATATCTTGACTAAAAAATCTAAAAAACGTAAATTAGCTTTGACTCACTCAGCGCTAGTTCACTCTACAGATATGAAAAGCATCAAACAACAATTAAGAATTATATAATTGTTATTCGTTAAAAGTTATTTGATATGAGTATTAAAACTCCTAATCTCTAACTTCTAACCTCTAACTTTTTATTCTTATAGGTTAAAACAATTTAATAACCTTGGAGTATGGCCAATAAGTACCCTTGATTAAATTCGGGTCGCCTGCTACAAAAATAAAAGTAAAAATTATGCCAAGATCGGTAAATTCAGTTGCTAAAAGAGCAAGAAGAAAAAAAATAATGAAACAAGCCAAAGGTTTCTTTGGTCGTCGTAAAAACGTTTGGACAGTTGCTAAAAACGCGGTAGAAAAAGCAATGCTTTATGCTTACCGTGACAGAAAGCAAAACAAAAGAAACTTCCGTGCTTTATGGATTCAACGTATCAACGCTGGAGCCAGATTAGAAGGAATGTCTTATTCACAATTCATGGGCAAAGTAAAAGCTAACGGAATCGAATTGAACAGAAAAGTTCTTGCTGATTTAGCTATGAACCACCCAGAAGCTTTCAAAGCTGTACTTAACAAAGTAAAATAAACGTTTTATCAACTCAATTTAGGATTACTTACTTATATAAAACCTCATTCAGACGAATGAGGTTTTTTTTATCCCCCTACCTTACTTTCCTTCCAAATTAGGCTATATTATTTTCATCAACAACGCAGTTATTATTAAGAAAATTAGTATTTTAGTTGTATGATTTCCTTAAGATGAATTTCCATAGATTTTATTCCAAATTAACAATTTTAGTAATAGCCATTTTAGCAACCTCTTTGCTCTCTTGTGAGAAGAAAAAAAAGACTGCCGAAGGATCTACGTATAAGCCCCAACAAGTTGATAAATATTTCAAACTTGCAAATCAATTCTACGATAATTCTAAATACGACAGTGCGTTCTATTACGCTACTAAAATTAAACTCATAATTAACCCTGAAAAAGATTTAGAAAAATACACAACTACCATGTTTATTTTGATAACATCTCAACAACTTCAGGGAGATTATTCTGGTGCTGAAAGTTCCATTGTAGAAACTTTATCTAATGTTGAAAAAGAAAAAAGCGAACGATATAAATACAAATTCTACACTATGTTAGGCTACAACTATACATGCCAGTCAAATTATAATGAAGCTCTATTTTATTATAAAAAAGCACTATCATTCAAAGTACCTAAAAAACGTAAACTAATAAGTATTATTAACATTGGTAATATTTACAAACAAAAAAAACAATTTAAAAAAGCTATTAAAATATTAGAGCCCCTATTAAGCGACAAAAACGCAAAACAAAACAAATATTATTATGCTGGCATTTTAAATGATTTAGGCTTCTGTTATTTTAAAACTGGTAATCCTAAAGCAATTATTTATCTAAATCAATCATTAAAAATGAATTACAATATGGATTCAACAGCTGATGATGACTATGATTTAACCACAAACTATTATTCTTTATATCATTATTATCTAAAAAAAGACAAAACAAAAGCCATCAATTTCGCTAAATTACTTTATAAAAAAGGAACACAATACAACAATCCTGACGATCGCTTACTAGCCTTGAACTTTCTAATAAAAAACAGCACCGGAGAAGAATTAAAAAAATATTCTCTTAATTATATCAATCTCAACGATAGCATTACTAAAGTCAGACAAAAAGCAAAAAACTATTTTGCTAAATTGAAATACGATTCAAAAAAAGAAAAAGAAGAAAACCTCAAACTCAAAGCAGAAAAAGAACTACAACAGGAATTAGAAAAAAACAAAAACATCATAATTGCTTTTACAATAATACTCATACTAATCATTTTTAGTTTTATTTACTATTATCTAATCGAGAAAAACAAGAAGGAAAAACTACAAACAGCCTATCAAACTGAAATTAGAATTGCAAAAAAACTACATGACGAATTAGCCAATGAAATCTACCAAACCATCAATTTTGCTGAAACACAGGATTTATCTTCTCCGAATGTTTCAGAAAAATTATTAGAAAACTTAGACAGCATTTACACTACAACCCGAAATATTTCAAGAGAAAACAATTTCATTGAAACCGGATCTCTTTATACAGAAAATCTGAAAGAAATGATTTCGAGTTTTAACAGCAAAACAGTAAATATCCTCATTAATGGTTTAGAAGAAATCGATTGGAAAAGCATTAGTGAATTAAAAAAAATAACAATGTATCGGGTGATACAGGAACTAATGGTAAACATGAAAAAACACAGCCAAAGTTCATTAGTCCTTATTTCTTTCAAAAAACAGGAAAATAGCCTCATATTAAACTATTACGACAATGGTATAGGAATCAATTTTGAAAAACAAATTAAAAAAAACGGCCTTCAAAACATTGAAAACAGAATTGTTTCTATAAATGGCAGTATTACTTTTGAAGAAAATCAGAATAAAGGAGTTAAAACAAGCATAATAATTCCAATATAATCTCAAACTTATGTTTAAAAAAGTATTAATTGTTGAAGATTTAGATTCTATCATAGAAACTATTAAACAAACCTTAGAAAAACTATCCATTACCAATATTCATTGTGTCAAATATTGTGATGATGCTCTTCTAAAAATCAAAAAAGCCCAGCTGGAAAAAGAACCATTTGAATTATTAATAAGCGATTTATCTTTTAAAGAAGATCATCGGGAAAACAAACTTAAAAATGGCGAAGATCTTATTAAAGCAGTAAAAAAAATCCAACCCAAAATCAAAACAATTGTATTTTCTATTGAAGATAAATCTTTTAAAATAAATTCACTTTTTGACAATTTAGAAATTAACGCTTATGTTATTAAAGGCAGAAACAGCATTCAGGAATTAAAAAATGCCATACAGGAAATTTACAATAACAAAACACGAATACTGCTACCGCAAACTGCTATAAGCACAACAGGCAAAAATGCAATCATAGAAATAGAATCTTATGATATTGAATTATTGAAACTATTATCTAATGGATTTATGATAAATGAAATTGCTGACCAATTTAAAAATTCAGAAATTCAGCCCAACAGCAATAGCAGTATAGAAAAGCGAATAAACAAACTTAAAATCTACTTCAAAGCAAACAACAATGTACATCTGATAGCCATCACAAAGGATTTAGGTTTAATATAAAAACAAATCGAATACTACAACCTAGCAATCAATACCTTATAACATCCAGTAAAAAGACACTTTTTACGGTTTCCCGTAAAAAAATTATCTTTATTTGTTCTAAATTTGGATTCATTCTTTCAAAAAATCAATTGGGTCAAATAAAGGAATAAACTATGCAAACCATAAATAGTTTTTTAAAACTTGTTTATATTGGGTTATTAATCACTTCAACATCATGCTCAAAGGAAGAAATAAATCTTAAGAAAGAAAGTATTTCTTCAGTAGATAACTTAAAAAAAAATTCTTACAAAAAGATTAATTCAACAACTAAGGAACAATTTTATTATTATTCAGAAACAAACAATAAAAAATATAATCATCGCATTACAGGTAAAGATGATAGCGGTAAAAATGTCAAAGGAGTTATTAATCTTGAATCAGAAATCGGGATTGGTGTTATAAAGAAAGAAGATGAAATTACAGAAATTGAAATTGTCAGCGAAAATATCTATTCCGACAAAATAATTGCAACCGATATAAATGGATTTCAATACCGATTAAAACTAGATGATGAATAATATTTTAAGTTTTTTGTTGCTTCTTTCTTGCAGCAGGAAACAGAACATTGTTCAAAATCAAGCGATATCCGGGAGAATTAGGATGTAAATCTAAAACTGTTGGCGAGTCCCCTACTTTATGTTGGTAATCTTCAGGATCATGACCTCCATAAAAACTAAACATTCCTTTGCCTTTTTGACCATGAATGTATCGAACTTCACCATTTAGTTCACATTTCCCTAAATTCAGCACACTGGATTTAATCAAATCAGCATCAAAAGCAGTGGTTTGTCCCATAAATCCTTTGATAAGTTGGGTGTGATTTTGGCAAAGCATACTAGGAATCGGATCCCATTTAGCCGAAAATTCCATAAGAGTAAAATAATCTTTTTCCATAGGAACGATTCTTTTTTCAGTCATATCAATATCTGAAAACTCATATTTCTCCGGACTTCTTTCTAAAACAAAATCTTTAAACGCAAATGAATTTGCATAATTAAGTTTAGATTGGTAATTAGCTTCACTTGGATCACCGTCAAACATCGATTCGCAAATATCAACTCCATCAGCTGACAAAGCAATATCAAAACTATCCGTTGCCGAACACATGGCAAACATAAATCCGCCTCCTATAACAAAATCCCTGATTTTTTTGGCTACAGCCGCCTTTTCCTGAGAAACTTTAGAATATCCTAATTTGGCAGCAAGATTTTCAGACTCTTTTTTCTGTTCGATATACCAGGGTACATTTCGATAAGAACCATAAAATTTACCATATTGTCCGGTAAAATCTTCGTGATGCAAATGCAACCAATCATAGAGAACTAATTGGTCGCTTAAAACTTCTTCATCATAAATTGGGGTAAAGGGGATTTCAGCATAGGTCAAAACCAAAGTCACAGCATCGTCCCAGGGTTGTTTGCCTTTAGGAGTATAAACAGCAATTTTAGGCGCTTTTTCGAGAATTACGTTTTCCATGTTTTGCGACGGACTAGCAATCTCGTTTAAAATTGACTGCTGTTCATTATCTGAAATCACTTCAAAACTTACGCCTCTAATCTGGCATTCTTTTCGGATTTCTGTAGCATCAGGTAATAAAAAAGAACCGCCACGATAATTCAATAACCAACTCGCCTTATACTTTTTTTCTAAACACCAATAGGTAATTCCGTAAGCTTTTAAGTGATTTTGTTGGGAAGTTTCATCCATTGGCAACAAAATATAAGAAGCTTTTACTGAAAAAGAAATTAAGATAATACTCAGTAAGACTATTTTTCTAAAAAGCATTGGACTGTTTTATTTCAAATATAGCGCTTTTATCTTAAAACGGCATATCGTCGTCGTCGTCGTCATTCAAATTACTTCCAAAAGCTTCATGAGGAGATGGTAAATTTTTAGTAATAAATGAATTGTCATCCTGATTCATTGACGAAGGCAAATCGTCATCATAACCTCCGCTGTAATCATCTAAATTATCGAACTTTCCTAAGTGTCCTAAGAATTTTAAACGAACGTTTTCAATTCCACCATTACGGTGTTTGGCAATCATAATTTCGGCCTGACCTGCTGTTGGAGCTGCTTCATCATCATCCCATTCTTCAATTTTATAATATTCAGGACGGTATAAAAACGATACAATATCGGCATCCTGCTCAATCGCTCCCGATTCACGAAGGTCAGAAAGCAAAGGTCGCTTACTGGAACCACGTGTTTCAACGGCACGCGATAACTGTGAAAGTGCAATTACAGGGACATTTAATTCTTTAGCCAAAGCTTTTAAGTTTCGGGAAATAGTCGAAATCTCCTGCTCACGATTTCCTCCTCCTTTTTGATTTCCACCAGCAGTCATCAACTGCAAATAATCGATAATGATAATCTTGATACCATGTTGAGAGGCCAGACGTCTGGCTTTAGCACGTAAATCAAAAATGGAAAGCGAAGGCGTATCATCAATAAACAATGGTGCTTTTTCCAAATCTTTTACTTTAGTACTTAGCATTGTCCATTCGTGAGGTTCTAATTTTCCGGTACGTAATTTTTCTGAGGATAATCCGGTTTCAGATGAAATCAAACGGGTAATTAACTGTACAGATGCCATCTCCAGCGAAAATACAGCTACTCCATGACCATAATCAATTGCCATATTTCTTGCCATCGACAATACAAATGCTGTTTTTCCCATCGCCGGACGTGCCGCGATAATAATTAAATCACTTGGCTGCCAACCAGAAGTCAATTTATCCAGATTAGTAAAACCGGTTTCAACACCACTTAATCCTTCTTTTTTACTAATTTCTTCAATTTTCTTTTTGGCTTGTAATACTAAACTTTGTGCTGTTTCCGAACTACGTTTAATATTTCCCTGAGTAACTTCGTAAAGTTTGGATTCGGCTCTGTCTAACAAATCAAATACGTCTGTAGTTTCATCATAAGAATCTTCAATAATTTCAGATGAAATACGAATCAAACTGCGTTGAATGAATTTTTGAAGAATAATTCTGGAGTGAAACTCAATATGAGCCGAAGACGATATTTTTTGGGTTAGCTGAATTAAATAAAAATCACCTCCTGCCAACTCTAATTTTCCGTTCTTTCTTAATTGCGCAGAAACCGTCAACAAGTCGATAGGTTGTGTTTCAGTAAACAACTGAACAATAGCTTCAAAAATATGCTTATGTGATTCTTTATAGAATGCGTCTGACTGAAGAATATCAATTACATCGTCAACTCCTTTTTTATCAATCATCATTGCACCAAGTACTGCTTCCTCAAGATCAACAGCCTGAGGAGGCAATTTTCCTTTTTCCAGATTTATGATTGTAGTTTTATCCACCTTTACAGGCTTGACATTCTTAAAATTTTCCATAGCACGAAAGTAACATAAATTTAAAAAAAAACAGTGTTTAGTTATTACACCAATATGTTTATAACTCAACTAATTTTGTTTATAACCAAAAAAAAATCCGAAACAGCAAGGCTTCGGATTTATATTCTTAAAAATAGGTTCATTATTCTTTAAATTCACCCATTTTTGTGTATTTATCCATTCTTTGAGCAATTAAATCTGCTGTTGATAAATCTTTCAATTCGTTGAATCCTTTTAAAATATATTGTTCAACTGTCTTGAAAGTGGTCTCTCTGTCATAATGAGCTCCTCCTAATGGTTCAGGTATAATATCATCTATTAATTCCTGTTTTTTCATATCAGCAGAAGTCAATTTTAATGCCTCAGCTGCTTTTTCTTTATATTCCCAGCTTTTCCATAAAATAGAAGAACATGATTCAGGAGAAATTACAGAATACCAAGTATTTTCAAGCATGTATACGCGATCTCCAACCCCAATTCCTAAAGCTCCACCAGAAGCACCTTCACCAACGATGATGGTAATAATAGGCACCTTAAGCAAAACCATTTCATAAATATTTCTGGCAATAGCTTCACCTTGTCCGCGCTCTTCAGCTTCTAAACCAGGATAAGCTCCCGGAGTATCGATTAAAGTAACTACAGGAATTCCAAACTTTTCAGCCATTTTCATCAATCGCAAAGCTTTGCGGTAACCTTCCGGATTTGCCATCCCAAAGTTTCTGTACTGACGTGTTTTAGTATTATAGCCTTTTTGCTGACCAATAATCATAAAAGACTGACCTCCTATTTTTCCTAAACCGCCTATCATGGCTTTGTCATCTTTAAATCCTCTGTCGCCATGAAGTTCTAAAAACGTATCTCCACAAAGTCCTCTAACGTGGTCCAGAGTATAAGGTCTGCTTGGATGCCTTGATAATTGCACACGTTGCCAGGCAGTAAGGTTTTCATAGATATTTTTCTTAGTTTCAATCAGTTTATCATTGATTTGATTGCATGTAGCAGTAACATCAACATCTGATTCTTGCCCGATAACCTGACATTTTTCTAACTGATCTTCAAGTTCTTTAATGGGAAGCTCAAAATCTAAATATTCCATAGGATTTGTGCGTTATTATTTTATTTGGAAGTGCAAATATAAAATATTAAATCATTTACACCCGCTTATTTTTTATTTTAGTGAGTTAGCCTACCTAAATTCCGGATTTATACTGTTTTAAAAACGCCTTATTCAAGTCTCTATCAACTGATTTTCAATACAAAAAACAAAGAGTCCTTTTTTAATCACAACCAATTCCGCTATAATGAATTCGCAATTTATTTTAATCTTCTTCGATGCTTTAAAATGCCATTTAATATAACCGTCACGATAATAATAACTGCACCTGCATAAAACAAAACACTCATTTTTTCTTTTTCACCAATAATAAAATAAGCTAAAACAATTCCGTAAACAGGCTCTAAATTAGTCGTTAGCATTACCGTATAAGGACTTAATTGCTTCATTACCTTTACCGATGCTGTAAAAGCATAAGCCGTACAAACACTGGACAAAACCAATAACAGTACCCAATTATTAAAAGAGACATCAAAAAAAGCGACCGTAAATTTATTTTCCCATATAAAATAGCCGCTAATAAAAAATATTCCTGCCAGAAATTCATAAAATGTAATCACCGCTGAATCGTGCTTTTGAATTAATTTACCATTAAACAAAGTAAATAAAACACCCAGAGTAATCGAAATCAAAGCAAACAACATACCTTCAAAATAAGCCATTTCAACCTGCATGATTACAGACAATGCAGCAATAATTATCAAACCAAAAAAAACTTCGTACCAAAGTATTTTTCGCCCATAAAACAACGGTTCCAACAACGAAGCTAAAAAAGCTCCCAATGAAAATACCGACAAGGTAATCGATACATTTGAAACATGAATAGCATGAAAAAAGAAAATCCAGTGCAGTGCTATCAGCAAACCTACCAAAGTCAACTTTAGTAATGCGTCCCATGCTATTTGAAATGATTTCTTTGAAAAGAATATATAGGAACCTAAAAACAAAGATGCCAAAAGCATTCGATACCAAACAATAACATCGGCATCCATGGTAATCAAAGCACCAAGAATGGCAGTAAACCCCCAAATAAATACTATGAGGTGAAGATTGAGATAACTTTTAAGTCTATCGTTTGGCATTACGCAGTAAATATACAGCCAGAATTCCAAAAATAATATTTGAAAACCAAACTGCTAACATAGGAGGAAAAGTAGATTTCTCTGCCAAAACCCCAAAAATTTTATCGAAAAACACAAAACCAAAAGCCACAGCAATTCCTATAGTCAAATTCATTCCCATTCCTCCTCGCCTTTTCATTGAAGAAACTGCAACAGCAATAATGGTAAGGATAAATGCCGAAATCGGAACACTGAATTTCTTATACAAAACAACCAAATAAACCTTGATATTAGAAGAACCTCTAGTCTTTTCCTTGTCAATAAAATCAATCAATTCGCCCAACCTCAGGGTTTCTGCTATATAAACAACAGGAGTTAAATCTTCCAATTCAAACTTAAACTTCATGTTTTTTTCAGGTAAAACTTCGATTTTATCCCCTAACGCTCCTACTGTTCTTTGGGTATAATCGTATAAAGTATAAGTACTGTCTTTTTCATTCCATTTAATCCTGCTGGCAGTAATTTTAGAAACCATTTTTTCTTTTTCAAATTTCTCTAAAACAAAGTTAAAAGCCATCTTAGAAGAGCTATTAAAATTACTCACATACAGAAATTCTTTGTTGTTCAGTTGACGGTAAACATCAGTATTGTCGCCAACCATTTGTTCCCTACCACCCGATCTCAGGTACATGTAACGGAAATTATTGAATCCTTCACTAGCTTTTGGAACTACATAAAATCCCATTAATAAAACTCCAACAGAAACGATGGTCGCACCAATAATAAATGGTCTTAAAAAACGGGTAAATGAAATCCCTGAACTCAATATCGCTATAATCTCAGTATTATTAGCCAATTTTGAAGTAAACCAAATAATCGATAAAAATAAAAATATCGGAAATAAAGCATTGGCAAAATAGATAGTAAAATTACAATAATAGACAACAACGTCCATAAATGGAACTTTGTTTTCAATCATTTTATTAATCTTTTCCGAAACGTCAATGATAATCCCGATAGGAATAAACATCAGCAACATAGTCACAAAAGTGGCTAAATATCTTTTCAGAATGTATTTATCTAGTATTGTTAACATACTTTAAGGTTAGAAGTTAGAAGTCGGCAGTTAGAAGTCGGGAACTGGAAGTTTTTAGCTTCAAAATATTAACTTCTAAGTTCCATCTTTTTTTACAACCGTTGACTCATATTTTTCACCATCATTTCTTTCCATGGTCTGAAATCGCCGGCTAAAATATGCTTTCTGGCCTCACGAACCAGCCACATATAAAAACCTAAATTATGAATCGTAGCAATTTGTTTTCCAAGATATTCATTGGCAGCAAAAAGATGACGTAAATACGCCTTCGAATATTCTGTATCCACAAAGGTGATTCCCATTTCGTCAATTGGCGAAAAATCAGCTTCCCATTTTTTATTCTTGATATTTATGGTACCGTTAGCCGTAAACAACATTCCGTTTCGGGCATTACGGGTTGGCATCACACAATCAAACATATCAATCCCTAAGGCAATATTTTCCAAAATATTAATTGGAGTTCCTACTCCCATCAAATATCTCGGTTTATCTTCCGGCAAAATTTCGGTAACCACCTCGGTCATCGCATACATTTCTTCAGCTGGTTCTCCAACTGAAAGCCCTCCAATAGCATTTCCTACCTGACCGGAATTAGCAATATATTCAGCCGACTGACGTCGCAAATCTTTATAAGTACTTCCCTGAACAATTGGAAAAAATGCCTGGTTGTAACCATATTTCACCGGTACTTTATCCAAATGATTGATACAACGATCCAACCAACGGTGCGTCATGTGCATCGAACGCTTGGCATAATTATAATCACAAGGATAAGGTGTACATTCGTCAAAAGCCATAATAATATCAGCTCCGATAGTACGTTGAATTTCCATTACATTTTCCGGAGTAAAAGTATGGTACGATCCATCAATATGCGATTTGAACTTCACTCCTTCTTCCTTAATTTTTCGGCTATTCGAAAGCGAATATACCTGATAACCTCCTGAATCAGTCAAAATATTACGATCCCAATTCATGAATTTATGCAAACCACCCGCTGCTTCTAAAATTTTAGTTTGCGGACGCAAATACAAATGATAGGTATTTCCAAGAATAATATCAGGATTAATTTCTTCTCTTAACTCTCTTTGATGCACCCCTTTTACCGAGGCAACGGTACCTACCGGCATAAAAATTGGCGTTTCAATCACACCGTGATCAGTGGTAATACTTCCCGCTCTGGCTTTAGAAAGTGGGTCTTTTTGTAATAAATCAAACTTCATACTAAGGTTTTTCTCCCAATTGTTCTCCCGACTATTCGGGAGCGCAAAGATAGTTTAATTTAGAAAAAAGCTACATCTTTTAACAGCAAAATAAGAGCCCTCCTTTTTAAAAGTTCCCACCACGAATTACACCAATAAACACAAATTACTAACCGTTTGTAATTACACAAATTCTTCGCTAAACTTATTTTTAACCTGACAATTAATAACAGCATGGTATTCGATACGAATTCTATTTGTGCAATTCCATTTAAAATTTGATAATATTAAAAAATTAGTGAATTCGTGGCTGATTTTTGCACAAACCATTAAAAAATTAAGAATCATTAATATAAATTCCCTTAATTTCTTAATGGTAAAGTTTAAGATTTAAAGTGGTTTTAATATTCGTAACTTTGTATTACCAATGATTATACTTCAAAAAAACGATGAAACTCAACATTCAGGATACTTTCAACAAAGAATTACCAGCCGACCCAATTACAGCAAACTACGTCAGACAGGTTGAAAATGCTTGTTTTTCATTTGTAACTCCTACAAAAACTGCTAACCCTCAAATACTTCATGTTTCGCCGGAAATGCTCGAAAACTTAGGATTATCCAAAGACGATTCGCAAACAGAAGAATTCAAAAATGTGTTTACAGGAAACGAAGTTTTGACCAATACCCAGCCTTATGCCATGTGTTATGGCGGACACCAATTTGGCAACTGGGCAGGACAACTGGGCGATGGCCGCGCGATAAATTTAACAGAAATCGTTCATAATAACCAGCGTTGGGCTATCCAACTCAAAGGCTCCGGAAAAACACCTTATTCCAGGACTGCCGACGGACTGGCTGTTTTACGTTCTTCCATTCGCGAATATTTATGCAGCGAAGCCATGTTTCATCTTGGCGTTCCTACTACCCGCGCTTTATCACTCGCTTTATCAGGTGATCCCGTTTTAAGAGACATGTTGTACAACGGAAATCCTGCTTACGAAAAAGGAGCCATTGTAAGCCGAATAGCACCCAGCTTTTTGCGTTTTGGAAACTATCAAATTCTGGCAGTCCGCAATGATGTTCCAACACTCAAAACCTTAGTTGATTATACAATTAAACATTTTTATACTGAATTAGGAGCACCTTCGAAAGAAACATATCTTCAATTTTTTAGAAAAGTAGCCGAAAACAGCCTTGAAATGGTCATTCATTGGCAACGTGTGGGTTTTGTTCATGGGGTTATGAATACCGATAACATGTCAATCCTGGGATTAACGATTGATTACGGTCCTTATGGCTGGCTCGAAGGCTATGATTATGATTGGACTCCTAACACCACCGATTCCCAACACAAACGCTACCGCTATGGAAACCAACCCAATATTGTGCTTTGGAATTTGTACCAATTGGCTAATGCCTTATATCCATTAATTAGAGAAACTGAAGGTCTGGAAGCTGTTTTAGCCGATTTTGGAACTGCTTTCGAAAGTAAATACCTAAACATGATGCGTTCTAAAATTGGGCTTTTCTCCGAAAATGAAAACGATCAAAAACTCATCCAGGAATTAGAAAACAATCTGCATTTGACTGAAACTGATATGACTATTTTCTTTAGAAATCTAAGTCGTTTTACAAAAGGAAATGTGGAATCCGGATTCAAAACCATACAAGATGCTTTCTACAACACAAACGAACAATCGCTTGAATTAATTGAAGCCTGGGAAAAATGGTTTGAAAATTACAGCCAAAGATTGCAATTAGAAAAGGAGACAGATGCTGATCGTGCTGAAAAAATGAACGCCATCAATCCCAAATATGTACTCCGTAATTATATGGCGCAACTGGCCATTGATGCTGCCGACAAAGGAGAATATAATTTAATTGACGAACTTTTCAATTTGCTTAAAAATCCATACTCTGAACAGGAAAATATGGAAAAATGGTTTGCTAAACGCCCCGACTGGGCCAGAAATAAAGTAGGATGTTCTATGCTTTCGTGTAGCTCTTAGGTTATTCCGATATTTTTATTTCTTTGATTTTAAAGAATACTCCAAACAAAAGTAACCTTTCAAAAAGTTTCTTTTGGTTTTATCAAATTTCAAATCATCATATCCTATTAAATCCATATAATTACATACATTTGTAACATTCTCACAAAGAAATAAAACATGCAACATACCTTATTAATAGTTCCCGGATTAGGCGATTCAACCGCAGGACATTGGCAGGACAATTGGTTACAACATTTTCCAAATGCAACGAAAGTAGTTCAGGATAACTGGAACCAACCACAATTACAAAATTGGTTAAAAAACTTAGACACTACAATAAAATCTATTGAAACTCCTATCGTTATTGTGGCGCATAGTCTGGCGGTTTCATTGATAGCACATTGGTCACAACAAAATGATACCGAAAAAATTATTGGTGCTTTACTCGTAGCTCCCGCAGATGTAGAATCGGCTGAACATACTCCGGAAGAAACCTGGAACTTTGCTCCTATTCCATTATCAAAATTAAACTATCCTTCTATCGTAATTACCAGTTCTAATGATCCATATATTTCGGTTGAAAGAGCTGAATTTTTAGCCCAAAAATGGGGAAGTCAATTCTACAATGTAGGGCCAAAGGGACACCTCAACTTGGCTTCCCAATTAGGACTTTGGGAAGAAGGACAGGAAATATTACAAACTTTGCTACAACTTATTACTAAAAACAAAAAATAAGTCGCTGTAAAAAACTACAGACTTTTCTTGTGATTTAGAATCTAATTTCATTATGTTTGTATAACTTGTAAAAAATATCCTTTTAAAGTTATACGTATGGAAATATTAGAAAACCTCGAACCTTTACTCAAAACATTTTGGTACATTGCCATTCCTACTACACTGATTTTTACTGTACAGGCAATAATGACTTTTTTAGGTGTCGATTCATCAGATGGACTTCAAGCCGATTTTGACAGCAATCTTGAAAGCGGCGACACCACTTTCCAGTTATTCTCATTAAGAAATCTTATCAATTTTTTATTAGGTTTTAGCTGGACAGGAATCTCATTCTACAATACAATTAACAATCCTACTTTATTAATTATAATTTCGGTAGTAGTTGGCTGCCTGTTTGTGTATTTGTTTTTTATCATTATCAAACAAGTTCAAAAACTGGAAGAAGACAATTCTTTTAAAATTCAGAACACACTAAACAAATCCGCTGAAGTTTATTTAACAATTCCTGAAAATAAAACTGGAAAAGGGAAAATTATGATTAGTATCAATGGAGCTTTTCATGAACTGGAAGCCATGACCGAACATGCTGAAAAAATTAATTCCGGTAGCGTTGTAAAAGTCGTAAAAATAGAAAACAACAATATCATCATCGTACAACCCATTTAAACCCAATCCATGACACCAGTAATTATTATTGTAGTAGCCGCAATTGTCTTTTTTGTAAGTATCTCAGCCTTAATTTCAAGATACAAAAGATGTCCTTCAGACAAAATATTAGTAATCTATGGAAGAACAGGAGGAACTTCTGCAAAATGTGTTCACGGTGGTGGCTCTTTTATTTGGCCCGTAATTCAGGATTATGCTTTTTTGGACTTAAAACCTTTATCTATTGAGGCAAATTTGACTAATGCGTTGAGTAGACAAAATATTCGTGTGGATGTTCCATGTCGTTTTACGATTGCTATTTCGACCGAAATAGAAAGCATGAATACTGCTGCAGAAAGATTATTAGGATTAACTTCCGAACAAATCCAGGAATTGGCTAAAGATATTTTATTTGGTCAGTTGCGTTTGGTAATCGCTACGATGACTATTGAAGAAATTAACTCAGACAGAGATAAATTTTTAGATAATATCTCTAAAAACGTAGATAGCGAATTGCGTAAAATTGGTTTAAAACTAATCAACGTAAACGTAACCGACATCAAAGACGAATCAGGATATATCGAAGCTTTAGGAAAAGAAGCTGCCGCAAAAGCCATCAACGAAGCTAAAATTTCTGTTGCCGAACAAGAAAAAATTGGTGAAACCGGGAAAGCTTTGGCAGACAGAGAAAAAGATACTCAAATTGCCGAAACTCACCGAGACAGAGATGTAAAAATTGCTATCACACAAAAAGACCGTGAAATTAGTATTGCATCAGCCACAAAAGACGAAGCAATTGGAAAAGCCGAAGCAGAAAGAGATACCAGAGTAAAAACTTCTGAAGCGAATGCAATTGCGATTCAGGGAGAAAACGAAGCTAAAATTGCCATTGCTAATTCGGAAGCTTTGCGTAGAGAAAAAGAAGCAGAATCCTTGCGTATTGCAATAGCTGCTGAAAAAGTACAACAAGCAAAAGCTTTAGAAGAATCCTATATTGCAGAACAAAAAGCAGAAACAGCACGTTCAGAAAGAGAACGTTCTACTCAAATTGCCAACGTTGTTATTCCTGCCGAAATTGCCAAACAACGTGCTATTATCGAAGCCCAAGCAGATGCTGAAAGAATCAGAGAAAATGCTAAAGGAGAAGCGGATGCTATATATGCAAAAATGGAAGCAGAAGCAAAAGGACTTTACGAAATATTAACCAAACAAGCCGAAGGTTACAAACAAGTAGTGGAAGCAGCAGGTGGTGATCCGAGTCAGGCCTTCCAACTATTATTAATTGAAAAATTACCTGAATTAGTAAAAACACAAGTGGAAGCCGTTAAAAATATTAAAATTGATAAAATCACGGTTTGGGATTCAGGAAACAATACCGATGGAAATGGCTCAACCGCTAATTTTGTATCCGGAATGATGAAAACAGTTCCTCCATTAAATGATTTATTTAACATGGCAGGACTTAATTTACCAAATTATTTAAAAGGAGAAAATCAACCTGACGCCCCTATTTCAAATCATCAAACAACTAATGAAAACGAAGAATAAAATCGCTTTATTTTTCAAATTTAAGACGTTTACTACCCCAAAAAAGCCCTCATTCAGGGCTTTTTTTGCTTCTGCTATTGCACTACAACGTTTGATAACAAACCAGCAAAAAGTTGTTTTACAACAATCTGCAACAAAATTGTTACGAAATATCTTTTTCTAAAAAAAATCACCTCTTAAAAATAATTCTGAAAATGAATTACAAAAAAACAAAAACACTTAAAATTTTAAAGGATATCAATTTAACCTTCAGATTTAATCAAATCAATAATAGCAATGACTCTAAATGTATTCGATCAAAACAATTAGTGTGTAATTTACATTTATAAAACCATCTACTTTGTTTAAAATAGAATCAAAAGTGTACTTAGAACAATAATCATTGGTTGCAATTACTACCAAACAATTCCGAAAATCATTTGTCTTACGGGAAAATAAAAATTACATTTGCAGCAGTTTAACTTTTACGATCAAAATGAAACCTAACACTCAACAATTAAACGATTTAATTATCCAAGTAAGAAGAGACATCCTTCGAATGGTACACGCTGTTAATTCAGGTCACCCGGGAGGTTCTCTAGGTTGTACCGAATTTTTGGTAGCCTTGTATCAAAATATAATGGACCGCAAAGAAGGTTGGGACATGGACGGAGTTGGAGAAGATTTATTCTTCTTATCAAACGGTCACATCTCTCCTGTATTCTATAGCGTTTTAGCACGTAGTGGCTATTTCCCTGTTTCTGAATTAGCAACTTTCCGTTTGTTAAATTCAAGACTACAAGGACACCCAACTACTCACGATAACTTACCGGGAGTACGTATTGCATCTGGTTCTCTTGGTCAGGGATTATCAGTAGCAATTGGAGCTGCACAAGCTAAAAAATTAAACAACGACAAACATATCGTTTATACACTTCACGGTGATGGTGAGTTACAGGAAGGTCAAAACTGGGAAGCTATCATGTATGCTTCTGCAAAAGCTGTTGACAACTTAATTGCAACTGTTGACCTTAACGGAAAACAAATCGACGGAACAACTGACGAAGTTTTAGCAATGGGAAGTCTTCGTGCTAAATTTGAAGCTTTTGACTGGGAAGTGGTTGAAATCACTAAAGGAAATGATGTTGAAGCTATCATTGGAGGAATGGCTGAAGCAAAAGCAAGAACAGGAAAAGGAAAACCGGTTTGTGTATTATTGCATACTGAAATGGGTAACGGTGTAGATTATATGATGTACAGTCATGCTTGGCATGGTAAAGCACCAAATGATGCACAACTTGAAAATGCTTTAGGACAAAATTATAACACTGGAGGCAATTCAGATTATTAATAATTGTTCAGTATTCAGTAATTAGTATTCAGTTAGGATACTTGCAAAAATCTAAATTAAGAAATGAAAAAATATATAAATACAGGAAGTAAAGATACCCGTTCAGGTTTTGGAGTGGGAATGACTGAACTAGGTCAGAAAAATGAAAATGTAGTAGCACTTTGTGCGGATTTAATTGGATCATTAAAATTTGATGATTTCAAGAAAAACCACCCGGAGCGTTTTTTCCAAATCGGAATTGCTGAGGCAAACATGATTGGGATTGCTGCAGGTTTAACTATTGGTGGAAAAATTCCTTTCACAGGAACTTTCGCTAACTTCTCTACAGGAAGAGTTTATGACCAAATTCGTCAATCAGTTGCTTACTCTGATAAAAACGTAAAAATCTGTGCTTCTCACGCCGGATTAACTTTAGGAGAAGACGGAGCTACACACCAAATCCTTGAAGATATCGGTTTGATGAAAATGTTACCGGGAATGACAGTTATCAACACTTGTGACCACAACCAAACAAAAGCGGCTACTATCGCGCTTGCTGATCACCATGGTCCTGCTTACTTGCGTTTTGGACGTCCGGTTGTACCTAACTTTACTCCTGCTGACGAACCTTTCGTAATTGGAAAAGCTATCATGTTAAACGAAGGAACTGATGTAACTATCGTAGCTACAGGTCACTTAGTTTGGGAAGCTTTAATTGCTGCTGAGAAATTAGAAGAAAAAGGAATTTCTGCTGAAGTAATCAACATCCACACGATTAAACCATTAGACGAAGAAGCTATTTTGAAATCTGTAGCTAAAACTAAATGTATCGTTACTGCTGAAGAGCACAACTACCTTGGTGGTCTTGGGGAAAGCATTGCAGGTGTATTAGCTTTAAACAATCCTACTCCACAAGAATTTGTTGCAGTTAAAGATAGTTTTGGTGAGTCTGGAACTCCTGAGCAATTGATGGAAAAATACAAATTAAACAATCAGGCGATTGTTGAAGCTGTAGAAAGAGTTATCAAAAGAAAATAATTCAATTTCTGAAATATATTAAAAATCCCGTTTCGTAAGAGACGGGATTTTTTGTTTTATAATATCTTCATTAATCGAAATGAAATAATTTCTTTTTTTTTAACATATAAGAATATCAGTTTTTGACTCAAGCTTACATGACTTATATGTTTAAAAAATTATTGAGCATAAAGCAAAGACTGCATCACTTCAAAAGAAACACTTTCGTCTTCATTTACAAAATATTTCAACAAGACCTCACCCCACATTTTACCATCACTGTAATCAGCAATAATCCAACGGTGATTTAGAACTTTTACTTTATTAATTACAAACTTATTTGCTCCTATCTGATCCTGCCCTGTATAAGGATTTCCTTTTGGATTCGCATTCAAATCCATCAATTTTTCTTTTATTACAGGAATTAGTTTTTCGTAAGCTATTGTTTTATTGGCTACAGCCGAATCAAAATAATTCTGCGCATTTTCATTTTTTTCTAATGAAAAATAATTAGCATCGCTTAGTTGAGTAGTCATCAATGTTAGGCTGTCTCTCAACTTTTTTGTTGTTTTTTCGTATCTGTTTTGTTCAAACTTCACTTCATTACTTAAAAAAGAATAGGTAAAAACATTAATCAATACCAATAAAATAAAAGCGTAGAGCAGAAATGATTTTTTCATTGTAAAATTATTATAGTGTGATTTCTAAATTATCGTAGGCAAGGAATACATTTTCAGGAAGTTTTTGTTGCACTTCTTCATGAAATCCCATCACATGACTTATGTGTGTTAAATATGCTTTTTCGGGTTTTACCAGAGCAATAAATTCCAAAGCTTCTTCTAAATTAAAATGCGAAAAATGGGGTTCTTCGCGCAAAGCATTTACAACCAGAACTTTCAGATTTTTCAATTTTTCAATTTCATCCTCCTCAATGGTCTTTACATCGGTCAAATAAGCAAAATCATCTATACGATACCCAAAAACCTGAAGACCTCCATGTGAGACATTAACCGGAATAGCTAATTTATTGCCAATGGCAAAAGATTTGTTATTTTCTACTTCAATTATCTTTACTGAGGGTGCACCCGGATATTTATTGACTGTTTCAAAAACATAATCGAAACGCATTTTCATGTTTTCTATAACACGCTGATGGGCATAAATAGGCATTTCCCCTTGTCGGAAATTAAAAGGTCTGATATCATCCAAACCGGCTGTATGATCCGCATGCTCGTGAGTAAAAACAATCCCATCTACTTTATGACAATTTGAAGTCAGCATTTGTTGTCTAAAATCAGGGCCACAATCAATTACAAACGAATAATCATCCCAACGAATTAACACTGAAACACGCAGTCTTTTATCCTTACTGTCCAAACTTTTACATACAGGATGTTCACTTCCTATAACCGGAATTCCCTGAGAAGTACCTGTGCCTAAAAAATATACCTTCAAATCTTATTTTTTTCACAAAAATAGGATTATTTCTCTTTTATTCCCCTAGCTATTTAATTAACTTTGTGACATCAGGCAAATACATAAAATTAAACTAAAAAATGGGTAGCGAAATAAAACTAAAAGGAGACAGAGTCATTGCTCAGGTCCCTTCGATAAAAGACAAGGCACTACGTATCAATTTAAATGAAAATATTTATGGAACATTTGCCGAAATTGGCGCAGGACAGGAAACAGTAAGACATTTCTTTAGAGCAGGAGGTTCTTCCGGAACTATCGCAAAAGCCATGTCCGCATACGATAAAGACTTTAGTGATGCTGTTTATGGTGTTGAAAAAGACGGTCGCTATGTTACCGAAAACCGACTGAAGAAGATGCTCTCTCATGAAGTGGATTTAATTGAAAAACGACTGAACAGAGATAAGCATCCCAACAAAATGTTTTTCAGCTATGCCAATACGGTAGCCACAATCGACTTTGCCAAACAATTTAAAGGACACGGATGGGTAGGTATCAGTTACCAAATTGACCCTAACGAAGATTACAACGACATCATACTTCATATTCGTTTTAAAGAAACGGATGCCAAACTTCAACAGGAAACACTAGGAATTCTCGGGGTAAACCTAATCTACGGTGCTTTTTACAAATACGACGACCCTAAAAAATTATTACGCTATTTATACGATCATCTCGACAAAGACCAATTGGAGATTGACACTATCAATTTCTCCGGTCCCCGATTTGCCGATGTGGACAACCGTTTAATCAGTTTACAATTAGTAAAGAACGGAATGACCGACGCCGTAATGTTCAACCCAAAAGGAAAAAACATTCTCCCTGCCTCGGTTTTATACAAAAAAAATATCTTAGCTATTAGAGGAAGTTTCCGTCCGGTTACGAAAGTAAATATGGATATGTACGAGAAATCGATGCGTATGTTTCTCGAAGAAAATAAAGTAGATAAAGAAAATACCTTGGTTATTTTTGAAATCACCTTGTCCAACTTACGTTCGGATGGAGAAATCGACGAAAGAGATTTCATGGATCGTGCCGAATTACTTTGCTCATTAGGTCAAACGGTAATGATTTCGAACTTCCAGGAATATTACAAAGTAGTAGAATATTTTGCTAATTACACCAAAGCCCGAATGGGACTTGCCATGGGTGTCAACAACTTAGTAGATATTTTTGACGAAAAATACTATCGCCATCTAAGCGGAGGAATTCTGGAAGCTTTTGGTAAATTGTTCTTTAGAGACATGAAGGTATTATTGTATCCAATGATAGACGAAAATGGAGAAATCACAACTTCTGAAAATCTAAAAGTACATCCACGAATGAAAGAATTATACAAATTCTTTAAATTCAACGGAAAAGTAATTGATGTGGAAGATTACAACCCTGAAAACCTTAAAATATTCTCCCGTGAAGTCCTTAAAATGATTAACAACGGAATACCGGGTTGGGAATCGATGCTGCCAGAAGGAGTTTCTGAAATCATCAAAGAGAAACACCTTTTTGGTTACGACCCAAATAAGACTTTAGCGGAATAAAAGATATTGATTTTATAACTAACGCCACAAGTAGTTGCTATTTGTGGCGTTTCTAGTTTACTTCAAAATCTGAGCGGCGTGCTCTTTGGTTTTGACATTTTCAATGACCTCATCGATGATTCCGTTTTCATCAATTACAAAAGTCGTTCGGTGAATGCCGTCGTATTCGCGTCCCATGAATTTTTTAGGTCCCCAAACACCAAAGACATTAATAACCTCTTTATCTTCATCTGCCAATAAAGGAAAAGGAAATTCGTATTTCTCTTTGAATTTGGCTTGCGCTTTTGCCGAATCGGCACTAACACCTAAAAGCGCATAATTATTAGCCTGAAAGCGTTCAAAATTATCTCTTAAATCACAGGCTTCAGCGGTACAACCCGGCGTACTGGCTTTTGGGTAAAAGAAAACGACTAATTTTTTGCCTTTATAATCTTCTAATTGGTGCGGCTTTCCGTCCCGATCGCTCAGATATATCAACACAAAGTTAGCGCGGATTTGCAATCCGTGCCCACAACAGTGAGCAAATCGAAACACTTTATAGAGCTACTTGATGAGATTGCTTCGCCAGTTCGCTATCGATCATGCAATGTCATTAAGTTAAGCGTATTTTGTATCATTTCGACCAGAGGGAGAAATCACATAACGTGAACAACTTGTGTGATTCCTCATTCTTCGGAATGACAAAACAAGGTGAGTCTTCCTTAACTTAATGACATTGATCACTCGTGTCCTCATTCTTCGGAATGACAAAATTGGGCGTAATTATCCTCAACTCAAACATTACAACTGCTGTAACAGAGTAAAATTCTGTTTTTACCCTAAAGCCTAAAATAATATATCACACTATAATTCAAAACCTTACATATTTGGCAACTTAAAAATTTTTACATACCTTTGACGTTAGTATTAAAATTTAGTTTGTGTGATACAAAATTTCGGAGACAAAGAAACTGAGAAAATTTGGAATGGAATTCAATCCAGAAAATTACCTTCTGAAATTCAAAACGTAGCAAGACGTAAACTAAGAATGATTAATAATGCTCAAAATATAAATGACCTCAGGATTCCACCAGCCAATCATCTGGAAAAACTAAGTGGAAATTTATCTGGGTTTTATAGCATCAGAATAAACAATCAATGGCGAATTATTTTTAACTGGGAAAATGATAACGCTTCTGAAGTTCAGATAGTAGATTATCATTAAAAATGCAAATTATGGAAACATTAAGAAACATACATCCGGGAGAAATTTTAAAAGAAGAATTTCTTGAACCATTAGGTATTACAGCTTACCGATTAGCAAAGGAAACTTTTATTCCACAAACAAGAGTTGGAGAGATACTGAAAGGGAATCGCAGAATAACTGCCGATACGGCTTTACGATTATCAAAATATTTTGGTACAACTGCAAAATTCTGGCTAGGTCTTCAGGATGATTATGACTTAGAGGAAGAAAATATTGCCAAGAAAAAGGATTTTGAAAACATCAAACCAGCAACCCATAACGCAGCATAAAAAGCTAGGTTTAAAACCTTAATTTTTCGATTCTGTAACACTTAAAGTTTATACAAATATCAAAAACGCCACAAAAAAATCTCTTGTGGCGTTTGTAGTTTACTTCAAAATCTGAGCGGCGTGCTCTTTGGTTTTGACATTTTCAATGACCTCATCGATGATTCCGTTTTCATCAATTACAAAAGTCGTTCGGTGAATTCCATCGTATTCGCGTCCCATGAATTTTTTAGGTCCCCAAACTCCAAAAGCATTAATCACTTCTTTTTCTTCGTCAGCCAGTAACGGAAAAGGGAATTCGTATTTCTCTTTGAATTTAGCTTGTGCTTTTGCTGAATCGGCACTTACACCCAATAAAGCATAATTATTAGCCTGAAAACGCTCGTAATTATCTCTTAAATCACAGGCTTCAGCGGTACAACCCGGCGTACTGGCTTTTGGATAAAAGAAAACGACTAATTTTTTTCCTTTATAATCTTCTAATTGATGTGGCTTTCCGTCCTGGTCAACGCCAAAAAAATCGGGAGCCTTATCGCCTTTTTTTAATGTTATCATTTTTTGTAAGTTAGATGTTATGAGTTATAGGTTATGGGTTGTCTGTTGTAAAAATTAATTATTTGAAATTGTCATTGCTATTGATTTTTTGCCATTGCCATTGAAATTTCTTTACTTTACCATTCAAAATTAAACTAAAATGACCAAACAAGAACGGGTAACATTTGTTATAAATACGTTAAAAGAATTCTATCCTACTATCCCGATTCCGTTAGACCATAAAGATCCTTATACACTGCTAATTGCTGTTTTACTTTCGGCACAATGCACGGATGTACGAGTCAACCAAATTACACCTTTGCTATTTGCCAAAGCCGACAATCCGTATGATATGGTAAAAATGTCGGTGGAAGAAATTAAGGAAATTATTCGTCCTTGTGGATTATCCCCTATGAAATCAAAAGGGATTTACGGTTTGTCACAAATTCTGATTGAAAAACACGATGGTAAAGTACCTCAGAGTTTTGAAGCTTTGGAAGAACTACCTGCTGTAGGACACAAAACCGCCAGTGTGGTAATGTCACAGGCTTTTGGCGTTCCGGCTTTTCCGGTTGACACGCATATTCACCGATTGATGTACCGCTGGAATTTATCCAACGGAAAAAGTGTGGTTCAAACCGAAAAAGATGCTAAACGCCTTTTCCCTGAAGAATGCTGGAACGATTTGCATTTACAAATGATATGGTACGGTCGCGAATATTCGCCTGCTCGTGGTTGGGATTTAGAAAAAGATGTCATTACAAGAACTATTGGACGAAAAACGGCCTTAGACGGTTATAAAAAATAAATATGACTGTCCGCTATTTGTACTAATCTCTTTTTAGCCACGAATTCACTAATTGTGGCTGAATTAAATGTTCTGAAATTTCACAAATTCTAATTGAATTTGTCAATATTAGTGTAATCTAAGAATAATTTATAAAAGAGCAATTCGTGAATTCGTGGCTGAAAATGGAGCTTGGACTGTAAAGCGGATAGTCATAAAAATAAATCTCACTAACGCTAAACATTAGTGAGATTTACCAAACAGCCAAACCGGCTTAATTAATTTGCAATAATTTCAAAACTATTATCCGCTAGTTTTATCATGTGAAGCGCTTTTGAGTAATTCAAAAGAAAAGTAATCACTTCTTTTTTAGGTTTCATTTGTGTAATAAGTTGATTTTTTTTAGAGTAAATTTTTGCCATGCTGTACTTTTTATTAATTGGTTAGAATACAACGCAGCTACTATTGAAATATTGTTTAGTTGGTTAAAATAATTTGATGTTTATCAATTACTTTTCGCAAATTCATTAGTGCATAACGCATTCTACCCAGAGATGTATTGATACTTACTCCTGTAATTTCTGAAATTTCTTTAAAGCTCATGTCTTTGTACATTCGCATTACCAAAACTTCTTTTTGATCTTCAGGAAGTTCTTCGATTAATTTTTGCAAATCCATTTCAACCTGATTAGCAATTAACTGATTCTCGATAGTTAGCGCATCATCGGTCATGATGGAAAAAACCGAAAACTCCTCGGTTTCACGATACAATGGCATTTTTTTGTTCTTTCTAAAATAATCAATAATCAGATTGTGCGCTATACGCATCACCCAGGGAAGAAACTTTCCTTCTTCGTTATACGAATTAGACTTTAAGGTTTTAATGACTTTGATAAAAGTGTCCTGAAAAATATCATTAGCAACATCTCTATCGGATACTTTTGAATATATAAAACCATAAATTTTAGATTCGTGTCTTTTGATTAAAGTAGCTAAGGCCTCTTCGTTACCTGCCACATAATCCTGTACCAACAAGGCATCGGGAATTTGAATATTAGCTATCATAGTAATACTTTTTAGTATGAGTTAAATTGGGGTATTTTCTAAAAAGTAATTTTATACTATAGGCGCTTCTATTTTTGAGGTGATTAATTCTTCAAATTTAACAAATAATTGTCTTGCTTGGTAAATAAATTTCACAAAAATTAAACCAAAAATAAAGTTTTACAATATTTTATAGAATATTATTTTTCTTTTACAACATTTCAACTTAAATTTTAAAAAACCGAAACCTTACTGCTTTTACTCACCATTTTTTTTTTACTGATAAACCCTGATGTAATCTATTTTAAACTCTTGTGGAAAAATAGCATCATCTACTTCCGGACCGCCAAAATTCCCTCCTATAGCCACATTAACTAAAAAATAAAAAGGCTGATTATAAGGCCAAACCGCTTCTGTTTTATGCTCCGGATTAAAACTATAAACCAATTGATTATCCACATAAAAATCAATTTTATCCGAATTCCAATCTATGGCATACAAATGAAATCCTTCTTCAATCGTTTCTATTTTAGTTTTCTTTGTATTAATTGTATTGCCGTGACTGTCCTGAGTATGCAGCGATGTGAAAACGGTATTCGGTTCTTTGCCTACATATTCCAGAATATCAATTTCCCCACATTTAGGCCAGCCCACCTTATCAATATTAGCCCCAAGCATCCAAAAAGCCGGCCAAATTCCGGAACCAACAGGCAATTTAGCTTTGGCTTCAAAATAACCGTACTTAAATTCCTTTTTCCCCTTAGTTGTAATTCTGGCGGAGGTATATTTTTCGCCGTCTTTTTTAGCTGTGATTACTAAAAATCCGTCCTTTAATTGTTGGTTTTCTTTAGCATAAAGTTGCCGTTCGTTATTGCCCCAACCGCAGTTGGGGCAACCATCACCTAATTCAACATTCCAATTAACCAAATCCAATTCTTTAGATTCAAACTGTTCTTGCCACACTAATTTTTTCCCTTTTGGCTGAGCCAAAACAAACGTACTAACGAAGAGTAGTATTAAAAATTTATTCATGTCTTCTTATTTTAAATATTGGAAATCATTCTCTAAAGTTTGCACTGAATTTCCTCCCACAAAAACTTTAAAATCTCCCGGCTCTGCTTCCCACTTGGATTGGGCAGTAAAGAATTCAATTGTTTTTTTATTGATTGTAAAATTTACTCTTTGAGACGCACCGGGCTGTAATTCAATCATTTCAAATCCTTTCAATTCTTTTACCGGACGGGTTACAGAAGCAATCAAATCCCGGATATACAATTGCACCACCTCTTTTCCTGTATATTTACCCGTATTTTTCACGGTAACACTCACTTCAATCTGACCATCACCGGAAAAAGTATTCTGACTTAAACTTAAATCAGAATATTCAAATTGAGTGTAACTCAAACCATAACCAAAAGGATACAAAGGCGTATTTTTTTCATCAATATAATGGGACCAAAAAACGCTATCGGGTTCTGTCATCACAGGTCGGCCTGTGTTTTTATAATTGTAATAAATAGGTACCTGCCCCACATTTCTTGGAAAAGTCATCGGTAATTTTCCACTCGGATTGTAATCGCCATACAAAACCTGAGCAATAGCATTTCCGCTTTGTGTTCCCAGATGCCAGGCTTCCACAATAGCCGGAATTTTTTCATCTGCCCAAGGAATTGCCAATGGTCGTCCATTATTCAACACCAAAACTATATTCGGATTCACTTTATATACTTCTTCTAACAACTCCTGCTGCACTCCCGGCAATCCAATATCGGTTCTGCTTCTTCCCTCTCCTGATTGCAAGCCGTGTTCACCTAAGGACATAATCACTACATCAGCCGTTTTAGCAGCAGCTATGGCTTCAGAAAATCCGCTTTTGTCGGTAGTATTGATTTTTGTTTCCCAAATAAATTGGGTTCTGCCCACAGTTACATCTGCGCCTTTTGCATAAGTCAATTGGTTGCCTTTGTACTTTTGCAATCCTTCTAACAAAGAAACCGCCGAATTATCATCGGCTGCAATGCGCCAACTTCCCAACGGACTGGTTTTATCGTTTGCCAAAGCACCTATCACCACAATTTTTTGTCCTGATTTTTTAAGCGGCAATAATTCTTTTTCATTTTTCAAAAGAACAATTGACTTTTTGGCCATTTCCAGAACTCCTTCCTGAAAAGCAGCTTTGCCTACTGTTTCTTTCTCGTAATTTTCATCACAATACAAATATGGATTGTCGAATAAACCCAACTCAAATTTGACTTTCAATATGCGTCGGGCAGCATCATCAATGGTACTTTCCTGAACTTTTCCTTCTTTTACCAAAGCCGCTAAATGCGCCACATAAGCACTGGATTCCATATCCATATCCGAACCTGCATTAATTGCAATTTCGGCAGCCTGCTTGCTGTCTTTGGCAAAACCATGAGGAATCATTTCGTTAATCGAACCCCAGTCAGAAACCACAAAACCATCAAAATTCCAATCGGATTTCAGGATTTTTCTTTGCAAATAGGCATTTCCAGTAGCCGGAATCCCATTCAGTTCATTGAAAGAATTCATAAAAGTACGCACGCCGGCATCAGCAGCTGCTTTAAATGGAGGAAAAACGATATTTTGCAAAGTAGATTCGCCAATATCAACCGTATTATAATCTCTTCCTGATTCGGCAAAAGCATAACCGGCAAAATGTTTGGCACAAGCCAAAATAGTATTTCTGGCTTTTAAATCGTCCCCTTGAAAACCTTGCACACGGGCAATTGCAATTTGACTTCCTAAATAAGGATCTTCTCCGGCACCTTCCATTACGCGTCCCCAGCGGGCATCACGGGAAACATCTACCATAGGGGCAAATGTCCAGTTGAGTCCAACGGAAGCCGCTTCTTCCGCAGCAATAGCAGCTGATTTTTTTATTTCTTTTAAATCCCAACTGGCGGCTTCGGCTAACGGAATAGGACTGATGGTTTTATAACCATGAATAACATCAAATCCAAAAATTAACGGAATGCCTAATCGGGTTTCTTCGACTGCAATTTTCTGTAAAGCTCTTACGTCTTTTACACCTTTTACGTTCAGCATCGAACCCACCAAACCATTTTTTAAATCGGCATATTTCTTAGCTGCCTGACCTTCTTTGGGCGTAGGCCCTGTAATTTCCCAAAAACCATTGTATTGATTGAGTTGTCCAATTTTCTCCTCTAAAGTCATCAATTTCAAAACAGAATCGACTCTGATTTCCAATTGATTCTTTGAAACAAAAGCTACTTTAGGCTGGATTATTTTGGAACTACAACTCCATATTGCAATGGTAATGAAAACAAATGACATTGTTTTTATTACGCTCATTTTCTGTATATTTTGAATTAAAAGGCCGAATGAAACCGACCTTTTAATTGTATTTCTAATTTCATTATTGGTACACTCTTACATAATCCACTTCCATAGACGACTGGATAAATGTGGAATCAATGGTTCCTCCGAAATTTCCTCCCATAGCCACATTCAAAATCATAAAAAAGTCTTTATTGAAAGGCAAACTACCGTCATTATTGACCGTATGAAAAAGAACATCGTCCACATATATTTTTACCGATGCCGGACTCCAAATTGCTTTGTAAACATGAAATTCTGAAGAAGCATTAGTAATTGTTGTGGTATTTGTATTCGCATTACCACCAGAACGTCCCGGATAATGTAAAGTCCCGTGAATTACATTCGGTTCATTTCCTTTATGTTCCATTATGTCGATTTCACCACAAGCGGGCCAGACATTGGTTGCATAATCAGCACCCAACATCCAGATAGCCGGCCAGGTTCCGCCACCAATAGGTAATTTAGCTCTAACCTCAACTTTTCCATAAGTAAAATCAAATTTACCTTCGGATTTTAATCTGGCAGAAGTGTAGCCTGAACCTACTTTTTTAGCGGTAATTTTTAAATTTCCACCAGCAACAATTACGTTGTCGGATGCATTAGTATAGCTTTGTGCTTCATTATTACCCCAGCCATCAGTACCGGTTCCTAAATCGTAAGTCCATTTAGTGGCATCAGGAGCACCATCAGTATTGAATTCATCTGACCAAACTAAATTGGTATAATCTGCAACTGCTTGTGTTGGCTTAGTCGTCACAAAAGTATGGTACCAGGCTATTGCCGGATTTCCACCCATAATAGCTCTCACCACCATTCTATTTGCAGTAATTGACAAAATTTCATAAGTACTTTGTCCAATATAATAGCCCATAAAGCCTCCATCAGAAATAGTCATTTGAGTCCCTCGGGTTTGCGTAGCCGCATTTGGATTATTTAATATTACCGACTCAGACGGACTTAACGAAACTGTTTTTGTTCCAGTAGCAGCATAATTCAAACATAAATCTTCACTTCCTGAACCACCGGCAACATTTAAGAAAGCCGCATTAAAAAATGTTCTGCCTCCGTTATCCAAACTGAATTTCAACTGATCTCCATCTAAAGAAAAAGTCAGTACATTATCATACAAACAACTACTATTAGCCGAACCTGCTTTTTCAAATGCTGCTGCCTGATACCAAAATCCATAATAATTTTGAGTAGCATCGGTACTATTAGGTCCTACTCCTAAATGTCCAACTTCAGAAGCTGAGAAATACCATTTTTTAGAACTTCCGCCTGTTAATAAAGCTACCGCTTCATCGTCACTGAAAGTACTTAACACCTCAACATCTACTGTTGTATTGGTTGCAACACCTCCTTTACCGGATGCAATTACAGTAACGGTATAAGTATTAATTCCGGTTTTAGTAAAACGTTTTTCGTAAATACCGTTTGGCGCATTTTGCGAAGTTCCATCGTTAAATACAAACTTATACGAAATAGCATCATCTGCTTTCACCATAAATTTTACTTTTCCGCTTCCATCGCCATAAGGTTCAGCATTCGTTTTTCCTATTATTTCATACTCTATCTCTATGTTTGTAGGACTTTCTAATGCACCAAAAGCATAATCGTCTTTGGAGCAATTGACCATCAGTAACAAGGTAAAAATGGCAATTGTGCTTCTTAATATATTTTTCATCACTTGTGTTTTTAGTTAGATTGTTTGATGTCATCAAAATAATAGGTCGTTCCAGTCCCGTTTACACCAAAATCAGGAAATAAAATAACCCTGTCATAAGCATTAACAGTATTGAATGCTGCGGCAGTAGTCAAATCAAACGTAAGTACCTGCCATGAATTAGCCACGGTTGTTGTAGCTTCTACCTCAACAAAAACCGTTGGATTACCATTTCCGTCTTTTGGAGAGGTTGACACTTCCATTTTGAATAAAATCTTTGCTCCTACTTTTGGCGACCAAACATTCACTTTTACCTTAGTCCCTTTTGTAAAATCAACCTTAGTATCCAAATTCAAACTGGCTCCAGCCCAAACTTGTGCACCTGAAGGTTTCTCAATTTTCACTACTTTATTGGATAAATTATTACCCGATTTATCAGGATTAATAATAACCGATGCCGGAATTGCTCCAAAATCAGCTGCTCCAAAACCTGCCCATGGATACGTAAGTGTTGTAGATTCAAAATCAATAGGCATTTCGATTAATGCAGAAGGAGTTTTATAGAAATAAATATTATCAATAAAAACACTTCCTCCCGCCCATGGTGTACCTACAAATTTTAACTGAAAAATATCCGCTACCGTTAATCCCTGACTTGTGAAAGCTGAAATTGGAATATCGATGCTTGTCCATTGGTTTGCCGTTAAATCCCTTACAACCGGTTTTTCACCATTGGTTTTACTGATTAAAGAAGTTTCTATTTTTTGCAAATCAGCAGTCCAAACATCCATGTGAATGAATTCCATTCCGGAAACATCAATAGTTGTTCCGTCAGCCAATGCAATTCCCTGATAACTCAATTTAATATAGTTGAGCATTTTATCGCCGTTTAAGTCAAACTCCGTCCAGCTGCTTCCCTGACTTCCTTGCCCCCAATCCGGGAAATAATTAGTTCCTGCAACATTGGTATATTTTGAACCATAAATAGAAATTACATCAGCCGCTTGTCTGTTAGGCGGAGTTGGAGCCGAAGTAAAAGGCTTATTAACAACGGTTACCGTAAACTCTTGTGTGAATTCAGTAGTTTGAATCGCTGCACTTTTAGAAACCACTCTTATGGTATAAACTCCCGGATTTTGATAGGTATAAGAAACTGCATCACCGTTATTTGCTGATACCGGATCCGGTTTTCCTGCTTCGCCAAAATAAACATCATAAAATAGTGCATAATCAGCTGTTGCCGTCACATTCACTTTTTTAGAAACCTGCAAATCATTTTCAATACTAACAACTAAATTTTGTGGTGCTTTAAAAGAAACTACGACTTGCTGAGTTACTTCCGTTTTTTTCCCGTTTAAAGTTGTTCCCACAATTTTAGCGTTGTAAATTCCCTCTCTGTAAACATGATCCACTGTTTCACCTGGATTTACATAAGCCGGAGCTGTGGTTCCATCGCCAAAATATATTTCGTATAAAGTTACTCCTTCACCTTTAGGCAAGAAAGTCACTTTCCCTGTATTATCCTGCGTTACAGTAGTTAATGCTGAAATATTGGTTGGAGCACCAAGAGCATCCAAATCTACCAGATCATTCTCCGTTGAACAGCTAAAAAGTATAGCTGCCACAATAAGACTTGTTATATATATTATCTTTTTCATTGTACTAATTATTATAGTTAGGATTTTGCTGCCAGTTTCCGGCGGCAAATTGAATCTCTTCAATTGGAATAGGAAATAATTCGTTTTTATTAGCCGTAAATCCCGGAATTTCCTGAGCTGCTTTTCCTGTTCGAACCAAATCAAAGAAACGATGTCCCTCTCCTACTAATTCCACTCTTCTTTCTGCCCAGATAAAATCAGTCAATGCTGCTCCCGATGCTGTAATATCATGGTTGTTATCACCAAAGGCACGACGACGTACTTCATTTAGATATCCTCTGGCTTTGGCATCATCAGCTCCTTCTGTTCTTCTGTTAAAAGCCTCTGCTGCCATTAATAATACATCAGCATAACGAATGGCTCTGTAATTATTAGGATTCGTCAAATTCAAATCTCCTGCTGCCGAAGTACTTCTTTTTCTTGGAATGTATTTTCGATTATAATAACCGGTATGCTCATATCCTTCATCATAAGTGGCTCCTGTTTTTAAAGCCCAGTCTTCAATGTCTAAAATAGCAACCTCCTTGCGTTTGTCTCCCACTTCGAAAGCATTAGCAATTTTAGCAGTAGGAACATTAAAACTAAATCCGGAAGTAAATAGAGTACCTGAATAATTTCTGGGACCATTAAAACCTACCGCTACGTTTCCTTCACTACATTGCAAACAACCAAATCCGGCTCCTTCAACATCTGTATATTGAATTTCAAAAACAGATTCAGAACCATTCTCTCCTTCGGCTTCAAAAATAGAATTATAGTCCGCTACCAATGAATACTTATTCATTCCAATAAGGGCTTCTAAAGTTGTGGCTGCATCTGAAAATTTATTTTGATACAAATAAGCTTTCCCTAATAAAGCCAAGGCTGCTCCCTTGGTTGCTCTTCCTGTCTGAGAAGCGGTAGCATTTAAATTTGCGGCAGCATAAATTAAATCGGCTTCAATACTGGCGTACACCTCTGTAACCGGAGAACGGGGAATCACTTTTTCGTCGCCAATTTTAAAACGCGCATCTCCTTTTAAAGGAATGGCTCCAAACCATTTTACCAATTCAAAATGGTAATAAGCTCTTAAGAAACGAGCTTCGGCAATAATTTGTGATTTGCCTTCAAAATCGGTTTTGTTTTGGAATTCTAAAATATAATTCGCTCTGCTAACTCCGGCAAACATCCAATTCCAAACATCTCTCAAATTGCTGTTTACAGGAGTATGAATCATATCATCGATTTGCTGAAAACCAATCACATCCGTTTGGCTTTCTCCCCCGGCAAGGGTATTATCAGAGGCAATTTCGCCCAAAATTACGTTGACATAAGAAGACTGTAAAGGATCATAAGCTGCGATTAAGGCGTTTTCATAATCGGTTTTTGAATTGAAATAATTTTCAGAATCAATGGAATACACCGGATCTCTATCGACAAATTCATCGCTGCACGAAACAGTAAGCATGGAAAAAAGAGCTACTGTAGCAACTACTATATAAATGTGATTTTTCATCTTAATTGGAATTAAAAATTAATATTTAGCCCTAATAAATAGGTTCTTGGAATTGGGTAAAAACCATAATCGATTCCTCCTCCAATTGGAGCTCCGTTGGATGCTCCGGGATCAAATCCTTTATATTTAGTAAAGGTGTAAAGGTTATTGACTCCGGCATACAAACGTACTTTGCTCATAAAAGCTTTTTCGGCTATTTTAGGATTTAAGGTATATCCTAATTGAATATTTTGAATTCTCAAATAAGAAGCATCTTCTACAAAATAATCAGAGAAAACATTGTTTGCAGTAGCTCCCGTAGTGACTCTTGGAACACTATTACTTGTTCCCTCTCCTGTCCATCGGTCTAAAACATAATTCAAACGATTGGCATCTGATAAGGTTCTTTCGTAATTTCTTACCATATCATTGCCTACAGAAGCAAAGGTGTACAGTGCAAAATCGAGATTTTTATAATTCAGCTGTAAATTGAATCCCATGGTTGCATTAGGGATTGGATTTCCAATATTGGTTCTGTCATCAGTATTGATAACTCCATCGTTATTTACATCCACAAAACGAATGTCTCCCGGAGCTGCATTAGCACCTAAGGCAATTTGGGAAGGATGTGCCTCTATTTCAGTTTGATTTTGGAAAACACCGTCTGTTTTATAACCATAAAAATAACCTATTGGCAAGCCTACCTGCATTCTTGACGGAGCAGGTTGTCCTACACCAAAAGCTCCTCCTTCAATAAATCCGGTTCCATTATTAACTTCTAAAACTTTGTTTTTCAAAAAAGTAACATTGTAACCCACACTCATATCGAAGTCGTCAGAGAATTGATTTTTATAATCAACCGCAAACTCCAGTCCTGAATTGCGTACTGTTCCTGCATTGACTGTTGGTGCAGAAGAACCCGGTGCATTATTTCCAGTAACTCCCGAAACCGGAATATTTGGAATTAATAAATCTTTGCGGGTATCAATAAAATAGTCAGCTACAATGGAAACTTTATTAGAGAATAATTTCATATCCATACCTACATCAAATTTTCTGGCTTCCTCCCATTTCAAATTAGGATTGGCAATTTGACCTATGGCTCTTCCGTTAGCTAATACACCATCAAAAACATAAGTTGCTTCACCGGTTAACAAACTCACATAACCATTATTTGGAATCTGGTCATTTCCCAGTGTACCGTAACTGGCTCTTAACTTCAGGAAATTGATTTTTTTGTCTTCACCAAAAAAGCCTTCGTCAGAAATTACCCAACCTCCGGTAAAAGAAGGAAAATAACCTACTTTATTTCCCGGACCAAATTTGGTTGAAGCATCACGTCGTAACATAGCGGATAACAAATACTTTCCTTTGTAATCGTATTGCATTCTTCCAAAATAAGAAAGTCGTCTTTCGTCATAATTGTAAGAGCTATTCGTTTTTGCTTCTAAAATTCCTGTGGTCAATGAAATATCCGCAAATTCCCAGGAATTATTAGGCACATCATATCCAGTAGCAAAAATACCATTTCCCCATTCTTTGAAAATGGTATTTCCTAATGTGGCCACAAAATTATGATCCTGGATTTTTTTAGTATAAGTGGCAAAAAGGTCAAAAGAATAGTTATTGTCGTTTACGGCTCCCTGATTTACCGAACTTCTGTTGACATCAAATACTTTTCCTCCATAACTGATTTGTTTGGCAAAATCTTTTGATTTACTGTTCGAAGTATTGAATCCCATGGAACTGGACATTACAAAACCATCAAATAATTTGTATTCCAATCCAAAATTTCCATTAATTTTCTTGAAACTATAATCGTTATACGTATTGGCTATTTGTGCCAACGGATTGATAATTTCATTTCCTAAACCAGCAGTATTGGGTACTAAAGTAAAGTTACCGTCATTATCATAAGGACTTAAAGTAGAAGGCACATTTAAAGCATTGAACAACACCGAACCTAAGCCGTTTTCGTTTAAGGATTTACGATTAAAATAAGTATAAATCACATTGGTTTTTAACTTCAAATTATCAGTTACATCCGCATTTAAAGCCACACGGGCGGTGTTTCTTAAAAACCCTGATTTCTTTTGACCCACAATACCTTCCTGATCGATGTGAGATCCGCTTACTGCATAAGATATTTTATCGCTTCCGCCTGAAATAGACAAATCGTGATTGATAATAGGAACTCCGGTACTCATTACCTCATCCTGCCATTTTGTGCCTTTCCCTAATCCGCTTACATTAGGATAGGGCAAGGCTCTTCCTCCATTGGCATAGCTTTCGTTCAATAACAAAGCGTATTCAGTAGCATTGAGTAAATTCAGTTTTTTAGATGCTTCCTGAAATCCTGCATAGGTATTGTAAGCAACCTTGGATTTAGAATTCTTTTTTCCTGATTTTGTAGTTACTAAAATCACACCGTTAGCTCCAATTGTTCCGTAAATGGCTGCCTGAGCATCTTTCAGCACAGTAATGGATTCAATGTCATTTGGATTCAACAAGCCTAATTCTCCCACATATCCATCAATAATGGTTGTAGGACGGTTTTCTCCATTGGTAGCTATACCACGGATTCTAATATCCAAAGCTGCTCCGGGAGAACCTGATTGAGTAGTTACATTAACCCCCGAAACGGTTCCTTGTAAAGCTTGCTCAATTTTGACCGGTTTTAGAACTTCAAGTGTTTTACTATCTACAACAGCTACCGCTCCTGTTACTTCGCGCTTTTTCTGACTTCCGTAACCTATAACAACTACTTCGTCCAGCACTTTTGCATCCTCCATAAGAGTAACACTCATAGCGGTATTAGATCCCGTCACTTTATATTCAAATGTTTTATAACCTATAAAAGTAAAAACCACAACTGATCCGGAGGGAACTCCTTTTAAAGTAAACTTCCCGTCAAAATCGGTAGTGGTACCTTTAGTGTCATTTTTAATTTGAATGTTAACTCCCGGTATAGATAAGCCGGAGTTGTTTTCTTTTACAATTCCTCCAATGTCAAAACTTTGCGAAAAACTCAAAGTAGAAAACATCAGAAAAACAATTAATAGATAATTTGATTTCATATGGTTTGTGTTTTTTATTGTTAATTATAAAATTATAACCTTAAAACGCTGATTCATCAAAAACAACCCCTACAAAAAACATACAATAAAAATAAAAACACTTTTATTTACAAATAATTCAATAAAAATGCGAAAAAACAAGAAATACCGAAACCTTAATTTTTTATTAAAAAACATAAAAAAACCACAATATTTAGCCAATGTTGTGGTAATGTATAGTTTTTACGCTCTTTGTAGAGTGTAGCTATACAGTCAAAATATACTCAACTAAGCCTTGTTCATGCGATAAATCCATTTTTTTACGCAAACGGTATCTTTTTATCTCAACACTTCGTACCGATATATTTAACAACGGAGCTATTTCTTTTGAAGACAAATTGAGTCGTAAGTAAGCACACAACCGCAAATCATTTGCCGTTAAGGAAGGATGTGCTTCTTTCATTTTTTTTAGGAAATCCTTATCCGTTTTATTAAAGGCTTCCTGAAAAATACTCCAGGAATCTTTTCCTGTAATATTCTTATTGATAGTAGAAATAACTGTTTTAATGCTTCGGCTATCACTTTCTTCATTACTTTTTAAATCTTTCTGGATAAATGCCAATAATTCATTTTTACTATGTAAACTCATAGTCGAAGCAGCAAGTTCTTTATTGATTTCATCAACATTCTGAGACAGCTGTTCATTTTTTAAGCGCATCAATTGCTGTTCATTTTCCAACTCTTTTATTTCTAATAATAGGTTGTTTTCCTCAATAAGCTTTTCTTTTTGACGCTGATAATATTTATTGTACTCTTTATGAATTAACCGAATGCTAAAAAATCCCAGAATAACATAAATAAGGATAGCCAAATTAGTCGCATACCAGGGCTTTAAAATGGTAAAACTATAGGTTACGGTATTTTCTAAATCGGAATTAGCCAGTTTTGCCTTTACTTTAAAAACATAATCCCCCGATGGTAAATTCTTAAAATTAACCGAAGGTCTTGCATTCCAATCACTCCATTGATCCTGAAAACCTTCCAAAATATATTGGTACTCCACATTAATATATTTATTGTACTCCGCAACTGTATATGAGAAAGTAAGATTGTTTTCATCATGCGGAAAACTACCTTCTTCAAGAATTGGATTGGTACGCACAGGACCATTAAGTGTATTGGTACTAATATTTGAAATGGAAACTTTATAGTTTTCAAAAGCCAGTTCGTTAATATTCATGGTATAATAACCATCAGTGGTTCCAAAAAAATAAGTAGATGGTGATAACTGAGTAATGTTTTCATACCCCAACATCGAATTAGTCAAAGAAGCCGGAATAGGAATGCTGTTCCTTTTCAACTTATTAATTAACTTACTGGAAGTATAATAGCTGATATAATTTTTAGAAAACAGCCATATTTTATTAGAATGATCTACAATCATTTTTCCCGAAGTGTATTCGTCTTTTTCAAAAACAGAACTCAGAACAGGATCTTTACGAAACTCCTTTGTAGCATTATTTAATTTAAAAACACCCTCCCGATTGGCATAATAAATAGCATTATTAAACTGAACCAAACTGGCATTTTTTCCTTTTTTAGGATTTTTATAGGCAAAATTGGCTCTAAATTCCTGAAGTTTAGCATCGGTTTCCAATCTAAAAACACCTTTGTATTCATGACTCACATAGATTTCAAACCCTTTGGTGATTTCAAAATACTTAGAAGAATAATCAAATCCCTTGATTTTATTTCGAAAAAACCATTCGTTACCCTTTTTCTCTAAAACCGAAACGCCATAATAGTTTCCTTGCAACAAGAGATTTTTAGCTCCGGGAACTTTAACAAAATTCCAGGTTCCTGATTTGGAAAAAATATTCTTTGCTTTCTCATTATCAATCACAAAAGTTCCTGTATCATGCCCGCAAAACAAAGTACCATTATACACATACAATGACCAAACCTGTCCTTTCGTGCCGCTAATAAACCTGAACTCATCATTACTTTGATAATCCTTATAAAACAAGCCTTGATTGGTACCTACATATAATTTTCCATTGTATAATTGTGATGTATAAACAGTCCCTAAAACACCCGAATCATCAACATAGCTTTGTATCGGCGAATTCAGATTGATGCAGTTAATCCCATTATCCAGACCTATCCAAAGATTTTTTTCTTTATCCTCAAACAAAGACAAAGCCGTATTATTACTCAAACCTTTCTTTTGAGAAATATGGTATTTCTTTTTTCCGTCTTTGGTCATGATAAAAATACCGTTCGAAACCGTTCCTATAACAAAACCGCCATCGGACAATGATTCACAACTGTACACACTTTCATCGGCAAAGTGGGTATCAATCTCGGTTGGGAATTTCTTGACTTCTTTTCCCAAAAGGCTGTAAAAACCGGCTCCCTGTGTTAAAATCAACAGTTCATCTACTTTTTCAAAAACATTAACAATTCGATTTTTTTTCAAATCAGGATGTGCCGAAACTAACTTACTCTTCCCTCCTTCGATTTCGAATAATCCCTGATTATTGGTCTGATAATAAATCGCATTCTTGGTTTTAAAAGCCTTGATAATATTAGCACTGGGCGCAATAATTTTAAAACGGTTATTTTGTGTGTCGTAAATATAAATTCGGTTTAAAGATTGAAAAATAACCCAGTAATCATAACTTAGTATATTCCAAAATTGTTCATCGTCTAAAATTTTAGCTTTTATAGAGCTGCTTAAAGACTTGTATTCTAACAAACCGTCTGATTTTCGTTTCCAAAAACCAAATTCCATATAACTTCCCGTATAAATGCGGTCACCAATTACTTTTACCGAACGAAGAATTGTTTCATTAGGAGAAGGGTATAATTTCCAATAAGAACCGTTAAACTCCAATAAGCCTTCATTATTGGCAAAAAACACAAATTGATTTTGATCCTGAGAAATCATCCAGTTTTGATTTCCTGCTCCATAAAAATCAGGAGCATATTTCACAATAGGTGGTAAATCTTGTGAGAAAACTGCAATAGAAAAAATAAAAAATAAAAGAGTAATTTTTGTTTTCAAGGCTAAGTCTTTTTTTGGTCTATTGTAAATTTAAAACTAAATCCAATTGGTTGTTGAAAAATAAACGCATAATAATTCTACAACTCTAATTTACTCAACTCCATACAAAAGCTCCTTATTTTAACTAAATTTAGGATTTGTTCATCCCTGTTTCCCGGCATAAAAATGATTACTTTTGTAAAAATCCAATATTTTTTATGCAAGTTGACTTTTCTAAAATAGATCCAAAGAAAAATATAATAATCAAAGGAGCTCAGGTTCACAATTTAAAAAACCTTGATGTTGTCATTCCCCGCAACAAATTAGTTGTAATTACAGGACTTTCCGGTTCAGGGAAATCCAGTTTAGCATTCGACACTTTGTATGCCGAAGGACAACGTCGTTATGTAGAAAGTTTGTCTTCTTATGCACGACAATTCCTTGGAAGATTAGACAAACCCAAAGTAGAATACATCAAAGGAATTGCTCCTGCCATTGCCATTGAACAAAAAGTAAACACCACCAATGCGCGCTCAACTGTAGGAACTTCTACAGAGATTTACGATTACATCAAATTATTATATGCCCGAATAGGAAGAACTTTTTCGCCAATTTCCGGCCGTGAAGTCAAAAAAAATACGGTTTCGGATGTCATCAATGATGTAAAAAATTTTGAAATTAACAGCAAATGGTTGCTTCTTGCTCCCATTCATCTGGAAGAAGGAAGACAACTCGAAGACAAATTAAAAGTATTGCTTCAGCAGGGTTTTTCGAGAATTTTAGTTGATAAAGAAACTGTTCGTTTGGATGAAATTGACCAACATTCATTAGACAACAAAGACATTACTTTAATCATTGACCGAATTGTAGTTAAAGAGGAAGAAGAATTCTTCAACCGTCTTGCCGATGCGGTACAAACGGCTTTTTATGAGGGAAAAGGGATTTGCTATTTACAGGAACTAAATACGGATAAACGATTGGATTATTCCAACAATTTCGAATTGGACGGAATCACCTTTTTAGAACCTAATGTGCATTTATTCAGTTTCAACAATCCTTACGGAGCCTGCCCAAGCTGTGAAGGTTACGGAAACATCATTGGGATTGATGCCGAATTAGTTATTCCGAACACCAGTTTATCTATTTACGAAAATGCAATTTTTCCGTGGCGTGGTGAAAGCATGAGTTGGTATCGGGATCAATTAGTGAATAGTGCTTATAAATTTGATTTTCCTATTCACAAGCCGTATTTCCAACTTACCGAAGAACAAAAAGAATTAATCTGGACCGGAAATTCTTATTTTCAGGGCTTGAACGATTTCTTCGCAGAACTGGAAGAGAAAAACTATAAAATTCAAAATCGTGTAATGTTGTCACGTTACAGAGGAAAAACCAAATGCCAGAGCTGTAAAGGAAAACGCTTACGTACTGAAGCTTCGTACATTAAAATAAATGGTAAAACAGTTTCAGATTTGGTGGATTTACCAATTAAACATTTGGTGGATTTCTTTAAAAATTTAGAATTAAACGAATACGAAAAGCAAATTGCTAAAAGATTATTGGTCGAAATCAATAACCGTCTATCTTTTCTAAGCAATGTTGGTTTGGATTACCTGACATTGAACCGAAATTCGGCTACACTTTCCGGAGGAGAATCACAAAGAATTAATTTAGCAACTTCACTGGGCAGCAGTTTGGTTGGATCAATGTATATTTTGGACGAACCCAGTATTGGTTTACACCCAAAAGACAGTGAACGTCTGATAAAAGTTTTATTGTCTTTACGCGATTTAGGCAATACGGTGATTGTAGTAGAACACGACGAAGACATTATGAAAGCTGCCGATATGATTATCGACATTGGGCCTGAGGCAGGGACTTTTGGAGGGAATTTAGTGGCTCAGGGTAATTTTAATGAAATTTTAAAATCGACTTCGCTAACGGCAAAATACCTAAACGGAGATTTGGAAATAGCCGTTCCCAAAAAACGCCGTCCGTTTAAAAATCATATCGAAATAAAAGGTGCCAGAGAAAACAATCTTCAAAATATTGACGTTACTTTTCCATTGGATGTACTTTCAGTAATTACCGGAGTTTCAGGAAGTGGAAAAAGTACATTGGTAAAAAAAATCCTGTTCCCTGCTTTACAAAAAAAACTGGAGCATGCAGGAGAAAAAGCAGGACAATTTAGCGAAATATCCGGTTCGTTTTCTCACATCAAACACATCGAATATGTCGATCAAAACCCAATCGGCAGAAGTTCGCGTTCTAATCCGGTGACTTACATCAAAGCTTACGACGACATCAGAGAATTATTTGCCAAAGAAAAACTATCCAAATTAAGAGGTTATCAGGCCAAACATTTCTCTTTTAATGTTGACGGAGGACGTTGTGAAACCTGCAGCGGTGAAGGGACAATTAATGTAGAAATGGTTTTCATGGCCGATGTACAATTGCCTTGTGAAACCTGCAATGGAAAGAGATTTAAAAAGGAAGTACTGGAAGTGGCTTTTGAAGGCAAAAACATCAACGATATTTTAACCATGACCATTGATGATGCGGTACAGTTTTTTGAAACGCACAAGCAAAATAAAATTACACAAAAATTAAAACCATTGCAGGATGTTGGTTTAGGTTATGTACAATTAGGACAATCTTCCTCTACACTTTCCGGTGGAGAAGCACAACGTATTAAACTGGCTTCTTTCCTGGTAAAAGGAGCTACTAAAGAAAAAGCCTTATTTGTATTTGACGAACCTACAACAGGTTTGCATTTTCATGACATTAAAAAACTACTGGCTTCTTTTGATGCTTTAATCGAAAAAGGACATTCATTGTTAGTCATCGAACACAATCTCGATCTGATTAAATGTGCCGACTGGATTATCGATTTAGGACCTGAAGGCGGTGAAAACGGAGGACAACTGTTAGCTGTTGGTACTCCGGAAGAAATTGTAAAAAACAACAAATCGATTACCGCTCAATATCTTAAAGAAAAACTTTGAATACCTCTAAAATAAGAACCGCAGATTTGCAGATTAAAATATAAATCTGCAAATCTGCGGTTAAAATTATCCGGTTTTTATCCTGACTCAGAAACTAACTATAGCATTTTTCTTCAAAGGGGATTCCATCTTCATCAAGGGCAATAATGATTTTCTTTTCTTTTTTAGCTTCAAAAGATTTATATGCCCAGGGAATTGACCACAATCCGAAAGTAGCACAGGAAATCAAAAAATTCAAACGATGATTGACCTTTCCGGGTCTTTTAGACAAAACTACAAAAGGTAATTTATTATTAACCTCTTCCACTACAAAACCCTTTTTAATCTTTTGGGCTAAAACTGTAGCTAATTTTAAATTCTGATTCTTAACAATTAAAGTATTTTCCATGATTTGAGGGATATCAATAGATTAATGTTTATTAAACGATAATAAGCATGCAACAAATTTAATACCACAAATTAACTTTTTCAATACCCACTTTTAGTGATTAACACTATCAAAAAAGGACAAAAAGAGAATCTTATCTTACAATTTTAAGTTTTTTCAATAAACCATCGATTACCTGATTGATTTCGATAGAAATAACAAACTTATAATTCAGATAGACATAAGCTATTGTCACTAAGATGGATTTTAAAATAATGGCAATAATTGGACTCATAGAAAAGTCCCAAAAATAAAAACCTAAAAACAAAACAGCAGTAAGATATAACGAATACAATGTTTGTTTTGTAAAGGGATACAAATGCAATCGTTTTACAACAAACATTAATTTTGCCAAACTATACAACGTAATGGATAATAAAGTAGCAAATGCCGAGCCCATGATTCCATAAATTGGAATAAAAATCATATTCAGTCCTACAGTTAAAACCACCAAAAGAACACCTAAAAACAATACGGCACGGTAATATTTAGTATTGAAAATAATCGCATTATTATTCCCCAAAATCAAATCAAAATACTTAGACAAACCAATCATAAAAACTACAGCTATTCCACCGGCATATTCAGGCGGAACTAACTGATAAAGCATTTTGATATTGACAAAAATACCCAGCATTACAAAACCTCCCACTACCTGTAAATTGATTGATGTCTTTTTATACAAAATATCCATTTCGTCATGGTTATTTTCGTGCATTAATCTGGCTGTGATAGGATACACAATTTGGTGCATCGCCCGACTGGGAACTGAAATAACCAAAGCAATATATGTAGCCACCGAATAGTAGGCAATATTTTCAATATTCATATATTGATTCAATATCATTTTGTCACCGTCCAGCAATAAATTAGCAACACTCCCCGACAAAATAATGTAAAACGTATAAACTAAAATATCCTTTGTATTAGCCGGAATGGTAAATTGAAATTCGGGTTTTTGAATACTAAAAGCATAAAACATGGTTATTAAAAGTGCCAAAAGATAAACAACCGCTGTAGCATAGACAAAGCCTTCTACAGTTATCCAATTATAATACACCCCTACCAATAAAAACAACGAAGCCAGTCGTAAGGCTACTTCTTTTATAAAATTCCCAAAAACCGAGTGCATGTGCACCCGTAACCAGGCATAAAAAATTTCGAAATAAGCCATGCAAATCCCTATAAATGGGATCAGCCAAATGTAGTTTTTAACAATAATATTTTTCTTGGATAAAAAATACAATATTTCATCAAAAAAGACAAAACCAATTAAACATAAGGGAACTATTAACAACAAAGGAAACAGCACCGTAAACGATAAAAACCGTGATTTTTCCTCATTAGTTTCACACTGCGAATAAAATTTTACCAGCGTATTTTGCATTCCAATGGCAAATAAAGGCATGATAACATTAGCAGATGACAAAATATAATTTGTCAAAGCGTAATAAGTAGCACCTAAAAAAACAGGATACAAATAAATAGTGTTAATTCCTCCAATCGCAAAACCGATATAGGTAATTATAGTATTTTTTAAGGACTGATTTAATACGATTCCCATTTATGAAATTAAGAAGTTAAAAGTTGTACCAATTCCTTAGTCAAATTTTTTCTGGAATATTGTTGCAAACCTATGGCATGAGATTGCAATTTGCCTTCAAGAAATTGATTATAAAAGTCCAAAATTAACTTTTTTAACTTTACTTTTTCAGAATAATCAAAAAATACTCCCGTATTTGTATTGCTAATAATTTCGGCAAAATCAGATCCATTAGGACCGATGGCTATAATAGGACGGTTAGACACCATATATTCGAATAATTTCCCCGGAATAATGCTCTTTGTTTCTTCCGAATCAATTTCAATAAGCAACAACACTTGCGACTTACGCTGGTGTGCTATCGCTTCTTCATGTGAAACATATCCCAAATTCTTTACATACTCATTCAGTCCAAATTGACTGATAGTCTCCAGAACTTCCTGACTAACTGCACCAATCAATTTAATTTCCAAATGCGATTTAAAATCGGGAATTTCAGCTATTAACTCCACTAAAGATTCCCACAATAACTTTGGATTTCTTGCCGAAAGAAACGAGCCAATGTGTGCCAGAGAAAATTTTGAATCCAAAGTTTGTCGCTCTACTTTTTCCACATCAAAACCATTCGTAATTACCGAAATAGGTTTAGAGGTCAAAGCTTCAAATTCGGTTTTTGTCGTTTTACTCGTTACAATAATAGTATCTGCCGTATTCAAAACAACCGACTCCATTTTTTTGTGCTTTTTAGCTGCATAACCCGACAATCGCAAGGATTTATGATAACCAATAGTAGTCCAGGGATCTCTGAAATCGGCAAACCATTTTACATTTAGTCTCTGTTTTAATTCCAATCCAATAAGGTGTAAACTATGTGGTGGTCCAGAAGTAACAATGGTATCAATATTATGCTCAGCAATATATTTTTCCAAATAAGCAACCGAAGGTTTTACCCAAAAAAAACGGGCATCGGGAATAAACAAATTCCCACGAATCCACAGTAACACTTTATCTAAAAAAGATTGTTTCTTTTGATTGGGGATAATTCCCGAGTTCATCTTTTTTGTTTTGTTCTTGGACAAAAAAGAAGCCAATTGATAGGGTTCGAATATTTTTTGTTTCAAAATAACAGCCTTATCCGAAACTTCATTGACTAAATTTTCATCAACAATAGGATAAGTGGGATTTTCAGGGATATATACAATAGGCTGTACGCCAAAATCCGGTAAATATTTTACAAATTTCAACCAGCGTTGTACACCAGGACCTCCTGCCGGTGGCCAATAATAAGTGATTACAAGGACTTTTTTTGGTTCCAAAGCTTTAAGGAATTAAGTTTAATTTACTAATTCAAATCAAAAATCGTTAACTAACAATCTTTGATCCTTTTTTTCTTTCATAATAAACTCCTCCTATTAACAACAGTAGCATTCCAACTCCGCTAATAAGCGTGATGGTACTTCCTGTTTTAATTACTTCGGGTTCAAATTTGAATTCTACCGTATGAACTCCTTCAGGAAGCATCATTCCTCTTAAAACATAATTCACAGGAAAATGATTAGTCTTTTCACCATTCACATAGGCATTCCAGCCTTTTTCATAATAAATCTCCGAAAAAACGGCTAATCCTTCATTCTTACTTTCTGAAATATATTTAATATAATTAGGCTTATACTCCCGCAACTGAATTTTCCCTGTAGTGTCCATATTGCGTTTTAAACGGGCGTTTCTAAACTTATCCCGATGCAATTGCATATTGAAAACAGCCACTTTTTTAGTATTCAAATGCTCCAATGCTTTCATTTCGGCATTAGCACTGTTAACCAATTTAACATCGCTTACAAACCAGGCGTTTCCGTTGGCATCAGGATTATAAACAGGAAATTCTTTTCCTTCTTTATCAGTTTGAATGACATATTTTACATTCAGCATATTCAAGATTTCCAAATTATTTTTGGCAATCTGATAATCAAATAATTGCTGCATTCTGCGAGGTTTCACAGCACTGTAACCACCAATGGATTTATGAAAATACGATGCTCTGGCACTGGAGAAATTGCCGTTTATCTCAAAAACACGGTAATGAGAAGAATCTTTTAATATTTGAGTATCGGCAGCAGTTTCCTGAAAAGGAACAGCTACTTCTCTTCCGCTGACAAAATCCTTAGCCGAAACATATTTTTTATCTACAAAAAACAAATCGGAAATCATCAATAAACCAACCAAAATAATAGCCGTATTCTGTGCCAACTTATTTTTAATAAGCATCCACAAAACGCCGGCTGCTAAAACAATCAGAAAAGCAGAGCGCAACAAATCGGCACTAAACATCGTCTTTCTGTCGCTTTTCAGCGCATCAACAAAACCGGGACCATAACTTTCAGTAAAATAACTATCACTGGCTCCTGAAAAACTGAACATCCCTTTGCTTAAAAACAAAATTACGATAGTTCCAATCACAATAGCCGTTGACTGCCACAAAGCTTGCCATTGTTCGATTTTATCAGCCTTAGAAAAAGACTGCAATCCCATTATGGCTAAAACAGGAAAACATAACTCTAAAATGACCTGAATAGAGGAAACAGCCCTGAACTTATTGTACATTGGGACATTATCAATAAAGAAATCTGTTAAAGCCGGGAAATTTTTACCCCAGGAAAGCAACAAAGCTACAACTGCTCCTGAAAGAAAAACATATTTTATCTTTCTCTCGTCTATAATTAAAGCTAAAATTCCTAAAAAGAAAACCACCGCACCTATATAAGCGGGCGCAGCAACAATAGGCTGATCTCCCCAATAAGTAGGCATAGCAGTTACAAAATCGGCTGCTTGTGGAGCAGGAACTCCCTGACCTACCATAAAATCATACATGCTGCTGTCGGTTCCTAAACTTTCGCTATTAGAACCACCAAAAAGTCTTGGCGCAATCAAGTTGAAACTTTCCATAATTCCGTAACTATACTCCGTAATATAATCACGGGTCATAGCACTGGTATCTGTATTTTTAGAACCGTCAGGATTAAAAGTCAGTTCGCTTTTTCCACGCGTACTAAAATCAGCATATTCGGCTGTAGCCAACAAATTAGTAGCATTGGCACCTAAGGCAAAAATCCCTGCTACTAATAAAACTCCTGTGGCCGTTAAAAACGATTTATATTCTTTTTCTTTTATAAAATTAAATGTAAAATAAGCTGAAAGAAGCAACAGAAAAATCAGCAAATAATAGGTCATCTGGAAGTGATTAGCATTAATTTCTAATGCTGTAGCTAACATTGTGAGCAGACCTCCAACAACATATTTTTTTCTAAAAACCAATATAAAACCGGCTATTACCAATGGCATATAGGCTATAGCATGTGCTTTGGCATTATGACCAACTCCTAAAATGATAATCAGATAAGTCGAAAAACCAAAGGCAACGGCTCCAAAAAAAGCTTTTAAAGGATCTGTTTTTAGGACTAACAATAATCCGTAAAAGCCTAAAAAGTACAGAAATAAATAATCGGCAGGACGGGGTAAAAACCGTAAAACATCGTCTATGGCTCCGATAAAATCATTCGGATATTTAGCCCCTAACTGATAGGTAGGCATTCCTCCAAAAGCCGAATTAGTCCAATAAGGCTCTGTTTTTTCGGCGGCTCTAAAATCGTTTTGTTCTTTCGCCATACCCGTATATTGGGCAATATCTGATTGAAAAATTTGTTTTCTTTGAAGAACCGGGTAAAAATAAATTAGTGAAACTAATACAAAACCAAGAATGGCAATAGCGTGCGGATATAACCTATTTATTATTTTCAATTTTCGGGAATTTTATTAAAATTTGGATTACTTGTGAGGCAAATTTAATCTATTTCTTCGTAATCCACATAATCTCCTACTTTTTTGGTCTCTCTGCTTTGTTTTACGTTTTGAGTAGTATAAACAGAGGTTTCTCCTTCTCTGGTATTTTGCTGGAAATCCTGATACTGACGTTGTTGCTGTTGCATATTCTCGCCTGCTTTTTCCACTACTTTTTTAATTAATAACGGCAAAAACAACTTAGCCAGAAATCTAAAAATATAATAGAATGCGACAATATAAAATAACGTTTTTATAAACCCTGTAAATGATGCTTCTTGCATAACCATAATAATTTTTAGCAAAATTAATAAATCAATCCCGAAAGTTCGGGACAAAATTAGAATATCATTCTTAAATAAATAATAAAATATAGTACTTTTGGAAAGCTTAATACTTTTAAAATCCCAAACATCATGTCGAAAATCAAAATTTTATTAGTTACAGCCATTTGTCTCTTAGCAAATTACAACTACGCTCAGCACACCGACGAGATTAATTCCAACAGGCCCGGAGAAACCATGTCGGCTTATGCTGTCGGAAAATCAGTAATCCAGGTCGAAACAGGCATCTATGGTATTCAGGAAAACCATCGACTGCTGGGTTATGATGCCAACGGCTATGGAGCCGACCTGACATTGCGTTACGGCTTTTTGATGGAAAAACTGGAAGTAATTGCCGATATTCAATACCAAAATCAGGATTTTGTAAATGGCTTTGACCAATACAACAAATCCAACCTAAAACAAACCGTTTTAGGAGCTAAATACCTGATTTATGACCCTTATAAAAATTACGAAAAGAAAATTAACGTTTACAGTTGGAAAGCCAATCACGCTTTTAACTGGCGACAATTAATTCCTGCTGTTTCTGTTTTTGCAGGTGGTAATTTCACCTTAAAAAATAATCCGTATGCCTTTTCGCCTGATGCCATGATTTCTCCAAAAGCCATGTTAATTACACAAAATCACTTAGGAGACGGTTCCTGGGTTTTTGTTACCAATATTATTGCCGATTACATTGGAACCGATTATCCCAGCTACGGCTACATCATCACCTTAACCAAAGGAATTAGCCGAAAATGGTCGGGATTTGTAGAAAACCAGGGATTTAAAAGTGATTTTTACAGCGATGCTATAGTACGTGGCGGAGCGGCTTTTCTACTAAACAAGAACATGCAAATAGACGCTTCTATAAGTCATAATCTAAAAGACACTCCTACTATTTTCTATGGAGGAGTGGGTTTTTCCTGGCGCTATGACACCAATTACAAAGAAGTCCGAATCGACCTGAACGATGCTCCTTCTCAACCAAGATCGGTTCGAAAGGCAGCCAAAAGAGACCAAAAACGAAAAGACGCAATACAATAGAAAAGAAACACAACAATGATTACAGTAAAAGAAGTTACAACAAAAAAAGAACTAACCGAATATATTAAGTTCCCTTTCTCGTTATACAAAGACAATGAATTCTGGGTTCCGCCATTGATTGCTGACGAACTGGAAACTTTCGATAAAACTAAAAATCCGGCTTTTGAAAATGCCGAAGCTTATTTTTACATTGCCTACAAAAACAACGAAATTGCCGGACGCATTACCGCCATTATCAATTGGGCAGAAGTAAACGGACAACAAAAGAAAAAAGTGCGTTTTGGCTGGTTTGATGTAATAAACGACATCAATGTAACCGAAGCTTTACTGGAAAAAGTATATGAATTAGGCCGAAAAAACAACTTAGAATACGTTGAAGGTCCAATGGGATTTTCTAACCTTGACAAAGTTGGGGTTTTAACCGAAGGCTTTGACCAATTGGGGACTATGATTACCTGGTACAATCATCCGTACTATGCTTCTCATTTTGAACAACTGGGTTATGTGGTTGAAAAAGAATACATCGAGAGTAAATTCCCTTTTTCAAACGTGCAACCTGAGTTTTTCCAAAAAGCCAACGAATTGGTCAAAAAAAGATACCAATTAAAAGCTTTAAACTTTAAATCAACCAAGGAAATTATGCCTTATGTGGACAAGATGTTTGACTTATTCAATACTTCTTACGCGAATTTATCCTCATTTGTAGCTATTTCCGATGTACAAAAAGAATATTTCAAAAAGAAATACATCAGCTTCATCAATCCGGAATACATCAAGTTTGTGGAAGACAAAGACCAAAACATCATTGCTTTCAGTATTGTAATGCCTTCTTTTTCGAGAGCTTTGCAAAAAGCCAACGGAAAATTATTTCCTTTTGGATTATTTCATTTGCTAAAAGCAAAGAAACACAGCAAAGACGTACTTTTCTACTTAATTGGAGTACATCCCGAATACCAAAACAAAGCGGTAACCGCTGTAATTTTCAATGAATATTACGAAACTTTTAAAGCAAAAGGCATCGAAAATTGCTTTAGAACTCCGGAACTCGCTGACAACGTAGCCATCCACAACCTATGGAAACACTTTGATCCAAAAGTACACTGCCGCAGAAAAACGTTCCGAAAAGACCTTTAGAAAAGTGTTCAGTGTTCAGTTAATAAGTATTCAGTTAAAGATTTAACTAATTTAAATCCATAAAAAAATCCATTCGCAAAACGAATGGATTTTTTGTTTTATAATTTACAGTGACTGAACACTAATTCCGATAGCTATCGGAACTGAACACTGACTACTAAAAGCCTAAGCCTCCATATCAACCGTAGTTTTCTCAGCAATGGCCTTGTAAGTACCATTTACTAATTTCTCACGGATTGCTTCAAAAGCAGTTAGTGTTTCATTAATATCTTCAATAGTGTGTGAAGCAGTTGGAATCATTCTCAACAGGATAATTCCTTTTGGAATAACCGGATAAACTACAATCGACAAGAAAATACCATAATTCTCTCTCAGGTCATTTACCATTACCATTGCTTCCGGGATAGATCCTTCAAGATATACCGGAGTAATACAAGTATTAGTATCTCCAATGTTGAATCCTTTTTCTTTTAATCCGTTTTGCAACGCATTAACATTTACCCAAAGTTTATCTTTAATTTCAGAAGACTGACGCAACAATTCCAAACGCTTCAATGAACCAATTGTCTGAATCATTGGCAATGCTTTAGCAAACATTTGCGAACGTAAGTTGTATTTTAAATAATCAATCACATCTTTATCAGCCGCTACGAAAGCTCCGATATTAGCCATCGATTTTGCAAAAGTCGAAAAGTAAACATCAATTCCGTCCTGACAACCTTGCTCCTCACCTGCTCCGGCACCTGTTTTTCCAAGTGTACCAAAACCGTGTGCATCATCCACTAAAAGACGGAAATTGTACTTTTCTTTCATAGCTACAATTTCTTTTAACTTTCCTTGTTGACCACGCATTCCAAAAACACCTTCGGTAATGAATAAAATACCTCCTCCGGTTTCTTTAGCCATTTTAGTAGCACGTTGCAGGTTTTTCTCCATGCTTTCTAAATCATTGTGCTTGTAAGTAAAACGCTTACCCATGTGCAAACGAACACCATCAATAATACAGGCGTGCGAATCCACATCATACACAATAATATCATTCTTAGTTACCAAAGCATCAATGATAGACACCATTCCCTGGTATCCAAAATTCAATAAATAAGCTGATTCTTTCATAACGAACTCAGCCAATTCATTTTCTAATTGCTCATGATAAGTAGTGTGACCACTCATCATACGGGCTCCCATTGGGTAAGCAGCTCCAAACTGAATCGCAGCATCCGTATCTGCTTTACGAACTTCAGGATGATTGGCTAAACCTAAATAATCATTCAAACTCCAGTTCAAAATATCTTTTCCGCCAAACTTCATTCTAGGCCCTAATTCTCCTTCTAATTTTGGAAACACAAAATATCCCTCTGCCTGCGATGCCCATTTTCCTAACGGTCCTTTATTGCTTTGAATCCTTTCGAATAAATCTTTTACCATAATATATCCAGTAATAATTTTAATTTTAAGAGGTTGCAAAAATAATTATTTAAATTTTATAAAGGTCTTCTAAGTACAATTATTTTCAGGAGCGATAGCCTCTTTGGGCTTTATTCTCTACAATGAAAAATTATAATGAAAAAAGCATAGAGTTATTTGTAAGAAAAAATAAATATATTTGAAAAAAAATAAAGCGAAACAAACTTTCGCCAATCTACCCAATTTTAGGTGTATATACGAAAGTTTGTTTCGCCTATACACAAGTTGTGTGACATTATAAAAAACTAATAACGAAAAATTATGAAAACAAAATCTTTATGTTTAATCCTATTAAGTCTATTTTTTGTAGAAACAGCAATTGGTCAGGATAACTCGACTTCAAAAACTCAATATCACCTTGATTTGTCCTATACGAATCCATTTCAAAAAGACAATAATTTTGTTAGAATTGGAAGTATTTTAGGTATTAAAGGAGGATTGACATTTCAATTAGAGAAAGATAAATTTATTGGATTTGATGCTTCTTCATCTGTCTTTTTTCCCAATGGCGGTGGAGAACCAACTAAACCAAAAATATTGCCTCAAGGTAGAATTAAATTTTCTAACTCTAATAAATTATGGACAGATATTTCTTTTGGTGCTTTATACAATCCATCATCTATCGGATATGAATTAAATTTTTCATACTCATTAAGCAAACCTGATAAAGCAAAAAACATTTGGTCACTCTATTTAAATGGAGTTTCACAAACTTTCAACAATCCTCAAAACGAATACAGAACCAATGCACCGATTTCATCTTTGGGAATAATTGGAATAAAATACATTACACCTATTGCAAAAGAACTTATGTTAATAATAAAACCTGGTGTTGGTGTGAGAGGTGATTCAGATATGAAAAGTAAAATTGTTGGAAATATTTCTACGGTTTTCGTTTGGAAATATTTTAGTGCTGTTGCGGCTTACACTAATAAGGTACCTGAACAAGGATTCCCATCTTATTTTGTGGTTTCAGGTGGAGTTGACGTAGCAAAAATAATTTATGACTTAAAACCAAAAAGGCATAAAAAATCAACTGAAAATTCGTTTATCAAAACCGAACAAGAAAATAAATATCACCAAAATGTTTTATCTTATTAGATTCATTTAAACTAAATAACGTCACACAACAGCACCTACCCAAAAGTGGCGGTTCAGTGGTTAAATCAAAGCTTCTGCTTGGTTGTCAGTGAAGTGCTTCGAAATCGCCACCTTCGGGTAGCGGCAAAACGTCAGGCTGTGAAAAAACTAAGTCAAAAAGAGAAACTATTCGGATACCTGTCTGAGAAAAAATTCATACAGCCGATTCTCAGAGGATCATTTTTGGTTTTTTCACAGACTGACGTTAGCGGCAAGACTTATCAACCATAATAAACAAAATCATGTATAGAGGTTTTAATCTTAAAATTCAAGAAAAATTTACTGATGAAGATTTAGTTGTAGGATGGAGATTATTTGAACATACAAAAGAAAAGGCAGAAGAAGCTCTAGATTCATTTTTATTGGAAAATAGTTCTCTAGATGGAAATAAATTAATGGAAAAATGGTTTCCTAATTTACCATGCCACGTATTTCTTTCTCACTCTAGAAATGATTTTAAGCAGGCTATTACTATTTCGGGAATGCTTTACAATAAATTTAAAATCATAACATTTATTGATTCTGTTGTATGGATGCATTGCAACGAATTACTTAAGAAAATTGACAACGACTACTGCAAAAATGAAAATGAAAATAGTTATAACTACGAAAAAAGAAACTATTCAACCGCTCATGTACATCTAATGCTATCATCTTCACTAAACAAAATGATTGACTCAAGTGAATGCTTATTTTTCTTAAATACTCCAAATTCAATTTCTACCAAAAATGAAATAAGTCAAAAAACTAATTCACCTTGGATTTTCTCAGAAATAGCAACTTCTCAAATAATTAGAAAACAAACTCCAAAAAGATTGAGAAGACTAACAAAATCATTTTCAGCAACTGAAATGAACGAAAGTTTGAGAACACAACTAAGTGTAGAATATGAGCTAGAACTTTCACATCTTACAGACTTAAATTCGGCCGAATTTTTAAAGTGGATAAATACTCATGCTTCCTCACCTGAAGATGCATTAGATAATTTATATGAGCAAAAATCAATTAATACAAAATTCCTATTATGATGTCTGAGAACAAATTAAAACATCTTGAATTTATTCATTCAACAATAAACCGAATGAGTACTAATTCATTCCTCATCAAAGGATGGGCGGTAACATTAACATCTGCTCTATTTGCCCTTGCAGCAAAAGAATCCAATATACTATTCGCTCTCATAATCTATTTAGCCATCCCTATTTTTTGGTATATGAATGGCTTTTTTCTAATGCATGAAAGACGATTTAGAGAACTTTACAATAAGGTTAGGACTGAAAATGAAAATTCAATAGATTTTAGAATGAATGCCAATATATATAATTCTGGTAAATGCACCTTGTTAAGTTCCATGTTTTCAAAATCAATATGGCCTCTTTATATCTTTATAATGATTATTACATGTTTGACAATAATATTTCTCAACAGTCCAGCCGCTAACAGCGCATAAAACTTATGGCTAGTCCCCGTCTGGTGCTCGTTTGCAACGAGTACCTACTTACTTATTAGAACAAAATAAAGCGTTTGCAACGCGACTCATGTACCGCTAAATAACTTAGCAAATGTGATTGCTTCGTTCCGATAGCTATCGGAACGAAGCAATGACTCGGCTCATGAAGTTACTTTATAAATAATCCTTTGTGAAGCTTTGTGTTTTCTTTGCGCATCTCTGCGAAACAACTAGCCCACTATTAACAAAACTTTAAAAACAGCACAAGGCATTTTCACACTTTAGAATTACTATCTTTAGCTTTCAAATGAAATTGCTATGTCAAACAACCCAAAAGAGCTAAAACTTGCCGTGCTGATAGATGCCGATAATGTTCCTTACAGCAATGTAAAAGGAATGATGGAAGAAATTACAAAATTCGGCACTCCCACCACCAAACGCATTTACGCCGACTGGACTAAACCCAATGCCAACGGTTGGAAAGCAGTTTTACTGGAACACGCCATCACTCCCATCCAGCAATACAGCTACACCACAGGCAAAAACTCATCAGATTCTGCCTTGATTATTGATGCTATGGACTTGCTGTATTCCGGAAAACTGGACGGCTTTTGCATTGTTTCCAGCGATTCTGATTTTACGCGTTTGGCCATTCGATTGCGGGAATCAGGCATGAAAGTCATTGGAATTGGAGAGCAAAAAACACCAAAACCTTTTATCAGCGCTTGCGACCGTTTTATTTTCTTGGAAGTTTTAGACGGAGCCATCAAGAAAAAAGTACCTAAAATTAATATCGACACTAAGAAACCAACAGAAAGAACAGTTGTTAAAACCCCGGAAAAAACGACACAAAAACCGCTTAATAAAATTGACGAACCTACTATAGAACTCATAGAATCTACCATTGAGGATCTTGCCGATGATGATGGTTGGGCATTTCTGGGCGATGTAGGAAACCTGATTGTCAAGAAAAAACCCGAATTCGACCCTAGAAATTATGGTTTTTCAAAATTAACCCCGATGCTCAAATCACTTACGGATATTCTTGAAATCGACGAAAGAGATTCAGACAAAAAAGGAATTAAGCATGTTTATGTTCGACTATTATTCAGCTAAAAAATTAAACAAACGGTAAATTCGCCTTCAGTTATTTGATTATCTATAATTAGTAGCTAACCCAAATTTTTTATCATGAGAAAAGATTTTTTTATCATTGGTACAGGACTTTTCATTCTTAGTCTTGCTGCTCACTTTTTGTTCAAAACCAGCTTATTAATTGCCATTTCTATTTTCATCCTATTAATAATTGGCATTTTTAACTCTTTACAACACAAACATTCCATCCTGAGAAACTTCCCTGTTTTAGGGTATTTCAGATACATGTTTGAAGAAATAGCTCCTGAAATCCAACAGTATTTTATTGAGAGAACCACTGATGGCAAACCTTTTTCCAGAAACGAACGTTCACTGGCTTATCGCCGTGCTAAAAACATTAGCGACACTACCCCTTTTGGGACCCAACTGGATATTAACACTTCTTCTTACGAAGGATTGAAACATTCTATTTTTCCGGCAAAAGTAAATCACGAGCTACCCCGCATAACCATTGGAGGTGCCGATTGCAAGCAGCCTTATTCGGCTTCTTTATTCAACATTTCAGCAATGAGTTTTGGTTCGTTAAGCGAAAATGCCATTATTGCTTTGAACAAAGGCGCTCAAAAGGGAAGTTTCTATCACAATACCGGCGAAGGCGGATTGACTCAATACCATTTACAAGGCGGTGATGTTACCTGGCAAATTGGTACCGGTTATTTTGGCTGCCGCAATGACGAAGGAAATTTTGATGCCGAAAAATTCGCAGAAAAAGCCAATCATCCTTTTGTTAAAATGATTGAAATAAAACTGTCTCAGGGAGCCAAACCGGGACACGGTGGCGTATTACCCGCAGCTAAAAACACCGAAGAAATTGCGCAAATAAGAGGTGTAAAACCACATACCGAAATTCTTTCTCCGCCCTGCCATTCTGCTTTTGATTCTCCTAAAGGCTTAATCGAGTTTATTACGCAATTACGCGAGCTATCCAATGGAAAACCTATTGGTTTCAAGCTCTGCATTGGTCAAACTTCAGAATTTGAAGCTATTTGCCAGGAAATGATGGAACAAAACTGCTATCCTGATTTTATAACTGTCGATGGGGCGGAAGGCGGAACAGGTGCTGCTCCTTTGGAATTTTCAGATGGTGTAGGTATGCCATTAGAACCCGCCTTGATTTTTGTAAACAAAACATTAATCCGATTGAACATTCGTGATAAAATACGCATCATTTGCAGTGGAAAAATCATTTCAGGTCATGCCATTCTAAAAGCTATTGCTTTAGGTGCCGACTTATGCAATAGCGCCAGAGGATTTATGTTTTCACTGGGTTGCATTCAGGCTTTGCGGTGTAATACTAACAAATGCCCTGTAGGAATAGCCACCCAGGACCGAATGCTTGAAAAAGGTCTGGTTATTGAAGATAAATTTGAAAGAGTGTATCATTTTCACAAAAATACACTTCATGCCGCCAACGAATTACTGGCTGCCGCAGGAAAATCAAATTATGCAGAAGTAGATGTCTCTCTGTTTATGCGTGGCAACGAATTTACCCATTTGTCTGATTTGTATTTTCCGGATAATTTAAGTAATGTTACCAAACATTAAAAAAAAGGAGGGCTATTAAAGCCCTCCACATTGGTTTTGATTTACTATCTCTCAACTTATAATTAACTAAATTCTGCTGCTGATTGTGCTTTCATTTTCTACCCAAATTAACATACACACATAATGAATCAAAACCACAGTGTAAAGATACAACTATTAATCAAAAACAAAAAAGTCACAACAAAAAATTAATACATAATTAACTAAAATACAACAACTTACACAAACACTTTAAACAAATAAAGAAAACCCAATTCATATCTAAATCAAAAAAATGAAACTTGTATTCGCTTCAAATAACAAAAATAAAATCAAAGAAATCCAACAACTACTTCCCGATTCAATTCAAATTCTAAGTCTGGAAGCTATTGGTTGTCATGAAGAAATTCCCGAAACTGCCGATACGATTGAAGGCAATGCCATACTCAAAGCCAATTATGTAACTGAAAAATACGGCTATGACTGTTTTGCCGATGACACCGGTCTGGAAGTAGCTGCCTTAAACGGCGAACCCGGAGTATATTCCGCCCGCTACGCCGGAGAACAACGCAACGCCGAAGACAATATGAATTTATTATTAGATAACTTAAACCAAAAAGCCAATCGGAATGCTCAATTCAAAACCGTTATTGCTTTAAACCTTAATGGAAAGCAACAATTATTTACAGGAATTGCCAAGGGAAAAATCACTACTGAAAAATCAGGCTGTCAGGGATTTGGTTACGATCCTATTTTTCAACCGGAAGGATACAACGAAACCTTTGCCGAGTTAGCATTGGAAACTAAAAATCAAATTAGCCACAGAGGAAAAGCAACCCAATTATTGATTTCCTATTTAAAAGAAACCAAGTAATCGTTGTGAATTTAATTTTTCGTTCTTTTTTACAAAAGTATAAACATCGGTTCTAAGCATAAAAAAAGGGGGCTATTAAAGCCCCCCACTTTGTAGTTTTGATTTATCATTATCAACTTATACATATACCAGCATAGCTGACTATTGAAATATTCATCTCGCGTAGAAGAGTAATACTTTCAAGTAATTAATCGAAACCACATAGTAAAGATACAAAAAAACACCAATCAACACATTGACAAACAACACATTAACCAATATTTAACATTCTGTTTTTGAATACAGAAAAAGAAGATACAGGTTATTTTATCTTTCCTGTTAAAAATCAAAATTATCAATTCGATTTCTAATTTTCGAAACCAAAAAAATTTTAAAAAAACTTTACCGAATCAACTCTAAAGAAAAAACAACTCAAAAATTGAGCTTTTAAGAGTACTGAAAAAATGTTTAAAATGGAACATTTTTCTACATTTTTATTATAAAGACCCTCGACAAATACTCTAAAAAACAGAAAAAAGAAAGTCTCAATTTCAATTACAAAACCTAACTTTCTGATAATCAAAAGCTACTAAATCACTAAAACTTAGATTTGCATTAGTTTATATGGATTATTAACAGTAATTTTGCACCCTATTTTAAAAATACATATGAATAAATTTGAACAATTAGGATTAAGCGAATCGTTACTGAAGGCGATTATTGATCTAGGATTTGAGAATCCGTCAGAAGTACAGGAGAAAGCGATTCCCCTATTATTGGAAAAAGATACAGATTTAGTTGCGTTGGCTCAGACTGGGACAGGGAAAACGGCAGCTTTTGGTTTTCCAGTTATCCAAAAAATTGATGCCGACAACAGAAATACGCAGGCGTTGATTTTATCTCCAACGCGCGAGCTTTGCTTACAGATTACCAACGAACTTAAAAACTACTCTAAATACGAAAAAGGTATTAATGTGGTAGCAGTTTACGGAGGAGCTAGTATTACAGAACAAGCCAGAGACATTAAAAGAGGTGCACAAATTATTGTGGCAACTCCTGGTAGAATGCAGGACATGATTAACAGAGGATTAGTAAACATCACTCAGATTAATTACTGTATTCTTGATGAAGCAGACGAAATGTTGAACATGGGATTCTATGATGATATCGTAAACATCCTTTCAACTACCCCAGACGAGAAAAACACTTGGTTGTTTTCTGCAACTATGCCGGCAGAGGTTGCCAGAATTGGAAAACAATTCATGAGCAATCCGGAAGAAATCACTGTTGGAACTAAAAACTCAGGTTCAGCAACAGTTTCTCACGAATTTTATTTAGTAAATGCCCGTGACCGTTACGAAGCATTGAAACGTTTAGCTGATGCTAACCCGGACATTTTCTCAGTAGTTTTTTGTAGAACAAAACGTGATACACAAGCTATTGCTGAAAAATTAATCGAAGACGGATACAGCGCTGCTGCATTACACGGAGATTTATCTCAGGCACAACGTGACGGGGTAATGAAATCTTTCAGAGGAAGACAAATCCAAATGCTTGTTGCCACTGACGTTGCTGCCCGTGGAATTGACGTTGACAACGTAACTCACGTAGTAAACTACCAATTACCTGACGAAATTGAAACGTACAACCACCGTTCAGGACGTACAGGTCGTGCAGGTAAATTAGGTACTTCTATCGTGATTGTAACTAAAAGTGAATTGCGCAAAATTTCTTCTATCGAAAGAATCATCAAACAAAAATTTGAAGAAAAAACAATTCCTTCCGGAATCGAAATTTGCGAAATTCAATTATTGCACCTAGCGAACAAAATCAAAGATACTGAGGTTGATCACGAAATTGACAACTACTTACCGGCTATCAATGACGTTCTTGAAGGTTTGTCTAAAGAAGAATTGATTAAGAAAATGGTTTCTGTTGAATTTAACCGTTTCATCAACTACTACAAGAAAACAAGAGATATTTCTGCTTCAGGTTCTGAAAGACGTGACCGTGGAGGTGATGACCGCGCGCCAAGAGAAAACAACAATGGTGGTGCTACCAGATATTTCGTTAACATTGGTTCCAGAGACAATTTCGATTGGATGTCATTAAAAGATTACCTGAAAGAAACATTAGACCTAGGTCGTGATGATGTTTTCAAAGTAGATGTAAAAGAAGGTTTCTCTTTCTTTAACACTGACCCGGAACACACTGACAAAGTAATGGATATTTTAAACAACGTACAATTAGAAGGACGTCGTATTAATGTAGAAATTTCTAAAAATGATGGTGGCGGAAGACGTGACCATAACGGAAGAAACTCCGGCGGAAGACGCGAAGGCGGAAGACGTGAAGGTAATTTTGCCCCAAGAAGAGAAGGCGGATTTAGAAGCGACAGAAATGCAGCTCCTAGAGAAGGTGGTTTCAGAGGCGAAAGAAGCTCTTCAAGAAGAGAAGGTTCATCTGAAAGAGCTCCTAGACGTTCTGAAAGTTTTGGTGATTCATCCAGACCAAGAAGACCAAGAAGAGACTAACAGCCCACTGTTAATTTTCTTATAATTAAAATAATAAACTACAAAATATTTAAAGCCGTTTTATTACTTTTAAAGTTTTAAACCAGTCTATGAAATATTTTGTAGTTTTCTTTTTTTTAGTACTATCTGCAAGCTCTTTTGCTCAAATTACTACTTCCTCTCAAAAGGTAACAGGTTATATCTATAACGACAATACTAAAACACCCCTAACAGGAGTTAATATCATAAACATCAACAAAGTAAGAGGTGCTATAACTGACTCAAAAGGTTATTTTGAAATTGATGTCCACCCTACAGATACCTTACATTTCTCGTTTTTAGGATTTCAATCGTTAAGAGTAAAAGTTACTAACGACTGGATTAAAAATAAGGTCGCTAAAATTTTCTTAACCGAAAAAGCGATCGCATTAGAAGAAGTAGTTATCAGACCTTTTAATCTAACCGGTTATCTGGAAGTTGATTCCAAGACAATCCCTATCAATCAAAACTACCGTTACAATATATCAGGTCTAAATACAGGCTATGAAGCAGGAGAATATTCCCCGGGAGCTTTCGGAAAAGTATTAGGATCAATTTTCAATCCCGCTGATATGTTGTATAATTTCTTTGGTAAAAAGTCAACCGAATTGAAGAAACTCCGGGAAATGAAAAAAGATGATACCGTTAGAAATCTTCTTGAATCTAAATTTGACCGCGAAACACTGGCTGTTTTATTAGGTATCGATAAAAAGGAAATCCCTGAAATATTACAAAGGTGCAATTATTCGGAATCTTTTATTCAAACCGCAAACGACCTGCAGATTATGGATGCTATTAGCGGTTGTTACGAACAATATAAAGTTTTGAAAAAGAAATAATTTCAAGTAATCAGTGTTCAGCTTTTTAGTGATTAGTAAAACTGCAAACCAAAAAGCTGAACACTTAAATACTATTATTTTACCGGAATATTAGCCAAAATCTCTACTAAAAACTTCCAGAATTTTTGAGATGAACTGATACTGGCTCTTTCGTCAGGAGAATGCGCTCCACGAATAGTTGGTCCAAAAGAAATCATATCCATATCAGGATAATTCGCTCCTAAAATTCCACATTCTAAACCGGCGTGACAGGCTACTACCTTTGGTTTTTCTCCATTTAATTTTTCGTAAATCGGAACTAAAGTTGCTAAAATCTCCGATTCCGGATTTGGTGTCCAACCCGGATAAGAACCTGAAATTTCTACTTCACAGCCCATTAATTCGAAAGCCGAACGCAAATCGTTAGCCAAATCAAACTTAGCCGATTCAACCGAAGAACGCGTCAAACATTGTACTGATAATTTTCCTTTTCCAACTGTTACTTTTGCAATATTATTCGAAGTTTCCACTAAATTGTCAAAATCAGCACTCATTCTATGAACTCCATTTGCTGCCGTTGCCATCGAACGTACAAAGTAGTATTGTGCCATCGGAGGCATTACCTTAGTTGGTGCTTTTTTCAATTTTTCGAAAACAATTTCTAAATTCGGTTCAGTGGTTTTTAATTCATTTTTAATTTCGCTGACAATTTGCTGCATATCAAAAACAAAAGCCTCATCATAAACCGAAGCAATAATCACCTTTGCCACACTTTCACGCGGAATGGCATTGCGCAAACTTCCTCCATGTATTTCCGAAATTTGCATACCAAAATTATCAAAACCGTCAAACAACAGTCGGTTCATGATTTTATTGGCATTCCCTAAACCTTTATGAATATCAATCCCCGAATGTCCTCCGTTGAGCCCTTTTACAGTTATCGAATAACCCACAGAATGTTCCGGAGTTTCCTCTTCATCATACTCAGCAACAGCCGTAACATCTATTCCTCCTGCGCAACCAATATCAATTTCATCATCTTCTTCGGTATCCAAATTCAAAAGGATTTCTCCTTTAAGCAAACCTCCTTTTAAATTCATCGCACCAGTCATTCCCGTTTCTTCATCAACAGTAAACAAGGCTTCAATAGCCGGATGTGCAATGGTGGTACTTTCTAAAACAGACATAATTGCTGCAACACCTAAACCATTGTCAGCACCCAGAGTCGTTCCTTTAGCACGAACCCAATCGCCATCAACATACATTTCAATACCTTGGGTAGCAAAATCAAAAACCGTATCGGCATTTTTTTGATGCACCATATCCAAATGTCCCTGCAACACGATTGGTTTACGATTTTCCATGCCCGCTGTGGCTGGCTTTCGAATAATCACATTATGAATTTTATCTTCAAAAACCTCCAGACCTAAACTTTTGCCAAAGTCTTTTATAAATGCCACTACCTGCCCTTCTTTTTTAGAAGGTCGGGGCACCGCATTCAAATTGGCAAAATTATTCCACAATGCCTTAGGTTCTAAATTGCGTATCTCCTGACTCATATCTTGTATTTGATTTTTCGATTATAAAAACTCAAAGTTACAAAGTTTACTATCCATTTATAGCATCATAATTGATTATTGTATTTATATTTACGCTTAAAAAATGTGGTTTTGAAATCAAAATACTTACTTCCTCTTTTTCTATTATTACAAATTATTACCTTAAAAATAATTCCGTTTTTCCCAGAATTTATAGAGGATTTTTACAGTAATGGCTTGTATCCAAAAATTGCTGCTATTTCCAGAATTACACTGGGATGGATTCCTTTTTCAATAGGCGATGTGTTCTATTTTATTTTGATTCTATTGGCAGTAAAATGGTTTTGGAACAGCCGTAAAAATTGGAAATACAATTGGAAAAATCAATTATTATCCATTTTAAGCATCATTTCAGTATTCCATTTTTTCTTCTATTTCCTTTGGGCAACCAATTATTACAGAATGCCTCTTTTTGAAAAAATGAAAATTGAACGTGATTATTCAGATGCCGATTTATTGGATTTTACAAAAAAAATAATTGCTAAAACAAACAAAGTCCATGGTCAAATTACTAAAAACGATAATCTTAAAGTAGTTTTCCCTTACACTAAAGCAATTACTTTTGCAAAAAATCTGGATGGTTATAAAAAGCTATCCGTTGAGTATCCTTTTTTTACTTATTCGAATCTCAGCATCAAAAAATCACTGTTCAGCCTACCACTTACTTATATGGGGTTTGGCGGATATCTGAATCCTTTTACCAATGAGGCTCAAGTCAATTATTTAATGCCAATGTATAATTTCCCAACAACAAGTTGCCACGAAATGGCGCATCAAATGGGTTACGCCAGCGAAAGCGAATGCAATTTTATAGGTTTTCTGGCTTCGGTAAATAACGATAATTTGTACTTTAAATATTCAGGATATAGTTTTGCCTTGCGCTATTGTTTAGGAAATTGGCAAATTAGAAACGAAAAAATCCTCAATCAATTATTAAAAACTATTCATCCCGGAATTCTAAAAAATTACCAGGAAAGCGAAGATTTCTGGATGCAATACCAAACTCCTATAGAAAAAGGTTTCCATCTATTTTATGACCATTATTTAAAATTAAACCAGCAAAAAGAAGGAATAGACAGCTATAGCAAATTTGTTAATTTACTGGTAAACTATTACAAAACAAAAGCACTTTAAAATTTTACATCAGATTTTTTCCAGCAGTAAAGCTGTTGCAGTGAGTCCGGGACCAAAAGCCATTGCTAATACTCTGGTTCCCGACGCTATTTTGTCATCATGAACCATCTCGTCTAAAACATGAGGAATTGTAGATGAGGACATATTTCCATAACGATATAAAATATCATAAGACCACCTGGCCTGCTCTTTTGAAATCCCTATTGCTTCTACTACATAATCAATAATTTTAGGTCCTCCGGGATGGATGGCAAAACACATTTTATCTTTTTCGTCATCCAGAGTAATACCTACTTTTTTACAAAGTGTTTCTAAAAAAGATTTGATGTTTTTTCTAATAAAAACAGGCACTCGTTTAGAAAGTGTCATCAAAAAATTATATTCACCTAAATCCCAGGACATATCCTCTAAGGTATCAGGAATAATAACTTCGTGCGAAGCTAAAATTCGCATTCCCTGCTTGTCCTCAAAAGTAGTATCCTTCTTCAAAACCGCTTCATCACAAAGGGAATACCCAATAAATCCATCGGCAAAAAGAGAACAAATCATGGTGTTAGCTGCGGAAAATTCGGTAAGATTCAAATGTGCCGATAACAATTCGGTATGAACAATATCTACCCTTCCTTTATCCTGACTCGCATGCAACAAACTACTTCCTGTTCTTATAGCCGGAAAGGCTCCATAACAGCCCATTTGGTACGAATGAGTAACCTTAGTAGTTTCCCAATTTCTTTTAATTACAGCATGCTGGGCAACGCTGGGAGAGGAATATCCCGAACAGGTTACGTGGATAAGATGTTCCGGCTGTGTTTCGTTTTTTAGATAAAATTCATCAAACACATGATCCATGTATTTCTTAAACCATTCCATCCTAACACCTATTTTAGGCCCGAATACATCATTAGGATGCGCCTCTAAACACGACGGCAAAGGATAAGCCGAGAATGGAATTCCATTCATTTTGGTCTCAATAAATTGTTCTACTTCGTCAAAAATCAAAATCTGTCGCTTGCTAATATTCTCAGAAGGTATGCTATACTTATCTACCTGTTCCGAAACTTCATCAAATTGCATCAATTGATTGTCTCCGGCCAGAGATTCGGCATGTAACTTTTGAAAATGGTAATATAAAAATTTAGTGTATTGATTGAGTTTTGATTGATCCATCAATTTCCCCAAAACAATTGGATGAAAATTGAAAATAACAGTACTTTTCATTAATCTGTAATTTTGATTAACAACGAAGCTGTTTTATTGGTATTCTTTTAAATACGCATCGTAAATGCAAGAAGTAATTTTATAACTATAGCCGTTAATTATTTAAAAGAAATACGCAAAAAAACAAACCGACAAAAAAGTATTGTTACATTGGGGCAATTCAATAACAATACACCCCCAAATTCCTGAATAATTTCAGGAATAACACAATCAGAATCTAATTATTAAGTAAATGAATTAGACAAAAAACATCTTTAGAATACCATAAAGTTAAAAAAACTAAATAGGAAAAATTAAATTTTAATAGAAAATTTTAACAAATAAATTAATTTTCTTCATTAACATCCCATCGACGCAATTTATTCAATTGTTCTTGCTCTTCTAATTCCTCCACCGGGATTACCTTTAAAAAAGAAGGATGCTGCTCGATAGCATATTCTATTTTCTCTACGATTTCATCAATGGTATCATTATCATAATCAATCTGAAGCGGTTCTTTGATGATAAAAGACTGTAGAATTCCTTTCTTTTTCATTCGGATTCCCTTTCTGTCAAAAGAACGACGAAAGCCATCAATCACAATAGGCACCACAACAGGACGATGTTGCTTGATAATATGAGCGGTTCCTTTTCGAACCGGTTTAAAAGAACGGGTTGTCCCTTGGGGAAAAGTAATTACCCAACCATCGTTGAGCGCAATTTTAATATTCTCGGTATCATTCGGATTTACTGCTCTTTTTTCAACAACATCTACTCCTTCAGAACGCCAGGTTCGCTCAACAGGAATTGCTCCGGCATAAGACAATATTTTAGGCAATAATCCGGAACGCATGGTTTCTTTGGCTGCCACATAATAAATATTCATCTTAGGTTGCCACAGATATCCGATGTTTTTAATCGAATCGATCCGCCCGCTTAAACTGGCATTAAACACATGGAACATTGCCACTACATCGGCAAAATAAGTTTGATGGTTGGATATAAAAAGTACGTTGGTATCGGGCAGATTTCGAATGATTTCCGAACCTTCAATTTGTAATTCATTAAATCCCCGATAACGTCTATGAGTACAGCTTCCAAAAAAACGGATAAGCCATTTTTTCAGAAATAAAATATGTCCGAAAGGATTTCTTTTAACAAGTCCCATAAACTGTGATTTGGCATTAAAAATTGGATTGCAAATTTACAAAATATAATTGGAGAATACGGATTCTGTTAGCTTTCACGAATCAAAACAGCATTCAAAACATCCCTTAATTCACTTAACATCATGGCTGTAGCCCCCCAAACAATATGTCCGTCAATCTTAAAAGCAGGAACTTCGATATTTACGGCATACGAAGTTGATAAATTCTCGACCGCTACAATACTGTCATCCCTAAAAGTAACCAATGACAACTCAATAATTCCGGCTACTTCGGCAGGATCAGGAACAAATTGAATTTCTTCCTTACATATTCCTAAAAACGGATATACCATAAAATTGCTGGGGGGAATATACAATGAACTAAAGGCTTTTAGAATTTCAATTTTATCAGGACTAATACCTATTTCTTCTTCGGTTTCTCTTAAAGCGGTGGTTTGAAAATCAGCATCTTTTGATTCGAATTTTCCTCCCGGAAAAGCAATTTGGTCTGAATGAACGCCCGGATAGGAATTTCGAACAATAAGAACCAAATGAGTTTGCCCATTTTTAGGATACAACAACATCAAAACAGCTGCTTCTTTAGGATTTCTCTCTTTTAAATTGATTTTTTTCAAAAGCTCCTTACGCTCAAAAGGCATCATCTTTTCATGAGAAATAGCAGCCGGCAACTGCATTTGAACTAAATCAGGTATAAAATTTAAAAAATATTGAAAATCCATAATCAAAGTCTATTTTTGCAAATAAAACATAAATATACTTTAGAAAACATTTTTGCACAAATTTTCTAAAATCAAAGCCTCTCCAAAATGTATAGTAAAGAAGAAACACAAAAATTAAAACGTGAATTCTGGGTGACATTTGCCGAAAAATATCCCCGAAAATGGCTGTTGTATGACACTAAGATTAAAGATTTCTCTTTTAAATTTTATGTTGACAATAAAAAAGCGCAAGTTCTTATAGACATTGAGCCTCGTAATAACGAAAAGAGAATTGCTTATTTTGAAAAACTGGAAGCTTTAAAAAACATTTTAGAAGAAGAATTTATTGCTGATTTAATTTTTGAAAAAGACTATGTTTTGGAAAACGGAAAAACCATCAGTCGCATTTGGGTAGAAAAACAAAGTGTAGGTTTCAGTAATCGCAGCCATTGGGACAGCATTTTTGATTTTTACAATGAAAAAATGGATGCTCTGGAACGTTTTTATTTGGAATACGATGAATTTATAAAGGATATTGAAAATTAAAAAACAACCATATTCTTACAACTGAGAAAAAAAATTTATATTTGAAAAATAAATATAAATTCAAAATGAAACATTTTTTCTTAATTGTATTAATTAGCGTTATTGCTAAAACACATTCTCAGAACAATTTTTCTGACATATACAATAATGATTCTATTATAAAAAAAGGAGTCAATTTATATGATTTAGAAAAATTTGACGATGCAATCGTTGAGTACAACAAAATAACTCCTAACGACCCTAAATATCTCACAGCACAATACGAAAAAGCTTTATGCCTAAATGCTTTAAATAAAAAGGACGAACTTAAGTTATTTTTAGAAAATTTGTATCTGACCAAACAGATGCAAAAAAGTCCGGAACTTTATACGCTATATGGTGTTTTTTTAAGTGACAACAAAGAATACGAATTGTCGGAAAAAATCTTTACTGAAGGAAAACAATATCTTTCAAATTCTGCTTCTTTTTTATACAATTTTGCGATTTTACACATCAGAAAAGAAGAAAATCAAAAATCTATTGATTTACTCAAGCAAGTTATCACTATCAATCCAAATTATGCTTCTGCACATTATTTATTAGGTCTGATTGCATTTGAAAATGGAAAAATAACAGAAGGAACTCTTGCCTTAATGAGTTACCTTATACTGGCTCCAAATGGAAAATTTGCAGAAAAAGCAGTTCTACAATTAAATGCTAAATATGGTGAAAACTATCTGACTAAAAACAATTTTGTTTTTTCAAAAACCGGAGATAATTTTGAAGAAATAGAAACTATTTTAAGAAACCAATTACCTCTAAATAAAGCTTATAAAATAAAATCTGAAATTGATGATGTAATCATCAGACAAGTACAAGCAGTATCCGAATACACTCTTGAACATAAAATGGGTGATGGTTTTTTTGAAACCACTTACATTCCATGGATTAAAGAAATGGTTGAGAAAAACTATTTTGAAGGATTTACATATTACATGCTTTTATCCTATCAAGACAAACTGGAAAAAGAATTAAATAAGCAAAAGAAAAAAATAACATACTTTGAAGAGAATTTTTACAGCAAGGATTTTTGGTATTTTTTCGCAAAACGTAAAAAAGATTTATTTGGAAAAGAGGAAGAAGTTATTACTTTTTTAAAAGATAACGAGCCTTATCTTGTAGGGAAGGTAATTGACGGAAAATACGAAGGAAAATACAAATACCTGAATAAAAATGGTCTTCTTATTGGTGAATTAAACTTTGTGAACAATGAATTAGACGGACTTCAAAAATATTATAATAATGAAGGCCAACTAACTGAAGAAAAAACATTTAAAAATGGAAAATTAAATGGGACGAGAACTACTTATTATCAAAATGGAGGTGTAAGTATAATAGAAAATTACCAAGATGGAATCTTAGAAGGCATCAGCACTTCATTTTACCCTAATGGAAGCAAAAGTTGTGAAGTTAACTTTACAAATGGAGAAAGAAATGGAAAATATGTTTGTTTGTTCGAAAATGGTAAATTAAAATCTGAAATAGGTTATTTGAATGGAAAACTAAATGGAGCTTTCAAAACCTTTAATGAATTAGGCAATTTAACTGCAATAGAGAATTATGAGAACGACATACTTGATGGAGAATATTTAGAATATTACAACGACAAAACCATCAAATCTGAAGCAATCTATAATAAAGGTAAAATAAAGGATTTTTATAAATCTTATTATGCTAATTCATTATTAGAAAAAGAACTTAATTATATCGATGGGAAATTAAAAAATCTAACGAACTATTATTCTAATGGAAAAAAATCCAGTCAGGCCTTTTATAATGACAAAGAGCAATTAGAAAATTATAACTACTACGATATTGAAGGAAATTTGTATTATACCGAAAAATTTAAGTCCGGAGAAATCAATTCAGGTACACAATATTCATTAAACACTCCAAAACCAATTGAAACTAATTTGTTGAATAACAAATTCGATATGGCCGATTATAATGGAACCAGAATGGTTTCCGGTAATTACAGCAATGGAAAAAAGAATGACCTTTGGCTGTACTACTATCCTTCAGGCACAAAAAGGTTAGAGGAAAATTATACCAATAGTGTTCTAAATGGTATTAGTAAAACCATTAACAAAAACGGAAGTGTTAACAGTATAAAAAACTTTACTAATGATAAAATTAACGGAAAATATGAAGTTTATGAAAATGGCAAATTAACTTCTACTCACTATTATACAGATGACATTAAACATGGCCCTTACCAAACTAATCATCCTGACGGCACCTTAAACGAAGAAGGTTACTATATTGATGGAAATTTAAATTATGATTATAAATCATATTGGCAAAACGGAAACATATATAAACATTCTATCTATATTGACGGAATTGCTACAAATACTAAAATTCATAATGAAAAAGGAGAACTTGAAAATGAATTTGACTATAAAAACAAAACTGGAATATTTACCACTAATTTATTTCATGGTACAATAACTCGTAGTTTCCAACTTGCAAATGGTATTTTCAATGGCACTTATACTGAAAAAGACAAATTAGGCAATACTATTGTAAATGCGAACTATACCAACGGTCTTTTACACGGTAATTATAAATATTATGGTCCATTGGGAACTATAAAATATGAAAGTAATTATTTCTTAGGATATACTAATGGCACATCTAAAAATTATGATTTGTATGGAAACCTCCGATCTGAATATACCTCTACTCATGGTGTTGAAAATGGAAAAATAACGCATTACTATCACAATAAATCCAAACTTTCTGAGCATAACAAAATAAACGATTACAAAGAAGGCGACTATTCCTACTACAATCAAAAAGGAGAATTGATTCTTACAATAGCTTACCAAAACGATAGCCCGATATATTACATTTCCAGAAATAAAAACAATGATCCATTATCTAAAACTATCATTAATAAAGAAAATGCTAACATTACAGCTTATTATCCTAATGGAAAAATAGCGATGCAAATGAATCTGGTTAATGGCGAGACAGATGGCAAATTCATAATTAACAATGCTGAAGGGAAAACCGAATACCAATGTAATTACACTAACAGTCTAATGAACGGTGAACGAATCGAATATTATTCTAATGGAAATATTTATAGAAAAGAGCATTTTTTAAACGATAATTATGATGGGATTCAGGAATTTTTTGACGAAAATGGTCAACTAAAAATATCCTCAGAGTATAAGAATAACGATCTAAATGGTAAAACTTTAATTTATACTAACGGAAAACTAAAATCAACTAAAAAATATGATTCTAATGAATTACACGAAATTTCAATACAAGCTATTTAATTTTTTATTCTTATCGTGTTTTTTTAGCTTAAGTACTCTTGCTCAAAATACACTCACTGAATACAAAAAAACATACCCGGACTATAACGAACTTATAATCAACAACCAACAATCCTATAACATATCTATAGAAAATAAAAAATTAAAAATAATACAAGACAACCATTTTGAGTCAATGATTCTCTCTGAAAATGGTATTCAAAACAATAAAGAATCATTTTCTTATTCCAATTTAGTAAAACTAAACAACTATGATGCTTATGCGTTGTTTAATGATAATGGAAAAGAAAAAAAAATAAAAGTATCTCAATCAAATGAAAAACCTTCAAAAAACGGTAGTGTTTTCTTTGATGATGTAATGGTACGTGAACTCACTTTTAACAATCTGGAAACAGGTTCAAAAAAAGTGTACAATTATCAAACTGAATTTATTGACCCATATTTATTACATAAGTTTATTTTTGGTGATGAATTACCAATTCAAAATTCAACACTTGAAATAACTACCGAAAAGGACATTGAAATTGGATACAAAATCTTTAATGACCCTAATAATAGTATTGTTTTTTCAAAATCTGAAAAAAAAGGAAAATGGATTTACAAATGGACATTGAAAGATATTAAACCTTTAAAATACGAAAACAACGCACCTGGTTATTTGTACATAGTTCCTCATATTAATTTTTATATAAAAAATTATGTTATAGATAATCAAACCAATAATGTATTGGGTAATATCGATAATCTTTATTCCTATTACAAAGGATTCATTAAAGACTTAAATAAAGAAGAAGATACTCTTTTAAAAAACTTAACATTAGAAATTACACAGAACAAAAAAACCGATGAAGAAAAGATAAAAGCTATATTTTATTGGGTAAAAGAAAACATCAAATACATTGCTTTTGAAAATGGTTATGAAGGCTTCATCCCTCGTGAAGCAAGTTTAGTTTTTCAACGCAAATTTGGTGATTGTAAAGACATGGGGAACATGATAAACTGTATGGCAAAATATGCCGAAATAAAAGATGTAACCATAGCTTGGATTGGTACAAGAAGTTTACCTTATACTTATAACGATTTACCTACTCCTGCTGTTGACAATCACATGATAGCGGTATTTAAAAAAAATGACAATTATATTTTTCTTGATGCCACTGATAACGAAACCAATTATGGTATCCCAACAGCCTTTATACAAGGAAAAGAAGCCTTACTTTATGAAAATGAAAAATATAAAATTGTAAAAGTGCCTATTGTCCCTGCAGAAAACAACACAATATCAGATGATGTAAGTCTTAGCATTAAAAACAATAAACTAATTGGAACAGGAAAATTAAAGCTTGAAGGCTACAATAGGAGTCATACACTAATGAAAATTGGGGATACCTATAATAAAACCAGATTTGAATCTATTAAAAACTTAGTTTTAAAAGGCTCTAATAAATTTAATTTAACAGAATACAATGAAGAAAACAAAAATGACAAAGACAAACCCTATATTATAAATTACAATTTTGATTTAGATAACTACATCATACAATTAGATTCTGATCTCTATATCAATTTATTTCTGGACAAATTTTTTGATGACCTTCTAATTGAAAAAAACAGAATTTCAGATTTTGATTTTGAATACCTAACACAATTCAGTAAAAATTACAATTTAGAAATTCCAAAAAAATATAATATAAAACAAATCCCAAAGAATTTTAGCATAAACAATGATTGTATAAAAGCTGATTTTATTTATGAATTAAAAGACGGGAATATAAACCTAAATATCACTTTAATTCAGAAGAAACTAACCTTAAACAAATCTGACTTTGAACTCTGGAATTCAAGTATAAAAGCATTAAAAACGAATTACAACCAAGTCTTAATTTTATCAAAAAAAATATGAAAAAAACAAATTTAAAAATCATTCTAACATTGCTCTTATTCATCAATGTTACAATCAACTATGGACAAGACTTCTCCTTTAAAAATTATGACTGGCAAGAAAAACCAAACAAAATAGAAATTCCAACACTTTACAAAGACAGTAAAGAAGTTGTTCTGGACTGTACGGAAAAAATTGAAATTGTTGTTAATGGCAATACAGCGAAACAATACCACCTTAAACATGAAAAAATATTTATCAATTCTGATGAAGCAATAGAACGAAACAATAAAATCTATATTTCATTTGGAAATAACGAAACCATTTTAATGAACAAAGTAAGGGTACTTTTAAAAAATGGTTCTGTAATTACTTTAAATCCAGAAGACATCAAAGAAGAGATAGATAAAGAGAGAGGAGTTAAATACAATTACTTTGCAGTAAATGGTCTGGAGAAAGGTGCAATAATTGAAAAAATATATTTACTGGAAGAAAACCCTGATCTAAAAGGAAAAACCATAAAAATGCAAGCACAACTTCCTATTAGCAATCTAAACTTTCAACTAATTTACCCAAAAAACTTAGTATTCAAAACCAAAACTTATAATGGCCTAAGTAATCCAATACTTAATGATAACGAAATAGCCGATAAAGCTGTACTTACAATTAATGAAAAAGATATAGCAGCATTAGATGACGACGAAAAGTATTCGAATTGGGATGTTCAAATTAAACTTTTCAGATACAAATTAGATGCAAACAATAATAATGGCGCAAAGAACCTTTATAATTACAAAGAATTTGCAACTAATGTACACAACCGTATTAATGCAGCTCTAGATAAAAAAGAGCAAAAATCAATTGATGATTTTTGTGCTACAATTACAAAATCCAATGATGAACAAGAACAAATTTGGAATATTGAAAACAAAATCAAAAAAACAATAACTTTTGAACGTTTTATTGATTCTAAAGAAAATCTAACCGAAATCATCAAATCAAAACAAGCTAATGAAGTTGATATTTTAAAATTATACAAAGCCGTTTTGAAAAATTTTAAAATTGAAAACAATGTAGTCTTTACAACGAGCCGTTATAAAATACCTTTTGACAAAGATTTTGAAAGTTATGAAAACCTAAATGATTTTTTACTTTATTTTCCAAATATAAAGAAATACCTGAGCCCAAGAGAAGTTGAATTTAGAATTCCTCTTTTCCCAAAATTTTTAGGCAATAACTATGGTCTTTTCATCAAGGAAAAAGAATTTGCAGGAACTACTATGGCAATTAGTGATGTAAATTTTATTGAAATTCCGGGAACTGAAATTTCTCATGACTATATGGATATAGTGGTCGATTTCACAAAAGATATTGCTAATCCCAATATAACCAGTAAACTTTCATTTGGAGGTTATTCAGGATTTAATATGCAACCTATCAAAGATTTTTACCCTGCAGAGCAATATCAAACCATACTTAAAAATATTGCCGAAAATTACTCTGTTAAAACAGAATACAAAACGCTAACAGCCAGCAATGATGGTGTTGAAAATATAGGTAAAAAACCATTTGTTTTAGATTTGAATTTTGAAGGAAAAGAGCTTATTCAGATGGCAGGAGATAAATACTTATTTTCAATTGGTCAAATTATCGGTCGTCAAATGGAGTTTTATCAGGAAAACAAAAGAGTCTTACCTGTAGAAATTGACTATCCACATTTTTACACTCGTAAAATTAAAATAATTTTACCTCAGGGTGCTACAATTCAGAATTTAGAAAAATTCAACATGGATTTCAAAACAAACATAAACAATAAAACAGAAGCTGCTTTTATAAGCAATTACAATAAAAAAGACAATGAAATTGTTGTAGAAAACACCGAATACTACAATATAATAAACTACCCTCTATCTTGTTTTGAAGATTATAAAGCAGTAATAAATGCAGCTGCCGACTTTAATAAGATTGTAGTAATACTTTCCAATTAATAAAAAGTCAAAATCATTTTGCAATAAATAATTAAAGGCGGTTCAAGAGTAAATTTTGAACCGCCTTTTTTACATCGTAAAAATATTATACACAATTACATGATCGCTGTAAGTAATATACAATTGCTTTCGATTTTCCTGTTTTTTTCGGGTAATGATTGAAACCGTACAGTCTATACCATCATTATCTCTACATGTGAAAGAGTAAACCAAATCACTTTCGGATTCTGACTCCGGCTGGTAGGTTAATATCTCATACAATTGAATATTTTGGGAATAAATCAAAAACCTGTTTTTATCTGTATCCAGGGTAACTACAATATTCACCAAACTTAAATCGGACCATTTTCCCCATTTTCCCTTTTCGTTTTTTTCTAAAACGCTAAAGCCTGAAGTTTTAAACCGATAGACCTGACTGTAGGACTGCTGTATTCCCAGAAGTAAAAAAAATAAGCTTACATAAAAGCATTTCAATTTTGTCATTTCAATTTATTTTAAAATAAGAAATCAGCAACTTCTTTTTGGGCTCGCTGATATTCCTGCATCATATCTGCAATTATTGTTTCGGCAGTTTTTATATCGTGAATTAATCCTGCTACCTGCCCTATTTCTAATTCACCTTCTGTCAAATCACCCTCAAAAATGCCTTTTTTGGCACGAGCCCTGCCTAACAATTGAGACAAATCTTCTTTAGTTGGACACTTTTTATATAACTCCTGAATATCTTCAAAAAATTTATTCTTAATCAACCGCACCGGAGTTAACTCTTTTAATGTTAACTGCGTTTCTCCTTCTTTAGTATTCAGAATTACTTGTTTAAAATTATCATGTGCCGAAGATTCAACCGAAGCTGCAAATCGGCTGCCTACCTGAACGCCATCAGCACCTAAAACCATCGCTGCAAGCATTCCGTTTCCATTGGCTATACCGCCGGCTGCAATAATAGGAATTTTTATTTGTTCTTTCACCATCGGAATTAAAGTAAAAGTAGTAGTTTCCTCCCGACCGTTATGACCTCCGGCTTCAAAACCCTCGGCAACAATGGCATCAACACCTGCTTCTTGCGCTCTTAAAGCAAATTTGCTGCTGCTCACCACATGCACTACCGTAATACCATTTTCTTTCAAATAGGACGTCCAGGTCATCGGGTTTCCTGCGGAAGTAAACACAATTTGCACCTTTTCTTCAACAATAATTTTCATAATTTCTTCGATATTGGGATACAACATCGGAATATTGACACCAAAAGGTTTCGAAGTGGCTTTTTTACATTTTTGAATGTGTTCCCTTAAAACTTCCGGATACATCGAACCCGCTCCCAATAATCCCAAGCCTCCTGCATTACTTACCGCACTGGCTAATTTATAACCACTAACCCAAACCATTCCTGCCTGAATTATGGGGTATTTGATATTGAAAAGCGTGGTTATTCTGTTCATAGAAACTTATTTATTCTCTTGGGGAAATTCAAAAAAAAGTGATTAACTCCTAAACGAATTAATCACTTAAATATATTATTTTTTTCGAAAACAAACTACGAAATCACTCCTGAACCTACTAATTCGTCACCAATGTGCCAGGCTACAAACTGTCCTTCGGTAATTGCCGATTGAGGTTCTTCAAAAGACACATACATACCAGATTCAAACTGATGTAAAATGGCTTCCTGTAACGGCTGTCTGTATCGGATTCTTGCCATTACTTTCATGGTTTCGCCATTGGCTAAAGCCAAATCTTTACGAATCCAATGCACTTCTGATTTTTCTATAAACAAAGCTTTTCTAAACAATCCCGGATGATGACTTCCCATTCCGGTATAAATAGTATTGGTTTCAACATTTGTTGCAATAACAAAAAGACCTTCAGCCGTACCTCCTACATTTAACCCTTTTCGTTGTCCAATGGTAAAATAATGAGCTCCTTGGTGCTTTCCTACTTTTTTACCCATTTCAACTGCATATTGAATAGGTTTTGCCGCTAAAGACAAGGCTTCTTCTGTAACTAAATCGTCTGAAACCGTAGTGTTATAAACCGGATGATCTTTATCAATTTGAACAATAATTCCTTCTTTAGGCTGTAATTTTTGTTGTAAAAATTCCGGAAGACGTACTTTTCCAATAAAACACAATCCTTGCGAATCTTTCTTTTCGGCAGTAACTAATTCCATTTCGGCAGCAATTTCACGCACCTGAGGTTTCGTTAATTCGCCAATTGGAAACAGTGATTTTGCCAATTGTTCCTGCGATAACTGACACAGAAAATAAGATTGATCTTTATTAGTATCTACTCCGGAAAGCAATTGATATACCGGCTTTCCGTCAACTTCAATTTCACTTTTTCTGCAATAATGTCCTGTTGCCACATAATCAGCGCCCAGACTTAAGGCAATTTTCATGAAAACATCAAATTTTATCTCGCGGTTACACAATACATCAGGATTTGGAGTTCTTCCTCTTTCGTATTCGTTGAACATGTAATCAACGATTTTTTCTTTGTATTGCTCACTTAAATCAACGGTTTGAAACGGAATTCCTAACTTTTCAGCGACTAACAAAGCATCATTACTGTCTTCTAACCACGGACAATCATTGGAAATGGTAACCGAATCGTCATGCCAGTTTTTCATAAAAAGACCAATCACTTCATAGCCTTGTTGTTGCAACAAATAAGCCGCAACACTCGAATCGACACCTCCGGAAAGTCCTACTACAACACGTTTCATAATAAAGTTTATTTTTGAGGCTGCAAAGGTACAAAGTTTTCAAACGATTCCGATAATTATAACATTCCGTTTGTAATCAAAATCCTTTTACAAAAAGCAGGATTACTTTGTTTTCACTGTTGTTTTTGCTTTAGGATGGCTCATATTGGTTTCTTCTTTTAATTTTCCGTTTTCGAAAAATTGCCAGATTCCCGTTTTTTTTCCGTTTGTAAATTTACCCTTCGAAACCATATTACCATCTACATCCTTAAAAACAGCAGTCCCATCGTATTGATCGTTCTTAAAAAAAGCCTCTTCCAATACAATTCCTTTTTCGGAATATTTTTTAGAAATTCCATTTTTTAAACCTCCTTTATATATTGTTTCTTCGGCTATTTTTCCACTGGGAAAAAACACTGAACGCAAACCTTCCAGTTTACCGTTTTTATAATGCTCAATACTCATAATCGTTGTGGCTGCTTTATGGTAATACTTCCATTCGCCTTCAAACAATTTATTAACCACTTTCCCTTCGCTTACTTTATTTTTTGCCTGATCATAAAAAACGGTGTAAGCCGCATTATCATTTGCATTAAAAGTTCGGGTTGCAATTACAGTTCCCGCCTTGGTATCATCATAAAACTTAAATTCTCCAATTTCTTTTCCATGCGAAAAAGTGCCTTCGTATCGCAATCTTTTGGATTCAGGATAAAAACCTTTCCATAAGCCATCTTTTTTTTGCTCACTGTCAAATTGATTAATTGCTGTCTGAGCTATTAAAGCTGTGCATTGTATAAAGAAAAAGAAAAACAAACTCTTTTGTATCATTTTGGTCAAATTAAATTTTAAACAACTTATATGTATTAACAGCAATTAGTCAAACAGCTTTGAAATATGGCCATTAAACAATCAGGCGACTCAATTGTATCCTTAGGTCAAATTTACTAAATGACGGCGTACAAACAAGAATTTATCAGGATGTTATTTTGTTTAACAATTAATCTAAAATAACTAAACAAAAAGCTTTATCAACAATGAAAAAGCCCATTTTAAAAAGTTAAACAACTATTAATCAAATTATAAAGTAATTTTTGTTCAACTTTTATTAACTAACTTTAAACAAAATTAACAACAACTATAAAACTAAGAATTATGAAAATTGTATCAAAACTCAGATTAGCCCTAACCTGTATTGCATTTTTATCATTAATGGTATCTTGCGATAATGACGACAATCCTAAACCGGTTGACAATACAATAACTGGTCTTGCAGTTAAAAATTCAAATCTTAAAATTTTAGTACAGGCCTTAACCCGTGCCGAATTAGCCACTACACTCAAAGGAGCAGGTCCTTTTACTGTGTTTGCACCTACCGACGCAGCGTTTACAGCTTTTTTAGAAACAACACCTTATGCAACAATTAACGACGTCCCAAAAGACGTATTGACACAAATTTTATTAAATCACGTTGTGAGTGGCAACGTAAAATCTACTGACTTAACAACCGGATATGTTAAAACACTTGCTAAAAGTGCCACTTCAGGAACTAACACAATGAGCATGTATGTGGACCTAACATCAGGAGTAAAACTAAATGGAGTATCCAAAGTAATAACCGCTGATGTAATGGCTTCTAATGGAGTAATACATGTGGTTGATGCCGTAATCAATCTGCCTACAATTGTTACGCATGCAACTGCAAATCCTAACTTTACCTCATTAGTGGGGGCTTTAACCGGAGCAGGTCAACCTGACTTTGTTAGTATTTTATCCGGAACAGGACCTTTTACTGTATTTGCGCCAACGAATGCCGCATTTACCGCTTTGAATACAGAACTAGCTCCAGGGGGAATTGCAGGAGTTTCAGCTGCCAATTTAACAAAAGTATTGCGATACCATGTTGTAAACGGAAACATTTTAGCAGCAAGTTTAACCGAAGCACAAATAGTCAATACACTACAAACACCACAAACATTTACTGTGCAATTAACAGGAGGCGCAAAAATTAAGGATGTTAACAATAGAATTTCGAATATCACAGCAACTGATGTTCAATGCTCAAATGGTGTTATACATGTAGTTGACAAAGTATTATTACCGAATTTGAATTAATTTTGAATCATAAAAAAAGCTCTCAAATTGAGAGCTTTTTTTATGATTTAAAATCTGTTATTTCTTTTTATTTTGAGCTTTCATAGCTTCTTGTTGTGCCATAGCTTCCTGTAATTTTTGTTGAAATTTACTTGGCTTCTTAGGCTCTTTCTTTTTGTTTTCCTGAATTTGAGCGTGAATCTTATCACTATCAATAATATAGTTTTTGATAACTAACATAATTCCGATAGTAATAGTATTAGAAACAAAATAATACAAACTCAATCCTGAAGCATAACTATTAAAGAACAACAACATCATTAATGGCGAAATGTACACCATAATTTTCATCATCTTAGCCATATCTGGCATTCCTTCCTGTTGTGGTGTTGCCATTTGTTGGTCTCCGGTTGTCATTTTCATATAAAAGAAAATAGCAATCGAAGCTAAAATTGGGAACAAACTAATGTGATCTCCATAAGCAGGAATATGGAAAGGCAATTTGTAAACTGAATCGAAAGAAGACAAATCGTCTGCCCAGAAGAATCCTTTTTGTCTTAACTCAATAGCAGCCGGAAAAAACTGGAATAAAGCATAAAAAACAGGCATTTGCAACAAACCGGGTACACAACCAGCCATTGGGTTCACGCCGGCTTTATTGTATAACTTCATCGTTTCCTGTTGTTTTTTCATTGGTTCATCCTTGAATTTCTCACTAATTTCAGTGATTTCAGGACGTAACACTTTCATTTTTGCCTGAGACAGGAATGATTTATAAGTAACAGGAGACATGATTAATTTTACCAAAATAGTAAACAATACAATTGCCCAACCTTGTGAAATAAACATACTTAACAAACCATACATTGGGATAAAAGCATGACGGTTAATCCAACCGAAAATTCCCCAACCTAAGGCTACAATGTCTTCCAGATTTCTATCGTAAGACTTTAACAATTTGTAATCTGTAGGACCATAATACCAATTCATTTTTTGGTCAATCTCACCATTTTTAAAAGCCAATGGCAAAGTAGCCTTAAACTGCTTTGTAAAAGTAGTATCAACCTTATCATCATTTACTAAATTGTTAGAATACAATTCGGCTGTTTTAAACGGAGTTGACGACAACAAAATAGAAGAAAAGAAATGTTGCTTGTATGCTACATAAGAAACATTCTCAGCAGTTTCAGTTTTATCATTTCCCTGCCCCAGGTAATCACTTTTACCTTCTTCATATTCGAAATAAATTTCAGAATAACGGTTTTCATAAGAGATACTTTTTTCATTAGCATACGTCTTAAGATTCCATTCTAACTGCAATGGTTTTTCTGTTTTCAAAACAGTATTCAAACCTTGGGACTGAATATCAAAATCCAACATGTAATCAGTTGCTTTTAATACATATTTGTATTCCAAATACGCATTATCAGAAGCTTTCAAACGCATTGTCAAAATTTGGTCTTCACCATTTTTTGTCAAAGTAGGCTCAAAATAAAGATCTTTCGTATTTAAAGTATGATTGTCCTTAGTAAATAACTGAAGATTAAATTGTGCATTATTGTCTTTTACCAATTGCACTAATTTACCTGAACCTTTTTTAAATCGTTCAAAGTTTTTTAAAGTTGCCTCTGCAATATAACCACCTTTATTAGCAATTTTAAGTTTTACCAATTTGTTTTCGATGGTAGTATAATCATCTTTTGCAGAAGGTAAAGTAGCCGAATAAGCAAAACTTCCTAACGATTTTTGTAATTGTGCTAATTTCAAAGTATCACTACTTGTAACCGGAGCTGCATTTAGTTTCACAGCATTTTCCTGAACCTTAGCCTCTTTTGCGACCAATTCTTTTTTGGCTTTTTCTGCAGCAAGTTCAGCTTCAGAGGGCTTGTTCTGGTACATTATCCAAAGCAAAATACCAAAAATCAATACAAAACCGATTAACGAATTAGGGTCAAACTTTTTTTCTTCCATTATTACACAACTTATTTTATTGGCCTTTTAAGCCTAATTTATTTGATTCTATTACTAGAAAACACTAATTATTTTTTTCTTGCTTTTACGGCAGCTGCCACAAAATTCACGAAAAGCGGGTGTGGATTTGCCACTGTACTCTTGTATTCAGGATGGTATTGTACCCCAATGAAGAAAGGATGATTTTCGATTTCAACAATTTCCACTAATCCAGTATCCGGATTCACACCTGAAGCTTTCAATCCTGCTTTTTCTAAGTCGGCAACATAAGCACTATTGTACTCATAACGATGACGGTGACGCTCATTAATAGTAGTCTGACCGTATATTTTATAGGCTAAAGTATCAGGTTTAATTTCACATTTCCATGCTCCAAGACGCATTGTACCTCCTTTGTCGGTTACATTTTTTTGCTCTTCCATTAAATTCACAACCGGATTAGGAGTATCTGAATTCATTTCTGTTGAATTAGCATCAGCTAAGCCTAATACATTTCTGGAATATTCAATAACTGACATTTGCATTCCAAGACAGATTCCGAAGAAAGGCATATTGTTTTCACGAGCGTAACGCACCGCAGCAATTTTACCTTCAATTCCTCTTTCACCAAAGCCCGGAGCAACTAAGATAGCATCAATATCTTTAAATTTTTCAGCAATATTCTCCTCATCAATGTATTCTGAGTGAATAGAAACTACATTCACTTTAGTTTCATTGGCTGCACCCGCATGGATGAAAGCTTCTAAAATAGACTTGTAACAGTCCTGCATTTCAACATACTTCCCAATCAAACCAACATTTACGGTATGTTTTGGGCTTTTCAATCTTTTCAAGAAAGTATTCCAGTTTTTCAAATCCGGTGCTGCTTTCTTAGGTAAATCTAATTTTTTCAAAGCCACAATATCCAATCCTTCTTCGAGCATTAAATTAGGCACTTCGTAAATTGTTGACGCATCAATAGACTGAATAACTGCTTCTTTTTTCACATTACAAAACAAAGCCAGTTTACTGCGAATTTCCTGCGAAAGTTCATGCTCCGTTCTACAAACCAGGATATCGGCTTTGATTCCGCTTTCCATCAAAGTTTTCACTGAGTGCTGGGTAGGTTTGGTTTTCAACTCACCGGCAGCAGCTAAGAAAGGAACTAAAGTCAGGTGAATTACAATAGCATTATTTTCACCTAAATCCCAAACTAACTGACGAACCGATTCAATATAAGGCAAAGATTCAATATCACCTACAGTACCACCAATTTCAGTAATAATAATATCATAATCACCGGATTGCCCCAGCAATTGCATTCTGTCTTTAATTTCGTTAGTGATATGAGGAACAACCTGAACCGTTTTTCCTAAAAATTCTCCTCTTCTTTCTTTTTCAATAACCGAAAGATAAATTCTACCGGTAGTAACGTTATTAGCCTGAGAAGTTGGAACATTCAGGAAACGCTCGTAGTGACCTAAATCCAAATCAGTTTCAGCTCCATCATCAGTTACATAACATTCTCCGTGCTCATAAGGATTCAAAGTTCCCGGGTCAACATTTAAGTAGGGATCAAATTTTTGAATAGTCGTTCTATACCCTCTTGCCTGTAATAATTTTGCTAATGACGCTGCTATAATTCCTTTTCCCAAAGAAGAAGTAACCCCTCCAGTAACAAAAATATATTTTGTTTGATTCATGCTGTTCTAGTTTGTATTGTAGTTGTGTAAAAAACGTGGCAAAAATACGATTATAAATTTAGATTATGCTAATTTGGAAATGAGATAATTTCTAAAATTGAGATTTACCGATACAAAAATAAAAACCTCATTAAATTAATAATTCAATGAGGTTTTGGGTATCTTTTTTTAATATTTCGTATCAATTCTTCTAAGCCATTCAATTTTAATTCGTAAACCAATTGCAACTGCTCACCTAATTCTCCCTTTGGGAAGCCTTTGTTGTGATACCAAACCACATAATATTCGGGTAAATCGATCAAAAATCGACCTTCGTATTTTCCAAAAGGCATTTTAGTATGCGCTAATTTAATGAGTTTCTGTTGATTTGCATCCATAAAATTAATGTGCTACTTTCTCAGTCAAATCAGCATCATAATACATGATGTAAACTCCTTTGTTACTATAACCCGCTCCGTCCTTTTTATAATACTCAAACTTATTTTCAAATTGCTCTGTTGCTGTCGCATTAACCGTTTCTTCAAAAGATTTATTTTGCATCAAACGCATCATAGTATCAAAAGTGACATCAAATCCCCTCACTGCGTAATCACTTGGAGCAATCGAATTCAACTTTCTGAATTTATTTTCAAAAGCTATTCCTTCAGGGGAATTATTATCCCTGGTTACCGAAGGATACATCAATTTTAACTTCACTAAATTTGAAAAATTAATTTCATCCGTATCTAAAGTTTCATTAGGCTCTAAAATCACTAACTGAACCTGATAATCAGACATAGCACTCAACATCGAAGCAATAGTTGCTTTAATCATCATCGTATTAGCCGTTTCCATAACCACATAATTCATGCGCCCGGCAACCAGCATCCCTCTCAAAGTTTCGGCTGCTACACTGCCTTTTTCAGTCAAAGGAACTAATCGCACGTCAGGCTGATTCAGTTTTAGATATTGAATTACCGATTCTTTTTTTCTATCCACCACCGCAACAACATTTCCTTTTTTAGATCGCATATAATCAAACATAGCTGCCTTTAAAACATCATTCACAGGAACAGATTGATACAAATTAACTATGGAATTCCCCGCATCTTTTGACAATGGTGAAATCACCGGTACATTATTAGCCGCCAACAAACGGGCAGTTGCTTCAGCATTATTTTGGTAAAATGGACCTACAACAGCATCGGCAGTTTGCAAATTATTCGCTTTAACAACAGTCGCAATATCCGATCCATATTTTTTCTCTTCCGAATCCACTATCTGAACATCGATAGGCAATCCTAAAGTTTTAGCCGAATCTATTGCCATCAAAGCTCCTGCATAAAAATCCAAAGTCATATTTAAAAACTTATCCTTTTTTAACTGCTCAACAACCGAATTCACTGAATCGCCCTCTACTCTGCTCACGTTAAACGGCAAAAGCATTATCATTTTTTTACGCCCTGCAATGTTAGTTTTTGGAACTAAATCAGTATAAACTTTATTTTCCTGAACAGGAACAAAACCGGCTGGTACTTTTAAAAGCATCCCTATTTCAACACCATTTTTAAGTTCCGGATTTAAAGTCAATAATTCCTCCTGACTCAGATCAAACATTTTAGACAAACTATACAAAGTTTCCTTTGGTTTTACTTCATAAGTTACATATTTCTTAACAGAAGCCGTAATCACTTCCCGCTTAGGCGTTTCTTTTTGAGCCGAAACCGGTGTTTTAGCAGGAGTTCCTTTAATCAATAAGTGCGAACCAACAGTTAAATTAGCTACAATTTCAGGATTTTTCTTTTCTAATTCAGCAATTGTAATTCCGTATTTTTTAGCAATTGAAAATTTAGTTTCTTTAGGAAGCACATCATGATAAATCACTTTTGCCTGCGACAACCCTCCAACTTTAGCAGCGTTTTTAGACGGAATCACCAAAACCTGACCAATCTGCAAACCATCAGTTTCTAAAAAAGGATTGGCTTTTTTCAAATCAGCATCCGAAACATTGTATTTTTTTTCGATCCCAAACAAAGTTTCCTTAGGCAACACCTTATGAGTCGTCTCTTTTTGAACGACTGTTTTTTTAACTACCGCCTTAGCCGGAATCAACAACACACTTTTAGGAGTTAATTTACGTTGCGCATCAGGATTTAATTTATAAATATCATACGGAGTTACCTGATACTTCTTAGCAATATCAATTATAGTTTCTCCATTCTCTACTTTATGAGTTATTGTTCCTTGCGAAAAAAGAAAATTAGCAAACAGTAAAACAGGAATCCAAATTGCAAAAAAACGCTTCATTCGATTATTTTATTTATAAAATTACACACTTAAGATAAAAAACGGTACCAAATTTTATTTCAAAATCTGATACCGTTTTTATAATTTAAGAAACAGCAATTAAGTCGTTTCTATTATTCCCACTCAATTGTTGCAGGTGGTTTCGAACTAATATCATACACTACTCTGTTCACTCCTTTTACCTTGTTGATAATATCATTTGATACTTTCATCAGGAAATCATACGGTAAGTGAACCCAGTCAGCAGTCATACCATCGGTAGATTCTACAGCACGTAGCGCTACTACTTTTTCATAAGTACGCTCGTCACCCATAACTCCAACACTATTTACAGGAAGCAAAATTGCTCCTGCCTGCCAAACTTTATCATACAATCCCCAAGATTTTAATCCGTCAATAAAAACTTTATCTACATCTTGCAGGATTCGTACTTTTTCTAAAGTAATATCTCCTAAAATACGGATAGACAATCCTGGTCCAGGGAAAGGATGTCTTCCTAATAATTCCGGATCAATACCTAAACTTGCTCCCACTCTGCGCACCTCATCTTTAAAAAGCATACGCAAAGGTTCTACAATTTTCAATTTCATATAATCCGGCAAACCTCCCACATTGTGGTGCGATTTAATTGTTGCCGATGGTCCTTTTACAGAAACCGACTCGATAACATCAGGATAAATTGTCCCCTGAGCTAACCAGGTAACATCTTCAATTTTATGTGACTCATCATCAAAAACTTCAATAAAAGCATTTCCGATGGCTTTTCTTTTTAATTCAGGATCAGTAACTCCGGCTAAGGCATCATAAAAACGCTGAGAAGCATCAACCCCCTTCACATTCAAGCCCATTCCTTCGTATTGATTCAATACGCTTTCAAACTCATTTTTTCGAAGCAAACCGTTATTTACAAAAATACAATACAGGTTTTTCCCGATAGCTTTGTTCAATAAAACTGCTGCCACAGTTGAATCTACGCCTCCTGAAAGTCCAAGAACTACTTTATCGTTTCCGATTTTCTCTTTCATTTCAGCTACAATTTCCTCAACAAAAGCATTTGGCGTAAAGTTTTGAGGAACGTGAGCAATTTTCACTAAGAAATTCTCCAGCATTTGTTTTCCATCTGTAGAATGGTAAACTTCAGGATGGTATTGAATTGCATAAGTAGTTTCACCTTCAATTTTGTAAGCAGCAAATTCCACATCATGTGTACTTGCTAATTTCACACCATTAGTAGGCAATGCTTTCACGCTATCACTATGACTCATCCATACCTGACTGTTTGGAGAAACTCCTTCAAAGAAAACTTCGTCTTCTTTAATGTATGATAAATTAGCTCTTCCGTATTCTCTGGTGTTAGACGCTGCCACTTCACCACCGCTAAAATGCGCTAAATATTGTGAACCATAACAAACAGCTAACAATGGAAGCTTCCCTCTAATTTGAGATAAATCAGGATGTGGTGCATCTTCTCCACGAACAGAGAATGGACTTCCTCCCAATATTACTGCCTTGTAACTTGATAAATCCGAAGGGATATTATTGTATGGAAAAATTTCGCAGAATATATTTAATTCGCGAACTCTACGCGCAATCAGCTGAGTGTATTGCGACCCGAAATCTAAAATAAGTACGTTGTGTTGCATGGGCGCAAAATTACTTTTTAAATTTGGATTGCAAAAGTGGATTTTTGAAATTTTTTATTTTTTTTCTATTCCAATTTAACCCCTCTTATTTCAAAAGAAATCAACAGCTAAAAACAGTATTTTTTATTCTTTTATGAAAGTAAATTTAGACTTAACTCCTTTATCAATATTATCCCAATAATTAGAAATCAACATTTTACCTTCCTGATCATAAATCTCAAAATTTCCGGTATTCCCGCCTAAGTTCCCCCGATTAAGTGCTTCTAATTCTAAATAATTCAAACCATCATTCAAATTCACTCTAATATCATCAAAACCGGGACCAAGCAACAAACTATTCGTTAAAACAGTAGGCTTGTAATCATATATCACAGAAGCTTTAACTAAATCACCATCAATTGCTCCATAATCACGAATTCTCACAATTAAATAATTAGATTTTGTTCGAATTACTCCGAAATCCACGTCTGTTTTTCTAATATAGGAATCATCTTCTTTAAGACCATTTGCAATCAACGATTTACTTATACTCTCGTTAAGCTTGTCTCTCACTCTGTCACCGGGATTTATAAAATCATTGGTTTGTTCCATCGAAAAGGACTTTGTTTCCCCTATCTGATATTTAGAACCTAAAGGCATAACCGCATCCGGGTTTTTTAAAATATCAGGTGCCTTGATAACAGGTGCTTCGGCTGTAGCAGACGGAGTTACTTTCTTAGGAACCGGAGCAGTATTCAATGGCGCTTTTATTTTAAGCTTAGTAGTACCAAAATCATTTTGAGCATAACTACCTACTGTAAAACAAATCATTACCAACAATAAAAACTGCTTCCTATTCATGTTATTTTGCCTTTTTTAAAACTCTTAAGCATCAACAAATATACCAAGCTTTCATTTTAGAAAACAAAATCAACATTGAACATTAAAGAAATTTTAACCAAAGCATCCGTTTTTATTCCTTTTCAATTACAATAGTAGCCTTATATCCCTGAGCAATATTCCATTGATTAGCGGTAATAAGATTTCCTTTATCATCAAAGATTTTAAATTCAGCTGTATTAGGTGCAGCATAGCCTTCATTGATTGCTTCAAAATCAATACGATTTACTCCTTTTTGCAAAGTAATATCAAATCCTTGCGCTTCACCATTCAAAAGCACTTCCGGCTCAACAATTACATAATTCAAATACACTCGCACCTTGTCGCCATCAACATAAGCCGCATCACGATAACTTACTTTTGCAGCTCCTGAAGCTGTTTTAACCACTCCAAAATCCTGATCTCTTTTAGCTAATTTTTCAGGATCTTTTTCTTCTCCTTTAGGAACTTCATATTTATTTTCTCCTATGTCAGTTATCACATAATTTTTTATCGCATTATAATCGGCCTTAGACACTTTCACATCTTTCTCTTTGATTTCTTTCGCCTTCACTTCTTTCTTTTTGACCGGAGCAGCTTTAACCTTAAACTCGGCTCCAAATTCTTCCTGAGAATAAGCTGTTGACAGCATCCCGAACATCAAACCGAAAATAAAAACCTGACCTTTAAAACTAAAATATTGACTCATCTTTTTACATATTTAATTTAGAAACTATATTCAAAAAAAATTTTTTTTATTAGTCTATTCCTAATAGATAACAGCAAAGTTTTTAATTTATTATGTACAAAGCTAATCAAAAACAGCCTAATACTATTTGTCTTTATCGAAATGAGTGTTTTTTATTTTACTATTTTTTATAAATTGCGCAAAATATTCTAAACTTTAACCAGAGGTGTATTCCTCTATAAACTAATTAAATACATCAAAATGAAAAGAGAAAACATCTTAACGGGATCGCCATGGGAAGACAAAATGGGATATTGTCGTGCAGTTCGCATTGGAAACATCATCGAAGTTTCAGGAACTGTTGCAATTGTTGATGGCGACAAAGTAAAAGCTGATGACGCTCACGCACAAACTTTAAATATTTTAGAAAGAGTTGAAAAAGTATTGGAAGATTTAAACGCAAGTATGAAAGATGTAATCCGTACTCGTATTTTTACTACTGATGTAAGTACTTTTGAAGCAGTTGCTACAGCTCACGCTACATTTTTCAAAGACATCAAACCTACAACTGGTTTCTACGGAATTAACCAATTAGTAGCTCCTGAATACTTAGTTGAAATTGAATTAACTGCTGTATTAGCTGAATAATTTAATTTCAAAAAAAAAAATCTTTTCGAGCGCAATAAAAGCAATTAGAAACCTAAAACTGCTTTTGTTGCGCTCGAATGCTATACACAACAAAAACCAATGAACTTAAAAAAAGCAATATCACTTTCACTCAAATGGATTTTAATCTGTGCTTTGATAGGTTTTTTTTCCGGTTCGGCTTCTGCGTTTTTTTTAATTGCTCTCGAATGGGTTTCCCAACTTAGAATACACAATAATTGGTTTATTTGGTTATTGCCCGTTGGAGGATTAGCAATTGGTCTCCTTTATCATTATTATGGAAAAAGTGTTGTAAAAGGAAACAATCTTTTACTGGAAGAATACGAAAATCCCAAACAAACCATTCCGTTAAAAATGGCTCCTTTTGTACTTATAGGAACCCTTATTACTCATCTTTTTGGAGGTTCGGCAGGTCGTGAAGGAACAGCGGTACAAATGGGAGGTGCTATTGCCGACCAGTTTAGCCGAATATTTCAACTCGATGCAACCGACCGAAAAACACTTATTATTTTAGGAATCAGTGCCGGATTTGCTTCCGTTTTTGGAACACCCCTTGCAGGTGCTATTTTTGCTTTAGAGGTCGTTTATTTTTGTAAAATCAGCTTAAAAAGCAGTATTTTATCTTTTGTTGTTGCTTATTTCGCTTACTACACTGTAGAATTTTGGCCGGTTCATCACACTCATTACAGTATTCCGGTCATTCCGGAAATAACTATCGAAAATTTACTTTGGATAATTCCAAGCAGTATTCTCTTTGGTTTAGCAGCGATGCTTTTTTCAAGAAGCACTCATTTTTGGGGTTCCTTATTTTCAAAAAACATCCCTTATCCGCCATTACGACCTTTCATAGGCGGAATCATTCTAGCATTCACTTTCTATTATTTTAATGCTGCAAAATTCATGGGATTAGGAGTTCCTTCTATTGTAGAAGCTTTCTCAAAACCGAATGAATCCTATGATTTTCTGCTCAAAATCCTATTCACCGGATTCACTTTAGGAGCTGGTTTTAAAGGCGGCGAAGTAACTCCGTTATTTTTTGTTGGTGCGACTTTAGGAAGTGCTTTATCTGTTTTTATTCCGCTACCAATAGCCCTTTTGGCCGGAATGGGATTTGTAGCTGTTTTTTCGGGCGCTACTCACACACCTATTGCCTGTACTGTTATGGGAATTGAACTTTTTGGTATCGAAAGCGCTGTTTTCATTGGTATTGCTTGCTCTATAGCCTATCTCGCCTCAGGTTCTGTTGGGATTTATCATGCACAAACAGTAAAAGGGATAAAATTCCATTTGTATGAAAAATTCAAAAGAAACAAACTTGACGATTTATAAATTGCAAAAAGAAGTTAATCCTGAAATGTTTTCACAGTTTACACTAAAAAAATGTAAATTCGCAACCTATGAAAACACAAGACATACAAGCAATACAATCCTTACTGGCAACACCTAAAAAAGTTGCTATTATTCCACATAGAAATCCTGATGGAGATGCCATGGGGTCAACCTTGGCGCTGTACCACTTTTTAAATAAAAACAATCACGAAGCCACTGTAATTTCGCCTAACGAATTTCCTGATTTCTTAGCCTGGCTGCCGGGTTCGGAGATGGTTCGTGTTTTTGAAACCGACAAAGAAAATTGTACCCAAATATTACAAGAAGCCGATATAGTTTTCACCCTCGATTTTAATGCTTTTCATCGTGTAGGCGAAATGGAAAAAGTACTCGAAGTACTCGACACCACTTACATCATGATTGACCATCATCAAAAACCGGATGATTATGCGGCTTATACTTATTCCGACACTACATTTGGTTCTACCTGCGAAATGGTGTACAACTTTATCTCTTTTTTAAATCAAAAAGACCAAATTGATAAAACCATCGGAACCTGTATTTATACCGGTATTTTAACCGATTCCGGTTCTTTTAAATTTCCTAACACCACTGGAGACACTCATAGAATTGTTGCCGAATTAATTGATTTAGGGGTTGAAAACACTAAAATTCCTAATTTACTTTTCGACAATAGTTCGTATAATCGTTTGCAATTATTAGGCAGAGCTTTGCAAAATTTAAAAGTATTACCTGAACACAAAACCTCATATATTACACTAAGTCAGGAAGAACTAGACCGTTTTAACTATGTAAAAGGCGATACAGAAGGCATTGTAAATTATGGTCTAAGCATCAAAGGAATTCAGTTTACTGCTATTTTTATCGAAAACAAAGACGAAAAAATTATCAAAATTTCTTTCCGTTCTCAAGGAGGTTTTGATGTCAATGAATTTGCCAGAGAACACTTTAACGGAGGCGGGCATCGTAATGCTGCCGGAGGAAAATCAGAAGTTTCAATGGAAGAAACCATAGCCAAATTTGAAAAATTAGTACATAACCTAACGCTGTAAATACTATGAAAGCAATCCGATTTATGATTTTAAGCTGTTTTTTATGCTTAGGTTTTACCGCTTGCAAAGAACCTCAGGAGGCCCGACGTCCTGTTTCGAGAGCTTCGGGAGTTTTTATGAAAAAATCTATTGAAAGAAATAAAAAACTAATTGCTTCTGAAGAAGACCAAATCAAAGCTTTGATTAAAAAAAATCCAAAAATCAACTACATTGCTTCTTCTAAAGGTTATTGGTATTCGTATGAAATTAAAAACGATTTGGACTCCTTAACACCAAAAAAAGGTGACGTAGCGTTTTTTAACTACGAATTAAAAGACCTTAATGGCGCGGTTATCTATTCGGAAGTAGAATTGAGACCTCAGGTGTATCGGGTAGATAAACAGGACATTATGATGGGATTGAGAGACGGAATCAAATTGATGCGTAAAAATGAAAAAGTAAATTTCTATTTTCCATCGCATATTGCTTATGGTTATCATGGAGACAACAAAAAAATTGGTGTAAACCAACCTTTAATTTGCACCGTAACACTGAATGACTTCAAACCGGAAGCAGTTTATAAAAAAGAATTGGAACAAAACATTACAAATAGTCTGGCGAAAACCGACAGTGTTAAAAAACAAAAAAAAGCAATTGTAAAAACAAAACCAACAGCTAAAGATACTCTTGAGGAATAACTCCAGAACAAGTCCAATTCCAGCTCACCATTGCCCCTGCAATAAATCAAACGACTAACGATTATGAAAAAAAGCATCCTGTTTGTACTACTTCTTATCACTAGTTTTTATTCCTGTAAAAATGAAAGTGATTATTTCGCAGATGGTTTGTATGCTAAAATTGAAACCAACAAAGGGATTATTTATGTTGAACTGGATTACCACAAAGCCCCAATTACTGTAGCTAATTTTATTACACTGGCTGAGGGAAAAAATAATTTTGTCGCTACAGAATACCGAAAAGGACGTCCTTTTTATGATGGTTTAAAATTCCACCGTGTCATCAAAGGATTTGTAATTCAAACCGGAGATCCCGAAGGAACAGGAACAGGAAATTCCGGCTATATATTTAAAGACGAATTCAGTGATGAAATTTTTGATAAAGAAGGCGTTTTGGCTATGGCTAATAACGGTCCGGCATCTAACAGCAGTCAATTTTTTATCACACGCAACCCTACCCCATGGCTGAACGGTAAACACACTATTTTTGGTCATGTGATGAATAACGGAATGGACGTTGTTAATGAAATTTATCAGGGCGATGCTGTCAAATCCATCACTATTATCCGCAAGGGAGAAGCGGCTAAGAAATTCAATGCGGTAAAAACATTCGATGATTACTTTGTTATCGAATCTAAAAACCAAAAAGTACAAAAAGCCATTGAAGCGCAAAACGAGAAAAAATACAATGCAAAGTACGGAAAAACAATTGTAGATAAAATTAACTATTTTGACGCTTTAAAAAGAAAAACAACCAAAACCGTTTCAGGATTAAGGTATCGCATCATTCAAAAAGGAAATGGTCCAAAACCTGCTACCGGAACTACGGTTAATGTTAATTATGCTGTTTATTCAGAATATGGAGAGCTTTTTGATACAACTATCGAAAATGTCGCAAAGGCTTTCGGAAAATTGGATCCGCAACGTGCAGCTCAAAACGGCTACCAGCCAGTCCCTTTTCAGGTAGGAAAAAAAGACGGCATAATTCCCGGATTTACTGAAGGTCTTGAAAAAATGTCTTTTGGAGACAAAGCCGTTTTATTCATACCATCTTATTTAGCCTATGGTTCCGGAGGCGCAGGAAATGTAATTCCGCCGCACACCAACCTTATTTTTGAAATTGAATTAATTAATCCCTAATAATTTTAAATACAACTATTAGAAAAACGCAAAACCAATGAAATTTAGAATATTATTTTTAGCATTTTTTGCTTTATTTACGGTTCAGGCTCAGGAAACTTCTAAAAAAGCAGTAAAAAAAACAACTCCTGTAAAAGAGGACGGTATTTTTGCAACCATTAACACCAGTAAAGGAGCCATTGTTTTACAATTAGAATTTGAAAAAACACCTGTTACAGTTGCCAATTTTATCAGTCTTGCTCAAGGCAAAAACGAATTTGTAACCGACAGCAAACTGAAAGGAAAACCCTTTTTTGATGGTTTAAAATTTCACCGCGTTATTAGTGATTTCATGATTCAGGGTGGTGATCCGCAAGGAACCGGTGCAGGAGGAACAGGTTATTCTTTTAAAGACGAATTCATTCCTGAGTTAAAATTTGACAAAGGCGGAATTTTGGCGATGGCCAATTCCGGACCAAAAACCAATGGAAGTCAGTTTTTTATCACCCACAAAGATACACCCTGGTTAAACGGCAAACACACCATCTTTGGACACGTTGTAGAAGGAATGGATGTTGTGAATAAAATTGTCCAGGATGATGTAATCAAAAACATCACTATTACTCAAAAAGGAACTTTGGCAAAAAAATTCAATGCCCAAAAAGTTTTTGCTAACTATTACAACAACAAAGCCGAAGAAGAAAGAAAAGAAGCCGAAGCTAAAGCAGCAGCTGAAAAAATTAAAAAAGAAAAAATAGCAGCTTTGAATGCTGAAAAAGTAGCATATTTGAACAATCAAAAAACCGGCGCTACTACTACTCCTTCCGGTTTAGTGTACAAAATAACACAAAAAGGAAACGGTGCTAAACCAGCTGCGGGAACCACCGTATATTTCCATTATTCCGGCTTTTTTGAAGACGGAAACTTATTTGACAGCAGCCTTGAATCGGTAGCTAAATCCTACGACAAATTCAACGAAATGCGAGCCATGCAAGGAGGTTACAATCCTTTTCCGTTTGAAATAGGAAAAAAAGACGGTATGATTCCCGGATTTATCGAAGCCATCAATTTACTTTCTTTTGGAGATAAAATGATTGCTTATATCCCTTCAAAATTAGCTTATGGCGAAAGCGGAGCAGGTGGAGTGATTCCGCCAAATGCAACTTTGATATTCGAACTTGAAATTTTTGACAAACAAGCTCCAACAAAATAAAAACAACACTTTAAAATCCGATTGCCTTCTCAAGTCAATCGGATTTTTTTTACCCAACAACTATTTGTATTAAAAAAATAAGTTATTTTTCTTACCTAAACGAAGTTATTTTTTATATATTTGAAAAAATATTCTGAGTTTTTCAAAAACTGCTATTAACCCCCCATTTTGGAACTATCTTGAAGAACTGCTGTAATATATTATAAAAATCAATTTTATAAGCTCATGTTTTATCAAGTAAATGAAATAATAGACATCAACCTGAAATTGCTGTTTTCATCCAAAAACCAATCTTTGAAATTTTCAGAGTTCAAGGATAACAGTGGAAAAAAATTAGGTAAAATAATGGAACTTTTTCAGTTTATGGAAAAAGAAAACCTGATTACAATAGAAAACAACAGGTGTTACATCACCGAATTTGGAAAAAACATTGTTGAAAATGGTGGTTGGTTTGAACATTTGAAAAAAAAGGAAGAAACCGAAATAAGAAAATCGGAAGAATCTAAAAAAAATCAGCATCTGCATAAAAAAGTAAAAAAGAAAAAGGCGGTTTTAATTGGTAAAAGCTCTTTCTTTTTCATCGCTAATCATTTCAAAAATATTCTTAAAAAAAGAAAAGTATGAGTATTCAAGATTTTTTTTCTCAGGAATGCGAGAAACTATTCTTAATTCACAAAAAAAGTTTGATTGAAAAAACCTCATTTAATGAGCAGAAAAAAAACTTAAAACCCGAAGATTATCCCAAATTTGACCGTGAATTCAAACGCTTTCAAAGACAGCTAAGTTTGAATTTATCAAAACTGATTAAGAAAAACCGAAACACTAATGTCGAAGAAATTCTGGAACCCATTGCTAATAAATATGCTAAATCTTTCCTGAATTTAGTGGATTTATCCAAAATTAACCTTGAAAAAAAAACAGAATTAAAACAGTAAAAAAAACAATTTCAGCATACAAAAAAGCCCTTTGATTCCAGAGAATTAAAGGGCTTTGATTTTTAAAATCAGGCATTATTTTTTACCAAACTTCCAGTCAAATTCATCTTTATTATTGATAATGGCGCCTACCTCAACCTTGACCACTTCTTCAAACTCGGTTTGTAACAACAACCAATTTTCTTCGTTAAAGTAATTCTCAAAAGTATCAAACTCCTCCTGTGTGAATTTAGTAATGTTTTTTTGAGCTAAATCTTTCTTTACGTCTTTAATATTTCTGCCGATTAATTTATTGCCAAATAATTCCAAATCAGCCCCGGAAACAACAACATAACCAAATTTAAAATCTTCGTCTTTATAAAAAGTCAAACGCATTTTAAATTTATTATACACAAAAATCACATTATCATCTTCGTCTTTATAATTTCTGTCCGGAGTTCCATAAACGGCAGTGACATCTTTTTGTTTCATCCCGAAAATGAGCTTATCAATTCCGTTTTTAAGGTTTATTTTCATATATGTAAAATTTATTTTTTAGCGGTTATATAGGTTATCGCCTTTTTACTTAGCAGTCTTTGCTTGCGCAAACTTATTCTTAGTGGCGATTTCATATCTGTAATTTTAGCGCAAAGTTCGCAAACTTTTTCACATCTCGGGCATTTTGTCGGTTATAATCTTAAGATTTTACTAAAGCCAAACAGCATCAGGCAAATTTTCAGTAAATTTAATATACAATGCTTTTTTGAATAAAAACTGTTATTTATCAGGCTAAAAAAAGTAAAAAACCACCCAATCTAAAAATTAGTTTTCGAAAAAAAATACTCTTATGAACCTACCTTTTAAAGATAAAAAGTTTGTTTTTTTGCTACTAGCTGTTGGTATTGTTGTTGTTTTAGAAATATTATCGCTTTTAGGAATTCATTTGCCTATGCCTTATGCGCCGTTTATTTTTTGTACTTTTATTATTGCTATCGGGCATAAAGTGATTCTTAACGGACTTCAATCACTCGTCAAACTCAACTTTAGCAGCATCAATTTACTGATGACAATTGCAGTTATTGCTGCCTTATATCTGGGTCAATATCCCGAGGCTGCTGTTGTTATTGTATTGTACGTTTTGGGCGAACGGCTGGAAGATATTGGACTGGAAAATTCAAAATCAGCATTAGACGAATTAATTAAAAGTGTTCCTAAAACCGCATTTGTAAAAAAAGCCAATAAAGAAGTTCCTATCAACCAAATTGAGATAGGGACTGTCATCCAAATCAAGTCCGGAAATATTATTCCACTGGATGGTCAAATCACTTTTGGCGAAAGCCTGATAGACGAATCGGCTATTACCGGAGAACCAATTGCTAAAGAAAAACAAGTAGGAGATTCAGTTTTTGCAGGGACTCTTAATACCAATGGATTCATCGAAATTAAAACTACCAAACTTTCAAATGATACTACTTTTGCAAAAATTATCCAACTCACATTTGAAGCCGGAGCAGCTAAAAGCGAAACTCAAAAATTCATCCAACGCTTTTCTAAATTATACACTCCTGTTATTATTGGATTGGCGTTATTGATTTTTGTTGTTCCTGTTTTTTTACTGCATCAGGATCTCAACCATTGGCTAAAACAAGCCATTACATTATTGGTTATTGCCTGTCCCTGCGCTTTAGTTATATCAACTCCGGTTGCTATTTATGCTGCTATTGGAAACGCTTCTGCAAAAGGTGCTTTGGTAAAAGGCGGAAAATACATTGAAGCCTTAGCCGAAATCAAAGCAATAGCCGTAGATAAAACCCGAACCATAACTTATGGAACTCCTGTAGTTTCAGATGTTTTTCCTTTGATAGGAACGAGCCGAAAAGATTTGCTTTCCTGTGTATCGGGTGCGGAACTATTTTCTGAACATCCATTGGCTCAGGCCATAATTACAGCAACCAGAGCTGAAGGTTTTGAACCACATACCGCTAAAGATTTTAAAAGCATTATTGGAAAAGGCGCAACAGCAAAATGCGAAGTTTGTCAAACCGACAGTGTTCTGGTAGGTAAACTCGAATTTATTAGAGAATACCATGAAATTTCTACTGAAGTGGAAGCAATTGAGGCACAACTGGCCTCCGAAGGAAAAACCAGTGTGGTGATTAGTTTTGGGAAAGGCGTTGTGGGAATTATTGGTCTTACCGACAAAATTAAGCCTGACAGTGTAACAGCCATACAACAACTGCAGGAACAAAATATTGATGTAATTATGCTTACCGGCGACAGCGAAAAAGCGGCACATTACATAGCCCGACAAGTAGGTATCACAAAAGTATTTGGCGGCTTACTTCCGGAAGAAAAATCAGAAGAAATAAAAGCTTTATTACAACAATACGACAAAGTTGCTATGGTAGGCGACGGAATTAACGATGCCCCGGCACTGGCAATAAGCACCGTAGGAATTGCTATGGGAACTGCGGGAAGTGATACTGCTATAGAAACCGCCAATATTGCTTTAATGAACGATCAGCTTTCATTAATTCCTTTTTTAATCCGGTTGAGCAAAAAAACCATGAAACAAATCAAAATGAATACTCTGGGTGCTATTATAACCAAGTTTATTTTTGTTCTGCTTGCTGTTTTTGGTATTAGTAATCTGGCACTGGCCATAGCTGCCGATGTAGGAGTAACATTAATCGTCATCTTATTCAGCCTGAACCTCATGCGGTTTGAAAAATCGAAAACTTAAAATTATCTTTTTGGAGTTTATTCACTAACTTTCACTGAGCAAAAAGATATTTGTAACCAACCAAAAATCAGAAAGCCATGAACATCTCTTTCGAAAAAAAAATATTTCTGGGATTTATAATTAATGTAATGGTTATTATTGCGGCCGCATGGATTTTCTTAGTCCGAATCAATCCGGAACGCGACAGCACTCTTGACAGTAAACTGGAGGTAATTGCAATCTCTCTATTGATACTTTCTGTAATTCTATTGGTTGTTGTTTATTTTATTATACGAAGCCAATTAAAAGCTAAAGAAACAGCCCAAAAACTATTGGAACAAAACAAACAATTGCTTCAGTCAATTATTGATAATACTTCAAATCCTATAGCCATCAAGAAACTAAACGGAGAATACCTGTTAGTCAATAAAAATTTTGGCGAATTATTTGGCATAGCCAATGATAAAATCATTGGTAAAACCGATCAGGATTTTCTCCCGAAAGAAATTGCCGAAACCTATCGAAATTCGGATTTAGAAGTGGCTAAGAAATTAATCGAATTAAAATCAGAAGAAACCATTCCGCAAAAAGACGGAATCCACACCTATATTGCGGTTAAATTCCCTTTGTATGACGAAACGGGAAGAATTTACGCTATCGGAGGCATTTCGACAGATATTACCGAAAGAAAAAAACTGGAAGATTCTCTAAAAGCTACGGACGCTTTTTTCAATATGTCCTTTGATATTTTTACGGTTGCCAAAAACGATCATTTCATCAAAATTAACACTGCATTTACAAACACCCTGGGTTATACACAAAAAGACATGGACGAAATAAAATTCATGGATTTGACGCACCCTGAAGATCGTCCCACATCTGATGAAGTATTGACTCAAATACTTAAAGGAAACACGGTGGTGAGCTTTAAAAACCGGGTACGCCATAAAGACGGCACCTACCGATGGCTGGACTGGAATAGCAGTATTGATTTAAAAGAAGGGATTATTTATTCGGCTGCCCGTGATATTACCGAACAAATAGCTCTTGAAATGGAACAACAAAAAGCGGTTGAAGAACTCTATGAAAACGAAGAAAAATTACGTGTGATTGTCGAAAATATTGGCGAAGGCGTTATTGTTGCCAATGCTGATAAAAAAGTGGTTCTGGCAAATTATATAGCCAATGATATTTTTGGAATTGAAGAAGACGATAAAATCTCAACCGATTTAACCACTCACTTCGAACTCTATTTCCCTGATGAAAAAACCATATTTCCCGCTCAAAATTTACCCATGGAACGTGCCTTTAATGGCGAAATTACCGATGATGTCGATTTAGTACTTTGGGATCCTGTTGCCCGCGAAAAAAGAAGGGTTTTAATTAGCGGTCGTCCTTTAGTTGACCAGGACAACAATATAGTTGCTGCTGTTATTACCATCAAAGACATTAGCAAATACAAAAAAATGGAAGAAGAACTCGAAGAAACCGAAACCAAATACCGCAAACTCATTGGTTTTAAAAACGATTCTAAAGACGACAAAGACAAGAAAAAACCATTGTAAAGGGATTAAAAATACACAAAACAGGCATTCAGTCTTTTTCAGTTAACTCAATATTGTATCTCCGCTATGAAATCCATAGTTTTTTAGCGATGATATTAAAAAAAAACAGCCACAAGAATATTCCCTGCGGCTGTTTTCATTAATATTAAATGACTTAGAATTTTACAACTCATACCATTCTTTTTCTGTGGACTTTGGATTTCCTAAAATATTTTTAAGCGTATATTTTTCGGCTTCTGATTTTTTTAATTGATGTGTCCATGCCGCTCTTTCTTTTGGTTTAAAACCTTCGCCAGTACATTCATACTCCGCAAAAAAAGCTGTTTTTTCATTATCTGCATTCCCCCAATTATCCCATGCTTCAGCAGCGATTTGTTTCGGCAATTCGCATCTTATAAATACTGATTTTGCCCAGGCTCTCCAGGGCCTGCCCAGATACAACTTATCGACTTCTTCGTTGACAATCACTTTGCAATCCAGAAAAACAAAACCAAATTCTTTGTCTTTTGGTGTATTCGGTGCTGTTATATACGAATTAGCTTTTCCAAAGATGGTACAGTTTTTAAATACTGCTGTGGCTGGTCCGAATATAAAATCTGTTGTTCCCTCGATATGACAGTCTGTAAAAAATTGTCTCGAATATTCGCCGCCATGATAAATGGTATCCTGATTTCCCAAAAACTTACAATTCTTAAAAACGGCTTTATCGGCATCAACATATAAGGTAACTGCCTGCCCAACACGACCTGCTGAATTTTCGAAAGTAATATTCTCTGCCCTGAATCGGTTTCCGGATATTTTAGCGGTATAAGAATCAAAAGTCCCCATTTTGCCTCTGCCGGAATAATCATTGTAGGTAATAATCGTTTTATCAACGCTTTCGCCTATAAAAGTCACATCGGTATTATTAGCCGATAATTCTATCTTTTCGTTGTAAACTCCGTTTTTAATATATAAAGTTATCGGAGCCAAAGGGAATTTTCGCATCGCATCAATGGCATCCTGAATGTATTTGAATTCGCCGCTGCCGTCTTTAGCAACAGTAAATTGGTATTTGTACTTTTCAGGATTGGATGTTTGTGCCAAAAACAATTGGGTAACCAATAGAAAAAACAAAATGTATTTTAGTCTGATTGTATTCTTCATTTTTATTAATTTTTAATAGTAGCATTTAATTCTTTCATCCCTTCAAAAACCAGTCTGGCTACCTCAACAGCTCCTTTGGTTTGAAAATGAGTATTATCTTTTTGTCCTTCCGGATAAGCCTCATATTTACCCGCAGGGAAATTCATAAAATAATTTTCTGCCGAAAAAGTTTCTCCTTTTTTAGTAAAAAAGTCCATTGATTTTTTATTCAAATCGATAAACAATACATTCAATTCTTTCGCCACATCTTTTGCCGCCTGATCGTACAATCCGTGCACATTTTGCAATTTTCCATCTTTCCATGGAAAGTTTCTGGCAACAGGTGTTAAAATAATTGGTAATGCGCCTTTAGCTCTGGTTTGATCTACAAACAATCTCAAAAATTCTTTATATCCTTCAATAGGAATATACCTTTCGGTTCTGTCTTCAGCAGCATCGTTATGTCCGAATTGCATAATAACCAAATCGTCTTTTTTAAGTTCTTCAAACACCGAACGCCATCTTCCTTCCTGAAAAAACGTTCGTGTACTGCGACCGCCTCTGGCACGGTCATCGACAACTGCATTTGCTTTTTTTATCAGTTTATTGACTTGTTGCAGACTGTCTTTCACTAAAAACTGCTGAAAAACCTGCCCCCATCCCGTAACAGGATATCGGGTTTTCATGTAATCTTTGCCCGGTTCGTAATTATTGGCATAATCTGCCATAGTAGAATCTCCTATTAAATAAACAGTAGTTACATTCGGTTTTTGCATGCTAAAAGCCATGATGATACAACTGGCTATCACAGCAATTGCAGGGATTATAAATTTTCTCATTTATTATTTATTAAAAACTTTAATTAAAAAATCATTGATATAATTCGCCGTTGGATCAATCCACGGATGAAACAGCCAGAAAGTATGCAGTTGGATATCAAATTTATGAACTTCGGTGTATATTCCCCAATCTTTCATCATTCCGATTAACTCATCCTGACCGGCATGAAATCTGGGAAAACCACTATTGATAAACAAAATGGGACAGGATTTTTCATTCGCCCAAAAAATGGGTGAAGCCTCTTTCCATATTTCCGGTTTTTCATAAAAAGTCCCTCCTAACCATTGTACATCCGGAGAATCCGCTTTTCGATTTAAATTCAATGACAGCGGCGCCATAAAATCTACCACTCCGTCCAAATCTACAATAGCCTGAATTTTGCTTGAAAAACCTAAATTTCCCTGATCACCTTCTTTAGATTCAATTCCGCTTGTAAGTCCTGTTAACAATGCCAATTGTCCTCCTGCCGAACAACCTGAAATCGCAATTTTATCCGGGTCAATTCCGAATTTATCAGCATTAGCGCGCGTCCATCGCACAGCCGATTTTATATTGTAAAGGGCTGCGGGATATTTGGCTTCCTGTAACAATTGGTATTCCACACATATCGTCACAATTCCTTTGGCAGCCAATTTTTGAGCTAAAGGAACCTGCAACATTTTATCTCCCGCTTTCCATCCTCCGCCGTGAACCATGATCAGTGCCGGATATTTTCCTTTTTTCTTTGGCGAAAAAACATCAACATGTAAATCCCGGTCTCCGAAAGGAGTGTTTTTTAATGTGGTATAAACCAAGTTTCGGCTTTCATTTACATTCTCCGGCAAAGAGTCTTTGGCGGATTTTATGTTTGGAAAATATTTTACATATTTTTTGAACTCATTTTTCACCGTAAACGAAGTATCTTTTGGAATCTTAATTGGTGCTTGCTGCGCATTGGTACAAAAAGACACAAAAAACAACATGAGAAATATACTTTTAAAAAACTGCTTCATAGCATTGAAAATTATTTATTAGTTTATTGGTATTTATCTGAAAGATAAAGCCTTTTAAGCATTTAAGAAAATTAAGATTTGCTATTTTATTAACTTTCTTAATTCGCTTAATGGTTTAAAAAAAAGAATGTTCACAACATTTCCAGTAGAACTATTTATTGAAAACTTTTATTAAAAAATTATCTATATATTGAATTGTTGGACTAAACCAAGGCTCATACAAACAAAAAGAATGCGGTGCTCCTTCGAATTCTTTTACTTCAGAATAGATTCCGTTTTTATCCAAAACCTGGATGTAATCTTCTCTTCCGGCGTGCATCCAGGGCACAGCACTATTGATAAAAAGCGTTGGAGGCGTTTGAGCACTCACATAACTCAAAGGCGATGCAGCCTCCCATAATTTAGGGTTTTCTGCTTTCGAATAGCCAAACCAATAAGTCCCGGCCGAAGTACTTTTAGAATCATCTCCTTCTCTACCATCCGGATGTACAAATGACAAGGTTCCGTCAATATCCACAACAGCATTAATCTTAGATTCCGTACCTAAATTACAAGAAGTTCCTTCAAATAACGGCATATTCGCCGTTGTTCCCATAAAAGCTGCCATTTCTCCACCAGCCGAAAATCCTAAAACTGCAATTTTATTGGCATCCAAATTATAAACAGCAGCATTTTTTCGAACCCAGCGTATAGCCGATTTAATATCAAATACAGCTGCCGGAAAAAGCGCTTCGGTAGAAAGGCGGTATTCGGGAGTGAAACACACATAGCCTATGCTGGCTAATTTTTGTGCCATCGGATAATGTTGCTCCCTGCTTCCTGTACGCCAACCGCCACCGTGAATAATGATAACCGCTGTTCGCTTTGAATTTGATTTTTCAGCATTATAAAAAACATCCAGATTCAGTTTACGTTTTTCAATTTCACAATAACTTACATTTCGTTTTTCTTTCACTGAATTAAAACGAAATTCAGGAACAATCTTAATGTTTGGATGTTTTTTTACATCGTACCGATAAGCAGCCTTAGTGGAGTAAGAAGTGTCTTTTACTCCGGTAACTCCTTTATAAGACTGACTGTATATTTTGCTTAGAAATAATGTTGAAGCGAATAGTAAGACAAATTGAAATCTAAAATTCATATTGATTCTCATACAAATTAAATTAAGAAAAAAACCCATGTATTTTAGAAAAATCTAGTCACACATGGGTTTAACCAACTATTTATTAACCAATTTAATTATTCTAATTCAACGGGTATCCCGGATTTTGTTCCAGTTTTGGATTTGCAGTTCGCTGCTCCTGTGGAATAGGATATATTCCTCTAAAAGTAGCCGTTTGTGTTGTTTTAAAAGCCCAGGTTCCAGTGAAATAAGTCCCAAAACGAATCATATCTCTTCTGCGGTGTCCTTCCCAAATTAATTCTCTGGCTCTTTCGTCTTCAATGTTTTTCAGAGTCAAACTTGTCAGAACAGAAGCATTACTTCTGCCTCTTACCGTATTTACTAAATTCAATGGTGTATCCGGAATTGTTGTAGTACCACCTCTAAACAACGCCTCGGCTTTTATCAGTAAAATATCTGCATAACGCATTAAAACTAAATCATTATCTGCATTAAAACCAGACCATGATGTACCAATAGGCGTATATTTCAACACTTTGTAACCTTCATTATCTTCGGCACTAATCAAACTTTGCACAGCAATGATATTCAATTGTGTTCCATTTGGATATTTCAAAGGCGTAACACCATCTAAATAATATTGTGGTCCATATTCAATCAATGATTTACGAACATCCTGATTTTCATATCTGTCCAAAGCTTCCTGATACGTACTATATCCGTTTGCCGGAGTAAAAGGCAAATTGTATTTTAATTTATCTAAACCGTTTTGAGCATATAATATAAACTGATTATTACCCGCATTTTGTGATGGTGAAATCGAAAAAGAAGAAATAATTTCTGTCGAATTTTGCTCATTCGTTGACTTAAAATTGTCCACCACTGCTGCTTCTAACGAATATTTATTGGTACTGATAATTTTATCACACATTGCAACAGCTTCAGTCCATTTAGGAGTTCCGGTATATACCTCCGCATTTAGATACATGGTTGCCAGAAGTCCGTAAATAGCTTCTTTAGTAAATCTTGGATAATAACTTGCTTTGTTAACGGTTGTTATTGAAGGTAAATCTTCAATAGCAGCTAACATTTCTGTTTCGATAAAATCAAATATTTCAGCCCTCGGAGTAGTACCAGGCAAATTATTAGGATCTATTCTTGCTACTGTAACTAATGGTACATTACCCCAAAAATCCATCGCATAAAAATAACCATAAGCACGCAAAGCCCTTACTTCTGCAACTAATCCTTTTAAATTAGCACTGTTTGGCGAAGCCTGCAAACTTTCTAAAACAGCATTCGCAGTACCTATTTCCTGAAAAATATTTCTCCATGCTCTTCCACATGTTGCATTTGTTGGAGCTACAGTATGATTGATGATATCAATATTATTTTGATCAAACCATCCGCCACTTGCTCTTCCGGGAACTATAAATTCATCAGTTCCAAATTCGGCAATACGCCATGGATCCCCAATATGAGCTACCTGTGATAAGGATTGATACACTCCTACAACAGAAGAAAGTGCTTCTGCTTCATTATTATAATAAGTATCAGGAGATAAACTTCCGAATGTTTCTTCATCTAAATTAGTACATCCTGCCAAACCAAATACGGCTACGAATGAACACATTATTAATTTGATTGTATATTTTTTCATAATAGTATTATTTATTAATTGAAATTACCCTTAAAATGACACGCTTAATCCGGCACTTACCGTTTTAGCTTTAGGATAAGCTAAGTAATCCACCCCTATAGGAGCGATTCCTGTACCTGAAACATCTGAATTTACCTCAGGATCTAAACCGGAATATTTAGTAAACAACAATAAATTTTGTCCGGTAATAAACAATCTTGCATTAGAAATTGCAGGGAAATTTTTAAGATTGATATCATAACCTAAAGTAATATTATCCAATCTTACAAAAGAACCATCCTCAATCCATCTTGAAGAATATTGTTTAGGCTGGCTTCTTAAAACACCACTTGAAACCGCTTCCTGCAATACATTTCGCCCCGGAAGATTACTTAAGTAACCTAAATTGTTAGCGGTCAAATTATAAACATCATTACCTACAGATCCTCTGAAATTAAATCCTAATGAGAATCTTTTATAATTTAACGAATTGGTGATACCAAATGTAAAATCAGGCTGTGCTGAACCAATTACTTTCATTTCCGAATCGATAATTTCAACACCGTTTTCAATCCCTTTAAATTCTCTTCCGTAAAAAGTTCCCACAGGCAATCCCGGTTGTATCAGCTGAGCATAAATCCCGGCAGTCAACCCTTGTCCTTGTAGTGGCGCTACCTGAATGTTATCTCCTTTGTATAAACTATTCGACAGACTTAAAACTTTATTTCTGTTTCTGGTATAATTGATAGAAGTACTCCATGAAAAATCGGCTTTTTTGATAATATCAGCAGAAATTTCTAACTCGATACCTTTATTTTGTACGCTTCCTACGTTAGCCAATTGTGTGCTAACTGCTGTAGGCGATGGCACCGGAATACGCAATAATAAATCAGTAGTTTTTTTAACATAATAATCGATGCTTCCGCGAATTCTGCCATCTAATATCGTATAATCGATACCTGTATTGAACTGAGCTGTTTGTTCCCATTTTAAATCAGGGTTAGCATATTGTAATGGTAAAACAGTAGTAATTCTTTGTCCTCCAACTATATATCCGGCTGAAGTAGCTCCCAGTCTTGTTATCGAATTCAAATTCCCTATTTCCTGATTTCCTGTCACCCCATAACTGGTTCTTAATTTTAAATCAGAAATTGTTTTTGATTTAAAAAAGTCCATATTAGAAATCCTCCATGCTAAAGACCCCGATGGAAATACTCCCCATTGGTTTCCTGAACCAAAACGGCTTGAGCCATCGCGTCTGATAGTTGCAGTAGCCAAAATGATGTCGTCAAAATTATAATTCAATCTACCATACATCGAAATCAATTTATTACTTCCTTTGAAAGAAGTTACTCCCTGATTTGTACTGGCAGCCTGTAAACTATACCAACGGAACTCATCTGATAAAAATCCTGAAACTGCATTACGAATTCCTTCATTTACAAAATATTGGTATGAATAACCCGCTATAGCATCTACACTATGCTTACCGAATGAATTATTATATCTCAAAACAGTTTCCAATAACTTGCTGTAATCTTCCAGCTTTTGAACACTGGCATATCCTCCCATACCTTCTCCCAGCGGATTTGATTTTTTAACATAAGAGTTTCTGTTTATGGCTTGGTTGGTATAACCTAAATTCACATTGACACTTAAGGGATTAAAAATCTTGTACGTAGTTGATAAATTCCCTAAGAAACGATTATTGGTAACTTCGTCCAAAACATCATTTGAAAAAGAAACCGGATTGATACGATAAGGTGGAACATGATTGTAGTTTCCATTTGCATCATAAATTGGATACGTAGGATTGAAAACATAGGATTCATAGTTGATACTTGTTCCTGCTTCACTACCTACAGTATTGGATACCGGAGAATTATTAGAAAAAGTTTGTCCATAATTCACTCTTAAATCAAATGAAAGTTTATCATCAAGTGCGGAATGATTTACATTGATTCTTGCATTAGCTCTTTCTAATTTTGAACCAACTAAAACCCCTTCCTGATTTCCATATCCTAAGGAAGCTCTGTATGCGGTTTTGTCTGAGCCTCCTGAAAAAGACATATTGTAATCCTGAGTTTTTGCGGTTCTGTAAATTTCATCCTGCCAATTGGTATTTCCTCCTAAATCAGAAAAAGTCAAATTCAAATCGGTATTAATTTTTCTGTATTCATCAGCTGACAACACATCCAGCTTGTTTGAAACTGTCGAAATTCCTCCGGTAACATCTAAACTCACTTTTAAATTGCCTGATTTTCCTTTTTTAGTGGTAATAACAATTACCCCATTAGCTCCTCTTGAACCATAAATAGCAGTTGAAGAAGCATCTTTTAAAACCGTTACCGATTCGATATCATTTGGATTAATCGTCATCAAAGGGTTGGTTGGTTCCTGATCAAAGAAATCAGTACCATTTCCTCTGATGTTAGCCTGACTCACCCCTGCGGAAGTTGAGATTGGCACACCATCGATAACATACAAAGGGTCATTAGTTCCGGTTAACGAAGTTCCACCACGAATAATAACGGTATTAGAACCTCCTGGTTTTCCACTATTCTGAGCAATTACAACACCGGCCATTTTTCCTTGAATAGCCTGTTGTGCACTCAATTGTGGTCCTTTATTAAAATTTTCTGATTTTACAGAAGAAACAGCTCCTGTCAGGTCTTTTTGCTTACTGGAACCATACCCTACAACGACCACCTCTTCCAGTTTAGCCGTTTCAGGTAAAAGTTGGCAATTAACCACTGTTTGATTATTCACCTTAATTTCTTTAGTTCCGTATCCTATAAATGACACCACCAAAACACTCTCAGCTGATGGTACTCTTATTTGATATTTACCGTCAAGATCTGTCTGGGTTGCTATTTGAGTTCCTTTGACAAGAATACTTACTCCCGGAATCGGCTGATTATTCTCATCAGTTACTTTTCCTGAAATTTTAATATCCTGAATTACTATTTCTTTTTCTTCAGCGGGCTTAGTTGCGGTAGTATGTAAACCCTCTTTAATGATGATATTTTTATCGGCTGTTACTTCAAAATTCAAATTTGCCGATTTAAAAATCTGACCTAACAATTTAGAAACTTCAATAGTACCTTTTTTGAGTTGCACTTTTGGCGCATCTTTAAAAAAGTCGTTAGGATAAATAAAACTGTAACTGGTTTGTTTTTGTATAATTTTAAAAATTTCTTTCACCGACACTAATTGATCTTGCTCAATAGCAATTTTTGCCTGCGAAAAAGTGGTTGCAGTGTTGAAACTGAAAACGGTTGTACAGAATAGAATTAAAAATGTTCTCATCATAATCAGTAGTAGCCGTTTTTGAAATTCAAAACGACAATTAATAGAATTAATTTTCATAATTTTGTGGAGTTAGTTAGACAAATGGTTTAATTAATATATGGGAGGGAAGTAGTTAGGCAACCGCAAATTATCTAAACTACTAACCCTCTTTTTTTTATTTCAATAGCAATGTTTTATTTTTAAATTCATATTTTTTTATAATTCCGGAGTTTTTAATCGATCTTAAAATTTCATCAATATTTCTGTCTTTGATTAAAACACCGTTAAACTGCTCTTTTTTAAGAGATTCGTTTTCAAAAACTACTTCGATATCATACCATCTTGATAAGACTTTCATGATTTCGTCCAATGGTTTGTCTTCAAAACTGAAAACTCCGTCTTTCCAGCATATTTCGCTGTAAACATCTACCTTGGCTATCTTGACTTTATTGGTTTTAATATCAAAATTAGCTCGTTGATTTGGGATTAGTTTTTGCTTTACATTAGCAAATTGCATTTCGACTTTTCCTTCGACTAGAGTGGTAGCGATATTCGAATCGTCTTTGTAGGCTTTGATATTGAATTCGGTTCCTATAACGTGAATCTGCTGTTTCTTTTGATAGACTGTAAAACCGGCACCTTTATGAGCTGTACTTGGAGACACGTCAAAGTAAGCCTCTCCGTAAACCAATTCTACACTTCGGGTTTTTCCTTCTGTAAAGTTGACCGGAAACTTCAGTTTGGTTTCTGAGTTCAACCAAACTTTGGTACCATCAGCAAGCGTAATGGCAAACTGCCCACCACGTGGAATAGTCAAATAATGATAAGCCACTTTGTTTGATGACGAATTGGATTTATTATACAATAACTCTTTCCCTGTGCTGTTTACGCTCTTATTAGTATAGGTTTTCCCTTTTTCCAGAACAACAGTACTTCCATCTTCTAAAGTTAACATGGCTTTATCGGTACCTATTTCAATTTTATTAGGAACAACTTTAGCAATAGCATCCTGATTTTGTTGTTTAAAAACAGCTGTTAATGTTATCAACAATGCCGCCGATGCCGCTACAGCATATTTAAAGAAAGGCTTTTTGTAAAACGGAATTACTTTAACTCCTTCATTTTTGTAAAAATCCAGTTCTAATCGGATTTTTTGATGAATTCTTTCCTGTACATCTTCTTTTGACCCCAGGTGTTCAGGCCAGTTTTTAATTTCCTGATTATTCAAAAAGAAATACAACAGTTTATCTAACTCACTTTTGGTTATGGAACCATCGATAAGTTTAGCAACTAAGTCTGAAAAATTGTGTTGGGGATTTAAACTCATTTGTTCGTTTTTTGAATGCTTATATAACTAAGTCTCCAAAAAAACGTTTCACACCTGCTCTATTAGTAAAAATTTTTACTTTTTTTTACACATCTGTTTTTTTTACTTCAAAAAAAATATGATAAACTCAATACTCACAGCTACTCCAAGCGATTCCTTCAAAATCTTCAAAGCTTTAGAAATATGTCCCTCAACGGTACGTTGTGAAATATTTAACTGCTCCGCAATCTCTTTATTAGACAACATATTCTCCCTGCTCAGCTTATAGACTTCTTTGCATTTATCAGGCAAAGAATCAACAATGGTATCTAAATAACTAATTAATTCCTGATGCATTAACTTGGTTTCGGGATTTGAAGTTTCAATTTTATTTTCAAAATTATCAAACAACTCATCCTTTGCCATTTTTTTATTTTTATTAAAATGGTCATACACCTTATAAACCGTACTGGTGTATAAATAACTTTTCAAAGAAACTTTTATCTGTATCTTATCCCTTCTTTGCCATAGCGAAATAAAAACCTCCTGAACGATGTCTTCACACACCGATCGATCCTTAACAAGATTATAGGCCGCCAAAAACATAATTTCCCAATATTCCTTATAGATAATTGTCAAAGCCCCTTCTTCATTGTTCTGAAGACGCTCAACAAGTTCCACATCGGTATATTTATTTGCAAATGACATTGTATAATACATTTTAATGTTGTTGCGTCAAATCTAAAAATAAATAATTGATTTTCGAATATCTTAAAAAATTAACATAAAATTTTATTAAACAAAGAAAACAATCCTTACAAAGATTGAAATTATATGGTTTTAAAAATCATTAAATCTGTATTTTATTCCAATAAACAAATAAAAGACATCACTAATTCATTATAATCCAAAATAAAATTCTATTTTCGTAAACGATTACGAAAAAATGAAAACAAAAATCACTATTAGCGATATTGCGAAAGAATTAGGAATTGCTCCTGCCACAGTTTCCCGTGCTCTGAGCAATCATCCTGAAATAAGTGCCGCTACCAAGAAAAAAGTCAAAGCAGTTGCCGAACGCATGGATTACAGACCCAACAAATTGGCTTCTTCGCTGCGTTCCGGAAAAACAAAACTGATAGGCGTTTTAATCCCCACAGCCGAACATTTATTCTTTGGATCTGTGATTCACGGTATTTCAAATCTGGCCAGTCAGCAGGATTACGATGTACTTATTTACCAATCGAATGAGTCGGAAGAATTTGAAAAAAAAGGTATAGAAACTTTTATTAACGCGAGAGTTGACGGGATTTTAGTATCCATTTCGAAAAACACTACTGATTATTCCCATTTCGAATGGGTCAAAGAAAAAAACATTCCCATTGCTTTTTTTGACCGTACTAATGATAATCTGGGAATCTCATCCGTTAGTACTGACGATTATCTGGGCGCTTTTATGGCTACCGAATCCTTGATAAAATCAGGATACAAAAGGATTGCACACATTTCCGGACCTCAACACAGTAAAGCATTTGCAGAAAGAGTCCGAGGTTATCAGGCCGCTTTACACCAATACAACATCCCTTTCGATAATAATTTAATTCACAATGGAGACATCAGTATTGAAGCCGGAAGAAAAGGCGTCCAACACTTTTTAAATCTAGAAAACAAACCCGACGCTGTCTTTGCCGTTGAAGATTTCACAGCACTTGGCGCCCTGAAAGAATTAAAAGAAAGAGAAATTCAAGTTCCTAACGAGTTTGGTGTAATTGGTTTTTGTAATGATTTATTTGGCGAACACATTACGCCTTCACTCTCTACAGTCGATCAAAAAACAGTCCAAATGGGCGAAGAAGCCTTCAACCTTATTTATGAATTGATTTCGAAAAAAGGAGAAAAAACAAACAGCCAAAAACGAGTTTTGACTCCAACATTAATACTAAGAGAATCTTCAAAAAAGAATTAAAAAAAATTTAATTATTCACCGTAAACGATTACGTAAACTTATAAAAAATGACATATCAACCAGCAGCTAACCGATACGAAAACATGGAATACCGCCGATGCGGCAACTCAGGATTGAAACTTTCGGCTTTTTCATTGGGACTTTGGCACAACTTCGGACTGAACAGCGATTTTGAAAACAGCCGAAACCTAATAAAAACCGCTTTCGATAACGGAATCACTCATTTTGATTTGGCTAACAATTATGGTCCGCCTCCGGGTTCGGCAGAAGAATGTATGGGAAAAATTTTAAAAATGGATTTCAAAAACCACCGAGATGAAATGATAATTTCGTCAAAAGCCGGTTATACCATGTGGGACGGTCCTTATGGCGATTGGGGTTCGAAAAAATATTTAGTTTCCAGTTTAGACCAGAGTTTAAAAAGAATGGATTTAGAATATGTAGATATCTTTTACCATCACAGACCTGATCCGGAAACACCTTTAGAAGAAACCATGGCTGCATTGAATTTAATCGTGCAACAAGGAAAAGCTTTGTATGTAGGGATTTCGAACTACCGCCCAGTCGAAGCGGAAAAAGCTTTTCAATTATTAAAAGAAATGGGAACTCCCTGCTTAATTCACCAGCCTAAATATTCGATGTTTGAGCGTTGGGTTGAAGACGGACTTTTTGATTTACTAGGAAAAGAAAAAGTAGGCTGCATTCCGTTTTCGCCTTTGGCACAAGGACTATTAACTGATAAATATTTAAACGGAATCCCGGCTGATTCGAGAGTTGCCACCAGCGGGCAATTCTTAAAAGAAGAACATATTACTACCGAAAGACTTGAAAAAATCATCGCACTCAACGACATTGCTAAAGAACGTGGTCAAAAATTAGCGCAAATGGCTCTAGCCTGGATTTTACGTGATGAGCGAATTACTTCAGTATTGATTGGCTCCAGCAAACCGGCACAAATTATAGATTCTATTAAGGCTTTGGAAAACACTGCTTTCAGCGCAGCCGAATTAGACAAAATCAATTCCATTTTAAAATAGCATGACTGTCCGCTAAGCGGACTAAATAAAAAAATAGCACACAGATTACACCGATTGAACAGATAAAAACGGATTTTTCATAAATTACATTTATGATAATCTGCTAAAATCAGCTTAATCTGCGTGCCATTTTCAATAATTAACATGAGGAACGGATAGTCACAATAAAAAATAAACCCACCGAAATGAAAAAACATAAAAATATAAAAACCTACAGTCTTTTATTCTTTTTAGCATTTACAACTACAGTTTTTGCTCAAGTGCGAAAAACAATCAACTTTGACGCCAACTGGCAATTTATAAAAGGAGAAATTGCTGGAGCTGAAAAATTAGATTTCAATGATAAAAGCTGGAGAACACTGGATGTTCCACACGATTGGAGCATCGAAGGTCCTTATGACCGTGAAAACCCTACAGCCCGTGGTGGCGGTTATTTGCCTGCCGGAATTGGCTGGTACCGCAAAACATTTCAATTAGACGAAGCCGATTCAAAAAAATTATTTTCTATCGAATTTGATGGCGTGATGGCCAACAGCGAGGTTTGGATTAACGGCAAACATTTAGGCAAACGGCCTTACGGCTACATCAGTTTTGTATATGATTTAACTCCGTATTTGAACTTTGGAAAAGGAAAAAACAACGTAATTGCAGTTCGTGCAGACAATACAATCCAACCCGCTTCACGCTATTATACCGGAGCAGGAATCTATCGCCATGTACGATTAGTTGCTGTAAACAAAACCCATTTTAAACATTGGGGAACACAAATTACGACACCTAATCCTACTGCAAAAAAAGCGGTAATAAATATAAAAACGGAAATAGAAAACGGAGTTGCCGGAACTTATAAATTACAGATTGACATTATTGATAACAGCGGAAAAGTCGTGAAATCTATAGAAAGTCAGGAAAATATTGTCGCCGGAAAAAACAACGAATTATCAAAAGAGATTGAAATCATCAATCCTAAATTATGGAATATTGAAGCACCCAATTTATATACTGTAACTACCAAATTGTATTCCGGAAAAACGCTTATCGATAATGAGACGACAACTATTGGAATCAGAAATGCCGAATTTAGAGCCGAAACCGGTTTTTGGTTGAACAACAAAAATTACAAAATAAAAGGTGTTTGTCTGCATCACGATGGTGGCGCTGTGGGAGCTGCCGTTCCGCTTGGCGTTTGGAAAGAACGTTTGAAAAAACTAAAAGAAGTGGGCGTAAACGGAATTCGTACTTCTCATAATCCTGTAGCACCTGAATTTTTGGATTTGTGTGATCAAATGGGATTTGTGGTTATGGATGAAACTTTCGATACCTGGACGGCTGCCAAACACAATGGTGAAAAAGGATACAATCTAAACTTTAAGGATTGGTGGGAACAGGACACGAAAGATATGATTTTGAGAGACCGAAATCATCCTTCGATTGTGATTTACAGCATTGGAAATGAAATCCATGATAATTTAAGTTATCCTGAAGGCTACAAAACGTATAAAATGCAGGAAGATGTAGTTAAAAAATATGATAATACCAGACCTGTAACAATGGCGCTTTTCAGACCGGCAAATTCTAAAGTATATCTTAGCGGTTTTGCAGCACAAATGGACGTTGTAGGGCAAAATTACCGTGAAAACGAACTGATAGCTGCTCACGAAGCAAATCCGACATGGAAAGTTATTGGTACTGAAAACACACATGTATTGAACCAATGGTTAGCCTTAAGAGACAAACCATACATGGCTGGACAATTTTTATGGACCGGTTACGATTATTTAGGCGAAGCCGATTGGCCGGAAACCACTAACAATCAAGGATTATTTGACAGAGCCGGAAACTGGAAACAACAATCTTTGCAAAGAGACAGCTGGTGGTCTGAAGAACCGGTTGTTCATATTGTTCGAAAATCAGATAATGCAGGAGCTGGATTTTGGGTTGCCGACTGGACGCCAAATGATTTCGATACGTATGACAATGCCAAAATAAATGTATATAGTAACTGCGACGAAGTAGAACTTTTTCTGAATGATAAATCATTAGGTTCTTTGAAAAAACCTGCCGATGATTCGCCAAGAGAATGGAATGTTACTTTTGAAGAAGGCACTATCAAAGCCATTGGAAAAAACAACGGAAAAATTGTGGCTCAGGAAGAACATACCTCAGCAGGAAAACCGGCAAAAATTATCCTGACCAAAAGCAATGCTACGGTTGCTAACAACTGGGATGATGTGACTTTTATTACCGCAACTATTGTGGACGAAAAAGGAATCCGATGCGCGAATGCTGATAATCTAATCAAATTCTCTATTACGGATTCCGGTAAAATTGTTGCTGTGGACAACGGAAATATTATTGACCACGAAGGCTACCAAGGTCCTGCAACCAGAGCGTATCAGGGTAGCGCCATTGCAATTATTAAAGCAGCTAAAGACAACGGCACAATTACAATTAAAGCGGATGTTGAAGGTCTGACACCAGGTTCAATTCCTGTTGAAATTGTTGCTGAGAAGAAATAATTACTTTTTAAAACTAATAACAAAACAAGCTATCCTTAAAAAAGATAGCTTGTTTTGCTTATAAGAAATGTTTCTGATTTAGTTTCGGATGATGCTAATTAATGTTGTTCTTGTTTTTAAAGAGTCTTTTGAGAGCTGGGGTTGCTCATAACGTTTTGCAGCTACCCAAAAAACAAAATTATACCACAAAACTTGATTTGAAAAACTAATGTTTGATTAACCACAAAACTGTCTGCGGAGCACGAAACCCCGCCTTTTGGGTAGGTGCTGTTATGTGCCGTTTTTCTTTCGGTCGTGTAATTGTCAGTCCAAAACATAGCCTGTTGATTTACTAATAAAATGATTTTTAGTTTCATCCCTGTTGTCAAGTAGTCGCCAATGTTCGTTGTCCGCCTTTGATGCGATTACAGGAAAAACAGTCAAAACTACATTACTGTCAAAACATATTTGAAGTCCGCCAAAATTGTCTGCAAATGCTGATTTTACTAAGTGTTTAGTTTCTGATATAAACCTGTCAAGTTTTACGTCCCTTAAATTTGCGTTGAACTCTTCCCAATTAAAATTTTCGTCATAGTCCGCTGTTTCGTCTGCTTGTTCATATAAGTCGTTACTGCCAACAATTATTTCGTTGTCATTTGTCAAACGCCAAGGACATTGAAGGTGTAATCCAAATTCTCCAGAATTCCAAGTCTCACCTTCTCTGTCTTTGAGATATAAAGTCCCAAATTTTAAACACTCCATATTTGAAGCTCTGGTCGTCCTTGTCAAGGGAAGTCCAACTAAGTCTTGTAATATTTTGTTGATTTTCTCTGTCACTTTGTTGTCGTTGTCTTAAAATGGCACATAACGTTTCGGGGCTTTGCGAAGTTGGGGTTTAAAATGCACTTCGTTTCAGCCTAGCACTAATGTACATAAAAATTCCGAATGTTTTAATTTAGCACTTCAGCCCCAATTTCGCAAAACCCCTGTTATAGCCAGTTTTTATTTCCATACTTTCCACCAAGGTTTTTTAATCAATGATTCTCTTTCATTTTTTAGGTCAATGGTTATTGTTCCACTTTCTTCAACTTCCCAAATTGTTGCTGTCTCAATGTTAATTGAATTTAAGTTTAAAAAACTCTCTGTTTGCTGAGAAATGAATTCTGTGTCCGCAGTATTTGGTGAATTACCCAGCCTTGGCAAAGAAATAATTGCAACGTCCTTGTTTTCTATTCGCCTTATTCTGTCAATAAGCGTTTCAAGATTTTCTTTGGAGTAAGTCGTTGTTATGTCTTTCGCAATATTCAAGTTTTCGTCAAACATAAAATAGTCTGTGACAAGAATTGAGAAAAATTCATTATCTCTTTTATCGTAATAGAATATCTCCGAAAATCGGTCGGTTGGTTGTTGAAGTCCAGTTGTTAGCCAATTATATATTTGTTCCTGCCTGGTCATTTCTTCTATTCGTAAATTTTCGCTCCTTTAAAAATATCGGCAAATGTTGACCAGTCTGGTTTGTCAGCGTTTACATTTAGTTTCATATTGTCGTAATAACCTTGAACGTCTTCTGTGTATGCACTTAACGCTTCTAAAAAGTCAGGCAAAGTTTTATTTTCCCAACTTTCAGGATTATCCAAAAAGTTCTTGCGTAATAAGTCAAGAAACTTAATGAAGCTTTGTCTGTCCTTTACTTTAAAGTCGTTAAGTGTGTCGTTCATAAAATTGGCTATAACGTTCTCGCGCTACAAGCAGTTTGGGACTAAATTAAGCCCATTCTTCGGATTTGCCAAATCTTCCAAATAGACAACCAATTTCAAATTAAGCCTAAAACCCAAATTGCTTGTAGCGTGTGTTATGTGCCGTTTTTATTTTAGTTGTTGGATGACTTTTTTCTCAAATGATTTAGATAATATTTCTTCGTCATCATTCCAATGTGTTAAAGTCTTTTCATCTTTTGGGCATTTATGATGAAAGCCTAAAACTTTGATTTTTGATTTCGTATTATCGCCACTAATTACAAGTTTTGCGTCATATCCTTCAAAACAAAAATCTTCGAAAATAAATAAGGCCACTGTGTCTTTCACAAACTTATCAATAGGTGGCTTTTTTGCATCAATTGTGTCCCAATAATATTTATGAATTTTGTATTTTCCAGTTGAGTCTAAAATGTAATTTTCTTTTTCTTTCTCATATTGGTTAGAAATAGTTTTCAGGTAATAAATTTTTGTTTTAAGAGTATCAATAGGAAAGTCAAAAGTATATTCGTTTTTATATTCTATTTCTGAATCATAGCTAGTAGCTATAAAAGAAAAACAGGTTAAAATAACAATAAATGTTGGATTAATAGTTATGAAATTTTTATTGTCTTTTTGATGATATGAGTAGGAAAATGGTAAAATTAGTAATGCTAATAAATCAGTCAAATCAACAACTCTATTCAGGTTAATTATAGAATATTGATTTATAATTTCAATTAAAGGTTCACTGTAAACTGTTTTCCAATAAATGAATAAAATAGCAGATGCAAAGTATATTTTATCTTTCAATTTTGGAAATAGAATTGTCCAAAATAAGGGAAAAATAAATAATCCAGCAAAGTCAGATAATTTTCCAGTTAGCCAATTTCCGTAAAGACTTTTTAAATAAAAATCATTTAGAAGTAAAATGACCAAGCTTAAAATAAATCCTATTGATGTAAATTCCCTTTGTTTCATTTTTTATTTCCGATTCTGCTGTTAAATGGCACATAACTAGTATATACTCGCTACAAAGTAGCGACAATCTACCCTATTTTGGGTGTATAGTCGCTACTTTATAGCGCATTATTTCACAAATATAGAATAATATTTTTATTACAAATAAACAAGAAAGATATTTAATTTATTCAAATACTTTTCATATATATTCAAAACTCTTTTCTTTTTCACAAAAGCCTCGGGGCAACAGCGCAATTTTTATTATTTGCCTTTGATGAAAAGATAATGCGTAAAAAAAGGTTGTTTGAAAACTAATTTTCAAACAACCTCTAATGCTGTTACAATTTGTACTCTAAATTACAAGCTAAAACGATACCAAAACAGATACCGGCTTATTGCCATCCGCCTCCCAGAGCTTTGTAGAGATGGATTGCTGACTGATGCTGTAATTTTCGGGTAGTAATCAATTCTATTTTGGATTCTAAAGCCGTACGCTGACTCATTAAAACCTCTAAATAGCTGGCTCTTCCTGATTTAAAAAGATCATTTGCAATAGCGGTACTTTGTGTATAAGTAGCCACTTCTTTTTCTTTTAATTCATAGAATTGCTTTAAATTATTCAGATTCGACAATTCATTTGCTACCTCGAAATAGCCTGACAAAATGATTCTCTGATAATTAAGCAGGGCTTCTGTTTGATTCGCTTTGGCCGTATTGAACTGCGCTTTGATGGCATTTCGGTTTAGCAAAGGAGCGCTTAATCCTCCCAAAATACTATAAGCAAACGATTCGGGTGCCTGAAACAGGAGAGCTGTCTTGAAAGCCTGATAACCTACACTTCCGGTTATTGTAAACGATGGATAAAAAGCAGCTTTAGCCGATTTTACATCACATTTTGAAGCAAACAATTCCAACTCAGCCTGACGAATATCAGGTCTGTTTTTAAGGAGTTGCGATGGAATCCCCACGCTTATAAGTTGGCTGTCGAGAGTATTAAATTTTGTTTTGTCCCGCAAAACGGTTTTGGAAAACTGACCACTCAAGAAATTTAATTTGTTTTCAGCAACGGTAATTTTCTGCAAAATTTCAAATTCAAGCGCTTTTGAATTGGAAACCTGACCTTCAAATTGTTTCACAGCCAATTCGTTCAAAACAGCTGCTTGTTTTTTAATTTTAATAATGGCTAAGGCCGCTTGTTGTAATAAAATGGTTTCTCTGATAATATCCAATTCGTTATCCAAAGCCAATAACTCAAAATAAGTAGCGGCAACTTCAGCAATCAGCGCAGTTTGTATGGCATTTTTTGCCTCTATACTAGAGCTGTAACGAGCCAAAGCAGCCTTTTTCTTAGAACGGAGTTTGCCCCAAACATCAACTTCCCAGCTGGCGTTGAATCCTACCAGATAATCCGGTAAGTGTTCCGGCACTCTTTGTCCGGGCAGCATGTCTGTTGTAGCGTTTCCGGCACCGTCCATGGTGTACAACCCAAATTTGCGTTGGGCAGCACCAATACCTGCATTCAAACTTGGCAATTGTGCGCCTTTGTTAAAACGTACGGTGTTTCGAGCGATTTCAATTTTTTGCATTGCGGCTAATAAATCGTAGTTATTAGCCAAGGTGGTTTCTATTAATTGCTTCAGATAAGCATCTTTGTAAAACACATCCCATTTGGTTGCAGCGACATTGATTGTATCTTTTGAGGCTGTATAGAATTCCGGCAGCGGCTTGATGGCCTCCGTTGGAGGAATTACTGCGGTTTTACATCCCAGCGCAAAAAGTACAAGAGCGACACATCCTGTTATTATTTTTATTCGTGACATCATTATAAGGAATCAATTTCTTCGGTTAATGGATTTTCTTCTTCTCCTTCAATAAGGATATTTTTCTCGGAAATAGTGGCAAATATGAAATACAAGCCCGGAATAATCAGTACTCCGAAAACGGTTCCGAAAAACATTCCTCCGGCTGCGGCTGTTCCGATAGTTCTGTTTCCAATGGCACCGGCTCCAGAGGCCAGCATCAACGGAATTAATCCGGCAACAAAAGCAAATGAAGTCATCAAAATAGGACGTAAACGCGCTGTTGCCCCTTCAATAGCAGCCCGCAACGGAGGAAGTCCTTCTTTGTGACGCAATACTGCAAATTCGATAATTAATACGGCATTTTTACCTAATAACCCAATGAGCATTACCATTGCTACCTGAGCGTAAATATTATTCTCTAATCCCAAAGCAGCCAATAGAAAAAAGGCTCCTAAGATTCCTGTAGGCAAGGATAAAATCACCGGTAATGGCAACAGAAAACTCTCGTATTGCGCTGCCAATAAAAAGTAAATAAACAACAAACAAATTAAGAAAATGTATATCGCTTCGTTACCTGAATTGGCCTGTTCACGTGAGGATCCTCCCCAATCATATCCATAACCTTTAGGCAGTTTTTCAGCTGCAATGGTTTTTATAGCTTCAATTGCCTGACCACTACTGTAACCTTCTTTCGGCTCTCCATTTAACATAGCCGAAGTGTACATGTTGTAACGGGTAATTTGCTCCGGTCCGTAAACTTTTTCGATAGATAAAAACGAAGACATTGCCACCATTTCACCTTCGGAGTTTTTGGCATACAATTTCAAAATATCTTCGGGTTTAGCCCGGTATTCCGGTGATGACTGCACCATCACTTTGTACATCTGATTGAATCGGATAAAGTTGGTGGCATAATCACTTCCCAAATAAGTCTGTAAAGTGCTTAAGACTTCGTTGATGTTGACTCCTTTTTGGGCAGCTTTGGTATTGTCAATATTGACCAAATACTGCGGAAAACTGGCATCAAAAGAGGAAAAAGTATTCTTAATAGCCTCATTTTTATTTAATTCAGCAGCAAAATTCTGAGCTACCTCTTCGAGTTTTTTCAAATCCCCTTTTCCGGTTTTATCTAAAATTCGGAGTTCAAATCCACTGGAATTTCCGTATCCGGGCACAGGAGGTGGCGTGAAAAACTCAATTTTAGCATCCTTAATATGATTGGTTTTTTCTTTTAATTCCTGAATAATATCCTGGTCGGTAGCATTTTTACGGTCGTTCCAGCTTTTCAAACTGATTAAATTCATTCCGTAAGAAGCACCTGTTCCATCTGTCAGGAAATTATATCCTGCCAGAGTTGAAACCGAAGCAACTCCTTCGTTTTTCATAGCCACTTCCTGAATTGCATCAACAATTGCTTCCGAACGCTCAAGGGTAGCTCCGGACGGAGTTGTGATACTCGCATAAATGGTCCCCTGGTCTTCATTTGGAATAAATCCGGTAGGCAATAATTTCCCTAAGCCCATAGTTGCAACACAGAAAATCAGTAAGCTCACAATAGTTACTACACGACGGTTAACTATTAATCCTAATAATTTTCGGTAACGATCTGATATCTTATTGTATTGCTTGTTAAACGAATCAATAAAACGATTGATCCAGTTGTCTTTTTTAGCTTGTCCGTGCGTATTTTTCAACATCATTGCGCACAAAGCAGGCGTAAGAGTCAAAGCACTAATCCCTGAAAGTACAATGGCAATAGCCATAGTGACAGAGAACTGACGGTAGAAAACTCCCGCAGGACCGGGAAGAAAAGCAACCGGAATAAATACCGCAGCCATCACTAAGGTAATCGCTATAATGGCTCCTCCTATTTCGTGCATTGCACTTTCAGTAGCCTCTTTAGCCTCAAGGTGTTCTTCTTCCATTTTGGCATGAACCGCTTCCACTACAACAATGGCATTATCTACCACAATACCGATAGCAAGCACCAAGGCAAACAGAGTAATCAGGTTAATGGAAAACCCGAACAACTGCATAAAGAAAAAAGTCCCGATAAGCGATACCGGAACGGCAATAGCAGGAATAAGTGTCGAACGAAAATCTCCTAAGAAGATAAAAACCACTAAAGCCACTAATAAAAACGCTTCCACCAAAGTATGCAATACTCCTTCTACCGATGCGTTCAGGAAATTCGAAACATCATAGCTGTAAGTGTATGAAATTCCAGCCGGAAAAGAGGTTTTTAATTCCTCCATCTTGCTTTTGATATTTTCAATTACATCGCTGGCATTACTTCCCGGACGTTGTTTTAACACAATTGCTGCAGATGGCTTACCATTTTCTTTAGAAAGAACGTCGTAGTCCAGTGAGCCAAATTCTACTTCAGCAATATCTTTTAAACGCAATAATTCGCCCTGAAAATCTCTTTTAATAATTACGTTCTCATACTGCTCTTTGGTATTGTATTTCCCTGTATATTTCACTACATATTGCAGTGATTGTTCTATTTTACCCGAACTTTCTCCCACTTTTCCGGGAGCAGCCTCAATGTTTTGCTGTTTTAAACTTTGCACTACTTCTTCGGTAGAAATATTATAAGAAGCCATTTTAACAGGATTCAGCCACACACGCATAGCGTATTCGCGTTGTCCCATAATATCAGCAAATCCAACTCCTTCAATACGTTTCAGCTCAGGAAGGATATTAATATCGGCAAAGTTGTACAGGAATTTTTCGTCTAATTTGGTATCCGAACTCAAAATGTTGAGGTACAACAACATACTGTTTTGTACTTTTTCAACAATAACTCCCGATTTAATTACCTCTTCGGGTAGTTCGTCCAAAACTGAGGAAACTCTGTTCTGTACGTTTACAGCGGCAATTTCCGGATCAGTACCGGCATTAAAAATGATATTGATAACACTGGTTCCGTCATTTCCGGAAACCGACGACATATAAGCCATTCCGGGAACTCCATTTACAGCTCGTTCCAAAGTGGTTACCACAGCTTTCACGCAGGCTTCAGCATTAGCACCAGTATATTTGGTAGTTACAGTAACCTCGGGTGGTGCAATATCAGGAAATTGGGTCATAGGCAATTGCGTCAATGACAATGCCCCCAAAAGTACTATCATCAGCGATATAACTATCGACAGTACGGGTCTGTGTATGAATTTTGTAAACATAAATTGATTTGTTTTTTGTTTGAATTACGCCTTATTGTAATTTAGAAATCAATTGATGCATCGCTACAAGCTGTGGCTTTATTTTATCCCCTTCTTTTAGATTTTGAATTCCTTCGTAAATGATGTTATCAAATGCGGAAAGTCCCGAAGCAATTACATATAAGTGTGGAATTCGTTGTCTTATTTCGACATTTCGGGCATGTACGGTATTATTTTTATCAACTACGTAAACGTATTGTTTGTCCTGAATTTCGAAAGTAGCTTTTTGAGGAATAATCAAAGCTTTATTCAGGGTATTGGTCAATTGGATTTTTCCACTTGATCCATGTTTTAGTAATAATTCCGGATTCGGGAATTTGGCTCTAAAAGCAATATTTCCGGTATTGGGGTCAAATTCCCCCTCGATAGTTTCTATGATACCTTTGTACTTATGCGGTTTATTATCTGCCAAAAGTAAGGTAATACCATTACGGTCTTTGTTAGTATTTTGTGCTTTAAATTGCAGGTATTCTTTTTCAGATACGTTGAAATACGCATAAACCGAACGGTTATTGGAAATCGTAGTCAGCAAAGTTCCTTCGTTAATCAAACTTCCTGTTTTAAATGGAATACGGTTGATAATTCCATCAAAAGGTGCTTTGATTTTTGTCAGCGACAAATGAATAGCGGCACTTGCTTCGTTAGCACGATGTTCATCAATACGTGCCAAAGCAGCGGCATAGACAGCCTGAGCTTTTTCCAATTCCGTTTTAGAAACGACATTATTCACCGCTAAAGTTTTTACATTCTGCAAATCCAATTCGGCGTTTTTAGCTTCTGCCAAAGCACTTTTCACCATAGCTTTGGCTTTAAGAAATTCCTTTTGAAGACCTTGGCTATTGATGCTGAACAACAATTGTCCTGCCTTAACCGGTTTTCCCTCGTCTATGTGAATTTTTTCGATATAACCATTGATTTTACTACGAATTTCAACATTTTGCAACGATTGAATTTCAGCAACATATTCATTGGTGTAGGTAGTATCTACTACTATCGGTTTTGTTGTTGGATATTTTTCTAAAGCAATTTTTTCTGCTTTTTTTGAGTCACAAGCAATTGTAGAGCCTAAAAGTACAGATAGGCCAAAAACTAAAACAATTTTGTTCATTTTTAGGATTATTTAATAAAATTTAAAAGTAGTTCAAAGCAAAGCTGTTTGCGTATTCTGTGTTTTTAGAATAGCAAATCAGTAGAAGGACTTATAAAAATTATTAAACTTTAGGAGGTGGAGGTACAATATCAGAATGAAATTGCATATGGTAAGTTTCCTCGTAATTAATGGGCACTCGTCTTGGAAAACACAAATGAAAAACATTTAAGAAAATAATATTTTTTACCATCAAAAGATTAGTAACCTCTTCAATATCCGGATTTGATATCAGATTATTTTCTGTAGAAGATTTTTCAGGAAGTCCCTTTCGGGTTGGTTCTGAGGTATTTTTAATACTAAATGCAATCGTTTTTTCGATTTCTGAAAATGACACAAAAGAATCCATTTTTCCTGTAGTATTTGCTATGATGCAAGTACTAAAGAAAAGAAATGGCAGAATTAGCCAAATCAAAATGGAATTAATATGTATTTGTGGCTCTTTCATTTTTGGATTGCAAATATATAGTAATACAAAGTGATAAACTTTGATTTAAGAAAACTTTAAGGTCTTTTTACAACAACGCAAAGTGGATCAGGAGACTTCAAAGCACACTGCTAACTGGGGCTGTTCCTGTACAAAACTCTCAAAATACAGAATACCATATTGACTTTTGGCATAATACAAACACACCGATTATTATCCGTGTAACTGCTTGTTAGTTTATCATTTCGTTAGTTTAGCGAATGACTTTATTTTTCTTCAAAGCTTCGCCAATCATCAAGGCACATTTTTCACCATCAATTGCTGCCGAAATAATTCCGCCTGCATAACCGGCGCCTTCTCCGCAAGGATACAAACCTTTAATTTGCAAATGCTCTAATGTTATTCCGTCTCTCGGAATTCGCACTGGTGATGAAGTTCTGGACTCAGGCGCATGAAGTACCGCCTCATTGGTCAGATAGCCTTTCATAGATTTCCCAAAAGCAGTAAATCCTTCACGTAATATTTGGGTCAAAAAACCAGGGAAAACCTGCCCTAATTCAACCGAAGTTGTTCCGGGCACATAAGAAGTCTTAGGAATATCTTTCGAAATTTTAGATTGCGTAAAATCAATCATTTTTTGAGCCGGTACTTTTTGAGTCTGACCTGCCAAATGCCAGGCTTTTTGTTCGATGCTCTTTTGAAATTCCATTCCGGCCAAAGCGCCAAATTTTGCAAAAGGCTTAAAATCTTCTAATTTTAACTCTACTACAATTCCAGAATTGGCGGTAGCCTGATCTCTTTTAGAAGGCGACCAGCCATTTGTAACCACTTCGCCCGGACTCGTTGCACAAGGAGCAATCACACCGCCGGGACACATACAAAACGAATACATTCCTCTTCCTCCTACTTGTTTTACAATGCTATAAGGAGCAGGTGGCAACAATTCACCACGGTAATCACAGCTGTATTGAATACTGTCAATTAACGATTGCGGATGTTCGGCACGAACACCTAAAGCAAAAGGCTTTGCTTCAATTACTATTTTTTTTCTGTCTAATAATTCGAAAATATCTCTGGCAGAATGTCCGGTAGCTAAAATTAATTTGTTAGCTAAAATAGTATCGCCTTTATGAGTTACAATTCCTTCAATCTCATTATTTTTAACTAAAATATCAGTTACTCGGGTTTCAAATAAAACCTGACCGCCACATTCTTTTATTTTCTCACGAATATCTTCGATGATTTTAGGCAATTTATTCGTTCCAATGTGTGGATGTGCATCTACTAAAATATCGGGAGTAGCCCCAAAAGCCACCAATAATTCTAAAATTCGATTGACATCACCTCTTTTCTTAGAACGGGTATATAATTTCCCATCCGAATACGTTCCTGCTCCGCCTTCACCAAAACAATAATTAGAATCTTCATCAACTACATGATCACGGTTGATCGCTTTTAAATCCCTACGGCGACCACGAACATCTTTTCCGCGTTCGATAAGAATTGGCTTCAGACCTAATTCTATCAATTGCAAAGCAGCAAAAAGCCCGGCAGGACCAGCTCCCACCACAATTACTTCCTGTGCATTGGTCACATTGGGATAATCCGGAAGTTGTAAAATATTCTCCTGATACGATTCGCCATTTAGATAAATAAGAACCTTCAGATTGATTTTTATCGCTTTTTGGCGCGCATCAATGGAACGTTTTAAAATAGCAATATGCTGAATTTCATTTGGAGCAACTTTTATCTGTTTAGATAAATAGTCTTTAAGCAACAATTCGTTGGCAGCTATTTCCGGAGTTACCTGAAGTAAAAGTTCTTTTGGCATGGTATCTTATTTATTCTAATTAGCTTTCTTTTTATGAAAGAAGTTGCAAAAATACTATTTTGAAATAACTTTATGTAATTAACCGCAAAGTGCGCTAAGTTTTTTAAGATCTGGTTGTATAAAAACACAAAGTGAAATTAAATTTTAGCGTACTTTGCGGTTAATTATGTAGCAACTTTTTTCTTCTTCGTAAAACAGACTTTGTAACTTTGCACCTTAGAACCTAAACATCTTTAGAAAAAATGTCCAGAAAAATAAAAATGATTTGGGATTTTCGTGGTCCTGCAGCAGCTAAAACAGCCGAACATCACGAAATTCATTTGAAAGAATATATCGCTATTGAAAAATTGTCGTTAAACATCACCGGATTTGAAATTCAGGGCGAAATGCAGGCTATCGCATTTATGGTTGTTACCGATGAAAATATGATTCAGGTCAGAGATGCATTAAAGCCACATCGAGCTGTACTTTATTAGTCTGCAGTATTCAGAAAGCAGAAGGCAGAAATAAAAAAAGATTTCAGATTAAATCGTTTACAATATAATCTGAAATCTTAATTCTGAAATCTGCATTCTAAAATCTAGTTTGCTACTTCACTAATAAATTTAATACGCATTAAACGCAATTCGTCAATATCATACTCGCCTTCAAATTCTTTTAAAGCTTCTTCTATTTTATCGGTTTTGGATTCCATAAAATAGTCGTGGATTTCTTCCTGCTGATCTTCATCCAGCATATCATCAATCCAATATTGAATATTTAATTTGGTTCCGGCATACACAATTTGCTCCATTTCTTTAATCAAAGCATCCATTGTTAATCCTTTTGCCTTGGCAATATCATCTAAAGACAATTTTCTGTCAATATTCTGAATGATATACAATTTATTAGCCGAATTTGTTCCGGTAGATTTCACTACCAAATCATCAGGTCTGATAATGTCATTATCTTCAACATACCTGCTAATTAATGCTACAAACTCAGCTCCGTATTTCTTAGCCTTTCCTTCTCCTACCCCGTGAATATTAATTAATTCAGCCTGAGAAATAGGATATTTCAAAGCCATATCTTCCAGTGAAGGTTCCTGAAAAACCACAAAAGGAGGCACACCTAATTTTTTCGCAACTTTTTTACGTAAATCACGTAACATTTCCATCAAAACCTCATCAGCTGTTCCTGCTGATTTTGCAGCAGTTACAATCGCTTCATCTTCAGCATCGCTGTACTCATGATCTTCTGACATCATAAACGAAGTAGGATTTGCAATAAAATCCAATCCTTTTTGAGTGATTTTAACAATTCCGTAGGTCTCAATATCTTTGGATAAAAAGCCTTCTACCAAAACCTGTCTCAGCAATGCCATCCAGTATTTTTCATCATGGGCAACACCGCAACCAAAAAACGACTGCGAATCGGTTCTATGCGCTTTTATTACTGCATTGACACGACCTATTAAAGTAAAAACAATTTCTTTGGACTTGTATAAATGCTTCGTATCTCTAACTACTTCCAGTAATTTCACCACTTCGTTTTTAGCCTCAACTTTCGTCTTCGGATTCCTAACGTTGTCGTCCATATCGGCTCCTTCTCCGGTTTCGCTGTCGAATTCCTCACCAAAATAATGCAGTAAAAATTTACGTCTGGACATTGAAGTTTCGGCATAAGCAACCACTTCCTGCAACAAAGCAAAACCTATTTCCTGTTCAGCTACCGGTTTGCCTGACATGAATTTTTCTAATTTCTCAACATCTTTATAAGAGTAATAAGCCAAACAATGTCCTTCACCTCCATCGCGACCTGCACGACCGGTTTCCTGATAATAACTCTCTAATGATTTAGGAATATCGTGATGAATTACAAAACGAACGTCTGGTTTATCAATTCCCATTCCAAATGCAATTGTAGCAACCACCACTTCTACATCTTCCATCAAAAACATATCCTGATGTTTGGCACGGGTTTTCGCATCTAATCCTGCGTGATAAGGAACAGCACTAATACCATTAACCTTTAACACCTCGGCAATTGCCTCTACTTTTTTTCGACTCAAACAGTAGATTACACCTGATTTTCCTTTATGTTGTTTGATAAACCTAATAATATCCGATTCGACATTTTTAGTTTTGGTACGTACTTCGTAATACAAATTCGGTCTGTTAAACGAAGCCTTAAAGGTAACTGCATTAGACATTTCTAAATTTTTCAGAATGTCTTCCTGCACCTTTGGAGTGGCCGTAGCAGTAAGCCCTATTACAGGCACATCACCCAGTTGTTTGATAATATTCTTTAAATTTCTGTATTCCGGTCTAAAATCATGCCCCCATTCTGAGATGCAATGCGCTTCATCGATGGCTACAAAAGAAATGGGTACACTTTTCAAAAAGGCAACATTCTCTTCTTTTGTTAAAGATTCCGGAGCGACATATAATAATTTGGTTAATCCTGAAGTAATGTCTTTTTTAACCTGAGCGGTTTCTGTTTTAGTAAGCGAAGAATTTAACACATGGGCGATACCGTTTTCTGAAGACAAACTCCTTATAGCATCAACCTGATTTTTCATTAAAGCAATTAATGGAGAAACTACTACCGCAGTCCCTTCCTGTATTAAAGCAGGCAGCTGGTAACACAACGATTTTCCTCCACCTGTAGGCATTATCACAAATGTATTTTGCTTATTCATTAAGCTTGTAATCACCTGCTCTTGTAATCCCTTAAATTGACTAAAGCCAAAATATTTCTTTAATTCTTTATGGATATCAATTTCGTTTGAATTCATTCTTTATTATCTGGTATTTTGTATAAATTTGCATCACATAAAGATACAAATTTCTTTTACACACACAAATTTTAAACATTCTGTTTTGATATCCGAAGAAAATATATTGGCCATTGCCAAAAAGACTATACTATCTGAAAGTGAAGCAATTATAAAACTTATTGATTACCTCGATGATAATTTTTCAAAAGCTGTAGAAATTATCTTTCAATCAAAAGGACGCTTAGTAGTTACCGGGATTGGAAAAAGTGCTATTATCGGTCAAAAAATGGTAGCCACTTTTAATTCAACCGGCACTCCCTCTATGTTTCTTCATGCCGCCGAAGCCATTCATGGTGATTTAGGTATGATTCAAAAAGACGATGTAATTATTTGCATTTCAAAAAGCGGAAACAGTCCGGAAATTAAAGCGCTTATTCCTTTATTAAAAAGAGACGGAAATCCACTGATAGGAATTAGCGGCAACAGCAGTTCTGCTCTTGCAAAAGGATCAGATTACACCCTGAATACTACTGTAGACGCCGAGGCCTGTCCTATTAACTTAGCCCCTACTAACAGTACCACAGCGCAATTAGTTATGGGTGACGCACTGGCTATTTGCTTAATGGAAATGCGTGATTTTAAAGCCGAGGATTTTGCCAAATACCACCCTGGAGGTGCTTTAGGAAAAAAACTATTACTCAGAGTAAAAGATTTGATTGAACACAATCAAAAACCAATTGTTAATCCGGACACTCTTGTAAAAAAAGTAATTTTTGAAATTTCAGAAAAAAGACTTGGAGTTACAGCAGTTGTAGAAAACAATGAAGTTGTAGGTATTATCACTGATGGAGATATCCGAAGAATGCTAAACGACAGAGATACATTTACCGATTTGACAGCCAAAGACATTATGACCAAAAATCCAAAATCAATCTCATCTGAAACCATGGCTATTGATGCTTTGCAAGTTCTGGAAAACCACTCCATCACACAGCTGATTGTAATTGACAATAAAGAATACAAAGGTGTTTTACACCTGCATGACATACTAAAAGAAGGAATCCTGTAATGGCAAAAAAAAACGTAAACGAGATGTCTTTTTTAGATCATCTTGAAGATTTAAGATGGTTATTAGTCCGAAGTACTATTGCTATAATCATAATGGGAATGGTAACCTATACCATTAGTGATTATTTATTTGACACCATTATATTTGGCCCTACAAGAGCTGATTTTTTTACCTATGTATATTTTTGTGAACTCTCACACAGCTTGGGTTTTGCCGACAGTATTTGTATCACTGAAATGCCTTTTATCATCCAGAACACCCAAATGGAAGGACAGGTAAATGTATTTATATGGATTTGTATTCTGTTTGGATTTATTTTAAGCTTTCCTTATATCCTTTGGGAAGTCTGGAAATTCATAAGTCCGGCGCTTTATAAAAACGAAAAGAAAAACGCCAAAGTTTTCATCTTCTTCTCCTCTTTATTATTCTTTCTTGGAGTGATTTTCGGCTATTTTGTAGTAATCCCAATGTCGGTTAATTTTGTAGCGACTTTCACAGTCAGCCCTACTGTAATTAACCAGTTCACCCTGGATTCTTACATTGGAATGGTAAAAACTTCAGTGATAGCCAGCGGATTATTTTTTGAATTACCTATCATTATTTACTTTTTAACCAAATTAGGTCTTGTAACTCCTAACTTCCTGAGAGAATACCGAAAATACGCCATTGTACTTGTATTGATTATTGCAGCCATTGTTACTCCTCCTGATGTGGTAAGTCAGACTATTGTAGCAATCCCGATGCTGATTATATACGAAGCCAGTATATTCCTTTCGGTCTTAGTAACTAAAAAAGAAAAGAATAATTAATTGTTAATATCACCTCTTGTTTATGGGCTTATTCGTTAATTTGCCGGATAAACAAATATTCAAATAACCGAATACACGATGATTTTAAGAGCCGATAATTTAGTCAAAACATACAAAGGAAGAAGTGTTGTAAAAGGCATTTCGGTAGAAGTAAATCAAGGAGAAATCGTTGGATTATTAGGTCCCAATGGTGCCGGAAAAACCACTTCTTTTTACATGATTGTTGGTTTAGTAAAACCAAATGCAGGAAACATTTACCTTGACGACACTGATATTACTCATTTCCCAATGTACAAAAGAGCGCAGCAAGGTATTGGTTATTTAGCACAGGAAGCTTCTGTTTTTAGAAAATTAAGTATCGAGGATAATATTTTGAGTGTTTTACAATTGACAAATCTTTCCAAAGAAGCTCAAATTGCTAAAATGGAAAGTTTGATTGCCGAATTTAGCCTGGAACACATTCGCACCAACCGTGGTGATTTACTTTCAGGAGGTGAACGCCGTCGTACTGAAATTGCCCGTTGTTTAGCAACCGACCCTAAATTCATCTTACTTGACGAACCTTTTGCGGGAGTTGACCCCGTAGCTGTTGAAGACATTCAACGAATTGTAGCGCAATTAAAAAACAAAAACATCGGAATCCTAATTACCGACCATAACGTTCAGGAAACTTTAGCCATCACTGACAAAACCTATCTAATGTTTGAAGGAGGAATTCTAAAAGCCGGAAAACCGGAAGAATTAGTTGAAGACGAAATGGTACGCAGAGTGTATCTGGGTCAAAATTTTGAATTAAGAAAGAAGAAATTGGAGTTTTAATTTAGACAGCAGTCAGCAGAATTTAGAATATAGAAAACAAAAAAACAGATTCCAGATTAGATGTTTAACATTCTTAATCNAAATCTGAAATCTGAAATCTGAAATCTGAAATCTGAAATCTGAAATCTGAAATCTGAAATCTGAAATCTGAAATCTGAAATCTGAAATCTGAAATCTGAAATCTGAAACTACTCCTTTGTAATAAACTGCAATTGCTGTAAATCGCCATTAAAAATATTAACATCCACATTTCCTTTTATACCTGACACAGAAGCTTTTTCGGTAAATTGCCAGAAGAGCCAGTCTTCCTCCATTTTTTCGCGGTAAAAATTATAATTGGCTATCCAAAAAAGATAATCCGAGAATTCTTCTTTTAAAAAATCATCATAATAACTTTCGCCGGTGTAGATTATGGGCTTCACTTTATAATGTTCCTCTACCGCAATCAACCAGCGCCTCAATCCAATTTTAAGCCGTTCAACAGATTGATTTTCGGGTAATTTCTCAATATCTAAAACAGGTGGCAAATCGCCTTTTTGCAAACGCACTGTTTTTATAAAAAGCTCCGCTTGCTCCAATGAATTCTCATTCGGACGATAATAATGATAAGCACCACGAATGAGATGATTTTCTTTAGCATTGAGCCAATTCTCCCTGAATCTTTTATCCAATCGGTCATTTCCAACGGTAGCACGTATAAAAACAAAAGACAATTCATTATCATTTTCCAAAGTTCTCACCTCATCCCAATTGATTTCATCCTGATATTCCGAAACATCAATTCCGATGGCTTTGCCTTCATTTTTTTCCAAAACCTGATAATTACGCACATCCGAAAGGCGTTTTTCCCTGGCTTCTTTATCTAAAACCTTATCGGTTTTAAAACTAAAATAGTACGCCAAACCATTTCGATAATGATACACAATCCCCAAAAAGAGCAGTACGCTCGCCGCTATAATTCCTGCTTTAATTAGTTTTTTCCGAAGCACAGAAGGCTTCTTTTTTGATTTTCGGGAAGTAGTTCTGCGCCGGTTATTTTGTTTTGCCATCCAATGAAAATCTATTATTCAATACTGACAACAGCACATAACTCATTATAACCAAAGGAACTCCGGCATAATTAAAAAATAACACCAACAAAACCGAAAGCGTTAAGAAAACAATTTGAAGTATATTATCTTTGAAAGTAAATTTCTTAATTTTCAAAGAGAATAAAGGAATTTCGGCATTTAAAATATAAGCACTAAAGGCCGTAATTGAGAACAAAACCCATTGACTGGTCAGTAATTCCAATACCAACAAAGAGTCGGAATATTTGATTACCAAAGGCAAACTCAGCATAAACAACGAATTAGCAGGCGTAGGCAAACCTATAAAAGAATCCGATTGACGGGTATCGATATTAAAAAAAGCCAATCGATAACAAGAACCTAAAGTGATTATAAATCCTAAAAAAGGAAAATATTCCGAAGCCGTTATTTCATGCTGACTATTAGTCAACAAAGTGTACATCACATAACCGGGAACCACACCGCTGGTGACCATATCAGCCAAAGAATCTAACTGTAAGCCTAATTCACCGGTAACTTTAAACAAACGGGCAAAAAAACCGTCAAAAAAGTCAAAGAAAATCCCTAAAAACACAAAGAAAAAAGCCATTTCAAAATCCTTATTACTCACAAAAACTATGGCAATACAACCACAAAAAAGATTCAATAGAGTAATTGTGTTAGGAATGTGTTTTTTAATATTCATTTTTGAGTTGCTTTTTAGAATGGTTTACAAATTTAATATAATAACTGAATGTGTCCACTTTTCCCGAACATAGATTTCAACAGATTCTTTTATTGACTATTTATTTAAATCAGGAAGAGAACCAACTCATAAAAAAATGATACTTTTGAAAAAAATCAACAAAAAACTTGATTATGACGTCTCCATTTCTTTCTAAAAAAGCACTACTACTATTCTTTCTTAGTTTTTTCAATGCTTTTTGGGCACAAAATATTCAATTATCCCAAGATGCCAAAGTAAGCGTAATTACATGCGGACTTGGGAACGAATCCTATTCTCTTTTTGGTCACACCGCAATTCGGATTAAGGACGATGCTAATTTTGTTGATGCGGTTTATAATTATGGTGCCTTTGATTTTAACACGCCTAATTTTGTTCCAAAATTTGCCAAAGGCGATCTTCAATATTTTGCTGTAGTCAATCGCTACAGCGATTTCATCAATCAATATACTTATGAAAATCGTTCGGTTGAAGAGCAGGAACTCCAAATTCCACTTCAATTCAAACAACAGCTTTTTGAAAATCTAAACACTTCCTTAGCTTCCGGAGACAGTCATTACACCTACAAATTCATTGATAAGAACTGTACTTCGATGGTGGTGGATATCATCAACAAAACATTAGGAAGTACTATTATCTCTAAAAAAACAGATACTGATTTAACTTACAGGAGTATTTTGTATCCTTATTTTGACCATCATTTTTATGAAAAATTAGGAACCAGTATCATTTTTGGTTCAAAAGTGGATGCTTTGGGAACAAAACTGTTTTTGCCTCTGGAATTACAAAAAAGCCTGAAATTAATTCAGTATAACAAGCAACCCTTAGCTCCTAAAAACCAAACTATTTTACATTTTGAAGAAATACACCCTAACTCCTGGTGGAACAACATTTACAGCTATTTGATTTTTCTGGCTTTATTAATAATTTGGAATAAAAAAGGAGTGCATTATTTTTATTTTGTCACGATGGGGTTACTGGGATTATTCTTCCTGTCAATGGGATTTTATTCGGATCATTTGGAATTAGCTAACAATTACAATATACTTTTATTTAATCCTGCTTTATTAATTTTATGCTTTTTTTATGCCATCAAAAACAGCGTGTGGACTTATAAACTAGCCTTATTTAACCTTTTCTCCTTACTGATTTATGTAGTTATTTTAATCAACAAGGCGCATTTATTCATCGTTTTGCCTTTGATAGTTACTTCTGTTTATTTCCTGATTCAATTAGCATTAAAAAACAAAAAACCAATACCAATTATTATTTAACAACTATTGCCCCCGGTAAAATAAAATGGTTGTAATGGTTTTTAGTGCAATATTAAAATCGAGATAAAAACTCCTGTGTTTGATATAATACAAATCATACTGCAGCTTAATTAAACTGTCTTCTATAGTTTCTCCATACGAATAATTCACCTGCGCCCAACCTGTAAGCCCGGGTTTTATGATATGTCGGGTTTCATAAAAAGGCATTATTGCGGCAATTTCTTTTACAAAAAAAGGTCTCTCCGGACGGGGGCCAATAACCGCCATTTCTCCTTTAAGAATATTTACAAACTGTGGAAATTCATCCATTCTGGTTTTTCGCATGAACTTTCCAAAAGCGGTTACCCTATTATCATTGACAGCCGTGAAAACTGCCTTAGCCGACTCGGCGTTTTCTATCATGGTACGGAATTTCAGAATATTAAACACAGTTCCGTCTTTCCCCACACGTTCCTGAGTGTAAAACAAACTTCCTTTATTGGCTATTGTATTCATTAAAAAGATAAATGGAATCAATAACAAGGTAATTAACAAGCCAACAATCGAAACTATAATCTCCAATACCCTAACAATCAACAAGTACAATCGGTTTTGATTACTTCGGCTAAAAGGGAAAAACCGATAAAAATCCCGCTCTACATAGTGCACCGGAATACGTTGTGTTTTTTCTTCGTACACCTGCGAATATTCTCTGATTACTTTTCCTGACTCTAACAATTTCAACAATTGTTGGTACAATTCCGTTGTGATGCTGTCGGGTTTTTGAGTTCCAATTACGATTTCGGTAATGTAATTTTCTTTAACAAAAGCAATTAAATCAGTTGGATTGATACATTTTATATCCAATAAATCCTCTCCCTTGGATTTATCGGTCTCACAATGACTTACATAAGCAATTATCTTATAATGAGGATCTATAGTTTCCAAACCCGCAACAAGTTCATTTAATTGTTCCTTATCACAAACCAATAACGCTTTTTGATGAAAACGTTTGGATGCTAAAAAACGTACATAAAACAATCTCCATAAAATCAATGAGAAGAAAACTACCAAAAGAAAAGCTACAATCTGGAGTCGGTTAGAGGGCAATACCGGAGAATATACAGGCGTTAAAAAATAAGCCAGAACTGTAGTGGTAACCGTAAGTATAGTACTTTTTATTATCGAAAACTCATTACTTGACACCTGAAGATTATAAAGTTCAAAAATGGTTCCTATAATTTTAAGGTAAATTATCAAAACAACTAAATTAACCCAATCTAAAACCGATGATTTCAAATAATCCAAGGCAAAAAACTGCCCCACTACATACAAAGCCACTACAATGCTAAAAACATCTACAAGATGTAAAAGCATTTTCCTTTCGGATATTTCAAAATGGATTTTATCTTTTGACATGTATTTTTTACTCATATTGGCAATATACTCTGTTCCGCTAAAAAACAATAAGAAAGGATTCAATTTCAAAATCAAAGCTAAGATGAGAAACTCTTTTTATTAAAAAAACTATAGTCTTTAAAAAGTCATAATTTCAGTTAAACTACGGCTTTAACACCAAAATAAAACCTTCTAAATGCTGTCTTCTTTTATTATCTGAATTGGATTAAACTGTACATTTAGCAACGTCAAGGCGTAAACAAAAGCAGGAGCTGCCGTTCGCATAGCAGCATGATTGATGGTAAGAAGCCAAAATATATAAAAAGAGAAAAAATAAAAATTCTGATAATTGGTTAAAAAAAGAATGAGTGGAGTTATTAAAAGAATTATCAAAATAAAAATTCCAAACATACCGTGTTCTGACAACAATCGGGTTATTTCATTATGAGAAGCCACCTCTTTTCCTAACATTTGTTCCCTATAGGATTTCCCCAAACCAATACCTACTCCCACTATTGGGTTTTCTTTAAAAAGTACTATTTCGGTATTCATTACTTGTTCTCTTCCACCTAAGCGATCGCCTTTTACCCGTCCTCTGGCATCCTGATTGGCGTATCGTTTGTTAATCAAGCCGCTGGTTTGAATCACACTATAGCTCCAAACCCCTAAAGCCATAATCCCGCTCAGTACGGCAATCCATATTAATTTTCTTTTCCCTGTACTGTTTGTAAAAAAATAAGCCGCCAATAATACCAAAAGAATCATTACATAGCCCGTAATCACTCCTCCTCTTGAAAAAGTCACAATAGCCCTGTAACTTGTAAATACAAAAAGAAAAGCATTTAACGCCATACTACTTTTAGACTTTGACATGAAAACCAATTGGCAGAAAAAAACAAACATCCCCAATCCTAAAATAGTTGCTACCTGATTAGGTCCAAAACCTCCGGAGGTAGCAAAATTAGACTGGGTTCCTGTTACCACATCGCGAACACTTGGATTGTACAACAACAAATACACTAAGATAGAGATGATGGGTAAACCCAAAAGCACTACCACATTTTGTAACTGACTATAAAGCAAGTGTCTTCGGTAACAATACAAAGCACACAATCCCAGGCAAACAGGCCCTGAAATATTAAATGTAATGGCTTTTCTAATTTCTAAATTCAGATCCTCATGACTCATCGTTATTAAAACAGCAGGCAGTAAAAAGAGAAAATACAGCCAATAAACAAAACTACTTTTAGAAAAACCACTTAAGACAAATCCCAATAACATTAAAAAGGAAACCACCACTTTTACGTATTCGTTATTCAAATTTCCTCCTGTCATTCTTAAAAATACCTCAGCACCCACTATATAAGCCGAAACATATAAAACTTCGTTGTTTTTATTGTTGTTGTTAATGACATAATAAAAACCAAAAACGGCAATTAGTAGTGCGTAGATTTTTGACAAAAAAGGAATAAAAAAAATAACAACCGCTATACCCACATGGAGTAACGCCAGTTTAACATAATTAATTTCCGATTTATTCATTTACTATGATTATATTTATCCAATGGATGTATTTTTTTATAATTGAAGCCTGTGAAAATTGCTCCACTACTATTCGATAAAGACTTTCCGAAAATCTATCCTGAAGCGATGGATTATTAATCAATTCCGTTAGTCGATTATAAAACAAATTCACATCACCAGCTGGTATTAAAAAGCCATTTTTTCCATCTTGAACAACAGCACTCACCTGCCCTACACTGGTAACAACAACTGCTTTTTTATGCAAAGCATATTCCAAAAGTGCTACCGGCAATCCTTCTGAATCTGATGTTAAAACTCCAAGTTGTACCTGTTCCAGTACTTTCCCAACATCAGAACAGGAATTATATACAAATACATGATTTTGTAAATCCCGTATTTTGAGTATTTCTTTTAACTGATGGGAATAATTATCCTCAAAATCTTTTCCCACCAAATGAAAACTCCAGTCCGGATGTGATACTTTCAACCGGGTCGCCACTTCAACCAACAAAAAATGGTTTTTCTGCCGACGCAAATTGGCTAAACACAAAATGCGTTTCCCTTCCTGTCCCTGTACTATTGTTTTTGTTTCTTTTGTATCTTCAATGGTTGCAAAATTAGACAAATAAATTCCGTTTTTACAATACAAATGCGCAGATGCCCAATGCTTCAATATCTCATTTACAGCAATACTACCATTGAAAAAAAAACTAGCTAATTGCAAAGCATACTTTGATCGGTTTTCTAAGAATTCACTATTTCCATAGTGGTCATGCCAAATGATTTTGATATTTGGCAAAGTCAATTTCACTAAAACGGCTAAAAAAAAAGAAGAACTGTGCGCCTGAATCAACTGAACCTGATTCCTGATGATGTATTTCCGAAGTTTCAAAACAGCCTTGAAATCGACTGTGTTTTTTTTATTTAAAAACAAATAATGCACTTTATCATCCAATTGCTTTTTAAGTACACCTTCTTTGCGGGTTGCCACTAAGCCAGAAAATTCAATTTCTGCCGATAAGGCATTAGCATAATTTAATGCCATACGCTCTGCACCACCAGCCTCCAAAGAATCTATCAATTGTAACACTCTCATCCTTGTAATAGTTTTTGAATTTCGTTTTCAAAACGCTCTAAGGTATAAGTTCCTGACCAATTCATTGCTGCAATGCTTTTGCTTTTAAAATCAAACGGGTTCTTGATTAATTGACTAATTGCTGTGGCATCTTTATATAAATCCCTCACTAACAAGACTCCCCGATTCCCGTAATCTAACATATAAGGCACACAGGAAACAGCCGTTGCCAGAGGCACTGCACCCCAAAACATCGCTTCGGCAACCGCTTTTGGCCAGCCTTCACTTTTAGAAGGCAAAATTACAAAGTGACTATCCTGGTAGGCTTTTTTCAATACTTCCTGATTGTGATTGCCGTGTAAAAACACACATTCCTTAAGATGGTTCTTTTCAATATAATTTTGTAAAACGGGTCTTAAAAGTCCGTCTCCATAAATATCCAATTGCACATCATAATTGGCTTGCTTTAATTGTTGCAACAGTTGGATAGCATATAATGGATTTTTCCCTTCCACCAAAGTTCCCACAAAAAGCAATCGTATTTTTTCATTTGGATTCATTGCTTTTACTGCTGCTTTCTCTTCGTTTTCAGAATAACTGGCTGTAAAAAAAGGATGTATGTTTTTAGACTGGTTTTCCCATTCCCCATAGACCAACACTTTCATATTTTTAGTCAAAAAAGTATTTGACAAAATCCATTTTTGCAGACGATAACTCCAGGGTTGCTTCGCTTTTGGATCCCAATTACCGGCATATTTGGCTGTTTTAGGTTTGTAAGGGAATAAAATCTGAACCACACAAGCCAACAATCCCATATTTCCGGGACAACGCAAATGAATATGGTCTGCCTGTTGCATGGCTTTGAAAATAATTAATATATTTTTCACCACACTATAAACAGAACCAAAAATCTCTTTTAAATTTCTAACACTAAAATCATACAGCGCTATAACCTTTAGACTAAAGAATGTTAATTCAGACACTAATAAATCCTTATCTTCATTCCATACCGGAGAGCAAAATTGAATTTCATCAACATGCCTAGCCCAAATTTGCATTTCATGTTCATAAGGAGCGTACAAAAATAGATTTCCTTTCAAATTAATGACGGGAGCTGATGAAAACACTATTAATTTCATAAATTAAATATAGCCATTTGATCCTTTTGATGCAATTTTTACGGCAGGCACCCCCATAACAACATTATTCGGCTCTACATCTCTGGTAACTAAAGAACAAGCACTCACCATAACATTATTACCTATATAAATATCCCCTGCAACAACACAATTAGCCCCCAAATACACATTATCACCAATTTTAGGAACTCCTCTGTTTTCATTCAGACCTGAAACTCCAATTGTAACCCCCTGTGAAATATTACAATTATTACCAATAACAGCATTAGCATTAATTATTATTCCACCAAAATGCCCAATATAAAAAGAATGCCCAATTGTAGCTGAAGAAGGAATTGAAATACCTGTTAACATCTCAATTCCTTTTTGCCATACAAGACAAAAAAACTGACCTAATTGTTTTAAAACCGGAATTTTTAAACGATATATAAAATTAGCTATTCGATATTGAAAAACAGCCCAAAAACCCTGGGTAAAAAAAAGTATCGAAACGCAATTTCCACCATACTTTTTATATTTTTTATAATCCAGAATTATTAATTGAAAAATGCTCATAGTAGAATTAATATCACTGACTGGGGTAAATATAGTATTTCTAATTATAATTGCCTATCAAATTTCTCCAACAAGGCTGTTACTTCATTAATTGCAATTATCATGCTTTGTTTTAAAGATGGAAGTTTATGAACACAATATTCAAACACACCCTTAGCCCCTCTAAAAGAGGGGAATTTGCCTGTGCTAAATGGAAACTTATGTTATTTAATTTATGATCCATTCTCTATTTTAGGTTTATTAAATATCAAACTCCAATACCCCACTAAACGCCCTATCGATTCCGTAAAAGCCGCTTTTTTATTTGTAGTTGTAAAAGTATTTGAAAATCGGATAGCAGTTAGTAAAATTGTAATTGCATGCCATTTTATTTTGTCTTTAATCTGAGGATTGGGATTTTTAACCCGCCAAACATACCAGCCGTTTCGAACCACCATTTTTCCGTATTCGTATTGATTGGGTCTTCCGGATGCAGCATGAAAATGACTTAGTCTAGCTGCCGTATTCAAATATAATTTTCCTGTTTTTGCCAATCGCAAACTAAAATCGGCATCTTCATACAAACCATATCCTTCAAAATAAGTCGAAAATTGGAGCTTCTTAAATACTGATTTTCGAAATGAGGAAACACCCCCCATGAACATTTCTACTTCATATACTTTATTTGTTGGAGGTAAAAAACTCACACTACGACCATGTGAAAATTGTGGTGCTATTCCCGGAGGGCAATCCGAATCTAAAGCTAATTTTTTACGCATCACAAATCGGGAACCGTCTTTTCTTTTCCAACCGTCGAAATAAAAATCAGTTGGTTTCGATTTGTAATTCTCCCCTACATATTCCCATTTTATTTCATTATTAATATAGCCCCCTACTCCCAGTACTTCAGGATACAGTTGATAAGTATGTATCAATTGTTCAAAATAATACACTTCCAAAACAGTATCATCATCCAGAAAACAAACAATTTCAGAAGATTCAGCTACTTTGGAAATCCCAAAATTGCGTTGTCTGGTCAAACCTCTGTTTTCTTCCGAAACTAAAAAATAACGCAGATTTTGAAATCTATTTTTTTCTAAAAGCGCTGCTGTTTCCTGATTTAATGAACCATCAATAATTACAATTTCATCCGGATACAATGTTTGTTCCTGTACCGATTGCAACAAACGGAACAAGGAATCAGGACGCATATAAGTACAGATAATTAACGTAAACTTCATTGTATATCAGTCTTAAAAATAGAATAAATTTTCAAAAAATAAGCTTCTCTTTCTAAATGAGTTTGCCATAATTTTCGATTATTTCGCTGTATTAATTCAAAATCTTCCGAACTGCAATTTTGATGAAAATGGATCAAGGTTTCTGCTATTTTATTTGATTTTGCTATCACGCAATGCTTCTCCCAATTAATTTCATTGTCTAAAGGTAAACTAAAATCGGTATCTACCACTAAAGGAATACGTCCCATGGCTAAGGTTTCATAAAACCGAACCGAGAAATTACCGGCTCCCCTCATACAGAATGTATAGGGATTACTTTCCATATTTTCCAAAAACTCCAATGTTGTTTTTTTCTTTGCTGCTTCTGTCTTAACCCCAGCTCTGTATTGATTTCTATAAATAAAATTCGTCTTTATCTCCGGATTCTTTTCTAATAATTTCAAATACTGATATCGTTTTACGCCTGAAGGGTAAAAAGGCTGATAATCCGTTTGAATTTCCCCAATAAACCGTCTGGAATTATAGTTCAAAAAAAGCAGGTACTCTTTTATTTTTTTCAAAAAAGAATGGCTTGCATGACCTACAAAGCCTATTTGAGCTTGCTGTAATTTACCAATCGTTCTAAATTCTTTTGAAAAAGAGGCGTAGGGATCATTGATAAAAGAAGGCAAAATAAACGTTTGCGCATTTAATTTGGATGCAAAACCACTTAATCGAAACGTATAAACCTGATTGCTTACACTTATGCTTTTACCATAATCCCCAGCTGAATACATCCACACTTTTTTATTCAAATTCAAAGCGCTATCTATAAAATCATTTAGTTTTTGTTGCTTTTTACCAGCATCAAAACGAGCAATATCAACTGGAACGACAGCAATATCACAATTGGCAATTTCCGAAACAATTTGGTATTTTTCTACCAAATTAGTATTGGGAGCATACCATAAATCAAACAATAACGGAAAAACAAATCTTCTGTTTTCAGGAATAAGATATTCTTGTTCGGTGTAGAGTTTTAGCATGTTATTTAATTCTTTCTGAAATTTTTATAGGTCTTCAAACCTCTTTTTGAATTTTCGTATAACGCACATTCTAAATACAACCTGAAAGCTCTGGCTATTTTGAGTAAAGATTTATTAATTAATTTTCTATTCTGCTTTTTATTTGATTCATTAGCTAATACCGATTGACTGCCTGCTATTGAAAAAGCCATAAATTGATTAGTAATCCCAATTTTTGCGTTTGATTTTAAAATCCGAATTGCATATTCCGTTTCACCATATCGGCCAGATGTTTCTTCCTGATAATAACCATATTTTACATAAAAACTTTTTTTAGTTATAAATGGATGATCACTATACTGATAATAATTATATAAAAAATTACGAAAAGAAAACTTAGGAATTCTGCTGATAGTAAGAGTTAATGGAATTATTTTTTTAAAATAAAAATTAGACGTAAATCGAATCATATCAACTTTTTTATTTTCCAATAATTCAAAACATTCTGGTAAAACAGTATTTATCTCTACATCCAAAACAAAATCTTCCTGACAATAAATAATATATTTTCCTCTGCAAGCTTTAAGACCTTTGTTGATATTAGCAGCCAAACCTTGATTAAATGGTGCCAGAACTATTTGATCAATTTCATAAGATTGAATTCTTTCAATATTTTCAATTGTACTCCCGTCATCACTTACTACAATTTCATAATTAGAAATTGGGATTTTCTTAATTGCATCAATACACAAAGCCAAATCCGAAGGACGATTGAAATGAGTAATTAAAAAACTTATTTGTATGGTTTGTCCCATTATCTTAATTGATTAGCCCAATATACACTCTTATTCCATTTTTGCCTAAAGTTTTTATAAAAACCCAAATAATCGCGCAAAGCTTCCTGTCTAAGTAATTTTAAAAACAGTACCAACTTATAACTATTAATTTGTTCCTGAGAAAAATGCTTCATCTTCATGTACATGATAGTTGGCGAGGGCTTCGGCTGAATAGTTTCGGATTCCCATTGTTTTTTTATTGGTATTCTAAACCCCCCAATGGGCGCTTTGAGATGGGTAATTTTTAAATCGGGAAAATAAATCACATCGTATCCCCAGTGGCGTAATTGCATCCCAAAATCAGTATCCTCTCCGTAACCAAATTCCAATGCTTTGTCAAAACAAACTGATTCCAATGCTGTTTTTTTAACAAAGCTATTGCCTGAACCAAAAATCCCCGATTGATGAATGGTTTTATAATGTTGGATTTCATTTGGTTGAAGACAAGAAGTAGTAAAAGTCGAAACTCCGTATTGTATTGCTTTAGCAATTGCTTTTTCAAAAAAACTATTTTCAAATCGAATATCATCATCCGCCATAAAACTCCATTCGCTGTCTACTTCTGCCAAAGCTAGATTACGAGAATTGCAAGCCCCGACTTGATGCGTAAAAATGTGTTTAATTGTAAAAGGCCAACTTTGATTTGTTAGGTAATCCAATTCAGAACTGATTTCCGGATTAGGGTTTTGTTCTACAATAATCACTTTTTGAGGCAAATGGGTTTGTGATGCTAAATCCTGCAAAACATTATATAAATACTGTTTTCTGCCAATAGTAGGAATAACAACATCGATTGTTTTTTCTACAGCAATGGCTAAATTAGATTGTACCGGAATAGTATCTAAATCAAATTTTATTTTCCTTCTGCTTTTAAAAAACAGCGCATAGCTGAAAGCTATTAACGGAAATCTTTTTTCATACACCAACAAATTCAACAACAATAATAACAACCATCTTTTTTTATAATGTTGTTTTACAAATCGGAAAAGTGTAGCAGTAGCAGTCGTTTTTTTGTTGCTTACTTTCTGGGCTTTATTTATCAGCAAACGAGGCTCTGAATAACAAAAAAGTCCTGCCATCATTCCTAATTTGGCTACCGAATTTAAAAAATAATCAAAATCAGCATCGGCATTTATTTTAGCTTTTATCCGATTTAAAACTGAAGTATGAATACCCCCCACATTACTACTCATTTGCCAGGTGGGGTATTTTACTTTTTTGTTGACTTTTATAAAAGGGGACTCTTCTACATAACCTATTGCAGAAGACAGAAAAAATGTTTCGTCAAGGTTATAAGAAGCCATTATTTTATGATGGTGGAAAATGGATTCAAATTTTGAAAGATTCAAATTTGGTTTTAAATCAACATCACACCAAATGAGCCAATCCTGAGGATATAATTCTGCTAAGTGATTTATTGTACCAGCAATGATGGGAGAAGAAAAAAATAAATTTTCTTCATCTCTGATTACTTTAACAACTTTATTGTTTTTATGGTAGATTATGATCAAACTACTCTTCTTTTTTAACCGTAAATTACGCAAATTATCACAAAATTATTTAATGCTAAGGCAACCAAAAAATTTGGCTAAAGCCCATTTCTATTTATCCTACCCTTATTAATCAATTGCTGATATAATTGAATATTCTCCAAAGCAATTTTATTAATATAAAATTTCGCTTCCACCCTCTTTCGTGCCTGCTTTCCTATTCGTTCACAAAACGAATCACTCTGCAATAACTGAATAATCCTGTCTGCATATAAATCATGATTTTCCGGATGTACTAAAAAACCACTTTCTCCATCCACAATTAATTCCTGCGCCCATCCTATATTAGAATTCACCACTGCTTTTTGCATGGCCATAGATTCAATAGTTACCATGCCTAAGGTTTCCGCAAAAGTAGGAAACACACAAACATTGGCTTTTTTAATATATTGCTGTACTTCATCATAAGAGATTTTGCCCAAATACTGTACATTTTCTCTATCAACCGAATTAAATTGCTGTTGCATCATCTGCCAGGTTGAACTGGATTGCGTTTGCACATCGGAGGCATCAACTCCTATTAAAAGCAATTGGGCTTCCAGAAATTGTTCTCGAACCTTATTAAAAATAACTGGTAATTCAAAAACGCCTTTTTTTCTAATAATGGTGCCGATATACAAAATCACTCCTTTATCAAAATTTTCCGGATGAGGATTTTGAAACTCCTCTAAATCCAATCCATAATGAATGGTTTGCACTCTTTTTTTGACTTTAAATAAATGCGCCGAAACTTGCCCCGCATAAGTTGTGGGCGCAATAAAAGCATCGGCTCCTGATACGGCAAGTTTTTCAAAAAAGTAATTCTTCCATTTTTGTTTTCTTTTCTCCAAATGACAAAAATAAGTATCACTTCCATGAAAACGCATTACCACAGGCACTTTAAAATTCATAAAAGCGGTAATCCCAGTCCAATCCGGAACTTCAAGCAAATCAATTTTTTCTTTTTTGATAATGGAATTGCAATAACTTTGAATATATTTCCGATGAAAAAACCAGCCCAAACATTTGTATTTTTGGTGTTTTATAAGGTGAATACTAAGTCCGTTTTCAACAATAATTTCTTGCGTTTTTTGACTATAAACTAATACTGTTACTTGAACCCCTTCATTAACCAGAGCTGTAACCAAATTTTTAATACTCGTACCAATACCAGCGGCATGAGCTACTTTAGCATGAGGAAACTCGGGGGTTAAAAAAGCGATATGCATTTACTTTGTTTTAAAAAAATCATTAATAATCCGGGCTGTAAATAATCTCGCACCGGCATCATTCATGTGACCGCAGGATGAAAAATACTTATCTTCAGTTACTACATTTTCGTAATTATGGATTTCAGGATAGTTTTTTTTTACTTTATCAAAATAGTTCATCCCTTTGGTATTTTCACACATGGGTGTCATCACGGCTATACAATTAATTTTATTAGCTTTACAAAGCCGCTTTATTGCTTCGTAATATTTATTTCTTAAAGGTTTCAGGTTTCTAATATCGTTTTTCATATTGCCTTTTTTATTCCCCAAAGCATAATAACCTCCTTTATCCAGTAAACTAGTAGGCTGTTGACTTAGTGTTTTATACATTTCCCTAAAACCTATTAATGCATCAAAATTAATGTAACGATAAAAGGGAAGATAATACAGTTCATTAAAATCGGCTTCATTTTCAAAATGCCTTTTAATGATTTCCGAATCGTGAATATAGGGTAAAAATTTAGCTGCTACTGTTTCGGAGCGTTTATCGTTTGACAAATTCAAATCGGTTTCGAGAATGACTGTTTTAATCTTGTAATTGCGTTCCAGCATCAGTTTCAACATCAAATCGGCTTCAAACAAGTGGCCTCCGCTAATTCCGTAATTGAAGGTCTTTAATCCTTTTTTCTTAAACATTTCGGAAACGAAATGATTGTTGGCACGGGATGATCCCAGAATAACGACATCGTAATTCCTGTTTTTAGAATTGTAAACATATTCTATTTTATTGCGGCTATTGGATTTCAGGTATATTGAAGTATAACCATAGTCTAACAGCACCGCTAAAAGCAGGATTATGAAGATTGTTTTTATTGTGAAAAGTAGAAATTGTTTCATTTTGGTTTTTGTTGTATTTCTTTTTCCTTTCCCTCCCCCTGAAGGGGAAAAAGAAAATTTATACTCTTGATTTCTTTTCCTTTCCCCAGCCCTAAAGGGTGGGAAAAAGAAATTTAGAACGTCATTATTAATCTTGAACGTTGTGAATTTTCGGCTCCCTTTAGGGATGGGGAAAAACGAAAATTTATATTATTCATTTCTTTTTCCTTTCCCCGGTCCTAAAGGGTGGGAAAAAGAAATTTAGAACTTTTATTTTATATGTGATTTAATTTTATCAATAACCTCTTCTAAGTTAGACATTATCTCATCATTTGTAAATCGGATTACTTTTAATCCTTGAAATTCGATATCAGATGTTCTTTTTTTATCTAAAAGTTGCTGTTCCTCACTCAGGTGATATTCGCCATCTATTTCAACTACTAATTTAAGTGCATGGCAATAAAAATCAGCAATGTAAATACTAAGAGGATGTTGTCTCCTAAATTTATACCCTTCTATCTGATTATCTTTAACGGCTAACCAAAATTTTTCTTCTGCTTCTGTTTGATTTTCTCTTAACTTTTTAGCATTAGAAAAAATTTGTGGAGATGCTCCTTTCCACATATTTTCAGATTGATTTTTGTTTTTGTCCATAATTCTAAAATAGCTTTAATGAAATAAAAAACATTCTTTTTTTTAATTTCTTTTTCCTTTCCCCGGCTCTAAAGAGTGAGAAAAAGAAATTTAAAACGTTATTATTAATCTTGAACGTCGTAAATTTTCGGCTCCCTTTAGGGATGGGGAAAAACGAAAATTTAAAACCTCTATTTCTTTTTTCTTTCTATTTTCTATAAAGAGGCAAAGCTCAATTTCTTTTCCCTTTCCCCAACCCTAAAGGGTGGGGAAAAGAAATTAGGACGTTATTATTTATCATAAACGTTATGAATTTTCGGTTTCCTTTAGGAATGGGGAAAATGAAAATTTAAAACTGAAAATAAATAAACTCCTTATAATCCGAATAGGTTCCAAAAGCGATGATTGCGACTAAACACAAAGCTAAGCTAACACTTTGATATTTCCCGGAAATAGGCTCTTCTTTAGTGCGATTGTTCCATTCAACGATTACAAAAGCTAACACCATTAATAGCAATTCGTAATTATAACGTTCATTAGCTAAATATTGTGAGGCAAATTCTCCGTTAGTAAACATTTTTTTCAAATATAAAAAAGCATCGGTAATGGTACTCGCTCTAAAAAACACCCAGGCAATACAACTCAATGCAAAGGTGAGCAGGATATTAGCAATGACTTTTATTGATTCCCAACTTTTATCTAAAACCACAGTGTCTATATTATTTCTGTTGGCTTTTCTTAAAAGAAGCGGCAGAAAATAAAGGGCATTGATTCCTCCCCAGACTACATAAGTCCAATTGGCTCCATGCCAAAAACCACTTACCAGAAAAATAATAAAGGTATTTCGAATTTTCATCCACATTCCGCCTTTGCTTCCTCCTAACGGAATGTATAAATAATCCCGAAACCAGGACGAAAGCGAAATATGCCAACGACGCCAAAACTCGGCTATATCTCTGGAAAAGTAAGGGTAATTGAAGTTGCGTAACAACTCCAAGCCGAATAATTTTGACATTCCCAATGCCATATCTGAATAGCCTGAAAAATCCCCGTAAATCTGGAAGGCAAAATAAACCGCTCCTAAAATAAGCGACCATGAATTCATCGAACTATAATTGTCAAAAATAGCACTGGCATAGGTAGCACAAGTATCGGCAATGACGACTTTTTTGACCAATCCCCAAATCAATTGGTAAATTCCTGCCTTGGCTTGTTCGAAATCAAAGTTTCGTTTCTCTTTTATCTCCGGCAGCAAATGGGTAGCTCTTTCGATAGGACCTGCCACCAAAAGCGGAAAATAACTCACAAAAAGTGAATAATCGACAAAATTGTATTCGGCTTTGATTCTTTTGTAATAAATATCAATTACATACGACAATCCGTGAAAAGTATAGAACGAAATTCCCACCGGCAATACC
>NZ_BMGA01000008.1 GCF_014639535.1 Flavobacterium palustre | reverse complement strand
TGCAGGAATTACTATAGAATAGCATTGTTTTGCAATTGTTCCCGAAGCATCAATACATATATCATAAGTACCCGGATTAAGATTAGTTAAGGCTAAAATTTTATTGCTAAAAGCTTTAGATACTCCATTAACAGTTGCTGAATACGTCAAAGCCTGACTAGCCGTGATGGTGATTTGACCATTGTTCTTATTTGGGCAAGTTTCGCCAACAACTTCAATAGAATAATTTGTTGAGCCTAAAGCTATACAACCATTAGTATCGACTGCCTGACCACTAGGTGTATTAGGACAAAGATCAGTACTGTTCTTAACACCGTCGCCATCATCGTCTAATTGTCCTTGAGCACAACCTGTAGCATTTACTGTTTGACCAGAAGGTGTATTTGGACATACATCAACATTATTCTTCACTCCATCATTATCATCATCTAATTGACTTTGAGCACAACCTGTAGCATTTACTGCCTGACCTGTTGGTGTATTTGGACATAAATCAACGCTGTTCTTAACTCCGTCACCATCATCATCTAATTGCCCTACAGCACAACCTGAAGCATTTACACTTTGACCTGTTGGCGTATTTGGACATAAATCAATATTGTTCTTAACACCGTCATTATCATCATCTAATTGACTCTGAGCACAACCTGTAGCATTTACTGCCTGACCTGTTGGTGTGTTTGAACAAAGATCAATACTGTTCTTAACACCGTCATTATCATCATCTAATTCACTCTGAGCACAACCAGTAGCATTTACACTTTGACCTGTTGGTGTATTTGGACATAGATCAACATTGTTCTTAACACCATCATTATCATCATCTAATTGACTCTGAGCACAACCGTTAGCATTTACACTTTGACCTGTTGGTGTATTTGAACAAAGATCAACATTGTTTTTAACGCCATCTCCATCATCGTCTAATTGACTTTGAGCGCAACCTGTAGCATTTACCAATTGACCTATTGGTGTATTTGGACAAACGTCAATATTATTCGGTATACCATCATTATCATCATCTATTTCTAATGTTGCTGATTCATCTAAACCTGAAAAAGCAATATCGTCTATATAAAAGTCCAGACTATTAACAGCTAAACCCCATACAATTTGTGTAGCTCCAGCTGAATAGGTCGAGCTACCATCGGTAGTAGAACCTCCAGTAGTCCAGTTTACTCCATCGGTTGAATACTCAATTTTTAATGCAACACTACCACTTCCTGAAACAGATGCTCTATACCAAATAGGCTTATTAGGAACTGGATCCAAACTTACAGTTGTGGTAATTAGAGTTGTTAATCCACTTGATGTCGAGCGGTAAATTCTAAATTGTGAATCCGTTCCTGTATTATATACTAATAATAAATAACCTTCCATAATCCCCTGAACATATCCGGTTGATGCAGTACCTATTTTACTGGTATTACCTCTTAACAAAACACCTGTTTTATATTGAGTAGGATCTGAACCAATGTATTGTTTCCATGTTACAGAGTAATTTGTAGCTGTTTTCGAAAAAGCATTCAAATCTATCACTCCGGTAGCATTTTTTTGTCCCACACCATAAGGTTTAATAACATTAGTTGTCAAACTATTAGCGTCTGTATAAGACACAACGCCAGCTGTTGCAGTATTCCCTACTCCAATAGTCGCATTGATTGCCGCTGGTGTCGTTGCTGATGTTGTAGCTACATCGTTTGTAAAATCATATTTAACAAATAGTGGGCTTTGATCTACTTTACCTGTCAAAGTTATTTGACGGTCTATTGCATTAGCAGTTTTTACTGAAATTACACCTGTCTTTTTACCAGTCGATAATCCAGAAGCCATACGAACAAATATTGGTGTATTGGCAACTGCTCCATTGGTTTGCGGCAATATAAGTTTAGACTGGTATGTGCCATTAGTACTCAACGAAAGTTCGTAATTTATCGGAGCTTCAACAGTTATGTCTCCTGTAAGTGAACTACCTGATACAGAAAACATTTGACTAGCTGATGGACCTGAACCCTGAACATAAGTAAACCCTTCCATGTCAAGCTTAGAAATGGTTGTGCTTGATGAAGAAAATTTAATATCGTCCATTACCCAATTCAAATTGTTAACCCCTAATCCCCAGACTAATTCTGAACCTCCTGAGGTATAAATGGCATCTTGGAATGTAGTTTGTAGTGCACCTTCCCAATTTATACCGTCTGCAGAGCATTCAAAAATCAGCTGATTTCCAATTGCAGACGCCCTAAACCAGGCTGGCTGACCCGGCATTACTTTAAGAGTTGTAGTTGTATAAGTTGGTTTAGCGATAATACCACTTGTCCCTGCCACGTAAGGCATAAGTGTAATAGTACCATCTGAATTATTTAAAGTTGTAAACAAATACCCTTGTTTCATTCCATCGGCATAATTGCATGAACCATTTACACCTGTTGTTCTTAATAAAACTCCTTTTTTTGCACCGCTTGTAGAATAGTACTCTTTCCAGGTAACAGAATAATCTTTTGCATCAGTCTGGAATAAATCTAAATCGGCTACTGCTGTTCCGTTAGTTGATCCCACTGAATAAGCCTTAAAAGCATTAGTTGTATTGTTATTTACATCTTTATATGATATTACGCCTGCACTACCACTTTTTACAGAAATTAAATTAGCAGCCGGCGTACTAGCACTTGTAGTGGCAACATCATTTGTAAAATTATAAACACCATTATTCTCATTTTGTGAAAATGTAATATTGTCAAAATAAATAGTTGCTAAACCTGCCGCGTTAGCTTCTAATTTTATTTCGTTATCTCCCTCATTCAATTCTATATTTTGTGATATCGTTAACCAGGAACTTTCATCATTGGTTTTATTAAATATTGGAGTTGCAACTTTAATCCCGTTTACATATAAATCAATTGTTGTAACTGCTGAAATTGGAGCTGTATATCGTATCTTAAGTTGATAAGTCCCTTTTCTTAAAGCTTTAATTACATCTTTTATACTTGCTGCTGCATTTGTTCCAAAATTTAAATATCCCTGACCCTGATAATTTCTTATAGAACCATTTTGACCACCAGTTGTAATGCTGTTGATGTTTTTATAATCAAAATGTTCTGCTTCATTTTGGCGGGATCCAATATAAACTGAGGGTTTGTTTGGTTCAATTAGCTTGGCTTCTGTATAAGTCGATAAACGTCCTGTTGCTGTACCTGAACAATTCACAGTTAAATCAAGAGGACCATTATGCTGAATAGTTAAAGTAAGTACCCCTCCGGACCAGTTTTTTGTGATAATACTCGCCTGATGGCTGGCTCTATCCTGATAAGAATAAGTTGGTTCAACACTGCTTCCATATATTTTGATGATATCTGTTTTCAAAGTAGCATCATACTCATTATAATTCGTTAAATAGAAATTAACTTTATTCGAAAATTCCTTAATTATTCCCGTAGTGTATTGTGAATAAGTCAACTCTACTTTTTCGCAGGTATTGTATTTAAAAGGAATACTTCCACTGGCAACTTGTCCAACTGTTTTATATGGATTATAAGTCACCCAGCCGTTTTCATGTCTTCCAACATATAAATCTCCGGTGTATTCTTCAGGAAACAACGCATTTAACTCAGTTTGTTTAGAAGCTACAGTTGGCCATTTAGTAGCATAATTTGATTTATTTATCTGAACATTAAATGACTTGGCCTCAGCATCATCTAATTGAAATACAGTTGGAATAGTGGGATATCGTCCTGTTTTCTTAAAGAAAGTCTTATTGTCTTTAAGATTTCCATCACCATCCATACGATAAAGTCCTTCGAACAAAGTTTCAGGAGTGCTATAAATATTATCAGGAGTCCCCGATTGAACATCATTGACAATTACAACCTTAGTTCGGTCAATAACTTCGGTTCTCGTTGGAATACGAACCGTTCCATCCAATATTTTTCGAAAAATATCTACAGAAGTATTATCAAATTGAGGAAAAGTTTCCCAATTTCGACTCACATAACCATTTGATGAAGTGACACGGTTTGTTTCACGGAAACACTGTGTCCATATAAGCTCCGGACCATCTATTACGGTTTGTCCAGTAAGCATCATGTGTTCAAAATGGGGTGCAGCTGCAGTAGCCATTGTAAATCCTTCATGGACTCCACTGGTATTTGTCCAGCCTGTATCATCATAACGGATACCATAATTCCCACTATAGCCTGAAAGATAAGATCCCAAACAAAGGCTCTCCATATCAGATTGATATGAAATTTGAGTGTGTTTTTCAGACAGTATATAATTTTCTGTATAATCCCGACAAGCTTTGGCAAAAGCAGGATTACGTTTCATCATACCAATAGGATTTATAGAAGGACTCCACTGATTTCCACACCAACTCACTGACAGATAACCTCCATATTGATTGCTCAATTTTAATAAATTAGCAAAGTGAGACATTCGATTAGACCAGGATGGCGAAAGCGGGTCGCTGGTATCATCATATCCCCAGAATTGTTCGGCATAATTAAATCCTATAAAATTGGGATATTCTTTATAAAACTCTTCATAAACCGAAAGATCAAAATCTGAAAACTGAGAAAAACCTCCACTAGAAGGCTGGATCATAGTCCACATTCTATTTTGGGCACATGTTCTAATCCAGGATTTAGCAATTTCATAGCCATATTCAGCCACTTTAAATTGGCTGGTGGCTACATCATGACTAATAGAAAGCGAAATATTCATAACCACATAAGGACGAATATCTACAGGTATTAGATCTATAATTTTTTGAGGATCGGCATAATTCCACGTATCAATATGGATTAACCACATGGGCTTGTTTGGTGAAATTTCACGCCTTAAAGGAGTATTTTGCTGAGCATGAATTACATGCGTAAAAAAGAAACAGAATATCATCAAAAAAATATTCATAATTCTTTGTTTATAAAAAAGTATTTTTTTAATCATAATTAAATTATTTTATTAAAATCGACATAACTATATAGCAAAACAATGAGCATAAAATATCATAGAACGAATTAAACATATAACCGCTCAATAACATCTTAAAAAAAGCAATCGATTGTGTTTTCTCAACTAAGTCAAAAAAAATCTACCTTTTTAAATATTAAAAAAAAACTAATTACTCTTTTGAGTTATTAGCAAAATGCTAATAGTAAATAAAAAACAATGAAGCTATTGCTTCATTGTTTTTTATTAAAATTGAAGTATTATTAAAACAATTATTAAGAAGGATTGAAATTCTAAAATTGTCTATTATGAAGTAACTTTTTATTATATGATAAATAAAAATATAGATACCAGATTTAATATTATCTATATTTACGGTGCTAAAGTAGCTGAAAATTGCTCCATAACAACACCTCTGTTTCTCATTACTAAAGTATCCTTAGTTTGTGTTGTAATACCTTTTGCTGTATGAGTTACGGTGTAATCTAAATAAAGAACATCTCTATCAAGACCTCCAAAACTTTTCTTTTCACCCTTTTTCACAAACTTTCCTGTACCCGTCGCTGTATAAGTTGATGGATCAGAAGAAGTAATGGTACAATTATTGTCTTGATCAAAATTCAAATTTAAAACACAATTATAATTTTGTGACGCATTATCCTGATATACTATTGGGAATCTCAAAACATTTAAAGATTGAGTACTTAATGGAAAAACCCATTTTTGAGAATCAGCAGCTGAAGCGTCATAGGTTAGAACGTCAAACGGACGTCTAACAGTAGTAGCTACTTTATTTCCTGTGTATGTATCTACACCTCTTCTAAGATACTGACCATGCCATGTATTAATGTATTTTACAGCATACAATACATAATCTTTTGCTCTAACATCCCAAAGTGTTCCATTAAGTCTTCTAGGTTTAGAACCAAGAACAATTGGCTTTCCTTGCAAAATAGTATCGGCATTAGTTACTGTAGTCATTAATAAAGGAATTACATAATTATTAGCCGTAGCCAAAGGATCTGCAAAAAAAGCATCCGTTAACTGTACTTGTACACCTCCGGAAATACTTCCCTTCTTAATGATAATTTGATTAGATGCTAATGTATAATAATTTCTAGGCATAGCCTTTATAGCTCTGGTAGTACCTGTAAAGTTATAACCCGTAGGTATAGTATCAGCAATTTCAATATTAACTATTCGATCTTGTTTATTATCATAAACCCCACCCAGTGCACAAAAAATTTCGCACTTACCCTGAAGATCTAAAGTATTATCAAAAATATCTTCTCCAAAAGTTATCGTTCGTACAGGGAACTGATAAGGAAAATATACAGCTGAATAATCATAATCAGGAAATGATATTGGATCATTAGAACATCCTACTGCCGATATCAATACCAATAAAAATAAAATTAGTTTTTTCATAATTTCTGTTGTTAAGTATATTTCTAATTATTCCAAAGATCGTTTTGAAGCAAATTAGTAAATTTTAAGGTTTCCAAATATGGAATTGGACCATAATACATATGGTTTTGATAAGATCTGTTTTCAACATCGGATGGAGCACTATAAACTGGTGCTGCTAATGTTCCTGTTACCGTAATACCTCTGGCCGGTTCTGTTAGTTTAGAGAAAGAAACTTTCCAACGACGTAAATCCCAGAAACGGAATCCTTCAAAAGATAATTCTAAACGACGTTCATTACGAATCAACTCACGCATAGCATCCTTATCATTTTTAATAGATTCCAAGTAAGGATCTGTATTCAATCCCATTGCTCTTTTACGAATAACCTTTATGATATCATAAGCAGTATAACCATAACCTTGTGGATCTGAAACTGATCCCCATGCTTCATTAGCAGCCTCTGCATAATTAAGATACATTTCAGTATAGCGAATACGTGGTCTGTAATGCAACTGCGTATTTCTACCACTTGGATTGTAATTTACATCCTGTCTTAACAATTTTCTCATATAATAACCTGTACGAGTAGAAGTTAACACCTTGTTTACCGGGTCTTGAGTACCAGTTGCCATATTAATTTGCGCATTAGTAACTCCAGCTGTCCTTCCGTGATAATTTACAAACTCTGCTAAACGTGCATCTCTATTGGCATAGGGATTATTAGCATTGTAATTAGAGGAAGGATGCGATATTGGATACCCATTACTAGCAGGGAAAGCATCTACAAAATTTTGAGTTGGATTAACACGACCATTACCAAACAAAGAAGGAGGAAAATGTTCGCGTTCTAAATCATTATTATTTGATGTTCCCGCTCTCCATAATACCTCTGGAGGATTAGATCCTGCTGTCAACGCATTAATTTGCGATGTATTTCGGTACCATGCTACACCACTATTAAAATCAGTAGGTAATCCAGCTAAACCACCTTTAAAAGCAATAACTTCAGCAGCATCTTTAGCCGCATTTGCCCATGTCTCATTTGAACCATTGGCAGTACCATCAGCAAAAGCAGGACTGGCTGCCATTAAAGATGTTTGCGAACGTATTGCTTTTACAATAATCCCACTTACTAAACCTAAATACCTCAATCCCATAGCTCTGTTATATGCCGCAACTGAAGGATTAATCGAATTATAAAAAGCGGGTATTTCAGATACATTAGTAATATCTCTGTAGTTTTGAGGTAAACGTACTGCTGCACTATCCACATCTTTATAAATTTGTGCTACACAGGTATTAAAATCCTCACGTGGAACATTAAAGTTAGAATCCTTAGTTAAAACCTCTGAATAAATAGGAACTCCCATTAATTTTCCATTTACCCAACCTGCGTGTGACTGCAACAAATTAAACATAAAAAGAGCACGTAAGCCATAAGCCTCACCTTTAATACGCTCTTTAAACAATTTATCAATCATAGGATCGTCGGCAAACTTCATCTTATCGGCTTCAGTTAAAACAATATTCATATATTGTATTCCTGAAAAACAAGATGTCCAGCGATCAGCTGCATTATTGGATGCTGTCCATTGACCGGTTGCCAATCTTAAAAAACCATTATTTACATCATTACTTACCGCATCATCAGTGGCTACTTCACTAAAATTGTAGCCATTAGTAGGAATTCTGGTGTACCCCTGAGTAAGTAATCCCAAACCAAAATTTGGCTCATTATACGTTGAACTTTGGTCACGAATATTCTCATCTGCCGGATCTATAACATCTGTACAGCCAACAAATAAAATGGAGAGAATTAAAATTACAAATATGTTTTTATTCTTAGTCATTATACAAATATATTTTAAATTAAAATGTTGCTGTTAAACCCATATTAAAAGATCTCATCTGTGGCATAGAACCAATATTAGTTTCCATATGTCTTCTCTCTTTAGAGATTAACAATAAATCATTACCATTTACATAAAGCCCTAAATTGCTAATAAAACCACTGTTAGGTAAATACGCCTTTGGCAAATCAAATGAGAATTGAATTCTGGATAAGTTTATTCTATCATTCTTAAACAACCAAAAATCTGAATTTCTGTAATTATTAGCCCCAGCAGTAGTTGTCAATCTTGGATAAGTAGCAGTCTCTGCTGTTTCTGGTGTCCAACGGTCACGTAGCGCTGCAGAATATTTAGCATTTGCACCAGCAGTTGCCCAATAATAGGAACTATTTTTTAATCCAACAGAACCACTTGTTCCATTAGCCAAAACAAACAAAGAGAAATGTTTCCATTTAGCTGTTACATTAAGACCTAACGTTAACGGTGATCCTGCCGATCCTACTCTTCCAAGATAAACCTGGTCATTATTATCAACCAAACCATCATTATTAACATCAACATATTTAATATCACCAGCTTTAACGCTACCAAAAGCAGGAGTAGGATAATTGTTATCAATGATATCTTGTTCAGAATAAAAACCATCATTTTTTAAACCCCAAAGAGCATCAATAGGCATTCCTTGTCGCTTTTGATAAGCTTCCTCAAATGTTATATCATTTCTTAAACCAGCATCTGCTTTATAATAAGTAGCCACCATACCTACATTCAAATCAACTTTACTCACTCTCTTGTTGAAAGATACACCTACATCAAAACCTTGACGGTTATCAGCGTTATAATTAACAAAAGGAACAAAAGAACTAGGAGAAGGAAACTGAACTGCTAAAAAACTAGGGTAAAGATTAACATCATTAATAGGAATACCAGTCAATTTATTCACAAAATAAGAGGCATTAAACTGCAACATATTTTTAAACAAAGATCCTTCTATACCAAAACTGATTTCTTTTCTTTGCTGGTACGTTAAATCTGGATTACCTACTCGTTGAATATCTGTAGCACGCAACTGACGACCTTCCTGCCATGAGAAATAAGCACCATTATTTGTACTGTAAACATCTCTCTCTAAGAAATAAGCACCATTGCCAGTTAGAAGAGATTCAAAATCTAAATCGGTATTCAAAATACCTGCACTAGCTGTTAATTTTAAATCATCAATAAAACTTGAATTAGCTAAAAAATCCTCTTTGCTTATTCTCCACCCAATGGAAGCTGTAGGAGAAAAAGCGCCACGATTCCCTTCAGCAAATCTTGCAGAATGTACCTGATTTGCCGTAAAATCAAGATAATATTTTTGCTTAAAATTATAAGCTGCCTGAAAACCTAAATTAGCATTACCAATAGCATGATATACCTGTGATTCAGCAAGCTTATAACCGTGTGCTAGTAACATCCCCGATACATTGTGTACGTTATTGAATGTATTTTTGTACTTAAAAGCTCCTGAAAAGAACAAAGTTTGACGTTGGTATGATCCATCTAATGTTCTTAAATTATTTTTAGCATTTGTACCTATAGGAGCACTAATCGCTGTTATTTTATCATCAGTCCATGTTGGAACATAAACAGCATAAGTATTATCTGAAATATTCTGAGCATAAGAAGTATTATAATCAATAGCAAACTGTGTGTCAAAAGACAAACCTTTTAAGACTTTGGCTAAATCAAAATTGATAGTCGCATCAAACTGGTATTTACGCGTTGTTGCTTGTCTTGTACCTCTGGTATAGATGTCTGCAAAAGGGTTTGTTGTCTGTGTTGGAGTACCTCCCAGAATATATTTACCATCAATAATAAAAGGATTAGAATCCAAACGCCCCTGAGAAACAGCATCTAAATTTTCAAAATAGCTCAATGGCAACAAAGGTGCTAACAAATTAGGTCTAAAAGTAGCAGCAGCTCCCCAAAAATTACCCTGTGCCATATTATTATCATAAAATGTAACATTGGTATTAATCTTGGTTGAAATCATGTCGTTGATTTTGATATCCAGATTTCCTCTAACATTGAAACGATTTTCACCCTCTTTTTTACCATTTCCTATATCAAGTAATGAAGTGGTATTGTAATTCCCTATGTTAACATAAAATTGTGCACTTTCAGTTCCTCCAGTATATTCAGTAACAATTTCTGAACGTCTGGCAAATTTATTGATATTCTTAAAAGAATAAAAATCAACATCCGGAAAGCGGAACGGATTAGTTCCAGCAGCATGATTTGCTATTTCAGTATTAGAATATAAAGGAGCAATACCATCATTAGCTAAAGCTTCATTATAAAGAGTCATATACTCAGCAGAACCTAAATATTCAGCATAACGTTTAGGCGTATAAAGCGTATTATTTAAACGCACGTCAAATTTACTCTTTTTAGCAGTACCTCTTTTAGTAGTAATAGATACTACACCTTTAGCGGCACGACTTCCGTATAAGGCTACAGCAGCAGCACTCTTTAACACCGTAATATCTTCAATTTCAAATGGTAAAACATTGAATTCATCACGTGGAACTCCATCAACAATAACTAATTTACTGTTCATCCCCCATATATTACCATGGTAGCCGGGAATAAAATTAGCCAAATTATCTAAACTCGAAATGGAATAGTTAGAGTTTATCATCCCCGCAATATTTACATTCGAAACACCACCAAGGATATCAGCTTTGTCCACTTTATTAAAAGCAACATTAACCATATTAGAAGTATCAGCTTGCAAAACTATGGTCTTTAAATCTGGCTTAGCCTGAAAAGTACTTATTTTATACCCAGGAGCTTTTACAGACAAAATACTATTAGCGCCAACAGTCAGTGCAAACTCACCATCTTCATTAGCAATTACAGTTTGATTATTCTCATCTACTACAATAGCGCCTGGTATATTATTCCCTTTTGTATCAAGCACAACTGCAGACACAAGTAGCTTGCTGACTTGTGCACTCATTTTTGGTAAAAAAAGAGTGTGTATTGCGCATATAAAAAAAACTATTTTGATATATTTCATTATTATTTACTTTTTTTCGATTATATATTGCAATTACCAACCAGGATTTTGAGGAAATTCTGCATACAAGTTCGCATCCGCTCTTTTCAAAGGAAGCCAATAATGTCTTTCAGTAAAATTACGCTGCCAAACTACATATTCTCTCAAATTTTCAATTCTATTATTTTGAGGAACATTCTTATCAAGGAAATTAAAGGTTGGAGTTGCATTATTGGTTTCAGGAATTGATCGATCAAAACTAATACCTGTTTTAACATTATATGGCGACTTAATTAACAAACGCCAACGACGTAAATCATTGAAGCGATGTCCTTCGTAAGCCAATTCAACTGCACGCTCACGTCTAACCTCAGACATAAAACTCTCAACAGAAGTAAGAAATATTGGAGCAACACCAGGCAGAGGGTTCCCATTTGGTAATATAACACGATTTCTTACTTTATTAATCGCATAAACAGCATTCTGACTAAAAGTTGTCGAAGTAGCATTAATATTATTATACCCCATAGCCACAGATTCTGCATACATCAAATAAACATCAGACAAACGCATCCAAGCTGTATGTACTTGATGTCTGTTGTATGCATTATCATATTTATTAAATCCAAGAGGATTGAATTTCATCATCAAATAACCTGTATTACTACCTGTGTTTGCAGCTCTGTAATTTCCTCCGGTATATAAATTAGCATAAACAAAATTTTTAGCAGCAGCAGCAGTACTGTTTACCATTTTTTGAGTATCAATACCAAAATTGATATAAAAGCGTGGATCTCTATTTTTCCATGGATAATGAACATCATAAGTTGAACCCTGATCTCCAGGAACATCTGCTTTACTGGCACTATTGATAGGTAAACCTGTATCCATACCAAAATAATTTACATAATTTGCTGTAGCATACTGCGACCAACTTCTGTCTTGTAAAACACCACCAGCACACAAATACTGTTTATTAGTGGATTGATCAGTACCGCCCCAGTTAGGTCCTCTAAAAATAGCCTCATTATAAACAACATTATTAACTGTTGCTGTACCAGGCATTCTCCCTCCTTGACCATTGGTCATGTAATTTTCAGAATATTTACTCCAAGGAATCAAGCTGTACTGACAAGCACCAGATTCAGAAGCCTGTAACAATATACCAAAGGCATCTGCCGCTTTTTTGCAATATTCAGCATTGTAAGACTCAGAACCTCCTGAATACAAATTCATAAGTGGGCTACCCGCGTACAAATAATTTTTTCCTAAATAGGCAATAGCCATCCACTTGTTTATTCTAAGTTCATTTTTACCTTGAGTCAGCTGACCTGCTGGTACCGCATCCCAGTTGCCTGGCAACAATTCATAGGCTTTTTGAAAATCTTCAGCAATCTTATCTGCCGTTTGTTGATAAGTTAAACGAGGTAATCGCAATGGTTGATCAGATGGTAATACTTCATCAATATAAGGCATACCTCCCCAATACGTAATTAAATGCATGTGAAACCAAGCTCTAAAAAAATACAATTGTCCTGCAATTATATTTTTCTCTTCAGGAGTAGCATCGATCATTTTATCTAAATTGGCAAGACCAATATTAGCTCTTCTTATTCCATACCATGCACCAACCCAAAGTGACTTAGATCTTTTGTTGTTATCAGTACTAAAATTGTCAGTGTTTTGATCCAGAAAAGAACCTCCGTTTCCAAAACCACCTCTTTGCCAAGCCCAATAGTTCCCTAAATCCACTTGCCAAATCCAAGCTCCTTGATTAGTAGCATTTTGTTGCCACATTTCTTCTTCACCATTATTAAAGAAATTGTTATCATCACGATTACAAAAACTTGGAACACAATTATACAACTCTTCAGTAAAACCTTGGAAATTTATAAAATTTTTGTAAGCATCGTCAGGATTAACTAAAGATGCAGGTGCAACATCTAAATAATCTGTACAAGAAGAAGTGCTTCCTGCAAGTAAAAAGAATAGCCCAGCATACAAGATTATCTTATTATGTATTTTCATTTTTAAAGTATTTTATAAAGTTAATCTAAAACCTAAATTGACACGTCTAACTGTAGGATATGCTATACCTCCGTTATCAACCTCTCTATCATCAGGTGTTTTAGTCCATAAAAACAAATTATTACCATTAGCATAAACGCGTAAGGATTCAAGACCAATAGACTTAACCCAATTTGAGGTGAAATTATAAGCAATCTCTGCATTCTTCAAACGGACATAAGAACCATCATACACATAACGTGTACCCCAACTATCACCATTTAATGTATTATTCAATCTTGGTACAGGCGAATCGGCATTGGTATTGTCTTTAGACCAATAGCTTCCTTCCTCAAAAACATTGTTAAAATACGCTAATGAAAAAGTTGAAATTGGCACAGAACGCATCACATTATTTACACCGTAAAATTGAACCATAGCTGAAAATCCTTTCCAATCTACACCAAAAGTAGCATTATACGTATTTTGCGGATTACTAGGATAACCATATCGTACTCTATCAGTGTCTGCATTAATGATACCATCACCATTGTAATCCATTATTCTGTAATTACCAGGTATTTTAAAATCATTACTTTCAAAAGCTGTACTACCATACAACTCATCCCAAGTATTGTAAAACCCCTGATCAATCATATACCTTCCTTGTCTAAGTGGATAACCAGCTCTTTTCATGTAGTCAGGCAATAGTTCTGGATCATCTCTAAAGACTACTTCATCTTTAGCATGAGTCATAGCAAGATCCGCCCACAAGCGTACATCATTATTGATTCTCTTGCTAAAGTGCAACTCAAACTCATATCCACTTACCTTCATAGCTCCTAAATTTACAGAAGGAGGAGTGAATCCAAAATAAGGAGGCATTGCTCTATCACCACCAGCCATTAGAATATCTGTTCTGTAATCATGAAAAATATCAACGCTTCCTGAGAATAATTTATCAAAAACAGAAAATTCTATACCTAAGTTTTTCTTTGTTACATTCTCCCAAGCAATGTTAGGGTTACCAATTTGTGTTTGAGTATACCAACCATAGGCAGAACTGGTTTCACCTTCTGTGGTCGTTAATCTCGGTCTGGTAATTCCATTACCATATTGGTCAAAGTATAAAAAACGTGCATTTGAACTATCATCACCAATTGTTCCATAAGAAGCCCTTACTTTTAAATTATCTAAAAAAGTAAGTTTACTCATAAATTTCTCTTTTGAAATTACCCAACCAACAGTTCCAGAGTTGAAAAAACCAAAACGATAAGCAGGAGCAAATTTTTCAGTACCGTTATAAGCACCACTATATTCCGCAAAATATTTGCTTTTATAATCGTATGTCGCACGGAAAACCCAATCCTCTCGATACGATGGGATTCCGCTACCAACTCCTAACTCTTGACGCTGAAGGTTACCCATAGCAGTAACATTATGCCCTCCAAATTCACGTCCATAAAATAATTGAGCCTGATACGTTAAATTACGACGAGTTTGATTGTTATCCATTAATCCCCCGTTAGTTGTCCAGTCTGAAGATTCATAGAAGTCAAAACCAGTAAGACCGTCAGGAGCATTACGTAAAGTAGGAATACCAGTTAGCGGATCTATCCATTTTTCATAAACCGTAAAGTTTTGGTTATTGGCTCCTCTTTGATTTTCAACAAAAGTATTATCCAGAGAGAAAGTTACATTTGCAGAAAGCCCTTTTATGAATTTTCCTAAATCTTGTTTTAAATTAAAATCTGAGGTAATACGAGTTGTTGTTATATATTCAGCCCCCCCCATACTCAAGTTCATTGCAGAATTTGCTCCTTGAACCTGATTTAAAGGATGGTATCCCCATGCCCCATCGGAATATTTAGGATAGTAAACATCAGGGGGTAAGGTATAAGCCCCCTGCCACAAATATCCTTCAGAAATTACCCTCCAAGGCTGTTGCTTTTGGGAATAAGAACCTGCCAAATTCACTTTTAAAGTAGTAGTTTTAGACAATTGAAAATCTAAATTAGCTCTGGAATTCAATCTGTTTAAAGCATAACCAGAATCAAAACCTTTCCCATTAGGAATCAAATCAACCAAATCGCCTTCATGCAAATAATCCACTGCGGCAAAATATTTAACCTTATCCGTTCCTCCTGTAATATTTAAATTAGCATTATGAGTCATTGCAAAGTCTTTGAACATAAAATCCTGCCAATCAATATTAGGATAACGTTCTCTTTGCTCCTGAGTAGTTTGATTACGATAATTATCAATAAAAGATTGTGGTCTTATGTAAGACCAACTGTCAGGCCTTTGATTTAATTCGTATTCAATTACTCTGTTTTTAATAAGCAAAGCGTCATAAGCATCATATTTACCTGGCAACTTAGAAGCTGTTTTCATTACAGAGTTGAAACCAAAATCAATTTTTGCTTTCCCCTGAACCCCTCTTTTAGTTGTAATCAAAATTACCCCATTCGCTCCACGAACCCCATATACAGCAGTAGCCGAAGCATCCTTTAAAACTGAAACGGTTTCAACAGAAGTAATATCAACACTGTTAATTGCACGCTCAATACCATCTACAAGAATAAGTGGGGCACTATTATTCCAGGAACTAACTCCTCTAATAATAATTTGAGGGTCTTCTTCTCCTGGCTTACCAGTTGTTTGTAAGGTAGAAATACCCGGAAGATTACCCGTTAAAGCAGCACCTAAACTGGATACACCACCTGTACGCTGCAAAACCTTGCCAGTAGTTTGAGAAATAGCACCAATAACACTAGCTTTTTTTTGCGTTCCAAAACCTACCACAACTACCTCCTCTAAAGTAGTTTCACTTGAAGTCATTATTACATTGATTACAGATTGGCTTCCAACTCGTTTTTCTATCGTTTTCATACCAATACTGGAAAAAACCAATATTACATCAGACGAAGGTAAACTAATTTTATAATTCCCATCAAAATCAGTTACTGTACCATTTTTAGGGTCTCCCTTAACAAATACATTAACACCAGGAATTGGCATTTTATCGTCTGCCGAAGTTATTGTTCCCGAAACAGTAATTTGCTGACTGTTTTGATCCTTTTTAGTAACTAAAGAAGAAGAAGGACTCCCTTCATTAGCCAACAAGACATTCGAAAACATAAACTGAAACAAAACTCCTAATGCCGCGAATTTTATTTTATGCGGAATTTTAATTAATTGTATTTTCATATTAATATTTTGACATTTTTTAATTTATTAAAAATTAGATTGATAGACCAAGTATATAAAAATGAAACATATCACTTGAATCTAAAAAAAAACAGATACCTTCATTTATTCAAAAACAAAAATACCTTTAAAAAAGGTGGTTAACTCATAGGCTTTTTTCTGGTTTATTATTAGTTAGTTAATAGATTAGTATGGTTTAAAAATTTATTCATTTTTATAAAAACTTAAGTATCTCTATCTTTTAGTTATCACAAATTAAAGATAGATATTTAAAAAAACAATCGGTTGTTTTTTTAAAGCTTGTATTTCTCCCAATTTATTATTCTTTACAAAGAAGAAAAAAACTCAGTCAAAAATATTGATCCTAGAAACTTATTTAGTTGTTATATTTTTTGTAAATTATTATTAAAGCTAGATTTGCTAACAAATAGAAATCTCTCGGTTTCCTAAACAAACATTAACAACAATGTCTGGCTCTACTTCTTTAATGAAGGGTTACCTAACCAAAGCAACCCCTCTAACATTAAAAAAAACAAACTAACCAAACTTCAATTTCTTTTATTGATAAAACAAATCAATACATAGTGTCAAAAACACACTTCATAAACAAGCAACAGAAGTGTTAAACAAAAACAATCCATTTAACATTACGTTTTATTTACATTAACAAATATAAATAAAATTTTATTTTAAACAACCGATTGTGTAATTTTTTTTTCAATTATTTGTAAAAAAAAATCATTTTAAATTATTAATAAATAATAAAAAATAGATATTGTTAAACATAATTTAAAAAACCATCTGCAATAGAATTATTTATTAAATAAAAAGCAAACAATAACTAGAAACCTTAAAAAAAATATAAAAAAATAAACTTTAATAAATAACTAAACAGCTAAGTAATAGACAATCAACAACTCATTAGATTTCAAATTTTAATAATTCTAATAAATTTCATCCTAAAAAAGATATACCCCTTAATTGTGCTGCATAAAAAAGGGAAGCCTTATTAAAGACTCCCCTTCCACTACAGTTAAATACCCTAAAGTAAAATTCAATAACTTAATTTATCAATTTATAGCAATTTACCTTATTATCGATTAAGTATTGAATAATTTCTTTACTCACATTCTTCGCATTAAAACCAAACTTCTCATCTAAAACAGTTGCAGGAGCTGAATATCCAAAATGTTCCAGACCAATAATCTTTCCAGTATCACCTATCAGGCCTTCAAGATTTACAGGAAGCCCTGCTGTAAGTCCAATCACTAATTTATCTTTTGGAATTACGCTTTCCTGATACAATTTAGATTGCGCTTTAAATAAACCTTCAGAAATGATAGAAGCAACATTTATCTTCAAACCATTTTCTGTTTCTAAAATAGTCGCAGCATCCAAAAGAGTCGAAACCTCAGAACCATTTGCAATTAAAGTAATATCTGCATCCGGAGTTGATTTTACTAAATAACCTCCTTTTTTAGCCTGAATAGCATCTTCATATCTGGAAGCTCCGGTTGCAGGAATATCCTTAATGCCCTGTCTTGACAAAATTAAAGCCGTTGGAGTAGTAGTGTTTTTTATAGCCATATCCCAGGCAACAGAGGTTTCAATTGCATCAGCTGGACGTAACGCTAATAAACTTTGATGACCCGAGTGATTTTTTACTTTTTCCAACAATCTCATTTGTGCTTCTTGTTCAATTGGTTGATGTGTTGGTCCATCTTCCCCCACCCTAAATGAATCATGGGTTAAAACATATTTTACAGGAAGCTCCTGAATGGCAGCCAAACGAATAGCAGGCTTCATATAATCAGAAAACACAAAGAAAGTAGCAACCACAGGAATAACTCCTCCATGTAATGCAATTCCATTTGCTATGGCTGTCATTGTTAGTTCAGCTACTCCAGCTTGTAAAAAAGCTCCGTTAAAATTATTTTTCTGTAAAACAGATGATTTTTTCAAAAAGCCATCCGTTTTATCACTATTTGATAAATCTGCTGACGATACAATTATATTCTCTACATGTTCCGCCAAATAAGCTAATACTGCCGATGATGCATCCCTTGTAGCAGCATTTGATTTTTGAACCACGGCACTCAAATCTAATTCTGGTAATTTACCCGAAAGGAACAAATCTAATTTTTGCGACAAAACCGGATTTTCTTTTCTCCACGTTGCAATAGCACTTTTTACAATAGCAGCTTTGGCCTTTTTTTCAACTAAAATATTTCCGTAATAATGCCTAACTTCATCATAAATCTCAAATGGCTGCTCCGGATTAGCATTTAAATTTATTAATGTCTTTACAAAATCAGCTTTAGTTTCACCTATAGGCTTTCCGTGCAACTCACACTCTCCTTCATACATTCCTCCATCAGCAGTCACACAACCTTTACCCATGATAGTCTTACCTATAATTAATGTTGGCTTTTCAGTTTCTGCATTGGCTGCATTCAAGGCTTCCCTAATTTGCTGATGATCATGCCCATCTATTGTAATAACTTTCCATCCCCAGGCCTCATATTTCTTAGCTGTATCTTCAGATGTTACTTCATCAGTCATTGAAGAAAGCTGTACATCATTAGAATCGTAAAACATAATAAAGTTATTCAAGCCTAAATGCCCAGCAATTCTTCCTGCTCCTTGCGAAATTTCTTCCTGTACCCCACCATCAGTTATAAAACCATATACTTTATGATTAAATAATCCATTAAACCTAGCATCTAAAAATTTCGCAGCAATAGCCGCACCAATCCCCATAGCATGACCTTGTCCTAATGGTCCTGAAGTATTTTCAATTCCTCTAAGAACGTCAACTTCAGGATGTCCCGGTGTAACAGAACCCCATTGTCTGAAATTTTGTAAATCTTCTTTGGAATAATTTCCTAGCAAATGATACTGAGAATACATCAAAGCCGATAAATGACCTGCATCCATAAAAAAACGATCTCTAAATGGCCAATTCATTTCTGTTGGATCGAAATTCAAATATTCAGTATATAAGATATGCATGAAATCAGCTCCTCCCATAGCACCACCGGGATGCCCTGATTTTGCTTTTTCTACCATCGAAATGGCTAAGGCTCGAATGTTATCAGCTGCTAAATTGTCGATTTTTTTATTCATCATTTTTATTTTTAAAAGATATATCTAGATAAAGTATTATTAATTTAGCGTTACATACAAAAGTCAAAGGAACCTGATTTTCTTTTCAAAACATACTCTTGCTTAATTTAATACTAACAAAAAACAAATTTTAATCGTGCTGTTCTGGTCTGGTATGTTTTGCAAATATAATCTTTTTTTTGATTTGTTGATTAAATAATTTCCCAAAAATTAAAATCTGTAACTTAAATCAGGAATGAATCAAACAAAGAATATCAAAATTAAAACCAAGGAAACAATACTAATGAAAACATAATTTATTGGAAAAAATCACAAAAAATTAATGTTTTATAATTAATTAAATATATTTGTTTACAGAATGATATAATTTATGGAAGAGAATAAAGACGTAACTATTTATGATATTGCCGAAAAACTAAACCTAGCAACCTCTACAATATCGAGAGCCTTACAGGATCATCACACCATTAGTAAAAAAACCATAAAAAAAGTAAAGGAAACTGCTGAAAAAATGGGCTACGTTCCTAATACTTTGGCAGCAGGTTTACGTGGTAACAAAACAAAAACTATAGGTGTCTTAATTCCAACAATTACACAACCCTTCCTGTCATCATTAATTAGTGGTATCGAAATTGCTGCGCAAAAATCAGGCTACACTGTAATAATTATGCAATCGCATGATTCTTATAAAGAAGAAGTCAATATGGCCAAAGCATTGTATAGTAATCGTGTTAGTGGTGTCATTAGCTCTCTTGCTATGGAAACCCGAGATACATCCCATTTTGATCAATTTATAAGCAACAATATTCCCCTGGTCTTTGTTGACAGGGTACCGAAGAACTTTAACACCTTTAGAGTAATCATTGATAACTATGCCGCTGGCTACAAAGCTACAAAACATCTTATAGACCAAGGTTGTACACGTATTGCTCATCTTACAGCAGGTTCCGAATTTGGTAATCTTTATAACGAAAGAAAAAGAGGTTATCTCGAAGCATTAAACGACCACAATATCCCTGTAGATGAAGATTTAATAATTTACTTAAACGCAGTTACTTATGAAGAAGGTGTCAAAGCCAGTAACAAATTATTCGATTTAAATCCTATACCCGATGGCGTATTCGCATCAGGTGACATCATTGCTGTTAGTGCTGTTCAAACTGCCAAAAAAAGAGGATTTAAAGTTCCTGAAGACATTGCTGTTATCGGTTTCAACAACGACCCTATTTCGCAAATTATTGATCCCAATATTTCCACAATTACGCATCCGGCTGAAAAAATGGGGAAAGCATCTGCAGATATTATTTTGAAAAACTTAAAATCAGACAAGAAAGACGATGTCAAAGAAATTACTTTCTTAAATACAGAAGTTATCATTCGCGAATCGTCGAACAAACTAAACAATAAACTGCCATAAATCTTTAAATAATAAAAACATCTTTTTATTCCAATTCAGATTTCTATAAGCAACAAGACTTTGGAGTAATCCATGGCCTAAATGAATTATTCTAATAATTGATTGGTTTTAGCCCAAAAAACCATACTCTATTAAAAAAAAAAAACATCTATTCTTTTAGCTGTTTCAAAGAAAATCAAATTCTAAAAAAAATGACTTAAAATTTTTTTCTTCAAAAACAAAACTATACTTTTACGCAACCGATTGCAAATATAAATGTATTTATTCTGATTCATTATTATCAAATATTCTTTTTTTATTAAAATAATACAGAATATAAACAAAAATAAGCTACAGTAAAAGACACATGAAACTTAAAAACATTCAATCAATATTCTATATCATTATTATTTATGCTATGTCTTTTACGGCAACTGCACAAAAAGATTATAAATTATGGTTGCAATACGAGTCTAAAACTGATCGTGAAATTATAACTAAATACCTGAATACAATTCAGGGAATTGAAATATTAGGGAGTTCGGAAACCTTAAAAGTTGCCTTAGCAGAACTTGAGCTTGGACTTGAAAATATGCTAGGTAAAAAAATTACTCATCCTACTGATAATGAACAAAATAATTTAATAGTAATAGGAAATAAATCATCCCTACCCCTTACCCTTCAGGAAAATTTGAAATCAGAATTTGAAAAAGTCAGCAAAGACGGTTTCATAATAAAAACCATTACCAGTAAAGGCAAAAAAAATATAGTAATCACCGGAAAAAATGATGTGGCTGTTTTATATGGAGTTTTCAATTTTTTAAGACTAATTCAAACCAATAAATCAATAGAAAACCTAAACATTATTGATTCGCCTAAAATAGATGTAAGAATATTAAATCATTGGGACAATTTAGACGGAACAATAGAAAGAGGTTACGCTGGTTTTTCATTATGGAATTGGCACAAACTACCCGATTTTATTGACCAGCGTTACATAGATTATGCGCGTGCAAATGCTTCTATTGGTATAAACGGAACCGTACTAAATAATGTGAATGCCAATGCACTCATATTAACACCGCAATATTTAGAAAAAGTTCAGGCTTTAGCAACAGCTTTCAGACCTTATGGATTGAAAGTATATTTAACGGCACGTTTTTCTGCTCCTATAGAAATTGGAGGATTGAAAACTGCTGATCCATTAAATGCAGATGTAATCAATTGGTGGAAAAACAAAGCAGCAGAAATTTATGCCCGAATTCCTAATTTTGGGGGATTCTTAGTAAAGGCAAATTCTGAAGGACAGCCAGGACCCCAAAATTATAATCGCAATCATGTTGATGGCGCCAATATGCTTGCCGATGCAGTAGCTCCTTTTGGCGGAATCGTCATGTGGCGTGCTTTTGTTTATTCAGAACATGATGCCGACGACAGAGCCAAACAAGCCTATAGTGAGTTTGTCCCTTATGATGGGAAATTTAGAGACAATGTAATTGTTCAGGTAAAAAATGGAGCGATAGATTTTCAACCCAGAGAGCCTTTTCATCCGCTATTTGGAGCCATGCCAAAAACCAACACTATGATGGAGTTCCAAATCACTCAGGAATATTTAGGTTTTAGTACGCATTTAGTTTATTTGCCTAAATTATATCAGGAAGTATTAGAATCAGACACCTATAGAAAAAGCAAAGGTGCTACTGTTGCCAAAGTAATTGATGGTTCTTTATACAACAATAAAATTACAGGAATTGCCGGAGTAGCTAATATTGGAAATGACTTAAACTGGACAGGACATCCTTTTGCGCAAGCCAATTGGTATGGCTTTGGAAGATTAGCCTGGAATCCTTATCTGGATTCAGAAATCATTGCCGATGAATGGTTAAAAAGCACTTTTTCTAATGATGAAAATTTTGTCAAACCAGTTAAAGAAATGATGTTACAATCCAGAGAAGCTGTTGTAAACTATATGACTCCGTTAGGATTACATCACATCATGGACACAGGTCATCATTATGGCCCGGGACCTTGGGTTGGCAATTTATCAAGACCTGAATGGAATCCCACTTATTATCATAAAGCCGATACTAAAGGAATCGGATTTGACCGCTCTAAAACCGGAAGCAATGCTACAGCTCAATATGCTCCTGAAGTAGCTAAATTATTTGACGATGTAACAACTTGTCCTGAAAAAGACTTGCTATGGTTTCATCATCTGTCCTGGGATTATAAATTAAAGAATGGTCAATCGCTTTGGGACGGAATAGCTTTAAAATATCAGGAAGGAGTTGATGAAGTTGCTTCAATGAATGCAACCTGGAATAAAATGACAAATTATATTGATAAGGAGCGATTTAAAGAAGTTCAAATGCTTTTAAATATTCAAAATAAAGAAGCTAAATGGTGGCGTGATGCCTGCCTGTTGTATTTTCAACAATTTTCAGGAAAAGAGCTACCCAAAGGAGTCGAAAAACCAACTCAATCTCTGGAATATTTTAAATCCTTAAAATTCCCATTTGCACCCGGTAATTAATAAAAATTAAATCAAATGCAGTTAATTAAGAAACACTTTTACCTACTCTTATCCAACTTTTTACTTGTCCTGTCAAGTAGCAATGGCTATGCTGTAAACCCAACAAAATATGTAACCAGTAAATCTTCTTCTGAAAATTTTGCTTTGGCAACAAAAGGCCAAATAGCTTCATTATTAATTAGTAATAATGATTTTTCAGGCGTTATAAAAGTTGTTGGACATCTTCAAAATGACATCAATACAGTTACTGGCTTAATGCCAAAACTTTTCAAAGATCAAATAAATTCAGAAGAAAATGTCGTAATCATAGGTACATTAGGAAAAAGCTCCATAATTGACCAATTAGCTAAAGAAGGCAAAATCAACGCCTCACTTTTACAAGGTAAATGGGAAAAATTCACAACTCAAATTGTAGAAAATCCAATTAAGGGGGTTAAAAGAGCCTTAGTAATTGCAGGGTCTGATAAAAGAGGAACTATTTATGGTATTTATGATCTTTCAAACCAAATTGGTGTTTCTCCATGGGCATTTTGGGCGGATGTTCCTGCAAAAAAACAGTCAGAATTACATATCCTCCCTGGAATTCATTCTTTAGGAGAACCTAAAGTAAAATACCGTGGAATTTTCATTAATGATGAAGCTCCTGCCCTTACTGGTTGGGTTCGTCAAAACTATGGAAAATTTAATGCTAAATTCTATGAGAAAGTATTTGAATTAATCCTTAGAATGAAAGGAAATTATTTATGGCCAGCCATGTGGAGCGAAAAATTTTACGCTGATGATCCCCAAAACGGAATTCTGGCTGACGAATACGGAATTGTTATGGGAACCTCACACCACGAACCACTGGCGAAAGCACATGGCGAATGGAATAAATCCGTAAATGGTGAATGGGATTTTAATAAAAATCCTGAAGGTTTAAAAAAATTCTGGACAGACGGAGTTAAAAGAATGGGAAATAAAGAAACACTGCTAACCATTGGAATGAGAGGCGATGGCGATGAACCCATGACAGAAGGAACTGCTATTGAACTTTTAGAAAACATTGTTAAAACGCAACGTGAAATCATAAGCACAATTACTCAAAAACCTGCCGAAAAAATACCTCAAATGTGGGCTCTATACAAAGAAGTTCAAGAGTATTATGACAAAGGAATGCAGGTTCCTGATGATGTCACTTTATTATTATGTGATGACAATTGGGGAAATCTAAGAAAATTACCGGCATTAGATGCAAAACCCAGAAAAGGAGGTTATGGTATTTACTATCATTTTGACTATGTAGGAGGACCTCGAAGTTACAAATGGATCAATACTTACCAAATTGAACGCACTTGGGAACAAATGCACTTAGCCTATGAACATGGAGTAAATCAAATTTGGATTGTAAATGTGGGTGATATAAAACCCTTAGAATTCCCTATCGAATTCTTCTTAGATTATGCCTGGAATCCGGAATATTGGAACGAAAGTAATCTAAGCGATTATTACAATCAATGGGCTGCAACTAATTTTGGAGGACAAAATACCGAAGACATTGCTACTCTTTTAAAGATGTATTCCAAATACAATGCTAGTAGAAAACCTGAACAATTGGATTCTTCTACCTATAGTTTAATCCATTATAATGAAGCCGAAAATGTAGTTTCAAATTACAATAAATTGGTTCAGAAAGCACAGGAAATTAATGCTCAGCTCAAACCAGAATACAAAGATGCCTTTTATCAATTGCTCTTATACCCTATTTTGGCAAGTGCAAACCTAAATGAATTGTATGTTACGACAGCAAAAAACAATTTATATGCTAATCAGGGAAGAGCTGCAACCAATGAATATGCTGAAAAAGTAAAAGAATTATTTAACAAAGACGCGGAACTTTCGACCTATTATAATAAAACAATGGCGAATGGGAAATGGAATCACATGATGTCGCAAACTCATATTGGATATACCAATTGGCAGGATCCAAGAACAAATATTATTCCTAAAACAAAAACTATTGAAGTTCCTGTAAAAGCTGAATTAGGAGTTGCAATTGAAGGGGCATCAAATTGGTGGCCAAATACAACCGAAAAAGCAGTATTACCAAGCTTTAATTCTTCTGAAAACAGCACTTCTTATATTGATATTTTCAACAGAGGAACCACTCCTTTTTATTTCAAAATCAAATCCAAATCAAATTGGATAAAGTTATCTAAATCAAAAGTAAGTATTGATAAACAAGAAAGAATCACAGTAAATATAGATTGGGAAAAAGCACCTCAGGGAAGTCATACCGAAATTGTGACTATTTCAGGAGCTGGAAAAAAAATAGCTGTTGCTATCAAAACCAATAATACTGAAATAACTACTGAGAAAGGTTTTGTTGAAAACAATGGATTTATAGCTATAAAAGCCGTACATTTTTCAAATAAATCCGAACCAGATTCATTCCAGTGGAAAGTTGTTGATAATTTAGGAAAAACTGACGGAGCCGTAATTTCATTACCAATAAAAAAAGGAAGAGTAGAATTGAATGAGAATTCGCCTAAACTATCGTATGATGTACATTTTAAAAACGCAGGAACAGTAAAGGTTCATTTGCATTTCTCTCCTACTATTAACTATTCTACAAGAGAAGGTATGTATTATGGATTATCATTTGACAACGAAAAACCTGTTAAAATAAATTATGCTTCAGACCCAATTATATTTGATTATAATGGTAAGGTGACTAAGAATTGGGACAAAGATGTAACCGAGAATATCAAAGTTATTACTACTGAATTAAAAATTGATAAACCGGGAAATCATACGCTGAATTATTATCGGGTTGATGAAGGTTTAGTTCTTCAAAAAATCATTATAGAAACTGAAAAAAGCGAATTAAAAACAACTAAACTGGGTCCTCCTGAAAGTTCAAACATCAAAAATTAATCAAAAAATATAGACCATGAAATCGACCAAACCTTTTCTACTATTTTTCTCGGCTGTAATTACACTGAGCAGCTGTACCGCTATAAGTCAAAAAAAAGCGAACCAAAGCTCACTTAAAGATGCCTATAAAAATGATTTTTATATCGGTACTGCATTAGATATTAATCAAATAGAAGAAAAAGATGCTAAAACAACCCAACTAATTGCTAAAGAATTCAACAGCATCACACCCGAAAACATCATGAAATCGATGTTTCTTCAACCCGAAGAAAATAAGTTTGATTTCAATGTGAGTGATAAATATGTGGCTTTTGGACAGAAACACAACATGTTCATTCATGGACACACTCTTGTATGGCATAGCCAATTAGCACCTTGGATGACAAAAATAAAAGACAGTGCAAGCATGGCTAATATGATGACAAATCATATTACAACTGTAGTGAAAAGGTACAAAGGAAAAATCGATTCCTGGGATGTGGTAAATGAAGCATTGAATGAAGATGGAACATTACGAAAATCAGTCTTTTTAAAAACCTACGGAAAGGAATTCCTAACACTGGCTTTTAAAACAGCTGAAAAGGCTGATTCAAAAGTAGATTTATATTACAATGATTACAATCTATGCAATGCTAAAAAAAGACAAGGAGCTGTTGAACTTGTAAAAAATCTTCAAAAAAGTGGAGCTAAAATTGATGGCATTGGAGAACAGGGACATTGGCATTTAGATACACCAACACTTGAAGAAATAGAAAAAACAATTCTGGATTTTTCTGCTCTTGGAATAAAAGTGGCTTTTTCAGAATTAGACATCTCTGTACTTCCTAGTCCTTATGGATTACAAGGCGCTGAAATAAGCCAAAGATTTGAAAATAATGAAAAGATGAATCCTTATCCAAAATCTTTACCGGATTCAATGCAGGTTAAATTAGCTCAACGTTATGCCGATATTTTTAAATTATTCTTAAAACATAAAGATAAAATAAGCAGAGTAACATTTTGGGGAGTCAACGATACTCAGTCCTGGCTAAATGATTTTCCAATTAAAGGAAGAACCGATTATCCACTATTATTTGACGCTGATTTAAAATCTAAAAAAGCCTATTTCAGTGTTTTAGACATTAAGAACAATTAAACATAATTCTCTAAAACAGATAAAAAAACGCTAATTTCTTGTTTTAAGCAATTTTTTATATACTTTTACACAACCGATTGTTTAAGTTGGAAGTTCTTAATACAAATACGCTAAAAATTATCTTGAAGATAAATACACTATTAAACCACACCTAATGAATTCAACCACCGAAAAACTATCCATAAAAGAAAAAATTGGATACAGTTTAGGAGACCTTGCCGCAAATTTGGTTTTCCAAACCCTGATGACCTATCTCGCGTATTTCTATACCGACATATATGGTTTATCAGCAAAAGATTCATCCATAATCATGCTGGTAGTAGGGCTTATAGCGGCTTTTATATTCAATCCAATTATTGGAGCTATAGCCGACAGAACTTCAACTAAATGGGGAAAATTTCGTCCCTGGATATTATTTACATCAATTCCTTTAGGTATTATTGCTTTATTAGCCTTTACTACTCCTAATTTCTCTTATCAGGGAAAAGTTATTTATGCTGTAGCAACATATACATTGCTTTTACTTTTTTACGCCAGCAATAATTTACCCTATTCAGCACTTAGCGGTGTTATTACAGGAGAAATGAAAGAGCGTAATAGTTTGTCATCCTATCGTTTTGTTGCTGTAATGTTTGCCCAATTTTTTGTACAGGTTTTCATGCTTGGCATTATTAAAACGGCAGGTAATGGCGATAAAGCTATTGGTATCGAAAAAGTAATGACTGTATTAGCAATAATTGGAACAATAATGCTCATCATTACCTTTTTGACAACTAAAGAGCGTATTATCCCTAAACCGGAACAAAAATCAAGTTTGAAAGAAGATTTAGGTGATTTATTAAAAAATAAGCCTTGGGTAATCATGCTAACACTAACCACTTTGGTTTTTGTAACCCTGGCAATGAAAGGTGGAGCTTACGTTTATTATTTTGAAAATTATGTAAACAAAGAGCAGTTAACTCTATTTGTACAACCATTACTAGATTGTTTTAATTCAATGGGAATTAATCCTTTTGGAGAAGACCCTATCTCAGCAGGATTTGGATTATTTAATGCTGGAGGAATTATTTTCATGATTGTGGGAATTACATTTTCAAAAAAATTGGCCGACAAATACGGTAAAAGAGATGTTTTCAGACTTTTTTTGTTAGTATCAACACTTTTTATAATAGCTTTTTATTTCTACTCTCCTGAATCCATTATTTTAATATTTGTATCTCAAATTCTACATGGCTTTTTCTACGGAATTACCATCCCTATTTTATGGGCAATGATAGCCGATGTAGCCGATTATTCAGAATGGAAAAATAACCGACGTGCCACTGCTATTATATTTTCAGCTATGATGGTGGGATTAAAAGCGGGATTAAGTATTGGAGGTTCATTAACAACTTGGTTTCTAAGCTATTTTAACTACACTCCTAATTCAATTACCCAACAAGATAGTGCGATAAACGGAATAAAATTATTGATAAGCATTTTCCCTGCTATTCCATTTTTAATTGGTGTAGGAATACTTTTTTTCTATGAAATCAATAAAAAAATGGAGCTGGAAATTGAAAGCGAATTAAAAGAAAGAAGACAACAATAAATAATGCAATAAGTTATGCCTGAGAATAGTATAGAACAAATTGATTTTGCCGAATTAAATAAAAAAGCAATTTCACAACCCTTAATAAATCATATATATACTGCCGATCCATCTGCTCATGTTTTTGATGGTAAAATTTACATTTATCCTTCACATGATATTGATGCCGGAATTCCTTTTAATGACAATGGAGACCATTTTGGGATGGAAGATTACCATGTTATTTCAATGGACTCTATTGATTCAGAAGCTAAAGACAATGGAGTAGCCTTACACGTAGATGACGTGCCATGGGCTGAAAGACAAATGTGGGCTCCGGATGCTGCACATAAAGAGGGTAAATACTATTTGTATTTTCCGGCAAAAGCACATGACGGTATTTTTAAAATAGGCGTAGCCATAAGCGATTCTCCTATTGGCCCATTCATTCCTGAACCGGAAGCAATTGCAGGAAGTTATAGCATTGACCCAGCCATTTTTGAAGATGAAGATGGTAAATATTACATCTATTTTGGTGGCATATGGGGAGGCCAACTTCAAAAATACCGAAACAATATTTATTCAGAAATAAATGAAGAACCTCATGCTGATAAAAAAGCTTTAGGCCCTATTGTTGCCCAACTTTCCGAGGATATGAAACAATTTGCCGAAGAACCTAAAGAAATCCTTATTCTGGATGAAAACGGCAAACCCTTATTGGCCGGAGATCATGACCGCCGATTTTTTGAAGCCTCCTGGGTGCATAAATACAATGGAAAATATTACTTTTCATACTCAACAGGAGACACACATTTTATTTGCTATGCCACTGGAGACAATCCTTACGGACCATTTACCTACAAAGGACGAATCTTAAACCCTGTAGTTGGCTGGACAACACACCATTCTATATGTGAATACAAAGGTAAATGGTATTTATTTTACCATGACTCGAGCTTATCTGAAGGAGTTACCCATCTGAGGTCAATAAAAGTTGCCGAGATAAATTATAATGAAGATGGTACGATTGTTCCTTTAAACCCGTACAAAAATTAATGGTATAGCACTCTTAATAGTAAAAACACTCCAAATCTTAAAGAAAATAATTCGAGATTTAGTTCGTTTTAAAAACAAGACAGGAAAAGAGATTAAACAATCTTTTGTCCTGTTTTTTTTATCTAGAAAACTGAAGTTACAAAACAAGAAACTTACTCCTGAAAATCTTTGTAACTTAGCAGCTCAGAATCTTAAATACTCTAACATGAGAAAAGCCATATTTCCGGGGTCATTCGACCCAATTACCTTAGGTCATGAAGACATTATCAAAAGAGGAATTCCGCTTTTTGATGAAATTGTTATTGCTATCGGGGTGAATGCCGAAAAAAAATACATGTTTCCTCTGGAAGAAAGAAAACGTTTTATTGAAGAAACTTTTAAAGACGAACCAAAGATTTCTGTTATTACTTATGAAGGCTTAACCATTGATTTGTGCAAAAAAATCAACGCTAATTTTATTCTTCGCGGTTTGCGCAATCCTGCCGACTTTGAATTCGAAAAAGCCATAGCACACACCAACAGGGAGCTGTCAAAAATAGAAACTGTATTTTTATTAACCGCAGCCAGCACTTCATACATCAGTTCCAGCATCGTAAGAGATGTTCTTCGAAATGGTGGAGAATATGAATTATTAGTTCCTAAAGCTGTCAGAACGAAGTAAGTTGGGAGCCGGAAGTTAGAAGCTGGAAGAGTGGAATTAAAAATTAAACTTTAATTAATCGAATATCTACTTCCTTTTCCACATAATTCCATTCTTCAGTTTTTCTAAGTTTATACAATAATTCCTCAAAAGCTTCTTCATCAGAAGGTGCAAATTCGAACCAGGTTAAAAAATCAAAAACTTCACCTATATCCCGACTATGGAATAATTTTCGGGCAATGGCATGCTAAGTATCTTAAATCTTATTGCTTCTCGTTATCAATAGGCTACTACTTAAATGAATGATAATTCGTTGCATTTATAAAAACAATTCCTAAATAGATTTGATTTACAATCTTTTCTTTTCTTAAAAAAAATAAATACGAATACAGATTGCTTACGATTACTTCTCCCTCCTATTAATAGTACTTTTTAGACGTTGTAAAGCTGATTTTTAAAACTTTTCAAAAAAAAATCAACAAAAAAAACGAACAGACTTGTCTGTATGTTTTATTTTTTATACATTTGATAAAAAATAAAGAACTGATGAGTGCACCAAGAGAAAGAATACTAGAAAAAGCTTCTGTTTTATTTCATCAACAAGGTTACAACAGTACCGGAATTAACCAAATTATAAGTGAGGCTAATGTTGCGAAAGCCAGCTTTTACCAGCATTTTAAATCTAAGGATGACTTATGTATTGAGTTTCTAAATAGAAGACATGAATATTGGTTTAGTAAGCTTGTAGATTTCACTTCAAAATCAAAAAAACAAAAAGAAAAAATTGTAAGTGCATTTGACTTTATCATACAAATGAACGAGAGAGAAAATTTCAGAGGTTGCAGTTTTCTTAATATTTTATCCGAAATATCAAAAGAACAAGAAAGTATTCTTAGAGTAATTCAATCACACAAAAATGATTTGAGAGTATTCTTTAATCAGCTAATAAAGGATGAATTATTGGCGACACATATTTATATTCTATTTGAAGGTTCTATTATAGAAAGTCAATTGTTTCAGTCAAACGAAATTGTAAACAAATCAATAGCAATAGTAAAAAGTATAATTTAAATTAATAACAAAATGGAACAGAAACACCCACTTCCTCCTTTTACGTTGGAAACCGCAAAGCAGAAAATTCAAATGGCTGAAGATGCCTGGAACTCACAAAACCCAGAGAAAGTTTCATTAGCCTATACCATTGACAGCGAATGGAGAAATCGAAGTACTTTTGTCAATGGAAGAGAAGAAATTGTAAAATTCTTAACCGACAAATGGAAAAGAGAATTGAATTACAAACTCAAAAAAGAGTATTGGTCGCATTCAGAAAATAGAATCGCTGTCAGATTTGAATATGAGTATCAAACCAAAGATGGAAAATGGTTTAGAGCTTATGGAAATGAAAACTGGGAGTTTGATGAAAATGGCTTGATGAAGAAAAGATATGCAAATATAAATGACTTAGAAATAAATGAGTCTGAAAGATATTTATAAAACAGAAGGCAGTTGTAATATATTAATATTGTGCAACTTAAAAACACAAACAAACCTCTATAAACTAAAAAAAAGAGGTTTGTTACCAAAACAGGGAGTATCTCAAAACATACAATTAAAAAGGAACTAAAAAAATCAATTCCAGTAAAATGAAAAATTACATTATCAAATTTAAAACTGCTGATACAAGCCCTAAACCAGTAACAGTTAAATTTTCAGTTTATTCAGCACTCGGTGGCTTTATAGCGATTACAATACTAGCTTTTCTTACAAAGAATCTCCAGATGCCTTTTATTATGGCACCATTTGGAGCTACCTGCGTACTGGCTTTTGGTGTGCCCGATAGCCCTTTAGCACAACCCCGAAATATCATTGGCGGACACTTGATTTCTACATTCATAGGGCTTTGCTGCTTTTTCTTATTTGGCAACCAATGGTACACGCTTGCTTTAGGTGTTGGATTAGCTATAGGAACAATGCAACTGACCAAAACAACACATCCACCTGCAGGTGCGGACCCTTTAGTTGTTATATTAGGTGCTTGTCATTGGGATTTTTTATTAAACCCTGTTTTATCTGGTTCTGTGATTATAACGATTATCGCTTTATTGTTTAATAATATCAGCCCTTACAGGAAATACCCAAAATATTGGCTATAAACATTTAAACTTTAATTAGTCGAATATCTACTTCCCTTTCCACATAATTCCATTCTTCTGTTTTTCGAAGTTTATACAATAGTTCCTCAAAAGCTTCTTCATCAGAAGGAGCAAATTCGAACCAGGTTAAAAAATCAAACACTTCACCTATATCCCGACTATGGAATAATTTTCGGGCAATGGCAGGTAAATATTGAAGTCCGGTATGGGTATGCCTGGAACTTTCTTCCATGATTTTTCTTCTTTCATCCTGAGCGAGATTCCACCACTCAGCCGATTTTCGCAACGGAATAAATGCGGCATGAGTAGCTAATGGTCGGCCTAAATCTTCCTGAATAGCTATTAATTGTTCTTTTTCGGCTTTTTCGGTGTATCTCAAATTACTAATTACACCTTTTAGAGTCCAAATTCCACTATTATTATGAGCAAGAGAACTTACAACCTTATTAATATGAGTTATCTCGGGCAAATCATCCCCTCTTAAGGTGGCTACTTTTATCACTTTCCAGTCTCCTGTTGTTCCGCCAACAAAATCAAAAACGGTATTATTCATTTAACATCATTTTAATTACACATTAAAAACTAATCGATACTATTGAAAAATCCCTATTGTCAGGACCACAATAGGGATTAAAAAACAAACAAAACAAATTAAACTAATTTTTATATTTCATTCCCATGTCTTCAATTGAGAAATGATCTGTTAATAAGTGTAATAACTTATCTCTCAACTCAATATATTCGGGCATTTTTACAATTTCAATTTTGTTTCTTGGTCTTGGCAAATGCACTTCAACAATTTCTTTTATCGTTGAAGATGGGCCATTGTTCAAAACAATAATCCTGTCTGATAAAAACAAAGCTTCTTCAATATCGTGTGTAATCATTACAATGGTTTTTTCACGATTATCCAAATTCCACAATTTCAAAACTTCTAATTGCATCGAACCTTTAGTCAACGCGTCCAAAGCTCCAAAAGGCTCGTCCATTAATAAAACTCCCGGATTAATAGCAAAGGCACGGGCAATAGCCACTCTTTGTTTCATTCCTCCTGAAAGCTGTCCCGGTAACTTGTCTTTATGTTCGAATAAATTAACCATTTTAAGGTTTTTTTCAACAATGTCCTGTTTTTCAGAAGCAGTACCTTCCATAACTGAATCCACTACCTGATAAATGTTTTGATAAACAGTTAACCAAGGTAAAAGAGAGTAGTTTTGAAAAACAATTCCTCGATCAGGTCCCGGTCCTTTAATATTTTGATTGTTTAATACTACCGAACCGGCTGATGGTGTCAACATTCCCGCAATAGCATTTAAGATGGTGGATTTTCCACAACCGGAATGTCCAATAATTGATATGATTTCGCCTTTTTTAATTGATAAATTAATATCTCTTACGGCTGTATATTTCCCTTTTGGTGTTGGAAACGAAATTTCCAAATCTTTGATTTCTAAATAACTCATGATATTTCGATTTTAGATTGTAGACTTTTGATATTAGATTTTAGATTTTGGCTCTGATTTTCAGACTTAGTATCTTAACTACTCAGAACCTTAGCGCCTTTCCTTAAGCTTTGTAAGCCACTTTGTTTTCTATGTAAGTAAATAATTTGTCAAAAAGTAATCCCACTATACCAATGATAATAATGGCTGATATTACTTTTTCAAGACTTAGTGCATTCCAACTGTCCCATACAAAAAATCCAATACCGGCTCCTCCGGATAACATTTCACCTGCAACAATTACCAACCAGGCCACACTAATACTCAAACGTAAACCGGTAATAATATGAGGTAAACTAAACGGTATTAAAATTTTTGTCAGGTATCTCATTTTAGAAAATCCAAATGCTTTGGCAACATTTTTATGATCCTGTGGTAAAGAAGCAATACCAAAAGAAGTATTAATTAATGTTGACCATAATGACGTAATAAATACAATAAAAATTGTTGCTAATCCGGTGTCTTTGAATACAACTAACCCAATAGGAAACCAGGCTAACGGTGAAACCGGCTTTAAAAGTTGTACAATAGGGTAAAAAAGTTGTTTACAAACAGTACTTGCTCCCATTAATATCCCTACAGGAATAGCTACCAATGAGCCTAAAAAGAAACCTAATAATACGGTTTTTATAGAGTTAAATAATTGCAATCCGATTCCTTTGTCGTTAGGACCGTAATCATAAAAAGGATCGCTAATCATTTCATATAAAACCGTTAATGTTGCGATTGGAGTAGGTAAAGCACCTGTAGTTAAACTACTTACTAATTCCCAAACGCCTCCAAATATAATTAATCCTAATGCGGCCAAAAAACCTGATTTTGATTTTTCTATAAGTTTTTCAGTTAATAAACTTAATTTTTCGTTTTTGCCTTCTTTACTCTGAGAAGTGGCTACCGAAGCTGCTTTTACCTCCTCATAAGTTCCTACTGCTACTATTTCTCTTTCTGACATAATTCAATCTTTTTTAGTTTAACTTCCTTGTAATGCTTTTTTTGCTTTGTTTTATTATGTGTACTTTTTTTTATCAAACATCCCTCCCTTTCAAGAGGGATGATTGACTATGCTTTTTTTATTTTTTAACTACTTTAAGATAAGCTGCCGGATTTAAAGGATTAAAAACCGTTTTATCCATTGTAAGTGAAAATGGTTTCATATCATCTGCAGGTACTTTTACTTTCATACTTGCCGCTACTTCTTTGTACAAATCCTGTAGAATTAATTTATCGGCTATCGCTTTGTAATTTGGCGCTTCTTTCAAATATCCAAATCTAACAAACTGTGCCATTGCCCAAATAGCATGTGATTTACGGGGAAAATTAACCATCCCTCCTTTATGAAAAACCATTTGGTCTCCTTTGTAGATTTTTTGTCCCAGCTTACAACCCAAGTTGTATTCTCCATTTAAACGATCTTGGATAACATCATTGTTAGCATTTACATAAGGAGCTTTTCCAATAATGTCAGCTGTTTTTTTACGATTTGCAGGAACATCCAGCCAAATACAAGCTTCCATTACTGCTTTCATTACTTTTTTAAGATCCTCTCTTCTTTTAGCACTAAAATCTTTATTTACTACCAATGCTTTTTCCGGATGATCTTTCCAGATGTCCTGAGTAGCAATTTGTGTAAATCCAATTCCCTGCATAGCAGCAACTCCTCCCCACGGCTCACCAACACAGAATCCATCCATGTTACCCACTTTCATATTAGCCACCATTTGCGGAGGCGGGATAGTAATAATTTTAGATGTTTTTTGATTTACTCCGGCTGAAGCTAACCAGTTACGAAGCCACAAATCATGTGTTCCTCCTGGAAAAGTCATCGCAAAAGTCACTTCTTTTTCAGCTTTTAACTTAGCTGCTACTACCGGTGCCACTTTAGCCATATCTTTAAATCCTACCTTTCCGCAAAAATCATTTGATAATGTAATAGCCTGTCCGTTTGAGTTAAGCATCATAGCAATTTTCATTTCTGATCCGGCCTTACCTCCTACTCCTGTATAAACTGAAAAAGGCATCGAATACAAACAGTGTGCTCCGTCTAATTCTCCTGTCAATATTTTATCTCTAACATTAGCCCATGAAGACTCTTTTGTTACTACCACATTCACACCATATTTTTTAAATAAACCTAATTCTTTAGCCATTACAATAGGCGAACAATCCGTTAAAGGAATAAATCCTAATTTTATTGGTTCTCCACCCTGCGCGTTTGTTTTCATTGCAGATAAAGAAAACACGGTTACTATAGCCGCTAATAAGACTCTTGAAAAGAACTTTGCTGTTTTTTGAGTTGATTTTTCCATTTTTACAATTTTAATTATTTATGTTTTGTATGAAGCAAATCTACGTAAGTATTAATACTTAAAAACCATCTAAAAACCAGTCAAAAACAACTTTTTAAAACAGTAAACCGAAGATTAAAAATCATTTAAAATCTTGCCAAAACGCAAAAAACAACAAAAAACATCCGTAAACACTGGAGAAATAAAAATTAAGTACCTAAAAAAACAACTGGCTATTATCTACAAGATAAATACGTATAATCAAAACAACACGCATAAAACAGACATTTATAACTAAATTTATATCGGAAAAAAAATTAAGCACTATACCTATAATATACAGTCACCGAAAAAAATATGTTTACGAAGTATTTATATTACCTTAATTCAACTTATTGTTCTCTGAAATTTTAAAATCCAAAGACAAAAAATCCATCTTTTGAAAAAACAACACCATAATATAGGTCTGATAAAAAACAACCTAAAATAGTAATCCAACCAAAGTAATTATATCAATCAACGGATCACTACCACCTAAAATCGCTAAATATCAAACCAATACAAAAACTTTTTCTTATTCATCCTTAGAGGACAGATAAACCCCAAATTATATTTAGCATAAATTTTATTATCAGGAAAATACTTTCTAAAAATCAAAAATCAACAATTACCTCAGGATTACTTTTTTGAATTAATAATTGTTTTTTAAACCAAAAAAAAGATAAAAAGCATTATTTTAGTCTTCTTTTAGCTATTTGGCAAACTTGCAAATTTTTTAAAAAAATTACGTACTTATACGTAATAAATACGTATTTTTACATTTTAAAAATAGTATCTGCTATTTAAAAAGATTTCGCAATTAAAAAATACCGATGATAATGCAAAATTCAGAAATCAAAACTACGTGTTCATATTGTGGAGTAGGATGCGGAATCATTGTAAGCAAAGATTCTACTAATGGAGTAACTGTAAAAGGAGACAAAGATCATCCTGTAAACAGAGGAATGCTGTGTTCTAAAGGAATGAATCTACATTATGTGGCTAACGATACTTCTGACAGGATTCTGTATCCTGAAATGCGTTGGAGCAAATCACACCCTATGGAACGTGTGAGCTGGGACGATGGTTTAGATCGTGCGGCGGCTGTATTTTCGTCAATGATAAAAAAATATGGTCCGGACAGTGTTGGTTTTTACATCTCCGGACAATGTCTTACCGAAGAATATTATCTGGTAAACAAACTCGTTAAAGGTTTTCTGAAAACCAATAATATTGACACCAACTCCCGACTTTGCATGAGTTCGGCAGTAGTGGGTTACAAAAAAACCTTTGGGGAAGATGCCGTGCCAATTGCTTATGAAGATATTGAACTAGCCGATACTTTCTTAATCACAGGTGCTAATCCGGCCTGGTGCCACCCTATTCTATTCAGACGTTTAGAACAACACCGTGAGAAAAATCCAAATGTAAAGGTTATTGTAATTGATCCGCGAAAAACGGATACAGCCTTAACTGCCGATTTACATCTACAAATTCTGCCGGGAAGCGATATTATATTATACCATGCTTTAGCCAAAAGAATTATCGAAAAAGGCTATGCAGACAATAATTTCATCAAACAACACACTGAAAATTTTGATGCCTACATGAATTTGGTGCTTTCTACCTCATTAGAAAAAGCATCTCAACTGTGTGGAATTTCCATCAAAGAAATTGATTTAGCTGCCGATTTAATTGGCAAAGCCAAAGGATTTCTTTCGCTTTGGGCTATGGGATTGAATCAAAGTGCGGTGGGAGTAGATAAAAACACAGCCTTATTAAATATCTCATTATTAACCGGACATATTGGGAAACCAGGTTCAGGACCTTTTTCTTTAACCGGACAACCTAATGCTATGGGCGGAAGAGAAGTGGGCGGAATGGCCAGTTTATTAGCCGTCCACAGGGAATTAAACAATCCGGAACATCGTCAGGAAGTAGCCGATTTTTGGGGAGTGGACAGCATCTCTGAAAAACCGGGATTGACGGCCACCGAAATGTTTGAAGCCTTAGAATCCGGAAAGATGAAAGCGGTTTGGATCATTTGTACCAATCCTATGGTAAGTTTACCCGATTCCAGAAAAGTGGAAAAAGCATTGCAAAATGCCAAATTTGTAGTGGTTCAGGAAATATCACACAAGGCTGATACCGCTAAATATGCCGACTTATTATTACCGGCTGCCGGTTGGTTAGAAAAAGAAGGAACCATGACCAATTCCGAAAGACGTATTTCTTATTTACCTAAAGGAATTAACGCACCCGGAGAAGCGCTACCTGACTTTGAAATACTTACCCGATTTGCTAAAAAAATGGGATTTAACGGTTTCAACTTCAACACTACTGAAGAAGTATATAAGGAGTATTGTCAAATGACTAAAAACACCAACATTGACATTTCTTTCCTTAATTACAACCGATTAAAACACGAAGGTACTTTTCAATGGCCTGTTCCGGATTACGGACATCCGGGAACACCTCGCCTTTTTACTGATAAAAAGTTTTATACGCCTTCGCAAAAAGCCATTTTCAATTTGCCAACAGCTATTGAAAATACTTCGGAGCAACCCAACGACAAATTTCCGTTTATTCTAACTACCGGTCGCATCAGAGACCAATGGCATACGATGACTAAAACCGGAAAAGTATCCCGATTGTTATCACATATTCCAAATCCGTTTTTAGAAATCAATCCTATCGATGCTTTTAAAACAGGAATTGAAAATGGTGACATTGTTGTGGTGAGCAGTAAAAATGGTGAAGTTCGTGTTAAAGCAACTGTAACTGATGCTATCAAAGAAGGAGTTGTCTTCCTGCCAATGCACTGGGGAAAACAATTAGACAACGATCTAAACCGAACCAATAATCTAACCAATACAGTTATTGATCCTGTTTCTAAAGAACCTGATTTTAAATACACTGCTGTAGCGGTAGCCAAATACGAAAAACCTTTCCAAAAAATAGCCATAGTAGGTGCCGGAGCGGCTGCTTTTAGATTCATCCAAAATTACAGAGAACTCAATAGTACTGATGAAATTATCGTTTTCTCTAATGAGGCGAATCCTTTTTACAATCGCGTTTTACTTCCGGAATATGTTACCAATGAATTATCCTGGGAAAATTTATTAAAAGTAAAAGATCAGGAAGGTTTAAGCAAACTTAATATTACTTTAAAATCGTCAGTAGGCATAAAAAACATTGACACTGTTACCAAATCAATAACAGACAGCCGTGGCGAAACTCATACTTTTGACAACTTAATCCTTGCTACAGGCAGCCGACCATTTGTTCCCGAAAATGCCCAATTACACTTACCGGGACGTTTTACCATGCGTAAAAAAGAAGATGCCGACCGATTAAAAAATTATTTGGACAGCACTAATTTAGCGCCCGAAGAGCAACACGTAGTAATTGTAGGTGGTGGTTTATTAGGTTTGGAATTGGCAGCAGCCCTAAAACATAAAAAAGTAAAAATTACCATAGTTCAAAGGGCTTCCCGATTAATGGAACGTCAATTAGACCGTATTTCCTGTAAATTATTGGCCGAAGAGGTACAACTCCGGGATATCCAAATCTATTTTGACAACGAGGTAAGTACCGTATTTGAAACAGATAATGCTAACGAACTCGAAATAGCTCTGAAAAGTGGACGTATTTTAACCGCAAATGCTATTGTTTACGCCATTGGAACCATTCCAAACATAGAACTGGCCAAAGAATCCGGAATTGCCTGCGGACGCGGAGTAAAAGTAAATCAGTATTTACAATCATCAAATCCTGACATTTTTGCCATTGGAGAAATTGCCGAATTTGACGGTAAACTGTTCGGAATTACCTCTGCTGCCGAAGAACAAGCGGATATTTTAGCTAACTTTTTAGCGGGAGATATCAGTAGTTTCTATAAAGGTTCAGTATTAATGAACATCTTAAAACTCGAAGACATCAATCTTTGCAGTATTGGTGAAGTCAGCATTCCTGAAAATGACGACAGCTACGAAGAGATTGTTTTTGCCGATTTGAAAAAACGCTATTATAAAAAATGTATCGTAAAAGATGATTTACTGATAGGAGCTATTTTAATGGGTGATAAAAATGAATTTGCCGAATTCAAAACCATGATTGAAAGCAAAATCGAATTATCAGACAAACGAAATCAATTATTAAGAGGCAGTAGTGCTACGGCTAAACCCGTTGTAGGCAAATTAGTTTGCTCCTGCAGTCAGGTAGGAAGTGGTAATATCGAAGAAGCTGTCAAAGCAGGAACAACAAATTTTACAGAATTATGCAAATCTACCGGAGCCGGTTTAGGCTGTGGCAGTTGCAAAACCGAAGTAAAAGAAATTTTAGCTAAATGTGTATAAGGTAGTAGTTTATTATTTGTAGTTCAGTGTTCGGTAACTATAAACAATAAACGACAAACCATAAACTTTAAAGAACATGGAATTAACACGATTAATAGTAAAAGGAGGCGTTATTTCGCCGGGAGAATTACGAAATATTGTAAATATGAGTATGGCGCAAGGGCTGAAAACAATTTCGTTTGGTTCCAGACAAGACATTATTTTTCCTGATGGATTTCAGTATTCGGAAACAGAAAATAATGGCAAATTACATATCGTTTATCCTAATGAACAAAGCGGAAACAACATTGTATCTTCTTATGTTTCTACCGATATTTTTAGAAATACACCTTGGCTTACCGGTAATAAATTCCTGTATGTTTTAGAACAATTTAAGGAACAACCGGTTTTAAAAGTAAACATCACCGACCCAAAACAACAATTAGTTCCTTTATTTACAGGTCATATCAACTTTATCGCTTCTGAGCATGAAGATTATTGGTATTTATACATTCGCTTGCCTAACTGGCAACGTATGGAAGTTTATCCTGTATTAATTTACAGCTGGGATATTTCTAAAATTTATTACGAAATAGAACGCATCGTTAATGAAGATCCTACTATAGGAATCGAGATGATTTTCAATCTTGTAAGCGAAAATTTAGACACTAATAACCGAACAATAGACAAAGCCCTAAATGTTCCTTTTTATCCGTTTCCATATTACGAAGGAATGAACCGTTTAGGAATCGATCAGTACTGGCTTGGATTATACTGGAGAAACAACTTGTACGATTTAGAATTTCTAAAAGAAATGTGCGATTTGTGTTTTGATTGCAAAATTGGTAAAATATGTATCACCCCATGGAAATCCTTCATCATAAAAGGAATTCCAAAGGACCGAAAGTTGGATTGGGAAAAATTTCTTGGAAAAAAAGGAATCAATGTGCGCCATTCGCTTTTAGAATTAAACTGGCACCTGCCCGTAGCAACCGATTGGTCTTTGAACCTGAAAACATTTTTGGTTAGAACATTAGATCAGTTTGACATCAGTACGTACGGACTTACTTTTGGCATTTCCGATTACAATCGTGAGGGACATTATTTTACTTCTATTGTTATCGAAAAAAACCAATTACCAAAAGATTTGGAATCCATTAAAATCAGAGATACTTACAATGTATTGTATGCCAAACATTTTGACCCCAACACTCGGGAATACATCATTCATACGCAAGATATTGACAAACTCGAATTGCCTAGCATTCTTATTGAATTGAGTAAAAAATACTTCAACGAATTAGGAAATAATACTCCAATTGAAAACAATGCAGCTGCTGCCACTAAAAAGGAAAAACAGGTACATGATGTTTACCAATGTTCTGAATGTTTGACCATTTACAACTCTGAATATGGTGATGCCATACAAGGAATTGAAAAAGGCATTTTATTCAATGATTTGCCTGCAGATTATTGCTGTTCGTTGTGTGAATCTCCAAAATCTAATTTTGTACTTTTAACAGCTGAAAAACAAGATATTTAACATCGAAATTACACAAAAACAATATTTATGAGTACCGAATATAAAACTGTCGATTCTTCAAAAATAACAATCTCTGAATTAATGTTGCCTTCGCACACTAATTTTAGCGGAAAAATCCATGGTGGTTATATTTTATCACTAATGGACCAAATTGCCTTTGCCTGTGGCTCTAAATTTTCCGGGAATTATTGTGTAACCGCTTCGGTTGACACGGTAAACTTCCTGAAACCGGTTGAAGTAGGCGAACTGCTAACAATGAAAGCCAGCGTAAATTATGTGGGAAACAGTTCGATGATTATTGGTATTCGGGTAGAAGCCGAAAACATTCAAACCGGAGTAATCAAACATTGTAATTCTTCTTATTTTACAATGGTTGCCAAAGATAAGGAAGGAAAAAACACGGCTGTTCCGGGATTGATTCTTACCACATTAAAAGAAGTAAGCCGTTTTCAAAATGCTTTGAGACAAATTGCCCTAAAAAAAGAAAAAGAATACCAAAAAACCATTGCTACTTTTGGATCCATTGAAAATATTTTAAAATCAAACGAATACAAAGTCAAAGTGGACTTTGAAAAATAAAATGTTGCTATAAACCCGACCGTTTGCTAAAACGGCCGAATCTATAAACAACATCTAAAACGCAAAAAGCACAGTGTAATGCTGTGCTTTTTGATTTTGAATAATCAAGTGAATCACTCCAGCTTGTCATTCTCAACAATCTAAATTAACAAACAACTATGATTTAGGCAATAAAACGGTATCAACTACGTGGATTACTCCATTAGACTGATTTACATCGGTAATTGTAACTTCAGACATCGACCCGTTTTCATCCGTGATGTATATTTTTTTTCCTTTCATCCAGGCTGTTAAAGTTCCGCCACTAACAGTTTTCAAAACAGCTTTTCCGTTTCCGGCTTTAATAGCTTTAGCAACATCAGCAGCATTCATTTTTCCTGCCACCACATGGTAAGTCAAAACAGTTTGCAACATTTTTAAATTCTCGGGTTTTAAAAGGCTTTCAACTGTACCTTCCGGTAATTTTTCAAAAGCGGCATTAGTAGGTGCAAAAACAGTAAACGGACCGGCCGTTTGTAAAGTTTCAACTAATCCGGCAGCTTTTACCGCAGCAACTAATGTTGTGTGGTCTTTAGAATTAACTGCATTTTCTACAATGTTTTTGGTAGGATACATAGGCGCTCCACCAACCATTACTGTTTTTTGAGCATAAGAAGTTACTCCAAATACTAGGGCAAAAAAGGCTACTGATACTAATTGTGTAGTTTTCATAAATGTATTTTTTAAGGTTATTTAAAAACATTTACGACAACAGTTTGCTTTTGGTTTTAAAAATTATAAAAAAAATAAAATCACTAATTTACAATTGTTTAAAAACAAAAAGTGAGACTCTCAGAATCTCACTTTTATATCAATACTATTTTATTTTTATAAATTCTTTATCACAAATTCGCTTCTTCTGTTCAGCTCATGCTGCTCTTCGGTGCAGGATTCACTTGGATTGCATTTTATAATCTGAATTGTTTCACCATAACCTTTGGCAAAAATTCGCTTCTCCGGAATTCCCTGGCTTATAAAATATTCTCTTGTAGAAGTAGCTCTTTTAGAAGAAAGATCTAAATTGTACTTATCATTTCCGCGATTATCAGTATGCGAACCTATTTCGACCACCATTTCCGGATATTTCTTCATCAATTCGATAACACGGTTCAAAATTGGTTTTGATTCTTTTCGAATGTACCATAAATCGTAATCAAAGTAAATAGGATCGGTTTTAATGAGCAGCCTTTCTTTATCTTTTACAATGTCTTTCTCAGCAGCAACAATAGCAGCTATTTTTTCTTTTTTCTGTTTCTCAGCATCTGCAATGGCTTTTTTTGCGGCAGCTTCTTTTTCAACTTTTGCTTTTTCAGCTAGAATTGCTGCCTCTTTTTTCTGTTTTTCAGCAAGAAGTTTAGCTTCCTTTTTCTTTAGTTCAATAGCCGCTAATTCTTCTTTTTTGATACTTTCTGCCGACTTTAATGCCATCGAAGCATCGTTTACTTTCTTGCGATCTTTATACAATATTAAAAACTTAGAAGCTTTAGTGTACATTTCTTTCGAAGCCAGAACAGTGTAGTTCTTTTCACAATCTACCGAAAAAGAAAAACGTCCGTCGGCTGAAGTGATAATGCTTTCTATGTCTTTATTTTTAGTATCCTGAAGAATGACTTTGGCATTAGCCAAAGGAAGCTGGGTATCAACATCCGTAATTGTTCCCGAAATATACTGCATGCAATTTTCAACTACCAAAGGCTGAATTTCGCTAATCTCATAAATATCATCACCGCCTTTTCCTCCCTTTCTGTTGGATGCAAAATAACCTTGTTGGCTGTCTGAATCAATTACAAACGAAAAATCATCGTATCCTGAATTTACAGGTAAACCAATATTTACTGGTTTCGTAAAATCTCCATTTTTAATTTCAGAAACAAAAACATCCATAAACCCATAACCGGCATGACCATTAGATGAAAAATACAGTTTATTATCTTTAGAAATGAAAGGAAATTGTTCTTTTTTATCAGTATTAATTGTAGCACCAAGGTTTTTTGGTGTTCCATAATCCGAACCTAAAATAGCTACACTGTAAATATCAAATGAACCTAAAGAACCCGGCATATCTGATGCAAAATACAAGGTTTTCTCATCATTACTCAAAGCAGGGTGTTCTACTGAATAATTGTCACTGTTAAATGGTAAAGCGATAATATTTCGCCATTTTCCATCAACTAACTCGGCTCTAAAAATCTGAAGAACAGAAACTTTTTGTTCATTTTTAGCTCTTACACCGTCTTTTGAATTATTGCGCGTAAAATAAACTGTCTTCCCGTTTTTAGTAAAAACAGCATTGGACTCATGCAAAGGAGTAGCTAATTCGACAGCAAATTTTCGAATCGAATCGATTTTCGGATTTTTAAGCGCAACCGACATTAAATCCAAATAACTTTCGTTGTTCCATTTATAGACTTTTTCAAAAGTATAAGGTTTTCTTATTACTGCTGAAAAAACTAATTTGTCACCATATTTTACTGCTCCAAACTCAGAATTTGGTGTATTGATTGGCATATTTTTACTTTCAAAACGATTGCCTAAAGCCGAAATATTTTCCAAAATCAAATTCTCTTTTTCAAGATTTTCAATGGCTTTTTGATTGTTGGTTTTAAAAAAATAATCACGCATTACTTTATTCGCCTCATCATAACTACCGGAAGCTTTTAAAGTTTGAGCATATCTGAAATAATATTCGCCATCCAGATTCTCAGCAAATCTTGCAATTAAAAAGCGATAATTTCTTTGTGCATTTGCATAATCATTGGTATAATAATAGGAATCAGCAAGGTTTTTAACAACTTCCAGAGAACGATTGCTTTTTAAAATACTTTCATACAACGGAATAGCTTCGCTGTAATACGTTCTTTCAAATAAGCGTTTGGCTCTTTGTAAATCCTGTGTTTGCGCCTGAGAAAATTGTACTGTCAATACAATTAAAATAAGATATATTCTTTTCATTGTCATCATATTAAAAGAATCTTGGTGATTTATCAAATCCTTTGCCTAACAAATCAATATTAAACAAAACGAAAACTTCATGCGTCCCTGAATTAAACTGTCCAAAATTAGAAGTTGTATAATCATAAGCATAACCTATATTAATACTTGGAGAAACTCTAATGCTCATCAAAGCACTTACCGCATCGTCAAAACGATAGGAAGCTCCTAATTCAAATTTTTCATTGAACAAAACATTCGCCGAAAGATCTAATGAAACTGCCGAACCCTGAACCATTCGGGTCATGAATGCCGGTTTTAACTTAAAAGTATCCGACAGATTGAAAACATATCCTCCTGTAAAAAACAAATGAATTTTCTCAGAACCAAAAGCATTAATTCCTGATCGTTCTTCAATGTGTTTGGACGAAAATAAATTAGGTGCCGACAATCCTAAATAATAATTATTGGTAAAATAATAAGCTCCAACTCCTATGTTTGGAAAAATAGCACTGCTATTTTCTGCAAATGCCTCATCAGTAGAAGAACCGCCTGTTTCTAACTCAAAACCATTAAAATTAGTCTTAAACGAAGTAAAACCTGCCTTTAATCCCAACGACAACTTTGCCTTAGTACTTACATCCAGTACATAAGCAAAATCAGCGTAGAAATTATCTTCTTTCAATGCGCCATCACCTATATCATCGGATATTATGGAAGCACCCATTTCGACTTTTTTACTCAAAGGAATGTGTCCAAAAAAGTTAAAGGTTTTAGGAGCTCCTATGGCTCCCGCCCATTGCGAACGGTACAAAACACCTAAATCTAACATGGCTTGTGTTCCGGTGGCATAAGCCGGATTGACAACATTCATATTGTACATATAATGTGTGTATTCCGGGTCTTGCTGTGCAGCTGCTTTTATTACCAACAGTAAAAAACTGATACTTAATATTATTTTTTTCATTCGAGGTTTAGTTTTAATGTAACAAAATCAGCTATCGGTTTAGGTAAAGTCTTCCCTGAGTTGGTTTTTTATTTCCTTTATTAAAATGAAGAACATAAAAATAAACACCATTTGGCGCGATTCCGTCAACTCCTATTTTATAATCCGAATTGCGACCATCCCATTCCGTTTTACTGCGATTTCCTTTGAACATTAAATTTCCATAACGATTATAAATTTCTAAAGTAAAATCAGGATAGATGAATTCAATGTTACTAATTCTGAAAACATCATTTTTTTGATCTCCATTAGGAGAAAATCCGTCGGGGATAAAAAAATCATCAGGAACATCACAGTTTGAAAGCGAAACGGTTACTTCGAGAGGATCGGAATAACAATTAGTTGTACTAGAATAGCTGTAAGCATAATAAGTTCTTGCTTCTGCTAAAGCTGTGTTGGCACTCAATTGATTTCCATTTTCAAGAGCATCAAACCAAACTAATTCATCATCAGCTGAAGTTCTGTCACTTAAATTTTGAATTGTAGGATTATCTAAACCACAGAAATTTTGACCGTCAGCATCTAATACCGGAGTATCTAATTCGTTTACAGTTACAGTAACTGCTGTTCTTCCGGATTCGCAAGTGGTAGTTGGATTAACTTCTTTTACATAATAAGTTCCTGTAACCAGTAGCGTTGAAGTACTTAGAGCTGTAGTAGATGAAACTGAATCAAACCATTGGTATTGCGCACCGGCTGGTGTTAAATTAGCTATTGTTCTTAAATCATTTTTACAAAAACTAAAGCTATTAGTTGCTGGAGCATTAGGAATACTGTTTATAACAAAAGTTCTTGTTTTATTCAAAACTACTGCACTACATCCATTTGAATTATCCAATATCGAATTGAGTGTAATTGTCGTGTTCCCAGTATTTAGAAGAGCCGAAGCAGGAATTGTAAAACTGGCATTCCCAGCACTTACTGTCAGGGTTATATTTTGATTTAAAAGCGTATTAGCATCAGTTAAGGAATAATCAACCGTAATATTAGTCAAATTCCCTAATCCCGAAAGCTGAACACTGACATCCTGATGACCCAAACAGATATTATTAGCATTCAAAGCAACAGCACCAACGTTTGGTAAGGGTTTAACTGTAAAAGCTTTTGATAAAGCCACAGGATTAGAACAACCGCTGGTCAAATTAATAATGTTTGTGAAATTCAAAACTGTATTTACTCCAACATTCGGAATAAGGGTAGCCGGAATTGAAAATTGCGCTACTCCATTTGTCGCCGTAAAATCAATTTGCTGACTTGCAGCAACATTATCTCCCGAAAGGGTGTACGAAACTCTATAAGTACCATTCGCTAAATTAGTATTCCCCGAAATTACAACTTGCGCATCCAGTCCTTTACATATTGGTTCGATAGTTACTGTAGCATTATTAATTCTTGGCAAAGGAGAAATGCTTAGGACATCTGAAATTGTGCCCAGAATGTTAGTACAAGCCCTGCGACTGGCTGTATTAACAATATTGGTAATTGTAAAAGTATAATCTCCTACTGCTTGAAGATCATCTTCATCGATATCAAAAACAAAATTACCATTGACAAAATTACCATTAACAATTCTAAAATTTGTAGTAGTTCCATTGAAAATAGTATAACTAACATCATAACTACCATTAGGAATAATTTGGGGACCTCTCCTTAAAATAGCGTTGTAAGTTGCTGTAGTTATTTGATTTTCACAAATATCAGAATTCACAATCAAAGTACTTCCTGTAAAATTCAATGGCTCTTCAATAACAATCTGAACTGTAGATTGCGAATTGGTACAAATTGGGTTAGAAGACAAGACAGTATATACAAAATTATAAGTTCCTGCTCCTAATGTATTATAGATATTCTCTACATTAATACGATTATCTGATAACGTTGTTAATTCATTTGTACCTGCTTCTGTCCATCTCCCTCCTGCATCCTCTGCCAGTAAAAGATCGTTCAAATTTACATTTCGATACAAAGTCAAATCAGCATTACTACATAATACTAAATCAGAAGGAGTTCCTGATTTTGGTTTCCTAAAAACGGCTATAAAAACCGTAGCTGATTGTTCAGGACAAGTATCTAAAGCCGGTATGGTATAAGTATAAGAATAATTTCCCTCACCCAAAGCTTTGGGATTAATTGTATTTCCGGATAAAGGAGCATTAGTAACACTGTTTTTCCATGTTCCATTTTGTTGAGGAGCTAATTTTGTCCCATCAAAAGCCTGAAATAAATTAAACGATTCTACATCATCACAAGTAGAAACATTTGGACTTGGAACTCCGGCATACGGTCCAATTATTAAAGTAACTGTAGCTTCATTATCAGTACAGCTTGAAGGATCCTGAACGTAAGTATAGCTATAAACACCGCTGTTTCTTAATGCCTGTGCATTTAAAAATCCGTTAAAAATACTTTCTTCCAGTGGCTTTGAGTTATCAACCCATATTCCTCCCGGTGCAGGGCTTCCGCCTAAAAGACTAAAAAGATTAATATTGCTGTTCGTCGGATTTGCAATATCACAAATGGTTACACTGCTGTCTTCTCCAGCGCATTGCGAATAACTATTTGAAGATAAAAGAAATAGAAAAAAAACAGAAAATTTTAGAAGATTATTTTTGATAAAAGAAAGTAGATTTATTGCCATACTGTACTTTTTAGATTAGATTATCGGGGTAACACAATGCTAATGTAAGAAATAAAGCATCAAGAATATCTAAAAAACTCGACAAAATGCATCAAAAAACGGTTCAAGTCAATATTTTTAAGAAATTATATTTTCAATAAACTCAAAAACAAAACCATTAAACCTTATAATTACGCAGCATCCTTACTCAAATTACATAAAACTCTTTTCTTCTAAAAAAAAACTTAAATAATTGAACAAAAAAAAGCCTCACATTTCTGCGAGGCTTTCTATATTTAAAAAATTAAGAAATTATTTTTTCTCAGATTTTTCCATTTTAGCTTTCAAAGCAGCTAACACATCATTGTTATCTCCTAAAGTTGCAGCTGGTGCATTAGTAGTAGATGCAGATGAAGTATTTTCAGCAGCAGCTTTCACATTTTTCTCTTCTTCTTCACGGAAGATAGCAGTATGAGAAGCAACTACTCTTTTGAATTCTTTGTTGAACTCGATTACTTTGAAATCAGCAGTATCACCTTTTTTCAATTTCTTTCCGTCTTCTTTTTCAAGGTGACGAGTAGGAATGAAAGCAACGATATCATCTCCGAATTCTACAGTAGCTCCTTTGTCAACGATTTCAGAAATCTCACCGTTGTGGATAGTTCCTACAGCGAAAGAATCTTCGTATTGATCCCAAGGATTAGCAGTAGTTTGTTTGTGACCTAAAGATAATTTACGTCCGTCAACATCTAATTCTAATACAACTACGTCTAATTTTTCACCAACATTTACAAACTCAGATGGGTGTTTGATTTTCTTAGTCCAAGATAAGTCAGAGATGTAGATTAATCCATCAATTCCTTCTTCTAATTCTACGAAAATACCAAAGTTTGTAAAGTTTCTAACGATACCTGTGTGTTTAGAACCTACTGGGTATTTAGAAGTAATGTCAGTCCATGGATCCTGAGTCAATTGTTTGATACCTAATGACATCTTACGGTCATCTCTGTCAAGAGTTAAGATAACTGCTTCAACTACATCTCCAACTTTCACGAAGTCCTGAGCAGAACGCAAGTGAGTTGACCAAGACATTTCAGAAACGTGGATTAAACCTTCAACACCTTCAGCAACTTCGATAAATGCACCGTAATCAGCGATTACAACTACTTTACCAGAAACTTTATCACCAATTGTTAAGTTAGCATCTAAAGCATCCCATGGGTGAGCGTTTAATTGTTTCAATCCTAATTGAATTCTTGTTTTCTCATCATCGAAATCAAGGATTACAACGTTTAATTTTTGGTCTAATTCAAGAACTTCAGATGGGTGGTTGATTCTTGACCAAGAAAGGTCAGTAATGTGGATTAATCCGTCAACACCACCTAAGTCAATAAACACACCATAAGAAGTAATGTTTTTAACAACACCTTCTAATACTTGTCCTTTTTGTAATTGACCGATGATTTCTTTTTTCTGTACCTCGATATCAGCTTCGATAAGCGCTTTGTGAGATACAACAACATTTTTGAATTCGTGGTTGATTTTTACCACTTTGAATTCCATAGTTTTATTTACGTAAACATCGTAGTCTCTAATTGGCTTAACGTCAATTTGAGATCCTGGTAAGAACGCTTCAATTCCGAAAACGTCAACGATCATACCACCTTTAGTTCTGCATTTAACGAAACCATTAACGATTTCTCCAGTTTCATTAGCTGCAATAACTCTATCCCAAGACTTAATAGTACGTGCTTTACGGTGAGATAATACTAACTGACCTGTTTTATCCTCACGGATGTCAATTAATACTTCTACTTTGTCACCTACTTTTAAGTTTGGATTGTAACGGAATTCATTTAAAGAAATAACACCTTCAGATTTAGCATTGATATCAACAATAACGTCTCTATCTGTAATTCTAACTACAACTCCTTCAACTACTTCTTCTTGGTCAGTAGAAATGAAAGTTTTAGATACTAGTTCTTCAAACTCTAATAAGTTTTTTTCATCTACTGCATCAATACCTTCTTCAAAGTTGTGCCAGTTAAAATTTGCTAAAAACTCTTCTTGTGATTTAATTTGTTCAGACATGCTGATAAAAAATTTGTATTCTGTGTTCGCTTGAGTTTCTTAATGTGATAGAAAACAACAGAAGTGTTTATATAATTAGTTGATACCTAAAGGAAACTCTTCTTCACCAAAAGGTGCGCAAAATTAACACATTATTCTGTAACCACAAAACAAATCTCATTGATAATCACCAACTAAACTAAATAATAAGCTAAACAGTGATTTTTATTGGTTTTAGGAGCAGAAAGTATTGATTTTCAAAAGGACTTCCCTCCTGTCCCGATAGCTATCGGGACTCTTTTATCTCTCCGTTACACTACGAGGATATCGGCTCGATCAGGGCTATTTAGTCCGTTTTGTTTTCAAAAGAACTTTTGTAAAGATATTTTGATATATTTGATTACAAACTATTATTAGTTCACTAATTTTTTAGAAAGCAATACTAACTTTCAAAAACTTAAATAAACATCAAAATCTATTAAAAAAACTTCAGTTATAATGAAAAAATACGAACAAACAGAATACAAAATCAATGAGATATTACGTGTTATTTATATTTTATCGTTTAATATTTACTCTTGGTATTGGCTCTATAAAATTATTTTCATAAATAAATCAAATTGGGAAGATTACCTTAATTGGTTCTTTGTAGTTGCCGGAGTACATTTCTTCGCAAAAGATCATAAAAAGTTTTGGTCGAAAGATGTGAAAAAGATTTCAGATATAATAAACCCGAATATCAAATAATTATAAACATTAACAAAAACAAACACCCAACTACACATATATCCAACGCAAAGACTAGCCCGGAAATATCTCCCTTGCCCACAACAATAAGAAAGCTACTTATTTTCAAATACTTTTTCGACTTTCATGCGAAGTTTTCCCGACCAAACAGATAAACCAATACAATCTCAGTATTGAAATACTTTCCGCACCCCAACCACAAGCCAACAACTTCATTTCTTTAAATAATTTTATCTCTCCCAAAACAAAAAAGAAAGAAAAAGACTTCGAGTAGCATAAGAAAAACATAGTCATATTATTCAAAAATTTGGATTATTTTGTCATTTACATCGTTATCGTTGACTTCGCCCCAATTTCGCTCCCGGAATTATTTTTTTATTTAATTTTTTAAAAATACTTTTACTTACACATTAAAAAACTAAAAACAAAAAATTACATCTAAAAAATTATGAATTCTGAAAATTCACAAACCAAATGGGGGCAATTTATTTCCCTTGTAACCGTATTTTTCTTCTGGGGATTTGTTGGTTCTGCCAATGATATATTAATCCCGGTATTTAAAAAAGTATTCACCCTGTCACAGGTACAATCGCAATTAGTAGCCTGGGCATTTTATGCCGCTTATTTTGTAGGTTCCATCATCTTTTTTCTGGTATCTCTAAAATCAGATGTTTTACAAAAATTTGGATACAAAAAAACACTGGCAGCCGGTTTGACACTTTCTGCATTTGGTTCGTTTTTATTTGTTCCTGCAGCAACAATGGAAAGTTTTCCGTTCTTTCTAACTGCGCTATTTACCGTTGGTTTAGGATTTTCGATCCAACAAATTGTAGCCAACCCATTAGCTATCAAAATGGGAAGCCCTACAACGGGAGCGCATCGTTTAACATTAGCCGGCGGTGTCAATTCATTCGGAACCACTATTGGTGCTATTTTATTAGGAATTGCTCTTTTTGGGATGGGGAGCAATAAAGAAACAACACTTTCATTAGAAGACATCAAACTACCGTTTATTATTCTGGGATTAGCCTTTATTTTAGTGGCGCTTTTTATGCTTTTTTCTAAAATTGAAGATCCTGCCAAAGAAGAAGAAATAAAAATTGAAGCCGGAAGTAAAGCATTTAAAATCAAAGATTACCCACAATTGTATTTGGGAATGATTGCTATTTTCATCTATGTAGGAACCGAAGTAAGCATTATAAGCAATCTTCCTGCCTTGTTAAAAACCGCCGAATTTGGAAACATTCTGGAAGAAGCCATTCCTCCATTTATTGCTTTGTACTGGGGAAGTTTGATGATTGGACGCTGGAACGGAGGCGTAAATGTTTTTAACACTTCAAAAACAACTACCATAGCACTTAAATTTATTGTTCCTGCCCTTGCTTTTGGGGTAATCATAGCTACTAATATTTTTGCTGAACATGATGTTAATGCTTTCTACATCTACCCTGTCTGGATTTTAATTTTTATTCTGATTAGCTTTATTGGCGGAAAAAATGCCGGAAAAACATTGATGCTTTTTGGTCTTTCAGGATTGGTGATGATGTTTTTAGGATTAATTTATCCTGATAGAGAAATCGCTAAATTCTTTTTTATCTCCGGAGGATTGTTCTTATCCATTATGTGGCCTTCTATTTTCGACTTAGCTATCGCCGGATTAGGAAAAAATACCGGAAAAGCTTCTTCTTTTCTGATTATGATGATTTTAGGAGGCGGTGTAATTCCTTTAGTTCAGGGAAGAATCTGTGATTTTGACTTAAGCAACCCGGAAGGAATTTTTGGCATTTCCTGGACTCATTTCTCTTATATTATTCCGCTTTTAGGTTTTGCCTATCTGGCTTTTTACGGTTTTTACTGCCCTAAAATTCTAAAAAAACAAGAAATAACCCATATCGAATCCGAAGGTGGAGGACATTAAAAATCCTGATATATCCTAAAAACAAAGCCGTCAAAATTTATTTTTTTGACGGCTTTTTAGTTTTAAATTTAAACTAAAATTAAAATGATATTCGTTTCGACAATTTAACTTAAAAAAAATATATTTGTTCAAAATTTTTGAAAATGAAAAAACAACTACTCCTACTTTCTATTTTGTTCCTTATCCTTTCCTGCGGTGTAAAACAAACAAGAAACCTGTTAACTTCAGGAAATTATGACGAAGCTATTGATAATGCTATCCATAATTTACGTTCCAATAAAGACAAAAAAAGCAATCAGGATTATGTTTATTTATTAGAAGAAGCCTTTTTTAAAGCCAAAGAAAGAGATTTAAACAGTTTGAATTTACTGGAACAGGATAAAAATCCTGCGAATCTGGAAAAAATATACAACACTTACATACAACTTGATAACCGTCAGGAAAAAATTAAACCTTTGCTTCCTTTACAACTTCTTAAAGAAGGTAAAAATGCCAAATTTCCATTCGACAATTACAACAAACAAATTGTTGACAGTAAGATTGCTTTATCCAAATATTTGTATGCAAACAGTCTGGCTTTATTGAAATCACCGAATAAAATGGATATTAGAAAAGCTTATGATGATTTAGAATATTTGAACCAAATAAATCCTAATTATCAAAACACTTTACAACTACAGGAAGAAGCGCTAAATAAAGGACGTTATTATGTAAATGTAATTTTGCGTAATCAGACAAACATGGTGATTCCTGTGGCTTTGCAAAATGACTTACTGGATTTTAATACTTTGGGAATGAACGACAAATGGACGGTATATCATAACAACATTCAAAAAGGGATTAAATACGACTACCAATTAATAATGAATTTCAGAGAAATCAACATTAGTCCTGAGCAAATAAAAGAGAAGGAATTTGTTAAAGAAAAACAAATCAAAGACGGTCAGAAAAACCTTTTAGACAAAGACGGTAAAGTTGTTAAAGACGGTAAGGGAAATATTATTAAAGTAGACAACTTTAAAACAGTTACTATCAGAATTAATGAATTCAACCAATACAAAGGATGTCAGCTAACCGCCAATATCGATTACGTTGACTTTAAAAACAAACAATTATTACAAACATTCCCTTTAACCGCCGAATCTGTTTTTACTAACGGATACGCCACTTACAAGGGGGATAAACGGGCTACTGACGAAGCGTATTATTCTTATTTTGACAGAAGATTGATTCCGTTTCCAAGCAACGAACAAATGATTTACAATACGGGGGAAGATTTAAAATCCAAACTAAAAGGAATTATCACCAAAAACCGATTCCAATAAGTCTTTAAATATCAATAATTTAAACGCAAAAAGGATTCTCTGTAAAGAAATGTTAAAATAAACGACAAATCAATGTTAGGTTTAAAAAATATGTGTACTTTTGCACCAATGAATTATAAAAGTGCACATATTACCTTTTTGTCACGGTTAAACGAAGCTATTACTTCGCCCGAAGTACGGATACTTGCTTAGTATCCAGGTGTTTTTCGTTTAATTATTCATTATTTTATTATTACCAAAATTGAAATTACAGCCGTTATCCATTGGATTAACCTTTACTAAAAGCAAAAAATTAGCCTTTTTATATTCCTACATTTTTTCTTGTTGGTTTTATTATGTTAATTTTGCAGTCAATTTCAAAATAGGTTCAGTATTGAATTATAATTATTTCACATTTTTTAACTCAAAATTCATCTCTTGAAATGAATATATCTATTGTTATAGCTCAGGAAGAACATTTTAAGTATGCACAAATTATTTGTGATACTATAGAAACGTCTGCCCTATTGAGAGGAACCGGAATAGCAAAAAGAACCCCTGAGTATGTCCAAAAGAAAATGGAAAACAGGGATGCCGTTATCGCTTTGGATAAAAACGGTGATTTTGCTGGTTTCTGCTATATCGAAAGTTGGCAACATGGTAAGTTTGTTGCTCACTCCGGATTAATTGTACATCCTGATTTTAGAAATTTAGGTTTAGCCAAAAAAATCAAAACCTTTGTTTTTAATTATTCATTAAAAAAATATCCGGGAGCCAAGGTTTTCGGTATCACTACCGGTTTAGCGGTAATGAAAATTAATTCCGACTTAGGCTACAAACCGGTACCTTTTTCTGAATTAACCAGCGATCCTACATTTTGGTCCGGTTGTAAAACCTGTACCAATTTTGAAATACTAAAAAGCAAAGACTACAAAATGTGTCTTTGTACCGGTATGCTTTACGATCCGGCCGAAAAGCCAAAAGATCCGCCTAAGCACCCGTTCAATGTTAGGATTTGGAATAGATTGAAAAAAATCAAACAAGCATTGTTTTTAGAATAAAGAAAACGAATAAAATAAATTTATATATAATCAGCTAAATACGAAGCTTATAAAACAGATTAGTAGATAGCCAATAGATCAAGAAAAATGAAAAAAGTTGTATTAGCTTATAGTGGAGGTTTAGATACCTCATATTGCCTTAAATATTTAAAAAATGAACAAGGATATGAAGTTCACACCGTATTAATTAATACAGGAGGTTTTGATGATGCAGAATTAGATGCAATTGAAAAAAGAGCCTACGAATTAGGAAGCGCTAAACACGCTAACCTTACCATTTTAGACAAATATTATGATAAAGCTATCAAATATTTGATTTATGGAAATGTATTAAAAAACAATACTTACCCACTATCTGTTAGTGCTGAACGTGTTTTTCAGGCTATCGAAGCAATTAAATATGCTAAATCTGTTGGTGCAACTGCAATCGCTCACGGAAGTACAGGTGCAGGAAACGACCAAATTCGTTTTGATTTAATTTTCCAAACGATTGCTCCTGAAATCGAAATCATCACTCCTATCCGTGACTTGAAATTATCAAGACAGGAAGAAGTAGATTACTTAATCAAAAACGGAGTACATTATTCTTGGGAAAAAGCGCAATATTCTATCAATAAAGGTCTTTGGGGAACTTCTGTTGGAGGTAAAGAAACTTTAACTTCAAAAGATCCGTTACCAAGTGAAGCTTATCCTTCTCAATTACAAAAAGAAGGTGAAGAGAAAGTAACTTTGGAATTCAAAAAAGGAGAATTGGTAGCTATCAACGGAGTTGCTGACAAACCTTCAAACAATATTGTAGCTTTAGAAAAATTAGCTGGTGCTTACGCTATTGGTAGAGATATTCACGTAGGTGATACTATCATCGGAATCAAAGGAAGAGTTGGTTTTGAAGCTGCTGCTCCGTTAATCATCATCAAAGCACACCATTTATTAGAGAAACACACTCTTGGAAAATGGCAACAATACTGGAAAGAACAACTAGGAAACTGGTACGGAATGTTATTCCACGAAGGTCAATTTTTGGATCCGGTAATGCGTAACATTGAGAGTTTCTTAGAAGATACTCAAAAAACAGTAAACGGAAAAGTATTTGTTTCATTGAAACCTTACCACTTTTCATTAGACGGAATTGAATCAGAAAATGATTTAATGAATACTGGTTTTGGTCAATACGGAGAAATGAACAATGCCTGGACATCGGAAGACGCTAAAGGATTTATAAAGATTTTAGGTAATGCTCAAAACATTTTCTCTTCAGTAAATAAAGAGACTTACGAGTAATTTTTAAATAAAAAATTGCCACAGATTAAAAAGATTAAAAGGATTTAATCTGTGGTAATCATTTTAATCTGTGGCTATAAATTTAAAAGCCAAAATAAAATGTTTTAAAACAAACGATTATGATTACTATTGGAATAATTGGAGGTTCAGGATATACAGCAGGAGAATTAATAAGAATCCTGATGTTTCACCCGAATGCCAAATTAGATTTTGTTTACAGTACAACTAATGCCGGAAAACCGCTTTCGACAGCGCACCACGATTTGATGGGTGATATTGAAATGAATTTTACCGACACTATCAATCCTAATGTAGATGTGCTTTTCTTGTGTTTAGGACACGGGAAATCAATTTCGTTTTTAGAGAATAACAAATTCTCTGATACTACAAAAATTATCGACTTAGGAAATGATTTCCGTTTGACAAAAGATAAAAATTTCGATGGAAAATCATTTGTTTACGGCTTGCCTGAACTAAACAAAACCGATATTAAATCAGCAAATTATATTGCTAATCCGGGTTGTTTTGCTACCGCTATCCAATTGGCTTTATTGCCATTAGCAGCTGATGGTAAGTTGACTGAAGATGTCCATATTAATGCAACCACAGGAAGTACAGGTGCCGGTGTTGGCTTGGCGGCTACTTCGCATTTCAGTTGGAGAAACAACAATTTCTCTCACTACAAAGCATTTGAACACCAGCATTTGGGCGAAATCAACCAAAGCTTGAAACAGTTGCAGGCATCTTTCAGTGACGAATTGATTTTTATTCCAAACAGAGGAGATTTTCCAAGAGGAATTTTTGCAACCTTATATACAAAATCGGAAGAGAGTTTAGAAGATTTGGTTGCCAAATACGAAGCTTTTTATGCCGATCAGCCATTTGTAACGGTTACTACTACTAACATTAATATGAAACAGGTAGTTCAAACCAACAAATGTATTATTAGTTTAATGAAAAAAGGAAACCGGGTTTTAATAACTTCTGTTATTGATAATTTACTCAAAGGCGCCTCTGGGCAAGCCGTTCAAAACATGAATTTAATGTTTGGATTGGATGAAACTACAGGATTGCATTTGAAACCGTGTGGATTCTAAAAATGTTTGTGGTTTGTTGTTTATAGTTTGTCGTTGTTCTGCGATTATAAACTATGAAAAACAAACTATAAACCAAAAACAATAAACTATAAATAGTAAAAAAAATGAACTTATTTGACGTTTACCCATTATACCCTATTACGCCAGTAAAAGCTGTAGACTGCACTATTTACGACGATAAAGGAATCGAATATTTAGATTTATACTCTGGTCACGGAGTAATTTCTATCGGACATACCCAACCGGATTATGTTGAGAAAGTAAAAGAGCAATTGGATAATTTGAGTTTTTACTCGAATGCTATCCAAAATCCGTTACAGGTAGAATTAGCTGAAAAATTAGGAAAAGCTTCAGGCTTAACTGATTTCAGTTTGTTTTTATGCAGTTCAGGTGCTGAAGCCAATGAAAACGCATTAAAATTAGCTTCTTTCCATACGAATAAATCAAGAGTTATTGCTTTTGACAATTCGTTTCACGGAAGAACTTCTGCGGCAGTTGCAGTAACCGATAACAAAAAAATTGTTGCACCGTTGAATGCACAACAAGAAGTTACTTTTTTACCGTTAAACCAAATCGAACTGGTTGAAGCTGAATTACAAAAAGGTGATGTTTGTGCGGTTATCATCGAACCTATCCAGGGAGTTGGTGGTTTAGATCAGGGAACAACGGAGTTTTTTCAGGCTTTGGAAAAAGCTTGTAAAGCTAACGATGTAATTTTGATTTTAGACGAAGTACAATCAGGTTACGGAAGAAGCGGAAAGTTTTTTGCTTTTCAACACCACGGAATTAATCCGGATATTATAACTACTGCTAAAGGAATGGGGAACGGTTTCCCTATTGGAGGTGTTTTGATTTCTCCTAAATTCCAGGCAAGTTATGGTTTATTAGGAACTACTTTTGGCGGAAGTCATTTGGCTTGTGCTGCAGGAATTGCGGTTTTGGATGTGATGGCTGACAAAAAATTAATCGAAAACACCAACAAAGTATCAGAATACTTTTTTGAAGCGATTAAAGTGATACCTGAAATCAAAAAGGTAAAAGGAAGAGGACTGATGTTAGGAGTTGAATTTGACTTTGACGTGAGTGCTTTGAGAAAGAAAATGATTATCGAAAAATATATTTTTACGGGTGGAGCCAACAATAAAAACTTGTTGAGAATCCTTCCTCCGCTAACGATTACTACTGACGCTATTGATACTTTTATCGTGGCCTTACAGGAATCATTAGCTGAATTACAAGCATAAGTTTTTTTAAACTTAAAAAACAAAAAACAATGAACACAATACTTCCAATCGAAAAAAGAAATGCCGTTTTAACCACAATGGCAGCTTTGTTAGAGCAAGAAAGAGAAGCGTTAAAAAGCATCAACCAACAGGATTTAGCCAATTATAATGGTGAAGATTTAGCAATGGAAAAACGTTTGCTGGTTGACGATGCTAAGGTTGACGGCATGATTCTTTCTGTACAACAATTAGCCGGTCAGGAAGATCCTGTGGGACAGGTTCGTTATGAATTTACTCATGACAACGGCATGAGAATCAGCAATAAAACCGCTGCTTTTGGAACTATTTTAATCATATACGAATCCCGTCCGGATGTAACCGTTGAAGCGGGAGGAATTGCTTTTAAATCAGGAAACAAAATCCTTTTAAAAGGCGGAAAAGAATCTTTGCTTTCTAATCAAAAGATTGTTAGTCTTTGGCATCAGGCCTTAGAAAGCAATGGAGTTTCGACTGACTGGGTAGAATATTTGAATTATGACCGAGTTCAAACTCAGGCTTTTCTTGAAAAACCAACACAAAGAGTCGATTTAATCGTTCCTCGCGGTGGTGAAAAACTGATTGAATTTACTAAAAAACACGCCAGCTGTCCGGTAATTGTAAGTGGTCGTGGAAATAATTTTGTGTATGTCAATGCCGATGCCGATTTAGACAAAGCAATGAACATTGTTATCAATGGAAAAACCTCAAACATATCAGTTTGCAACGCTTTAGATAAAGTTTTAATTGATACGAATTTGCCAAATTGGGAAGCTTTTGCAAAACAATTAGTAAGCGAATTAGAGAAATTTAAAGTTACAGTTTTGGGTGATGATTCAGTTGCCAAAGCTACAGGAATACAAGCCATTGAAAACGATTTGATTTGGTACGAAGAATTTTTGGATTACAAAATTGTTATCGGAACAGTAAACTCTAATCAGGAAGCAATTGCTAAAATCAATAAATACTGCGGCGGACACTCTGCTTCCATTATAACTGAAGACAAAGCAATTGCTCAGGAATTTATGGAAAGTATTGATGCTTCATCTGTTTACCATAATGCCTCTACCCGATTTACTGACGGTGGACAGTTTGGTCTTGGAGGAGAGTTAGCAATCAGTACCGATAAATTACACCAACGCGGACCAATTGGTTTACAGCATTTGGTAACCAATAAATGGTATATTTACGGCGAAGGACAAATTCGTTAGTTTGCAGTGTTCGGTTGTCAGTTGTGAGTTGTCAGTTCGAGCGCAATCGAGAACAAAAAAGATTTAAATACTACTTTGTGAACCTTGTTTTATAAAGTAAAAGAAATAAAAAACTTTGTGCACTTTGCGATTAGCTTTGTGTACTTTGTGGTTAAAAAAGCCCTTTGCGGTTAAAACGATGGCTAAAAAAAGAATTTTATTAAAATTAGGAAGCAACACCTTAACCAAAGAAACCAATCATATTTCGAGAGGAAAGATTGAGGATATTGGTATGCAAATAGCGGCTTTAAACGATGAATATGAATTTATCATTGTAAGTTCCGGAGCCATTGCTGCAGCCAAACAATTTGTAAAATTAGACAATAACGACAAAGATGTTTTTGTAAAACAGGCTTTGGCTTCTATTGGTCAGCCACATTTGATGCGGATTTACAATGAAAACTTCAAGGATTTAGGCTTGAATACTTCGCAATGTTTGCTTTCGTATTCTGATTTTGAAAAAGAACAAACCAAGAAGAACATCGTAAACACCATCAATGTATTAGTCAAAAACAATTACATCCCGATTATCAATGAAAATGACACCGTTGCTACGGATGAAATTAAATTTGGTGACAACGATAAATTAGCTGCTTTAACAGCAGTTTTGCTGAAAGTAGATATTTTAATTATTGCCACGAATACTAACGGTATTTACACCAAAGCATCGATTCACGATGAATTTCCTGAAACCATTGAATTAGTAAATGATTTAAAGGTTTTGCAAAAAGAAATTGGGGATTCAAAATCTTCCCATGGAACCGGCGGAATGCAGTCTAAAATTGATTCGGCTGCCATTGCCAAAGAAGCAAAAATCGAAACCTGGGTGGTAAACGGCTTAGAAGATAATTTTATCTTAAAAGCTTTAAAAAACGAAATTGCATTTACGAAGATTGTATAGAAAATGTTGATTCGGTTAATCGTTAATTCGGTTAATCGATTAAACAAATAACCGATTAAACTATAAGATAATGAACTTTTTATCCATACAAGACATAGACTCACTCGACAAATGGGTGAAACAAGCGCTCAAAATCAAAAAAAATCCGCTTAAAAAGAAAAAATTAGGAAAGAACAAAACCTTAGGGATGTTGTTTTTTAATTCCAGTTTAAGAACCCGTTTGAGTACGCAAAAAGCAGCTATGAATTTGGGTATGAACGTAATTGTAATGAATTTTAACAGCGAAGGCTGGACACTGGAATTCGAAGACGGAGCCGTGATGAATCAGGGTTCGTCAGAGCATATCAAAGAAGCCGCAGCCGTTGTTTCTCAATATTGTGATATCATAGCTATCAGAGCTTTTGCAGGATTGGTAGACAAAGAAAAAGACAATGCTGAAACGGTAATTTCCGGTTTCATGAAATACGCTTCTGTGCCGGTTGTGAACATGGAAAGTGCTACAGGACATCCAATGCAATCTCTTGCTGATGCGATTACAATGGCGGAACACAAAACCAAACACAGAGCAAAAGTGGTTTTAACCTGGGCTCCGCATCCAAGAGCTTTGCCTCAGGCAGTTCCAAATTCTTTTGTGGAAATGATGCAAAAGCAAAAAGACATGGATTTTGTAATTACGCATCCGGAAGGCTACGAACTGAATCCTGAAATCACTAAAGATTCAGTAATTGAATACGATCAAAATAAGGCTTTTGAAAATGCTGATTTTATCTATGCCAAAAACTGGAGCAATTACAAAGAATACGGAAAAATCACTAATACTGATCCAAACTGGACCGTTACTGCTGAGAAAATGGCTTTAACTAACAATGCTAAATTCATGCACTGTTTGCCTGTTAGAAGAAATGTAATTGTTACTGATGAAGTAATCGACAGCGAGAATTCAGTTGTTATCGAACAAGCTAATAACAGAACGTATTCAGCTCAGTTAGTTCTACAAAAAATATTAGAAAATGGAAAAAAATAAGCAACCATTATCTATCATAAAAATCGGTGGAAACATCATTGATAATCCTGCAGAATTAACTAATTTCTTAGCAGATTTTTCTAAGATTGAAGGCAATAAAATCTTGGTTCACGGTGGCGGAAAATCAGCTACTAAAATGGCGCAAAGCATCGGCTTAGTCCCTCAAATGATTGAAGGAAGAAGAATTACCGATAAACCAATGCTGGATGTAGTGGTTATGATTTACGCTGGAGAAATCAACAAAAATATAGTAGCCCAATTACAGGCTAATAACACCAATGCAATGGGATTTTCGGGTGCTGACGGAAATTTAATCCAATCCACCAAAAGAAATCATCCAACCATTGATTACGGTTTTGTAGGCGATGTTCAAAAAGTAAATACCCCTTTATTGCAAACTTTAATCAATAGCGGAATTGTTCCTGTTTTTTGTGCCATTACGCACGATAAAAACGGGCAATTATTAAATACTAATGCTGACACTATTGCCAGCGAATTGGCCATTGCAGCTTCAGAAGTTTTTGAAGTTACTCTGAATTATTGTTTTGAAAAAGCCGGTGTTTTAACAGATGTTGAGGATGAGGATTCAGTAATTCAGCAAATCAATTCTGAACTTTATTCGCAATTAAAAGAAGAAGGTGCCATTCATTCGGGAATGATTCCAAAATTAGACAACTGCTTCAACAGCCTGTCCAAAGGAGTGCAAAAAATAAAAATTGGTCATCACAGAATGTTACAAAATAAAGCGGCATTGCATACTACAATAACTTTATGAAAAACATAGCAACTCTTACCCAAGAAGCCATTGCGTTATTAAAGGCGCTAATTGAAACCCCTTCCTTTTCGAGTGAAGAAGATCAAACAGCACTTTTAATCGAAAATTGGTTTACTCAAAATAACATTCCTTTCGAAAGAGAAAACAATAACATTTGGGCTTTCAATAAAAATTTTGACAAAAACAAACCAACTATACTTTTAAACTCCCATCACGATACGGTAAGACCTAATAAATCGTACACTAAAGATCCATTTAAAGCCATCGTTGAAGACGGTAAATTATTTGGTTTAGGAAGTAATGATGCCGGAGGTTGTCTGGTTTCTTTGATTGCAACTTTTACACATTTTTATGCCAGCGAAAATTTACCTTACAATATCGTAGTGGTAGCTTCGGCAGAAGAAGAAAGCAGTGGTAAAAATGGATTGAACAGTGTTTTAAAACATTTACCGGAATTAGAATGCGCCATTGTAGGGGAACCAACATTAATGCAATTAGCAGTAGCCGAAAAAGGTTTATTAGTTTTGGATGTTAAAGTAAACGGAACAGCCAGTCACGCGGCCCACAATAATCCTGACAATCCAATTTATAATACATTGCCGATAATCGAATGGTTTAAAAACTACCAATTCGAAAAAATATCCGAGGTTTTAGGTCCTGTAAAAATGACCGTAACTCAGATCAATGCAGGAAAACAACACAACGTAGTTCCGTCAGAATGCGAATTAGTGGTAGATATCCGCGTAAACGACTGCTACAATAACACCGAAATTTTAGCGACTGTCAGAGAAAATGTGAATGCCGAAGTAAATCCGCGTTCAATGCACTTAAATGCTTCTTCTATCCCGGTATCTCACGGATTAGTACAGGCAGGAATTGCATTAGGCCGCACTACTTATGGCTCTCCTACCCTTTCAGATCAATCCGTTTTATATTGTAAATCCCTAAAATTAGGACCTGGAGACAGTTTACGTTCACACTCAGCGGATGAATTTATTTATATCAATGAAATCGAAGAAGGAATCGAATTGTACATCAAAATACTTTCTGATTTCTTTAAAAATATTTAGTAGCTAATCCCGCTATCAGCTTTATCTTTCCCTGCTTAAAGAAAGCAGGAAAAGGATATCGCTTCTATCGGGGCTAAGGATTTAGGAAACTAAGTCAATTTATAAAAATAAAAACTTTTTGAATCTTTGAGCTTCCTTTGCGAAACTCTGAGAAACAAAAAAATTACAGTTTGCATTTTTAAACACTATAAAAAATGACCCAACTTAATTACATTCAGGAAATTAAGCAAATACTTGCCAAAGCAAGATTTAATGCCTACCAAACCATCAATTCGGTAATGGTCGAGGCATATTGGGAAATTGGAAAAAGAATAGTGGAACAGGAACAAAATGGAGATAAAAAAGCTGCTTATGGTGAGTCTGTCTTAAAAGAACTTTCCATCAGTCTTACTGCCGAATTTGGAAAAGGTTTTTCTTCTGCAAATCTTCGTAATTTCAGGCAATTTTACCTTACTTATCCTGAAAATTCAATTTGCTACGCACTGCGTAGCAAATTGAGTTGGACACATCATAGATTAATAATGAGAGTCGAAAATGAAATGGCTAGAAATTATTATCTTCAGGAGAGTAGCGCACAAAATTGGAGTTCAAGAGTTTTAGAACGCAATATCAATACACTCTATTATCAAAGATTATTGTCTTCTCAAACACATTCTGAAATAATAAAAAATGAAGATAGCTCTCCAAAAATAGGCGATTTCATAAAAGACCCTTATGTTTTTGAATTTTTGAATATTACGCCAGCATCAAATGAATCTGAAAATGAAATTGAAACTGCTTTAATAGAAAATCTGCAACAATTCCTGATGGAATTAGGAAAAGGTTTTTCTTTTGTAGCCAGACAACAACGTATAAGTACCGAAACAGATCACTTTTATATCGATTTGGTTTTTTACAATTATTTACTAAAATGCTTTGTTTTATTCGATTTGAAAATAGGGAAACTCACTCATCAAGATATCGGTCAAATGGATATGTACAGACGAATGTACGATGATGTAAAAAAACCTGAAGGAGACAATCCTACAATTGGTATTATTTTATGTACTGAAAAAAGCGAAACAGTAGTAAAATATTCGATAATGCAAGAAACACCACAGCTTTTTGCAACTAAATATATGCCTTTTTTACCTACTGAACAGGAATTGATAGAAGAAATAGAAAGAGAGAAGATTAAACTAAAATTATTAGATAAATTTAAATAATTCAAAATAAAAACTTTGCGAATCTCTGAGTAATCTCTGAGTATCTTTGCGAAACAAAAAACACAATTATGAAACTTTGGGAAAAAGGAATACCTACTGATAAACAAATCGACTTATTTACTGTTGGAAACGACCGTGAATTAGATTTGATTTTAGCCAAACATGATGTAACCGGAAATATCGCTCAGGCCAAAATGCTTGCTAAAATTGGCTTGATTACCAATCAGGAATGTGAAGATTTATTAGGAGCATTGGCAGAAATCCAGGAAGATATCAAAGCCGGAAATTTTACTATCGAAGATTCATTTGAAGACGTACATTCAAAAGTTGAATATTTACTTACCCAAAAAGTAGGTGATGCCGGAAAAAAAATCCACACTGCCCGTTCCCGTAACGACCAGGTTTTAGTGGATATGAATTTGTACTTAAAAGAAGAAGTGCTGCAATTAAAACAACAGGTGAAATCACTTTTTGATTTATTAATGGCTTCTGCAGAAAAATACCAAAACGTTTTATTACCGGGTTATACGCATTTACAAATTGCAATGCCGAGTTCGTTTGGTATGTGGTTTTCAGCTTATGCTGAAAGTTTAATAGACGATATGAGTATGCTGAATGCTGCTTTAAAAGTAGTCGATCAAAATCCTTTAGGTTCTGCTGCAGGATACGGTAGCTCCTTCCCTATTGACCGAACGTTTACCACACAGGAAATGGGTTTCAGCACTTTAAAATACAATTCAGTTGCGGCACAAATGAGCCGCGGAAAATCAGAAAAAACAGTTGCTTTTGCAATGGCAAATGTAGCAGGGACTCTTTCAAAATTTGCTTATGACGTATGTTTATACATGAGTCAGAATTTTGATTTTATTGGCTTACCGGCCAATCTGACTACAGGATCAAGCATTATGCCTCATAAAAAAAACCCTGATGTATTTGAATTAATCCGTGGAAAATGCAACAAGATTCAGGCATTACCATACGAATTAACTTTAATTACAAACAACTTACCAAGCGGTTACCACAGAGATTTACAACTTTTAAAAGAAGGTGTTTTTCCTGCCATTCAAAACTTAAAAGCTTGTTTGGATATTGCTATTTTCTCCATTCCGGATATCAAGGTTAAAGAGAATATCTTAGAAGATAAGAAATACGATTATTTGTTTACCGTTGATACTTTGAACGAAATGGTTACAGCCGGAATTCCATTTAGAGATGCTTATAAAGAAGTAGCACTACAAATCGAAGCCGGAAATTACAAATCACCAAAAGCGACCAAACACTCACACGAAGGAAGTATCAACAACCTTTGTTTGAATGAAATAAAAGAGAAAATGGAGCAGGCTTTGTAAATACGATTCTTTTCAAAACTAAAAGCCACGAATTCACTAAATAATATTGGTGAATTCGTGGCTTTCTTTTTCTATGACTAAATTATTAACTAAAGCACACAAAATAAAAATCTGTATTAATCTGTGTAATCTGTGGCAAAAAAATTAACCGCAAAGCACACAAAGCTTTCCGCAAAGAGATTAAAGAAAATTTGTATAATTTGTGGTAAAATTTTAACAGCAAAGAATATCAAAACTTAAAAATCTTTGCGAAAAAACTTTGTACTCTTTGCGTTAAAAAAACAGCTAAACAAACTCCTTCAATCTTTCTGCATCAATATCAGAGTGCGAAGCATCATAAACTGCCTTTCCGTCTTTAATTAAAAGAATTTGTGGCGATTCGTGGTAAACATTAAATCGATTGGCTATTTCATTTGAAATCTCACGATAATTTAATAAATCTAAAAAATACGGCGTAACTATATCCTGTAAAGCAAATTCACTTTCAAATTGCTTCAGAGCCATTCTACTGATACTGCATCGGGTACTGTGTTTAAAAATAACCGCTGGTTTTTCATTAGAATTAAAAATAATTTCGCCTAATTGATTTAAATCGGTTAGATTTTCCCAATTAATTTTGGATTCCTGTTGTTTTGGAGCTTCATCGCTCCCGAAGATATTTTTTAAAAAACTCATATTTCGACTTATTTTCTGACTTTTTGACATTTGAAACTGATAAAAATCAGCTTTTAAATGCCTTTTTGTCCTTAAATTTACTATGGAATATAATTTGTCCCAACCTCTTGCAAAGTTAAGTAATATTAGTTGAAACAAAATCTATAAAACAAAATGAACATCAATAAATTTACAATCAAATCGCAGGAAGCCATTCAGCATTCGCAACAATTGGCTCAAAGTAATGGTCAGCAACAAATAGAAAACGAACACATTTTCAAAGCTATTTTTGAAGTCGATGAAAATGTGGCTCCTTTTATTTTGAAAAAACTCAATGTCAATGTGCCATTGTTTTTGCAAATTCTGGACAGTACTATTCAAAGTTTTCCTAAAGTTTCCGGAGGTGATATTATGCTTTCCAGAGAAGCAAATAAAGCCTTAACCGAAGCCGAAATTATCGCTAAAAAAATGAACGACGAATACGTTTCTATCGAACATTTAATCTTGTCTATTTTTGCTTCAAAATCGAAAGTAGCTCAAATCTTAAAAGATCAGGGCGTTACCGAAAAAGCATTAAAAGCCGCCATTGAAGAATTACGAAAAGGCGAAAGAGTAACTTCTGCTTCTGCCGAAGAAACTTATAATTCTTTGAATAAATACGCTAAAAACCTCAACGAATTAGCCCGATCAGGAAAACTGGATCCGGTTATTGGCCGTGATGAAGAAATTCGACGTGTATTGCAAATTTTAACCCGAAGAACTAAAAACAACCCAATGCTTGTGGGTGAACCCGGTGTGGGTAAAACAGCCATTGCTGAAGGTTTGGCACATCGTATTGTAGATGGTGACGTACCGGAAAATCTGAAAGAAAAAATCGTGTATTCTCTCGATATGGGAGCATTAATTGCGGGAGCCAAATACAAAGGAGAATTTGAAGAACGTTTGAAATCGGTGGTGAAAGAAGTAACTTCTGCCGAAGGGGATATTGTTTTATTTATTGACGAAATTCACACGCTTGTAGGTGCCGGAGGTGGCGAAGGTGCTATGGATGCGGCTAATATTTTGAAACCGGCTTTGGCTCGTGGTGAACTGCGCGCTATTGGGGCTACCACTTTGGACGAATACCAAAAATATTTCGAAAAAGACAAAGCCCTTGAAAGACGTTTCCAAAAAGTAATCATTGAAGAGCCGGATACCGAAAGTGCTATTTCGATTTTGCGTGGTATCAAAGAAAAATACGAAACACACCATCAGGTACAAATTAAAGACGAAGCGATTATAGCTGCGGTAGAATTGTCGCAACGCTACATTACCAATCGTTTTTTGCCGGATAAAGCCATCGACTTAATGGACGAAGCCGCTTCAAAAATCCGAATGGAAATCAACTCAAAACCTGAGGAATTAGATGTTTTGGATAGAAAAGTAATGCAGCTCGAAATCGAAATTGAGGCGATTAAACGTGAAAATGATGAAAATAAACTCAAAATTCTTGGCTTGGAATTGGCCAATTTAAAAGAAGAACGCAACAAGATTTTTGCCAAATGGAAATCAGAAAAAGACATCGTTGAAAACATTCAGGCGGTTAAAAAAGAAATTGAAGATTTTAAATACGAGGCTGAACGTGCCGAACGTGAAGGTGATTACGGAAAGGTAGCCGAAATCAGATACGGAAAAATCAAAGAAGCTCAGGAACGTCTGGAAGCTTTTAGTAAAGAATTACAGGAAAATCAATCAGGAGGAAGCTCTTTGATAAAAGAAGAAGTAACCCGTGAAGACATTGCCGAAGTGGTGGCCAAATGGACCGGAATTCCGGTGGTGAAAATGTTGCAGGGCGAAAGAGAAAAACTCCTGCATCTGGAAGAAGAACTACACCGTCGTGTGGTAGGTCAGGAAGAAGCCATAGAAGCCGTGAGTGATGCTGTACGCCGTAGCCGCGCCGGATTGCAGGATATGAAAAAACCGGTTGGTACTTTCTTATTCCTTGGAACCACGGGTGTGGGGAAAACCGAATTGGCAAAAGCTTTGGCCGAATACCTGTTTGACGACGAAAACGCCATGACCCGTATCGATATGAGCGAATATCAGGAACGTCACGCTGTGAGCCGTTTGGTAGGTGCGCCTCCGGGATATGTGGGTTATGATGAAGGTGGACAATTGACCGAAGCCGTGCGTAGAAAACCGTATTCAGTAATTTTGTTGGACGAAATTGAAAAAGCGCATCCGGACACCTTTAACATCCTGTTGCAGGTTTTGGACGAAGGACGTTTGACAGACAACAAAGGACGTTTGGCTGATTTTAAAAACTCCATTATCATCATGACTTCTAATATGGGAAGCCAGATTATTCAGGAGAAATTTGAAAACCTTAAAGGCGGAATTGAAGCCGCTACTGAGGCTGCTAAAACAGAAGTATTGGGATTATTGAAACAAACCGTTCGTCCGGAATTCATTAACCGTATTGATGAAATCGTGATGTTTACGCCGTTGACCAATGCCAATATTGCGCAAATTGTAGGATTGCAACTGAAATCGGTGACTAAAATGCTGGCACAACAAGGTATTACGATGGATGCTACTCCGGAAGCGATTGCTTACTTATCCGAAAAAGGATTCGACCCGCAGTTTGGCGCCCGTCCTGTAAAACGTGTGATTCAAAGAGAGGTTATGAACCAGTTGTCTAAGGAAATCCTTGCCGGTAAAATCACTACCGACAGTATCATCCTTTTAGATGCCTTTGACGGTCAATTGGTTTTCAGAAACCAAAGTGAGGCAGTCAATTAATAGTCATTGCGAGCGATAGCGAAGCACCCGAGCGCAGCGAATTGAGCTTTAGCTAATCTCACTAAGTAGCTCAACTTTTTGTGATTGCTTCGTTCCTCGCAATGACAGACAAGAAACATAATTTTCATAACACCAGTCCTAACCGATTGGTGTTTTTTTTTATTTAGGAGCAGAACGATGGTTTTTCATAACAGCTTCCCTCCTGCTGTACGCTCTATCTCTTGCGTCCGCTATCGCTTCCTCAAGAGGATGCCGCTTCCATCAGAGCTATTTAGAACTTTTGTTTTTCGAAGAAATAAATTATCTAGATTGTCCCGTGTTCCTTAATTTACAAAGTCAGAAACATTAATATAGCAAAAAACCTGAGTGGTAAAGACCGGCTCAGGTTTAAATAACTAGTTATTGATTTCGAGAGGTTGCCGAAGCAAAGTAGTCTTAAAATATCTTTTATACCGCAGATCACCGACCCACCATATTCTAATCCTTCTTTTGTTGTTTTATTCCCAATACCTCCTATGGGAACTACAAAATTAACCAAAAAATTCAAATAAAAATTATATTTTTGGATTATGGAAAAAGCATTTATAAAATCAAAAAATATTACAAAACTAGATTTATCAAATTCTGGTTTAAAAGAATTTCCAAAAGAAATTTTTGAATTAAAAAATTTAAGAAAATTAAATTTAAGCAATAACAATATAAAAGCTATTCCCAAAGAAATATCTAATCTTAAATTATTAGAAGTTTTAGATTTATCAAATAACAGAATTACAAATTTCTATGCCAAAATATGTGAATTAAAAAAACTTAAATCACTGAATTTAAACAACAATAAAATAAGTTCTATACCAAAGCAAATTTCAAATCTTAAAAAATTAAGAAATTTAAGTATCGCAAACAATAAAATAACAGCATTACCAGAAGAATTCTCTTGCCTAGATAATTTAAATTCACTCAATATATCAAAAAATTTATTGACTGAATTTCCAAATCCAATATACTTTTTAAAAAATATAGAATCTTTGTGGATAACAAACCTACCCATAAAAAAATTTAACATTCCTTTTATTACAGAAAATCTTAAAAAGCTAAAATCTATATTTGCCTATACTTTTATTATTGATAAATCTAACATTGATTATGATTATCTTGAAATTTCAAAAATAAAAGGCAACTGTATTGATAAAGTAAAAGAAATAAGTTCAAACTATAAAATTAGAACATATTCTAGCCCTGCAAGTAGCAACAAAATGATTGCTAGTATAGAGAAAACAGAAAAACCAATGATCTTTATAAGTTATTCTCATAAAGACAAGAAAGATTGGTTATCAAAAGTACAAACTCACCTAAAAGTTTTAAATCATCAAAATATAGATTTTGATTTTTGGGACGATACAAGAATAAAAGCTGGGCAAAAATGGAAAGAAGAAATAGAAAAAGCACTTAATAGGTCTATTGCTGCTATATTAATAATTTCCACAGATTTTCTTGCTTCAGACTTTGTCCAAAAAAAAGAAATTCCTCAATTATTGAATAGTGCTAATGAAAAAGGAACAAAACTGATTTCACTAATAATAAAACCATGTAGATTTAAAAATCAAATTGGTTTAAATGATTTGCAAGCAATTAATGACCCTGATAATTCTTTAATTAATTTATCCGAAGGAAAACAAGAAGAAATATTAGTTAAATTGACAGACAGAATTGAAGAAATAATTCTTGAAAACCGATAAAGGCAGATTGCCCCGATAGCGGAAATGTTTTCCGCAACAGTGAGCTAATAAAATCAACCAACGTAAATCTTGTGGAGATGCTTCCTTCGTCAGCATGACAAGTTTGTGGATAATTGAGATGTTAGAAAAACCGAAACAAAAATACTTCCCGGCTCTGCATTCTATGATAAAAAACAACTTACAAAAAATAACTTATGCCACTTATCAATCCCTCAGCTAGCGCAAGCGTCCCGCTTGTGCCCGAAAAGAAAAGACAGTTAAGTAACTTTTTCAACAACATAAAAAATAATCTATGGCACTTATCAATCCGCACATTAATTTTAACGGAAATGCCGAAGAAGCATTTCTTTTTTACCAATCAGTATTTGGTGGAACGTTTACAAAAATTATCCGTTTCAAAGATTTAGCAAGTGATGCATTTCCTGTTCCGGAAAAGGAGTTAAATAAGATTATGCACATTGCTTTACCCATTGGCAATAACATTTTAATGGCTAATGATGTTCCGGAAAGTATGGGACGGGTAAACGAAAATGAAAACAGGTCTAAAATATCCATTAGTGCCGAAAGCCGTGAAGAAGCAGAAAAATTATTCAACGATCTTTCAGCAGGAGGAACCATTGAATGTCCAATCGATGACAGTCCCTGGGGTTCTTATTTTGGAATGTTTAGGGATAAATTTGGCATTGAATGGATGGTGGATTATACTCCAAAAATATAAAAGCATGTTTCAATTTATATGAAAAACAGCTTAGAATTATAAAAACTCACAGATAAATCGGTTTTATCTTTACGCATCACTTCGCATAACGGACAGTCATAAAAAATCACTGACAGCAAGGAAACACTTCGACTAACTGCATTTCATTTGGGACAAATTATCTGCAATCAAAACAAACAAAAAAGCTTAGTCAAACATTACATTGTTTGGCTAAGCTTTTTTTATTTTGATTAATTTATCGTTTTCAATAAATTACCTAATGTAGTGGATTACAAAAATTCTCCGTGTTGAGAAATATCCAAACCTAATTCTTCTTTATCTTCAGTAACTCTTAATGGAGTGATTTTGTTAACAATAAAGAATAATGCGTAAGAAGCACAGAATGCAAAGATAGATACAATTACTAATGCAGTTAATTGGTTGACAAATAAAGTAGATTCACCAAAAATAAGACCTTGATCAACAACAGCAGCATTTACATCTTTAGAAGCAAAAACTCCAGTTAACAACATACCTACCATACCACCAACACCGTGACAAGCAAATACATCTAAAGCATCATCAATTTTACCTTTAGGGAATTTGCTCACCATAAAGTTACTTGCAATACTACTGAATAAACCGATGAAGATAGCATGTGGTAAACTTACAAATCCGGCAGCAGGAGTAATCGCAACTAAACCTACAACAGTTCCAATACAAGCTCCCATAGCAGATAATTTATGACCTAATATTTTATCCATAAATACCCAAGCCATACCAGCAGCAGCAGCAGCAACTGTAGTTGTTCCTAAAGCCTGAACAGCTAATCCGTTAGATCCCAAAGCAGAACCAGCGTTGAAACCAAACCATCCAAACCACAATAAACCTGTTCCTAATAATACATAAGTAATACGAGCAGGATTAACTTTTTGTATTTTTCTTTTTCCTAAAAATATAGCTCCAGCTAATGCAGCCCATCCTGCACTCATGTGTACTACTGTACCTCCGGCAAAATCTAATACTCCCATTTTGAAGAATAATCCATCAGGATGCCAAGTCATATGACATAATGGTGCATAGATTACTAAAATGAACAAAACCATGAACAACATATATGCCCAAAAACGTACTCTTTCTGCAAATGCTCCTGTAATTAAAGCAGGAGTAATGATAGCAAATTTAGCCTGAAACAAAGCAAATAACATAAAAGGAATAGTTCCTGCTAAACTCCATGCTGTATTAACACCAACACCTTGAAAAAACGGATATGATGTAGGATCACCTATGATTCCGCCAATTGTCGTTCCAAAAGACAAACTAAATCCTACTACAATCCATAAAACTGTTACAATAATCATTGCCATAAAACTTTGCAACATTGTACTGATAACATTTTTCTTACCAACCATACCACCATAGAAAAATCCTAATCCAGGAGTCATGATTAATACTAAAGCTGTAGCTACGATCATCCAGGCAGTATCTCCTGTGTCAAATTTAACAGCTTCTGAAGGAACTGGATTTCCAGTTAAAATAAAACTTGAAAATAGTGTAACGACTAATAAAGCAATCATTATCACACTTAAACTAATTTTTCTCATATTGTTTTGGTTTAAATTTTTACCAAAAATATAAAACTACTAACACACCCCCCAAAAAACCACGGTAAATGTTTTCACTTTTATTATTAATTCATTTTATACCCTATTATTTTACGGGTACACCCTTCAAAATATATAAAAAATAACGATTTGTTAAATTCGAATACTTAATTTTTTAAGATTTTCAGAGAAAAAATCAATTTTACTCAATAATTTTTAAAGTAAAATCTTATTGTTTTTTATTTTTCGCAAAATAAAATCTATTTAAGCTGTTTTTGTATTCGCAAAATCAAAATTTTAAAAACAAATTGCAGTAAATATTCAAATCATTGAATAATCGTCAAAATTGCTTCTTGAATAAAATCAACAAACCTCATTAAGAAGTATTTACATTTTTTTAGTAAATTATAAAGCTAAAATATTCTTGTATTTCAAAATTTATTATTTTTAATAAAAAATATCCTATATGCTAGTAAAAGTCTATGGAAGTGCCGTTTTTGGAGTAGAAGCCACAACTATAACAGTTGAAGTAAATATCGATAAAGGAATAGGCTACCACTTAGTTGGTTTACCTGACAATGCCATCAAAGAAAGCAGTTACCGAATTGCAGCCGCATTAAAAAATAACGGTTATATCTTACCCGGTAAAAAAATCACCATCAATATGGCTCCTGCCGATTTACGCAAAGAAGGCTCTGCCTACGACCTTACTCTTACTCTGGGCATTCTCGTTGCTTCAGGACAAATTCAAGGAGATGAAATTGACCAATACATTATTATGGGTGAATTATCTCTTGATGGTAGTTTGCAACCAATAAAAGGCGCTTTACCAATAGCCATTAAAGCCAAAGAAGAAGGTTTTAAAGGTTTCTTTCTTCCGAAACAAAATGTAAAAGAAGCAGCTATAGTAAAAGGACTGGATGTTTATGGTATTGAAAACGTACAGGAAATCATTGATTTCTTTCAAGGAAAAGGAAATCTGGAACCCACAAGAATCGACACCAGAGCCGAATTTTACAAAGATTTGGATTTCCCTGAATTTGACTTTTCCGATGTTAAAGGTCAGGATAGTATAAAAAGATGTATGGAAATTGCCGCGGCCGGTGGACATAACATTATTTTAATAGGTCCTCCCGGAGCAGGAAAAACCATGCTTGCCAAACGCCTGCCCAGCATCCTCCCTCCTATGACATTGCACGAAGCACTGGAAACCACTAAAATTCACAGTGTGGCGGGAAAACTCAAAGAAGTAGGATTGATGAATCAACGCCCTTTTAGAAGTCCTCATCATACAATTTCAAATGTAGCGCTTGTTGGCGGCGGTAGTTACCCCCAACCGGGTGAAATATCAATGGCTCATAATGGTGTACTATTTTTAGACGAACTACCTGAATTCAAACGGGATGTTTTAGAAGTCATGCGCCAACCTCTGGAAGACAGAGAAGTAACCATTTCGAGAGCCAAATTCACCGTAACCTATCCTTCCTCATTTATGTTAGTTGCCAGTATGAACCCAAGTCCGAGTGGATTTTTTAACGATCCAAATGCCGCTCAAACTGCTTCTCCTTATGAAATGCAACGCTATTTAAGTAAAATTTCCGGTCCATTATTAGACCGAATTGACATTCATATAGAAGTAACCCCTGTTCCTTTCGAAAAATTATCCGACAATCAAAAAACCGAAAATAGCATGAGCATTCGAAAAAGAGTGACCGCGGCCAGAGAAATTCAATCGGTACGATTCGAAAAAATGCACAGCATTCACTACAATGCACAAATGAGTACTAAACACATTCGCGAATATTGTGTTTTGGATGAAGATTCTAAAACTTTACTAAAAAACGCTATGGAACGTTTAAATCTTTCGGCCCGGGCTTATGACCGGATTTTGAAAGTAGCCAGAACTATCGCCGATTTAGATGCTTCTGAAGATGTAGTTTCCAATCATATTGCAGAGGCTATACAATATAGAAGCCTTGATCGTGATGGCTGGTTGGGCTAGTCCTTCTGTAAAGATAAAACACAAGCCGACTTTAACTTCTAACTCCTGATACTACTTCCCAATACAGAAATTAGCAAAGATATTTCCAAGTAATTCATCATTAGTCACCTGTCCGGTAATCATTCCGAATTGATACAAAGCTTCTTTGATATCAAGAGCCATGAGGTCGCTGGAAAGATTGGTTTCCAGTCCGTATTTTACTTTTTGGATTTCTTCTAAAGCTTTTAATAAAGAATCATAATGTCTTGTGTTGGTCACAATAGTTTCGTTGTTGCGTAAAGCTCCGGTGTTGACAAAAGACAACAATTGGTTTTTGAGTTCTTCGACTCCGATGTTTTGTTTAGCAGAAATTAATAGAATATTTTGGATTTCAGATTTTAAATTTTGGATTTGAGATTCTGAAAGTAAATCCTTTTTGTTACCAATAATAACTAATGGTTTTAGTGGAAACTGATTTTTTATTTTTTCGAGTTCCAGCTGAACATTTTTAATACTGCTTTCTGAACACTGAACACTGTCCACTAAATAGACAACCACCTGAGCCTGTTCGATTTTTTCAAAAGTTTTTTTGATTCCGATGCTTTCTACTACGTCTTGAGTTTCACGAATTCCGGCCGTATCGATAAAACGAAATCCGATTCCTCCAATGACTAATTCGTCTTCGATAGTATCACGTGTTGTTCCGGCAATATCCGAAACGATGGCGCGTTCTTCGTTCAACAAAGCGTTTAAAAGTGTTGATTTCCCAACATTTGGTTCGCCTACAATGGCTACAGGAATACCGTTTTTGATGACGTTTCCAACAGCAAAGGAGTCGATCAGTCGTTTTAAAACAAATTCGATTCGGTTGATTAATTCGTTGAACTGAGTTCTGTCAGCAAATTCCACATCTTCTTCGGCAAAGTCTAATTCGAGTTCGATTAAAGAAGCAAAATTCAATAGTTCTTCACGTAGTTTGGCAATTTCATTCGAAAATCCACCGCGCATTTGCTGCATTGCAATTTGGTGACTGGCTTCATTATCTGAAGCAATCAAATCGGCAACGGCTTCAGCTTGCGATAAATCGAGTTTCCCGTTTAAAAAAGCGCGCAGCGTAAATTCGCCCGCATCGGCCATGCGACAGCCTTTTCGGAGCAATAACTGAATAATTTGTTGCTGGATATAAGTAGAACCGTGACAGGAAATTTCAACGGTATTTTCTCCTGTATAAGAATTAGGACCTTTGAATACAGAAACCAATACCTGATCCAGTGTTTTAGCGCCATCAACAATATGTCCTAAATGCAAAGTATGCGTTTTTTGCTTAGTTAAGTCTTTTTCCTTAATTGATTTAAAAACAGAGTTGGCAATACCTATCGCATCCTGACCTGAAATACGAATAATAGCTATAGCTCCGGCACCCGAAGCTGTAGCCAGTGCTACTATAGAATCCTTGTTTAGCATTTTCTTAATTATTGGCTGCAAAGGTACTAAATCTAATGAAGTATTATTGAAAGGCTTAATATAAAAGCACATTTTGTTGGGAATTAAAGCGTTAAAATTGTATCTTTATTCAATCAGTCGATGTCTAATTTTTTAAGTTGTTTACAATGAAACGCATCTTATTTCCTACCGATTTTTCCGAAGCAGCAACCAATGCTTTTGTACACGCCTTAGAGTTTGCTAAAAGTGTTGATGGTGAGTTAATATTGTTGCACGCTTTTGATTTGCCTGTTTTTGACAGTCAGTATTTCCCTGAAAATTACATGCTGATATACGAATCAGTAGAATTGACGGAGTTTGAGGTTTTCAAGGAAGAGTTGCCTAAACTGCATGCAATTGCTCAACAACGTAATTTGAGTTCTATTAAAATGACACACCGACTCATGGATGGCAATTTATTAGCAACTATTGAAAGAGCGATCAAAGAAGATCATATTGATTATATCATTATGGGAACCGAAGGAGCTAAGAATTGGTCGGATTTATTGTTAGGCACTCAAACTACAGCAGTAATCTCTGATGTGAGTATTCCTGTTTTGAGTATTCCTGCCAATGCAGCATTTAAACCCATAAAAAATATTGTTTTTACCACCCGTTTCAGACCCAAAGATAAAATTGCTTTGAGAGAAGTTTTAGTAATTGCTAAAAAAATGAAAGCAAAAATTAAATGCCTTTACGTTAAAAAAGACAGTTCTGATGTGACTAAAGAAACCATTAAAGAATGGGAAACTGAATTTGCCAATGAACCAATTGATTTTAATGTGATTTTTAGTGAAGAAGTCAAAGAAAGTATTTTGGATTTTATAATGTTTAAAGAGGTAGATGTTTTGGTGATGTTAACCTATAAACGCAATTTTTTCGAAAATTTATTTCATCATAGCCTGACCAATGATTGTGCGGCTCATTTGGACATACCTGTTTTGGCGATTCCAATAAACTGATTCGTTTTGATAATTATTTTTAGCTATTAATTTACGATTTTTTAACCGCAGATTCACAGATTTGTTTTTAATATGCGAATCTGCGGTAATTTTTTAAATAACAATTAGCTAAAATTGGTCAATTTGCGATTGAGCTAGTTTATATTTGTGTCTCATTTGATAGATTATGGATATTTATAAGCATAAGGCTGAATTTTTTACGGCTGAATTAAGCAAAATCAATACCAAGTACAATACAATCAGTTTGTTTCGGTTGTTGAGTGTCTTTTTGTTTTTAACTTCACTTTATTTTTATTTTCAAAAAACTCAAATTTTATGGCTGTTTTTGGCAGCATTATTTTTTGCTGTTTTTTTGATTTTAATGCGAATCCATTCCCGATTGTCTTTTCAGCGACTTTTAAAGAAGGCATTATTAAATATCAACGAAGATGAAATTTCGTTTCTGAAAAGAGAAAAAATCCCTTTTGAAAATGGTGTGGAATTTCAGGATTTGCATCATCCTTATGCTTATGATTTGGATATTTTTGGAGCACATTCTTTGTTTCAGAATCTAAACAGAACTGCTACTTTTATTGGTAAAAAAACATTAGCTGAAACTTTATTGCATAAAGCAACAAATGATGAGATTCTGGAAAATCAGCAGGCTATAAAAGAATTAACTGAAAAGTTAGACTGGCGGCAGGAGTTTTTGGCTTTCGCCAAAGTAAGTCAGGATAATCAATCCAGTTATGAAGGTTTGTTAAAGTGGAGTAAAAACTCTGGTTCAACATTATCTAAAAGTACAATTGTATTGTCTTATGTGAGTCCTGCTTTATTTTTTGCAGCATTTCTAGGTTATTTGATAACCGATAATCTGGTTTGGGTAAAGTGTCTTTCGTATTTGTTTATTTTCAATTTAATTATCCTTGGAAAATTTGTGAAACGAATTCAGTTAGAAATTGCTAATTCGGGAAAAATAGATTCCATCATTCATCAATACAGTTTATTAGTAAAAAAGATTGAATCGGAAACATTTCATTCTCAAAAATTAATCGATTTACAGCAAAGACTCCAATTCAAATCGGCTAACGCCAGCACACATTTGAAAAAACTGTCAGAGTTGTTTTCGAGAATGGATACTATTTCGAATTTGATTACCGCAACATTGTTCAACGGAACTTTTCTTTTTAATCTTCATGTGTTAAAAGCATTGCTGGAATGGAAAAAAGAACATGCTGAAGTTCTTGAGGACTGGCTGATGGTTATTGGTGAATTTGAAAAATTAAACAGCCTGGCTAATTTTTCATATAACAATCCTGATTTTGTTTTCCCAACAATTAATTCCGACTATAAAATTGGCTTTTCTAATTTGAGTCATCCTTTATTGAATCCAAAGACCAGAATAGGTAATGATGTTCATTTTTATCCGCAGTCGTTTATGATTTTGACGGGTTCTAATATGTCCGGGAAAAGTACTTTTCTGAGAAGTTTAGGAATCAATATGGTTTTAGTAGGTACTGGTTCAGTAGTTTGTGCTACTCAGGCCGATATCCATCCGTTGCCGGTTTTAGTTTCGATGCGATTATCAGATTCCTTATCGGACAGCGAATCCTATTTCTTTGCTGAAATAAAACGCTTGAAGCAAATTATGGACGCTTTAGAAGAACAGCCTGCTTTTGTTTTGCTGGACGAAATTTTAAGAGGAACCAATTCGGATGATAAACGCAACGGAACAATAGAAGTGCTTAAAAAAGTAATTGCTAAAAAAGCCATAGGAGCTATTGCTACCCATGATATCGAGGTTTGTTTGACTACCAATGATTATCCCGGTATTTTAAGTAATAATTGCTTTGAGGTCGAAATCATAGATAATGATTTGCATTTTGATTATAAATTACGCGAAGGAATTTGCCGAAATAAAAGCGCTACTTTTTTAATGAAAAAAATGGAGGTTATTTGATTTTATTTAGCCACTAATTCACGAATGTTTTTTTTAAATATTTATGTTCATTGTATTACACAAAAAAAATGGGCATTCATAAACTTTTCTGATTACTGTAGATTAATGGTTAAAACGATTTTAGAGATTTGAATTCATTACTGCATTTACGACTATTGGAAATAAAAGTGTCGTAGCATTTAATGAATTAGTGGAATTAAAAGAAAAGATTTGTTTTTTCGTGTATTCGTGGCTGTCAAAAACGAAAAAAAACCGCTTTTCTAGGAGGAATCGCGGTTTTTTAAATATAAAAAATGGTTGGTTAATAGTTCGCAATGATAAGTATTATATTTGAAAATCAAAAATAAAACCTGTTTTTTTCTTAAATATTTCTTAACTATTTAGCATTACCGGCATCACCAGCATGGTAACTGTTTCACCTTCTTCTAATCCGTCAACAGGAGTTAAAATCCCGGCACGGTTAGGTAAGGACATTTCCAGCATAATCATATCTGATTGTAAGTTAGTTAGCATCTCAGTCAGAAAACGAGAGTTGTAACCTATTTGCATATCATCACCCTGATAATCACAAGTCAGTCTTTCTTCGGCTTTGTTTGAGTAATCAATATCTTCAGCAGAAACATTCAATTCAGCTCCGGCAATTTTTAAACGAATCTGATGAGTTGTTTTGTTCGAAAAGATAGCCACACGACGTACAGAACTCAAAAACTGAGAACGGTCAATCATTAATTTATTTGGATTTTCTTTTGGAATAACCGCTTCGTAATTTGGATATTTCCCATCAATCAAACGACACATTAATACGTAGTTGTCAAAAGAAAAAGTAGCATTCGAATCGTTGTATTCGATTTTTACTTCAGCATCAGATGTTGACAGAATATTTTTTAAAATAGTCAAAGGTTTTTTGGGCATAATAAAATCAGCAACATGAGATGCGGTAACATCCGTACGGGCATATTTTACTAATTTGTGAGCATCTGTAGCCACAAAAGTTAAACCTTGTGGAGAAAACTGGAAGAATACTCCTGACATCACCGGACGTAAATCATCGTTTCCGGCAGCAAAAATGGTTTTGCTTACCGCTGTCGCTAATACATCAGCAGGAACTAAAGTTACAGATGGTTCGTCTAAGTTTACTGCTTTAGGGAATTCTTCTCCAGGAGCATAAGCTAAAGCATATTTTCCTGAATTAGAGCTGATTTCTATAGTGCTGTTTTCTTCAACGGTAAAAGTAAGTGGTTGTTCCGGGAATGTTTTTAAGATTTCCAAAAGTAATTTAGCCGGTACAGCAACGCTTCCTTTACTGGTAGAATCGATAGATAAAGTCGCCGACATGGTAGTTTCTAAATCAGAAGCAGAAACGGTCAATTCATTGTTGTCTAATTCAAATAAGAAGTTGTCCAGAATAGGCAGGGTATTGCTACTATTGATAACGCTTCCTAAAACTTGTAACTGCTTTAATAAGTACGAACTCGATACTATAAATTTCATATGAAGATTATATTTGTTTTTTATTGAAAATGGTATCCTTTATCAGAATTTGCAAATGATACATTTTTACAAATATATCGTAAACAAATCTAGTTTAGAAAAATTTTTATTAACATCTATCTGCTGTATTTACGCTTTCTTAAAAAGCTAAATACGGCTCCAAAAATGCCTAAAATTAGAATTGGAAGCCCGATAGTTATGACTTGCGTCTGGGTGTAGTTTTCAAAAACCTTCTCTTTGTCTAACAAAGGCAAATCTAAATCCTTGCTTCGAATGTTAATAAGTCCGCTGTCATCAAGGAGATAATTCACAGAGTTAAGCAGGAAATCTTTGTTGTCGTATAAATTCCCCGAACGTTGATCAAATCCTAATTCTACAGGAGCATAATTTTTATCCAATTGATTTTTGATGATATCACCATCCGAAATCACAATCATTTTATTCTCTTTCCCTTCGGTTTCAAAATTGTTTTGTTTGAAAGCTAAAACCCTGTTTTCAAATGCCGAATGAAAGTTGCCTTCTAATAAAACCGCCATCGGAATATTTCCGGTATTGATGTAATGATTCGGACTGGTTTCTTCGGCTACAATATTCAAATTAATTTCAGAAGGCGTCCCTGTTTTTTTAGAATATTGTGAAGATTGTAACAAAACCGTTTTCTTGATTCCGTTTTTCAAAGTATCAATTGCATTAGCAAAATCAAATTTAATTCCGCCCAGATTTTTTACAATCGGATGCTGACTTACAGGGTAAACTAAAGGTGCAAATTTCCAGTTGAAAGTTTGGTACTGTGTTGCGCTGCCTTGTTCACCTGTTGCCAGTTTTATTGGGCTGCCTTGTTCGTCTTTTACAATATCAGGATTAATTCTGATTCCGTATTTAAAGAACATATCGTTCAGATTCAAATTTCTGGGAAAAGCCAGTGTGGCGCCTGCGTCATTGTACAAACTATCCATTTCTGCTGTTGTTTGGTCTATAAGCCACATACTTTTTCCGCCATTGATGACAAACTGGTCTAAGACTTGTTTTTCGGCATCCGTAAACGCTTCCGTTGGTTTGGCAATAATGGCTAAATCGTATTTTTTTAAAGCGTCTAATGTTCCAATTGGATTTTGGGCAACCGAATCCAAAGTAAATGGTCCAATGTGGTAACTTTCCCTTATTTGTAAAAGAAATTTAGCAATTAAAACATCCTGAATTTCGCCGTTTCCTTTAATTACGGCTATCTTTTTTTGTTTCTCTTTAGTGATTTTATTTAAAGCGTCGGCAATGGAGTATTCCAAATGTTGTACTGAACCAATTACTTTTTCGGTAGTTGAGACTCCCATAATGTTTTTTAACAATGGGATATTCACCTCTTTGTTGTGATAGACAGCTATTGCCCACGGAAAAACCATCGCTTGCGATTGTTTTCCTTTGTCGTCAACGGTAATGTTTACAGGAGTCAGACCTTTCATGTACAACGCTTTGATGTTATTCATGCTATCGTCTTCATTTTCTAAAGGATTCACAAATTCGAAAACAATATTCGAATTGTAAGCCTGAAATTCTTCCAGTAATTCTTTGGTTTCCTGTTGTAATCTTTTGAATTCAGCAGGCAAATCGCCTTCCATGTAAATTTTTATCGAAAGCGGCTCTTTGACCTCTTTGATAATGTTCAAAGAAGTTTGCGATAAGGTATATCTTTTGTCTTTGGTTAAATCAAAACGATGAAAAAAGTAATTACCAACAATATTTAGTACTAACAGAATAGCTATTGTAATTACAACTGATTTTAAGTTTCTTTTTTTAGCAGTTATCATTACAATTTAAAAGATTTAAGTTGGTAAACAGTAAACGAAAGAAAAGCCAGTGTAAGACTTATGAAATAAATTAAATCGCGGGTGTCAATAACACCACGGCTCATACTTTTAAAGTGATTTTGCATTCCTAAAACTGAAATTTTTGAAGAAAATGACGGAATAACTGAAGCAAATCCTTCCAAGCCAAAATAGAAAAAGAAGCATAAAAACACGGCTAGTATAAAAGCTACAATCTGATTGTCAGATAAGGAAGAAGTGAATATTCCAATTGAAGAATAAGCGCCAATTAAGAACAAAAGTCCAAAATAAGAACCGATTGTGCTTCCCATATCGATATTTCCTTCCGGCATTCCTAAATTGGAAATTACCCAAACATATATAAAGGTTGGTACAATAGCGATGATGATTAACAACATTGCACCAAGGAATTTCCCATTAGCGATTTGCCAAACAGAAAGAGGTTTTGTTAACAATAATTCCAAAGTTCCCTGTTTTCTTTCGTCAGAGAAAGAGCGCATGGTTACCGCCGGAATCAGGAAAATTAAAATCCATGGTGCCAAAGTGAAAAACGGGGTCATATCGGCAAATCCTGAATTTGGAATGTTGTAATCGCCTTCAAAAACCCAAAGAAATAATCCATTGGTAATTAGAAAAATAGCGATAACTAAATAACCTATGGGCGAACCAAAAAAGGATTTAATTTCACGTAATAATAGGGTTTTCATATATGTTTATTCGTGTATTTGTTAATTTGGTTATTTGATTTTTTTAATTCTTAAATTCAATAGTTACGGCATCACGATAATTCAATCCCAATAAGCTATTAGCCGAACCAATTTTGGAGGGATTACTTCTGAAAATGGCAATTTCAAGATAACCAGCTTCGTTAAAAATGGCCAGTTTTTCTCCTTCGTAATTCTTAATAGGGTATTTGTCAGATATGGCAATCGCAGAATAATTCGGTAAAATGGTTTTGATGTTTTTAGTCTTCATCTGGATTTCATAAGGACGTCCTTTGGCTACTTCCAGAAATTGTTTTTTAGTGATATTGGTCACTACATTTCCAAAATGATCGATATAGATAACATGTCCTTTCAGACTGTTGGAATCATTAGCAACTACCGCTTTCATTTCGGTTATTTCTTTTAAAGAGCTGATTTCTTTTCCAATAACATTCAGTAAACCGCCTCGGGCAATATGACAGGCTACGGTAACAAAAACATCCAGTCCCGAAGCGTCACTTGGTAAACGGTCGTGGATATTAATGGCTACAATTTTTTGCGGGACAATCTTTTGCGAAAGCATACTTAAAATCCCGTTATCGGCTGCAATAAAGTACGAATCGTTCCATTGCATTACAATGTGTTGATTTTCTTTATTCAATTCCATATCCACACCAATAAGATGAACGGTTCCTTTGGGAAAACTGGAATAAGAAGCTCCAATAATGTAACTGGCTTCTACTATATTAAACGGATCTATATCATGCGAAATATCAATAATTTGGGCTTCCGGATACTCGGATAAAATTTTCCCTTTCAACGAACCAACAAAGTGATCTTTCAAGCCGTAATCGGTAGTAAGGGTAATTATTGACATATTTTTGTTTATAACTATTGGTGAAATCTAAAATTAATTTTCATTAAATTTGAGATATGCAAAGCTAATAATTAGTAAATTCATACAAAGCAAAAAAGCAAAAACAAATTCGAAATAGTAACCAAATAAAACCTAAGGTCCGGGAGCCTTTTGGATTAGATTTTTAATTGATTTAGTAATATTCTAAAATTATACCTTTTGAACGAAAGAATCATCGAGCTCATAGACATCGCTCCAAAAGAGTTTTGGGGTGCTCAAGACACTCATCTTGAAACCATTAAAAAATACTATCCAAAATTAAAAATAGTTGCCAGAGGAACAACTTTAAAAGCATTTGGAGAAAAAGACATTCTGGACGAGTTCGAAAGGCGTTTTCAAAGATTAATGCTTCATTTTACACGTTACAATAATATTGATGATAATGTGATTGAACGCGTAATTTTAGGAGATATTCAGGACGACCGAAAAATGAGTCCTAATGACAAAATTTTAGTACATGGAGTAGGAGGAAAAATTGTAAAAGCAATGACTCCTAACCAACAATTATTGGTTGACACCATCAACAAAAACGACATGGTTTTTGCTGTGGGACCGGCAGGAACAGGAAAGACGTACACCGGAGTAGCGATGGCTGTAAAAGCATTGAAAGAAAAACAGGTAAAACGTATCATCCTTACCCGTCCGGCAGTAGAAGCCGGGGAAAATTTAGGTTTTCTTCCGGGAGATATGAAAGAAAAACTGGATCCGTACATGCAGCCACTTTATGATGCTTTGCGCGATATGATTCCCAACGAAAAACTGGAAGATCATATTGCCAAAGGAATTATCCAGATTGCACCATTGGCATTTATGCGGGGACGAACACTGGATAATGCTTTTGTAATTCTGGATGAAGCTCAAAACACGACTCACTCGCAGATGAAGATGTTTTTAACCCGTATGGGAAAAAATGCCAAATTCATGGTTACCGGAGATCCTGGTCAGGTTGATTTGCCTCGCAGAACCATTTCAGGTCTAAAAGAAGCTTTATTAGTCTTAAAAGACATTGAAGGCATTGGAATTATTTATCTGGATGACAAAGACATTGTACGTCACCGATTAGTTAAAAAAGTAATTGATGCTTATAAATACACTGAGAACGTTGATTAATCAATAAAAAACTACGACTTTAAATTGAGTCGTAGTTTTTTATGGAATTTTTTAGGCACAAAAAAATCCCTGACGTGAAGTTAGGGATTTTTTTTGTGAGATAATTTTAGCTTAACCGTTCATTTTGAATAATCCTTTGTAATTTTCCCAGTGTGAATATATTAGAAAGATATTACCCAAAAGAATACCAATACCAATAGGAAGATTATTTGGAGTTAAGAAGTAATTGATTAGTACAATATTAATAATTACCGGAAAAATTACAATATTAGCTAAAGTGGTAAATTTTCCTAACAGAAAAGAAAGACCACATAAAAATTCAACTGATTTTGCCAATGGCATCAGGTAAGTTGAAGCAATAAGCCCCACCTGAAATGCTTTGAAATCACCTGTTGAAACGGGCTCAGGGCTTGGCATAAAAAAGTAGCTTAGAGAAGTACAAAGGAATATAGCTCCCATTAACGTACGAACAATTAGGGTTGCGATTTTCATGATATATTGGTTTTATGGGTTAACAAATCAAAAAATTCTGTCGCGGTTCAGCACTTTCATTGTTAGCAAAAACTCATTCCCCAAAACCGTTTCAATCAGAAAAACTGGCATTTTTTATTATTCAACACGATGAGTATCGTATTGGATTTTATAACGTATAGTAAATTTACAAAAAAATAAACTGATTTTTCTGATATACGGAAAATATTATTTATAAAAATGTTAATTTAATAATCAATTATATGTTTCTTATGAAAAAAGCAGAGAATTAAGTCTATATTCACCTTTGTTTACTGATATGAAAATCATTTTTGTTTACTCTTTTATGTAATACTTTTTATAAATAAAAAATCCTCCCCAACCGATTAACAACAACCACCAAATTTGAAATAAAAACACAATAATATCCATAAAAACATTCCATCCTACTTTTAGTGAATCCAGTAGGCGTATTCCAATATTAGGTTTGTAATAATTGTAATCTCTGGTATTAGCAATCATTTCCTGTTTCACTGATTCACGTTGGTATATTTGAATCGTTAAGGTGCTGAAATTAATTTGATCCTGTATGGATAGATTTTCTAATTTAGCTAAATCTTTTTGCTCTTTTTGGTTTGCCAAATTGTTTTCGGCATCTATAACATCGTTGATTTTTTTACCTTTTGTATCAATGGCTTTTTCAACTCTTTTTTCTTGAGTAGCACTTCTTTTTTGTGCGAGTTGGTTTGAAAGCATTTTTATGGAAACATCGTCAGCTTTGATCACGCGATAATCCAGAAAATCAATTTGTTTTGCAATACACTTGATCACGGTATCCAAACGTTTATTAGGTACTCTAATGGTGATATTGTTTTCAATATTATATCGGGTTGTTTCCAGAGTACTGTCCTGGCTGATTTTAGTTTCAAATTGGTCAATAATATTGCTTTGTAAATTAGTATAAGCGACAAATCCATCAAATTTATGGGTGATATTTTCAATGGTGTAGGTGGTTTGAGGAACATATTTTACTCTGAATTTTATATCGGCAGTACGGACGAATTTTCGGGTACTGTCCTGTTTTTCTACTGCAGCAGAGGAAGAAACTGCTGCTTCTGCAACAACATCGTTTGTTGATTGTTCTTCTAAGGATTCACTTTTTTTACAGCTTATCAATAATGATGTAAAGGTGAGAACCATTAAACTACTTTTTACCATTTTGTTCATAGATTTGATTGATTTAAAGGAGATGATTTTTAATTGTTTGTTTTCCAAATTTCATGCTTAAATACGCTATCAAATATAAGAGTTTTAGGTAAGAAAAATCTTTTTCAATAATTATTTAACCAAACTGTAGTTTTGTATAATTTCTTCTGTAGAAGCTGTTTTTTTTTATTGTAATTTTACTTTTTAAAATTTTACCTTGAGAACATCCTTTAAACAAGACATAACGCATCTCGTTGCTATTAAAAAACAGCTTTTATTATGGTCACAACAATTTCGGGAAGTGACTTTTTTAGATAGTAACCAATACCAGCAAGAGCATACCAGTTACGATTGGATTTTGGCTGTAGATGCTTTTACTTCAATAAAAACAGATTATTTTAATGCTTTTGAAGATTTAAAACAATACCAACAATCCGTTAGAGATTGGATTTTTGGCTATTTGTCTTATGATTTAAAAAATGATACAGAAAATTTAGTTTCGAATAATTTTGACGGTTTAGATTTTCCGGATTTGTTTTTCTTTCAACCTAAAAAACTCTTTTTAGCCAAAGGAAATCAACTCGAAATTAGGTATTTGAATTTTTGTGATGATGAATTTGAAATTGATTGGGAAGAAATCAATTCTATTACAGCTGATTTTGATACATTGAATATCGATATTAATATTCAGCAACGAATTTCAGCAGAAAGTTATCAGGAAAAAGTATCTAAAATGCTGGAACATATCCATCATGGCGATTTGTATGAGGCTAATTTTTGTATGGAATTTTATGCCGAAAATGCTCAAATAGATCCTTTAGATGTCTTTTGGAAGCTGAATAAAATTTCCAAACCGCCTTTTGCAGTGTTCTTTAAAAATTATAAGCAATTTTTACTATCAGCATCACCCGAGCGTTATCTGAAAAAAGAAGGCAATTTGTTGATTTCGCAACCTATAAAAGGAACAGCAAAGCGATTTTTAGATCCAATTGAAGACGAAGCATCAAAAAATAAATTAGCCAACGATAACAAAGAGCGTGCTGAAAATATTATGATTACCGATTTGGTGCGAAATGATTTATCACATACGGCGCAAAAAGGTTCGGTTCAGGTAACTGAATTATGCGGGATTTATTCCTTTTTACAAGTGCATCAGATGATTTCCACCATTACTTCAAAACTCGATGTACAATACACCGCAGTAGATGCTTTGAAACATACTTTTCCAATGGGGAGTATGACCGGAGCTCCTAAGATTTCAGTGATGAAAATTATCGAAGAACTGGAAGAAACTAAAAGAGGTTTGTACAGCGGAGCTGTGGGCTATTTTACTCCTGAAGGCGATTTTGATTTTAATGTCGTTATCCGAAGTATTTTGTACAATCAGCAAAATCAATATTTGTCATTTTCGGTAGGAAGTGCAATTACGTCACTTTCTGTTCCTGAAAAAGAATACGAAGAATGTTTGCTGAAAGCCAAAGCCATGTTTGAAGTTTTAAAATAAATGCGATGCTCGATAAACTCAAAAAACATATCAGTCAAAATTTTCCTTTTTTAGCAAAGACTAAACTTCTTTTGGCTACCAGCGGAGGAATTGACAGCATGGTAATGGTGCATTTATTCCGGGAATTAAATTTTTCAGTCGCACTGGCTCATTGTAATTTTCAGTTGCGGGGATTTGAGAGTTTTGGAGATCAAAATTTTATTCAGGAATACGCTAATGCAAATGAAATTCCGCTTTTTTTAACACAGTTTGATACCGAAGCTTTTGCAAAAGATTATAAGCTTTCGACTCAAATTGCCGCTCGTGAACTGCGTTACAATTGGTTCTATGAGCTTTTAGAAACCGAACAATACGATTATATTCTGACTGCTCATCATGCAGATGATGCTATCGAAACTTTTCTAATTAATCTGAGTCGGGGAACCGGTTTGGAGGGTTTGGTTGGGATTCCGGCTCAAAATGATAAAGTGGTTCGTCCGCTTTTGCCTTTTAGCAGAGAAGAAATTCTAGCTTATGCCCAAGAAAATAAAATTCAGTGGCGGGAAGACAGCAGTAATGCTTCTGATAAATACCTACGAAATACAATCAGGCACCATTTGGTTCCTTTGTTGAAAGAATTGAATCCACAATTCATGGAGTCTTTTCAAAAAACACAATCTTATTTGAAAGAATCTCAGGAATTAGTGGAAGATGCTGCTATTATGGTTTACCAACAAGTGGCAAAAGAAGAAGGAGAAACTATTGTTTTTGATTTGAATCAGCTGCTACGATTACCTAATTACCAATCCTATTTGTACCAATGGTTACATGAATTTGGTTTTACCGCCTGGAAGGATATTTATGCCTTAGTTCAAAGTCAATCCGGTAAACAGGTTTTTTCGGCTGATTTTCGATTACTGAAAGACAGAAACCAACTAATATTAAGTCCAATAGTTGATGAAACAAATGATGAACAGTATTTTATAGAAAAAAATGTTAGAGAAGTTAATATTCCCTTAAATCTTACTTTTTGCGAAGCAGATGCTATTTTAGAAGCTTCAAATTCAATTATATTTGTTGACGAAGATAAATTAGTGTATCCTTTAGTTTTGAAACAATGGGAAGAAGGTGATTCTTTTCAGCCTTTTGGGATGAACGGAAAGACTAAAAAACTGAGTAAACTTTTTAAAGACGAAAAATTATCTTTACTGGAAAAAGGAAATTGTTGGGTTTTATGGTCGGCAAATCAGATTGTTTGGGTGGTTGGCATACGGCAGGACGAACGATTTAAAATCAATAATTCCACAAAAAATATATTAAAAATAGCATTGCAACAATGAAAAAACTATTATTTCTACTTACCGCTTTTTTGGTTTTTATCAATGTAAATTCACAAATTTTAGATCCTGTAAAATGGACCACTAAAATGGAACAAAAGTCAGAAGGTGTTTTCGTATTGACTTTTAATGCGGTAATTGAGAAAGAATGGCACATGTATTCTCAGTTTACTCCCGATGGCGGTCCACTGCCTATGGAAGTTGTTTTTAAAAATCAGTCGGGAAATTATAATTTGGTTGGCAAAGCCAAAGAGAGTAAAACCAAAACGGCTTATAACGATATTTTTGAGGTTAATGAAACTTTTTTTGAAGGTAAAGCTCAAATTCAGCAAGAAATTAAAATAATAAATCCAAAGTTAGATAAAATCGAAGTTGAATTGAATTATCAGGCTTGTAAAGAGGTTTGTATTAATTTGAAGAAGAATTTTACGTTCTCAATTCCTTCGAATGTAATTGCAGCTGCGGTTCCAAATCAAAATAAGAATGTTTTGGAAGCAGTAGCTCAGAACACAAATACTGTTGATACTATAAAAGCCGACTCGATAACTCCCGGTCTTGGTGCCAGTAATGTTATTGAAACTCCCGAAAAAGAAGCTGTGACTACAACAACTGCAACAGCTTCAAGAAGTCTTTGGTCTATCTTTTTTGTTGCTTTTTTGTTTGGTTTTACAGCTTTGTTAACACCTTGTGTTTTTCCGATGATTCCAATGACCGTTAGTTTTTTTACCAAACAGAGTAAAACACGAGCAAAAGGAATTCGAAATGCCATTATTTACGGAATTTCAATTATTGTAATTTATGTTTTATTAGGTTCTATTATTACCGCTGTTTTTGGAGCAGGAGCTTTAAATGCTTTATCAACCAATGTTTGGTTTAATCTGTTGTTTTTTGTGCTATTGGTTGTTTTTGCAGCTTCATTTTTAGGAGCTTTCGAATTGGTATTACCTAATTCCTGGGCAAATAAATTAGACAGTCAGGCCGACAGAGGAGGAATAATAGGAATTGTATTTATGGCATTAGCCCTGGCGGTCGTGTCGTTTTCCTGTACAGGACCTATAGTAGGAAGTTTACTGGTTGAAGCAGCGTCTAATGGAGGTTTAGCACCAATTGTAGGGATGCTTGGTTTTTCTACAGCATTGGCTTTGCCATTTATGTTGTTTGCTTTTTTCCCGGGTTGGCTGCAATCGTTACCTAAATCAGGTGGTTGGTTAAATACCGTGAAAGTAGTTTTAGGATTCCTGGAATTGGCTTTGGCTTTTAAATTTTTATCGAATGCCGATTTGGTTTTGCAATTGCATCTATTGGAAAGAGAAGTGTTTTTAGCGATTTGGATTGCTATTTTTGGAACTTTAGCATTGTATTTATTTGGAAAGATAAGTTTGCCGCATGATAGTCCGATTACACATATTTCAGTTGGACGATTAGGAATGGGATTATTGGTGTTGACTTTTACTATTTATTTAATTCCCGGACTTTGGGGTGCTCCTTTGAAAATAATCAGCGCATTTCCTCCACCAATGGAATACAGTGAAAGTCCAATGGGATTGAGTGTTTCCGGTGGGAATTCGACTAAAATTGATTTGCCCGAAGGAGGAAAAATAGGTCCTCATGGTTTGCTGGTTTTTGATAATTACCAATATGGATTGGCTTATGCTAAAAAAGTAAATAAACCCATTATGCTTGATTTTACAGGATTTGCCTGTGTAAATTGCCGAAAAATGGAAAACAATGTTTGGTCTGATAAAAAGGTTTTACCTATTTTAAAAGATAAAATTGTGCTTATATCATTGTATGTCGATGATAAAAGAGCATTGCCAAAAGCACAACAGTTTGTTTCTCCAACCACAGGTGCTGAAATTGAGACCATCGGTGATAAATGGACTGATTTTATGATATCCAGATACAAAACCAATACCCAGCCTTTGTATGTATTAACCGATTTAGAAGGGAATAGTTTAAATACAGAGCAGCAAACAATTAGCTATGTAGGTGTTGATGAATATTACAATTGGTTGAATGCAGGAATCGCGAAGTTTAAATAAAAAATACCCCAAATAGTGTCTAACTTTTTGGGGCATGTTCATTTTTAATCGGATTCTATTTTATTGTAACAACCCTACTCTGCTTTCCATCCTTTTTATTAATTCAAAAAATGCCCTCAAAATAGTTACACCTTTACAAGGAACATCTAAATTTGCATCTATTAAAAAATCCTCAGTACAAATCAACAGATACAAATGATAACAATAAATCCAACCCACAAATATTCATTAGAAAATATACTTTTTGTATTTGCTTTAGAAATGGAAGCAGGCGAAATTTTTCACCATCACAACAAGTTGTTCACTGGTATTGGAAAACTCAATGCCTCTTACGAATTAACTAAGGCTATTCATCAAAAAAAGCCGGAATTAATTGTGAATTTAGGATCTGCCGGAAGCAGTCAATTTAGCAAAGGAGATGTAGTTTGCTGTACCCAGTTTGTACAACGCGATATGGATGTGAGAGGTTTGGGTTACGAATTGTATGAAACTCCTTTTTCGGGTGTGCCAACGGTATTACAATATGGTTTACCTATGGAAAGTCTTCCTGCGGGAATTTGCGGTACCGGTGATAGTTTTGAAATGGGACATAGCGAAACGAAATATGACGTTGTGGATATGGAAGCCTATGCTCTGGCAACCATAGCTATGAAAGAAAAGATTCCATTTTTATGTTTGAAATACATCTCAGATGGTGCTGATGACAATGCAGCCGACGACTGGACGGTTTTAGTACACAAAGCTGCTGTTGCTTTTGGTGAAATTCTCCAAATTAATCGCTACTAATAGTAAATCAAAATGATTGCTGCTTTGTAATTTTCCCTTTGAAAGTCAATTCTATTACTCATAGTACAATACAAAAATGGACGCAGCTGTTTTAAAAACAATAGAAGAAATTATTAAAATTCCATTTGTTGAAGAGGAATTTGAAGTTGGTGCTGTTTGTTTTGAAACTGACGAAGATCTACGACCTGATTTCAAACTTCAGTTTACTATTGATGATGTTGTCAATTATATTTATGCTATTGTTTTTCGGTTGTATTCGAAAGAAAATACAAAAAACTTATCCATTTTAGACTTAAAAATTCCTTATCCTAAAAACGCTGCTTCTTTTTGGGAAGATAGCAGTATTGGAAAGAAATTCCGCCAGCAACAAATCATCAAAGAGCTTGAATTTACTGCTGTCAGCCAATTGAATTGGGAGAGCATTTAATCTTATTTATTACAGTTTTATGATTTGCATCATAAAAGCAAATTACTGTTCTAAGTTAGTTTTGAAAAAAATTAAATAGACTCTTATGAACAGTGAACAAAAACAATTAATTAAAGCGACAATCCCCATTTTACAATCTTCCGGTGCAATTCTTACCGACTATTTTTACAAGCGAATGTTTGAACATAACCCCGAATTAAAATCGGTTTTCAATATGGGAAATCAGGCTAATGGCAAACAAAAGCACGCACTTGCCGGAGCTGTTTTGGCTTATGCTTCGCATATCGATAATCCGTCTGTATTGATTGATATTTTAAAAGGAATTGGAAACAAACACGTAAGTTTAAACATTCAGGCTCAGGATTATGCTATTGTTGGCAAGCATTTAATTGCTTCGATACAGGAAGTTTTAGGAGATGTAGCCACTCCAGAATTAGTAGAAGCCTGGACAACGGCTTACAATGAACTGGCAAAAATAATGATTGACATTGAAGCCGGTTTTTATCTTAAAAACACCCAAACTACGGGAGCCTGGAACGGCTGGAGAAGTTTTGTAATTAAAGACATCGTAAACGAATCCGAAGAAATAAAATCATTTTATTTATATCCGTCGGATGGCAAAGAAATTGTTTCTTATACCGCAGGACAATACATCAGCGTACAGTTTTTTGTTGAACAATTAGGACTGTTACAACCACGACAATACAGTCTTTCTACAGCTTTTAATCCAGAATATTACCGAATTTCTGTAAAAAGAGAAAACGCCATTTCAGAACAACCAGAAGGGATGGTTTCTAACACATTGCATCAGTTAAATGTGGGTGATACGGTAAATGTATCGGCTCCGGCAGGAAATTTTTATTTGCAGGATGATAAAGCACCGATAGTTTTAATAAGTGGCGGAGTAGGAATAACACCTTTATTGAGCATGCTGGAGACCAATGAAAAAAATACCAAAAACAAAACTGTTTGGGTGCATGGCTGTCGAAACAATGCCGTTCATGCTTTTAAAGATAGTGTAGCTACTATCGAAAAAGAATCCGATTGGTTGGAAACCTATATCTTTAATGAAAATCCGGATGAAAATACCGAACATAAAATCATAAAAGGAAGAGTGGATTTGAAAAAATGCAAAGAAGCAATTTTACTAGAAAATGCCCGCTACTATTTATGCGGACCAGCTCCTTTCATCAAAGCACATTATGAAACTCTGATTGAGTTTGATGTTGATAAAGCGAATATTTTCTATGAAGAATTTGGTCCTCAATCTGTTTCCTTAAATTAAAATAGAAGTAAATGAAGAAAGCCGTTTCAAAATTAATATTGAAACGGCTTTATTTTTACAATTAGCTTAGTTCATAACTCCTGATGATTTCTCTTTATTCCCAATTTCAAAATTCCTAATTTGCGGCTTCAAATTTAGAAAGAGAAAATGAAGGTCTGTATTGCCGAAAAACCAAGTGTAGCAAGAGAAATAGCAGCCGTTTTGGGTGCTAACACCAAACATGACGGCTATTTTGAAGGCAACGGCTATGCAGTAACTTACACCTTTGGGCATTTATGTACGCTAAAAGAACCTAATGATTACAAGCCCCACTGGAAAAGTTGGGATTTGAACAACCTCCCGATGCTTCCCGAAAAATTCGAAACTAAGGTGGTGGAAAATTCCGGAATCCAAAAGCAGTTTAAAATTATAAAAAGTTTGTTTGACAAAGCCGAATTGGTTATCAATTGCGGGGATGCCGGACAGGAAGGAGAATTAATTCAACGCTGGGTGATGAACGAAGCCAACTATAAAGGCGAAGTACAACGACTGTGGATTTCCTCCTTAACAACTGAAGCCATAAAAGAAGGTTTTGAAAATTTAAAACCAGCCACAAATTACGACAACTTATTCTATGCCGGTTTTTCCAGAGCCATTGGCGACTGGCTATTAGGAATGAATGCGACGCGTTTGTACACCCTAAAACACGGTGGTTACAAACAGGTTTTGTCCATTGGTCGGGTGCAAACACCTACATTAGCAATGGTGGTGGAACGTTTTAAGGAAATCGAAAATTTCGTTCCTCAGCCTTATTGGGAATTACAAACTTTGTACAGAGAAACACTTTTTAGTTATGAAGAAGGTCGTTTTCTTAAAAAAGAAGATGGAGAACTTTTAGCCAACAAAGTAAAAGAAAGCGAGTTCGAAATTGTTGCTGTCGAAAAAAAGAATGGAAATGAATATGCTCCAAAATTATTTGATTTAACAGGTTTACAAGTGTATTGCAATACTAAGTTTGGATTTTCGGCAGATGAAACCCTGAAAATTGTCCAGACTTTGTACGAACAAAAAGTAGTAACCTATCCCAGAGTAGATACTACTTTTTTGCCTGGTGATATTTATCCAAAAGTACCCGGAATTCTTCAAAAACTAACTAATTATTCAGCATTGACAGAACCGCTTTTAGGAAAGAAAATTAAAAAATCGCCTAAGGTTTTCAATGATAAAAAAGTCACCGATCACCATGCTATAATTCCAACAGGAATACAAAATAACCTGCCGCACAACCAGCAACAGGTGTATGATATTATTGTAAAGCGTTTTATTGCTGTTTTTTATGATGATTGTCTGGTTGCCAACACCACAGTAATTGGAAAAGCAGCTGATGTAACTTTTAAAACAACCGGAAAAGAAATTCTGAAAAAAGGATTCCGAGTTGTTTTTGAAGATCCTAACGCAAAAGAAAAAGAAGCTGATTTGTTACCGAGTTTTATTGTGGGAGAAAAAGGACCGCACGAACCTTCATTTCTTCAAAAAGAAACCAAACCGCCCAATCAGTTTACCGAGGCAACTTTACTGCGTGCTATGGAAACTGCAGGAAAGCAGGTCGATGATGAAGATTTACGCGAATTGATGAAAGAAAATGGTATTGGACGCCCATCAACACGGGCGAATATTATCGAAACACTTTTTAAGCGCCAGTACATCGTTCGAAATAAAAAACAGGTATTGCCAACGCCAACGGGAATTCAGCTGATTGATATCATCCAAAACGATTTATTAAAATCGGCGGAGTTGACCGGTTCTTGGGAAAAGCAGCTAAAAGATATCGAAAAAAGCACTTTTACCGCTGCTGCGTTTATCAATAATATGAAACGAATGGTGGATGCTTTGGTGTATGAAGTTCGAAGTGAGACTACCCGGGCTAATATTTCGCATGCCGGAAATATTCAAAAACAAGAAGCAGCTGTCGAGAAAAAGAAAGCCGCCGGAATTACAGCTGAATCCTGTCCGAAATGTAAAAAAGGAACATTGTTAAAAGGAAAATCAGCTTTCGGTTGTAGTTCCTACAAATCCGGTTGCGATTTTGTATTGCCTTTTGCTTTTGCAGATAAAAAAATATCCGAAAACCAATACTTACGATTGCTTCAAAAAGGTTCTACCGTAAATTTAAAAGACTTTAAAACCGATACTGGTATTATCGAAGGTTTATTACGATTTGATGAAAATTTCCAATTGGTATTAGAACCTAAAAAAACTATCGAAAAAGTACCATCGGATGTATTATCCTGTCCAAAATGTCAAAAAGGAACCATCATAAAAGGCAACACAGCTTATGGTTGCAGTGAATATAAATCTGGCTGTGATTTTAAAGTTACTTTTGAAGTTGTCAGAGAAAAACTTCAGAATCAAAAAGCTACAAAAGAATTAGTTTATGCTATTTTATGTAAAGAAGCCCGATAAAACAACTACTCATACATAAAATAGCAATAAGCTCCATTTCTCTTTTTTTATTTACCAATCCAATTTAACTAATGCCACGGCTTGTCGCATTAATTGCAAAGGCACATTCATTTTTCCCGAACGAATTTCCACTTTTTTGGTAGTCACACATTTCAATTTTCCTGACTTTTCCAAAACAGCAATTTGTTCCGAAGTTGGATTTTGTGGTGAACCCATTTTTTTCCAAACCTCGTAGGAATTACTATTTTCTCTGTCGATAAGATAAACGTTTAAAGTAGCTTTTCTGGCAGGAATGTTATTCAGAGTCACCTCAACCGTTTCGGCCGAACCTTTTTCATCTTTATCATGGTAATTCCAAACCATCACAGCCGTAGATGTAGCATCAGCACTGGCTAATGCCCCTATATCTGATTGATTGTCACGGATACTCTTAGTAAGTACCGTTTCCAAAGGATACATTCGGTTACTCATAGCTTCAATTCGTTGTCCTTTCATCATCCCAAACATTCTGAACACATTCAAAACCGGTTTATCCACTCCGTTTGTTGCCAAATCCCTGAAACCATAAAACCAGGGTTGGTTTTCAAATTCGAAAGACCAGGAAACAGCTCCTAAAAAATTAGCTTTGGTTTTATCAGCTAATAAATATTTACGTGCAAAAGAAGCAGCGGTATAACTCGAATACATGGTTCCGTTTCGATAGGCATTTTCAGGATTTGTAGCCATACCGCAGGCAGCACAACCTTCAGGATCCGACTCTCCAATAATAACCGGTAAATCCTTAGTCTCAGGATAAGACATTGTAATATTAAAACCTGCCTGAATATCTCTCAACTGTGGAGCCATATCCATAATAACTGTTCCATCCACTAATCTGGGACGACCTTTAGCATGAAAAAGAATCGCTTCTAATGGCGAACCCACTTTTCCCGTGGCATAATTAGTTCCTGAAATACAATGTTTGATAAAATTATTCATCCATTCTGTAGCTCCTTTTCCGGAAGTTCCCGCAATATTCAAACCACCTATTTTTGCTGTTGGCAATGCTCTTTTAACCCCATCAGCTGCATAATCATACAATTTAAAAAACTCTTCCTGAGTTCCTTTCCAATAATGCCCGTTAGCCTCGTTCCACACTTCCCAATACCAACTCTCTACTTCTTTCTTTCCATAACGCTCAACAGAATGTTTCACCCATTCGTAAACAAGATTTCTCCATTTATCATAATCCTTTGGCGGATAAGCCCAACCGGTAATAATATCGGTATAAGGGTCTCCGGGCTTCCAATAATGTCTGTACGGACTCGGATGAGTAGATAAAGCTTCGGGCATAAACCCTATTTGTGCCAAAGGCTTCATTCCTCTTTTTACATAAGTATCAAAAATACTGTCTACAATTTTCCAATTATACACCGGATTTCCATTAGCATCTTCGGTATAAGCATTAGTAGAACCCCATTTCAAAGCTGCCACACCATCACCACTAACAAGCAAACTATGCGTCCGAACATAAACAGGAACCGGACTCAAATCAGCAATTTCAGAAAGTAGCTTTTTACCGTCTTTCATATAGGTGTAATTGGGCTCGTCATAGCCAAACCAAGCCCAAACGGGTTTCATCGGTGCTATTGCTTTTTTTAGATCAACTGTTATTAAAGCTTTGTTTTCTTGTACAGCCTGAGCATTACTGGACAAGAACGAAAAAGCACATACAGCCAGCAAAAGGTAATTGGAGATTTTTAGCATAGTTAAATTGGTTTTGGTAGAATAGAAAACTAAAATAGTACTTTTTATTTAAAATCATAAAACCATTTGGATATTAATCCATTACAAAATTTATTTCCTTTAGAAAAGGACAAAAAAAAAACTCCGGATTGCTCCGGAGTTTTATATAGTTTAAATAGAAAATCTATTTTATCATTTCAATTTTTTGTACTTCTTCTTCGTTAATACTATCAAAGAAACCTTGCTCATTCATCCAGTCATCGCTGAAAACTTTACTCATGTAACGAGAACCGTGATCAGGGAAAATAGCAATTACATTACTGTTTGCATCAAATTCTCCTTCTTCGGCATATTGTTTTATTGCTTGCAAAACTGCTCCTGAAGTATAACCTACAAACAAACCTTCTTTTCTGGTGATTTCTCTTGCTGAATGCGCACTTTCTTCATCTGTTACCTTCATGAATTTATCGATAACATCAAAATCTGTTGCTGATGGGATTAAATTTTTACCCAAACCTTCAATTCGGTAAGGATATATTTCTTCTGTATCGAATTCTCTGGTTTCGTGGTATTTTTTCAATACCGAACCAAAAGCATCTACTCCAAGAACTTTAATATTTGGGTTTTGTTCTTTTAAGAATTTAGCTGTTCCTGAAATTGTTCCTCCTGTTCCGCTGCAGGCAACCAAGTGTGTAATTTTACCGTTGGTTTGTTTCCAAATTTCCGGCCCTGTACTATTGTAATGGGCATCAATATTCAATTCGTTAAAATACTGATTGATATAAACGGAACCTTTTGTTTCTTCGTGTAATCGCTTAGCAACACTGTAGTAAGAACGCTCATCATCAGCCGAAACGTGTGCGGGACAAACATAAACCTTTGCTCCTAAACTACGAAGCATATCTATTTTATCTCTTGATGATTTAGAGCTTACCGCTAATATGCAATTATATCCTTTTATGATGCTCACCATGGCTAAACTAAAACCGGTATTCCCGGATGTAGTTTCGATTATGGTGTCTCCAGGAGATAATATCCCTTTTTTTTCTGCTTCTTCAATAATGTATAAAGCAATCCTATCTTTTGAGGAATGTCCCGGATTAAAAGCTTCTACCTTAGCATAGAAATTACCTTCTAAATTTTCGGTGACTTTGTTTATCTTGATAAGAGGTGTATTTCCTATCAGTTCTAAAACATTATTATAAGCATTTATTTCTTCTTTCATAAAAAAATAGTTAATCAAGATTAAGTTTTATTTAACCTGGATACGCAGCAAATTTAACAAAAAAAAACTAATTAGATTTTAATTTTTTCCAAATCTAGTAAAAAACTAAATTCTTTAGCTAATTCTTTTAACGCTTCAAACCTTCCCGAAGCTCCTCCGTGACCTGCATCCATGTTGGTATCCAAATACAAAACATTCTCATCTGTTTTGTATTCTCTTAACTTAGCTACCCATTTAGCTGGTTCCCAATACTGTACCTGCGAATCATGCAAGCCCGTTGAAACATACATATTGGGGTATTTTTGTTTTTTTACATTATCATAAGGAGAATACGATCTCATATATTGATAGTATTTTTTAACATTTGGATTTCCCCATTCGTCATACTCACCCGTAGTCAATGGTATCGTATCGTCCAGCATTGTAGTCATCACATCTACAAAAGGAACCTGAGCAATTACTCCATTGTACAACTCCGGCGCTTCGTTGATAATCACTCCCATCAACAATCCTCCTGCCGAACCGCCTTCGGCATACAAATGTGCTGCGGAAGTATATTTTTGCTCAATTACATATTTAGAACAATCAATAAAATCAGTGAAAGTATTTTTCTTATGAAGCAACTTTCCGTCTTCATACCAATGCCTTCCTAAATCTTCTCCACCTCGAATGTGCGCAATAGCATAGATAAATCCTCTGTCTAACAATGACAAACGCGTTGACGAAAAATAAGCATCCATCGAATGACCGTAAGAGCCATAAGCATAAAGTAATAACGGATTTTTTCCGTCTTTATTGAGCTCTTTTCTGTAAACCATCGAAATAGGAATCTTCGTCCCGTCCTGAGCTGTTGCCCAAATACGCTCTTCGGTATAGTTATTCTTATCGAATTTGCCTCCCAAGACCTCCTGCTCCTTCTTGATTTCTTTCTCTTTGGTACGCATATTGAAATCAATCACCGACGAAGGCGTTGCCATCGATTGATAGCAGTAACGCAGAATTTCGGTTTCAAAATCAACATTAGTTGACGTATAAGCAGTGTAAGTTTCGCTGCCAAAAGGCAAATAATATTCTTCTTTTCCGTCCCAGGTCATGATTCGAATTTTATTCAATCCTCCTTCACGCTCTTCAACAACCAAATAATTGGCAAAAATTTCAATATCTTCCAATAAAACATCTTCTCGATGCCCAATAATTTCAACCCAATTTTCTACTGATGTCGCATCTTCATGGGTTTTCATCAATTTAAAATTCTCAGCATCATCTTTATTGGTCAGAATATAAAAACTGTCTTTGTAATGGTTGATACTGTACTCTACTCCTCTTTTTCGCTTTTGAAAAATCTTGAATTTCCCATCCGGATTATCGGCATTTAAAATACGGTATTCGGTTGTTAATGTACTTCCTGATTCGATTGCCAGGTATTTTCTGGATTTCGATTTGGAAATATCAACATTAAAAGTATCGTCTTTTTCAAAATAAACCAGCACATCCTCTTCCTGTTTGGTTCCAAGTTTGTGCTTGAAAATCTTATCTGAACGCAAGGTTTGCTCATCCTGTTTCGAATAGAAAATTGTCTTATTATCATTAGCCCAAACCGCCGAACCCGTAACTTTTTCAATTTTATCTTCCAGAATTTCACCGGTTTCCAAATTCTTAACCTGAATGGTATAAATTCTCCTTCCAACAATGTCTGTACTAAAAATAGCCAGTTTATTATCCGGGCTGATACTCATTCCGCCCAGTTTGAAATAAGCCTGTCCTTCGGCCAATACATTACAATCGAAAAGAATTTCTTCTTTTGCCGTAAGACTTCCTTTTTTTCGGGAATAAATAGGGTAATTTTTGGCAGTTTCAAATCGGGTGATGTAGTAATAACCATTGTATAAATAAGGAACCGACTCATCATCTTCCTTAATTCTTGCTTTCATCTCCTCATACAATTCTGTTTGAAAATCCTGCGTATGAGCCGTCATCTGTTGGTAATACTCATTTTCTTTGTTGAGATAATCTATAACCTCCGGATTTTCGCGATCTTTCAACCAGAAATAATTATCGATTCGTACATCACCAAACTTTTCAAATTTGGTAGCTATCTTTTTAGCAACAGGCGGTTGTAATTTTTCTATCATCTGGTAATTCTTCACATTTATGTAAAGCTCGCACAAAAATAGTTGAAACAAGCTCTTGTTCAAAAACGTTTTTCATCAATTTTAACATTGTAATCTGTGTAAAAATAATACTTTTGTAGTTAAATTTTTAAAAAATAAAAAAATGGATTTAATGGGAATGATGGGTAAATTGAAAGAAACCCAAAATAAAATTGAAGCAACTAAAAAACGCTTAGATACTGTTCTTGTTGACGAACAAAGTACGGATGGTTTATTAAAAGTAACTATTACTGCCAACAGAAAAATAAAATCCATCACTATTGCGGATGAATTATTAGAGGACAAAGAACAATTGGAAGATTACATGATTTTAGTGCTTAACAAAGCCATTGAAAAAGCAACTAAAGTAAACGAAGCCGAACTGGATGCCGTGGCAAAAATGGATATGCCGATGATTCCGGGAATGGATAATCTTTTTAAGTAATTTGATGAAATTAAAAAAATCAATTCTAAGCTTAAGCATAATTGCTGCATGTTTATTTATCTCATGCAGCAATAACAGCTCAACAGAAACAGAAATTATAACTGATGATTTTAGTTATACAACTGTAAATGACAATGGAGAAATTTACACTATTGGTAATAAATCAGGAAAAATAACTTTCTCTACTAAATTCAATGGATTAACTGCTACTCCAATCAATCTAAATACCATCTGCTCAAATAGTACTAGTATTTTTACTATCGAACACAAATCTCCTTTAGACAAACTTTATATTTTTGACAAAAACTCAAAAACTACGTCCTCTGTAACACTTTCTTATCCGGAAAAAATAACCGGTTTTGAACCAATGCTATATGTTCTTGAATGGAATGAATCAAAAAAATTACTTTACGGTATCATAGCTTCTGATCCTTATAGTGAAACTAACAATATCAATTATTTTGTTACCATAAACCCGACAACACATGAAGTAAGCTACAATGATATTTCCTTTTCGCAAAAAAAGATTTATTCTTCTTTTACTATCGGAACTAAACTTTATTGTGCCAGCTATACCGATCATCTTTTTGAAATTAATCCTGATGCAAATACTGCAACCGCGATACCTTTAAATGATACCAAAATACCTTTAATACACACAATAGCCTATTCAAACACTATTGCTTACGGATTAAAAATAAACGCATCATATCTATTTAATCCGATAAGTATTAACACTACAAACAATACCTATACAGATTTATCTCTAAATGAAAGTTATAAAACTGCGAATTATTATGGCAAAGGATTTATTGACAAAACAAACAACCAATACATCAATTTATCCTATAATAATGACAACCAATTAGGGGTTTTAAAATACAACATCTTAACTCAAACTTCAGATTTTATCCCTCTTACCAGCACCAATAGTTTCAATACAAACACGATAATAATAGAATAATAAAAAAAGCATGAATTAATATAAATTCATGCTTTTTTTATTACTGGTCAATAATTTAAATCACATCAGAATTCATCTGACAACTTTTAAAAGCCTGTCAGATGTAATTAACCAACTTTACATCTTCGCCAAAGTCTCAATCACATAAGTGTGCATCACTTCGCGATAATCTAAATGGGTCACGATACGCAACTTTCGATTTCCAATAGTACTAATCGAAATATTCTTCTGTTTGAGTTGTTCTATCAAAACTTCCTCTTTGTATTCCGGAACTAAAGAAAAAACTAAAATATTCGTTTCGACAGCTTCTACTGAAGCTACCCAGCTTTTTTTCTTCAAAACATTAGCTAATTCTTTAGCCCTTCTATGATCTTCGGTTAATAATTTGATATTGTTTTCCAAAGCATAAATAGCTCCGGCAGCCAAATAACCCGATTGACGCATGGCACCTCCCAATACTTTCCTGATTCGCAAAGCACGCTGAATGGTCTTTTTATCACCCAATAAAACCGAACCAACCGGCGCTCCTAATCCTTTTGAAAAACAAACCGAAATGGTATCGAAAATTTTTCCGAAATCTTTTGGGTTTTGTCTTTTGGCAACCAAAGCATTCCAAATTCGGGCACCATCAAGGTGTAATTTTAAATTGTTGGTATCACAAACCGCTTTTATTTTCTGCAATTCTTCCATTTCATAACAGGCACCACCGCCAATATTGGTTGTATTTTCCAAACAAACCAAACTCGTTAACGGACTGTGGAAAAAATCCGGATTATTGATTGCTCCGGCAACCTGTTCAGCGGTAATCATCCCTCGATTTCCTTCCAGCAAACAGCAGGAAACACCACTGTTAAAAGCTACTCCACCTGCTTCATAATGAAAAATATGCGAATTTTTATCGGCTATTAATTGTTCCCCGGGTTGGGTATGCAATTTTACAGCCACCTGATTAGCCATAGTCCCCGAAGGGAAAAACAAACCGGCTTCCATTCCAAAAATGGCCGCCACTCTTTCTTCCAGTTCAGTAACCGTAGGGTCTTGTTTATAGACATCATCACCTACATCGGCGTTAAACATATATTGTAACATTTCGTAGGACGGTTTCGTTACCGTATCACTAACTAAATTTATTTGCATTTTTATATTTTATTATAGAGATACAGCCTCTGAAATCCCTATGTGATTTTTTTTACTATTTTTGCGCAACAAAATTACATAATTTATGACAACTACCGAACAAATTAAAGGTATTGTAGAACGCCTTGGTGCGTTGAGGAGGTATCTTTGACGTTGATGCCAAACTAATCGAAATTGCTAACGAAGAAGAAAAAACCTTTGCTCCGGATTTTTGGAACAACGCTAAGGAAGCCGAACTTATTGTAAAGAATCTTCGAAACAAAAAAAAGTGGATTGAAGACTACGATAAAGCCGTTGCTTTAACCGAAGAATTACAGTTAGCCTACGAATTTTACAAAGAAGGCGAACTCTCCACAGAAGAACTCGACGAACAATACCAATTGACCGAAAATCATATTGAAAGCATTGAATTTAAAAACATGCTTTCGGATGAAGGAGACACTTTAAGCGCTGTTTTGCAAATTACAGCCGGCGCCGGTGGAACCGAAAGTTGCGATTGGGCTTCGATGCTGATGCGTATGTACATGATGTGGGGTGAAAAATACGGTTTCAAAATCAAAGAGCTTAATTATCAGGAAGGCGATGTGGCGGGAATTAAAACCGTAACCTTAGAATTTGAAGGCGATTATTCTTTTGGTTACCTCAAAGGCGAAAATGGCGTACACCGTTTGGTGCGTATTTCCCCGTTTGACAGTAATGCTAAAAGACATACCTCATTTGCTTCAGTTTACGTTTATCCGTTGGTGGATGATAGTATCGAAATTGACATTAACCCTGCCGATATCGAGATTACCACTTCGCGCTCCAGTGGTGCCGGAGGGCAAAACGTAAACAAGGTAGAGACTAAAGTGCAATTGTATCACAAACCTACCGGAATCCAGATTCAGTGTTCAGAAACACGTTCGCAGCAGGACAACAGACAGCGTGCCATGCAAATGCTTCGCTCGCAGTTGTATGAAATCGAATTGAAAAAGAAACAGGCACAACGCGCCGATATTGAAGCCGGAAAAATGAAAATCGAATGGGGTTCGCAAATTCGAAATTACGTGATGCAGCCTTATAAACTGGTAAAAGACGTTCGTACAGGCTGTGAAACCAGTAACGTTGACGGCGTAATGAATGGTGAAATCGACGAATTCCTGAAAGCCTATCTGATGATGATGGGACAAAAGGAAGAAGAATAGAACTCAGATTGCAGTGGTCAGTATTTAGTGACCAGAGAGCAGAAGGCAGTAGCAGAAGGCAGAACTAAGATTTTAGATTGCAAATTTTAGAATTTAGATTTAAAAATGGTAACTAAAATATTATTGTTTACGAGATTCAGATGTCCTTAGCTGCCGCAGTCGAGTGTCAAATGTTTGAAGAATGCGTAAAAAGAAAAGCTGTCTGAGCGTAGCGAGTTCTTTTCTTTTAGCATTCGAAAACTAATTTGACCGACGAGGAAGCGCAAGACTTGATTTTTTTGTTTCTTTTTTGATCAAGCAAAAAAGAAAATGATAGAATACGATTTCAGAATGCAGAATTTAAATTTTTAATCGCTGTATTCTGAAATCTAAAGTCTATAATCTAAAATTAGAACAATGACCGAGTATTTCTTTGACCAGCACTACCACAACCTCCACTACGGACAGGAAGCGCTCAACCTCAAAGAATTTGAATCCTGTACTTTCAATAACTGTAATTTTTCCGATTGCAATTTAATAGGCGTTACCTTTATTGACTGTCGGTTTAACAACTGCATCTTTAACGATTCCAAAATCAACCACACCGCTTTTAGAACCGTATTTTTTAAGGATTGCCAAATCAAAGAAGTCAATTTTGCCATGAGTGACAAACTCATCTTCGAAATTCACTTTGAAAACTGCATATTGGATTTCTCTAAATTCTATGCCTTAAAACTCAAAGGCATCACTTTTACTAATTGCAGCCTGATTGCCGTTGACTTTATGGCGACTGACTTAACAGCAGCACAATTTACCAACTGCGATTTGTACCGCGCCGAATTTGAAAAAGCTAACGCCTCTAAAGTCGATTTCAGAACAAGTTACAACTACACTATCGACCCCACAAAAACCAAACTCAAAAAAGCACAATTCGCCCTTGAAGGTGTAAAAGGTTTGCTATACAAGTATGGGATTGTTGTTGAATAAATTTATTTTCATCTATACTATCCTGCCAGATTCTTAAACACTGACAAAGTTGAAAACTGGAAATCCAGCTCGAAACCTTAAAGGATATGATTAAGGAATAAATCATTTTGTAGGATATTTTTATATATTAGCAAAAAATAAAGTACGACTGCTATCATACATATCTACACAAAACCAGGTGGCTTTGTATGATTTTGTCATACATATAAACAAGTTATAGGGCAGTTGTGCCAAAATTACGCAGAAGAAATCAATCTGAAAATGAACATTTGTGTTCGCAGAAAGTTAACAAAACAGGAGCTACAATGATTGGACAATGCGAATTAATTTTTAAAAACACAAACTAATGAATTTCAATCTTTTTAAAATTGACACTTGGTGGAAAGCAGTTTTTATACTCGGTATTATCGCTTGTGTTGGTTCCGCAACTATTAATATTGAATTTATTGAGCGAAAACATCTTTTCGGATTTGGATTTGGGATGATACTTATTGGATTATCTCATTGGATTGCTTGGAAAACTAGAAACTCTTTTGAGCAAGGTGGTATATTAAGTTGGCAAATAATAGAACACAACTTTATTACCTTAATTCTTTTACTTGTTGGAATTGGATTAACAGGTCTTTTTAGTTTTTTTATCATTAAAGGTTTGATATGAATTATATGGAGAAAACCGAACCGTCAACACACGTTATACCTCATTTCGAATGACCTCTGAATTAATAAATAAATGTTATGAAAACTACTTAAATATTGATTTAAAGTCAATTCATTTCGAGATGAATTTATATTCGGAGTATCATACCAAGGACGGCAAAAAACTTGAACTTAAAGATTTAGACTTAATAAATCACCCAATTGAATTTACTGATGAGTCAAATGAAGTCTTTAACCTGATTAATTTTCAAGGAAACAATTATCTAATTAGCGATTCAAATTGCTATGCCTGTTCAGGAGTTAGAGAAAATTTAAATGGACGTAGATGGGTTGATATTTTAATTATTCCTAATGGAAAGAACATTAAAATATCAAATAAAAATTCATCAGTAAATTACAGCTTTTATACCCTTAAGTTGTTTGAATTTTTAAAATCAGATGAAGATATCCTAGAGTTTGACAAACTATATGTTAAAACATTTTCGGGCAACGAGTGGTTTAGCATTTTGGAGAGAATTCAATTTCTAGTTAGGTCGAAAGCCCAACCATGTGATATTTTAAATGCTTTTCAAACCTTGAAATTGCTTAACCCATTTCAATTAAGCCTTATATCAATCACAGACGGATTGGACATTAATAAGAATGACATCCAAAATTATCTACTAAATAATAACACTATACCTCTTTCAATTCCTTACATTTCAAATCCTTCATTTAAATTCCAAGTATCTGAAAGTACGAATGAAATTATCGAAACGCAAGATTTTTTGGATTTCATAAATTCATTAAATAATGAAGAAGTTAGAGATTTTTTCGAATTAAATTTTCTTGAAGATTCGTTAAAAACAGAAAATATCTACCCCGACTTTAAACTAGATATTTTAGGTATAAAAATTTTGGAAAGATGGGAAATCGATGGTATTATTGGTAATGTGTCAAACCTTGTTCGAAGTAGATTAAGTTCTGTAAATATATCGGAAAAGTTAATTCGTGAATATTATAAGAGGCTAAAAAGTAATTTAAGATCTATTGAAAATAAAATTAGGACTCAAAAAGGATTCAATATTGTTGGTAGTTTATACAATGAAAGCCTACTTTATAATTTAATTAAAGATGCTTTTCCTAAATATAAAGTCGTCACACAATACAGTCCAGACTGGTTAGGAAGACAAAGAATTGATATATTTATTAAGGAATTAAACGTAGCAATAGAATATAACGGAAAACAACACTATGAACCGGTAACATATTTCGGAGGAAAAGAGGGCTATTTGAAAACAGTTGAGAGAGATAAAATTAAAAAGCAAAAATGCAGAAAAAATGGTTGCGAATTAATAGAAGTAAAATATGATGAAGATTTAATAAAAAGTGTTGAATTAATAAAAACGAGGTACAACAATGGCTATTAATAATTGCTTCTTCTCGCTTACTTCTGAAAATCCGTGAGGATTTTCAGTTTGGTACATACTTGCAAAGTTAAGTACTAAACCCCGATAGCGCGGATTTGTAATCCGTGCCCATTCCAATTATCACTTTTTTTAAACCAACAATAACAGAACATGACTATAAAAAAACTAGCTTTATTAATAATTCTGCTTCACTCAATAATTAGTTTTTCCCAGATTAATAATAAAACTGATTTACAGGAAAGAGTTTCAGAATATTCGAATGAGGCAATAAATAGAGAACGTCAAAATCGATACTACACTGAAGCAGAATATAAATTAGTATCTGAGTTGGAGAAAAATTCATTTCAAGCCACAGCAAACCCTGATGAGAATAATGAGCTTTCACTTTTTTTAAAACAAAATTTAAGCACTCAAGATTTAAAAAAGATTGATTATCATAAAATTACATCTTCATTTCTTTTCAAATTAAATCCCTATAAATTAGACAACTATGATTACACAATTAGACTAACTTTTGAGATAGGTAAAGACAATAAAGCTCAAAATATAAAAATTCAAACAGGTAATGCTGATTTTAATAAACAAATAAAAAATGTATTCAAGACATTTCCTTTAGAAAAACTTAATATTGATACCGAAAACAAATCTGCAATAATTAGTGTTCAATTATTTTGTAGGGAAAACAAAAAAACAATAATAAAAGCAAGTACAAATGCAGTTTATGATGTCACTCCATCTCTTAATGAATGTCAAAATTTAGATTACAGCAAACGTAATAGCTGTTTCTATAACGAATTGAATAAATACATTTTGAAACATATATCCTTAGAAGCAATTTCCAAACAAAAATTAAAAGGAGAAATTTCGATTTATCCAAGATTTTCAATAGATACTAATGGAAAAATATTTAAGGTAAATTCAATTGCTCCAAATACTATCATTAAGAATGAAATTGACAGAATTATTCAATCTTTTGACAAAAAAATATTACCAGCCAAAAGAAATGATACTACAAAAGAATATTTTTACGAAACCAGCTACATCCTTTTTATCGAAAAAACCTAAAATAAACAAAAAAATGAAAACTATATTAACCCTATTTTTTGCCCCAGCTAGCGCAAGCGTCCCGCATGTGCCCGCAAAGAAAATCCAATAAAAAAGCCTTTATTTTTTTAAATAACCTTAATTAAAAAGTATGAGCAGGAAATATAAGTTTGGTGAAAAATCAGGAGCTTATTTTATTTCATTCGCTACTGTAAACTGGATCGATGTTTTTACCAGAGACATTTATTTTAGTAGTATTATTGAATCCTTGGATTTTTGCAGAAAGAATAAAGGAATGGAACTTTATGGCTATTGTATAATGCCAAGTCATATTCATCTAATTTTTCGTTCGGCATTGAACGACCCATCAGGATTAATTCGGGATTTTAAGGGCTTTACATCAAAAAAAATGCTCCAACTGATAGAAGACAACCCGCAAGAAAGCAGAAAAGAATGGATGTTATGGATGTTTTCGCGAGCCGGAATAAAAAACTCAAACAATGTTAATTACCAATTTTGGCAACAACATAACCAACCCATTGAAATTTGGTCTTTACTTTAAAAGTATTCGAACAAAAACTGAATTATATACATCAAAATCCTGTAGTGACAGGTTTTGTAACAGATCCAATAGATTGGAAATACAGTAGTGCCAGAAATTATGGCAATGATGACCATACTATTTTAAGTATCGATATGAATTAAGATTGCGGGCACAAGCGCGACGCTTGCGCTAGCTTATGACCGTTATATGCAATTTAACGAATTAAAAAAATCAAGAAAATAAGGACAAAAGAAAATAAGGACGACAAATTAGAGGCTGCAAAGCAGATTTACGACGTAAGTAATTGGCTAAATATTCATGTCAATCATTTAGGCTATTTGCGAAATCTTATTATTTTACTTTCTACGGCGGAAATAGGTTTTATACTGAGTGATTCCGTTCAAAATTTAGAGTTATCATGTTCCGTTCGTTGCGCAGTTACCGTCGCTTTAATTCTAAGTTTAATTTCAATCGGATCAGGACTTGTGTTAGCAATATTAGAAGAATGGAATTTCAGACTTAAACGCAAAATTTCGAGAATCATTGTTCGCTCTGTAAATTACAAAGAAGCCAAATCAAAGTATTCATCAATAGAAGAAACATGTACAAAGATTGAACGCGCTAACAGAATTGTCTTTTTTATACAGTTGTTTCTATTTTTTGTTGGGACTGTCCTGTTATCATCATTACTGTTTTAACAAAAAAGCGGGCACAGGCAAATGCCTGCCTAACTAATGTGGTTTAACATTAAAAACTGAAAAATTGACATTTCTTTCTTAAAAATTATTAAAATTTTCAGAAACAAAAATCCCCTACAAAAGTCAACAACTAACTTATTGTCAGTTTATTGCAATTGGTATTTTCTTTGTTATTTCAAAAGAAAAAGCAATGTTTAACTCAAAATGTATTTATTATGACAATTGTTAAGTATCAAAACCAATGGCCTAGTTTATTTGACAAATTTTTTAATAATGATTTTGAAGGTTGGAATAGAGACAATTTTTCAAAAACCAACACTACGCTACCTTCTTTGAATATCAAAGAAAACAAAGATTCTTTTTTTGTAGAAGTTGCTGCTCCGGGTTTTGAAAAATCAGATTTCAAAATTGAACTGAATAATGATTTATTAACTATTTCTTCAGAAAAAAAACTAAGCAACGAGACTAAGGATGGAGAACGAATTACCAAACAGGAATTCAGCTACCAGTCCTTCAGCAGATCTTTCACACTTCCTGAAGTGGTGAATGATGAAAAAATTTCGGCTAAATACGAAAACGGAATTTTAGCCATCACCATTCCTAAAAAAGAGGAAGCCAAGCCCAAAGCTTCTAAAATTATTGACATCAAGTAATCCAATTTTGAAAAATGAGTTAGAAAAACACTAACTCATTTTTTTATGCTGCTAAATCCGTTTCATCAGTGTTAGTCTTTTAAAAATTTGAAAAACGAGTTTTTTTCTTAATTTTACCGCTATGATTAAAATAAGCATTATCGGCTCCGGAAATGTAGCCCAACATCTTATCACTACATTTCAAAACCTTAAAAAATCGGGCAGTGAAATCGAGTTGGCACAGGTTTTTTCCAGAAAAAAAGAAACCCTGGCTGCATTACTTCATCCGGAACAAATTATTACCGAATATTCTAATTTGCAGGAAGCTGATTTATACATTATTGCCGTTTCTGACGATGCCGTCGAAACTGTTTCAAACCAACTTCCGTTTAAAAACCGTTTAGTGGTACACACTTCGGGCAGTATGGCTTTAAATGTTTTACACGACAATAACCGAAAAGGCGTTTTTTATCCCTTGCAAACTTTCTCAAAAGGAAAAACAGTCGATTTTACAACAATTCCCATTTGTTTGGAAACCGAAAATCCAACTGATTATCAGGTTTTGGATAAAATTGCCAAAAGCATTTCGGAAAAAGTCTATGCTATCAATTCCCAACAACGAAAAGCACTTCATGTCGCAGCCGTTTTTGTCAATAATTTCACCAATCATCTCTACTCCATTGGAAACGAAATTTGTCAGGAAAACCAAATCCCTTTTGATATTTTAAAACCTTTGATACAGGAAACGGTAACTAAATTAAATACCCTTTCTCCTCAGGAAGCTCAAACAGGGCCGGCTATTCGCAACGACCAGAAAACCATTGCAGCGCACGAAGCCTTTTTGACCGATGAAAAACAACTCACTATATATAAAATTCTAACCCAATCGATTCAGGATAATGGCAAAAAGTTATAAAGAAATAATGAACGACATCACTACTTTTATTTTTGATGTTGACGGTGTACTTACCGATGGTTCCGTATTTGTAAACAGCGATGGCGAAATGTTGAGAACCATGAATATTCGGGATGGTTATGCGTTGAAAGCAGCGGTTGACAGCGGCTATAATGTATGTATTATTTCGGGCGGAAGCAACGAGGGAGTACGCGTTCGTTTACGCAATCTGGGAATTACCAACATTCATTTAGGAACGCCTGACAAGGTGGAAACCTTTGACGAATACATTGATATTCACCAAATCAAACAGGAACATATTTTATACATGGGCGACGATATCCCTGATTATCAGGTGATGAAATTAGTAGCATTACCTGCTTGTCCGCAGGATGCCTGCCCTGAAATTAAAGGCATTTCCAAGTACATTTCCCATAAAAATGGCGGAAAAGGTGCTGTTCGTGATGTGATTGAACAAGTGATGAAAGTTCAGGGAAAATGGATGGAAAGTTTTGATGCTAAATATGATTAAAAGCAGGGAGTTGGAAGCTGGGAGCTATCGGGACTTCCAACTCCCAGCTCCCAGCTCCCAGCTTCCAACTCCTAACTCCTAACTCCCAACTCAACAAATGAACTTCCTAAATCTCATTCGATACAAAAACCTATTAATGCTGGCTTTGATGCAGCTTATTTTCAGGTACGGCTTTTTGAAATTACAAAAAATCGATTTGGCTCTTGCCGATTGGCAATACGGTTTATTGGTTTTAAGTACGGCTTTAATTGCAGCTGCGGGTTATGTAATTAACGATATTTTTGATCAGGAAACCGACAAAGAAAACAAAGCCGATAAGTGTATTGTAGGCAAAACCATTTCCGAAAACCGGGCTTATAACATTTATGCCTTATTAAATATTAGCGGAGTTGCCATTGGCTTTTATTTATCCAATGTGATTATGCGACCTACTTTTGCAGCTATTTTTGTTTTGATTGCTGCAACACTTTATATTTATGCAACCAGTTTGAAACAAATGCCACTTATAGGTAATATTGTTGTTGCTTTATTATTATCGTTAAGTGTTATTATTATTGGGATTTTTGATATTTTCCCCGCTACTGATACCGCTAATCAAGAAGTCATGGCAGGCATGTTTGCTATACTTATTGACTACGCCGTTTTTGCCTTTATGATTAATTTTTTACGCGAAATTGTTAAAGATTTAGAGGATTTCGAAGGCGATTCCAAACAGGGAATGCGAACATTAGCTATTGTTTTGGGCATACCAAAAACAACCAAACTAGTTTTTGCCTTGAGTTTTATTCCAACAATACTACTGTTTATTTACATCAATAATTACCTGATAGCCAATCATCTTATTGCAGCCACCATCTATGGTTTGCTGTTTGTTTCTGGACCACTACTCTATTTTAGTATCAAAACGTGGTCAGCACAATCAAAAATCGACTTTCAAAAACTAAGTAAAGTACTGAAATGGATCTTATTTTTCGGAATTTTATCCATTTTATTCATTACCCTAAACATACAATACCATGCTTCGAAATAAATTAAAAGATTACAAAATCATCTTAGCTTCTGGTTCGCCCAGAAGACAGCAATTTTTCAAGGATTTAGATTTGGATTTTGAAATTCGGTTAAAAGAAATCGAAGAAATATTTCCTCCGGAATTAAAACGGGAAGCAATCACTAATTACCTCGCCGAATTGAAAGCCGCTGCTTTTGACGGCGAGTTACAGGACAACGAAATTCTTGTTACCAGCGACACCTTAGTTTGGCACAATGAAAAAGCTTTAGGAAAACCCAAAGACAGCGAGGATGCTTTTGCTATTTTAAAATCCTTATCGAATGCTACTCACGAAGTCATTACCTCGGTTTGTTTTAAAACCAGCACAAAAACCGAAGTTATATTCGAAATAACCAAAGTTACTTTTAATGAATTAAGTGACGAAGCCATTGCTTATTATATCGAAAACTACAAACCTTTTGACAAAGCGGGCGCTTACGGAATTCAAGAATGGATTGGTTTTGTGGGAGTTTCCAAAATTGAAGGTTCTTATGCTAATGTTATTGGACTTCCGGTGGACAAAGTATATCAATATTTGAGTAATTTAGCATAAAACGAAACACATGAATTTTTTAAATAATTTCACAACCGAATCAATTGCTAGTGGTATAGTAATTATAATTCTGATGATTTTTCGAATTATATCCACCAAATTAGTACGTAAATTTGCCAAAAGCACTCATATCATTGAGAACAGAACCAATTTAGTTATTAAATACATTCATCTGCTGATAAATATTCTGGCAGCTATTGCTTTAATCTTTATTTGGGGAGTAAGCTCAAAAGAAATTATTTCAGGCATTACTTCGGTTGCAACAGTAATAGGTGTTGCAGGTGTGGTAATGATTGCCCAATGGTCTATTTTGAGTAATATTACCGCAGGGGTTCTTTTATTTTTTTCCTTCCCTTTTAAAATAGGCGATATCATTCAAATTCTGGACAAAGACTTTCCTATTGTAGGCGAAATTGAAGATATTGGAGCTTTTCATGTCACCATAAAAAATAAAGAGGGAGAACAGGTTATTTATCCTAATAATCTATTTTTTCAAAAAGGAGTTTCTATACTTCCTAATCTACATGAAGAAAAAGAATTTACCGATTAATCGTCTTTTAATAAACTACCTCGGGGCAGTGCCCCAGAGGTATTAGTGAAATAATCGCCACGAATTCACTAATTTCTTTTTTATTCGTGAATTCGTGGCAAAAACCGAAGCCGAGATTCAAAAAAATCAGCTCGGTAAAACAAATTTTATTTCAAATACTGTTTGTTTTTTCATAAAATACCACCCACTCTTTAGCCACATCAGCTTACTTACTTTCAAACAATAAAGCGACATCAAATACGTTTTAAATGGAGAAAAACGGCTTTTCAAATTAGTTTTTAAACAGTACAAATAGTTTTTTGGCACAATAATTGGCTTTTTAATTATAAAGAATGAAAATAATAACGTTTATATGTTCTTTTATAATTATCATTGGTATAACCTAAAAATTTAGAATTATGAAAACTTTAAAATTGATCGCAGCAGGAATTATATTATTAGTAACGAGTGCCTCACACGCTCAGGTTTCAGTAAATGTAAATATCGGAGCTCCTCCTGCCTGGGGACCTGTAGGCTATTCGAATGTGAATTTTTATTACATTCCGGACATTCAGGCTTATTATGATATTCGTCTTTCACAATTTATTTATTTTGGAAATGGAAGATGGATATATACAAGACAACTTCCTCCACACTACAGACATTATGATTTATACAGAGGTTACAAAGTAGTATTAACCGATTACCGCGGAAACAAACCTTACATCCATTATAAAACTCATAAAGCAAAATATTATAAAGGATACAAAGGAAAACCACAAAAAACAATCGGTAACAGATACGATTACAAACACGACAACAAACGTGATTTTGATTATAACAGAGGGAATAATTCCGGTAACAACAAACACAATCAGGGTCGCGGTAACGGAAACAATAAACGTTAAATTCTAACACCTCAGATACTAAAGAAACGCTAACTGCGTTTCTTTTTTTTAAGCTACTTTAAAAAGTTAAAATAATGTTAACAAAAATAATATTGGCACGTAAATTGGAATAAAATAAAAAAGAACGAATACAGATAAAAAATAAAACGATCTCAAAAAGAACATTTTGAAACTAAAGTAGAAAATAAAACAAAAAACTGTAATCTCTCATTTTTAAAAGTGTTATAGCAATTATTTTTACGACTACTTAGTACATAAAAAAAGCGACTTAAAAAAAAGCTTTGCGTTTATTCTTTTAATCGAAATTCGGATAAGTTAAAAATAAGTTAATAAAATATTTTTGGCACAGTAATTGAAAATTGACTAACATAAGTAATAAAAAATAATTCATAACCCCAAGTAACTTTAAAATATAGAAATCATGAGAACTTTAAAATTAATCGCAACAGGAATCATTTTATTTGCAGCAAGTACATCACAGGCACAAGTTTCAGTGAACGTAAACATAGGAGCACCCGCAGTAGTTGTAAGACCGGCATGGGTACCACAAAATCACGTTAATGTAGATTTTTATTACATCCCGGAAATTGAAGCATATTATGACGTTAACGCTTCTTTGTATGTGTATTTAAACCACGGAAACTGGGTTCGTACAAGATATGTACCGGTACAATACCGAAACTGTGATTTGAATCGTGCGCATCGAATTGCCTTAAGAGGATACCACGGAAACCGTCCTTATGCTTATTTCAACAATCATACTGTTAGATATTACGATAACAGAAATTATCCAAGATATGCAGAAGGTCGCCGTTACAACAACTACCGTTATGCCGATAACTATAAATCAAGAGACCGTTACGACAGAGACGACAGAGATGATAGAGATGACAGACGCGACAGAGGAAACCACTACGGACACAGAAACCGTTAATCTAATAATACAAAAAATCAAAGGCGAATTTCAAATTGGAATTCGCCTTTTGGTTTGTTAAGCATTACTACAAAGACAACAGCAATGATTTTATTCCAAAAAAATAATTACTACATTTGAGCTTATTGAGAAAAATTATGCAAAAAACACCAATAAATATATCTTTCATTATTCTGCTATCCTTATTGTTTACTCAGGTTTCTTCAGCTCAAAAACCGGAAAAATGGAATTCGGTTGAAATTTACAACCAAATTCAAAAATTGAATTTTCTGGGGAGTGTACTATATATTGCAGCCCATCCCGATGACGAGAACACCCGATTGATTTCTTATTTATCCAATGAAAAAAAAGCAAGAACAGCATATCTATCATTGACCAGAGGCGATGGCGGACAAAATCTGATAGGACCTGAATTAAGAGAATTATTAGGTGTTATTCGTACTCAGGAATTAATTGAAGCCCGAAAAATTGATGGCGGAGAACAGTTTTTTTCCCGTGCCAATGACTTTGGTTTTTCTAAAAATCCGGATGAAACTTTCGAAATTTGGGACCGTGAAAAAGTCCTGTCTGATGTAGTCTGGACAATTCGAAAATTCCAACCCGACGTCATTATCAATCGTTTTGATCACCGCACCTCAGGAACTACTCACGGGCATCATACCGCTTCGGCAATTTTAAGTGTTGAAAGTTTTAAATTAGCTAATAATCCAAAACGTTTTCCGGAACAACTAAAGTGGTTCAGCACCTGGCAACCCAAACGTATTTTCTTTAATCCTTCTGTTTGGTTTTACGGCAATCAGGAGAAATTTGATCAGGCCGATAAATCAAAATTCCTCAGTCTGGAAACAGGAGTTTATTATACCGAGACAGGAATATCCAATCAGGAAATTGCAGCTTTAAGCAGAAGCAGTCATAAATCACAAGGTTTTGGAAGCACCGGAAGTCGTGGTCAGGATACCGAATACCTGGAGTTGATTAACGGCGAAAAACTAAAAGACAAATCCAACCTTTTTGACGGCATCGACACCAGTTGGAATCGCATAAATGGCGGAAAAGCAATTGGCGAATTAATTAGCCAAATTGAATCACAATTTAATTTTTCAAATCCGTCGGCATCCATTCCTGATCTTATCAAAGCCTATCAAATGATCGCTGCTTTAGACGAAAATCATTGGAAACCAATAAAACTGAACGAACTTAAAAACATTATTGCCGGCTGCACCGGATTGTACCTCGAAGCCGTTGCTAACGTACAACAGTCCACTCCGGGAAGTACTGTTAAATTAAGACTGGAAACCATCAACCGAAGCGCTATCCCAATGGAATTAAAAAGTGTAACCCTTTTTCCAAATCAAAAGAACAGCGTTTATAATAAAGTTTTAAGCAATAATATCGCCGAAAGAAATACTATCGACTTAGAATTAGCCGAAAATTTAGAATACACTCAGCCCTATTGGTTAAAAGACAAAGGAACAACAGGAATGTATCAGGTTGACCATCAGGAAAATATTGGTATTCCGGATATTATTCGAGAAGTTAAAATACAATTTAACATTGCAATCAATAATGTAAATATTCCTTTTGAGCGTGATATTATTTACAAATACAATGATAAAGTAAAAGGAGAAATGTACTATTTTCTGGATATAATACCTGATGCCAGTACTAAAATAGTAGATCAGATTTCTTTTTTCAATGATGGAAAAACCAAAAAAATGGCAGTGCAGGTCAAAGCCGGAAAAGACAATATTGAGGGCAATGTACAATTAGAACTAGCCGATAACTGGCAGGTAACTCCGGCAACAATCCCTTTTAGTCTGGATAAAAAAGAAATGGAAAAAACACTGTATTTTGATGTTACACCTCCCGAAAATCCATCGGAAATAACAGCCAAAAGCAGCGTAACCATCAATACTAAAAAGCTGGAAAAAGAGCAAATTATGATTAATTATGACCATATTTCCAAACAACAGGTTTTATTGCCGGCTGAAGCCAAATTTAAAAAACTGGATTTAAAAACCACTAACGAAAGAATTGGTTACATCATGGGAGCCGGTGATGAAGTTCCGGAATGCCTAACCCAAATGGGATACAGTGTTCAATTACTCAGTCCGGATGAAATTAACTCCCGAAGTTTAAACAATTTTGATGTTATCATTACGGGAATTCGCGCTTACAATACCTTAGCGGGATTAAAAATCAGACAACATCTTTTGCTTGAATTTGTAAAAAAAGGAAAGACATTAATTGTACAATACAATACTCCCGATTCGAATATTCCGCATAATATGGCACCTTATCCCCTGACGATTTCTCAGGACAGAGTTACCGATGAAAATGCTACAGTGGAATTTCTGGCGCCAAATCATCCCATTTTAAATTATCCAAATGAAATTACCCAAAAAGATTTTAAAGGATGGACACAGGAACAGGGCTTGTATTATCCCAATGAATTTGATGCTGCTTTTACTCCTATTCTTTCCTCACATGACAAAGGTGAAAGTCCTAAAAAAGGAGCTTTATTAGTGGCAACTTATGGAAAAGGACAATATATTTATACCGGTTTAAGTTTATTTAGAGAATTGCCTATGGGCGTTTCCGGAGCCTACCGATTGCTGGCGAATATGATTGCGCTTAAAACACCTGAATCTGAAATTGTTAATCCCCAAGAATAAAAAAGCAATAAAATGGAACCAAAAAAAGAAAAAAACTGGAAAACAAATTATACCTGGGTACTGGTTGCCAATATAATATACATCCTGTTCTTTTATTCAATAATGAAATTATACTCTTAAGCTATGCAATTATTTGACTGGATTGTATTGATTATCACCCTGCTCTTTATTGTATCGTATGGAGCCTGGAAAACCAAAGGAAGTAAAAATGTTGAGGATTTTATTCTGGGAAGCAACGAAACCCCCTGGTACACCGTAGGACTTTCGGTAATGGCTACACAGGCCAGTGCCATTACTTTTTTATCCACACCGGGACAGGCTTACCATGACGGAATGGGCTTTGTGCAATTTTATTTTGGGTTACCCATAGCCATGATCGTCATTTGCCTGACATTTATCCCTATTTATCATAAATTCAAAGTTTTCACTGCTTATGAATACCTCGAAAAACGATTTGACCTAAAAACCCGTTCGCTTGCGGCTATTTTATTTTTATTCCAAAGAGGACTCGGTACCGGACTAACCATCTATGCTCCGGCCATTATTTTATCGGCTTTACTGGGCTGGAATTTGAGTTATATGAATATTGTTATTGGGATTCTGGTAATTATTTACACTTTTTCAGGTGGGACAAAAGCGGTAAACGTTACCCAAAAACAACAGATGTTTGTGATTATGTCGGGGATGTTTATTACTTTTTTTCTGATTCTTCATTTTCTGCCTAACGACATGACTTTTAGCAATGCGTTGCACATAGCAGGAGCTAATGACAAAATGGATATTGTAGATTTCTCTACTGATCCCGAAGAAAAATACACTTTGTGGAGCGGAATTACAGGTGGCTTTTTTCTGGCACTGGCTTATTTTGGAACCGATCAGTCGCAAGTGGGAAGGTATTTATCCGGAAAATCCGTTCGCGAAAGCCAGATGGGATTAATTATGAATGGTTTTTTAAAAGTACCGATGCAGTTTTTTATACTGCTGACAGGAATTATGGTTTTTGTTTTTTTCCAATTCAATCCTGTTCCTTTAAATTTCAATCCCAACAACAAGGCGGCTATTGAAAAATCAAAATACAAAGACGAATACCACGCCCTGGAAAAACAATTAGAGCTGCTTTCGGAAGACAAAAAAGTCATCAATTTGTTGTACATCGATCAGTTGAATCAGGACTATGACAACCCGATTCTCAGAAAGGAATTAGTAGCGATTTCTACCAAAGAAAAAGACCTGAGAGATCATGCCAAAGAAATCATTCTAAAAGCCGACAAAGGCAGTGAAACCAACGATAAGGATTATGTTTTCTTTCACTTCATCCTGCATTATCTGCCTAAAGGTTTAATAGGATTATTACTGGCCGTGATTATTTCGGCAGCCATGTCCTCTACAGCATCAGGACTTACTGCACTGGCTTCTACAACAGCTATCGATATTTACAAACGCAATTTAAAAGAACCCAAAACCGAAAAGCACTACCTTCATGCTACTAAATTTTTCACCTTGTTTTGGGGAATTATAGCCATTCTTTTTGCCTGTATTGGAACACTGTTTGAAAACCTAATCCAATTAGTCAATATTGTAGGTTCTATTTTTTACGGCACTGTACTGGGAATATTTCTGGTGGGCTTTTATATCAAATTTGTCAAAGCCAAAGCTATTTTTTACAGCGCTTTGATTAGCCAGTTGACCATTTTTGTGATTTATTATTTTGCCATTTTTATCTACCCAAGTGGCGAAGAAAAACTGGGATACTTATGGCTGAATTTTATTGGAGCCATGATGACGATTGTGCTTTCAACTTTATTACAGGCTAGTATTTTTAAGACTGAAAAAATTGAGGAATAAAAAATAACTCTAAAAAGTTGTCAGCGCTATTGCTATCAAATATAGCAACGGTTATAAAATCATGAATTAGTTGCAACAGTGATAAATTAAAGAATATTTAAAGAAGTGGGCGTGCCCCTGCCTCCACTACGCTACGTCATGGTTGGGCTCTTAGCTTTATCTCTCCGTTGCACTTCGAGGATACCGCCGCAAATAAAATTCACTGGACTCAACAAAAAAATAAAACTTAGTGAAGTAATCCCTCACGCGGTTCCTGCATTCAATAAAATTTGTAATTGCTATTGACAATGCTTTTTGTAATTGTTATTTCAGTACATTTAAGTCAGAAAATCAATTCATTATGAAATGGTCTGCTAAACCTATTAAACACAAAGGAGAAAATAGAATTGCTGTCTATTTTGAAAAAAATGCCGGCTTGATTGAGCGCATCAAAAAAATTAACGGCGCCCGATGGAGTCAAACACTTATGGCATGGCATATTCCGGATACCGAAGAAAACAGAGTTCGGTTCAAAATAACGCCAATAGCATATACCATTCCTTCAGAAGAAGCACAAATACAAATAGAAAAATTCAAACAATGGATGCGTTCCAAACGTTATAGCGAAAGCACTATTGTAACTTATAGTGAAGCTTTAAAATCTTTTCTGGTATTTTATCGAGAAAAAGCCATTGCCGATATTACAAATGAAGATGTTATTTTGTACAATAATGAGTATATTTTAAAAAATAATTTATCAGCTTCTTATCAAAACCAAATCGTCAATGCCATTAAACTATTCTTCCAGACCATCCGAGAAACCAAGATGCTGGTAGATAAAATTCACCGACCAAAACGAGCCAAACAATTACCCAATGTATTGAGTAAAGAAGAGATAAAATTGATTTTGAATGCCCACAGCAATATCAAACACAAAATGATGCTTTCGTTGATTTATAGTTGCGGTTTGCGCTGTGGCGAATTATTGGCTCTCGAACCCGTTCATATCGACTCAAAAAGAAACCTAGTTTTACTGAAAAACGCCAAAGGAAAAAAAGACCGCATTGCTCCATTATCCCCAAAAATTTTAGAAATGTTGCGGGAATATTATATCGCCTTTAAACCCACAAAATATTTGTTTGAAGGGCAAATTAGCGGACAACCTTATGATAGTAGGAGTCTCCAACAGGTATTAAAACAAGCTTTACAAAAATCGGGAATTACGAAACCTGCCACTTTGCATTGGCTCAGGCACAGCTTCGCTACACACTTACTAGAAAACGGTACCGATTTGAGATACATTCAAGAATTATTAGGTCATAATAGTAGCAAAACTACCGAAATTTACACGCACGTTAGTACGAAAAGTATTCAACAAATAAAAAGTCCTTTTGATGATTTGTAATACAATTATTATTTTTACATTTGTTGGACAATACGCTACTTTATAGCGCCAATCTACCCATTTTTGGGTGTATATGCGCTAGTTTGTAGCGAGTATATACTAGTTGTGCGACATTATATTCCAATTGTAATGAAAAAAATACTGTTGATTTTCCTGATTCTCAAAAGCATTGTATTCAATGCTCAATCCATATCAGAAATCAATAGTCGTTTGGGCATTCCTGATACTCTTGCCAGCAAAGAAATTCGGGTTTACAAAAGCTACCAAATAACCACAGGCACCGAATTATTTAGATTTTACAAGGTTGATGAAAAGAATTGGAGCGCAATTCTTTATCATTTTAGAAACGACCTAACAACATTTGACGAAACCGTAATAACTCCAAAAAGTAATTTTGAATATCTATGGTTACAGTTTTATATCATCAATATCAAAAAGTTGCCGAGTATTCGGGAGATTGATTACAAAATTCAAAAACCGAGAGTTGTGTTTGACGAAAAATATGGATATGTAGTAGAAACAACGACATTAGGCGTTATGGATGGAATTGGGTACAAACTTTACTATAGAAATTTGAAAGAAATCAATACGATTCAATTCGATAACTATGAAATTTATTTAAAACAATCTCCAGATGTAGATGAGTTAAACGCTTACAATGAGATTATCAATTTGATAAAGGCAAATTTTAATGTTTGGCAATAATAATAACGTCGCACAACAGCGGCTACTCGCAATCGGTTGGTTAAGCCGAAGATTCAAGTTCACGTTTTCTTATTACCTTTAGTCGCAGCGGAGAGTACTCGGTTTCATAACCCAACCGACTTCGAGTGAGCCGCGAAACGTTGTGCGCCATTTATAATCACGTTTATGCTAAAAAGTTTATTTGAGGAAAATACAAAAGCACCAGAAGAAACGATAATTAGCTTATCTAAAAGTTATAGTTATTTTCAAATCTTTGGCGGAATAGTTTATATCGTGTTATGCTTAGTTGCTATTTTTTCTAACTTTTCTGTAAGCTACAAAATATTATGTTTTCTAATCTTAATTTACCTAACGTATGCTTTATACTCAAATGTAAAAGAAAGTAAAACTGAATCAAAAGTTTGTCTCAAACTAAATGACAAAGGAATTCAAATAAAAAGCAATAAATTTATAACTTGGTCGAAAATTGAGACTTTTGAATTTATCAGTAGACCGAACTATTCTTCTTCTTCACAATCGAAAGATTATTTAGTTCTTAATACTTCTAACGGTAAGGAAGAAATCTTTTTAAACGAGTTGAATATTAGTAGCCAAAAGCTAAATTATTTATTAAAAATCTATAAAAATAGAAGCTTGAAAAAGTCTTAAACGGCGCACAACAGCGGTTTTGCGCAACTGCTATTTCAGTTGTAAAAGTTCGTTTTTATTTTCATAACTTCGTTCAGTCCAGCCTAGTGTACTCAGTTCCAATTTCCGCAGCTGTCGCAAAGCCACAGGACGTTACCAGCAATTATAAGAAAAATAGCATCTATGAAGAATGTTTTGCTTTTAGTTTTAATTTTTAGTTTCAACTTAGTTTTATCTCAAAACAAAATTGAAATAGACTCTTTATTAAACGAAATTGTGAAAACAAATGACTCTAAAGAAATAAGCAAAACTGAACCAGCCAAAAAAATTATAGAATATAAAACTAAATTATTACCAACTCTTGCAGATTTTTTTACAGACCAAACTATAACGAATGTAAAATCTGAATGTATTGGACGAAATTTAACAAAAGGCGAAATCGCAATAATTATAGCAGACAGAATTGAACTAATTATTGTTAATTATATAGGATTCTACTATCAAAATTGCTTAATGAGCACCTGTGAAAATAATACAAATTTCGTAGAGTTCTACTTGCCATTTATACAATCTGTTGGCACTGAAAAATTTCAAGAAAAATATAAATTATGGTTATTAAGTGATGAGAGATATAACACTTTATTACCTGCAGGTTATGAAACCAAAAGCGAAAGGAAAATAAGGAAAAAGGAATACGAAAAAGCAAAACTTACAATAATTGAAACAAAATAACTGCTGGTAACAGCCGTTACACGAGATTTGGGCATTAGGCTGAATTTATAGATGATTTTTGTATTTGGGAAATTTGTGTTTAACCGAAAAACCTCGCATCTTTAATCCCAAACCTCGTGTAGCGCCAGAACGTTACCTGCAAGGCTAAAACCGAAGACTACTTGAAACATCGAATATGTATTGTAGAATTTTATTGACCAATAATTTCCTTCCTGTGCGAAATACCCCATACTGTTAGGTTATTGATAATCGTTTGCAATGTTCTACCATGCTCTGTAAGTTCATATTGCACAGAAATGGGCTGTGTATCCAAAATGGTTCTTTTTACTAATTTGTTCACTTCCAAAGCCTTTAATTCTTTGCTCAACATTCTGTTTGAAATCCCATCAATATCATTTAAAATGTCCGAAAATCTTCTTGTTTCATAAAAGCATATTGATGAAATAATAGGTATTACCCACTTTCCATTTAACACATCCATAGAATCTTGAATGGCTCTCATTTCTGTCTTGTGTTTCTGTCCGAAATCTTTTGTTAGGCACATAATAATGTTACTTTGTTACACCGATGTTACTGTTATTTTTAAGTACAAAGTTACTTAAAATAACTTACCTGTTATAATTTTGTGCCATTAAAAATTTAAAATAAGTAAAGAAATGGATTTTAAAAACAAAAATGTATTAGTGACAGGCGGCACCAAAGGAATTGGATTTGCCACCGCAAAAGCATTCATCAATGCAGGAGCAAGTGTTTGGATAACAGGTAGAAGTACCGAAAACCTAAAAGAAGCAGCATCGCAAATTAACAGCCCATTGCTGAAAACAGTGGTTTCTGATATTTCGAATTTGACAGGAATTGCAGTTTTAGAAAAGGCAATTGCAGAAAGTGGAAATAAAATTGATATACTATTCTTAAATGCAGGTATAGCCATATTTTCACCCATTGCAATGACCTCGGAAGCCGATTTCGATGCTCAGTTCAACACCAATGTAAAAGGCTTGTATTTTACATTACAAAAATTAATACCACATTTGGCTGACGGGTCTTCAGTACTTTTTACGTCATCTACAATTGCACAAGCAGCTACCATGTATAGCAGTGCCTATGCTGCAACAAAAGGTGCGGTAAACAAAATTGCCCAAATTGCTGCAAACGAATTGGCTGATAGAAAAATAAGAGTAAACATTGTAAGTCCAGGTCCAATAAACACACCAGGCTTAGACAGTGTTGCTAATGACGATGTGAAAGCACATTTGGCATCAGGTACCGCTTTGAAAAGAGTAGGAAAACCAGAAGAAATAGCGAGTACTATTTTGTTCTTAGCTTCTGACCATGCAAGCTTCATTACAGGTACAGACATTTGGGTTGATGGTGGTTATGTAAACCATTTGCTCAAATAATTTAGCAAAAAACATTTTAACAAGAAGCCATAAGCGGTTCATCTGCTTGTGGCTTTTGCTTTTGCGAATTCACTAAAAAATAAACGACATGACAAAGCCCAGCAGGTAACAGCGGTTTTGCGTAATGGCGGGTGACGTGCTTCGTATGAACATTTGTGCTATCTTTGAAGTGTGTGCTTCGTATCAACATTTGTGGTAAAATCCGCCACTACGCAAAGCCGCAAACCGTTTCCAGCAATGATACAGACCAAAAATACTACGATAAAATAAAATATGGAAGCACTTTGGACATTCCCACTTTACATAATCAGTCCTTTGATTGGTATAATATTAACTCTTATCGGTATTTTCAAAATTAGAAAAGGTAATACAAATAAAACTCTTTATATAGGCTTAGGTTTTCTTGCACTTCCATTTATTCATCTTGCATTAGTTTCTATATTCCAACTAAATTTGGAAAATAAAATCGTAGGTAACTACAATCTCGGAAAAGAAAAAGATATCCTCATTGTCTATGACAACGAGACTTTCACTCTGAATAAATCCAGACAATATAATAATGCCGGCAAAGGAAAATGGAAAATTGAAGAAATCGATTCGCCAATACTAATTCTAGATTTTGACTCGATTAAAAAAAGCGAATTATGGCTAGAAATTGAGCCGAATGAGAAACAAATTATATTGAAAACTATGCCTTGGGGGAATAATCTTTCGACAGAGTTTGTCAAGAAATAATCACTGCTGGTAACAGCTACTACAACGGATTTGGGCAATAGGCTTAATGGAAAAATGGTTTTGTATCTGAATGATTTGGCAAATCCGAAGAATGGGCTTAATTTAGTCCCAAACCCGCTGTAGTACCAGAACGTTACCAGCAACTTGGCCGCACGAAACCACTCGATTAACCGACATTAAAAAAATGAGCCGAAAGAATTAAAGTAAAATGAAAGAAAAAATAGTTCGAAGTTTTGGATGGATTTCAGCTGTGTTTTATTCAATAATGGCACTTATAACATTTCTAATTTTAATTTATGAAAGTCTCGAGATTACTGCATTCTTGACTTTGGCAATATTTATTGGAATGGCTGTTACCGGATGGAACGCTCGGACGTTTGGATTGAATGATTTTAAACATAAACTCATAATAAAATTAACTGCAATATTTTCATTGATTTTTGGATGCGTGTTTGCGTTTCTGTCGCCATTTATTTTTTCCAAGAGTTACGGAATTGGTGACTCATATGAGCCGATTATAGTTTTGATTGTTATGTTTCTTCCTTCTATAATATCGTCATTAGCAATTCTGATAAAATATAAAGTTCAAATAAATTAAGCTGCTGGTAACAGCCGTTTCTCGCAATTGCTAATTTTATGGTAAGTTTCACGTTCACGTTTCTCAATAAATTTTATCTTAGTGGAAAATATGTCGCTACGAAGTTCGCCACTTCGCAAAGCCCCAAACCGTTATAGCCAATGGTAGGACGACCGTACAAACGACAAAGGCCCGACCTGAATTCAAAAATAAACACAAGGACAACCCTTTTTTTATAAGCAACTAATAAACAAAAGTGTAGAAAGGATTCGAAAGTATGTTCTTACCAAGTAAATCGGCAGAGTTAACATAAACTACCAAAGTGCCTGTATTAGTATTTTCAAAGTAAAAACTCATTATTGAAATGAAAAACCATCTTCTATCCGTTTCTGAAACTTATCAATTGTTTAACACAAGTAAAAAAGGCTTGCATAGAGCAGAAGTTGAAGAACGCCAAAAACAATATGGTAAAAACGAACTACTAGAAAAAAAGAAAATTTCTATTCTCGTTTTATTGATGCATCAGTTTAAGGATGTAATGGTTATTATTCTGCTGTTAGCAGCTGTAATTTCTTTAGCTGTGGGCGATTTAAAAGATGCCATTGTAATATTAATCATTGTGTTACTTAATGCTATCATAGGTTTTGTGCAGGAATACCGTGCAGAAAAAGCAATGGAAACATTGAAAAAAATGTCGGCATTTACTGCTACGGTTCGCAGAGGAGGAAATATTGTTCAACTTGCTGCATCCGAGTTAGTGCCCGGTGATATCATAATTCTAGAAGCAGGGATGTCGGTTCCGGCAGATATTCGTTTAACAGAAACTTACTCCTTAAAAGTGGAAGAGGCATCATTAACCGGAGAATCCAATGCAGTAGAAAAACACACAGATGAAATAATCCCGGAAAACTCACCGCTAGGCGACCGATTCAATATGGCTTACAAAACAACAATTGTAACTTATGGAAGAGCTGAGGGTATTGTGGTGGCAACTGGTATGGACACCGAAATTGGTCGGATAGCTCAACTGCTACAAGAGGATGAAACTAAAACACCACTTCAAAAGCGATTAGCTGACTTTGGAAAAAAACTATCTTTTGTTGTAATTTTTATTTGTGCCATTATTTACGGTGGAGGTTTGCTGCGTGGCGAAGACCCTATCCGCATGTTGCTCACCGCCATCTCTGTCGCAGTAGCTGCCATTCCCGAGGCATTACCAGCAGTTATCACTATTGCTTTGGCTTTGGGTGCGAAACAGATGGTTCGTAAAAATTCACTCATCCGAAAATTACCTGCCGTTGAAACATTGGGTTCTGTTACTTACATCTGTTCCGATAAGACAGGAACCATCACTCAAAATAAAATGACAGTTATGGATTGTTGGATTTCGCCAAAAACGGAAGGAATCAATGAGTTTACAGCAGAGCAACTATTGCTACTTTCGATGGAACTGAACCATGATGTGATAACCGATGAAAGTAAACAACTCAAAGGCGACCCAACCGAAGTGGCTTTGGTTGAATATGTCCGAAAAAACATATATTACAACCAAAAATGGTTGACAGATTTTAAACGTCAATATGAATTGCCTTTTGATTCGGTGCGAAAACGAATGACAACCATTTATCCTTTAGCTGGACAATGGCTAATTGTTACAAAAGGTGCTGTAGAAAATATTTTAAGCAGTTGTAAGGATGCAAATTCAGAAGAAATAAATGAAGCTACCGAAAAGTTTGCTCAACAAGGAAAAAGGGTTTTGGCTTATGCCTTAAAACTCGTAGATGAATTACCCAAGAGTATTTCAATAGAGAGCATTGAGAACAATTTAAAATTTATTGGCTTGGCAGCAATGATTGACCCTCCAAGGGAAGAAGTCATACAGGCGATTACAGATTGCCACACAGCAGGTATTACACCCATTATGATCACTGGCGACCATCCTATTACAGCAAAAGCTATTGCCACCGAAACAGGGATTTTACAACACAAAACCGACAGGATAATTACAGGAACTGAACTTGCTAATTTTACAGATGAAGAATTTGAAAAAGAGATTGAATACATAAAAGTATATGCGCGTGTATCGCCCGAACAAAAACTAAATATTGTAAAAGCATTGCAAAAGAAAAATCATTTTGTTGCGATGACAGGCGATGGAGTGAATGATGCTCCTGCATTGAAACGGGCCAACATTGGTATCGCAATGGGTATTACTGGTACTGATGTTTCAAAAGAAGCGGCACACATGATTTTATTAGATGATAATTTTGCCACTATCATAAAAGCAGTGCGAGAAGGTCGTAGAATTTTTGACAACATTCGCAAATTCATAAAATACACTATGACAAGCAACAGTGGTGAGGTATGGACAATTTTCCTTGCGCCTCTTATCGGTTTGCCAATTCCGCTTCTTCCAATACATATTCTTTGGATAAATCTTGTTACAGACGGTTTGCCCGGACTTGCTTTTACATCTGAAGGAGCCGAAGAGAACATTTTAAAACGTCAGCCACGCAAAACAGATGAAAGTATTTTCAGTGATGGTCTGGGCATTCATATTCTTTGGGTGGGGTTGCTTATGGGTGCTATATGTATAGGAACACAAGCTTGGGCAAGACACGCAGGCAATGAGAAATGGATGACAATGGTATTTACAGTTTTAAGCATATCACAAATGGGACATGCAATGGCTATTCGCAGCGACTGGAAATCACTTTTCAGTCAAGGCATTTTTGGAAATAAACAATTGGTGGGGGCAGTTCTGTTGACACTTGGGTTACAAATGGCGGTAATTTATGTTCCTTTTTTACAAGACATTTTCCGTACACAATCTTTGACACTTATTGAACTATTGACCTGTTTAGGACTATCAAGTATTGTATTTTGGGCAGTAGAATTGGAAAAATGGGTTAAACGGAGAAGTCTAAACATCTCAATTTCTAAGAAATAATAATGACACTAAAACTCACTACTCCGCAAAGTATAGTTCCTTATGAACGCTACGCAAATGTCTTTGACTTTACACATAATTCCTATTAACAATTAGAACAACCATTCATAATTTTTATTACAAATAAATCAATTAAACTATTGTCATAACGTATAAAAACAAAAATCCCATTCGCACAATCATGTCCGAATGGGATTTTTTCATGAAAAACAGAATATTTTATCTACTCCATTCTTCTATACTAGCTTTATTCATTTCCACATATTCTTTGTTTCCGGCTGCTTCGGAGGCAGAGATAGACCATTTAGCGGTTTCAATAGCTCCTTTTTTATCGCCTTGTTTTGCCTGAATTAACGATTTTAATCTCAAATAATAAAAAGGCACCGACTTAGACAATTCAACTGCTTTATCTATATAAGTTCTTCCTTTTTCGATATCGCCATTAGACTGGTAATAATATTGGGCTGCGGTATAATATTCTTCCGGCGTAGGACCTGCTAATGTTTTTTCGATACTGGCAATAGCTTTCTTTTGAGTAGGAACTTCAAATTTTAAAGAAACAAATGAATTTTCCCAGGCAATATCTAAAGTCGCCGAATTACTGTCTAAATTCCCTATCGAAAGGGTAAAAGTTTCAACCGGTTTCACCAAAGCTTCTTCGTTAACTGTTGTTTTCAAAGCTACTTTAGACTCATCAAATTCTTTAGGCGTTCCCCAATTATCAGTTGCGGTATAAAACAATACTTCCCAACTTTGAATATTAGGAATGGTATATAAGGCATATTTACCTTTTTTTAAGGTCTTACCATTAATAACCACATCATCACTAAACGTAATGATTGAATTATCATTAGCTCCGGTTCTCCATAATTTTCCCAAAGGCACTAAATTTCCTAAAACCGATCTTCCTCTGGCCGAAGGACGTGAATATTCAATTTCAACATCTGTCAAACCTACCACTTGTTTTACAACGGCTTTCGGACTTGTTTCAGGAATTCTTACCTGAGCTTCAACAACATATTGAGAGATAATAAGAGACAAAACAACCAATATTCTTTTCATATCTGTAAAATTTATTTTTTAGCAGTCAATTATGTTATCGCTTTTTACTGATTGGTGTTTACTTACGCAAACTTGTTGTTAATTGCGATTTCATACATTCTGTATTTTTCTTTACTTTCAAATTTACAACTTCTTATAAACTAAGATGTTAATAATTGCATAATTTAGAATCCATATCTTTAACTCTGGCATAATCCAACTCATCAAAGTGATTGACAACATAATCCGCCAATGATAAATCCTGATTTTTAGAATGCAAACTATTGTAACCTATACACAAAATGCCTGCCGCTTTTCCGGCAACAATTCCGTTTGTGCTATCTTCAATAATAATACAATTTTCTTTTGGAGCCACTGATAAACTCGCTGCGTGTTCAAAAATAGCCGGATGTGGTTTTGATTTTGGAAAATCTTCACCACTTACTTTATGTGTGAAATATTTGTGCAAATCAAAACGGTTGAAAATACGTTCGATAGTTACTTTTGAAGCCGATGAAGCCAAAATTAACTGCACCCCATTTTGATGTAAATCCTCAATTAAATTGCGAACTCCCGCCAACAAGTCCAAGTCTTTTTTGGTATCAAAAGCATCATTAAAAATGCTTCTTTTTCTTTGAATCAAATCTTCAACTTCCTGTTCCAGTTGAAAAATATCTTTTAGTTTTTGAAAAATATTTCGGGTTGAATTTCCTGTAAACGAAGTGTATAATTCTTCGCTTACTTCGATATTTAACTCGGCAAATTGTTTGTAATACGAATAACGGTGTACCGGTTCCGTATCCACAATTACACCGTCCATATCAAAAATTACTGTTTGTATCATTTTTAGTTTGTTATTTTTAGTTTGTTGTTTATGCCGTAATCTGCATTTATTCCCTCTTCTAACTTCCTTCTTCCCTACTCTTTTTTAACGATATAACGAATTACCGTTTCGGCTGCGTGTAAACCAAATAAACACGGCATATAGCTATTGGTTCCGTAGAACGATTTTTTAAAATTAGAACCATCTGTCTTTTTCACACTGCCTTCGTCCGGTTTTTCGATAGAAAATACCGCTTTCACTCCACGGCTGACACCCATTTTCTTAAGGCGTTTTCGAACCACTTTGGCTAACGGGCACACATCGGTTTTGCTAATGTCTTTTACAACCACTTTACCTGCCTGCATTTTTCCTCCGGCTCCCATATTCGAAATAATTTTCACACCTTTTTTCTTAGCCCCTACAATCAGGTTTAATTTTGGAGTAATACTATCAATACAGTCTAAAACGTAATCAAAGTCGGTATTTACAATTTCGAAAGCACGTTCAGGAGAAAGAAATTCCTGGACACGGGTCAGTTGCAATTCCGGGTTAATATCCATTAATCTGTCACCTACAATGGTAATTTTAGGCTCCCCTACAGTAGAATGCAAAGCCGGCAATTGTCGGTTAATATTAGTAATGTCCACCACATCTCCATCAACAATAGTCATTTTCCCTACTCCTGCTCTGGCTAAAAATTCAGCCGCAAATGAGCCCACACCACCTAATCCTACTACAAGTATGTGTGCTTTTTGTAATTTTTCTAATCCTTCTTTTCTAAATAATAATTCAGCTCTTTCTGTCCATTCAGCCATAATAAAGGTATTTATGTATTCGGTAATTTATTTATTTATTAAAAACGGTATTGAAATTATTTGAAATAATTTGCTGCAATTCCGTTACAGTTATTTTTTTATATTTTGCTGCCAAGGCATACACTTCTTCAATAGTATAGTCAGAAGTATCAGTTTCCAAGAAAAAACGATTTTCGGGAACATTATTAAAAACCGATTCCAATTCGGGATTTACGAGTAAATATCTCCCAAAAGAAAGATAAAATCCATTATTGAGAAGTTGTTTTGCCAACTGCTCTTTTTTAGAAAATCCATGAATGATAATAGGAACTGTAATTTGCAATTGGTTCTTTATTTCAACTAGTTCCTGAAAAGCATGAACACAATGTATCACAAGCGGTTTTTGGAATTTTTCGGCTAAAAGGAATTGTCTTTTTAAACCTTCCAATTGAATCTCAAAAGAAGTTTCGCTGCGTTTATCCAAACCACATTCGCCTATTGCTAAGCATTCCGGTAAGCCAGCTTTTTGCTCCAGAATTTCTAAATCACTTTCTAATCGGTTTTCATCAATAAACAAAGGATGAATCCCAATCGAATAATTGGTGATTGTCTGGTCAAATTCCTGCGGATATTGATTAACTAATTCCAGAATGTGTTCCTGATTTTTAAACTGATGCGTATGTAAATTGAAATACTGCATTAGTCATGGAATTTTTTAACACCGGCACGAATAGCCACTTTCAAATTGTTTTCCAAAGGGACTCTCGGGCAGGAATAACGGTAACTATAAGCACAATACGGATTGTATGACCTATTAAAATCAATAGCTATGGTATTGCCTTTTGGGATTTTTAAATCAATGTATTTCCCGCCAATGTAACTTTCTTTTCCGGAGGTTTCGTCAAAAAATGGTAAAAACAAATCGTCTTTGTATTTGGGATTCTGAATTAATTCCAAATCCTGATACACATTCAGTAGGCATTTTTGCCCGTCGATTTCAAAGTGTACTTCTCCGTATTTCACATATACCGGCATTCTGTTAGTAGTAGTTTTCATTTTGAACGGCTTCTCCTGGGGAGTTCTCACAAAATGAGCGTTGACAAAATACTTTTTATTGACAGGATAGAAATCCAAACCTTTAAACTCAGCTAAATCTTTCGTTTCTAAAGGACTTGTTTTAGCATCGGCAAATTCCTTATTTAACTCCTGTTGGTATTTTTTGGCTGCAGCCAAATCAAATTTTTCCTGACTGAAACCAAAAACACTTTGGAACAAAATACTAAACAACAGAATATACCTCATCTTCAAATTTTTATGCAAAAATAGCTTAAAAGTTGTAAAGCTACAAAGGCAATTTGGTTAATACCTTAAAGCAGCAAAAATATCATAACCATTTAATTTCTCGCGACCATTAAGAAAAGTCAGCTCCATCAGGAAATTACATTGCACGATTTCGCCTCCCAATTTTTCAACCAATTCACAAACCGCTTTAGCCGTTCCTCCGGTTGCCAAAACATCATCGTGAATTAACACCTTATCCCCTTTTTGAATAGCATCTTTATGAATTTCTAAAATATCGGTTCCATATTCTAAATCATAAGAAGCAGAGATGGTTTCATAAGGCAATTTATTAGGCTTTCTCACTGGCACAAAACCGGCATTTAACCCCTGCGCTAATAACATTCCGAACAAAAAACCCCTACTTTCAGCACCAACGACCTTATTTATTTTTTGTCCTTTCAATGATTCCACTAAGATTTTAAGACATTCCTGAGTCGCTTTAGCGTCATTTAACAACGGAGTAATATCTTTAAACAAAATTCCTTCTTTTGGAAATCCCTGAATATCACGGATATATTTTTCTAACTTCATTTTTTTTAGTATTTATTGAAATTTATGCTTGCAAGTTACACATTTATCCCTATATTTGCACCCGCAATCACGCTTTACAAAGCAACTGCAAAAGGCCTCGTGGCGCAACTGAATAGCGCATCTGATTACGGCTCAGAAGGTTACTGGTTTGAATCCAGTCGAGGTCACAAAAATTAAAGCTTATTTCGAAAGAAATAAGCTTTTTTTATATATTTTAAACTCTATTTTATAAATCAAATCATACATATAACTGCGATTTATATTTTTCATAGAGTTCCTCGACTGGATTCAAACCGGCAAGAATCTAATTATCATTATTTTAAAAATTAGTTTTTTTAACAAATAGCACTTCTTAACTAACTACTTGATTAAAACCAAATCAAGAAAAGATAAATGATATAGATTTTAAAGGAACTTCTTTTCTGAACAAAAAGTTAATTCGAATTATACTGATGTTTTAGCAATTTAAGTTTTGTGACAGAATCGTAACACATGTATATTTAAATAAATCCCAGCAAAATCTAGATCAAAGAAATTTAGGTTTGAATATATTCATAATCAACAGTAATTCCCAATTTATCAACTACGCAATATAAATAGCGTCAAATGTTTTTTTACTTTGATTTAGGTTTTATCAAGTCTCCAGTTATGCCTCACAATGCTTTTTCACTTTTCATCTCCGACCCAATGAAAGATGTAAACTTATAAAACTATCGCTGAATAGGGGAAAGATCCACAATACTCCCTCTGATCTTCATTATTTTCTCAACATCGCTACAACTCAATGTAAATCATAATTTAAATAGACTACCTAAAGGATAATAACTTTGGGATAACAATGCCCTTTGGTATTCATTTAGTATTTTTTGAATCTCTAAAAATAATTAGTTACAAATAGATGCGACAAAGCTCATTTTTAAGTATTTAATTCTTTAGCAAACAAGTACAGGACATAAATATATCATATTTACTATTTCTAATAGTTAATCTAGCATCTTTTTGAGGCGCTGCAGTCAGCTTCAATCAATCATAACAAAGTTTTCTAAAGATAATTTATCTGTTTTCCTTCATTATTATACCACAAAAAACACTAATTATCTACAAAATAATTCCACAATAGATTAATTAGCTTATTATAAATCAAAATTTGATTTATAAATCTTTTATTTAAAAATTTGCAGTATAAATAACTATACCTAATTAAATGGAAGCGATCATATTAGGAGATTCAAGAATAAACGAAAAGAAAGATATGAAAAACACCAAAAATACAATCAAGTCTGATTTTGCATTCAAGCTCGATAGTACTTGTCTAGATGAAAACTATCACCCCTCAAGTCAAACACGTCTGACGACCAATTTTGCAAACTTGGCTAGAGGAAATAATCGTCAGCAAAACTTACGTAATGCCTTAAATATGATTAACAATCGATTCAATGCATTGGCTCATTTGGATAATCCTAAAGCTGATCGTTATCTTGTAGAACTTGAAATCATCACAGTAACGATGACTATTGATGATAAGAATGGTATTAACAATCTGCCGTTGATTGAAGTTTTAAAAACGAATATTTTTGACCGTAAAACTAACCAGCGTATCGAAGGTATCGCTGGAAATAATTTTTCTTCTTATGTCCGTGATTATGATTTCAGTATTTTATTGACCGAGTACAATAAAAATAAACCTGATTTTTGTATTCCTGAAAATTTTGGTGACTTGCACGGAAAACTGTATAAGTGCTTTGTGAATTCAGCCACTTATAAAGAGTACTTTAAGATGTCACCGATAATTTGTCTAAGTCTATCAAGCAACAAAACTTATACTCGTACTGAGTATCAGCATCCCGTTCTGGGTTTCGAGTATCTGCAGGATCAGTACTCTATCACTGATGAATATTTCTCTAAAATGGGTTTAAAAGTTCGTTTTTTCATGCCCCCGAACAGTGTTGCACCGATGGCTTTTTATCATTCCGGAGATCTGCTTGCTGATTATACTGATCTTGGACTAATCAGCTCAATCAGCACGATGGAGACTTTCCAGAAGATTTATCGCCCTGAAATTTACAATTCAAATTCAGCGGCCGGGAAAATCTATCAACCTAGCCTTAAACACGAAGATTATTCACTGACCCGCGTTGATTATGACCGCGAAGAGCGCAGCCGACTGGCTGTCGAACAGGGTAAATATGCAGAAGAGTATTTCATTAAGCCTTACAAAAATGCCTTAGAGCAGTGGTCTGCCAATTTTGATCTTTAATTAATTACAGCACATTAAAAATATTTTATTATGAAAAAATTAGTACCGACTTCAATTGTGGGAAGTTTACCTAAACCTGCCTGGCTTGCACCGCCCGAAAAACTCTGGTCGCCCTGGAAATTAGAAGGAGATCAGTTAATTGAAGGAAAACAGGATGCTTTGCGCATTTCTCTGCATGAACAGCAGTTGGCAGGCGTGGATATAATTAGTGATGGCGAACAGACACGCCAGCATTTCGTAACCACTTTTATCGAGCATTTAAGCGGTGTAGATTTTGAAAATCGTAAAATCGTAAAAATCCGTGACCGTTATGATGCAAGTGTTCCTGTCGTTGTAGGCGAGGTTGCACGCCAAAAAGCAGTTTTTGTCGAAGATGTCAAATTTTTACGCACGCTGACAGATCAACCTATAAAATGGGCACTGCCGGGACCGATGACAATGGTAGATACTTTGTATGATGACCATTACAAAAGCCGTGAAAAACTGGCATGGGAATTTGCGAAATTGCTTAATGAAGAAGCAAGAGAACTGCAAGATGCCGGGGTAGATATTATCCAGTTTGATGAACCGGCATTTAATGTGTTCTTTGATGAAGTAAACGATTGGGGAATGGTAGCATTGGAACGTGCCATTGAAGGTTTAAAATGCCAAACTGCGGTACATATCTGTTACGGTTATGGCATACAAGCTAATAATGACTGGAAAAAGACATTGGGTTCAGAGTGGCGCCAGTACGAGGAAATTTTCCCTAAAATTCAAAAATCCAATATTGATATTGTCTCATTGGAATGCCATAACTCGCGTGTGCCTTTTAATTTAATCGAACTGGTTCGCGGCAAAAAAGTAATGGTCGGTGCAATTGATGTGGCAACCAACACTATCGAAACACCGGAAGAAGTAGCAGATACCCTGCGTAGAACTCTTGAGTTTGTAGATATCGAAAACCTTTATCCTTCAACAAACTGCGGTATGGCTCCTTTGTCCCGAGACGTGGCAAGAGGCAAGTTAAATGCCTTAAGTGCAGGAGCAGAAATCATACGCAGAGAATTTGGGATGTAGTCTCAATCTACAATGCGTTTCCTGAATTACAGTTTTACGAAAACTCCTTTATAGGCCAGATTGGCTTTAAAAAATTCTTAATTGACATATTAAATATCATATTGAAAAAGTTATTACAAGTATTAAGCAAAGCAGGTTTCGACGGTTTCCTGCTAATGATAGGCACCATGATCCTGCTGGCTCATTTTTTGCCTCAGCCGGGCATGGTCAAAGAACCTGTTTCGCTGGAAGAGATTGCCAATATAGGCGTGTCGTTTATTTTTTTGTTTTATGGTTTGCGACTGAGTGTAGAAAAACTAAAAACCGGGCTTACAAACTGGAAAATGCACATTGTCGTCCAGCTGACAACCTTTTTGTTTTTTCCACTCATCGTTTTGGCATTTCGCCCCTTGTTTGTCAACAACGGCTTCGAATTACTTTGGCTGGGTGTATTTTTTCTGGCGGCTTTACCGTCCACAGTTTCCTCTTCTGTGGTCATGGTTTCTATCTCCAGGGGCAACATTCCCGCAGCCATTTTCAATGCGAGCATCTCAAGTTTGATAGGCGTAGTGGTTACACCGATTTGGGTTGGACTGTTCATCGCTTCTGCAACAGGCGATTTTGACACCACTGATATCTTCATAAAGCTGATTCTTCAAGTCTTATTGCCTGTCATCATCGGCATCAGTCTCAACTCCCGTTTTGGCGCCATTGCCGAAAAATATAAGAAACAGCTCAAATATTTCGATCAGGGAGTTATCCTAACGATCATTTACACGTCTTTTTGCAAGTCATTCTCCCAGCATCTTTTTGAAGGCTTCACCGCTCTTGAACTTGCCGGACTAGCTGCGGGGATGGTGGGTTTATTTTTTGCTGTATTCCTTTGTGTAGGACTACTCAGCCGCTTGTTTGGCTTTTCAGTTGAAGATCGTATTACGGTCTTATTTTGTGGATCTAAAAAGTCATTAGTACATGGCACAGTCATGTCAAAAGTGCTCTTTCAGCATAGCACCATCACCGGTATCGTATTGTTGCCGCTTATGCTTTACCATGCCTTTCAATTAATTGCCTCCAGCGTCATCGCTCAGCGTATGGCTCAACGGAAAAAAGCATAATATTCACAGAAACATCTTACATAATTAACTTAGCAAAAAAGATCTCCCGCAGATGGCATAGATGAAGGTTTTTAGCTGCTTGTCTTTGATCAACAATAACAATTTTAAAAAAGTGGTATGAAACTTTTAAAAAAAACACAGTTAGGCGGTGTCAGCCTAAAAAACAGAATGGTAATGGCTGCGATGACCAGGGGCCGTACAGACATAAATGGCTTAGTGGGTGATTTAACAGTAGAGTACTACACCCAAAGGGCAAGTGCAGGTATGCTGTTAACCGAATCCATAAGAATCAGTGAAGAAGCTACCGGCAGTCCGCTCACTCCTGGTATTTTTACCAATCAACAAATAGATGCATGGAAGAAAGTTACAGCGGCGGTACACGATAAGGGCGGAGTTATTATAGCTCAGCTTTGGCACACCGGCCGCATGGGACATTCTGTAGACAGAAACGGCAGGCTCCCTTTAGCGCCATCACCCCTGCCTGTAAGGGGAATGCAGCATTTTACCTCCCAAGGTAAGAAGGATTACGAAATACCTCAGGAAATGACAATCCAAGAAATCAAGCAGACTATAAAGGACTATGGCCAGGCCGCAAAAAATGCCATAGCCGCAGGTTTTGACGGGGTTCAGCTTCATGCTGCCAATGGATATCTGCCCAACCAGTTTTTAGCAGAAAGTGCCAACCAAAGGACAGATGGTTATGGCGGCAGCATACCTAACAAAGTCCGCTTTGTACTGGAAGTGATGCAGGAATTAATCAGTGCCGTGGGTAGTGAAAAGGTGGGTATTAAAATATCCCCTTACCATCCCTATGGTGATATGGTATTGGATGACCCTGCCGGCACCTATACCTACCTGATTGAAGAACTGAACAAACTGGACTTTGCCCATGTTGAACTCATGAGACGAAGTTCCAATTTCCCTTCGCCTGAACATTATGCCGCTGAAAACGAGATTGAATTCTTTGGCAGTAAGATACGCCAAACACTTATTGCTAATTCAGGGTATGACAAGACTTCTGCCGAAGAAGAACTTGAAAAAGGTATAGCAAAGCTTATTTCCTTTGGCACGTTATACATCGCAAACCCTGACCTGCCTGAACGGTTTGAAAAAAGTGCCACGCTTAATAAACCAGACAGGACAACAATGTTTGGGGGCGGTAAACATGGTTATACTGATTATCCGCTTTGGAATGAATAAAATCCATACAATATAGACAAGTAAACCAAACCAGTACACTAAAAAAGCATTCTACAAGCGGACTTCATATTGAAATATCAATCAGCTCAATTCGCTATGCGAAGTTATGTTATACAACTAAAAAAACTATCAGACATTCTTACTTAAGAGAATTCAGCTGTTTTAAAACACAAAACAGGTGTTATTTATTTTTTTAAATGTATTTTTGAAACTTAAGAAGATTTTTATTCTATGGAAGAACTCGATACTACCGATCTGCTTTTGCTGAAAATACTGGGAAACAATTCAAGTTTTACCATCAAGGAACTGGCCGCGCAGGTAAATCTGTCTCCAACTCCTGTGCTGCAGCGTGTAAAAAGGCTCGAAAATAATGGGTACATCAAAAAATACATCGCCTTAATTGACCATGAGAAATTTGGACATGGATTTATTGTTTTTTGCAATATAAAGCTCAAACAACATGATCGCAACATCGGCAACAGCTTTGTCGAGGATATTATGAAAATTGATGAAGTGGTGGAATGTTATAATATTTCTGGAGATTATGATTTTATCCTTAAGGTTTTCGCTAAGGATATGAAACATTATCAGAATTTCGTCTTTAATAAATTAGGTTCCGTCGAAAGTATCGGCAGTACGCAGAGCACTTTTGTAATGTCTGAAATAAAAAATCTGCACAACATTAATTTATAAATAGATTGTTGCTAAAAAAAGCCCTGTCTGTATCAGTACCCAAAAGGGCTTCAAAAAATCAAAATTTAAAGTAAATAAAGGTGGACAACTTTTCGAACATTTAACCTTTACTATACATATAAACCGCTTTTACAAAAATTAAAAATATTTATCTTACAAGTAAACTTAAAAAACAGGCCAATTTCTTCAAATCCTGCATAAAATGGTTTGAAAATTGTATCGTAGGGGTCACAAAAAATCCCATTTCACTATGAATTGGGATTTTTTTTATGGCTTTTTTTACTATTTACACATTAAACAGACTTGTAAAAGTTTTTTATCATAAAAATAGACCTAGTCAATCCTCCTTAAACACTCATAAATAACATTTTATTGATTTTTTAGATATTTCAAGATTCATGTGAGTTTATTTTTTCTAAAGTTTTATTTCATTTTTTTATATTTATGCACTTTACCTACTAATAACATGAATAATAAAGAAAAACCTGTACCCCATAACGAGCCAGAACGTCTAGCAGCATTAAAACGCTATAACATTCTTGACACACTACCTGAGCACGCATTTGATGATGCAACAAAACTTGTTTCCTATATATGTGGTGTACCTATTGCACATATATCATTCATTGATGAAAACAGACAATGGTTTAAATCGGAAATTGGAATTGGAGTTTCAGAAGTACCCCGGGAAATTAGTTTTTGCCAGTATACTATTATGGATACAAAACTGGTTGAAATACCCGATACCTTTTTAAATGAACAATTTAGAAATGATCCTAATGTTGTTGACGGTTTTAAAATCAGGTTTTACGCCGGTATTCCACTTACAACACCTGACGGTTATAATATAGGAACTATATGTGCTATTGACCATACTACCAAAGAGCTGAATGATAACCAACGAAATGCTCTTTCGATTATTGCGAAGCATGTAATAAACCAATTGGAACTTAGAACAAAAAATATTGAACTGGACACTCAGAAAAAAATTGCAGAACTTGCCGTACTCGCAAAAGATAGTTTTTTGGCAAATATGAGTCACGAAATCAGAACACCTTTAAATGCTGTAATTGGATTTACTGATCTTCTGGCCCAAACAAAACTGGATAAGCTTCAGCGTGATTACATTGACAGTGTACAAATTGCCGGAGAAAATCTGCTTTTAATAATTAATGACATTCTGGATCTTTCTAAAATTGAATCCGGCAATCTGGCTATTGAAGCACAACCATTCAATCTAAAAAAGACATTAAAACATGTTTATGATTTACTAAAAGTAAAAGCCTCGCCAGCTGTTGAATTCAACCTGTTTCTGGATGCCGATATGCCTGAAATGGTTATTGGCGATCACGGAAGACTGAACCAAATACTGGTTAACCTTACTGGAAACGCCTTAAAATTTACTGAAGAAGGTGAAGTAACTATTTCTGTCAAAAAAATAGATGAAACTGCCGATTATTATTCGCTTCGATTCTCTGTTAAAGATACCGGAATAGGCATTCCTGAGGATAAACTTAAAACTATTTTTGACCGTTTTACACAAGCTGAAGAAAGTACTACGCGAAGATTTGGAGGTACCGGACTGGGACTAAACATCGTAAAACAGCTAATTGAAATGCAGAATTCCCAAATTCACGTAAAAAGTAAAGAGAATCGGGGTTCAGAATTTTTCTTTCAAATAAATTACAAAAAAGCAAACCCTGTTGAATCAGAAACGGAATCAATTGCAGACGACGATCTTGGTAAACTTAAAATTCTTCTTTGCGAAGACAATATCATAAACCAGAAACTGGCAAAAAGTGTCATCCTTAATTTCGGATTTGAGTTAGACATTGCTGAAAATGGTGAAAAAGGAATCGATTTATTATTACAAAACGAATATGATTTGGTGTTAATGGATTTGCAGATGCCTTTTAAAGATGGTTATCAAACCACCGAATACATTAGGAATGAAATGAATTCCAACATTCCTATTATTGCCATGACTGCTCATTCTCTGGTAGGTGAACAGGAACGTTGTTTCAAAATTGGTATGGATGCTTATGTGCCAAAACCTTTTAAGCAGCAATTACTTTTAGAGACTATAAAAACTGTAATAAACAAAGATAATAAGGCGCAACCAAAACGAAAGATTGATTTATCTTATTTAGATGATCTATCATGTGGAAATCCAAACTTTAAGCAGGAAATGATTGCTCTTTTTATCGAAAAAATCCCGAATGAAGCAATACAACTCGAAGAAGCAATCCAGAATATTGACCATGACAAAGTGAAAAAGTTGTCACATAATATGAAATCCAGTATAGATTTGTTCATGCTGGATGATCTTAGTCATTGTTTGTCAGTTATTGAGCAAGAAGCTAAATCCGGACAGTTTACTGAAACTTCAAATAAAATTACTGTTTTACAGTACGGAATTGCTGATGTAATTAAAATTTTAAAGGAACTATGATAAAAGAGAAATATGCAATAGCTTTGTATAAATTTTAGATTTTGTAAAATTAAGTTTGTCCCAAAACAAATATTCAAAACAATGAAAATAATCTTATCTGAAGATAATGAAATCCTACGCAAATCATTATCTTTTTTCCTGGAGTCCAAAGGATTTACTGTTGACCAGTTTTCTGATGGTAAGGATGCCCTCGATGCTATACGTACAAATGAGTATGATCTGATTTTGACAGATATAAATATACCCGGCATCAGCGGAATGGAAATTACGCAATATGTAAGACAGAGCATTGGCTCAGATATTCCAATAATTATATTTACTTCATCGGGTATTGAGCAGACCGAATTGGATTCTTTTGACATAGGTGCAAACGAATTTATTGCTAAACCGGTGAGTCCGGCTGTACTTTTAGTAAGAATCAATAAGTTACTAAACATACGTGTTTAATGACATTTCTGATATGATAAAAATAGCGGAACTTTATAAGAATAGTGACGCATGGATTGAGTCATTCCTAATCCTGTCAATTAGCCTGTTTATAGGGGCATCATTGATACTGTATCTATTGATTATCAGGAGTCGAAGCAATAATATTAGAAAAGAAAAACTCCGAATCGAATACAATATACTTATTGATAAATTAATGTTTTCGGTAGTTTTTCAGGATACTCCTTTTTCTGCCATTAAGGAAGACAAAAATTATAGTAAGCTTTCTAATACTACTTTCTTCAGATCAATTTTAACCGAATCCATTATAAATCTCCATACAAACTACGAAGGTATTTATGCCCAAAAGCTGGAACAATTTTATAAAGAGTCCGGATTAATAAATGATTCATTTAAAAAGCTCAAAAGCGCAAAATGGGAACTAAAGTGTAAAGGAATTACCGAACTTGCGGAATTGAATATAAATGAGGCTTTTGACAGTATAGTAGAAGTGGCTAAAGCCAAAAATAAAACTTTAAAAATCACAGCAATAAATGCCTGCATCAAACTTGCAGGTACAAAAGGAATAGTACACCTTACAGCGCATCCTTACCCTATTGACGATTGGACTCAGGTAAATATTATAAACGCTTTTAAAAAACACGATATAGGTGATATTAGAGGTGTAGAACTCTTATTAGAATCACAAAACACCACTGTTGTAACACTTGGATTAAAGCTTATTAAAGAGCTTAAACTTTCTCAAAAAATCCCTCATGTAGAAAAATTAGTTGCCAGAACTCCAGACACACTAATACAGAATGAAGCACAAAACGTATTGCAGGCATTAACAATATAACAATAGCAGCAAATGACTTTTTTTAATAGTGAAATAAGCGCATTTTTTGAGATCTATCTAATCCTGATACTTGGGTATGCAATACTCATTATGTCTTCTTATCTTATATTAGCCTATCTTTCTACAAAAGAACTAAAAGAATATCTGAAAAAAAATAGTTTTGTAGACTACGAAGTGCTACTTACAAGTGAATTTGCGCCAAGCCTTTCACTAATTGCTCCAGCCTACAACGAAGGTTTCACCATTGAAGAAAATGTAAAATCATTACTTTCCTTAAACTACAATAATTATCAGGTAATTGTGGTGAATGATGGCAGTAAGGACAATTCGATGGATATCCTCATTAAGACCTATGACCTTGTTCTGACGGAACTTGATATTCATTCAAAAATTGAAACGAAAAAAGTTAAAGGAATTTACACTTCCAGAAACGCTGCTTATAAAAAACTGATAGTGGTTGACAAAGAAAACGGCGGTAAAGCCGATGCTTTGAATGTAGGACTTAACATTGCACAAAATCAGTATGTAGTATGTATTGATGTAGATTGTATCCTTGATAAAGATTCATTGCTTAAACTGGCAAAACCATTTCTTGAATCTTACGGTAAGCGCGTTATTGCTACCGGTGGTGTAGTAAGGATTGCAAACCAGTGTATCATCAAAAACGGACGCTTAGTCGAAGTAAATATTCCGAATGTGATGCTGCCAAGAATACAGGTTTTAGAATACCTTAGAGCATTTCTTTTGGGAAGAATGGCCTGGGGAAGACTCGATGGATTATTGCTTATCAGTGGTGCATTTGGCGCATTTGATAAAGAAATAGCTTTGCTTACCGGCGGTTATAGTACAAAAACCGTGGGTGAAGACATGGAACTGGTAGTACGCATGCGTCGTTATATGCTTGAAAACAAGATACCCTATGCAGTTAGTTATATACCGGATCCTCTTTGCTGGACAGAAGCTCCTGAAGACTCTAAAATATTCAAAAAACAGCGCAGCCGCTGGATGCGAGGAACCATAGAAACCCTTAACATTCATAAAAAAATGTTCCTGAATCCTAGATACAAGCTACTGGGAATGCTCAGTGTACCTTACTGGACATTTTTTGAATTCCTGGCTCCTGCAATAGAGTTTATAGGCCTTATAATAACAATTTTGCTTATTGCATTTGGTTTATTGAACTGGTATTTTTTCTTTTTACTACTTCTATTTGTTTACTTTTTTGCTATATTATTTTCAGTTATGGCTCTTTACAGTGAAGAACATACCTACCACAAGTATCCAAAACAAGCCGATTTTTTAAAACTGTTGTTGGCTGCTTTTATAGAACCCTTGTATTTTCATCCTCTAACAGTATATGCTGCTTTAATTGGTTACAAAGAAAAAATGATGGGTACCAAAGGCTGGGGTGAAATGACAAGAAAAGGATTTACTAAAAGATAGGACTATTTGTTCTTTAAAAATATTTTCGAAACTCAAAAATAGTATCCGAAAGGAAACTGAATCATCCTAAAATAGATTGACAAAGAGAAACCACGATAAGGATATCTAAAGAACTTTTATCAACACTAAAAAAGCATGTATTCAACAGAGCTTACTAAACTACTGCTTACTATCCTCCAAAAATCTTATTTTTTTATTTATATTTAATCTAAATTAATAATAAATAATTTTATATTTGCATCGATTTTAGACGATTTTGAAAATCGTTATTAACTACAAATTTTCCAGCCAAAATCTGTAAAAAGCAACAACTTAAACCGTTAACAAATAAATTTATCAAATATGAAAACAAACCTATTCCAAACAACAATAATTGCTTTTTTGCTATTTGTTTCAGCACCTGCTGCATTTGCTCATGCACTTTGGATTGAAACTAAAGCTACCGGTAGTAAAGGAAAACCTCAGGAAATTTCAGTGTATTTTGGTGAATTTTCAGAAAATGACATCACAAAATCTGATAAATGGTTTTCGGATTTAAAAGATTTCACACTACTGGTAATCAGCCCGACGAAAAAAGAAATCAAATTAAAATCGACCGCACTGGAGAACAAATACCAGGCATTCTTTACTCCTGATGAAGAAGGGGTTTATACCGTAGTTATGCAGCATACCGTAAAAGACATTTATGGTACTATGGTACTGGATTACAATTCCAGCGCTAACATTGTGGTAGGAAACAAACTCAACGGAAACTTAAGCACTAACAACAGCAACAAAATAGCTGTTTTTACCGAAAACACAACTGATATACGCAAAAACCAAAAGATTACCGCTATTGCTATCTATAACAATGCTATTGCAAAATCACAAAAAGTAAAAGTTATTGCGCCAAATGGCTGGGAAAAAGAATTATGGACAAACGAAAACGGAGAAATTTCGTTTACTCCGATTTGGTCAGGAAATTATATGATTGAGTTTTCTCAAACAGAGAAGAAATCCGGAGAACACCACGGAAAAAAATACGACGAAATATGGAAAATGGCAACTTACCAACTCGTTGTGAACTAATCTTATTAATTGATTTCATAAAAAAAGGTCTTAATGCTTATTTGCGTTAAAGACCTTTTTTTATTACTGTTTTTTAGCTGCTTTCTCAGCCTTAATTTTTTTGGTATAATCTGCGTACATCTGACGCCAGTTACGACCATTATTGTTCAAATATTGCTCGGCTTGTGTTTTATAAATTTCAAAAATTGCCGATATCTCCTTCATACTTTTATAATCAACGGCCTGTTCACGTGCTTTTTCTAATAATTTCTGAATTTCAGCAGTCTCAGCAGCCGTCATTTGAGGGACAATCGCCTGATAACCCTTCATCGTAAAAGCAACTTTTCCGATAGTGTATTTATCCAAAACCAATGCTACTTGCTCTTCGCTCAAATCTTTTCTTAAGCCTGACATTAAATCCTGATGAATACTGGAAGGCATTGCTGAATCGGCAATAATTTGTCGATGCAATTCCGAAAGCGGCTTCCCGTCTAAAGGATTGATTCCAGCCGGAACTGTAGTAGCAGGATGGCTATTGTGCCAATCTTTTATTAATGAAAGGTGCGTTGCAACCACTTGGACTAATCGGTCTTCTTTTGCGTTATCCTTCAACTCTAATGTGCTGATCCATTCTTTTGCCTTTTTAACTTCTTCATCAGAAGCCTTTACTGATTGTGCATTTGCCAGAGTACCCAAAGTCATCAATCCAATGAGCAGTGCGACTTTAATCTTTTTTGCTTTCATTTATAATTTTTTTTTGTTTTATATTATTATGTGTTAAAAACACAATTCCAATTAATATCAAAAAACAAGCCAAAAATGTCCTTTAAAATTTATTGTAATAAATTCATTTGTTTGCATCAAAAACAACTTTCAAATGCTTATTTTTAACCGACCCAATAAATTAAAAAATACCTGCTCATGAAAAAACTACTTTTATTTTCTTTTCTTGCTCTGTCAACTTTAGGCTGGAGTCAAACTGCCGAAAACTATTTTGATCAGGCAATGAAAAAATCGGATGCCGGAAATACCCAAGGCGCAATAGCCGATTACAACAAAGCCATAAAAATGAAACCCGATTTTGTTGTTGCTTATTTAAACCGGGGCATGGAAAAAATAAAAATCAATGATCTTCAGGGAGCATTGACTGACGTGAATAAAACAATAGAAATGCACGACGACAACACCTATGCTTATACCACCAGAGCTAATATTTATTACAAACTGAAAGACTACAAAGCGGCTTTGAATGACTGTAATACAGCCATCAAATTTAATTCGGGAGATTATATTACTTATAATTTAAGAGGTCTTACATACATTCATCTGGAAGACAAAAAAAGTGCCTGCGCCGATTTTGCCAAGGCCCAACAACTGGGAAGCCAGAGTGCTGCTAAAAACCTAAAGATGTTTTGTAAATAATACAAATTATTAAACAGCCGGAAATTTTCCGGCATAACTAAAAAAAGCTGTTTCAATTTCTCGAAACAGCTTTTTTCTTTTTCTGTAAAATCTATTTTTGGGTTAATTTTTTAAGTTCCGTTCCACCCGGAATTTGCATTTTATCAGTTAAAATAGCAATATCACTCAAACTAAAAACACCGGTTAACGACATTAAAACCGCCCTATTAATACCGTTGGCATCGTCTTCAATAAACATTAAAAACTCACTGAGCTGGTTGTTGCCTCCGGAGCGTTTTACATCAATTGTAATTTGTTTTCCATGTTCATTTACTTTTTTCAACTCTTCTAAAAAAGCTGCTTTTATATAACTATCAGCAACCGTTTTCATTTCCCGGGCTGCCTTAGTATTTGTTGTCGAAAAAACCTTTAAATTTTCTAAATTCTGAATTAATTTCAAATATTGCTGTGTTTCCTTGTCCGAAGGATCTACTTTTACCTTACTCATCAATTCAAACATTTTTTTGTTTACTACTACCGAAACAATTTCTTCCTGTCCGTCAAACTGATCAAAAACAGTTTGTCCGTAAAATAAATTTGAAGCAAAGGCAACTACTAATGTAATCAGTACTTTTTTCATTGTCATATCTTTATATTAAAATTATGTTCTTATTTACAACTATACTTACCATTTCTATGCCAAAAAAAAACACCTCTTCTAACAGCTGTCATAACCATAGAAAACGTAATTTTAGATAAAAAAACCAGCGTATCGATTCTAAAAAAACGAATAATAAAATTAAAGATAGTACTTTTACACTAATAGCCCTAATAGTTAACCATTATGAAAAGCCAATTCAAATATGTATTGCTGTTTTTAATTCCTCTTTTATCATTACAAAGCTGTCAGGATCAGGACGATGTAATTACAAAACCTACTGACCTTGACATCCCTAAATTTATTTGGAGAGGAATGAACCAAATGTATTTGTGGCAGGCCGAAGTACCTGATTTAGCCAACAATCGATTTTCATCAAATGCAGAATACGAATTCTTTTTGAAAAGCTACGCCACACCCGAAACACTATTTAATAATTTGCTCTACAAACCTCCTGTTCCAAATGATAATTCGGCCGAAGTTGTGGATCAATTTAGCTGGATAGTCAGTGATTACCTTACACTGGAACAACAACTGGGAGGAACCTCAAAAAGCAATGGTGTAGAATTTGGCTTAAGTTCTATTAAAGACAGCGACCAGATTATTGGGTATGTTCGTTATATTATTCCAAATTCTGATGCTGCCGCAAAAGACATTCAGCGAGGCGAAATATTTTATGCCGTAAACGGAGTTAGCCTAAATCTGGCAAACTACCGCAGTTTACTTTCCAGTTCCAATGAAAATTACACTTTACATTTTGCCGAACTTACCTATGACAGCAATAACAATCCAGTGATTACTCCTAATGGAAAATCACTGGCTTTAACAAAAACCGTCCTTGCCGAAAACCCAATTCTCATAAAAAAAGTCATTACAAACGGCAATCATAAAATAGGTTATCTGATGTATAATGGTTTTTTTCCAAGTTATGATTCAAAATTGAGTGAGGTTTTTGGCTACTTCAAATCGGAAGGAATTACCGATTTAGTTCTGGACTTAAGATACAATGGCGGTGGTTCTGTACTCAGCTCGGCAAGATTAGCCAGTATGATCACAGGACAATTCAGAGGACAAATTTTTAGTGAATTAGCTTATAATCAGAAAAAATCATACCTCAACAGAAAATACACTTTTACAAGCACTATCAACGGAACCAGCATCAACAGCCTGAATCTTACTAAACTTTATGTTTTAACAACCAAAAATACAGCTTCGGCAAGTGAACTCATTATCAACGGACTCGATCCTTACATTAATGTAGTACAAATTGGCGATGCAACTTATGGGAAAAATGTGGCTTCGGTTACACTTTACGATTCTCCTAATTTGACTAAAAGCAATGCCAATAGCTCGCATCGTTATGCCATGCAATTAATCGTGGCACAATCGGTAAACTCAGTAGGTTTTGGTGATTATTTAGATGGTTTAATTCCGGATTACAAATTAACCGAAAGGATAAAAACCCTTGGAGTACTTGGAGATCCCAGCGAACCTTTGTTAAGTACCGCTATAGGAAAAATCACGGGAACAGCCCGATTGGTACCAACAGAAAAACCAAGCGACGATTTCAAATACATCAATGATTCTAAGAATTTAAAAGGACAAAATCAAATGTATATAGAATAACAAAAAATGCCGTCTTTGTAACAAGACGGCATTTTTTTATTTTTTTAGCAATTTTATTCGTTTTCTTCAATAAGGTGCGATTTAGAATAATTGCGCCATTTCTCGATACAATCCTTAAAATCATCCGGAAGTTCGGTATCAAAACGCATCATTTCTCCGGTATTTGGATGAACAAAACCTAATGTTTTAGCGTGCAAAGCCTGTCTTGGCAAGGCTTTGAAACAATTTTCTATAAACTGTTTGTATTTGGTAAACGTAGTTCCTTTTAAAATCAAATGACCACCATAACGTTCATCATTAAACAAAGGATGTCCTATGTGTTTCATGTGTGCTCTAATTTGGTGCGTTCTTCCAGTTTCCAGAATGCAGGAAACCAAAGTTACATAACCAAAACGCTCTAAAACCTTATAATGCGTAATAGCAGGTTTGCCTATTTCAGGATCAGCAAAAACAGCCATTTGCATACGGTCTTTTAAGTGACGCGCCAAATTTCCTTCGATGGTTCCGCTATCATCAGCCACATTTCCCCAAACCAGTGCCACATATTCCCTTTCGGTAGTTTTAGCTTCAAATTGTTTGGCCAGATGTGTCATAGCGGCTTCCGTTTTGGCAATGACTAATAAACCTGAAGTATCCTTATCAATTCGGTGCACTAATCCCGGACGCTCACTGCTGTTCATTGGCAAATTCTCAAAATGAAAAGCCAGAGCATTTACCAATGTTCCGGTATAATTTCCATGTCCCGGATGCACCACTAATCCCGGTTCTTTGTTAACCAATAACAAAGCGTCATCTTCATAGACAATATTTAACGGAATATTCTCCGGAAGCACATGGTTTTCAAACGGCGGATGCGATAACATAATAGTCACCACATCAAAGGGTTTTACTTTATAATTGGATTTTACCTTAGCATCGTTTACAAAAATATTGCCTTCGGTAGCGGCATTTTGTATTTTATTTCGGGTAGCATTTGGTATTAACCCCATCAAATATTTGTCAATACGCAATAATGCCTGCCCTTTAGGAACTTCAAATTTATAATGCTCAAATAATTCCTCGTCTTCTAAATCAATCGGCTCGATATTATTGTTCATTTGGCAATTCTTCTGTTGGTTCAGCAACTACAGTACTATCTGTTTCACTAGTAATTTCTTCTTCATAACTGGCTTTTCCATCACCTAAAACCAAATCGATTTTAGAAGATTTCAATACTCTGTCTCCGGGTTTTATATTTCTTCCTTTGTAGCGCATTTCTAAAACCATGTCTTTTCCAAGATTAGGAATATAGGTAATTGTACCTTCCTCAAGTCCTAATGCTCTCAATGTTGGCAAAGCCTCACGATAGGTTTTCTCAATCAGATTAGGAACCTTAACCGATGAAAACCCTGAACTGTTGATCTTAATATAAACTTTTCTTCCTTCTTTTACCTTAGCACCAGGCACCGGATCCTGCTGAACGACACTGTACTTAGGATAATCGCCTCTGTAATCAACACTGTCAAGCAATACGTAATCCAAATCCAATTCGTCTAACTTCTCTTCCACCTGTTCTTCGGTGAGTTTTCTCAAATCAGGTACCGTAATTTCATTTCCATGATCGGTTGTAAAAGTCAACCAGTGCATAAAAAGATAACCCAAAACGGCAATGATTAAAGCAGCAAGAAAAACCTGTGTAAAAAACACACGACTAGTAAGGTATTTACGTAAACTCATAAATTTAATTTTTTCAAAGGTCACAAAGATAAAGCTATTTGGTTTCAAAAAAAATGATAATTTTGTTTAATGTAGCTCAGTCCCGGACTTATTTATAGGATTTGAGCTATGCCGATAGCTATCGGGGCTAAAAAACAAATCGATTTTAAAATACAAACGCAACTAAATGAAAAACATTGCCATCATCATGGGCGGCTATTCCAGCGAGTACAAAATCTCTCTTATTAGCGGTAACGTAGTTTACAAATTTTTAGATCAATCAAAATACAACGGATTTCGAATCCATATTTTCAAAGAAAAATGGGTTTATGTAGATGATGCAGACAACGAATTCCCAATTGACAAAAACGACTTTTCAATAACGGTGAACGGCAACAAAATCAGTTTTGACTGCGTTTTCAACGCCATCCACGGAACTCCGGGTGAAGACGGTTTGATGCAGGCTTATTTTGAATTGTTAAACATTCCGCAAACTTCCTGCGATTATTACCAATCGGCATTGACATTCAACAAACGCGATTTACTTTCAGTTTTAAAACCTTACGGAATTAAAACGGCAATTTCTTATTATCTAAATAAAGGTGATGTAATCAACACCGCTGAAATTATCAATAAAGTAGGTTTGCCTTGTTTTGTAAAACCTAATAAAGCAGGTTCCAGTTTTGGGATTTCGAAAGTAAAAACCGAAGCCGAATTGCCTACAGCCATTGAAACGGCTTACAAAGAAGACAACGAAATTATCATTGAAAGTTTCCTTGACGGAACCGAAGTTTCAGTAGGTGTAATCAATTACAAAGGAGAAATTATTGTATTGCCAATCACCGAAATTGTCTCTGAAAATGATTTCTTTGATTACGAAGCCAAATACCAGGGGAAATCTCAGGAAATCACTCCGGCGAGACTTTCTGACGAAATGACTCAAAAAGTAGGTACTATTGCTAAACGTGCTTATGAAGTGTTGAAAATGAAAGGATTCTCCCGTTCTGAATTTATCATTGTCGATGGAGAACCACACATGCTCGAAATGAACACCATTCCGGGATTAACCACCGAAAGTTTGATTCCGCAACAGGCAAAAGCTGCCGGTATTTCATTGGAGGATTTGTTTACTAACGCTATTGAATTGGCATTAGCTTGATAAAAACATCTTTTTAAGCCACAGATTTAAAGGATTAATCTTTTAAATCTGTGGCTTTATTTTTGACATTTGTTAAGCAATTCTAAAACCATCCAATAAATTAATTATTTCATTAACTTTGTAAAAAAGAACGCAATATGATTGATTACAAACAACATATTACCATTAATTCAGAGATTCGATTTGGGAAACCTATCATTATTGGTACCTGAATTACAGTTTTTGATGTTTTAAACTGGTTAGCAAATGGAATGTCGTTTGATGAGATTATTACTGATTTCCCTGAATTAAACGAAAATCACATAAAAGCCTGTCTTGCCTACAGATTAATCTTTTAAATCTTTAGTTTACAAAGATTTCCTCTCAACCTTGTAAATTTCAACAAAGAAGGAATCTCATCTAGTGGAGCAAAGTTTAAAACCTTTACTTATCTATGTTAATACGAATTAAAACCTTAAGTCCACATTGTTAATATTTTATATCTCTATTTTTCTTGCTATCCAATTTCCTTCCTTCGAATATTTCCAAATTCTCCAATGTTTATCTGAAATTTTAAATGGTAAATTTAATTTTAAATCTTCTATAAATTCCTTTTCACATTGATGAATTTCCTCAAAAGGAAATGCAAACCAAACAGAAACAGTTGATTTTTCAGATATTCTCAAATACACTTGAGAATTTTTTAATCTAAAATCTATTTCTGGTATTAAGTCTTGATTTAATAATTCTAATTGTGTCTTAGGATCTTTAAAATAAAAATTCCATTTAAAATTTAATGAAATAGGTCCAAGTGGATTTTCAGATAGTTGTTTATTGAATTCTAAAATTTCAAATCCTCTTTTTATCTGTCTATTAGTCAAATACCAACTCCAAGATTTTAGATAGCCGTCATTTCTATATTTCGGAATTCCAAATTTTAGAATTATTTTAAACATAATTTGTGTAATCGAATATTTTTTTTCTTTCGATTTATATAACGTTAATTCTACTTGCTCTTCATTAATTCTAGAAGCATATCTGTTCAAGAAGTCTAAAATTTTATCATAATTTTCTTTTCCATTTTTATTTTTTAATGTATGTGCCCCACCTGATTTAATTGGCAGCCCCTGATATGAGACAAATTTTTTCATAAATATTAGCTAACTGGTTTAGAATAAATATCTTCAATCCTCTTCAACATTCAAAGAAATTAACAAAACTTTGCCTCGTTTTTTAAACTAATCAAATATATAAATATTATCTTTCAAAAACATTTTCTTTCTACTTCTTCGAACAATAAAGCTTCTAAAAAACACACTCTTCTAAAAACTTTTTAACTTAGCAACTCACAAGCTGGAAACCTAAAAAGCAACTAACTTTTCTATAACGAAAATTTCCTAAGAATTGAGAATCCTTTTTAGCAAAAACAATAAATAAGCTACAGAAAGAATTATCAATTATTGCTATATCTTTTAAAATAAACAGTTATTAATAATGAACTTAAGGCAACTACTAATTGTAATGCTCTTTCTTTCTGTTCCAACACAGGCTCAAAACACCGACAATCAAGAATTTGAAGTTCTCAATCAGTCTGAAAAATGGCACTTACAATTTCAGGATAGCGGCACAAAAGACTGGCAATCCAAATGGTTCTTAGACGGACTTCAGGCTGCTGTTAAAAACTCTAAAGTCGGAATGCTTTTCAATGCCGGAGAAAAAGCAGCATCCGATTCGGATCATGCAGTTCTTTGGACAAAGGATTCTTTTAAGGGAAATCTAAAAATAGAATTCAACTTTACCAGAAAAGATGCTGCAACTAAATGGGCTGTCATTTTATACCTTCAGGCAACCGGCACGGGAATTGCTCCTTATGTTGAGGATATTTCCAAATGGAATCATTTAAGAGAAATTCCGGCAATGAAAACCTATTTCAACAATATGAAAGCCCTGCATATTAGCTATGCTTCTTTTGAAAACGACAATACCAACAGCAAAAAAGATTACATCAGAGTACGCCAATATCCTGTAGTTCCCGGACAAAATTTTAACACTACTACCGAAATCCCGAATCCTTACTTTGAAACCGGATTGTTCAAAACGGATGAAACCTATAAAATTACAGTGATTAAAACCAATTCAAAACTCTATTTTAAAGTAGTTGGAAAAAACAGTTCCAAATTATTCTCCTGGAATCTTAAAAACCATCCCGAACTTATTGAAGGTAGAATTGGTTTTAGACAAATGGCTACCCGGACAGCTTTATATAAAAACATTTCGATTTACACAATTAAGTGAGAATTTTACACTTTATAATTAAAAAAACTTAGATTTGTAATTCACTATTAGCAAACCATACTATTATGAATTACAAGACAACTGCATTGTACCAACAATGCGTTCTGGCGCTGTTACTGCTGTTTAGTACCGCTACTTTTGCTCAAAAAATCGAGTCTTTTTTTCCTTCCAAAGATTTAACTTCAGTGGGAGTTTATTATTATCCGGAACATTGGGATCCAGCGCAATGGGAGCGTGATTTCCAAAACATGGAAAAAATGGGATTTGAATACACTCATTTTAGCGAATTTGCCTGGGCGCAACTCGAACCCGAAGAAGGCAAATACGATTTTAAATGGCTGGATAAATCTTTAGAACTAGCTAAAAAATACCATCTAAAAGTAATTATGTGTACTTCAACCGCTACACCTCCGGTTTGGTTGGTTCGCAAGCATCCGGATATTTTAGCAACTAATGAAGACGGCACTAAAATGGATCATGGAACACGCCAACATGCTACTTTTTCAAGTAATTATTACCGTTCTTATTCGATGAAAATGATTGCCGAATTAGCCAAAAGATACGGTAATGATAAAAATGTGATGGGTTGGCAGGTAGATAATGAACCACGTCGTTTTCTGGATTATGGACAGGATGCACACGAACGTTTCCGCAATTGGTTAAAAAACAAATACAAAACCATCGATGTACTTAACGAAGCCTGGGGGAATAATTTCTGGAGCGGAACCTACAGTAGTTTTGATGAAATTAATATTCCAAAACACGGCATTTGGGGAATGAATTTACATTCCCAACTGGATCATTATCGTTTTGCTGATGATGAAACGGCTACTTTTTTAGATGAGCAAGCCAAAGAAATCCGTAAATATTCGAATCCGGATCAATGGCTAACTTCTAATTATATTCCGATGTATGATGTGGGTTATGTGGGAGCCAGTAAAGAATTGGATTTTGTTTCTTACACCCGCTATATGGTTTATGGTGGTGATTTAGGCATTGGACCAAAAGGCTATCGTGTGGGCGAATATTCCCGAATTGCTATGTCGAATGATTTTTTCCGTCCAATGAAAGGCGCTTATGGCGTAATGGAATTGCAACCGGGACAGGTAAACTGGGGAAGCATTAATCCGCAGCCCTTACCGGGAGCTATGCGACTTTGGTTGTGGCATGTTTTTGCCGGTGGAAGTAAATTTACCTGCACCTATCGTTTTCGTGCGCCTTTGTACGGTTATGAGCAATTTCATTACGGAATTGTAGGTACCGATGGTGTTACGCCTACTCCCGGCGGACAGGAATTCAGCCAATTCATCAAAGACATTGCTGCTTTGAGAAAAAAATACAATCCGAAAGCAACATTACCAAAAGATTATTTGCAACGCAAAACCGGAATTCTGTTCAATGCCAATAATGTTATGGGAATTGATTTGAACAAACAAACCAACCAATGGAATACATTTAATCATTTTACAAAATATTACAAGGCTGCAAAATCCTTTGGCGCTCCGGTGGATTTTGTTCGTGACACAACTGATTTTTCAAAATATCCGGTGTTGCTAGTTCCGGCTTATCAAATGATCGACCAGCAAATGATTGATAAAATGACTGCCTATGCTCAAAACGGAGGAAACTTAGTATTAAGCTGTCGCTCAGGAATTCAAAACCGAAAAGGACATCTTTGGGAAGCCAAATTCTACGAACCAATGTGGAAATTAATTGGTTCCGAAGTGGAATCTTATGATTTATTGATGCCGCAATCACCGGATAAAATTAAATTCAACAATCAGGATTTTGATTGGGTAAGCTGGGGCGATTTATTAAAACCAAACAAAGGAACTGAAATCTGGGGCACTTTTCAGGGGGATTTCTATGCCGGAACTCCTGCTGTAATTTCGCGTAAATTAGGCAAAGGAACGGTTACTTACATAGGTGTGGATTCTAAAAAAGGAGATTTGGAGAAACAAGTTTTGACCAAATTATACCAACAACAAAATATCCCAATTGAAAATTATCCGGAAGGAATATTGGTAGAATACCGCGATGGTTTTGGGATTGCTGTAAACTATTCGGATAAAGTGTATGAAATGAAATTGCCTGCCAATGCTGAAATTATCATTGGAACAAAATCCATGAAAACCGCTGATGTATTGGTGTGGAAATACTAAAAGGGTTTGGAACGCTGATTAAACGGATTTAAACAGATAAACACAGATTTTTAAATTAATACCAATTTTAAAGTATGAATTGGGTCGGGCTTTAGCCCGATTTACAAATTAAAGCTTTCAAAAGGCTTTAGCCGAAATCTAAATCAAGATTAGGCTAAAGCTTTTTTGTTTTCTTGATTCTAATGTCTTTTACACCTTAAGAGAAATTATACAAAAACAATTAAGTCAATAGTCGTTTTTATAAGAATTATCTATACTTTAGCAAAAAAGAATATACTATTAAAGTAGCGACAATCTATCCTGTTTGGAGTGTATAGGCGCTACTTTGTAGCAAGTATATACAAGTTAGCAAACATTTTTATGGACGACCGCAATAAACATTATGCAGAATTGTATTTTGCAGAAAATACTAATGATATCGGAAAAAAAATCGACTTCTTTTCTTCGATGACTAATTGCTTGTTTGAACTAGCCAATAATCCTTTTGAAAGGAGAATTCAAATTAAAAGTCATCAGTCAATATTGGAAGCAAAAGCTTATCGTTTTGCATTTGCAAATAATTCGATAATCTCTTTAATTAAAGGAACTAAAGTGAAAATTTTAGATAAGGAAATTAACTCAATTGATATTGATTCTCTTAACTCTATAACTAGAATGCAAATCGAAACATTTTTAATTTTATTTTATTTAGTTTTTGATAAGGTTGAAGACGAAATTAAAGATTTTAGGTTAAATATTTACAAGTTGCATGCTTTACAAAAGCAGAACAACTTTGAGATTTCAGCAGATTTTATTGATACAGAAAATAGTCGAAAGAAGATAAAATTAGAAATAGAAGAAGCTATTGACGCTATTAAACAATCTAACTTATTTCAACAAGCTAACGAAACTAAGAAAAAAGAATACTTAAATCCAAGATATGCAAAACTTATAGAAAGCAAGCAATTGTTTGAGAGAAGTGGAATTCAAAAATCAAGGATAGATCAAATGTGGTCAATTTATTCAAACTATGCGCATTCAGAGTACATAAGCGATCGTCAGCATTATTGCAGAGTAATAAACCCTAATTCTAAAGTAGAAACTATTTCTTTAATTTTGGATATAAATAAGATGTTGACTTCAAGATTAATTTGGAATCTTAAGTTACTTTATAATGAAAATGTTGAAAAATATGATTCCTTTGATTTAAAAGATAAAGTTCATATTGAAACTTGGAAAGATATATAACAAAAACGTTTGCTAACAGTGGTTTTGCGAAATTTGGGCTTTAAGGCTTAATTTAAAGTTGGTTTTATATTTGTAAACCTTATCTTAAATTGTTAGTTTTGGGAGAACTAATCCCCAAACTTCGCAAAGCCACAGGACGTTACCTGCAATATTCTAACACGACTATGGACATCTATAACATTAGCGGAATCCGTGCTCACAAAGAGGAGCAACTTTGTCAACCAACCCGATAGCGCGGATTTGTAATCCGTGCCCACAAAGATGGGCAACTTTATTAACCAACCCCACACTGCCGCACGAACAATGTGATTAAGTTATGCGTATTTTGTGTCATTTCGACGAAGGAGAAATCACATAACGTGAGCAACTATTGTGATTCCTCATTCTTCGGAATGACAGACCTAGATAAATCTATCCTTAACTTAGGGACATTGGTCGCACGAATCCTTTCGTGTGGCTTCTTGATTAATTCTAATACCATTCTTGAAGTCTCAAAAAAATAAAAATCACCAACTATTTCATTCCAAACTCAAAAAAGCCCCCCTAAGATTCTCAATAATATCCGAAGCAATAAACGATTGAAAACCCTAAACACAATCTCAAATAAATGCTAACTAATAAGGCTTCGTTTTTTATTATCGAAGCCTTTTCTTTTTATTCCTCAATAACGTTTATTTCGCAAATACTGAGATTACTGCCTTTTTCAATAGCTGATTTGGCTACAAACTTGACATATCGGGCAGTAACTGTTGAAAAAAGTTGAATCTGCTCAATTGGATTATTTTTAATATTAGAAAATTCTCCTTCCGATTGCTTACTCCAATTAACCGCATCCAAACTTGTACTGAACTCATAATTAGCAATTAAATTGAGATGATGTCCCTGTTGTTTGGGCACATAAGAAAAACCTTTTATGCGCATTGTTTCCCCCATATCAATAACAACCTGCTGTGGAAGCTGATGAGTTGCATTCTCAAAACTCCAATCGGTCGCCGGATCTCCGTCTATAATACGCTGTATTGTATTCATATCACCGCTGGAAGCGGTAATCACCTTCCAGTTTTGTTTAGCCATTCCGTACTGAGCCATTTGTACGGCACTACTTCTCTGCTCTAATGTATCTACTGCAATGGCTTTTATTGTAACAGCTTTAGGGTGTTGAAAAGCAGTTTTGTACCAACTACTTTTTGCCGACGGAACGGAGCCATCAAGAGTATAATAAATTCGGCAGCCAGGTGCTGCTTTGATGGCTACTACACCTTTTTTATCTCTGCTAATCTCAGGCATTCGTACAAAAAAAGGCGCATTAAAAGCCTGAATATTGGCTAGTAAAACACAGGCTTTAGCATCGGTAATATTGACTCTCAGTGCCGAAGCTACAACCCTGTCAAATCTTAAAATTCTTTTGTAACCAATAGTCGTTTGGCTCGCAATTGTTTTCCATTTTCCATCAATCTTAGCCTCTACTGTAAATGCTTTTACTCTTTGCCCCAGCGGAATGTATTCCTGAAGTAATAGCCTGTTGACAGCTGTTGGTTTTTTAAATTCAAAAGTAATGGTAGCCTTTTTCACGGCATCATCTGTAGCCCAATAGCTGTTTTTATTACCATCAATTGCATTTTCAGGAGCATATTTTCGGTCATTTCCTCTGTAATTAGTAGTTGTTACTTTGGTTTTTGCCAGTACATCTGTTTTAAAATCGGCTTTGATTGCTGCGGTAAATTCTTTTAATCTTTGAATATCATTTTCGTTTATCAAACCTCTTTTATCAGGAGGTAAATTCAACAAAAGAGTTGCATTACGACCTACGGATTTATAATAAATATCGACCAATTCATCTAATGATTTGACTTTGTCGTCTTCGGAAGCATGATAAAACCAACCCGGTCTAATGGAAACATCGGCTTCGCCCGGAACCCATTTTTCGCCATCTTCATGTCCTGAGGTGTATTCAGAATAATGAACTTTGCCTGCCAAATCATCTTTTTGACGCAACAGACTCCAGTTGGTTTCATTAGCAAAACCTTCTTCATTGCCGATCCATCTGGCTTCCGAAGGACCAATTCCCCAAACCAGTGTTTTAGGCGCAATTTTATAGATTAACTGATAGGTTTCCTCCCAGTCATAATACTCTAATGTGTTTATTTTTCTAATTTCATTGGCACCGCCATAATAGCCATCGCCACCATTAGCACCATCAAACCACATTTCGAAAACATCGCCGTAATTTATCAATAACTCTTTTAATTGATTTCTAAAATAGCTTATGTAAGCCGGTTTTCCATAATCGGGATGATTTCTATCCCAGGGAGAAAGATACAACCCCAATTTAAGACCGTATTCTTTGCAGGCTGCGGCTAATTCTTTGACAACATCGCCTTTTCCGTTTTTCCATGGAGCATTTTTTACAGAACGTTCAGTATAGGCCGATGGCCATAAACAAAAGCCATCGTGATGTTTTGCTACTAATATAATTCCTTTCATTCCGGCTTCTTTTGCCACTCTGGCCCACTGACGCACATCTAAAGCGGTTGGGTTAAACAATTGAGGCGATTCGTCCCCAAAACCCCATTCTTTATTGGTAAAAGTGTTTAGCGAAAAATGGATAAACGCATAAAATTCCATTTCCTGCCAGTCGATTTGTTTCTGAGTGGGCACAGAACCAAATGGCTTTGGGACATCGGAGGATTTCTGAGCGTTGACAGTCGATACTATTCCTAAACAACATAATAAAAAGAAAAACTGCTTCATCTAAATTGTAATTTACCGGGTATGAAAAATATTGGAATGATAAATATAATCCTAAATAACTCCTTAACTAAAACTATTTCGACCAATAACATTTTTAAAAGTATCTAGGTTAATCGAAGCAACTAACGGATAGATAATAGTCAATTTTATATACTCCGAAAACTAGCCGTAGTGCGCTTTTTTTTTAGTCGAAAAATGATTCTTACCAAACGATGTTCTTTTCTTCTTTTATGGAAATAACCTGTCTTAGAACAGATGGATTTTATACAAAAAGCGCAAATATTTATTACCCAAAACCGTTAAAAGCTTCCTAAAATTAAAGCAGCATTACGTTGATTTTTACTAAGTTTCTACCTTTGCAGGCTAATTTATTTACAAATCAGAATAGCAAACAATGAAATTTAAAATTGATACATTCGTCCTTTCGATAATTGCGGTCGTACTTTTGGCTTATCTTTTTCCACAATTGGGCAGTAAATCAAGTCCAATTCCTCTGGAAAATATCGGTAGTATTGGTGTTTCATTGATTTTCTTTTTCTACGGACTCAAATTGAGTCCTGAAAAAATCAAATCAGGATTAAAAAACTGGAAATTACATCTTTTAGTTCAAAGCTGTACCTTCTTGCTATTTCCCGTTGTTATACTTTGTTTTTACCCCCTGATTCGCACAGAATACGACAACAACATTTGGCTTGCTTTTTTATTTCTGGCCTCTTTGCCGTCAACCGTTTCTTCATCGGTAGTGATGGTTTCTATAGCCAAAGGAAACATTCCGGCAGCGATTTTTAATGCCAGCATTTCGGGTTTAATCGGAATTGTTGTAACTCCGCTTTGGCTGGGACTTTTCCTGAATAATAGCGGAGCCGATTTTAATCTGGGAACTATTTATATCAAATTGATTACAGAAGTTGTAGTTCCAGTTATTCTGGGTTTGCTCCTGCATCGTTATTGGGGCAGTTTAGCTCAAAAATACAACCACTACCTCAGCTTATTTGACAAATCAATTATCTTATTGATTATCTACAAGAGTTTTGCCAGCTCCTTTGAAGAAAATGTTTTTAGCAGCATTGACACTTTTGATATTATGATAATAGTTATCGCTGTTTCGGTTTTGTTTTATCTGGTTTATTTCCTGAGCGGTTTTCTAAGCAATAAACTGGGATTTAGTATTGAAGATAAAATTACAGCCCAATTTTGTGGTACTAAAAAATCATTAGTCCACGGAACCGTATTTGCCAAAATAGTATTTCCAAATCCGGGAACTATGGGGATTGTCCTGCTTCCGATTATGATTTTTCATGCTTTTCAAATTTTCATCATCAGCTTTATTGCATCTCATGCTGCGAATAGAAAAGAAGAAAATTCACTTTATCTCCACAAAAAATAACTTCTTGTTTTTCAAAGAAATAAAACAACACCAATAGTATTATTTCTTAACTTTATAGGTACAAAACATTTGTTTAACTCCTAATTTTTGTACTCATGTATATCGTTCGAGAAATATTTTATCTGCAATTTGGCCGTTATAAAGAAGCCAAAGTTTTGATCGATGAAGCCACCCAGGGCGGATTATTTCCACAAACTAGCGGAAATAGAGTTTTAACTGATTTTACAGGGGAAAGTTACCGACTCATTTTTGAATCCTCATACGCCACACTTGCTGATTTTGAACAGGAACTGGCAAGAGACATGGGAGTTGCGGACTGGAGACCCTGGTATGAAAAATTTAAAGTTCTGGTTCGCCATTCTGAAAGGGAAATTCTCAAGCAAATTGATATTAAGAAATTAATCAGTTGAATCTTTTACATCAGAATTGCTTTTTTGGAATATAAACAAGAATAAAACAAATTAACATTTGGAAAATTTAGCCTTATTCATTCTATTGGCACTAATGGCAGAAATTCTGGGTACTGTGGGCGGATTTGGCTCTTCCCTGTTTTTTGTACCTATTGCCAGTTATTTTTTAGATTTTCATTCGGTCTTAGGAATTACAGCTTTGTTTCATGTATCGAGTAATATCAGTAAAATTGCTTTTTTCAGAAAAGGATTTGATAAGAAACTGCTGATTTACATAGGAATTCCGGCAGTAATTTTTGTAATTACCGGTGCTTTTATCAGCCGGTTTATTAATCCGAAAACACTCGAAATAGCTCTGGCAATATTCCTGATTGGCACTAGTTTAGTCTTTTTATTTTTCAAAAACCTAAGTATCAAACCCACTATCACCAATTCGGTTTTAGGAGGTACTTTCTCCGGATTAATTGCGGGTTTACTGGGGACAGGAGGCGCCATTCGCGGCATGACTCTGGCGGCTTATAATCTTAAGATGGAAGTTTTTATTGCTACTTCAGCCATAATTGATTTAGCCATTGACTCCAGCAGAAGCATTGTTTACAGCTATAACGGCTATGTGCATCGACATGATTTATACCTCATCCCCATCCTGCTTTTGGTAAGTATTGTCGGAACTTTTATTGGAAAAAAAATATTAGATCGTATTTCGGAAGCGCAATTCAAATCGATAGTTTTGGTTTTAATTTTGATTACAGGAATTGTAACTCTTTCTAAAATTGTATTCTATTAAGTTGCCCTTAAAACCAAAAAAGCAAATCAAAGTGTTCTCAACTACTCTGATTTGCTTTTTATTTTAGACAAAATCAAAACTAAACTGTTTCTTCTTCCTCTTCTGTTACAAATTCCATGTGATCTTCAATTTCGGCAACTACCGGTTTTGAAGCTTTTAGTGCATTAAAACGTTCTAATTGTTCCAATTCATCTTCGTCTCCACTAAAATAAGGAAAAACATCCAAAACAGCCGATTCTGAAATTGCCGGAATAGTATAATCACCCATTGTCCCTTTCATGGTATGCACCGTATTATCGTAAGCCTCTTTGACATCATTGGCCTGAACTAAAAAATACATATTGGTTTTGCGCTCTTTACCACTTTCTTCATCATAAGCCAATAGCGAAATTTTAGATTTAAACCATCTGTCGGCATTTTCAAAAGGATGAATTTCGGCATAATTAGCTACTTTAATATTGGCTATTTTGAACTCCTCACTTACATAAGCTTTCATTTCATCGTTGATTCTGCTCTCGGCTTCGGTAAAGGAAATGGCATCAACCAAATAAATTTCACCTACCATTTTTTGATTACCGGTTTCATCCGTTTTTCTATATTTTACTTTGCATTCGTACCAAGTTGCCATAATTTCTCTTTTTTAAGGATGCCAAAGATAGATTTTAGAACAAAATAATTGTCGAAATATCAAAATAGATATTCACAATTTTGACTCTCAAAAGCTATTTATTTCACTGCTACTATTTTAAACTTACAATAAAGTGATTGATTGATCCATTTGTATAAAAAAGAAAATTTCCGGGATTAATACCGTTCTTCAACGGCATCAGTTTGTAAAATCGACAAGCTAATTTCGAATTAGGATATTATATAATTCAAAAAAACTCACTGACCGTTTATTTTATTTTATTTTTTTTACAAAAAACCTTCTTATCACAACAAAATCAATTACTTATCTATTCAAATACTCCTAAAAAAGTACCACTTTATTTTGTTAACATTACGTTAAATTAAAATTAAACAGTTGTTTAAATTAAACAGTTGTTTAATTTTGTATCCTAATTAAAAACAAATCCGGGTGAAAACTGATTTTAACGAAAAACAAGTTCAAATTCTACTGATAGCCGAAACGCTGTTTGCCGAGAATGGATTCGAGGGAACCTCAATCAGAACAATTGCTAAAGCAGCCGAAATTAATGTGGCAATGGTTTCTTATTATTTTGGTTCGAAAGAAAAACTACTTGAAGCATTAATTGTGTATCGAACTTCTGATTTAAAAATTCAAATAGAAAATTTATCCCTAGAAGATTTAGATCCAATTGAAAAAATAGACAAACTCATTGAACTCTACATCAACCGTATCAGATGCAATAAGGGTATTTACAGAATCCTGCATTTTGAATTTGCTTCAGAGGAGAAAGAGGATAAATTAAAAGTCTTAAATGAAGTGAGAGACCGAAATTTAAAATCCTTAGAAACCATTATCCACGAAGGACAACAAAAAGGAATTTTTAGAAAAGATGTCATTATTCCGTTGATATCTCCAACAATAATGGGTACGTTTTTTCATTTTACGATGAATAAAGCCTATTTCAAAAAACTTTTTAATCTGGAAACAGACGAACAATTTGAAAATTATGTACAAACCCAACTTAAAACCCACATTCAACAAACAATAAAAGCACTTCTTATATATGAAAGCTAGAAAATTACTGCTTTTAGGGATTGTATTTCTGGGAATCATCTCTGCAAAAGCACAACAAAAAAAGAATTTATCGCTCAACGATGCCGTTCATCTTGCATGGGAGAAAAGCAACGAAGTCAATTTGGCCAATGCCAAAGTAGCCACTAAAAAACACGAGTTGCAATCGGTAAAAAACAATATTTATCCTGAGGTGAAAGCTTCGGCTCAATACCAACGACTGACTAAGGCTACTGTTAATTTAAAAAACAACAGCGCCGAAAGCGAATCGGATACAAAAGCCCCCAATGTAGATCAATTGGTTTTAGGGCAAATTAATGCCTCTTTGCCTATTTTCTCCGGTTTTAAATTAAAAAACAGCATCAAAGTTTCGGATAATTTGTATCAGGCAGAAACGGCTAATGCTTTGCAAACCAAAGAAGAAACAGCAATGAAAGCCATCAACTATTATGCAGCTTTGTACAAAGCTCAAAAAACAGTTGAATTGCTGAACGAAAATTACAAAAGCGCCCAGCAACGTGTAAAGGATTTTACGGAATTGGAAAAAAACGAAATTGTTCCAAAAAACGATTTGTTGAAAACACAATTACAGCTTTCTAAAGTCCAATTGTCTTTAGACCAGGCCAAAAGTAATTTAAACGTTATCAATTATGAGTTAACCAACTTCCTGAAACTGGATCCTAAAACAATAATCGAAATTAAAGAAAGTGATTTCTACAATTTTGAAATGAACAACATTCCTGCCGATGAAAATCCGGCATTGGAAAACCGTAAGGATTTAGAAGCCATTCGTCTTCAGGAAAAAGCAAGTGAGGCCAATATAAAAGTGGCGCGAAGCGGCTACTACCCTTCTCTTTCACTGATTGGCGGATATACTACTTTGGATTTAAAAAATGTGGTAATGGTTCAAAATGCAATGAATTTTGGAGTAGGAATCTCGTATAATTTAAGTAACATTTTTAAAAATGCAACTGAAGTAAAAGTAGCCAAAAGCCAGGCCAAAGAATTACAGGCTTCTGAAATGATGCTTACCGATTACATCAAAATTCAGGTCCAAAAAGCAATTGAAGACTATGATTTGGCAATAAAACAAAAAGAAGTTTATGCTCTGGCAGTTGAACAGGCAAGTGAAAATTACCGAATTTTAAAAGACAAATACGACAACGGTCTTGCTGACACCAATGATTTACTAGAAGCCGATGTCGAGCAATTAAGTGCCAAAATCAACAACACAGTAGCAAAGGCTGATGTAACTCAAAAATATTACAATTTATTAGCTGCAACAGGACAACTAAACCAAACTTTCAAGCTTTCTAAAATATAATCGATACCTAAAATGGAAAAGAAAAAAACAAATAAAAAATTTATCGTTATAATAGCTTCCTTAATTCTATTAGGCGTTATATATGGTTCTTACAAATACATTCATTCACTATCACACGAAGGCACTGATGATGCCCAGATAGAGAAATACATGACTCCCATTATCCCAAGAGTTTCGGGTTATGTAAAAAAAGTGTACATCAAAGACAATGATTTTGTAAAAAAGGGAGATACTCTATTTACTATTGATCAGAGAGACTATCAATTAAAAATTGACGAAGCCACAGCAGCATTAGCAGCAGCCGAAGGAAATTTTGAAGTTTCAAAAGCAGATATTGGAAGCATTTTGGCTAATATCTCCGTATCAGATGCGAATGTAAAATCAGCAGGCGGAAATATTCAAAGTGCTAAAATCAAATTAGGTTTGGCAACCAATGATTTCAACCGTTACAGCAATTTGTATAAAAATCATACCATTACTAAGCAACAATACGAACAAGCTTTGGCAGCCAAACAAGAAGCAGAGAATCAGGTACGTATTTTACAACAACAAGAAAGAGCAAGCAACTTTCAAAAATCAGTTATTCAGGCAAAATCAGTAGTTTCTAACAAAGAAACGGATGTAGCTGCTGCCAACATCAAAAGAGCTCAGGCTTTATTAGAATCGGCTAAATTAAACTTAAGCTATACAGTGGTTACTGCTGCAATTGACGGACAGGTTTCTAAAATTGATATCCAACCGGGACAATTAGTACAACCGGGACAATCTTTGTTTTACATCATCAACAACAATGAAGCTTGGGTAATTGCTAATTTCAAAGAAACACAACTTAACAAAATGGTAGCAGGACAAAAAGTAGCTTTAAAAGTCGATGCTTACCCTGATTATGAATTTAAAGGAACAATTACTTCGTTTTCTCCTGCAACAGGATCTCGTTTTTCAATTTTGCCTCCGGATAATGCAACCGGAAACTTTGTAAAAACCATTCAGCGTTTGCCTGTAAAAATTAGTATTGATGCCAGCAATGATATTGAAAAAGTAAAACTATTACGTCCGGGAATGAATGTGGATGTAGATGTACATATAAAATAACTGTAGAGGTTTAATTCAATTAGAAATCAAATCATTGTTATTTCCGGATTTCGGGCGTCCTTAGCTTCCGCAGTCGAGTGTCAAATGTTTGAAGAATGCGTAAAAAGAAAAGCTGTTTGAGCGCAGCGAGTTCTTTTCTTTTAGCATTCGAAAACTAATTTGACCGATGAGGAAGCGTAAGACTTGATTTTTTTGTTTCTTTTTTGATCAAGCAAAAAAGAAAAATTTACAATCAAAAACGGGTTATCGTCCCGATAGCTATCGGGACATTTTGCTTCATTTCATTACGCAAAACACTCGAACAGACGCTTTGACAATACACCTTCGAGTATAAAATAACAAACAGAATTAGACCAAAACAATAAAGTATAATAAATGGTACTAGCAGAAGACGATTTAGTAGAATATGGCTTTAGAAGAGTTATCATCACAATTACAGCGGTACTTTGTGCCTTGCTGGAAATTGTAGATACCACTATTGTCAATGTGGCTTTGACCAACATGAGAGGAAGTCTGGGAGCGACTTTAACAGATGTTGCCTGGGTTATTACGGCCTATGCCATTGCCAACGTTATTGTAATCCCTATGACAAGCTGGCTTTCACAACAATTTGGAAGACGTAATTATTTTGCTGTTTCGATTATCATATTTACCGTTGCTTCTTTCTTGTGTGGAAATGCAACCAATATATGGGAACTGGTAACTTTTCGATTTGTTCAGGGTTTAGGCGGCGGTGCTTTGCTGGTAACCGCTCAAACCATCATTACCGAAAGTTATCCTATTGCCAAACGCGGAATGGCACAGGCTATTTACGGAATGGGTGTAATTGTAGGACCTACGCTGGGACCACCATTAGGAGGTTATTTAGTAGATAATTTTTCATGGCCTTATATTTTTTATATCAATATCCCGTTGGGAATTATTGCTACGCTTTTAACATTAACCTTTGTCAGAAGTCCGAAATATGGTGAAAAATTAAAATCCAATCAGGTGGATTGGTATGGAATCATTCTTTTGGCAACCTTCATTGGTTCGTTGCAATTTGTATTGGAACACGGTCAACAGGACGATTGGTTTAACGATGATTTAATTGTTACCCTAAGTATTGTTTCCTTATTTGGACTGCTATTATTTATTTGGCGACAATTGGTTTATAAATATCCAATTGTGAATTTAAGTGTATTAAAAGACGGAAATTTAAGAATTGGAACCATCATGAGTTTCATCATGGGATTTGGTCTTTATGGTTCAACATTAATCATTCCTATCTACACTCAATCCATTTTAGGCTGGACTGCTACTGATGCCGGATTATTGTTAATTCCAGGATCGATTACAACAGCGATTATGATGCCGTTTGTGGGTAAGATGATTCAAAAAGGAGTGCCACAAAGTTATATGGTAGCTATAGGTTTCTTAATATTCTTCATTTTTACCCTGAGCATGTATTACAACATGACTCCGGATACCGGTGTCGAACACATGTTTTGGCCTTTAATCTTAAGAGGGATTGGTTTAGGATTACTGTTTGTACCAATAACGACATTGTCACTTTCTACATTAAAAGGGAAAAATATTGGCGAAGGAGCTGCTTTCACAGGAATGATGCGACAATTAGGAGGTTCATTTGGTATTGCCATCATTACCACTTTTATTACCCGACTGACGCAAACCCATCGGGTGAATTTAGTTGCTAATTTAGACGGTAGTAAATTAGAGGTACAAAATCGCCTCAACCAATTGCAACAAGCTTTTATAGCAAAAGGATATTCAATTAATGAATCACTTAAAAAAGCATACGAAGTGTTGGATTTTTCGGTAATAAAACAGAGTACTGTACTGGCTTATATGGATATTTTTCTTTATTTAGGCTTACTGTTTTTATGCTGTATTCCTTTTATTTTATTAATCAAAAAAGGAAAAAACAAAGTCAATCCTGCCGATGCTATGCACTAAAAGAACAGCTAGAATACAACAAAACTGCCCCAAAAAGTTTTCACTATTTGGGGCAGTTTCGATTAAGAGTATTTTATATTTTATAAACTGATATTTAAACCTAGTTTAAAATTTCTTCCTCTGGTACTGTATCCAATAACCTCGTAAAAATCTTTATTTAAAATATTAGTTGCCGCTGCAAAAACAGTCATTCTATTTTTAATCAATTCATATCTGGCTGTTGCATTCAATAATTGATATGCAGCTGTAACAATACGGGTTTGATCATAAGTAATCGGATCAAATAAAGCATCTGATTTTTGATCAACATATTGATAACTTACATTGAAAAAAGTTCTGGATGTTGGCTGGTACTCAACCGAAGCATTTGCTTTATGCTTTGGAATATACAAACTCAACGCATCTTCTACCTGAGTAAAAGTGTAATTTCCTCTTAAGGTTAATTGATTATTTAAAGCATAAGAAAGCATCGTTTCTACTCCTCTTGCATTATACTTCCCTTGAATATTATCGTAACCGGCAGATACAAAAATAATCGAATTATTTTCCTGCCTGTAAAAAGCTACTGCATTTAAATTGATTTTTTTATCTAATAAATCCAATTCAAAACCCGCTTCGGCTGTACTGTTTCTTTCCGGTTCTAAATCTAAATTTCCATAAGTCATATCGTATAGTTGATACAAACTTGGCGTAATATAAGCTGTACTATAGGAACTTACCAACTTCAAAGGAATCTCTGAAAAAGAAAATGATGGATTGATGTTGTAAACAAAATTACTTCCATATCTACTGTGAACATTTAATCTTGCTCCGGCATTGATATTCAAACCAAAATCAGAATTATAAACAGCCGTTACATAAGGATCAATTAAATTAAACGTTGTCAATTCATTGGCCAGATTTGTATATAAACTACTAATTGACATATCAAAAAACTGATATTGCGCCCCACCAATAACAAATAATTCAGCATTAATTTGATATTTATTAAACGCATCCGCACTTACATTTCTTGACTTATAATTGGATAAACTTCCGTAGCTAAACGATCCTCTTTCTATCAAACCGGCTGCGGTATTTACAACTAATTCTCCTTTATTGTATTTGTATTTCGGAGAAAAACCGATGCGATATTGGTCTGACTTACTATAATTGTATAAATCATCCGCAAAAGAATCTGCATCAAAATCATATTTGAGACGATCGTAATTAGCAAAAAAATCAAAACTTAATTGCTTTGTTGGTGTAAACCCAAACTTTACCAAACTATTAACTCTGGAAAAACTGTCGTCTTCAAATTTTTCTAAATCAGAAGCCGGTCTTGCCTGAGACATCCCACTAACTTCAGAGCTGTTTAACGATCCAAAATAATTAAACTTTTCTGTTTTTCCATTAAATGAAAATCCCTGATTGTATTCCTGTACTGAATTACTCTTCTCCTGAGCTGTCGTTTGCGTTCCTACATTTAGATACACATTCCCGGCAATGGCTTTCTTTTCGGCTTTTTTCAAAGTAATATTAATCACCCCTGTAGCAGCTCCCGAACCATATAGCGTACTTGCCGCCCCTTTCATTACCTCAATACTTTCTACCTGCTCAACCGGAATTAAACGTAAATCATACTCTATAGTAGTTCCAGAAGCATCGGTTACCGGAACACCATCAATTAAAATCAATGTTTGACGATTACGCCCACCACGAATGGAATATTTCAAATCCTTTCCTGCTCCACTCTGATTTCCGTTGATTTCAACTCCGGCTACAGTACTCAATACCGTTGCTACCGATTGTCCCGGTCTTTTTTTCAAATCTTCAGCCGTAATTTTCACAATTACCTTTCCGGATTTTTCTTTTGGCAACGCAAACTTTGAATCCGAAATAACTACTTCCTCTAACTCATTGGTTCCTGTTAAAACAACTCCTTTTTTTTGCGCCAAAGCACATGTACTTATTAATACGAATAACGCACTAATACGAACGATTTTTTTGTTCATTTTAAAAAACATTTAATAACAGCATGACTGTTACATGACTAAAAATGGGAGAAAAGCATAGAATTACCCATACCCAAACCTTTTTTCCCGAAAGTTTGATACTCGATGTAATGGGCAGGTCTCCTGGCTTGCGTCTTGTTGTTGACCTTCCCATTTTTAAGTTAGAAGTCAGAAGTTAGGGGCTGGAAGTAATTAACTTCCATCTTCCTACTTACTACTTCCCACTTACTAAACAGTGGTTTTGTAGATAACAACAAGCTTAATAGCTTACAGTTGCGGGTACAGCTCAGGTATTTAACCTGATTCCCTTTTAATGCTTTTTTTCAATAATAAAAAACAGCAACCTCAATACGGCAGCAAAGGTAAAACTTAATTCAACTAAAAATCAAATTTATTTATACAATTAACAAAAACCAAAACAAACAAATGAAAACCAGTCAATTAAACATTTTCAATTCAAGCTATAATTCCAGTTTTATAACATCACCAAAATCGACTTTATTGGTAAAAGCCTCTTTCAGAGGCAAATTTGAAATAGTACACAAGATGCTCCTAATCACCCCGGCATGAGTAACAAGTACTATAGGTTTTGAGGTATTTTTAATACAATCAGCAGTAAAAAAATTGCTTACACGATGATGTAAACCCACAAAAGATTCGCCATTAGGAACAGCTACATTCACAAAATCGGTCATCCAGGGTGTAAAATCTGCTTCAGGAATTTCATCCCATTTTTTCATTTCCCAACCACCAAAATTCATTTCCATCAATCGGGAATCGGTAATAATTGATTCAGATAAATGATTTGCCAATTGAACACAACGAATCAAAGGACTGGAATACACAATCGCATCAGCAGGAATTTGCTTTTTTATCGATTCAAATTGTTCCCAATAAGGCTCTTTCAAACCTACATCGGTTTGTCCATAGCAGATGCCTTTTTCGCAAACCGTTTCGGTATGGCGTACTAAATAAATTTCCATAAAGCAATTACTGAAAGATAAAAAACCACTTCACAAACCTGCTGAGTCGCTCCAAGACAATCTCCTGTATAACCGCCAATCCATTTTTGGAAATAACGCGCCAGAAAATATCGGGTTACAAAAACCGGAATTACAGCCAGAAACAATTGCCATTGAAAACAAGACAAAACCAACAAAGGAATTAGTCCAAAAAAGAAAGCACCCAATACCTCTTTCCATGTATAATTTTGAGCAATCGGTTTGCTTTTGCTTGTCGCATCTTCTCTTGAATATTCGTGGGTAAAAACAATAGAAACAGCAGCCAGGCGGCTTAAAGAATGAGCAGTTATGAATAAAAGTAAAATTCCAATATTAAAATTCCAAATTCCAAAATTTGAATTTTGATTTATCCTTATTAGTTGAATCAAACTCTGAAACTTCAATAAAAACAACAACACTACTCCAATAGCACCAAAAGCCCCAATAGCACTGTCTTTCATAATTAAAAGAATCTTTTCTTTAGTCCAGCCTCCGCCAAAACCGTCACACACATCGGCAAAACCATCTTCGTGAAAAGCCCCGGTAACCAAAATACCGGCAATCATCGAAAGCACAACAGCAATTTCATTTGAAAAAAGAAAAGTTGAAAAACAAAAAACTATATAAGCTATACTTCCTACTATCCAGCCAATTACAGGGAAATATCTCGAAGCTTTGTTTAAGTAATCAGGATGATGGTCTATAGTTGCAGGACAGGGAATTCGGGTGTAAAATAGCAATGCCGTAAAAAATATATGGAGTTCTTTTTTCATTATTTTATATATACTTTAATTCTAAAATCTGCATTCTATATTCTGTTATCTACTTCTCACTCACTCCGGCACTTTCAAAACTGGCCATTTCATTTAAAAATGCCACAGCCGATTGCACTATTGGAAAAACAAGAGCACAACCCGTTCCCTCACCCAAACGCAAATCAAGCTGAAGAATTGCCGAAACTTCTAAATAATCCAACAATTTTTTATGGGCTTTCTCAGCCGATTGATGACTGAAAACAGCATTTTTCAATATTGCAGGATTTTTTTTGAAAGCTATTAAAAAAGCGACGCTACAAATAAAACCATCCACTAAAAAAATCATATTGTTTTGATAAGCTTCAAGCATTCCGCCCGCCATTTGCAAAATTTCAAATCCACCAAAATGAGCCAAATAAGAATCCACATCCTTTGGACCATGATAATTCTCAATAGCTTTTCTTAAAATATCTATTTTGAATTCCAGTTTTTCGTCAGTAACTCCCGTGCCTCTGCCTACACAATCTTCGATAGAAAAATTACAAAGTACACTCATCAAAACCGAAGCTGTAGCCGTATTCCCAATTCCCATTTCACCAAAACCAATGCAGTTACTGCCTTGTTTTGCAATATTTATCACAATTTCAGCTCCTTTGCTAAAACACAATTCCATTTGCATTTTACTCATTGCCGAATCATTTAAAAACGAATGGGTTCCTTTGTCAATCTTAGCCGAAATTAGTTTGGTATTGGATGGAAAATCATAATTCACACCGGCATCAACTACCGAAAGTGCAATGTTATTTTGTTTGCAAAACACATTGATTGCCGCACCACCTTCCAAAAAATTAGTAATCATTTGGCGTGTTACATCTTGTGGATAAGCGCTTACCCCATGCTGGGCAATTCCGTGATCGGCGGCAAAAACAACAATATGCGGTTGTTTGATTTTAGGTTTCAATGTTTGAAAAACTTCACCAAACTGTTTCGCTATTTTTTCAAGTACACCTAATGAACCTATGGGTTTGGTCTTTTGATCTATTTTATCTTGCAAATTTTTCAACAAAACATCCGAAGCAGCAGAATGAATTATATCTTCTTTTATTTCTTTTTCTTCTTCCGGACAAAGCTGAGTAATTTCGGCTACAAAAGGTGCTTCCGATTTATGCTTCCAATGCAATTGCTGCAACATCGGCTGATTCTCATAATTTGTAGCTGGCTTACCTACGCAAAAATACCCCAACGGTTCAATATGCTCCGGCAAGCCCAATATCTTCTTGAATTGGTAATAATTCAAAATAGAAACCCAACCCATCGAATAGCCCTGTTCGGTTAACGAAAGCCAGATATTTTGAGCCGCACAAACTGCACTAAACTTAATCGCTTCATTACTTCCCACTGTTCCAATGGTAAAATGATTAAGCACCGAACGGTCATAACAAATCACTAATCCTAACGGAGCGTCTTCGATTGCCTCCAGTTTCAGTGCCTGGTATTGGATTTTTTGCAATTCATCATCAGTACATCCCGCTGCTTTTTTATCATATTCCAAAAACAACTCCTTAACTGCTTTCTTAATCTCAGCAGATTTGATAATATAATATTTAGTTGCTTCAGTCAAACCTACAGAAGGCGCCCAATGTCCCGCCTGCAATGCTTTCTCTATTACAGCATCAGGAACTGCATCATTGGTAAAATGACGGGTATCGCGGCGTGATTTTATTATTTCGTCTAAATTGCTCATACTAAAAAATTAATTTCAATTTCAAAAAACCAATGGCAAAAGTCAATTATAATATCAATAATCAATTTCAAAAATCAATTTCAAAAATCAATTTCAAAAAAAAAACTATGTTTTAAAATTGTATCTTACGATTGCTTTTGAATTTCTTCATTGTTATTATAATTGAAATTGCTATTGCTATTGCTATTGCCATTGTTAAATCATAATCCTCCTTTAATAACAACAGGAATTCCCGAAACCATTAAGATTGCTTTATCCGCTTTTTTGGCTAAATATTGGTTCATCCAACCTTGCAATTCGGTAAACTTCCGACCAATATGCGTATCTGCATGAACACCCATACCAATTTCGTTTGAAATAATAATGATAGTCGCATTGGGTTGATTGGCCACGGCTTCAAATTCCGCCTTAGCCTGAATCAGACTCAACTCGACATCGTTCTTAGTATCTACAAAAAAATTAGTCAGCCATAAAGTTACGCAATCAATCACAGCCACTTGTCCTGAAAAATCAATTTCGCTTAAAAACTTTTCTTTTTCAATATTTATCCAACGCTCATCACGGTCTTTTTGATGACGGTCAATCCGCTTTTGAAAATCATCATCCCATTTTCGAGCCGTAGCCACATACATTGGTCTTGAAGATAAATCTTTGGCAATATTTTCGGCATAACTACTTTTTCCGGAGCGCTCCCCTCCTGTTATGAAATAAATCATTTTTAATTGTTTTTTAAATAATATTTTTCTTTTTTGCTTGATCAAAAAAGAAACAAAAAAATATTCATGCTTTATTATTGTTTTTTGGTATTCATGAATCTTCGATTTCAAGTCTTACACTTCCTCGTCGGTCAAATTAGTTTTCGAATACTAAAAGAAAAGAACTGTTCATGAGTTAAATATTTATTTTTTGGTATTCAGGAATCTTCGATTTCGCTACGCTCAAACAGCTTTTCTTTTTACGTATTCTTCAAACATTTGACTCTCGACTGCGGAAGTTAAGGACAGTTAAATCTTTTAAACTTCAATATTTGAATAATATAAAACTATTCGAACTGCAAAATTGAAACTCTTAGTTTTTACAATATTTTCACTCATAATTAAACATTTACAATTAATAATTAATAACTATTTAGTACGGACAATGTCGGCAACCATTTCCGCAACAACTGCCTCTTTTAAGATGGAACCAGGGTTTAAAAACATAATTTCCGTTTTCTAAATAATAATCGATTCCTTCAATCAGATTGGTTGTTTTAGGTAAATATTTAGCTTTATTATTTAACGCCGTTTCCTGTGTTATGGTAGCAACGTATTCTTCAATTTTTATTGCACAGCTATTTTTAAAACAATCCGGACAAAGGCAATCTCCTCCTTCTGATAAATTAAAAATAGGCGGAAAATCATTGCACCAACATTTCTTTTCGGGAGCAATATCGCCACAATCAAAGTGTATCCCGCAATGGGAACATAGTTTTACTTTTACAGCATTCATGAGGTAAAGATAGTGTTTGTTGATTTTTATATCCTAAAAAAACAAAGAAGATATTTTATGGATTTTCTTATACCTTTGCCTTAAATTTTGAAAATCACTATGAAAACCTCTTTGTATAAAATCCTTTTCGTTTTGCTTATTAGTTTTTGTGTAAGCTGTAAAAAAACTGAAAACACTGCTAATAAAACCATTACAGCTGCAAAAAACGAAATTGAATATTCGAGCAATCTTGCCATTTATAAATACAACGGTTATTCGATAGTCAAAGTGATAAATCCATGGCCGGATGCCAACAAAGATTTCACTTACATCTTAAAAGAAAAAAATGCTACTGTTCCGGACAGCTTGCAAAAATACACACAGTTATCGGTTCCATTACAATCTATAGTGGTGACTTCCACTACCAATGTTCCTTTTTTGGAAATGCTTGGTGTGGAAAAATCTTTGATTGGATTTCCTCACACGGACTATATTTCTTCTGAAAAAACCCGAAAATTGATTGATGCCGGGACAGTGAAAAATGTAGGTCAAAACGAACGCTTAAACATGGAAAAACTGATTGATTTAGCTCCCCAAGCCATTGTTGCTTTTGGTATCGACAACAACAATCCTATGATTGCTAATTTGGAAAAAAGCGGTTTAAAAGTCATCATCCAGGCCGATTGGATGGAGCAATCACCACTGGGAAAAGCCGAATGGATTAAATTGTACGCAGCCTTATTTGGCAAAGAAAAAGAAGGAAAAAAACTTTTTGACAATATTGTAAAAAATTACAACGAGGCTCTGAAATTAGTGGCCAATCAAAAAGCCGAATCAACCGTTTTATACGGTTCGATGTATCAAAATCAATGGTTTGTAGCCAAAGGAAAAAGTTGGGTTGCCCAATTTATGAAAGATGCCAAATCCAATTATTTATGGGCAAAAACTGAAGGAAGTGGAAGTTTAGGTCTGTCTTTTGAAAGCATACTGGAAAAAGCCAAAGATGCAAATATCTGGATCGCTACCAGTTCGTATAAAAGTCTAAAGGAACTAGCTGACAGCAATCCCCATTACAGCCAGTTTGACGCTTTTACTCAAAAAAACATTTACAGCTTTGAAAGTAAACTGGGCGCAACCGGAGGAACGGTGTATTATGAATTAGCTCCCAGCCGACCGGACTTAGTCTTGAAAGATTACATCAAAATTTTTCACCCTGAATTATTGCCAGATTATAATTTTACTTTTGTACAAAAACTAAATTAATTAACTTGAGAAACCAAAAACGAAATACCATTCTATTTTTCTACCTTGTAGCAGGACTGCTTTTTTTGTTTTTTGCTAACATTAGCTTGGGTTCAATAACGATTCCTTTCAAAGAAGTGTACCATAGTTTAATTGGTGGACATGCCAGCAAATCGACCTGGGAGTACATCATTATCAATTACCGCTTACCAAAAGCTGTAACAGTAATTTTAGTAGGTACAGGACTTTCTGTAAGTGGATTATTAATGCAAACTTTATTTAGAAATCCCTTAGCCGGACCTTATGTTTTGGGATTGAGTTCGGGAGCTAGTTTAGGTGTTGCTTTTACCATTTTAGGAGCAGGCTTACTTCCTGCTTTTTTACAGGAAATAGTACTTTCTCCTTACGGAATTGTATTAGCTTCAACCATTGGGAGTTCTCTTGTATTATTGGCGGTTTTATTAGTTTCTATTCGCCTGCGGGACACCATGACTATATTAATCGTCGGATTGATGTTTGGTAGTTTAAGTACGGCAATTGTAGGGACTTTGAGTTTTTTTAGTACTGCCGAACAACTGCAAAAATTCACCTTTTGGTCTCTGGGAAATTTAGGCAATCTTTCGTGGACTTCTATCGTTATTTTATTTGTTTGTGTTATAACAGGATTACTTTTGAGTTTAGCCAGCATCAAAGCTTTGAATGCTTTGCTTCTTGGCGAAAATTACGCCCGAAGTTTAGGATTGAATTACAACAAAGCACGATTAATTATCATTTTGGCAACCAGTATTCTGGCAGGGAGTATCACGGCTTTTGCAGGTCCGATAGCCTTCATTGGCCTGGCAGTTCCGCATATTGCCAAACTCGTTTTCCAAACCAGTAATCATACAATTCTATTCTGGAGCACACTGCTTTTTGGAGCTATTATCATGTTGATTTGCGATACTATTTCGCAGGTTCCCGGTGGTGAAATTACTTTACCTATTAATGCGGTAACTTCTATTTTTGGTGCACCAATCGTGATTTGGTTGTTGTTACGAAAACAAAAAATGGTGGGTTGATTTTAAATTTTAACCGCAAAGAACGCAATACAAATCATTCTTTTTAAAAATACAAAGAACACAAAGCTTTGAGTCCTTTGCGAAATACTTTGTAATCTTAGCGGTTAAAAGCCAGACACATCATTGACATATCTCTAAAAATATATAAGAAACAAAGCCTATTTTGTTAGATTTCGAAAAATCGTGGTTTATAAACAGCATTCTGTTAAAAGTTTGTGCTTTTGTGAGTTTCAAAAACAGAATAAATCCTTAAATTCGCAGTCTCAATTAATTTAGTAAGCTGCAGAAGATGAAGACCACATGGACAAACTTCATTTTTTACAAATAAAAAACTAATAAAATACATAGAAATGAAATACGACGTTATTGTTTTAGGAAGTGGTCCCGGCGGATATGTAACTGCCATTAGAGCATCACAATTAGGCTTTAAAGTAGCCGTAGTTGAAAAAGAAAACTTAGGTGGAGTTTGTTTGAACTGGGGTTGTATCCCAACAAAAGCATTATTGAAATCGGCTCAGGTTTTTGATTATCTAAAACACGCTTCCGATTACGGATTAACTGTTTCTGAATTTGACAAGGATTTCCCTGCTGTTATCAAACGTAGCCGTAATGTTGCTGATGGAATGAGTAAAGGAATTACTTTCCTGATGAAGAAAAACAAAATCGACGTTATTAATGGTTTTGGAAAATTAAAACCAGGAAAAAAATTAGACGTTACTGATAAAGACGGAAAAGTTACTGAATACAGTGCGGATCATATTATTATTGCTACCGGAGCTCGTTCTCGTGAGTTGCCAAACTTACCACAAGATGGTGTGAAAGTAATTGGTTACCGTCAGGCAATGACTTTACCGGAACAACCTAAAAAGATGATTATTGTTGGTTCAGGAGCTATCGGAGTGGAATTTGCTCACTTCTATAACTCTATGGGAACTGAGGTTACTATCGTTGAGTTTATGCCAAACGTAGTTCCTGTAGAAGACGAGGATATTTCTAAAGAATTTGAAAAAGCTTTGAAAAAATCCGGAATTACTGTTATGACAAACTCTTCTGTTGAGAAAATTGATACTACAGGAAAAGGAGTAAAAGCATTCGTTAAAACCGCTAAAGGAGAAGAAATTCTTGAAGCAGATATTTTATTATCAGCTGTTGGTATCAAAACGAACATTGAAAACATCGGATTAGAAGAAGTAGGTATTGCTACTGACAGAGATAAAATCTTAGTAAACGCTTACAACGCAACTAACATCCCAGGTTACTACGCTATTGGTGATGTTACTCCGGGACAGGCTTTGGCTCACGTAGCTTCTGCTGAAGGAATCAACTGTGTAGAGAAAATTGCTGGTATGCACGTAGAAGCTATCGATTACGGAAACGTACCGGGTTGTACTTATGCTACTCCTGAAATTGCTTCTGTAGGTTTAACTGAAAAAGCAGCTAAAGAAAAAGGATACGATTTAAAAATTGGAAAATTCCCATTCGTAGCATCAGGAAAAGCAAAAGCATCAGGAAATGCTGATGGATTTGTAAAAGTAATTTTCGATGCTAAATACGGTGAGTGGTTAGGATGTCACATGATTGGTGCCGGAGTTACTGATATGATTGCTGAGGCAGTTGTAGCCCGTAAACTGGAAACTACAGGTCACGAAATCCTTAAAGCGATCCACCCACACCCAACAATGAGTGAAGCAGTTATGGAAGCTGTAGCCGCTGCTTACGGTGAGGTAATTCACATTTAGTAGTCATTGCGAGGAAGGGGGCAATCTCATCCTTATAATTATAGAAATCCGATTGGTGCAAACCAGTCGGATTTTTTTTATGACTTTTTTTTTGGGCGTGCCCCTGCTTCCACTCCGTTCCACCAGGGTCGGGCTGTAGGCTCCCGCTTCCCGATAAAAAATCGGGAGTATAATCGGAAAAACGAAAAATATTCAATTTCAAAACGAAAAGTACCAAAAAAAATAAAATACATATTAAACAATTAAAATGCTTAACACATATCTAAACAACTTTTAAATATCATTTAAAAAGCATTTAAAGCCCCAAAGCGGGGCTTTTTTATTTGTGAGGCTCCAACATCAACAAATCAGGTTTAAATACATCCTTGGTGTCTGTATTAGGCTCAAAGGTGCTAAACTCCCGCTTTTGCGGTCGCTTGGTTATAATCCCCCGGCTAATATCTGTTAGCGTTTCGGTAAGCAGGCGTAGCCCCATGTCCTGCAATTCATGCTCCCAGAGTATTTTTGCCGCTTTTTTTGGCTCTAGGCCGTACAATTTTGGATCAATGAAACAAATATCCTGCGCGGCAATATCGCCCCTGTCAATGCCGCTATTGAGCCAAAACACCGTACCGCCCGTTATAGCGTCACGCATACGCACCGCCCATTCAATTGATGAGCGTCCACGATGTCGTGGCAATAAACTGGGGTGGTACCCAATCCAACCAATTTTGGCCTTATAGCGTGTACGCTTGCCAATATAATCGAATGAGTGGGCAGTTATACCCAAATCAACATTTTCGGGCATCGTATCGCCGTTTAATGTGCCGGCGGGGATAACAGGAATAGAAAACAGCCGCGCTGTCTTAGTAATATACTTATCGTCCATCGGCGCGCACACGCCCACAACTTCAATAAATTCCAATTCATTACACAGGCGCAGTACCTGTTCGCCAAAATACTTTTGGCCACTTATAAAAACTTTTATTTTTTTCATTTTCCTAAATATTTAAAACTCTGAACCGCTCTAAAGTGGCCGCCGTAGCCACAGCCGGTAATACCACCTTTTTTTCCGGTCTTAATAATACTTTCTCCGCTACGCTTTTTGTTGCTTCCATAAAGCATCGCTCCGGTTTGTTCCCATTTGTCCGAGTGGCGCAAATAGCCACAAAGTTGAGGGTGTGAGGTATGGAAAAAAGTGTAGTACTCCCGGTTGCAACGGCCGTGACCGTCTAAATGATATTGCATCACCTCATTTAAAAATGCAGTTCCAACGCCCGCTCCCTGCCACTCCGGCATAACAACCAAACGTGTGGCGCGGTATGCTTTAGCCGTAAACATGGGACAAACGGCCACGTGTGCCACCAGTTCCCCGTTAACCGTGCCTACAAAGTACTCCGCCGCCGGTGGGTGAGGCAAATCTAAATAGTAATGCTCTTTAAAAAACTTCCAGTAAGTTCCGTTGACCTTCCAAATGTCAAGTTGGATATCCGGTCGTTTCCCGACGGCAATTTTTTTTTTAATACTTTGGTGTTTACGTCATACACCCAGTCTGGTTGAAGCCATTCGATAACGTCATAATGGCAGGATAATAAAATTACTTTTTTGCCTTGGTTCTTTCGCCAACTCTTGGCAAAAGCCAAAGCCCCAATTTTGGCAATTTGGCGGTCAATTACCGATGTAAATTCGTCAACAACAACCTCGCCCGGCGCTTCGGTTACTAAACGCGCCAGTCCTGCCCGAAACTGCTGGCCGTTAGACAGTGCCTTAAATGGGCGTAGCCAACTAGGGACGTCGCCCAAGCCAACCGCCGAAAGTGCGGCCGTTACTTGATTAAAATCGCCATCGGGGGCGATACAGTCAACTATGGGTTTAGAGTTGTCCCAACCTTCATAAAGGTTAATGATTTTATCGGTACCAAAAAACTGTTTGCCGATGGACGTTTTACCACTCCCGGAAGCGCCCACAATTAGGCCAATGCCCCAGTCAATGTCGTCAATGTCAATACTAAATTCATTTACCCAGTTAGCACCGCTTTCGGCGTTAAAAAGGGATTTTACTCTTTGCGCGCGGTAGCTCTCAAAATCTTTTCCGTTGTGTTCTACTTTCATTATCATACCGTAACTACTTTAAGTTTATGCCCTTTTTTTTGTAAATCTTCGAAGACTTTTTTTTGTTCTGTTTCGGTTTCACAAATCACAATAACGCCATATTGCTCTTTGTAGTTAAATTTCTTTTTTTCTGCCATTTTTATTTATCGTTTATTGTTTTACCTTTGTCACTCTCACACCTTATTATCACAAACAGCAAAGCCCACAAGCACTGAAAGACTTATGTCCTCCAGTAGCCTGTGGGCTCTGTGATTAAAATTAGGTGTGAGAAGCTTTATTTTAATGCTGGGGGACTATTTAATCCCCCTTTAAATTCAATTTAAACCTGTCTAAAAGTTTAAATTTCTTGGCTATCCAGCGCAAAACCAATAGCGCAATGATAATAGCAAACAGCCAAACATAGAATCCAAACTGAAAGCCTTTTACTTCAGCTTTCTTATTCTTATCTGTTGTGCTTTTGTCCGATGCAGCTTTTGCGCCTACATCGCTTTCAAACTGTCCGCTTTCGGCTTTATCTTCTTTTAGCTTGCCGGAATCCTTTGATTCATTTTTAGACGTTTCTTTATTGATTTCGCCACCCTGTAAAAAGATTTCTTCTTTCAGTTGTCCATCAACAAAATGCTTGTAATGAAACGGCTTTCGATTGCCTGAGCTGTCCGGTTCTGCCAAGCTCGACAGGCTCAGCTTATCCACCAATGACGATTGATTCCTTTGCCATTCCATTTGCATTTTTAAAGACAATTGAAACAACGAATCAAAGTGCCGGCTCATAGCAGCGCTTTCTTTTTCAAATGATTTTGCAACCGTTACCTCCTTGGTTTTACAGCCCAAACAAGCCATTAAAATCAAAATGTAAAATCCTTCTTTCATCTTACTTAATGTATTTAACGACCGACTTTGCAACCGCCTTTAAGGTGTCAGCGTAGTTCGGGTCGGTGGCATATCCGGCCTTTGCGATTTCTTCAAAAAAGCGGTTATAGTCTCCTCTTACGGCTAAAGCCTTGGTATAGCGTTTATTCTTAAAAAAGAATTGCGCGTGATCATTAAACGAATCCTCCGGACTATTGTATTTTCTAAAATAGTCCTTGCCCTTATGCTTGAACATTTTAACTCCCTTAATCAAAACAGGAGTTGACGATATAGGAACAGGCATCGGATTTTTAGCAGTCCTGGTATATTCCGTTGTCGTGATTAGCTGCTCATTTCCGTTAATGCCATCCGTGTCTTTTACTCCAAAAAACATATTTCCTGGTGCCACTTTCCCCCATGCGCTTTCAAGTGCTGCCTGAGTTAATATTGCAACGGCTGTAAGTCCTGTTTTTTGCTCTACGCTCTTAGCGTGTGGGAGGTTTTTATCTACAAATAATTTTGCTGTCATAATTTATTTTTAAAAAGTTACTGCCTTGCTTTCAATTCAACATTAGAAATCCAGCTCGAAACCTTTTGCAACGACAATCCAACACCAAAAGCATAGTACATCGTTAAATTTTCACCTGCGTACTCCATTGAGAAACGCAGCGCCATAAGGATTAACAGCAACCCTAAAATGATTTCTTTCAAGTTGTCCTGGATTAAAAACCAAACATCAAAATGATACGGTGTATTAGGGCTGTTTTTATCTCTTTTCTTAGATTTTAGCAGCAACACAATGGCTACGCCTATCAATGCAAATAACAAGGCTGCCATATAGGTAGGTACATCGGATGTACCTAATAAAAGATCTAAAAATTTCTTCATAATTATTTATTTTACCAAGTTAAAGCTGTTCTAACCCACGTGTTTGTGGCAACGCATACATATATATAGTCTGAAGTTATTCTAATTTGACCTGTTGTTCCAACATCAGTAGATGATGTAGGTGCAGTGTCTAAATTAGATTTGTTAATTTGTCCGGAAAAAGTCCAATTTGTACCATCATGTTGTGCTGCTATATTACCAACACCATTAGCTAATACAACATTATTATTAAGATTTGAGGCTAATCCTGCAACTTTACCTACTATAACATTTCCCGAACCTGTGGTAATACCAGTAATTGCAGTACCTAATATAACATTGTTAGACCCCGTTGTAATAGTTCCTAATTGAGTATTATCCGTTGTAGAGCCTACTATAACATTATTAGCTCCAGTACTAATTCTAGCGCCTGCACTTGCTCCAACAAAAGTATTGTTGCCGCCGCTAATAGGTGTACCTACTACGCCTGAACCTGCACCAGATCCTATAAATGTATTAAATGATGAAACCGCATTATAACCTGTTGACGAACCTAATCCTGTATTAGAAGTGCCAGTTATATTATTATAAAAGGAACCATATCCTACACCAGTATTATTACCCGCGGTTGTGTTTTTAGCTAATGAATATGCTCCTAATGAAGTATTGAACCCTCCTGAAGTATTTAATTCTAAAGATTTCGATCCTACCGAAGTATTATAAGCTCCTGTGTCAGTATAACGTAGGGAAACATTCCCAATTGCGGTATTATGAGATCCTGATGATATAGTATTTAAAGTATTTAATCCTAAAGCAGTATTAGTTGCTAAGGAGGTATTTCCTTTGCCGATTCTAACTCCATTAATTAATTTATCAACTCCTCCTAATTCTTGTAGAGAAGTATTATTAACTATACCTGATACTGAAGAAGAAACAGGTATCGCAACATCAAAAGTAGTAGCTAAAGTATATACACCTGCTTGTTTAGCAGGAAATCTTAAAGTTGTTACAGCTACTGGGTCAACCATATCAATTGTAGTTGAATATACACCAGCATTGTAATCCTGAAATATATTAAACTTTCCATTATATGTATTAACTGTTGAAAACCATCCACTAGACATGGAATAATCGGATTGCAAATATGATCCAAATTTTGTTACTCCAAACTTACCATTATTTGTTCCATCGCCTGATGTTATATCAAATATTCTGTTATTAATTGTACCTGTTGACATATTCAAAGCAGAATTGCCTGAATCTACGGTGTAAGTATTGCCTTGATTTAATACTGATTGTAATGTTAATGCACTAGAATTCAATTTTAAGTTTAACGCAGATTGCGTAGCACTAGAAATAGGCTTATTCAAATCTGAGGTATTATCCACATTCCCTAAGCCTATTTGAGACTTCAAACTATCTTTATGGATATAATTCAATTCATCTGTTGTACTTTGAACCACTATTCTGGTTGCCGTATTATCTTCGATGTTTCTTGTGATTTTTAATTTGGAATTTTGAGGTATAGTCTGCTGGCCATATCCTAATGACGCCAAAGAAAACGCCAACAATAATAAGATGTTATTTTTCATAATATATTAATTTAAATATCGTAACTGCTTTTTAACGTTATATCGCCTCCCAAATAGTCGGCACTTATAAATTCTAGTTCCTCGGCATTGTTATAGACAAACCCTATACAATAATCACCCGGTTGTTGTGTAGCTAGATAATCAACATGATTAAGAGCCAGTTTTTTAAAAACCTGAAGTTGACCGATGTCGTAAATTTTTGATTTTGCCACATGATTATCAAAAGCAACCTTATCAACCTTATTACTTTCCAACCCATCAATCAAAGCTTTCAAACTCTTACCCATTTCAGCAGTAAGAGCCTTAGTAGTTCCGCCCGTTGTCAGGTCATTCACTAAAATAGTTTCAAGCGAAGTTTCGACTTCTTTAATGGCATTTACAATCTCTTGAACCGTGTCCAAATTAATATCGTCCGATTCCAAAAGCTCCATTATTCCATCAATTCGCCCCTGCAAAACCTTACCCTGTTCCGCACTCAATAAGCTGTCAGAACCACCCGTCACCACATCATCCACAATATTCAAATACTCAGCTGCCAACTTGGTAAATTCGTCCAATGGAGCATAACCACCTTGTGCGCCTTTATCAGTCAAAGATTGCTTTAAATCAAACAACGCCTGGTGTGCATCGGCAGCGGTTTTGTGCGCGTCAAATTGAGCTTTCTCAGCCTTTGCGTTCAAAGTGTTGGAAAGGTTGGAAATTGCGCTTTGTGGTATCGATTCTTCTTTGTTCCAAAAGCTACCCCACGATGCCCAAAATTGAGCCTGTGTAGGCTTTTTGCCTGTCATGAACCAGTCGTATATCTGTGCTAAATTTGCCATAGTCATTGCGAGGAACGAAGCAATCTCATTCCGTATTTAGTTATTAATTTCCTTGATAAATAATGTAAGCTAATGTGTAATAAGTGGGTCTTATGTCGAAAGGAGTAGAATTACCTATCGTGTTAGTATCAGCATCTTGATAACTCGCACCTTCTTTATCACCTACAGCGTCATACTGAAGGACGGATTTTCCTATTTGAACTATTTTTGAATAAGTAAATTTCAGCGCGGGCATATTAATACCAAGCAATGTTACTTTTTTTGTTCCTCCTGTATTCCCAATTGCGTTATAATCGGGGTCATCAGGATCATAACCCGCAATGAATTGTCCTTTTAAATTTGGTCGTCCGTCAAGTCCGTCACACAAGTGCCAACCTTGTGGTATATCCTCAACCGAACCGCAATACAATTGCGGATTCGTACCCGGAGGCAATAACCGGCTTTGAATGCTTTTCAAAGTGTCACAACGGTAGAAATCAGCCCACGGCCATGAAGTTTCCGGATTAGTCCCAAAAGTGGCATAACGTATCGTGTGAACCTGCTTAACCACTCCATTTTTAAAAGCACGATTAACCGCCTCTTCAATAATAATTACGGTCGAATTTTCATCAAATGCCCCGCCCTTGAATTCTAATAATTCGCCATTAATATAAACATAGCCGTCACCCACGTCAGAGCCGGCCACAGCACAACCCGAAATAATAGTCAAGTTGCCCGCCAAAGCTCCTAAGGCATTGAAAATCGAGTACGCCGTTTGCAGTTCTTGCAGTCGTTCCGTTTTCAACGGATAACCGCCCGTTTGATTAAAATTCGATCTATTCATCTATTAAAATATTATAGCGTTTTCCGCCTGCTCTGTAAAAATCAATATGAGCCTTAAGCCCGTCCAATTGGTTGTTGTAAATTGCCTCAGGTACATACACAATAAAATCAAGTCCCGTGTCGGCCGTCTCACTTTCCGTCCTTAACCAAATCGTTTCCTCCTCATCGTCGGTCTCTAACCAAACATCCTGTTCCTCAGCTTCAGTAAAAATGTATTGCGTGTCATAAAGCAATCCGTTACCGATATAAATTCGCCTTTCAACCGGGTCAAACTTATCATTCAATGAACCACGCAAATAGCATATTTGGCCAGTGTGTTCAAGCTTATAAATGTTATCAACACGCCAGTTGTACCATTTGTAATACAAAGAATTTAACGGCTTCAAAACAATTTGAGCCAATGCCGAAAGGCCGGGCTTCCTGAGTGTGGGCAGAATATTATCAAGAGCAAATATGTTCCAGTCAATGTTATGCCACATACTCAATATTGTCAAAGGTTACAATCTCAAAATACCCGCTTTCCGCTATCTTGGAAACAAAAATCGGTTGAGGAACTCCGTAGCCGTCAAGAGCGGGATCAATCCACGCACTCGACGCACTTATTACCGTTGCATCAAGAACACCAGGAATAACTTGAAGTTTATCCACTAAAGCCGAAAGTTTTAATTCTCCATTAAAATCAAGTTCCTTCATAAATTCCTGCAAGGCTTCATTCACCGGGTAATTAGCATCTAATTTGCTCATTCCCGACTCATTCAGTACTAACCGGTCACGTTTGATTCTTAAATTCAAATACAGCTTATCAGCCTTATAATTAATAATCGTAACGGGAACGCCCGCCACTCTAATTTCGTTGATATATGCCTCAATAGCTTCAACTTGTAAAGGGTTGTCAAAATCAGTTAAAACCCCGTCAGTTTCACCCGCAATTTTCAATATCACTCGGCTACTGTCCTGGGCTTCATTAACCGCCGCATACTTGATAATTTTTGAAGCTTCAATTTGTTCCGCCGTGGCGTCGCCATTATCAAAAACATCGGTATCGGGAAGCAAGTCAAAACCGTACTGAAAGCGCAAAGCCATCGTGCGGTACCAGGGAAGCGTTCCCGCTTTTTCATTAGCCAGCCTTTCGTTAACTTCTATAGTGTGCTGGTCAAAAAACTGCTCGTGTATAAATAACGCCAAAGCCACAATTTCAAAAAGAATATTCTCCAAAGTCACCAGCGAAAACTCCGCGTCAAACGAAGCCCCCACAGCAAAACCATATTTTGCCGCCAAAGTTTCATTTGCCATAAATGGTGTGGTGATTTCTGCTTTTATTTGTTTCTTACTTCTTGCCATGCTTAGCTTACTATAAATGTTGATCCTATTATCATTGCTCCAATTCCATCGTCAGGAACAATTAATTCGTGGTTTTGAGCGGTTATGCCGGTGGCCAGTTTCTTCTGGATCCCGTAAAAATAATTAGCAATATCTTTCTCTCTTAAGGCGCTGCCGGGAGCGACTAATATTTCCCCTGGTGTTAACCTGTCGGTTATGGACTTGTCATTTGCCAAAGCCCACTCAAAAACAGTCTCCACCGATCCGTCAACCTGTACGGCTATATCTAATAAACTTTGTCCTGATAGTACCCTCATGGATGCTCACGTTTGTATTTATTAAACTCCTTCACTTTATCATCGTACATTTTTTTGTACAAAGCAACCTGCTTTTTTTGGTAGGCAATCTCCTGTAACAACACCTGTTCTTTTTTCTCAAAAAGGGCTTCAATGTTTTTAGACATTTCTTCCAGGTGTTTATACCTTTCCTCATAGCGGGCGGGTAAATCATCCAGCGCGTCCTTATAGAGGCCAACCAATTTAGAATCGTTTTCAATTTCGGTAGTTTTGATATCTACGTTTTGGCGCTTGCGAGTAAAGAACCAGCCAATAAAACCTCCTAAGGTGGCGGTTACGACTTCGTCGAAGTATGGACTAATAATGTCAAACATGAATTACAGTATTTATTTTATTCTTAATGGCGGCATAATCTTTACCGTCTTTTTCTAAATGAATCCTCACGCGGCGTTCAATGTCGGCTTTGGTGGCGTTTCCTTTTAGTAGCTGGATCAGTTCCGCCCCTAAAACCGGATTCGATTTTAAAGCGCCTTGATTCATTTCTAAAATAATAGCCACTTCCTGCATTTGAGAATCACCCACCACCATACGTTTACCGATTATCAGTAAATCATTGTTTTCGTCTAGTAAGATTCCTTTTCCCGCCATTTTAGTTCGCTTTTATTGTACCTGTTCCGGTTACCGCTCCGCCCGTGGCCGAGGTTCCGGTTACGACGGTTTCTCTTCCAACGACAAATTGTCGAATGGCCGCCGCTATTTTGTTGGCCTGTCTTTCTCTGGCCTCTGCCGGGTTAACGCCGTCTTTATCTGAGTCAAAGTCGAAAGCTTCCTTTATTAATGTCGCTAATTGTGCCTCTGTTATTGCTGCCATTTTTATTCGATTAAAACAGTATTTAAACGTTCTTTAATTGCCGTCATCGCTGCCACATTTATCGACCTTCCATTGACTACAATTATTTTATTTATCTCATCAATCATATCCGAAAAAATGTTTTTCAAATTTTCCCCCCCGTGCTTTACAATAAATCCCTGTTCTTTAACCGTGAGCTGGCTTTCGCCGCTTACAATCAATATTTCCTCCACTTCATCGGCCGCAATCAAAAAAGCGTTAGCCGAGTTGCCCACGATGCCAATTAAACATTTGGTCCCTACTTTAGGCTTTTTAAAATCAGAGCCAATTCCAAGTAGCACGTCGTGATAATCTAAATCGTCTTTTAATCCGGTGGCGGTCATGGTCTTTTTCTCCCAGTTTACGTCTTTAACTGTCGCCCAATCTGTCTGTGTGGGAATTAGCTCCCGGATTCTTTGGCTTATTAATTCGTTAAACTCGCTTATTCCTCCCATTATGCCACTTTTTCACCTAATGTTATTTCCTGTCTGATACCTTCGCGGGAAAACCTTTTTACTACTTTTTCAATGTAATAGGTTCCGGCGCGGTCGTCATATAAATTACTTTTCAAAATCACTTTCATGCCGTGCCTTACGCTTGGAATTCCAAAGGCGGTAAAATTACCCTCAAACTTATCCACCTTATACTTTTCGTATTCCAGTTTGCCCAGGCGTTCCAGTTCGGCCTTAACTTCAATATTGTAAAAAGTCAACTGGCGTTCGTTACCGTCTTTATCGCCTATGTTGTCAACCTCTATTTTGGTACCGTTTACTAAAGTGGAAACCACTTTAATTTTCAGGCTTATGTCTTCTTTCTTTTTATAATTCAATGCCGTAGAAACGCAGTTACGCTCAAGGTTGAAATTTACCGCGGGAAACTCGCTTTCATCGGCGTAATATTTGCCACATACAACTGTAGTTCCCCGCATATAGGCATAAAGCCCCCAGTCGCTTTGCAATTTTTCAAGAACCGCACCCACAGCCGTTTTAGACAGCCTTACGGCTCCCAGCTGTACGCCTTCCAAAGCATCTATTTCGTAACCGGGTATAATAGCCTGTAACAGTTCTTTTAGCTCCACATTTGGCGACGAATAATTCACCGGGATTTTACGCACGTTAAACATTTCGTCCTCAAACTTGATTACGATGGGAATGTCTGCCGATACTTCGGAAACATAGCCCTCGAACTCTTTTACATTATTACCGTCATAGCCAAAATAGATCGTTAGTTTGTCGCCTCTTTTAAATACTTCGTTAACCCTGTATTTATTAAAATAGCGCACATTCCTAGGCAATGTCAATGAACCCCTGTCGGTCAGTTCTTTCCAGCTGCTCTCGTATTCCAGTTCCGTTACGCGGAACAAAACAAGGTCTTCAGCTCGACGCTCATTTTTATGGAATACTATTTTACAGGTCATTGTCAGCGTCATAACACTAATTCTATTGCTTCATCACTAAATAATTGAAATTGAAAGGGAATCACTCCCGGGCTGGCCTGCTGTAAATTATCACTCCAGTCAGCCACGCAAACCCTTGCAATTTTTCGCTGTTCAAATAACTTTCCGCTTACGCCAAAAGAATCGGCCAATTCTTCCCACTTCAATAACTCGTCTAACTGATCGTGTGCCGAGCGGGTAGGCTCATCCAAACAGAGGCCGCGCACGTCGATAATCCAGTCGTCAAAGCCGTAGATTTCTTTCACCGTTCCGTTAGCGCCTAATAAGTTTGTCCTGGTAACATTGTGCGCTCTCCTAAAACTAAACATCGTCGCCGGTGGCAGTTGAAAATCGGCCATAGGAATGCTTTCTATTTCACCGTTTGGCTTAAACCTTTTATAAGAACCGCCCAGAAACTTAGCCGAAAATACAATCGGGGTTCCCATCCAACTCGTGGCCTCAGGCGCATAATATTCCGGTAAGGTTTCAAGACCGCCAAAGCTTATTCCGGCGGGCTGTTGTTTCTTAAACGATTCCGTTATAAAAATGGGGCTGTTAATGCCAAAAGCCGCCTGAAACAGCTGTGAAACTTCGTATCGTATATCTGCCATTATCCTCCTAAATTAACTACAGAATCCCTCAATCGGTCATTAATATGGCCGGTTATCTGGTCTGCAATATTTCTTAAATTCTCACCTTTGGCCACGCTAAAGGCATTGTTAACCGTTAGATTCATTACAATGGATTTAATGCCATTGGAACCGGAACCAACGTTTAAGCCGTCTCCCTCTTTTTTTCCTTTACCGGTTTTAGTTGGGTCGGCAACATGGCCTAGTACATCGGGAGTTTTTTTCAAAAAGCCGTTCACTCCTAAGCCTTTTTCCTTAGCCTGTTCGCCGGCCTTTTTACTGGCGGTGTAAGCATCGGATTTTTTTTGTCCGGTGGCCATTGCATCAGCCCATCCCGTTTTAAAGTTGTTGGCGGCGTTCTTACCAGCATTAATTCCCATAATGTCCGAAACAGCCTCTTTACCGGTTTGCCACGCTTGCGACCATTCGCCATTAAAAAAGTGCATAACGGCTTTGCCTAGTCCGGAAAGCCCGGTTAAGACTCCTTTAATCCGGTCAAGCAAATACTCCTTAACCACGTTCCCAAAAAGTTTAACCGCTTCCCAGGCCTTAAATATTACCAGCCTAAAGCCTTCAAATTTGTTCCAACAAAGCACTGTGGCTGCGATGAGCGCTCCGACTGCTAAAACTACCCAGCCAATAGGAGACGCAACAAATAAGGTGTTAAGTAATGCCTGCGTTCCATTCAACGCCGTAGTGGCTATATTTTGAAGCCAGGTAACTTTGGTTAATGCCGAATAAATTGGGATTGCGCCCGCTACCATTTGGATCATTGGCGATAATTGTTGCGCATAAATGCCCACATCGCCAAACGCCTGACCCGCCCATGTTTTAATATCGGAAAACCAACCTTTAATACCCGCGCCGGCCTGTTCAACACTCGGTAACTTAGTAAGGTCTAAATCCATAGTACCGAGTTCGTCTACAAAGGCGATTCCGGCGTCTTCTCCCGCACCTTTAAAAATGTCGGCTATAATAGTTTGACGGGCTTGTGCTGTAGCGCCTTTCATTTTGGCACTAATCATTTTCACCGCGTCAAAAGTCGTTTTCCCTTCTATGTCCTCCGGTTTTAGTCCAATACCCGCCAAGGCCGTAACCTGTGCTTTTGTCATTTCCCTTAAGGACAAATCCGCCTCTTTAATACTGTCGATTGCTTTATCTGAGAAAATACCGTCCTTGCCTGATTTCGCTATTAGAGCAATCGCTTCTGACTGTGAAAGCCCTAGCTGTTTAATAAAAGGCTGGTACTCTTTTAACTGATCGATAAAGTCGCCATTAGCATTAGCGCCTTTTTTATAGCCCTCCTCAATCAGCTTTAAGTTTTCCTCAAAAGTGCCGCCGTTCTGTTTCGTCATGGCGTTGGCCGCCCGTGAAATTTCCTCGGCGTCTTGATTGTAAACTGCCGCAATATTTCGGGAGCGTCTTACAAACTCGTCCAAAGCGTCACCGGTTAAATCGGTCATACGCTGCACCTCATTAGTAAGGTTTTGAACATCGACACTAAAATCTAAACTGTCGGTTGCCTTTTGGATCAATTCTACGCCCTGGTTAATTCCGGTGGCGAGGTCTGTCCACTTTTGCGCCTTTTGGTCAAACTTATCTACCTGATCCGTGAGGTCTTTAACGTCCTCCTCAGCACCTTGCAGTGCTTTGCGATAATTTTCAAGTTTTTGCTTAGCCTTATCATAGGCCACAGCCGCTTTTTGCTGTTCTGTCCAGGAATCACTTTTTTGGGCTTTTTCCAAGTCCTTTAATTCCTTTTCAACTTCCTTAATTGAGCCCTCCAAATCTTTGTAATATTGCTTGGATTTAGTCAGCGCAATTCGGGTGTCTTTTTCGCTAAGTTTAACGGCATCACTTACACCGTCTAGGCCGCTGGTCATTTCCTTAACCGAGCGCATCACGTCCCTTACGGGTTTCGTAGCCTGGTTAACAAATTCCAGTATCCATTTGGTTGTAACATCCATTAAACTGCTGTTTTATTGTTTATCGCCGAAAGCCTGATTAAGAACTTCGACTAGTACTTTTCTAAATGTTTTTTCGAGTATTTCTTCTTGTGCATCACGCCGGAGGCGTTCTACATAAATCCACTCCTGAAAGCGGCGCGCCCATTCCTCATCGTTAAGTTCGTCGGGGTTGATGTTATAGTGAACCCGGATGATTGCGTTAATCTTACTTATCGAATCATCCGTATCACTTTTATCGTCCGGATTAAGCCAGAACCCCTCTACAACTTTTTTACGTCAGACTTTGCAGTTTGTACCAGCGTACCGATAGCCTTAAGTAATTGGGCATAAATTGCCCCGTCATATTCATAAGCCTCTTTATCGCCTTCCAGTACGCAGCCCAGCATTAACTTTTGAATAGTGGTCACGTTGCTTTTCTCCTTTTTTTGCTCTTCCTCTGCTATGGCCTGCATCACCGCGCGGGATGGTTTTTTTACCAAGTACACAAATTGTTCGTCGCTGTCGGTAGTAATTGGGATTTCCCTTAAATTTCTACGGCCACCGCATTTGGCTGCGTGAGCTTCAATTTGTTCCTCTGTATAAGGTTTGATTACCGTTACTTTTACCTCTTCAGATGTAGCTTCGATATTATTTACATTTTCTGCCATTAGATTACGTTGTATTCAATGTGTGAGATAATCAGTTTAAAGTCGGTTGAAATGGTACCGTCGCCCTGGGCAACTTCTACTCCGGCATTGGTAAACTCGCAATTGCGAATTCGGTCTTTTAAAATCGCGCCGGCTTCCGTTTGGTACTCGGCAACAATGTCAAAAGGCGCAATATCCTGCAAGCGTTTTCCGGGAGCCAAAGACAACATCAAAGCGTCAACCTCTTCCTTGTAGAGTTTAATAGAAGCCGTAGCCTCATAGTCTCCGCGGGAACGGCCTATCGGGAACATGCCGCCGCCCTTTACGTTTTCTTTTTTAACCTCGTCGGTGTATTTTAACTCTAAAATTCCCTCTAAGTCACGCCCGAGCATGTTTACAACTATGGAAGTCCAGCCTTGCATGGTTCCAAATTTGTTTATAATGGTAGGTGTCGCCATAGTTAAATGCTATTTGTAAGTCCCACCGCAACTTCAAACTCATGAACGATACCATCGGCCACAATCATAGCTTTCACTTTTACGGGAGAATCTTGGTTTACAATTTGTTTTTCGTTGATGTACACATCAAAACCGCTTATTTCGTCGGCTGTTTGCATCCCTTCCAGCGCCTTATTGACTAATCCAGTCCAACGGCTCACCGTTGTAGAGGCAATAAATCCGGTAGTTGGGTCTTTTTTTACTCGACCTTTAACCTCGGGAATTAATGTGGTTCTGATTATTCGGGCTGCTTTGTTCCAGGTGCGGTTGTTCTCGATGAATGCAAAGTCCGATTCACGATCTACGCAGGTATAGGAATTATCAAAGAAAAATCCGGAATAACCTTCATAGGCTACGGCGGCAATATATCCTTTGTTACGTAAAGCCGTCAATACGGCCTTATCCTGCGAGTCCACCGTTTCGCCATTTGGCAAATACGATTCAATCCAAAGGCCTTTCTTTTCGTCTGTCAATGGGTAATCCAAAGCTCCACGTTTAGCCAATGGCTTATTTTCGATATTTACCGAACCTAAATTCTCATTGATTTTTCTAACGGCCAGCATTCCTAAAGCCGCCCCAATACGAACAGTTCCGGAGGCATCTGAACAGTTTACAAACGTGGAAACAATAGGCGCCGTTAACGCGAATAAGTCTTCGGTGTAATCGTCCAGATTATTAAAACCTAAAAAGGCAAAATCAATCAAACGGTTTTCCGCTGCAAATTCATCAGCGATCAATTGCTGCTCGTTTATAGTTGCAATGAGGTTTGGCGCTTCGCTGTTATAATCCAGCGCAAATCCGTAACCCTTAATTTCCTTATTTTGGTTGATAAACGTCTTAATATCGGCTTTAACTGTTGAGTTAAACAGATATAAAGTTGCTGTTGGCGCATATTCAAAAAATTCAACAATGTCGGCATAAAGCAAACAGTTGTTGTTAGCGTCAAAGCTTTCGTTTATCCCTAAGACCTCCGCGTCATAAACAGACGCTAAAACAACACCTTTACCCGCGTTATTTACTGCCGTGGCAATTGCCCCAACGGGAATACCGCCGAAAATAAGCGCGACGTGGTTGTCGGTACCAGTTGCAAGGCGATTTAAACCGCCCTGCAATTTTTCTACTTTAACTCCTTCTAATCTTGCCATTATGCTTGTGATTTAGTCAATTCGGCGGTTTTATCCTCAATGGCTTTCATTACCGATTTTCTGGTATCGGCTTTAAAAGGCTCTAAGGCCTCCAAGGTTGTAACCGCTGTAATGGCCTTAATTTGTTCGTCCGCCGTTGGTGCTTTAACAGCTTCTTTTACCGCCTCAATTGGTCGGTCAAAAGGCAATACTCTGCCTTTAGCGCCCGCGTGCATATTGGCGTAGTTTTCCTGAAGGAATACGTTACCGTCCACCGTAGCAAATACTTTATTTGCCTTTGGGAATTGTGCAAATACCTCGTTTGCTTTTTCTTTTAATTGCGCTTCCGTATATGTTTTTTTCATACTGTACTTTTTAGGCCGTAGCCGTGATTTTTTACTTTTTAAAACCCCATTGGGTGCGGTCTAGGCGCAGTGCCTAAGACCGCCATTTTAAAATAATTAGGCCGCTTTGCCCGAAATAATCGCCCCAGAACCTTCAATACCATAAGCAACAATAATGTGGTATAATCTGAATCCGATTGTGTTTTCTCTGTTCTCTGGATCAAGCTCCGCAGGACGTGCAAAACGTTTTACAGTTCCTACCGCTTTGGCCGTTGAACCTTTGTGGAAGATTACAGACGATTTACGTCCAACTGTTACACTTCCAAAAGGAATCTTTTCTAAGGTAGTATCGTCGTACTCTGGTGTGGTTGAGTCTTCATATACTTTAAATCCGTAGTATCTGCTCACGATAGCCCCCTCGTTTTGGTTGTGGTATTGGGTATAGAATTTTCTATCCTCTTCCAATAAATCCGAAACGTGGTCATCTGATAAAATCAAGATTCGACCGTTTTTATCAATACCGGCTTTATTCATTTTAGCCTGTAAATTTCTAAGGTCTTTTGTGGTTAATTTCAAACGTCCGGTTCCGTCGTCTTCTCCGGTTGTTACTAACACAAATAAGTTTTTAGCCTCGTCATTAGCCTGTGGCGCTAATCCCCACAATCCATACTCCGCTGTAGTGTCTTCTAAAGTTTCGCGGTGTTGTTCCTGTACGTCTGACGTTTTTTCGTATGGTAATGCGTATAATTCGTCTTCCGTTACAATCGTGTTTTCAGTATCAAATTTGTGCAATGCAACAATTACGTGGCTGTCGTCTCTTTCGTTTTTAACGATTGGATAGTTGGTATTATCAATTAATACCTGTGGAGCCGCCCCACGTTTCGGGATTTTAATCGTGTCCTGGTTCACCCAGTTTTGGCGTGATTTAATTTCTGATACCCACGTATGTTCATGGCGTAACTGTTTGATCATTTCTTTTTCGGCCGTGGTGTTTTTAACCTGTGTGGCGCTCACAGTCAAGGTGGCCACCTGAACTCCTTCAAAAGGCGTCATATTAATGGCGTGTGCCACCGCTGTAGCTACTAGCATTAATAGCGACAACATTACTAGTTTAAATACATTCTTTTTCATATTGTTTAAAAAGGGTTTAAATGAATTGTAAAAAAAGAGCCTGTGCCTTTTCGCAGGCTCTTTTACATGTTTGATTTTTGGGTTTCTTGTTACTTATTGAAATACTCCTCTTCCAGTTTTGCGAAAGCGGCTGGGTCTTCAACAATCATTTTCTCTAAGGCGGCAGGGTCTTTAGCCTGGTAGTCCTCTAAAGTCCATTTGTCTCTGCCCGCTTGTGGAGTTCCTCCACCTTCTAAACCTGCGGAAGGTTTTGCAATTGCCGGCATTGCTTTTAAAATGGCAGTTGTTCCGGCTAAATCGTTGGTAGCCATTTTAACCCATTGATCACGTACATCGGCAGTAATTTTCTTTTCCTGCGTAATGGCGTTATCAACCAAGGTTTCGGCCTGCTCTTTTAAAGCTGTGGCCTGTGCCTCTTGTAATCCTTCCACCTGTCCGGCTTTTTCAGTCGCTTGGGAAACGGCGGCTAAAATTTGCTCGTCGGTGGCGTCAGCTGGTAATTTCAGCTTTGCAATAAGCTCATTTCTGTTTTTCATTTTTGTTTCTGTTTTTGATTTTTCAATAGGAATGTTCGGAGCGCCACAGGCCACAAAGAGCGCCTTTTGGTCTTCCGTTACTTTTTCTTTTTTGGAGGAAACTGAAGTAATAAAGCCCTGTTCCATTGCCTCCTTAGCCGAAAGCCATACATCACCTTTTGACCACTTAGCCTCAATCTCGTCCTCAGACAAGCCCGTTTTTTCGGCGTAGGCGGTGCGGTATTGTTTCGTTAAGTTTTTTAGGAGTTTTAAATTAGATTCAATTGCGTCCTCGTTTCCGGAAATCATCCCCATTGGTTTATGGTACATGTACTGCCCATTTTCGGCCATTTCGAAAGTGTCGCATATCAAAGCCAGGTAAGAACCGGCCGAGGCAACCAATGCGCCTCCGTAACCCGTTACGGTACCGGAAAAGCGTTTGATTTCGTTAGCAATTTCGTTGGCTTCGAAAACGGAACCGCCCGGAGTATTAATATAGAGCGTAACGTCTTTAATGCCCGAAGCAATAATACCGTCTATCTGCTTTTTAAACTCGGCTGCGCTGTTTTGCCATTGATGGATCACGCCGCTTATTCTTATTTCGGCTGTGGTTCCTTTAGCCTCTGCCGTAATTTGAAGTGGGTAATCTTTAGACATAGCCACGACATCAAAACCGCTAAAAGCTATAAATAAGGCTGCCGTAACAATTGATATTAATCTGTTTTTCATCTAAAAAAAGTGTTCGTTCCTGCGTTTTGTGAGTACAAAGATTTAGCGAAAAATCACGGCAAAAAAATTACGTTACCAACTTAGTAACATAATGATACTAAAACAATTAACTACAAAAACCAACTTAGAACGTTGGTTTTTTTTTGCCTTAATAAGTGAGCAATTTTGCCCTACCAACAGGGTAATAAATTGATAGTAAATGGCAAAAAAGAAAGAACAGGAAGTCGCCAAAAAGCTCTATGTCGAACTCTACAAAACGCAAAAAGAAATTGCGGAGGATTTAGGCGTGACCGAAAAAACGGTTGGCGACTGGGTTAAAAAATTCAACTGGAAACAGGAACGAGACGCAAGACTAAACAACTCGACCAACCGAGCCGAAAACATTAAAAAAGTGATTGCAGGACTTACGGACAGCGCTTTAGATGTTTTGGAACAAATTAAAGTGGCCGAGTTTAACGGTGATAAAGAGGAGGCCTTAAGGCTTAAAAAAGAATCTACCCGTATTGCTCAGGAGGTGGGAATGTTCCAAAAATCTTTGGAGAAAATGGATAAGGAGTTTAAAATTTCACTGTCTACTTATCTCGAAGTTATGGAGGACATTTTTCAGGCGCTGCAAAACTATGACAAGCAGGCTTATCTGGCTACGCTCGACTTTCAAAAAACGCACTTACAATCAATCGCCCAAAAACTAGGATAATCTATGTCACTATTTAAAATCGTCCTTGGCTTAATCTTAAATAAAGCCAACAAAAAACAATACTATTTAGAAATCGGCTCGCACTTCCTTAAAAAGGGCTGTAATGTCCAAGTTGGGCAAATTGTCGATTCCAAAAGAATAGACCACGAACGCCGACGCGTAAAAGTCATTACTGGGATTTTCTATGATTTCGGACTAAACAAAATCACGCACACCACCGATAAACGAATCCTTAAAAAGTAATGAAAAGGAACGACAAAGTAAGCGTTGAAAGGTATCAGAAGCAGCTCGAACTAGTTGCCTCTTGTCACGCCTTAAACCCGTTTGAAACGGATAAGGAGCGCAAAGAGGCAATAGAACGGGCTAAGAATGATTTTGCCTTTATGGTACAAAGATATTTCCCGCACTATGCCACCGCTAAAACACCCGATTTTCATATTGCCTTTACTAAAAAGGTCAAAAAAAACAAAACCTTTAAAGGCTTTGCCGAATGGGGGCGCGCTTTGTCTAAATCGGTAGTGAATAACATTTTATTGCCGTTTTGGCTATGGATTAATGACGAGCCTGTTTATTTAGTGTTGGTAGGTAATAGCGGAGACAGAGCTAAACAGCTGCTCGAAGATATTAGAGCCGAGTTTGAGAACAATCCGCAAATTAATAAAGACTTTGGTCAGCAACACAACCCGGGGCATTGGGAAGAGGGCTTTTTTATTACTAAGGGTGGCTTTATCGGTCAGGCTTTGGGTATGGGGCAATCCGTAAGGGGTTTGCGTGTAAAAAATAAACGTCCTACTCATATTGCCTGTGACGATATTGAAACCAAAGACTTAAACCAAAATCCAAGCCGTCAGGAGAAAATGGCGAAATGGATTGAGCGCGATTTAATCCCTACAATGGACGGTGATATTAGGAGATGGATTCAATCTAACAACCGCTTTGCGCCTAAAATGATTCAAACCATTTTACAGGAAAGGCACCCAGACTGGGTTGTTGATCGTGTAAACGCTTATGACCCGGTAACCTATAAGCCTACATGGGCAGACAAGTATAGCGACACTTATTTTAAAGATGTTGAAGATGATATTGGAGTTTTAGCAGCTCATTCCGAGTATAACAACTCGCCCCATATTGAGGGAAGTATTTTTACTCAAAAAGAAATGCAGTATGCTCCATTACCAAAGCTCAACACTTTTAAAATCATTTTTGGGTATTGGGATGTCGCTTACGCCGGTTCTTCAACCTCGGATTATAACGCCATTGTTATTCAGGGATTAAAGGATCGTGATTTTTGGGTTATCGATGGATTTGTTAAGCAATGTAAAATGAGTCAGGCGGTGGCCTACATGTGTCAATATCAAAATTCACTACCCGAAACCGTGGTCGTGCATTGGGTTTTTGAGTCACAGTTTTGGAACGATGCCGTTCAAAGTGCCATTGATGAGGGTCAGCGTCAATTTAATTGCCGTTTAAACATCATTAAAAGAGACCGTCCAAGAACACACAAATACGACCGCATTTTACAGTTACAGCCATATTATCAAAATGGGCGCATCTTTTATAATGAAAAGCTAAAACATTCAAATGATATGCAGGTAGGTGTTGCACAACTGTACGGTATTGAGCCGGGTTATAAAACACACGACGATTATCCGGATGCGCACCAGGGCGGAATTGCCGAGCTTGAAAAATATGTGGTGTATGGTTCCGGCAATGGTTCCGGAGGATTTACAAGTGGTAAGTACAAACAAAAAAATGCTTAGTAATATGATTTACTTAGAAAAAAAAGACCTCATAACCGATGCCTTTGAGCGCTTTATTGATGAAAGTTCAAAGGACGACGAAACCGTCTTGGACAATGCCGAGGAGCGGGCGATTGCGCTTGTCAAAACGATGATTGGCAGCCGCTATAATGTGGCGCTCATCTTTGATGAAACGACGCCAATTATTAACGAAATGCTGGTGCAAATCATTTCCCGTATCGTGTTGTATCGAGTTATCAAAAGAAATGCAGCTCGTAAGGTTCCAACCGATTACAAGGAAGATTATGACGAAGCTATAAAATGGCTAAACGATATCGCCACCGGAAAAACACCGCTTGCCGGTTTACCGCTTCCGGAAGACGAAAACGGCGACCCAACAAACAGTAAATCCCTTTGGGGCAATAATTCCAACTCAGATTTTTATATATGAAAAATCCATTAACACAACTTTATCAGGCTATTGAAAAAAGGGTACTGCTTAACGCTGACCCGCGTTTATTGCGCGTGGTTTCCGTGGCTAAAAATGGCAATGCACCGTCCAACCAGTTAAACTATGAGGCCGAAACGATGCAGCGCCAAACCTTAAAGGAATGGACTACAGCCGTGATGGCGGCAACCGATCCCGAGAACCCGGACAAAACGGGTTTACAGGCTTTGTATAAAAACTTGATGTTGGACAACCATTTAGCGTCAATCATTGACAGCCGTATTTTATTTTGTCAGCGTTCACCGTTCAAAATCGTTAATGAAAAAGGCGACGAAAACAAAGATTTATCCTGGCTTTTTGAGCGCACTTGGTTTGAGGAGTTTGTACACCTGGTGTTAATGAAACGTTTTGAAGGCTGCAAATTAATTGAGCTCTACGACGTGAATCCGGACACGCAGGAACTGGAAACGGTGGACGAAATCCCAATGGCTTACTTTTTGCCACAAAAAGGAATTATTACCAAATCACCGGGCGACAGTACCGGATGGCAATATAAAGAAGGCGCTTTACGTCCGTTTTATATCCAAGTAGGAAAGGACAAAGAAATAGGAATGCTGGCACAAATGGCGCCTATTATCCTGGCTAAAAAACTGGGCTTGGGTTCGTGGTTGGATTATATCGAAAAATACGGTGTTCCGCCTTTATTTATTACTACCGACCGCGAAGACGACGCACGTTTAAAGGAACTTTTTGAGGCGGCCAGTAATTTTAAAGGAAATGGGTTTATGGTAGGCCGCGGACAGGAAAAATTTGAGATTGGAAAAGCCGACGGAGGAAATCCGGACAACTTTGACAAACTTGTGGAACGTGCGAACGGCGAAATGTCCAAACGTGTTTTGGGCGGTTCCGGGCTAACCGATGAAAAGAGCTTTGTGGGCAGCTCCGAAATTCAATTCAGGCTTGCTAATGACCGTTTTGAAAGTGATAAACTATTAGTTAAAAATATTATAAACGAGCAGCTATTTCCAAGACTGCAAAAAATTAGTCCGGCTTATAAAGTTTTACAAGGTCATTATTTTGAATGGGACAATACCGAAACACAAACGCCTAAAGAGGTGGCCGAACTGGTACAAATATTATCCGCTAGTTTCGAACTGGATCCGGAAGAGGTAAGCCAAAGAACCGGCTTTACCATTTTAGGACAAAAAACAGGCGGAGCGGTCAACCCGGAACTGGCTGAGGCTATTAAAAAAAAAAGCTTGAACGACAAGTAAACGCGCTTTTTGATGAAATTTTCGCTTCTTATCATGCCGAGGATTGCGGCTGCGAAAGCTGCGTAACGGATAACTTTACGGCGCTTGATTTTAGCAGATATGATAATTTGATTAATCAAATTGCCAAAGATTTACACGAGGGCAAAATAAAGCCGGAGGACTTGAATAGCGAACTCATTTCAAGAACCTACAGCGATTTATCCGAGGGAGCCGGTAAAGGTTACGGTAAAAAGTGGTCTAAGTTTCCGGCCGACGGAAAAGGCTCTTTGCCGAATGAGCTAAAAAAGAACCTGTACGCGTTCTCAGGTGCTAAATCCTACGCACAGCTCGAAGAAATTAACCGCTTGCTGTTTGATCAGGACGGGAAGCTAAGACCGTTTAACGAGTTCGCCGTTTTGGCTAAAAAAGTCAATCGCCAGTACAATGTAAACTATTTACAGGCCGAGTACCAAACCGCCAGAACTGCGGCACAAATGGCCGAAAAATGGGAACGCCTGCAAGAAACAAAAGACTTATTCCCGAACTTGAAATATAGAATCGTTGGCGATAGCCTGGTGCGTCCGGAACATGCCAAACTTGACGGCATTATCAAACCGATTGACGACCCGTTTTGGTCTAAATATTATCCGCCTTTGGACTGGCGATGCCGCTGTGATGCGGTACCCACGGCCGAAGATACGACCGACGATAAAGAAGAGGATTTACCAAAGCCAACTTTTAAAGGAAATGTAGGAAAAGACAAAGAAATTTTCACCAAAAAAGGCACATTTTTTAAGCTCCTAAATACCAATGAAAAGGCGATACAAAATGCGGAGTTATCCAAGTTAAACGCGCCAGTTGAAGTAGTACACAGGTCTAAAAAGGGGAAAGTCGAGGCCAGCATTTTTGCCGATGAAGTGGATCTAAAAGACAACATTGCTACGGCTATAATTTTGGCTGATAATTTAAATCTAAATGTTCAAATTAGACCTCACTTAGACGGACGTATTGTACCAGGACATAAAAATCCGGAATATCTAATTAATGGGGTTTTGGGTGAAAGAAAAGCGCCTGAATCGACTAATTATAAAAAGTCATTAAAAAAGGCAAACGAGCAAAAGTGTGAAGTTGTGGTAATTGATTTGTCGGTTAACAAAGATAGCATTGAAAACGCCTATGCTAAAATTGAGAATGTTTTAAAACAACCGGGGATTCATCCAAACATTAAAACGGTTTATATCGTGTCAAAAGACGGTAAGGAAGTCAAGGAGTATAAAAGAAAAAAGCAACCTAAAAAATAGGTTGCCTTTCTATAGTGGACGCACTTGGAATAACCCGCGTGCTTAACTACAATGCAAATATACAAATAATTATGAGTAAAATACAAATACCTGATTTTTTAGCTATTGCGGAGAGCTTGCAGACCGATGTGCGCCGTTATGCAAAAGTGTATTGTTTGCAATGGTTTGACGACAGCTTTCAAAATCAGGGCTTCACGGATGCCAGTTTTGAACCCTGGGAAAAAAGAAAGGAGCCGGACAGGCGACCGGGTGGCGCTATCTTAGTCGATACTACTTTTTTACGTAAAAGTTTAGGCGTGTTGGCGGAGACTGACAACCGTATGGAGTTTGGAACTCATGTGCCTTACGCCGGTTTGCATAACAACGGTGAGCGTATGCGCCTGGTGCAATATGTACGCGCGCATCACAGAACCCGAAACGGCAAGCGGGAACAGGTACAGGCACACAGCCGAAAGATTGATACTAAGTTCCCAAAACGCCAATTTATAGGCGAGAGTAAACAAATGATGGACGGGCTGGATAAATGGCTTTTAAATCAAATTTCAATACGTTTTAAACAGCAAGGAAATGCAAAACTTTAAAGAACTTTATACGGAACTGGCCGGGCTGTTGTCTGACAAGATACCGGCTATTGAGTGGGTGGACTTATGGAACTCCCAAATTTATAATTTAGAAGGAGAGCATCCGTTCCCTGCTCCGGCTGTCTTTTTGGCTTTTCGGTCGAACCGAATGGACGATGCGGGCGTAAAACTCCAAAAAGTAGAGTTACAGGTGGATGTGTTTTTGTTTTACGAAACCTTTTTGGACACTTTTAACGGGGCTTACAATCAGGAGGAAGCTTTGGCGTTTTTGGATATTATGGACGAAATAAACAAGCTATTGCACGGCAGTAGCGGAACGGCTTACAGCAATATGCGCCGGATTTCGTTTTCTCCGGTAGATACTGGCGGAGCGGGAAATTTATATAATATCACGTACAGATGTGAATTAATGGACTACAGCGCCGTAAAAGAATGGGAAGAAGATTCATTTGCAGATATGCAAATCGAGCCACAGGGCAACAACGGTTTTATTGTAAATCAGTAAATAATTCCGTTTGATTTTGGGTAGGGTAAGAAACGCGGTTAAAAACGATGTTTTCCACTGTTTTTGCTGCTCGGTAGTACTTAGCGGCTACGAAGTTTAAAATGTAGTCTGTGGAGTATTTTTGCACGCCAAATTCGCGTACATTGCTCATTTTATCAAATTCCTTTTTGATATCCTGGTGCAAACGAATGGTATTTGGTTTAACGGCCATGAAACAAAAATATAAAACTTTTCAACATAAAAAAAGCCCAGTTTTTAGCTGGGCTTTTTCACGTGGTATTAGGATTATTGATTTGGAAATTATTGTTTATCCTTTAAGTTTCCAGTTGCCGTTGGAGCCTGAAAAATAGTAAGGCGATTTGTGCGCGTAACCTTTCTTAGAAAGTTCCTCTTTATCGGCTGAGGCGTCAATATGCTTTTTCCAAAAAGGGAATAAGTTCAAATAAAAACCTCTAACATCGGAGAAAGCATATTTTTTTGTTCCGGTAATTTTCAGGTTTTTATCCTCTCCCTCATTCCAATATTTAAACTGAAAGATTACAAACTGATCCGTTAGCTTTTCTTTGTTCTTTTCGATCTCTTCATCGGTGAGCGCCGCCGGAACATACTGTACTACAAAAATAGAATACTCCGGGAATTCTTTTGATTTATACAGGCGCAGCGGTTCGCTGGCGTCTTTTATTAAATCGTTTGTCATTTGAATGGCGGCCTCAGCGCTAGAGAGATTCTTAATTGTATTGAGATACTCAGCATCTTGTGCGTTTGTTATCAAACCGATTAAAAGCGCTAATGATAGTAATAGTTTTTTCATTGTTTATTCTTTTTAAATTATTTATAGAGAAATGTTCCCTACTCTATCAACGACTTCTCTGCCAAAATTTGAAATACGATAAGAATTTTCATCATCAAAATCTATAAGTCGTAAATCATTAAACTTAGGCATCAAACTTAACCAATTATTTGAGTGTATATCATCAAATCCATTAACTGCTAATGCTCTTAAAATAGAAGTTTCTTGAGGTGTTAGTTTAGCTAAAGCGACAATAACTCTGTCATCTATGCTCAGTTCCTTTTTTAATTCCTGTAATTCACTATTTAAATCTTCGTTAAAAACTCTCAAATCATTATTTAGCCGTGATGAATTATCAGACGATGTTTGATAATTCTTTATCATTTGATTTAATTCAGCTTGCAAAAAGCCTATCTCATCTTTATGATTCACAATTAATTCATCTTTACCACTCCTTAACTTTTGAATTTCTTGTTGTAAATCTTCAATTTGTTTGTTACCAGTTTCTATATTTTTTAATTCAAACTCTTGTTTAGCCAACTCTATTTTTAAAGAAGTTTGATGTTTTTTTGTTTTATAAATATCCTCAACTCTTTTTTCTTTAGTCGGTGCTAGGTCATTGTTAATTGCTACCATTATTTTAGGAACTACAAGCGTATAAAAAAATGCTAAAACTAATGGCCAGAAAATTGCCCAAAAACTACAATATTCATTATTAACAATAACAATTCTGTCTTCAATTTGCGCACCTGAAAACAACAATACGACCAGTGGTCGCCAGTTCCAAATAACAAAAGAAAAAAAGAAAGCCCCGGTAATAGGTGTTTTTAAGCGCTCTTTAGCGGTATCGTTGAGGTCTTTTAAAAAGTCGAAAAAATTCATTCTCTAATGGTTATTTATAAATAATCTCTTTTTTTCCTTTTGATTTTTTTAATTTAAAACCTGTAGGAATAAAATTTTCTTCAAGTGGCATGACTAAATTATCACTAAAAAACAATAATTCTTTTCCCTCTCTAGATTCAAATGCAGAGTGATTAAAACTATACCTTTTCATATTGAAGTCTTTATAGAGTTTTTCAATAAATTCATGGTCGTCATAAGAAACAATCCATGTTGAATTTTCTATGTTTTTAATTCGGTCGCTAACTAAAATATGGTTTAAATCATTATAGTGGTTCATATATAATGATTCTGCTTTCAAATAGTAAGGAGGATCAAAATAAAATATTGTATTTGGGTTATTCAAGCTCTCAACATTATCTATTAATTCTATTGCATCCAAATTACAAAGTGTAATATTATTAGAGTAAGAAGCGATAAGTTTAATTCTGCTTATAATTTCCTCTTTATTAAAACGACAATCCATTTTATAATTACCTTTTTGTTCTAGGCCTCCAATTACACCGGCTTTAATTATACCCGAACGATTCGTTCTGTTCAAATACAATGTTGAAAATCCTAAACTTAATAAATCAACATCTTCTTTGTTTTTTTGAATTTCTTTTTGTTTCCTCCAGTTATCAATTGTCATTTCTGCATTTGAAATTAGTTCGCATAATTTATCAGTTTCGTTTAAAACTGAGTGCCAAAATGCATAAACTGACCTGTCTTTATCATTGATAGTAACATTTTTTACATAACCCTCAATTAATAAAAACATGGCAACTGACGCACCACCGGCATAGGGCTCTACATAATGACCGTGTATTTTATTATCAACACATATTTTAGCGACAAACGATGCCAGCTTATTTTTTCCTCCTGGATAGCGTAATGGTGAATAAAACATAAATACTTAAGATATATTTGATAATTCAATAGAATCTAAAAAAACCTTATTTTCAGCAAGCATGAATTCTAAAAGTGGAATAAGTTGATCAGCATAACTAGTTGCGTTTTGCGGTATTCCAACAACATTATAGTTATGTATTATCTGTTGTAAATGGTCTAAATTAAATGTCTCAAAAGTTCTTTTTATACCATTATCCTTTATTAACTTTATAAATTGTTTTTCCAGTTCGTCAAAATTGGTCGATGGTAATTTTATCCCTTGCTTGTTTTTAAATGCTGATTGAAAATGATTTGAATTTGAGAGCTTATTGCTTTTGCTTCCGTATGTTGTGTGTTCAACTATATACTTCAGAGTGCATTCATATGTAATCCTTACAAGGGCAAGTTTTGCGATACAATTACTTGTAGAATTTAAATCATAGCATTCATTTATTCTATTCTTTATCCCAGCCGGTATTCCCTTTCGTCTTAACCTCGGTCTTGTTTTAAAGCTTGGACGTGGTGTCCCTGCCGGTTTTGCAGCGGGACTATTTCCATTTGTATTATTATCTGAGGAAGATGCCTGCACAGTATTATCGGCACTAGATGGATTGTTCATCTCTGTGTTTTCCACTCCATTATTTTGATTTCCTGTATTTATTCCAGTTGAATTTCCGTTTGACGTATCAGAAGGTGTAGAAGTCGGTGGCGTATTTTTTTCAATCGGCACATAAAAATAATCAAATCCAAAAGGTTTTAACCTTTTCATAAAGCTTTCTTTTTCTGAGTCGATTACATCCGTTTTAATTTGATATTCTGCATCTGATTCTAAAAGTTTAACAAGAGCAACAATATATTTTTTAAATGTTTCAATATCTTCAACTACAATTTCAAAACTAGGACTGTTTTTAAATTTATACCCGCACTTTTGAGAATATTTAAATAGCCTTTCAAAAATAATCGTCCTTCCTCCTGTTTTACCTCTTCCTCTTGTTAATAATCGTCTTAAATTATTTTCTCCAAATTCTACTGCGCTTTTGTAAAAACTGGCTAATTTTATTAACTGTCCCGGCTGGCTATCAATTTCGCTCAAGTTTTGTAAACTTGCTCCATCTGATTTGAAAAGCTTATACACTTCTAGAGCTTTTGCTATCCTTTCCCAACTTCTAAATGTGCTGTTGGCATGTTCCAAGAATATCCTTTTATTTAAGCTTTCTTCATCGTTGTATACTAATGCCGGTAATTGTTTGTAACTTGTTCTTGGTAAGTCTAGCTCATAAATCCCAGGAGTTTCTAAAGCTTTGATAGCGGCACATCTTCTATTCCCATCTTTAACTAAATATTTTTCTCCTTTTTGTATTACCCATAGTGGTCTATCTAAATAAAATTCACCCGCTGAAACAATATTTTTTGCTACTTCAACACCTGACTCATTATATAATAAATAATTTATTAAATCCTCTTCGGTATTATTTCCTACATATAATTCTCCGAATCGGGGATTATGAGTATCTAAGCTTAAATCCTCGATATTAATATTTTGAAGGTTACTTTTAGCCATATTTATTCAAATTAGTGAAAAATGTTTTATCAATTGTAAAATAAGTAAAATAACTCCTATTTATTTTACTTATTTTGTTTTTTTTTTCAATTAATTAAAAATTAAGCCCTGTGCCAGTCGTCATTGTAATACTGGCGGTTTATGAATGTGGCTAAGTGTGCGGTTCCAATGCATTTACGGGCGACATACTTTTTATATTCTGGAACTGCCATGAAACATTTTATCTGGTCGGATTGTGAGAGCTTTTTAAAGCTTTTTTGGGCGTCAAACTTCGAAACCTTATTTCCGTACAAGTTCCAAAGTGCGTCAAAACTTATGTCCGGTTCACCTACCTCAATAGTAAGTGTTTTTTGTTTTTTAATCCAATCTTTAATATGCTCTTCGAGGTATGGGAATTTACCTTTAACGAATAACCAATCGGAGTGCCTTTGGCTTATCTCTCCTTCAAGGATATTATAGGCGATTAAAAAGCCGTTTAAATTGTATTTAAACTGCCAGATGTCGCCGTTTTCCAGTTTTACAGTATAAGTGCGGTTCATCAGGCTAATTTTTGATTTAATTCGTTTATTACTTTTTGAATTTGTTGTCTGATGTAATTATCAGACACTCCTTTTATTTCTCCGAGTAATAACAGTTCGAGCATGTCAGCCTCATGGTATTTTAGCGATACCTTCACCTTCTTTTTAGTGTTAAACAAGTCAGTTTTTAACTTTACTGATCCGAATTTACTGTCTAATTTTCCGGCTACATCGTAGGCAATTGAAAGCGTAGATTTTTCGCGTCTGGTATGAGCTTTGGATTTGTAAATTGGCTGTAGTGTTGAGGCTATTATAGTAATGGCCTCATGTGTTAATTTCAGGTCTATTTTCATCTTAACATTCTGTTTTAGGTTCTGTTAGTTGTTCGTCGCATTCGGTGCAAACTTCTACGGTTGTTTCGCAGCCACAGGCAGCGCTTATTACTCGGGTTTCGGCTATGTCGTGGGGACATACTTCGGTGATGCTAAACCCCTCCATTTTGCCAGTGAATTAACCCGCAGTTGGTGCAAAACAATTTTCCGTTTTTTTCTTTTACCGGCATTTCTATTTCGCACTCAAAACAGTAGGCTTCTAAGGGTTTTTCGGGTTTGCGTTTTACTTTCTTTTTCTTTTTCCTCTTTGGTGGGTCGGGCGGGAATAAACCGGCACAAAAGGTCAAAAAACAAATGCTAGATACAGCTGCGGTGATAATGATTTTTAGTGATTCCATTTACTTATATTTTTTAACTACCATTGATTTTAAACATTCTATAATCTTAGAAAGCTCTTTAGGTTCCATGTCCTTTAAAGGCTTTTTAACCGGTGATTTATCACTCTTTAAAAAGTCGGACAATCGGGCGAGGTCGGCCACTTCGCCGTGGCGTGGATGTGGAACCGTCCATTGGAGCGTTCGGAGCTGTCCCATCACGCCCATGTGTTGGCGATTGCTTTTATCAAAGGCTGCCCAGTTCTTAGCCGTTGTGGGTTGTGGGTTGTGGGTTTTCGGTTTGTTGTAATCTTCTATGGCGCTCCCGCCGCCTTCATAGATGTAGGGTTTGGATTTAGTTGCTGTCATTTTAAAAATAATTTAGCCTTAATAGTGTTTTACTTATTACTAATTCGTCTATTTTGCCCCTTGACTTCATTTTAAGTGATTCCGAATCTCCGTAACAGCTAATTACATTATCCATTGATAAAAAACCCGCAGAAACAATTGCAAAAGCCTCATTTTTAATAATTGCATCGGAAATCGTTTTATGAGTAATCATTCCGTTAAATATTACCGCTCTCTCCTCAAGTGAATTGGGCTTAAAAATCACATACTTTAAATCGTTCATTCTTATTTTTTTTTAGTTAGCTCCTGAGGCGGGATTCGAACCTGCGCCGAATGAAAGAATCTACATGTTTGTCTCTTATCAAACGCTCTACTATCTAAGCTACTCAGGAAACCGTTTTCAGGGTTTGTTATTTTGATTTATAGGTTGCTTTTGTGTGTTTTTTGAATCTTGGGTTGTTGATTACTGTTTTCTCGTAGTTTTTAAAGGCGCTCATTTGGGTGGGTGATAAATCAACCATACAAGACCAGTTTCCAAATTTGTCCTTATAAACTAGTAAGCCGTCGACTGAGTACCGCTCGTGGTCTGTTATTGGTTTTATTTCTATTTCTAAACTCATTTTGTCGCTGTTGGTATTGGGTTGTTATCTTGAATTTGAGCCATTGGAAGTACTCAAATAATTGCTTTTTATTCAGTACTACCAGCAATATTGCCAGTAGTACTGTGGTGGTGCTAGGCGGTTGCATCTTCGGGCAGTTGTTCATTATAAAACTCAAACTTGTAGCCCTGAGAAAAATCAACCGACGAAATGGCTAGCGGTATAGGTGTTTTAGTGCCGTCCTCAGCAATTAGTGCAGCATCGATAAACCAAACCGAACGACGTGGCTTGTAAGCTGCTGCAATGATCTCGACACCATCGGTAAATTCTTCATTGTCGAACTCTTTGGTTAATTTTTGGAGTTCTAAAACTCGTGAGCCTTTTAAATTACCTTTAGCATCTTTTTTTAAAAGAGAGAAAACAACGTTTACTAAAGCAGCGGTTTCGGTATCTTTAGACAACGAGGCGATAAAGTTGTTTACTTTGGCAATTCCTTCATTTACGGTGTCGTCCCAGCCGTCATTGATACGGTAACCTATGGTGATTTCGCCGCCGTCAAAACTAAAGGTGTGGCTTTGTTGTTTGGCCTTAACGCCGTACAAATCGGCTTTCATTTTTAAAATGTTTTCAAAGTATTGGAATACTTCGGTTTTGGCGTTCGATAAAACTTCAGAGGCGATGGATAGTTTAAAAATCGCTTTAGCGGCTGCCTCTGCTGATAAATCTTTATAAGCGGCTCTGTCTTCTTCTTTTTTGTCTTCCTGAGCTTTTGCAGCTGCTTTTAGTTGTGCTGGTGTGAATTTTTTTAATTCCTCTGGGATAAGTGTTTCTGTATTCATAATGATTTTACTAGTTGTTATTTAATTTCCTGAAATGTTCCCCAACGGGTGGTTTCTATTCGTTCTAAAGTGAATTTTACTTTTGCCTCAATGTGCGTCGGTAATTCGTAGGTTCTTACGTCCTCGGGGCGGTTTTCGCCGTAGTAGCGGGATAACTGACTGAATAGTGCCGCTCGCTCCTGATTGATGAGGATTCGTTCCCCAACCCGAAAAACATAAATCCTACCTTCTTTTTGCATATCGGAGCAGTACCACAGTACGGTGTGGAGGTCTTGGAGTCGTTGGCTTATTTGTTCTATATTCATGGGCGTGGATAAAATTGATGTTCGCGTAAATCGAGTGTGTCTCGTTCAATGGGTTGGCTTTCCCATTCGTCCCGCAGCTTTCTGAGGTCGGTTTCGATTCGTACCCGGTCGGGGTGGTTGGGGTTGTCGATTAACCATTGTTCGAGTGTGGCAATTTTGTTGATGCGTTGTTGTGGTGTCATTAGTTTTGATTTAGGGTTGAAAACTCGATTTTGATACCGGAAAATTTACATATCCTAGGTTTTTCAGTTCTGCGCTTCGCGGCTTCTATGAGCGATTGCGGGAAATAGGACATAACTTTACTCACACATTTAACATACAGTTTGTCAATTTCTTTTCCTTGTCCGGCTAATTCGGAATAGCTTTTGGCAAGTAGTTGGAATTCTTTTTCCTCTTTAGCTACAAATGACAAAAACCATTTGTTAACCGGGGCGTTTGCTAATACTTGTGAAAATTCACGGTGTGATATAGTCACACTCTCCACCCAATAAATCCAAAGGCTTAGTAAAAAATCTTCTTTGGTTTGGCTGGCTTGCAGTTGCTCATATAAATAATCGACTGCTGATTCTTGTTTTGTTGCTGTTGTTCTCATGATGTTGTTGTTTATGCTATTTCTTTCCAATATTTAGCGGCTTTCTGCGCCCAAATAACGAATGGCTCACCACCACCGTTTAACCGTCCGTCAGGAAACAATTTGAATCCTTCTACTCTTAATTTCAAATCCACGTCATAGCGTATGTCATCGGCTAAGGCTCCTTTGGGTTCTTTGCCTTTGGCCTGCGAAATCCAGATTAAGCCCTTCCCTTTTTTCAACATCAGTTCCTTTAATTGGTAATATTGATTTTTATTGATTCGGGTGTATTGCACCGAATCGATAAAAAGGAAGTCCGGCGATTTAGGCTTACTCATTCGCTTAAATAGGTCGTCAAATGGCTCACGGTCTAACAGTACAAAGGAGTTATCTACGGTGTCCATGTGGTTACGCACCAGGGCATTTTGAATGGTTGCCGAAAGTCCCTGCTCTAAAGAGTTATAAGCAACTTTTCCAAAATTGGTCAGGTACTTTGCCAGCTTGATAGCTGCCTCAGTCTTACCCTCACCAGAACCGCCCCAAATGATAGCCGAAAATGCTTTATCGGGCTGTCCTAAAGTAGATTCCCATTCGCCGCTGAACTCTAAAGGATTGAATTTTTTTGAAAGAACGTTTTGTACTGAATAGGCTCTATTAATCTTTTTCGACATATTTATCTCTTAATCGGCTTATAGTTGATGTATGAACTCCGTAAATTTTAGCGATACTTTTAAGCGATTTCCCCGATTCAATCATTTGCAGTATTTCATCTACATCAGTAGTATTTATTTTTTGCTTAAAATTGCCCACTCCATTCGAAGCTCCTTCCTTCCATTCCAGATTTGAATAATGATTGTTTGACAACTCATTGATTTTACTGGCTCGTTGTGAGGTGTTTTCGGGTAAACAGTTCCAAGCTTCACAGACCAATCGAATAACAGAGTGTGCCCGATTTCCAAAATTGACTTTGAGGGTAGGATTTCTTCTGGTTTTATCACTCTCATGTTGTTGTAACAACAAGCCGTTTAAATAGATTTCAGAGCCGTCCTCATTAATCTTTAGCCCTTCAACTATCGGGTGGTATCTAAACTGCATTTCTTTCATTGTTTGCTCGCTTGTGACTGTTTACTAATCTTTTTATACGACGTCCGTCTCCTTTTGAATCTCTGTATATAGTTCTTATTACTTCCTCGTTGGTTACTCCATTTGTTGAACATATTTTCAATGTATCAGCGTAATTGTTTGGCTCTAATTCAAAGAATTTCCCGCCTACTCTGGATAATACTTCTCGGTACCCCATTTTATCCAACACAACACCTTTAGCAATCTTACGCTCTAAAAAATGAGTTGCCGAAATCACCATTCCGCAGTCATCTTCTAACTCATTGAATAAGGAAATAAATAGATATATTACTTTATCGTTTAGTTTGTCAAATTCATTAAAAATGAACAGGATGTTTTCTCGTGACTTTACCTCTAAAACTATCTTTGACATTAATTTAGTTACTGTCATTCCTGCCGAATCTTTACCCATTTTTGCCAATACTTCACTCAAAAAACCGCGTTCATCCATGTAATTGGTGCAAAAAATATTAATCACATTTCGGTTATTTTCTTCATATACTTTGGCTGACGCTGTTTTTCCATGACCCGAAGGACCTACGATTCCATACACCTCTTTAAATTTTTGTGCCTCATCATAAATTCTTCTTAACTCTTCAGCGTTACGTGTATCCGAACAGTACACCCACTCTTTGTCATTGGTACCCAAATAAGAGCCTACTTTACGCCACATTTCATCTGCAATGTTTTCCCAATTATGGTTTCGCATTTGCGAAAGAGTAGCGGCTGATACGCTTTTCATTTCGGCAGCTACTTTGTTTTGAGAGCCTTTTTGAAGGATTAACATTTCTAAATCTTCTACAATTTTTATTTTTTGTTGTTGTGTCATTTTTATAGATTTAATAAGGGTTTAAACAGTTTTTAAATGGTTTTAAAATTTGGAATAAAAAGAGGTTCGGTCGGTTTCCATTTGCTCCTCTTTGGGTAAATGCCCCTGAAACTTAACCATGAGTTCCTGTTCTTCTATCAGGCTTTCTCGGGTGATTCCGGTTCGTTGGATTAATCTTTCGTAAGCTTCCTGATCGCGTTTCAATTCGGCATCACGAACAGAAACATCCTGAAGTAATAAAGCTTTTGAATTATCTTTCATCAAAACAGGAATTGACTCATGCATTCGTTTAGATTGTGCATAGGCCACAAATCGTTTTTCTCCTGAAGGCGTGAGTTCATACAAACCTACAAAGTCGTCCAGTCGTTCAGGATCATATCTCACAATCAGGCTTTCTCCAACATACTTACGTCTGAATTCTAAATCCACGTTATTCGTTTCGTCATAAACCTCATAGATATAGTCCTTACCTTCCACCGTGAGTGGCATACCGTGAGCATAGTACTTCTTAGCCTTGGTTTCGTCAATCCAAAACATTGACAATTGATCCATGATGTCAATTTCTTCTCTTCGTTCAGTTTCCTGGTTGTACATTTGAGTCCTTGTAAACTCCCAATCGTCTTGCTTGCCGGTGTTCCATTTATTCACTAAAGCCGTAAAAATTTTGTTGAATTCGTCAACCGTTGGCAATGCATTTTTATACTCTACTATAAAATCAGTATTCGGGCGGTTCTTAGCAGTTCTTACCTTGATGCTTTGCTTATCCGAAAACCACATTTTAGAAATTACCTGTTGTTGTAAGCGGTTGAATATTTGCTCAGCCGGACTTGATTTTCTACCTACTTTATGGCTGTAGTGTGTTCCTCCCTTAGCCGGTAACCTATCGTATAAATCCTGCATCTTATTGGAAGTATGACCGGATTGCTTATCATAAGTAAACAGGAACGGACGACAACCTGACTCATTTACGGCCATTTTAATAGCTCTAAAGTGCGATGCGTGGTTTTCAGAGTAGGCAATATCCCAACCAATGATTTTTTCGCTGTACACATCAAAAACAACGTTGATTTTTAGTTCGGCGGCCATCTTTTGTTTGTTGTTTGCGAAATGAACTAAATCCAGTTTGGTACCATCAATCGCCCACCAGGCATTTGGGAACCACTCAGTACGTTTACGCGTTACAGTGTGACCAAACGCTTTCATATATTCCTCACGACCGTCACGGGCAAGCATCCAAATACGTTTTTGCTCGGTTTTCTCCAGCCAGGCGTTTACAGCTCTTTCGCTTAAGGATTTCCAACCTTTGGATTCTCGCACACTTTCATACACTTTAAGCAGCTCAGGCGTGGTGTACTTGATCGGGAGGCAATATTGAGCCAAAAGGAAGTCGGACACATCGCCCACAATTACCGAGGCATTCGCATTTAGCCATTTACCCGACACTATCGAAATGTAGCCTTCGTCTTCGTATCGTTTTAAGGCTCTTTTGAACGACAGCACGTTTTTGTAACGGGTGTGTTGCCATGTTTCAGGTAGGTTTTGGATGGCTTCGAGCATTCTGTCCCACATGAGCTTTTTACCACCAAAACGCTTTTGGATCACCACATTTACTGCAATGTGCTTAACGGTATTGAACATAATAGCCTGATGGGTGTACTCGTTTTGCTTTTCCTCTGGCAGGTGTGAACCATTGTCTAAAATGTAGTCTCTGAAATAATGCTCAGCATCGTAATCCCACTCCATATAATCCCCGAAAACAATGTTTTTGACACTTGCGTAAGGATCTCCCACCTTTTCACGAATGATTTTCTTGAAACGGTCAGGAATGGACTCATAAGCTACCAAGGCTTTGCGGCCGTTGCCCCCAATGGTGAGTTTTTTGATTTTGCCTATGGAGCAAAGCTTTTTATAGTTCCCTTCAGACATTATACCTGTAGAGCAAAGCCAAGTACTAGCAACACATAATGTATTTTGTTGGTATTCAAACATAGGTAGGTTTGTTTATTAGTCATAAATTGTCATTCCCCAAAAGATTTTCTAGTTCTTTCTTTAGGGTTGCATACTCCGATTTGATACGATCTGCAAAAATTGGTGTCCTATCTCCTGTAATACATTGTTTTATATATCGTAGAGAGAAATCGTACTTTTTGGCCAGCGCTTTTAATGCTGTTGTATTCCATTTTTGACTATTTTTTTTATTAGATTTGTTCATTGGTTCGATTTGTTCCTTTTATTGGAGCAAATATAGTATAAATTTATACCAAACAACAAAAGTATGGAAGAAAAATATACCAACATTAAAGAAAGATTGTTATATTTTGCTAAAAATCAATCTATTGGAATTGAAAATTTTTTAGAAAACATTGGTATGACTTATGGGAGTTTTAAGGGAAAAGCTAAAGAAGGAAGCCTAAACTCAAACGCATTAGTCGAAATTTATACTAAATATCCAGAACTAAGTATTGAATGGCTATTAACTGGAAATGGAGAAATGTTGAAGTATTATAGCAACAATAATGCTATTGCTGAACCTGTTGACAGCAATCGAAAAACAAAAGATCCTATTTATGATATTCAGCGAGTTCCTCTATTCAATCTTGAAGCCACTATGGGATTGGTACCTTTAGTTGAAGGCAACGGAGTAGATGAGGAAAAGGTTATAGACTATATCACTATTCCAAGTATGCCTAGTTGTGACGGTGCTATCTATGCCTCAGGTGATAGTATGTATCCACTTTTAAAATCCGGTGACATGATAGCTTACAAACGTATTGCTGTAGAACGTGCCTCAATATTTTTTGGTGAAATGTACATAGTTGCTGTCAAACTAGACGAATCCAGTACTATGAAGACAATTAAATTTGTTCACCAGAGCGAATTAGGTGAGGAATATGTGAAACTCGTAAGTCATAATCAGCACCATGCTCCTAAAGATGTCAAATTAAGCCAAATTGCTGCAATAGGACTTGTTAGGGCATCGATTAGACTTCATAATTAACACAAAACACTGATTACAAACATATTAAATTTACTTAAAGCGGTTTTTCACCGCTTTTTTTATTGTATTATCCCCCCTTTGATAATATGTTTATATATGTTTTACTCGTTAATTTTAGTCATTATCTATCTTGACAAACATCTTTTTTTTACCTTTTTAGTAACCCCAACTGTAACCCCAACTGTAACCCCAAAACAAAAAATACAATTGTTTTACTAAATAGCTGAATCACTCATTAACGAGCATAAAAAAACCGTTTAAATAGTGTTTTAAACGGTTGGTATATTATAGAAAAACGTTATTTTTAAGGCTCTAACGGTAGTTTTTAAGGGTTTTATAGGTCTTAGTGGTAATAAGAGTATTTAAAACGTTTAAAAAGGTTCTTTTAATGGTAGTTAAATGATAGTAAATATACATTTCGTTTTTAGTTGCTTTTTCGACCTTTTTAGTGTAAACCATTGATTTTATTGACTTTTTCGGCCTTTTTTATATTACTATGTTATATACTTTTTGTTATACCCCCTATAGGAGAGCTCCGCTGCCATCCCTCATGCAAACACTACAAAAAGTAAAATTTTATTTCTCAAACAGAATATTTTGTAAGAATAATTAAATATATTTGAAAATAAATAATACAAAACAAACCTTCGCAAATCTACCCGATTTTGGGTGTATATACGAAAGTTTGTTTCCCCTATACACAAGTTAGCTGTAATTAAAACCCAATCGTATAAATGATTCACGAAAGCTATTATTGGAGAAAGGAATTAATAAAGATTTCTAAAAGTTTAAAAAAAAGAATCAAATATAAAAAAGAATGGAATGATTCAAAATATGCGAAATTTGAGAAAGAAATTATGTTTGGATTTTATATAATCCGAAAACTTTTAGAAGCAAATAAACTGACTAGCGATTTTAGCTCTTTGAGATTAGAGTGCAAAGTTTACCCAAGTAATGGAAAACAAATAACCCTAATGAATAATCATCGATTCGACGAAAACTATGATTTAGAAAACCCAACAATAGAAAAACGCGAATTAAGGTTTTTCATTAATCAGTTTGTACATAGTTATATATTTTCTCCAATAGTATCAGTTGTGGATAAAGATATCGAAGCAAGAATGGACGATGATAGTTTAACAGAAGATGAGATTATTGAAATTTACGATAATGCAGATAAAGAATTATCAGGAGTGCTTTTCAACTCGGATAGTAATAAAAATGATTCGCTTTTTGAAATTCAAATTGGAACAATCCGAAAATTGTTTAAAAAAGTGGGGAAATGTAACGTTACTCGAATCGAAATGAAATATGACGAACGGAAAGGAGATTACAAATCAGTTCGTTTCGGAGGAGAACAGAAAATATCGGAAGAAACAGAAGAGCTGATTAAAAAAATGGAAGAAAAATAACTACAGCTAACAGCCACTACAACGGATTTGGGCATTTGGCTTAATGAAAAGATTGTTTTGTATTTGGTATGATTTGGCAAATCCGAAAATAGGGCTTAATTTAATCCCAAACCCGCTGTAGTGCCAGAACGTTACCAGTAATTGAACAAAAAAATGAGAATAACGAACGTAGAAAAGAAGCAATTATCAGATGTTTTTTTAAAATTTAAATTAAATATTTTTGATTTTGAAACAACTGGAGAATATGAAGTATTTAAAATTAAATTCAAATATGATTATTTTTCATTTGCTATTGTTAAGAAAAAACCAAGCGTTTATTTAATGGAATATTGTTCTGTTGATAATAAAAATGTGATTTCTTCAGAGGTTAATTGGAATACTTTATTGCAACATTTTTTAGAATGGGCAAAAAAACTTTATGCTGAATTAAATTCTCCTACTGGCTGGGAATCATTCGAAAATACCAATTTTCTAAATGCTGAATATGAAGAATTGAACACCAATTTTACAGATATAGAAAAAAGACAAACTAAACAAAGTATAAAAGACTTAAAAGTAAAAATTAAACTTTTAAATTTATCACCAGACAAATTAGAAATAATTGAGAGTAAATTAGATTCTCTATCTATTAAAATTGACGAGTTAAATAAATTTGATTGGAAATCGATGTTTATTGGAACAATCGCAAGTTTAATAATGACTTTTGTTGTTCCTCAAGAAGCAGGTGGAATGTTTTGGGAATATATAAAAAGTTCATTCCATAATTTAAAGATTAGTGCATAATCAACTACTGGTAACAGCCGTTAATAAACATCAACAAACATAAAATCTTTTTCTACTTAACCACTAAATACTAAAAAAAATGGCAAAACAAGTTTTTATCAATTTAGCCGTAAAAGACGTTCAAAAGTCAATGGATTTTTATACTTCATTGGGTTTTACAAATAATCCTCAATTTTCGGACGATGCCGGAAAGTGTATGGTTTGGAGTAAAAATATCTTTGTAATGCTTTTATCCCACGAAAAGTTTGCAAGCTTTACCACAAAACCCATTGCAGATACCAAATCAGCCGTAGCAGGACTTTTTTCATTATCGGTTGACAGTGTTGGCGAAGTAAACCACATCCTAACAAACGGATTAAAAGCAGGTGGAACAGAACCTAATGAAATGAGAGATTACGGTTTTATGCAACAGCGAACCATTGAAGATTTTGACGGACACACATGGGAAATTTTTTATATGGATATTTCAAAATTCCCTACAGAACAATAATTAAATGAACTTTACAATTATTTGCTTTTCTTTCTAAATACAACTTCTCAAAGCATAAATTATTAAAAATCCGATTGGTGAAAAAATCAGTCGGATTTTTTTATTATATCCGACCCTCAGATATCCAGAAACGTTAGCGCAGTCCCGAAATTTCGGGATGCATTTTTTACCCGCAACAATGAGCAAATAACATAAGTTAGCCCCTCACTGGCGTTCATAACTACAAAGCCATTTTAAAGCATAAATCCATACTAAAAATATTCCTGAACGACTCAAAATCAATTGGGAACATTTTTTAACATTTAGCAGGGCTAAAAAACCTATTATTTACAATTGTTAATCCTTTTTTTATTTTTACATTTGCCTTATTTTTATTTATTCTAAATAGAATAAATAAATTAAACCTAAAAGGAAAAAACATATCTAAATTGTCAAATATCAAAAATAATGAAGAAAAATTTATTAGTCTCGTTTGCTTTGGCTGCTACTTTTATGGCTGCTGCACAACAAAAAAATGCACTGTTAGAACCTTCTTTTTGGAAATCATCACCTGATGTTACCACGCTAAAAACAGTAATCGCTAAAGGAAACAATCCTTCCGAAAGCAACTCCATGGCTTTTGACGCTGTGGTTTATGCCATCAACAACGAAGCTCCAAATGAAACTATTAAATTCTTATTGGAACAACCAGGAAACACTGTTAACAAAGCTACGCATGACAATCGTATTTACCTGCACTGGGCTGCCAGCAAAGGAAATTTGGAAATTGTAAACTACTTAATTGCCAAAGGTTCGGATATTAATTTTGAAGACAGTCACGGAACCACACCAATAACATTTGCCATTAATGCCGGTCAAAAAAACACCGCTGTTTATGATGCTTTTTTCAAAGCGGGACTAGATGCTAAGAAAAAATACAAAGACGGAGCAACTCTTTTGCTTTTGGCGATACCAAATGACAAAGACCTGAGCTTAAGCAATTATTTTATTTCGAAAGGTTTATCATTAAAAGATACTGATAACAATGGAAATACAGCCTTTGATTATGCTGCACGAACAGGAAATATCGAACTTCTGAAAACACTTTTACAAAAAGGTGTAAAATACACTAATAACGCGCTTATCAATGCAGCACAAGGCTCTCGTCGTGAGTCAAATACAATTGAAGTTTTTAAATATTTAGTTGATGATTTAAAACTAAATCCTAACACAGTTGCCAAAGATGGTGAAAATGTACTACACTATTTAGTGCGCAAATCGAATCAAACTGAGATTATCAATTATTTCTTGAACAAAGGAGTTGACATTAATAAAGCTGATAATGAAGGAAACACTGCCTTGATGAATGCTGCTGCCGGAAGAGACACTCAAAATTTAGAATTACTACTTCCAAAAATAAAAGACATCAATATTCAAAATGCAAAAGGAGAATCGGCTTTATCTATAGCAATACAATCAGGAAGTCCTAAGGCTGTTGAACTTTTATTAAATGCAAAAGCCAATACCGCTGTTTTAGACAAAAACGGTAATAATCTTGGCTATTATTTAATTCAGTCTTATCGCCCGCAATTTATGGGACGTAGCCCTGAATCATCTAATGCTGTAACAGAAGATCCTTTTACAGCAAAAACAAAATTATTACAGAATAACGGAGTCAACTTAGCACAGGCTCAAAAAGACGGAAATACTTTGTATCATTTTGCAGTACTAAAAAACGATTTAACTTTGCTTCAAAAATTAGCAAACATCAACATTGATATTAATGCCAAAAATCAGGACGGTTTGACTGCATTGCACAAAGCTGTTATGATTGCCAATAATGATATAATTATAAAATACTTATTGTCAATTGGTGCAAAAAAAGATATTAAAACTGACTTTGACGAAAGTGCTTATGACTTAGCCAAAGAAAACGAAACCCTGTCTAAAAACAACATCGCAATTGAAATTTTAAAATAACAAAATGAACTCAATTTTTAAAACTGCCTTAGCAGGCGCATTTATTTTCCTTATTTCTTTTCAAGCTACTGCACAAAGCAGCAAATACAAATGTATGCTTCAAATGTCAAACTACATGGGCGAAGGTGCTTATATAGTAGTCTCATTAATTAATCCGAAAGGCGATTACGAAAAAACACTTTACGTAATGGGAGACGACAAAAAATGGTACAACAGCCTGAAAGAATGGCATAAATTCAATTCTAAAAAACCAGCCAATATTAGTGCTATTACAGGAGCATCAGTTACTGGCGGAGATCGCAGCATGACAACAATTGAAATTGATGATGCTAAAATTAACAAAGGGTATAAATTGCGTTTTGAATCAGCTGTAGAAAATCAAAAATACCATGTTGCTGATGTAGAAATTCCGCTTACAACTGCCGGAATTGCAGCAAAATCAGAAGGAAAAGGATACATCCGTTACGTACGATTAAGCAAAATTTAAAGTATAGCTAAATGACTCTTTCTTTTTGGCGTTACTCACACCTCACTTTGGCGGTATTTTCTGCTGTATTTTTAATTCTGGCATCCGTAACAGGAACTATACTCGCTGTTGATGCCATACAACAGAAAATACCCGCCCACAAGGTGGAAAATTTCGAAGACATCACATTGGCTAAAAGCCTAACAACGCTTCGTAAAAGCTATCCTGAAATAACCGAATTGAGTATCGACCACAATCAGTTTGTAACTTTACAGGCGATTGATAATGATGGAAATGACGTCAATGGATATATTAATCCTGCTACAGGAAAAATTATTGGCACGCCAACTAAGAAAAGTGATTTTATTAATTGGATAACCGCACTGCATCGCTCTTTGTTTCTGCATGAAACAGGACGTATTTTTATAGGAATTAATTCTTTTCTTTTAGTATTAATTGCTGTTTCAGGTTTTGCTTTGGTAATCAACAGACAAAGAGGTTTGCGTAACTTCTTTTCTAAAATTATCAAAGAATATTTCGCTCAATATTACCATGTTTTATTAGGTCGTTTGGCATTAATTCCAATTTTGATAATTGCCCTTTCAGGAACTTACTTGTCTATGGAACGTTTTCATCTTTTTGAAAACAAAAATCCAACTGAAAATCGGGAAACAACCAGTACTAAAAAAACTTTCGATTTAAAAAATACTCCTTTATCCGAGATTACTAAAATCGAATTTCCTTTTTCTGATGATCCTGAGGATTATTATATTTTTGAATTAAAAGACCGCAAGATTGAAGTGAATCAATATTCTAACGAAATTATTTCGGAAGAACTTTTTCCTGCCTCAGTCTTATTAGCTGATTTAAGTCTAGACCTGCACACCGGAAGAGCCAATAGCATTTGGGCATTTATTCTCGGATTAGCTTCATTAAACATCCTGTTTTTTATCTATTCCGGTTTTGCTATGACACTTAAAAGAAGAGCCAGCCGCATTAAAAACAAATTCAAAGCCGAAGAAAGCCAATACATTTTATTAGTAGGTTCAGAAAACGGAAGTTCGCTCCGATTTGCTAATGCCATCCTAAAACAACTCAACGATCAGGGCAAAAAAGCACATCTTGCTCAATTAAATAATTATACCACTTATCCCAAAGCTGAACATTTACTGATTTTCACTTCTACTTATGGTCTGGGTGACGCACCTTCTAATGCCGGTAAATTTGTATCACTTTTAGAAAAAAACAATCAGGAACAGCAAATCAATTATTCAGTAATTGGTTTTGGTTCTCAATCTTATCCTGATTTTTGCGGATATGCCAAAGAAATTGATTCCTTACTGCAAACTAAAAACTGGGCCAATCGCTTTTTAGAATTACAAACCGTAAACGATAAATCTGCCGAAGAATTTGTCAATTGGGTAAAATTATGGGGTACCAAAACGGAGATTCCGCTGACCACTACTCCCTCTTTATACAATCATATTCCTAAGGGATTAGAGCAATTAATGGTTTTAGAAAAAACAAGCGTTTCAGCAAACGAACAAACCTTTTTACTGACTTTAAGAGCAGGTATCCGAAGCAAATTCACATCGGGTGATCTCCTGGCGATTTATCCTGCCAATGACAACAGGGAGCGTTTGTATTCTATTGCAAATAATAATGGTAACATTCAACTGGCAGTCAAATTGCATCCTTCGGGTTTGGGTTCGGAGTTTTTGAACAATTTAGAAGCAGGCAAAACCATTAAAGCCCGAATCATCAACAATCATGCTTTTCATTTTCCTAAAAAAGTAAGCAGAGTCGCTCTGATTTCCAATGGAACCGGAATTGCTCCTTTTCTGGGAATGCTGGCGCAAAACAAGAAAAAAACCGAAATCCATTTGTATTCCGGCTTTCGCCAAAAAACCGAAATCACGGCACTCTATGAAAAATTTGCTTCTGAAATGATGCAAAAACAACAATTAAAACGCTTTGAAATTGCTTATTCCCGCGAAGAAAACCACCATTACGTAATGGATTTGATTCAAATGGATGCTGATTTCTTTGCCAATTTATTAAAAGAAAACGGCATAATTATGATTTGCGGCGCACTGGCGATGCAGTTTGATGTCGAAAAAGTATTGAATACTATTTGTCTTGCTAAAAACAACACTACACTTGCCGAATACAAATCCAAAGGACAAATCCTGACCGATTGTTATTAATATCTTTTTTAAGAACTTATCATTTGCAAATGAAAACCAAATCCTTATTAACTGTAAGCTTTTTTACTTTTTTGCTTTTTGGTTTTTCTTGTCATTCGCAAGTTTTACGAAAAAGAACCACAATGCTTATGGGCGGTCGTTTTGACATTAGTATTGTAGCTCAGGATTCTCTTTCAGCCGAACAAAATATTGATAGCATAATTGCCGAAATCAGCCGAATAGAAAATTTAATCTCCGATTGGAAACCTACTTCACAAGTTTCCGAAGTCAATCAGAATGCGGGAATTCGTCCGGTAAAAGTCGATAAAGAAGTTTTTGAATTAACTAAAAGAGCTTTACATTTTTCTGAAATTACCCATGGTGCTTTTGATATTAGCTTTGCGGCGATGGATCGAATCTGGAAATTTGACGGTTCCATGACCGAAATGCCCACTCCCGAAGCAATAAAAAAATCAGTCGAAAAAGTAGGTTATAAAAACATTATTTTAGACAGTACAAACTCAACAATATTTCTGAAATTAAAAGGAATGAAAATTGGATTTGGCGCTCTTGGCGAAGGTTATGCTACTAACAAATGTCAGGAAATGATGCTTGCCAAAGGCATCAAATCGGGAATTGTAAATGCTACTGGCGATATGAGTGTCTGGGGTACACAACCTAACGGAAAACCCTGGAATATTGGAATTACTAATCCGTTTCATCCCAAAGACATTTCAGCAATACTATCGTTGAAAAATACCGCAATAACGACCTCAGGTTCTTATGAAAAATTTGTGGTTTTCAATGGCAAACGCTATTCTCATATTATCAATCCGGCTACGGGCTATCCGGCTACAGGCTTATGCAGTGTAACGGTTTTAGGTCCAAATGCCGAAATGGCAAACGGTTTTAGCACATCGGCTATGGTTTTAGGTAAAAAAGAAGCCGTAAAACTACTCAATCAATTTCCTGATTACAGTTTCCTTTTAATCACTGATTCAGGGAAAATGATTAAATCAAAAAACTTTCCCAAAAAACAACTAAAAAAACATAAATAATCTTTCAATCTTTCTTCGAAAACAGATTATTCAATTATTTTTTTACAGAAAAAGCCCCCTTCAATTAAAGTATTAAAAATCTTATTTTACAATAAAACTACGTAAAATAATACTTTCAAAAAAAACAGACTTTAAATTACATGTACTTTATCGAGATATCAGGCCTGTCATCGATTAAACTATTATTGCCGGGGTTTAATATTTAATTTTACATCATTACTTGAAATAGTAAGCATCCAAAAAATTGACCCTAGCTGTTTATTGAGAATTTTACTCAAAAAAACATTCACTATTTTCCTAAAAAGAGAAATTATTAATCTCAACCAAAAAATAGATTCAAGCCAAAAAAACCTACCCTAATCAAAGCTTGATAGAATAATTTAATACTGTTTTCTGAATTTAAAGCCTCTTAATCATGAAACAAAAATACTTATACTTATTATTTATAATTTTTAGTTTCCTTTCCACTTACAGCCAGGCAGATGGTGATTTTAGATCAAAAGCTACTGGAGACTGGGAAACGGTCTCTTCATGGGAAGTTTATTCTGGTGGTTGGACGAACGCAACTTCTTATCCCGGTCAAATCAGTGGAAACTATGCTGTTACCATAACTGCCGGCAACACCATTACGGTTTCCACAAATCTCGTTACAACTACAATAGGAGATTTAACTGTTAACGGGACTTTAAATTTATTAGCCGGTTCAAATCCAAAACAAGTCGATTTAAAAACACCTCTTTTATACTTAAGTGCTAGCGGTGTTTTAAATTTTAGCAACCAAAAAACACAATTGTATCTCCCTAACAACGCGGTTATCAAAATCGATGCTGGCGGAGCTATCACAGGTGCGTGTTCCAATAATACCGAAATATATATCGATAACAAACTTATTGCTGTTTGTAATGGATCTGGCAATAGTAATATACTAACATTTGGAGAAATTGTAGCCGGATCAGGAACATTAAATGCGAACATTACAAATCCGGCTGATTTTTCTTCAACCCTATGTAATGGGACAAACATAACACTAACAGGAGGATATACAGGAACTCCAAACGGTACGGTAACCTATCTTTGGACGGTAAAAGACCCAACTAATACCGATGTTACCATCGCAAACAACACCTCAACTTCAACTTCTTTTACTCCTACTCTGTCAGGACTTTACAGCATTTCATTCATTGTTACAGATGGAACTTCTTTCTCAAATACCGAAACAAAAACTGTTACCATACAATCTGTCGTTACAGCAGGAACAATAGCTACATCACAAACTATCTGTAGCGGAACAGCCCCTAATTCGCTCACTTCAACAACAGATGGAACCGGTGACGGAACTATTACTTACGAATGGCAAACCAATGCCAGCGGAAGTTATCAAACCATTGGAGGAGCAACAGCAGCAACATATTCCCCTCCTGTATTAACAACTACAACAAGCTACCAAAGAAGAACCGTATCTACATTGAATGGAGTTGCCTGCTATTCGCCTTACACAACTCCAGTAACTATTACAGTTGGAGATACAACTCCTCCAACAGCATCAAACCCAACAGCTATAACTGTTCAATGTCTTAGTGCTGTTCCTGTCCCAAATGTTTTAGTCGTTAACGATGAAGCTGACAACTGCACAACTCCTACAGTAACTTTCGTTAGTCAGACTGCGAATCCTTTAGTTAATGATGGAACTATTATCAGAACATACCGCATCAATGATGGCAACGGAAATACTACTGATGTAACTCAGAATATAATTATTGATGACACTACGCCTCCAACAGCATCAAATCCAACAGCTATAACTGTTCAATGTCTTAGCGCTGTTCCTGTCCCAAATGTTTTAGTCGTTAACGATGAAGCTGACAACTGCACAACTCCTACAGTAACTTTCGTTAGTCAGACTGCGAATCCTTTAGTTAATGACGGAACTATTATCAGAACATACCGCATCAATGA
>NZ_BMGA01000007.1 GCF_014639535.1 Flavobacterium palustre | reverse complement strand
AGGAGAAGAAAACAAAAGTGATTCCGTAAGTAGTGGCGAGCGAACGCGGATTAGCCCAAACCAATGTTGTTACGGCATCGTTGGGGTTGTAGGACCACGACATTTCTTGCATGCGGAACTAGAACTTACTGGAAAGTAAGACCAAAGAGAGTGATAGTCTCGTATAGGTAACAATTGTAAAGGATAGTGGTATCCTGAGTAGGGCGGGGCACGTGAAACCCTGTCTGAATTTGGCGGGACCATCCGCTAAGGCTAAATACTCCTGAGAGACCGATAGTGAACCAGTACTGTGAAGGAAAGGTGAAAAGAACCGTGAATAACGGAGTGAAATAGATCCTGAAACCATACGCTTACAAGCGGTCGGAGCTTCTTCGTGAAGTGACGGCGTGCCTTTTGCATAATGAGCCTACGAGTTAACGTTGCTGGCAAGGATAAGCACTTCAGGTGTGGATCCGTAGCGAAAGCGAGTCTGAATAGGGCGCTTTAGTCAGTAGTGTTAGACGCGAAACCGTGTGATCTACCCATGGGCAGGTTGAAGCTGTGGTAACACACAGTGGAGGACCGAACCGGTTGACGTTGAAAAGTCTTCGGATGACCTGTGGGTAGGGGTGAAAGGCCAATCAAACTCGGAAATAGCTCGTACTCCCCGAAATGCATTTAGGTGCAGCGCTAGATATAAGTTATATAGAGGTAGAGCTACTGATTGGATGCGGGGGCTTCACCGCCTACCAATTCCTGACAAACTCCGAATGCTATATAATGTTCTCTAGCAGTGAGGGCTTGGGTGCTAAGGTCCAAGTCCGAGAGGGAAAGAACCCAGACCATCAGCTAAGGTCCCCAAATATATGTTAAGTTGAAAGAACGCGGTTTGTCTGCCCAGACAGCTAGGATGTTGGCTTGGAAGCAGCCATTCATTTAAAGAGTGCGTAACAGCTCACTAGTCGAGCGGACGAGCATGGATAATAATCGGGCATAAACATATTACCGAAGCTATGGATTTACAATTTATTGTAAGTGGTAGGGGAGCATTCCAGCAGGGTTGAAGGTGTATCGTAAGGTATGCTGGACTGGCTGGAAAAGAAAATGTAGGCATAAGTAACGATAATGCGGGCGAGAAACCCGCACACCGAAAGACTAAGGTTTCCACAGCTATGCTAATCAGCTGTGGGTTAGTCGGGACCTAAGGCGAACCCGAAAGGGACAGTCGATGGCCAACGGGTTAATATTCCCGTACTACTGTTAACTGTGATGGGGTGACGGAGTGATGAAAGCGCCGCGAACTGACGGAATAGTTCGTTAAAGTACCTAGCTATAAGATCTATAGGCAAATCCGTAGATTTTGGTGAAATACGATAGTACACGGAGACTTCGGTTGAAGTGATAGTGCGCCTAAGGGCTTCCAAGAAAAACCTCTAAACTTCAGGTTAATAGTACCCGTACCGCAAACCGACACAGGTAGTCGAGATGAGAATTCTAAGGTGCTCGAGAGATTCATGGCTAAGGAATTAGGCAAAATAGACCCGTAACTTCGGGAGAAGGGTCGCCCCTAGCAATAGGGGCCGCAGTGAAGAGGTCCAGGCGACTGTTTATCAAAAACACAGGGCTCTGCAAAATCGTAAGATGAAGTATAGGGCCTGACACCTGCCCGGTGCTGGAAGGTTAAGAGGAGATGTTATCTTCGGAGAAGCATTGAATTGAAGCCCCAGTAAACGGCGGCCGTAACTATAACGGTCCTAAGGTAGCGAAATTCCTTGTCGGGTAAGTTCCGACCTGCACGAATGGTGTAACGATCTGGACACTGTCTCAGCCATGAGCTCGGTGAAATTGTAGTAACGGTGAAGATGCCGTTTACCCGCAGTGGGACGAAAAGACCCTGTGCACCTTTACTATAGCTTAGTATTGACCTTGGATAAATGATGTGTAGGATAGGTTGGAGACTGTGAAGTGGCGTCGCCAGGCGTTGTGGAGTCATTGTTGAAATACAACCCTTTGTTTATCTGAGGCCTAACCCCGCGTTGCGGGGGACATTGCTTGGTGGGTAGTTTGACTGGGGTGGTCGCCTCCAAAAGAGTAACGGAGGCTTCTAAAGGTTCCCTCAGTACGCTTGGTAACCGTGCGAAGAGTGCAATGGCATAAGGGAGCTTGACTGAGAGACACACAGGTCGATCAGGTACGAAAGTAGAGCATAGTGATCCGGTGGTTCCGCATGGAAGGGCCATCGCTCAAAGGATAAAAGGTACGCCGGGGATAACAGGCTGATCTCCCCCAAGAGCTCATATCGACGGGGGGGTTTGGCACCTCGATGTCGGCTCGTCACATCCTGGGGCTGGAGAAGGTCCCAAGGGTTGGGCTGTTCGCCCATTAAAGTGGCACGCGAGCTGGGTTCAGAACGTCGTGAGACAGTTCGGTCTCTATCTACTGTGGGCGTTAGAAATTTGAGTGGATCTGATTCTAGTACGAGAGGACCGAATTGGACTAACCTCTAGTGTATCTGTTGTCACGCCAGTGGCACTGCAGAGTAGCTACGTTGGGAAGGGATAAGCGCTGAAAGCATATAAGCGCGAAACCCACCACAAGATGAGATTTCTTTTAAAGGTCGTGGGAGATGACCACGTTGATAGGCTATAGGTGTAAAGGCAGTAATGTCATAGCCGAGTAGTACTAATAACCTGTAAGCTTATGTACAAACGCTTGTCCCGATGAAAATCGGGACAGCAAACTTTCTAATACTAAAATACTTTTCTTTATCTCAGTATGTTAAGATATTGTTCAACTGATAATTAACAATCAATAATTGATAATTAACAATTGAAAGTTACCTCAAGTAACAACGACCTTAAGGTGGTTATTGCGGCGGGGCTCACCTCTTCCCATCCCGAACAGAGTAGTTAAGCCCGCCTGCGCAGATGGTACTGCAGTTTTGTGGGAGAGTATGTCGTCGCCTTTCTTTGAAAAACCCCGTTTCTAACGAAACGGGGTTTTTTGTTTTATAGCTGAAGCGTGTTCTTAAGGATTGTTTTGTCAATTTAGATTTGCTTAATTCGGGCAAAAGCCCTCGGGGTTTTGAAAAACCTACCCAATTGGATAGGTTTTTTTATAGGAGCTTTTTTTGTTTATTCTCATAAATTTGTTTTATCACTTTTATATTTACCTACGATTTTTTTTGGTGATTCTTTTTGTTATTTAAGCAGACCAGTTAGAGTGTTTTTTAATCATCTGTTGTTTTTTTTTTATTGGGAAGTCTTGATTTATCTGTATTTTTGTTTCAGGTTTAAAACTTTGTTTTTTTTAAGTAATATAATTGGCTCAAATAATACAGACCAGTGCAGGACGGCGCAGGATACTAAAAAAATGTTAAAGTGATAGTTTTGGAATAACCAACCTTAATTATTTATTTATGAAATTTAAAACTTTACTTTTTAAACAAGTTCCAAAGGCTTTAATGTTTTGTGGCCTTACATTCAGTTCAGGAATTTTAAATTCTCAAACATTAGCCTTTCCTGAAGCTCAGGGTTTCGGACGTTACACTACCGGTGCAAGAGGAGCAACAAATCCCCAAATTTATTTAGTAACCAATTTAAATGATAGTGGTCCGGGTTCATTTCGCGATGCGGTGAGTCAAGAAGGTCGCTTTGTGATATTTAAAGTTGGAGGTATTGTCAATTTACAATCTCAAATTGTTGTAGCAAAGAATACTACTATTGCAGGACAAACAGCTCCTGGAGAAGGGATTGTTTTTTTAGGGCCAAGGGTGACATTTACAGGAGCCAGTAACACTATAGCGCGTTATCTTCGCATTCGCTATGGAGGAACGGCTCAAAATCAGGACGCATCTGGTTTAGCAAATGGTGCTAATATGATTTTTGATCACATGACTTTCAGCTGGGGTACAGATGAAGTTTTTTCTATTAATTGGGACAGCAAAGGGACAAGTCCTGATAATATAACTATTCAGAATTCTATTATTGGTCAGGGACTACATCGTCATAATCATTCTGCGGGTGGATTGATACAGCCTTCTGCGGGTGGTAAGATCAGTTTGATAGGTAATTTATATATCTGCAATAAAACCCGTAATAATAAGATAAAAGGAATTAACGAGTTTGTAAATAATGTGGTTTACAATTGGGGAAACTATGGAAATACTTATGGACATAGTGAATCTGGAGATGCTTATATAATGGGTGGCGATTCAGCGGGAAGTTCGGATGTAAATATTATAAACAATTATTTTATCGGAGGTCCTAATACAAGTACATCGGTTTCCACACCTTTTAACAGAGGTAATGCTAATTTCTTCTTATACGGTTCAGGAAATTATTTTGATAATAATAGAAATGGAATATTGGATGGAACACTAGTTCCTCAGGACTTAACGGGTTATCCTACCGGTGATGCAGCAAGTATTTTGCCAACGCCTTATGATTATCCGATGAAGAATCCAAGTTTAACAGCTCAGGGAGCTTATGATAACATTGTCTCAAGTGTGGGAGCATCCTATCCAAGACGTGATCAGGTAGATAATTTAATGATTTCTGATTTGTTGTCTAAAGGAACAACAGCTACTTATGTTTATGTACAATCTGATTTAACAAAACAATTTGGTTTTACAAATGGAGGAGCAGGACATGTTTATGGAGCACCGGCACCTTTAGATACAGATAATGATGGAATGCCTGATGCCTGGGAAGATGCCAATGGATTAAATAAAAATAGCAGTGCTGATGCTTTAGCAGTAAGTGCAACACAAGCGCCTTATTTGAATATTGAAGTTTATATTAATGGTTTGACAGATCAAACACCACCTGATTTCATTATTCCTCCAACAGCTATTACTTTTAATGCAAGTTCGGTTGAAATGCCTTCACCTTCGAGTACAGTTATTTTAACTTGGAAAGACAATTCAGAAAACGAAACTAATTTTGTAATTGAGCGTTCAATCGATGGAACAAGCTATACACAAATTGCAAGTGTAGCAGAAAATATAACAACTTATACCGATAATAATTTAGTTCCAAATACTAAATATTATTATCGTGTTAAAGCAACAACACTAACTGAATCTTCCAGTTATAGTGAAGTAAACTCTGTTACAACTCCCGCTATTCCTTCGGCTCCGGCAAAAACAGCCAATCCGAATCCTACTAATGAATTTAATTACGCTGAACCAACTAACGGAACTCTTGTCTTAAAATGGACAGGAAGCAGTAATACAACAACTTATACAGTTTATATTGGCACTGATCCTTTGAATCTGAATAAAGCAGCCGATGTGAATTATGTGGCTAGTCCTTCTTATTCTGTTTCCGGATTAAATGCAGGAACTAAATACTATTGGAGAGTAGATGCAACCAATGTTAAAGGAACGGCTACCGGTAATGTATGGAGTTTCAGAACTATTGCTGAATTTCCTTCAGATATGGTTGGACACTGGCCATTTAAAGAAGCCGCCGGAGAGGGAGATGAGATTACCGACTTGTCAAATTATAGTAATAACGGAAAATTAGATTCTGATTTTGATAATTCTACCGTGAAAATTGCGGGTAAAGCTAATAATGCTCTTAATTTTTCCACTTCAAAGAGTAATAATTATATGGCGAGTATTCCAAATGAAGATCAGATTTATTTGAATAAGAATTCATTTTCTATTTCATTTTGGATGAATGCCGCAACTAGTTTGTTGCCAACTGGTTCAACAAGTTCTGTGTATCTTTTATGCAAAGGATCATTTACCAAAAATACTACAACAGGAGCAACTGGAAAACGTTATAATCTTGAATTTAAAAGTGGTGAGCTTCGTTTTGCAATAGATGATGATGTTATCAAAAAGGAAGTAAAAGCTACCGGTTCTAAATTCTTTACCGGAAATTGGGAACATGTTGTTTTAATGAGAGATGTTACCGCACACAAATTACGAGTGTATCTAAACGGAGTACTTCAGAGTGAACTTGATGAAACAGGAGTTACCGGTATTGGAGAACCAACAGATTTAATTTTGGGTAATATAGGAGTACTTGAATTGGCAGTGGGTACTGCTCCTGCGCCATATAAAGGAAAATTAGATGAGCTTAAAATATTTAATTATGCTTTATCTGCCTCAGAAATTGCTGCTATATATAATACAACGGTTATCAATGCTCCTTCTGGTGTAACTTTTGAAACTAATACTGTGGCTACGCCTTTAGCTTCAAGTACTACTATTGTAAATTGGATTGATAATTCGAATAATGAAGCTAATTTTGTATTAGAACGTTCATTGGATGGTACTGATTTTGATCAAGTGGCAGAACTTCCGGCTAATACAACTACCTATACTGATTCAGATGTCGTTTATAGTACTAAATATTACTACAGATTAAAGGCAATTAACAAAACAGATTCGTCTAATTACAGCGATGTATTTGAGCTAACTACTCAAGCTGCTCCTGCACCAACAAAAGCTGCCCATCCTAATCCTGCAAATGAATCGTATTTCTTAGAGCTACCAGTGCAAAACTTTAATTTAGCCTGGACAAGTACAATAGATGCAACTCATTACAGTGTTTATTTTGGAACTGATCCTGAAAACCTAACGAAATTAGCTGACGTTCCTTATTCAGAGCATTCATCTTTCCAAATTCCAACCGATTTAACTTCAAGAGTGTATTATTACTGGAGAGTAGATGCAACAAATGATTATGGAACGACTACCGGCGATGTATGGAGTTTCAGAATAACAACAAACGAAATTGTTATTCATCCAAATCCTGTGAAGGAGCAAATAAATATTAATATCCCATCTTATGTGAATCCTAAAATTACAGCTACTTTAATGGATGCTACAGGAGCTATAGTTCTTAAAGAAATTTTAGACAATAATGGAAACAGTAAAGGGAATTTTAAAATCCATCTGACAAAAAGAAATTTACCGGGTGTTTATATACTAAATATTACAGGTGAAGATTTGAATAATAATATGAAAGTATTAATAAAATAATTGATTTATTCATCTGGTTGACAATCTAAAAACAAGGAAGCCATCTCATATTTTGGGATGGCTTTTTTTATGCTTTTCAGAAAATGATAATGTTTACTCAATACTATCTTTAGTTTCTTCTAAATCTTCTGTTTCTCGTCCTATTTTTATCTTCGGGTTGTCTTTGTTTCCTGTTATGGTTAATGGGATTCCAAGGATTCCAAGAGGTGGTAAACCGAGTCTCATTTTAAGATTTAATCTTCCGTCCAGGCTGCTAGTTCCTTCAATTCGGGGTCTGAATCCGGCAAATTTAAACTTGAAACGTTCTACAGTAATAATATTGTTTTTAATGGAACTTTTAATATCCACCTGATTCAATTCGGGGTTTTTAATGCTTTCTTTAGACGTTTTTCGGGCAACGCTATTAAATATTTTCATGCCATACATTTTTACATTCTTTACAGAAACTACTCCGTTTCCTGATAAAGAAGGCAGTACAGGTTCCATATTAGCATCCAATCTTCCTTTTAAATTATAATCTAAAGAAATTATTCCTTGCGCTTTTTCGGCCGCACTTGCCATTTCTCTGAATATTTTGACCTCTTTATATGCCCGTTTTATATCAAATTCGGTAGCTTTTATATGGTAATCAAAAAGAGCATTTCGGGTGTTCACGCTTTTGTAAGTAGCATTCATGGCAACGGTACAGCCAATTAAATCAAAACCGGTATTTTGCATGCTAAGCAAGCCGTTTTTCATGTTCAAACTTCCCTTTGCGTTTTTAAGTTCCAGTCCGTTAAAATTTACTTTTTGCACATTAGCTGTAAAATGTAAATCTAAATTAGAAGGAATTACAATGACTCCTGTTTCAGTTGTCGGCTTATCAGGAGTTGTGTTTACAGCTTCATGAACTTCGTTTTTAACCGTTGCCGACATAAATTCATCGGCATTAATATATTTTGAACTTAACGAAAAAGAACCGTGTAAAATGCCATTTTTAGTCGCAATAAAGTTGAATACATTTTGCAAATAACCATTTAGTTTAAAGTCGGACTGACCGTAAGAAGCTAAAAATGTATCAAAACGCATCTTATCATTATTGAATTTAAAAATCCCTTCTTTGACTAAGAATTTTTTAGGTAAATATTCTGAAGCGAATGCAATGTTTTTAATTTCGAGTGTTCCGCTGTTTTTAAGTTTTGAATAGTTTCCTTTTTCGGCATCGCTTTGTTTTCCTTTTAAGGCTAAATCAGCTTTGATGTAACCATTAACATCGAGTCCTTTTTGTGAAAAAACCTTATAGATTCTGCCAATGTCCAAAGTTCCTTTAGCATTGATATCGTATGAAAGATTGTCAAAATTACTCAAATTGGCTTTTATAAAAACCGGATTCCCTTCAAAAGTAAATTGGGCAGGTTGTAAAACTACTTTTAAATTTTCGAAAGTCCCTTTTGGATTTGAAATAGTAGAAACAATTTCGATATTACTGATTGGATTTGGATAATATTTGGTTTTTAGATAACCATTATTCAAATTAATAACAGCATTTGTCACAGGAAATAATCCGTTTTTTTTATCGAATTTTCCTTTAGAAGTTCCGTTAGCTACCAGCATTCCTTTTAGTTCAATATCAGGAATTCCGATGGCTCGATTTAGTTTTTCCAAATCTATTTTGGCGTTAAGCGCAGCATTAACATCCAAAACAGCAGTTCCGGTGCTGTATAATTTTGCTTTTAAAGATTCTTTACCGATGTTGAGTGATAGATTCCTTAAATCGATAATAAGTGAATCAGGATTTAAAGAAGGTAATTGCGTATCAAAATCAACGTTTAAGTTGCTAATTGTAGCCGGACTTTGATTGTAATTGATACTTCCGTCTTTGATTTTGAAATCCAATTCTAATTTTGGAGCAATATTTTTAGACGCTATGTAATTTCCTTTTAGGGATAAAATACAGTCTGTTTTTCCGGTTAATTTGGTTTTGTCAAGCCAGCTAATGAATTTCGGAGGAAAAGCAGTGAAAAAATCATGTAGCTTACTGTTCGTTGTTTTCAGGATAAAATCCATTTTATAACCTTCTTTGAGGAAGTCAAACTTTCCTTTGAAATCAACAATCAGGTTGTTGATTTTTAAATCATTTTCCTGAAAAACAAGCGAAAGCGAGTTTACATTTACCTTAGTAATCAAATCGGCATTGACTTTTTTATTCATCAAATAAGGTTCGTTTTCATATAAAAGATTGAGTTTTTCAATTTTTGCTTTAGAAGATAAATCAAAAATGGCTTTGCTTAAATCGCCTTTTCCTAAGTAATTAAAGCCAAAAATATCAAAGTGTAATTTGGTCGATAAATCATCATACACAATATTACTGTTGGTGATTTCGATTTTTTCCAGTTTTAGCGAACTGTCTTCTTCTTTTTCAGTTGTTTTGCTTTTCTCGGATTTATAAACGTTGTAATTAGCAAATCCTTCTTTGTTTACTTTTACGTTGATATTAGCATTCGAAAGGAAGATTTTATCAATATTGACTGATTTTCCAAAAATTAAACTGGGAACATCAATACCAAAAGCAACTTCTTTGGCAGTGATTAATTTTTCATTTTCAAAAGGTGCTGAACCATTCAGTTTGAAATTTTCTAAACTTACAGTTAACGAAGGAAAATGATTGAAAAACGAAACATTTGATTCCGAATAATCCAGTTTGGCATTTAGTTTTTGATTGGCTACTTTTTTGATTTCGGCATTAATTTTATCTGCAAAAACATAAGGAGCAATAAACATTAAAGCCAATAAGCTGACCATTGTAATTCCTATATATTTCAGTATTTTAAAAAATATAGTTTTTTTTGAAGACATGATTGGAGTGTTGTTTTGTGAAATAGAATTAGGAACGTATTTTGGTCGTAATTATTATCCGTGAACGGTTTCGTTTTTACCGTAATTGGTAATGATTGACGTTTCATATTCAATCCACTCTTTCCAGCGTTTGTCCACATCAACATTATCGGCATATTTACGGGCAAAACCCAGAAAAGTGGTGTAATGATTGGCTTCACTAATCATTAAATCACGGTAAAATTTAGCCAGTTCCGGATCTTTTATGTTTTCTGATAAAACTTTAAAACGTTCGCAACTTCTGGCTTCAATCATTGCTGAAAACAGTAAACGCTCGCACAAAGCATCGTTACGACTTCCGTCTTTTTTCATGAACTTAAAAAGTTCGTTGACATAGCTGTCTTTGCGTTCTCGTCCAAAAACAAGTCCTCTTTCTTTGATAAGGTCGTGAACCATTTTAAAATGTTCCATTTCTTCCTGAGCAATTAGAATTAATTCGTTGACTAATTCTTCTTTTTCAGAGTTTTGGGTAATCAAACTAATTGCGTTAGAAGCCGCTTTTTGTTCGCACCAGGCGTGGTCGGTTAAAATTTCTTCGATATTCGATTCTACGATGTTGACCCATCTGGGATCTGTGGCTAATTTTAATCCTAACATGATTTTTTATTTAGGCTACAAAATTAAGTTTTTTGCCTTGTATTCTATTATATTTTCGACCTTTGCTGTTATTTTAACGTTACTTTACCTCATTTTTAAGTTCAATGAATCAGAACAAGCAATTATTAATTATTGGTTTTGTGTGGCCTGAGCCAAAATCTTCTGCTGCCGGTGGTCGAATGATGCAATTGATTTCTTTGTTTCAAAAACAGGGTTTCCAAATCACTTTCGCAAGTCCGGCACAGGATAGTGATTTTATGATTGATTTAAATGAATTTAATGTCGAGAAGCAAGCGATAAATTTAAATTGTTCCAGTTTTGATGTTTTTGTCAAAGAATTGAATCCATCAATTGTGTTGTTTGATCGTTTTATGATTGAAGAACAGTTTGGTTGGCGTGTTGCCGAAAATTGTCCGGATGCTTTACGAATTTTAGATACCGAAGATTTGCATTGTTTGCGATTGGCTAGGCAAAAGGCATTTAAAGAAAAACGCGAATTTAAAACTCAGGATTTATTAGCGGAAGAAGTAGCCAAACGAGAAATTGCCAGTATTTTACGTTGCGATTTGTCATTGATGATTTCAGAATATGAGATGGAATTACTAGTAACTATTTTTAAAATAGATTCTAGCTTGTTCTATTATTTGCCTTTGTTGTTAGCATCGAATGCAATTCCTGATTTGGAGAAATTACCTGCTTTCGAAGAACGAAAGGATTTTGTATTTATTGGAAATTTTTTGCATGAACCCAATTGGAATGCCGTTCAGTATTTGAAAGAAACGATTTGGCCGCTAATAATAAAGCAATTACCCGAAGCAGTTTTGAATGTTTATGGTGCTTATCCTTCGCAAAAAGTATTACAATTGCATAATGCGAAACAAGGTTTTTTGATTCTTGGTCGTGCTGAAAATGCTCAGGAAGTAGTTCAAAAAGCTCGTGTGGTTTTAGCTCCTTTGCGTTTTGGAGCCGGAATAAAAGGAAAATTACTCGAAGCGATGCAATGTGGAACGCCAAGTGTTACAACTTCTATTGGTGTTGAATCGATGCAAGACAATTTGCTTTGGAATGGTTTTGTGGAGGATAGGCCGGAACTTTTTGCTGATAAAGCAGTGCAATTGTACCAGGATGAAAATCTCTGGTTACAAGCTCAAGAGAATGGTTCAATAATAATTAAGCAACGTTATTTGAGGACTTTATTTGAAGAGGATTTTGCTAAACAAATGGAGTTTTTAGTTTCTAATATAAAGCAACACAGATTGAATAATTTTATGGGTGAATTGTTGCAGCATCATTCTTTGAGGAGTACGAAGTATATGGCAAAGTGGATTGAGGAGAAGAATAAATGATATTTGTATTGAAAAAAACGTTTTTCTTTTTTTATAATAATTAATTGTTTCTAAATGAAGAATTTTAAAATTGATGATGATCAAGAGTTTATTGAGAATGATGGGATTTGGATTCATCATAAGAATGGAATAAGATGTACTGAAATTCCGGATAGTCTTTTTAAGTATTATTCAATTAATGAATATAATTTGGATGCAATTAAAAATGGTTATTTTTTTTTTAAGTAATCCAAAAGAATTTAACGATCCCTTTGATTGCAGTCGTAATTTTATTATTGAAAATAGAAAAGATTTCATCGATGGTGATTATATACCGTCTTTAAATAATGTGAAAAATTGTGGTATTTCTTGCTTTACGGAGAATGGTTTAAATCCACTTATGTGGGGACACTATACAAAATCTTATCAAGGTTTTACAATTAAACTTAAATCTAAATTTGAAATATTGAATAGAAAAGATATTAATAATGCAAAAATTATTAAAGTAATATATTCAAATAACCCAAATCCAATTGAAAAGTCACATCCATTAAGTAGTGATTATCAGTTTATTGTAAAATTAAAAGATTGGGAATATGAAAATGAATATAGATTAATTGTAGAAAAAGATAATAATCTAAATAAGATTTTTTATAATAAAGCAAATGTTGAAGAGTTTTGTTTCGGATATAATTTTTTAGAATATAATCTTAGTCTTAGAACTGAATTACTTAAAATTATTGAAACAGATTATCCAGACATTCCTATTTATACTGTTGGACCGGATGCTAGAGAATTTAAATTAAATAAGGTTAGATTGATAAAAGGTACTGTAGAGGATGGTTTGGAGCTTATTGAGAAAAGATTTAAAAATTTATTTGGGTTTTAAACCAAGTTTTATGTTGTAATAATTTGGAAGATATTCTTTTAATAAAAAACCCGTCAAGTTTTAAACAAGACGGGTTTTAGTTTTATACTGAATCAGTAATTATGCAAGCATAGTCACTGGGTTTTCAATGTATTGTTTTAATGTTTGTAAGAACTGAGCTCCGGTTGCTCCATCGATAGTACGGTGGTCACAAGCAAGAGATAACATCATTGTGTTTCCAACAACAATTTGTCCGTTTTTAACCACTGGTTTCTCAACGATAGCTCCTACTGAAAGAATAGCTGAGTTAGGTTGGTTGATAATTGAATTGAATTCAGTAATACCAAACATTCCAAGGTTAGAAATAGTAAAAGTACTTCCTTCCATTTCTGAAGGTAATAATTTTTTGCTTTTAGCTCTTCCAGCCAAATCTCTTACGCTAGCACCAATTTGAGATAAACTCATGCCATCAGTAAAAGGTAATACAGGAACAACTAATCCGTCTTCAACAGCAACAGCTACACCAATATTTACATGGTAGTTAATAGTTATTGCATCAGCAGACCATTGTGAGTTGATTTTTGGGTGTTTTTTCAAAGCTAAAGCAGAAGCTTTAATTACCATATCGTTGAAAGATACTTTTGTATCAGGAACTGTGTTGATAGTCGCTCTTGATTTCATTGCCTCATCCATAGACACTTCAATTACTAAGTTGTAATGAGGCGCAGTGAATAAAGATTCTGATAAACGTTTCGCAATGATTTTACGCATTTGCGAATTTTTGATTTCTTCAGTAGCAATTTGTCCAGCCGGAACATAAGGTTTTACAGCTGGTGCAGCAGCAGTTTCTGTTTTAGCAGCAGGTGTAGTTTGTGGAGCGGTAGCAGCAGGAGAGAAGTTTTCGATATCGCTTTTTACGATACGTCCGTTTTCACCTGAACCTTTAACCTGAGTTAATTGGATTCCTTTGTCAGAAGCAATTTTCTTAGCTAATGGAGAAGCTAAGATTCTTTTTCCGTCAGCAGGAGCTTCCTGAGCAACCGGAGCGGCAGCTACAGCAGCAGGAGCAGCTTTTGTTTCTTCAGCAGCAGGAGCAGCCTGAGGAGCAGCACCGGCAATGAAACCGTCAGCAATTCCGCTGATGTCAGTTCCTGCAGGTCCGATGATAGCTAACAAACTATCAACCGGAGCTGTGTTTCCTTCCTGGATTCCGATATATAATAATGTTCCTTCGTTGAAAGATTCGAATTCCATTGTTGCTTTGTCTGTCTCGATTTCAGCAAGAATGTCACCTTCAGCAACAGCGTCACCTACTTTTTTCAACCAGGTAGCTACAGTTCCTTCTGTCATAGTATCGCTCAAACGAGGCATAGTTACAACAATAACACCAGCTGGCAATGAAGCGGCTGGTTTAGCAGCAGCCGGAGCAGGCGCAGCGGCTTCTTCTTTAACTTCAGCAGCTGCAGCCGGAGCAGCATCTCCTGAAAGTAAAGCAGAAATATCTTCTCCTTCGTTACCGATAATTGCTAATAATGAATCTACCGGAGCAGTTTCTCCTTCCGGAATTCCAATATGTAAAAGTGTTCCTTCGTTGAAAGACTCGAATTCCATCGTTGCTTTGTCAGTTTCAATTTCAGCAAGGATATCTCCTTCGCTAATTTTGTCTCCTACTTTTTTAAGCCAAGTTGCTACCGTTCCTTCCGTCATAGTATCACTCAAACGAGGCATTGTTACTTTTATCGCCATAATATTTTTATAGTTTATGAGGTGTAAATGGATAATCTTCTTGTGCGTAAACTACGTCGTATAATTGCTCTAATTCAGGGTATGGAGATGATTCAGCAAAATCAACACATTCCTGAACAAGATTTTTTACTCTTTCGTCGATAGCTTCGATTTCAGCATCAGTAGCGTATTTTTTATCTTTAATGATGTCCAATACCTGAGTGATAGGGTCTATTTTTTTGTACTCTTCTACTTCTTCTTTAGAACGGTATAATTGAGCATCAGACATAGAGTGTCCTCTGTAACGGTATGTTTTCATTTCTAAGAAAGTTGGTCCGTCTCCACGACGGGCTCTTTCGATAGCTTCGTGCATTGCTTCGGCAACTTTTACAGGATTCATTCCGTCAACCGGTCCGCAAGGCATTTCGTATCCTAAACCTAATTTCCAGATATCGGTATGATTAGCTGTTCTTTCTACTGAAGTTCCCATAGCGTAACCATTGTTTTCTACAATAAAAACAACAGGCAGTTTCCATAACATAGCCATGTTGAAAGCTTCGTGTAAAGATCCCTGACGAGCAGCACCATCACCAAAATAGGTCATTGTAACTCCTCCTGTATTGAAGTATTTATCTCCAAAAGCTAAACCAGCACCTACTGGAATTTGACCTCCAACGATACCGTGTCCACCGTAAAAACGGTGCTCTTTTGAGAAAATGTGCATGGATCCACCCATACCTTTAGAAGTTCCTGTAGCTTTACCAAGTAACTCAGCCATTACGCGTCTTGGGTCAACACCCATACCAATTGGCTGAACGTGGTTTCTGTAAGCAGTAATCATTTTGTCTTTGGTTAAATCCATCGCATGCAATGCTCCTGCAAGTACAGCTTCCTGACCATTATATAAATGTAGAAAACCTCTAACTTTTTGTTGTATGTATAATGCAGCCAGTTTATCCTCAAACTTTCTCCAAAGCAGCATGTCTTCATACCACTTTAAATATACTTCTTTTGTAACTTCTTTCATCTCAAGTGTTCTTTTACTAAAGTTTTTATTGTGTTGTCAATTAGTACTTTTTCACAAATTGATTTTATAAGGTCGAATTTGCGAAATGCAAAAATAGGACATTCCAATTAAGAACTAAAATTATAAAGCTAATTTTTAGGTTTATTAGAGCAGTTTTTTGTTAAATATTAAAGGGAGTAAGTTTTTTAAAGATTCCGATTTGTAAATCCTGCCTATTTCTCCCATGAAATAAATTTCAATCGGACTGTCTTGTTTGATCTCGTATTCAGCTATAGATTGTCTGCATGCACCACATGGCGGAATTGGCAGATTGCTATTGGAATTTTCAGATGTGGCTGTGATAACCATTTTTAAAATTTTTGATTCCGGGAAGTTAGAGGCAGCCTGAAAAAGAGCAACTCTTTCGGCGCAAAGGCCTGATGGGTAGGCGGCGTTTTCCTGATTAGTACCCAGAATAATTTTTCCATTATCCAAAGTAAGCGCTACCCCGACTCTGAATTTCGAATAAGGAGCGTAAGCGTTTTTTTGGGCTGCTGTTGCTTGTTTAAAAAGATCCTGGATTTCAACGGGTAATTCTTCTATGGTGTTGTAAGCAATGAATTTGCTAGTGATAATAATTTCTTCCATTTTTATTGAGGTAAAAAAAATCCAAATTTCATCAGATAGAAATTTGGATTTTTTGATATGGTGTTTTTGTCGAATATTAATATTGTTCGTATTTGTCTCCAAAATTAAGCGTTAGTGAAAAACGCAATGTGTTTTCCAGAGGATTTGGTATTTTAGAAGCTGAAAATAAATAGGATAAATCAATTTTTAATGAAGTGTATTTAAAACCTGCTCCGAGAGAAAAATATCGTAATCCGCTTTTGCTTACGTTTTCATGATGGTATCCCATGCGCATGGCAAAGGCATCCTGATAAGAATATTCAGCACCTACAGAATAAATAACTTCCTTGAGTTCTTCGCTAAATCCATCCGGTGCATCGCCTAAAGATTTAAAAGCTCCCGAAAACCATCCTGTTCTTCTGTATTCGTTATTGGCTAATGCGTAGTCGTTACTATCTACCGTCCCGTCTCCATTCATATCCGAACCAGTGTAAGTTCCGGTATTGTTATCGAATCCTACTTTTGGTGTAGGGACAAGTAATTTGTTGAGTTCGACATTTAATCCTAATTTATTGTAATCATCTAAGATAAAATCAAATCCTGTTCCTAATTTTAAATTGGCCGGTAAAAAGTTAGAGCTGATTTCGTCATTGTCATAGCTGATTTTTGGTCCTAAATTCTGAATGTTAAATCCGGCTCTCCATCTTCCGTTAAAGCTGTTGTAGGCTATTTCTTCTGATTGGTAAAATCCGGCAATGTCAATTGCAAAGGAGCTGGCCGCAGTAGCATCATTATTATCAGTAGCAACTTTCAGGTTGGAGTGTATGTATCGGGCTCCAACAGCCATTGAGAATTTTTCGCTTAGTTTTAATGAATAAGAACCATCAAAGGCAAATTCATTAGGAGCAACTGTCACAAATGCTTCGTCCGGTTCGCCTGTTCTTCTTAATTCGATATCACCAAAACCAAAATAGCGAATGCTTCCTGCAAAGGCGCTTCGATCGGAGATTTTATTGTAATAGGTGAATTGACCTAATGAAATATCATTGGCTAAACCGGTAAGATATGGTGTGTAGCTTCCGCTAACTCCTTGTTTGTCTATTGCAAAAGCATATTTTGCCGGATTCCATTGCTGTGAAAAGGCATCTGCAGAAGTAGCAACTCCTATATCGGCCATACCGGCAGCTCTGGCATCAGCAGTAACCGATAAAAAGGGTACTGCTACCGTGATGGGTCTTTGTTGGGCTTGTGTCAGAGAGACAGAAAACAAAGAAAGAGTTAAGAGTATTGTTTTTTTCATTGGTTAGTGGGTAATTAAGTAGAACAAATATAGTGTTTTATTAAAAAGTTGCAAGTTTTTCGTTTTTAGTTTGCAAGATAAATTATCGGTTTTTTGCTTTTAGGTTTTGTAAATAATTATAACTACTGTTTTTAGATAATATTGTGTTTGTTTGTGTGATATATTTAATGTGAAAACCAAAAGAGTAAAAAATAAGCATTAAGTATGTGAATAAATAATAAATAGTATAAATTTGCGTTTATTTTGAGTAAAGAAGCGATTATAATTTTTAAAATAACATTGCAGGTTAATCGTTAATTATTATATTGCGACGCATAAATAGTACCACAGTAAAAGAATATGAAAGTAGATAAAATTACAGTTTTTCGCTTGATGTTGTCAGTGATAGTAGCTTTAGGTTTTGCTAGTTGTAGTAAGAAATCGAGTTCTAAAAGTGCTTCGAGAGCAACAGGTTGGAATGTAGATAATAAGACAGCAGCCAAAAAACAAGAAGCCGGTCCGGGTTTAGTTTTTGTTGAAGGAGGAACGTTTACAATGGGTAAAGTGCAGGATGATGTCATGCATGATTGGAATAATACACCTACTCAGCAGCACGTTCAGTCTTTTTATATGGATGAGACTGAGGTGACAAATTTTATGTATTTAGAATATTTGGATTGGGTTAAGAATGTTTTTTCTCCTGATGACGAAAATTATAAAGATGTGTATAATGGTGTTGTTCCTGATACTCTTGTGTGGAGAAACCGTTTGGGTTACAACGAGACCATGACCAATAATTATTTGAGACATCCTGCTTATGCTGATTATCCTGTTGTAGGGGTAAACTGGATTCAGGCTGTTGATTTTGCTAATTGGAGAACAGAACGTGTTAATGAAGCAATTTTAGAGAAAAACGGGTATTTGAAGAAAAATGCCAAGACGGATGATGTAACTGCCGATAATGCTTTTAGTACAGAGGCTTATTTGGCATCGCCATCAACTGCTCGTGGAGGAAGTGAAGAAATTGTTTTAAAAAGAGCCAAAGGAAGAGCTGTTAAATCGAAAGACGGAAGTGTTCAGGAGCAAAAAAATGTATATGCTCAGCGTTCTTCAGGAATTATTATGCCGGAGTACAGACTGCCAACAGAGGCGGAGTGGGAATATGCTGCTGCTGCCGATGTAGGTCAAAGAGAATACAATATTTATAAAGGACAAAAGAAATATCCTTGGTCTGGTGAATATACCCGTTCGGGAAAAAGACAAAGCAGAGGAGATCAATTAGCCAATTTCAAACAAGGAAATGGTGATTATGGCGGAATAGCAGGTTGGTCTGATGATGGAGCTGATATTACTAATGCTGTTAAATCGTATCCTGCAAATGACTTTGGATTGTATGATATGGCAGGTAACGTAGCGGAGTGGGTAGCCGATGTTTACCGACCTATTATTGATAATGAAGCAAACGATTTTAACTATTTCAGAGGAAATATGTACACCAAAAATAAAATTGGTGCCGATGGAAAAGTAGAAATTGTTACCAGAGAAAACATGAAATACGATACGCTTAGTACCGGTAAGCTGATGGCAAGAAATTTTCCGGGGCAAATTGCCCGTGTTCCTGTTGATGAACAAGAAACTTATTTGAGGCAAAATTTTGATAAGAGTAACAATATTGGGTACCGAGATGGTGATAAGCAATCTTCTAAGTATTATAATTTTGGTGCTTCTGAAGCAGATGGAGAAAAAGAAAAGAATATTGCCAAGATGTATAATTCTCCTGTGCACAATGTTACTACTGACAGTTTGGGTAAAATGATCAGAAAGTACGACAGATCAAGTAAAAGAACTACTTTGATAAACGATAAAATCAGAGTTTATAAAGGAGGTTCCTGGAGAGACAGAGCATATTGGTTAGATCCTGCACAAAGAAGGTACTTCCCTCAGGATATGGCTACTGATTATATTGGATTTAGATGTGCGATGTCAAGAGTAGGTTCTAAGTCGGATAAAAGAAAAACACCAAGAAATTAATTTTTTAAAATAAAATAAATAAAAGCCCTTTGATTAGGGCTTTTATTTTTTAAATCATTTTTATATGGATATCAATTACATTCATAGTTTATTTTTAAAATGTAGCGGAGTTTCAATAGATACCCGAAAAATTCAGGAGAAGTCACTATTTGTCGCTATAAAAGGGGATCGTTTTGATGCGAATACTTTTGCAAAAGAAGCCTTGGAAAAAGGTGCTTCTTATGTGATTATTGACAATGAAGCTTATTATATTGATGAGAGAACAGTTTTAGTAGAGGACAGTTTAGTGGCTTTGCAGGAATTGGCAAAGTTTCATAGGAATTATTTAAAATTGCCTATAGTTGCGCTTACCGGAAGTAATGGAAAAACAACTACCAAGGAGTTGATTAATGTCGTTTTGGCTAAAAAATACAAAACTAAAGCTACCGTTGGGAATTTGAATAATCATATTGGCGTGCCTTTGACTTTGTTGTCTTTTGATAAAAATACCGAAATAGGAATTGTTGAAATGGGTGCCAATCACAAAAAAGAAATTGAGTTTCTTTGTGAAATTGCGCAGCCTGATTATGGTTATATTACTAATTTTGGGAAAGCGCATTTAGAAGGTTTTGGAGGAGTTGAAGGTGTTATTCAAGGGAAAAGTGAAATGTATCAGTATCTTGCCAAGAATAACAAAATGGCTTTTATAAACCTTGAAGATGCCATTCAGCTTGAAAAATCAAAAGCTTTAAAACATTATTCTTTTGGTGTTAATAAGAAAAACGCCGATGTTGTGATTTCAGAAATTAAAGCCAATCCTTTTGTGGAAGTTCGATTTGATTCCATTGAAATTAAAACGCATTTGATAGGTTTATATAATGCCAATAATGTAAATGCAGCCTTGACTATTGGACAGTTTTTTGAAGTAGGAAACGAAGCGATAAAAGCAGCATTAGAAAGTTATATTCCTGAAAATAACAGATCGCAATTGTTGACCAAGGGTAGTAACGAAATTATTTTAGATGCTTATAATGCTAATCCGAGCAGTATGGCGGTTGCGATAGCTAATTTTCTACAGCTTGAAAAGTCGAATAAAATAATGATTTTAGGTGATATGTTTGAGCTAGGAGACGAAAGCCATAAGGAGCATGAAGCTTTGGTGAATTCATTAGTGAAAGAAGATAATGTAAGATGTTATTTTGTTGGAAAGTCATTTTATGATTGCCAAGTTGCTAAAAAGAATTTTCATTTTTATGATAGTTTCGATTCTTTTTCGGCTGATTTAAAAGATGTAAATTTTGAAAATAATACCATATTAATAAAAGGCTCCCGAGGCATGGCTTTAGAGCGTACTTTGGATTTTATAAAATAATTTGTTCTTTTTTAGACTCAAAAAAGAATAATCCGATAATAATAAATTAACTTTAGATTTGTGGTTGTAAAATACAGCTGCAACTCTAAAGTTTTTTTTAATGAATAGAGAAGAAAAATTAAATCTACTTCGTGAAAATCCCGAATTTGATATTGTAATCATTGGTGGAGGTGCTACCGGACTTGGTTGTGCTGTTGATGCAGCTAGTCGTGGCTATAAAACCTTGCTTTTGGAAAAATATGATTTTGCCAAAGGAACTTCCAGCAGATCTACAAAATTAGTTCATGGCGGAGTGCGGTATTTGGCTCAGGGAAATATTCATTTGGTTCGTGAAGCTTTGTTGGAACGTGGTAGGATGTTGCGAAATGCACCGCATGTTTGTCATAAATTAGGTTTTGTTGTGCCGGTTTATAAATGGTGGGACAAATGCTATTATGGCTTTGGTTTGTGGATTTACGAATTTTTGTCGGCTAAATTTAGTTTGGGAAAAACAAAAACACTTTCTAAGAATGAGACTTTAAAGCATTTACCCGATTTGGATACGACCAACTTGAAAGGAGGAATTTTGTACTATGATGGGCAGTTTGATGATAGTCGATTGGCAATCAATTTGGCTCAAACCGCAATTGAACACGGAGCTTTGGTTTTGAATTACTGTGGGCTTACTGATTTTATAAAAAAAGAAGATAAAATCATTGGTTTAAAAGCTAAAGACGAATTATCAAATCAGGAATATGTTATCAAATCAAAAGTTGTTATAAATGCTACCGGGGTATTTGCTGATACTTTATTACAAAAATTAGAAGGACATGCTGAGGTAACAATTGCGCCTTCCCAAGGGATTCATCTGGTATTGAATAAGTCTTATTTTAAAGGTTTATCCGCTATGCTGATTCCTAAAACTTCTGATGGCAGGGTTTTGTTTGTAATTCCCTGGCATGATAAAGTTTTGTTGGGAACTACTGATACTCCTGTTAAAGAAGTGGTTTTAGAACCAAAACCTTTAGAGGAGGAAATTCATTTTATTATTAATCATTTTAATAAATACTCCAAACATCAAATTGGTTATGCTGATGTAAATAGTGTTTTTGTGGGTTTACGCCCGTTGGTAAAAACAGCTACAGAGAAAAAAACAGCTTTGTTGTCAAGAGAACATAGTATTAAAGTGCTTCCGTCTGGTTTAGTTGATGTTACAGGTGGCAAGTGGACTACTTATAGAAAAATGGCCGAACAAACCATTAATAAAGCTATACAGCTTTCCGATTTGAAATCTGTTCGATGCAAATCAAGACACTTAAAGATTCATGGTTATTCGAAGGAAAAAATCAATTCTCATTTAGCTATTTATGGTTCTGATGCTTATTTGATAGAACAAATAATTGCTGATGATAATTCTTTATCTGAAAAAATTCATCCTGATTATCCTTATACAAAAGCAGAAGTGGTTTGGACTGTAAAAAACGAAATGGCTTTAACCGTTGAAGATGTCTTGGCCAGAAGAATTCGTTTGCTTTTTCTGGATGCGAAATCGGCAATGGAAGCAGCTCCAATTGTTGTGGGAATAATGGCTCTTTTACTGAGAGAAAATAAGGATTGGGAACAGGAACAAATTGCTTCCTTTCAAAAAGTATCTCATATTTATTCACTGTAAATCAATTGGTTATACTGTTTGTTTTGTCCTTTTTTCAAAAAATTGAAAAAAATATTCAATTCTGGAACGCTTGTTCCAAAAATAAGTTTTACATTTGCAGAGTAAAATTAACTCTGATGGCTCGCTGTGTAGAATTTAACGAAGTCGAAAAAATAGAAAAAGCAATGAATGTCTTTTGGGAAAAAGGATATAATGCTACTTCTATGCAAGACCTTGTGGATGCCATGCAGATCAACAGAAGTAGTTTATACAACACCATTGGCGACAAACACCAATTATTCATGAAGTGTATTGGCAACTATTTTGATCAGGCCATGTGTGAATTGAAAGAAAAAGTCGCTAAAGAAACATCGGCTAAGCAAGCATTAATTAAAGTTATTACTGATAAAGCTGCCTGGATTGTTTCCTGTGAAAAAGGATGTTTGGGCATCAAAACAATTTTTGAAATTGCTCCGGATGATTGTACGGTCAGAAATTTAATGAGCAAACAAAATGAAGTTTTCATTGAATACATGACTACAATAGTTCAAAAAGCAATGGATGATGGTGAAATGGATAATTCAGAAGATGCAGCAATTATGGCTGAATATATTGCAACTTCTTTTACGGGTTGGAAACAAGCCTATATCCTTCATGGAAATCCTATCAAAATCAAAAAAATGTCAGAGTTTCTGATAAAAAATATCTTTAAATAACGTTTTTTTTTAGTTAAATTCTGGAACGTTTATTTCAGAAAACAATAATAATACGCATACCTAATTTTTAAATTACAGCATTGATTCTGAAACGTTTATTCCAGAATTGATATTGCACAAAAAAACTTTAATCTTAATAACAAACAGTATGAATTCTGAAACGTTTATTCCAAAAACAAACTCAATATCCAAGATTCAATTAAATCCAATTCCAATTATGAAAAAAGTTACTCTTTTAAGCTTAATCGCTATATTTTTTATTAGCTGTGCTGATAAAAATGCCGCGCCGGCTGCACCGCCAGCGCCAAAACTTCCAGTTGCAGCAATAACAACTGAAAATACGACCACTGATGCAGAATATCCAGCTTCAATACAAGGAACGGTAGATGTAGAAATCCGTCCGCAGATAAGTGGAAACCTGGACCGCGTTTTAGTAGACGAAGGCGCTTATGTGAGCAAAGGACAAACTTTGTTTAAAATAAACGAACGTCCTTTTCGTGAGCAGTTAAACAATGCTCTTGCCAATCTTCATGCGGCAGAAGCGGCACTAATCAACGCCCAATTAGAAGTTGACAAACTGACTCCATTGGTACAAAACAAAGTAGTTTCTGATTATCAGTTAAAAACAGCTAAGGCTACTAAAAAAATTGCCGCTGCCAATATCGAACAGGCAAAAGCAATGGTGGCATCGGCTAAAATCAATTTAAGTTATACTAATGTTACTGCTCCGGTAAGTGGTTACATTGGGAGATTGCCTAAAAAACAGGGAAGTTTAGTTGCGGCAACCGATGTTGAACCTTTGACTACGCTTTCGGATGTTCATGAGGTTTATGCTTATTTCTCTTTGAGCGAAACCGATTTTATCAACTTTAAATCGCAATATGCAGGAAACAGCATTGGAGCTAAAATCAAAAACCTGCCTCCGGTTTCTTTAATATTAGCTGATAATAATGCTTATCCGCAAACCGGAAAAATCGATATGGTCGATGGTCAGTTTGATAAAACGACCGGTGCAATTACTTTAAGGGCTACTTTTCCTAATGCAAACGGAACTTTACGCTCCGGAAATACAGGGAGAATCCGTTTAGGACTGGAGCACGACGATGCTATTTTAGTTCCTCAATCGGCTACAGTAGAAATGCAGGATAAAGTGTTTGTGTTTACTGTAAACAAAGAAAATAAGGTGACTAAAATGCCAATTACTGTTGTTGGAAAAAGTGGGACTAACTATCTGATTAAAGATGGGGTAAAATCGGGTGACCAAATTGTATTAAGCGGTATCGATAAACTTCAGGAAGGACAGCTGATTCAGCCTGAGAAATCAACTGATACTAAGATTGCTCAACTAATTAATAAAAAATAATTTACGCAAAAATGTTCAAAATATTTATACAAAGACCCGTACTGGCAACCGTTATCTCCATTTTACTGGTGATATTAGGTGTACTGGGATTGACAAAGCTGCCTTTACAACAGTTTCCGGATATTGCACCTCCATCGGTTTTGGTAACGGCGGTTTATCCGGGAGCTAATGCCGAAACGGTTTTACGTTCGGTAGCGCCATCGCTGGAAGAATCTATCAATGGTGTAGAAAACATGACTTACATGAGCTCAACTGCCAGTAACGACGGTACTTTAGCCATTACAGTTTTCTTTAAATTAGGCACTGATGCTGATCAGGCAGCTGTTAACGTTCAGAACAGAGTTGCTCAGGCTACCAGTCAATTACCCGCTGAAGTAGTTCAACAAGGTGTTATCACTGCCAAACAGCAAAATTCTTTCATCATGGCCATTGGTATGTACACCGATGATGAGTCCAAATATGACCAGACTTTTGTTGCCAATTATGCTCAAATTAACATCATTCCTGAAATCAAACGTATTCCGGGAGTAGGTGCTGCCAGTATTTTTGGTGGTGTAAAAGATTACTCAATGCGTGTTTGGCTGAATCCGACACAAATGTCAACGCATAATGTAACGCCAAACGAAGTGATGGCTGCTATTCAGGATAAAAGTTTAGAAGCAGCTCCAGGAAAATTTGGTGAAAGAAGTAAAGAAGTTTTTGAATATGTTATCAAATACAAAGGTAAACTTACCAAGCCGGAAGATTATCAAAATATAGCTATTCGTTCTAATGCTGATGGTTCTATTCTAAGATTAAAAGATGTGGCAAGAGTGGAATTGGGAGCTTACTCCTATAACAGTTTAACTCGTTTGAATGGTAAAAAAGGAATTGTAATTGGAGTTATTCAATTAGCCGGTTCTAATTCGAATGATATTCAGATTGCGATCAATAAAATGATGGAAAAGGCTTCTAAAGATTTTCCAAAAGGTATCAAACACAATATTTTCTATAGTACAAAAGTCTCTTTAGACCAATCTATCGAACAGGTTGAACATACTTTATTGGAAGCTTTTATCCTTGTATTCATTGTTGTGTTTATCTTCCTTCAGGATTTTAGATCTACATTAATCCCGGCTATTGCGGTTCCAGTTGCAATTTTAGGAACGTTTTTCTTTATGCAATTGTTTGGATTCTCAATTAACCTTTTAACGCTTTTCGCTTTAATTCTGGCGATTGGTATCGTGGTCGATGACGCCATTGTAGTGGTCGAAGCCGTACATGCTAAGATGGAGCACAAACGTCTGTCACCAAAAATTGCGACTCACGAGGCAATGCATGAAATAACGGGTGCAATTATCTCGATTACATTGGTAATGGCTGCTGTATTTCTTCCGGTTGGTTTTATGGAAGGATCAACGGGAGTTTTCTACCGTCAGTTTGCTTTTACAATGGCAATTGCAATTGTGATTTCGGCAGTAAATGCTTTAACACTAAGTCCGGCTCTTGCAGCCTTGTTTTTGAAAGACAATCATACAGCTCATGGACACGATATTCCTTATGAGAAAAAAGGATTTAAAGAAAAATTCTTTACAGCTTTCAATAGCAGCTTTGATTCATTAACCAACCGTTATGTTGGCGGATTGAAATTTTTAATCAGAAAAAAATGGTTGAGTTTAGGAGGTTTGGCTCTAATTACTGCAGTTACTATTTTAATGGTTAAGACAACACCTGCCGGATTTATCCCAACAGAGGATCAGGGATTTATTGCAATTGCGGTAAATACTCCTTCGGGAACATCTTTGGACAGAACACAACAAGTGATGACTGAGGCTGAAAATACTTTGAAAGCTCTGGACGCTTCCCGATTTGTAACCGCTATTTCAGGTTTTAACTTATTGACTAATTCGACAAGCCCGTCTTCGGCAGTAGTTTTCGTATTATTGAAACCCAATGAAGAGCGTGGAGAAGTTAAGAATATCGACGAAATCATGAATCAGGTTCGTGGAAAGCTAGGCTCAATTTCTGGCGGAAGTTTCTTCGTGTTTAGTTTCCCAACTGTACCGGGTTTTAGTAATGTGGAAGCTCTGGATTTAGTATTACAGGATAAAACCGGAGGAAAACTGGATAAGTTTAGTGGGATTTCACAGGAGTTCATCGGAGCATTAATGAAACGCCCTGAAATAGCTGTAGCTTTTACCTCTTTCAAAGCTGATTATCCACAATTGCAACTAGATATCAATGACGAAAAAGCTGATCAATTGGGAGTGAAAGTAAAAGATATTCTGCAGACAATGCAAGCTTATTTTGGTAGTGCGCAGGCATCTGATTTTAACCGATTTGGAAAATATTACAGAGTAGTTGTTCAAGCTGATGTAGAAGACAGAGCTGATCCATCATCGATTGACAGAATTTTTGTGAAAAACAAAAATGGCGAAATGGTTCCGATAAATACTTTGGTAAAACTAAGTCGAATTTATGGTTCTGAAACCGCTTCGAGATACAACCTGTTTAATTCTATTTCGATTAATGCCATTCCAAAACCGGGATTTAGTTCGGGAGATGCCATTAAAGCAATTGAAGAAGTTGCGGCTCAACAACTGCCTTCCGGCTATAGTTATGAGTTTTCAGGACAAACCCGTGAGGAGATTTCTTCTGGAGGACAATCGGCGACAATTTTCTTGTTGTGTTTGATATTCATTTACTTCCTGCTTGCAGCCCAATATGAGAGTTACATTTTGCCTTTGGCGGTAATTTTATCAATCCCAACCGGAATTTTTGGAGTATTTGCAGCAATCGGTTTAACAGGAATCGAAAACAATATTTATGTACAGGTTGCCTTAGTAATGCTTATTGGATTACTGGCTAAAAATGCGATTCTGATTGTGGAGTTTGCAGTGCAAAAAAGAAAATCAGGTCAGGCATTAGTTAAAGCGTCCATTGATGCTGCCAAATTGCGTTTGCGTCCAATTATTATGACGTCACTGGCTTTTGTTGTTGGATTAATTCCGATGATGAGTGCCAAAGGTCCATCGGCTCAGGGTAACCATTCGATTAGTATTGGTGCCGCCGGAGGAATGGTTTCGGGAGTAATTTTAGGTTTGTTTATCATTCCGGTATTATTCATCGTATTCCAATATTTACAGGAAAAAGTTAGCGGAAAACCACTGGCTGTAATTCATAATCAAGAAAATAAAAATGGAAAATTATATCACAACAATTCTGATAACAATCATCATCAGCATAACGTACCTGTCTTATAAAGTGTCAAAAGATCTTGATGACAGAAAAGACAATTGTTCAGAAAATTAATTATGATAAGTATAAATGAAAAAGTATATAACCAAAATTGTGATGGTCGCCATTTTGATCAGCACCATAATATCCTGTAAAGTTTCGAAGGATATTGAAACCCCTAAAGATGCATTTCCTGAAAATTTCAGGAATGCATCAGTTTCAAAAGACACTACAAGTATTGGTGATTTGGAGTGGAAAAATTTCTTTGCAGAGAAAGATATTGTTCAGCTAATCGATAGTGCTGTGACAAGAAATAATGATTTGCAGATTGCAACAAAAAACATTGAAATTGCACAATATCGATTCTCACAATCAAAATGGGGAAATGTGCCGCAGGCTAATTTATTTGTAAATGCGAGCATCAACCGTCCATCTGAAAATAGTTTTACAGGAATGAACCTGAATCAGGCATTAGGAATACAGCATATTGAGGATTATTCTGCCGGAGTTTCTCTTTCCTGGGAAGCGGATATCTGGGGGAAAATCAAAAGCCAGAAAAAAGGCGCTTTCGCGAATTATCTTCAGTCGGAAGAAGTGAAAAAAGCATTGCAGACAAATATTGTAGCTAATGTTTCTAAAGGATATTACAATCTCTTGATGTTGGATGCACAATTGGAAATCGCTAAGAAGAATGTACAGTTAAATGACAGTACAACCAATATCATCAAATTAAAATATGATTCTGGACAGGTTTCTTCGTTAGCTGTTCAGCAATCGGAAGCACAGAAATTAACTGCTTCGCAATTGGTTCCTTTATTGGAACAAAATATTGCGATTCAGGAAAATGCTTTGAGTGTTTTGACAGGTTCGTTTCCGAATGCCAAAAAAAGAAGTATTGCTCTTAGTGCTATAGAATTAAAAAATAATAATTCAATCGGAATTCCGTCTTCATTGGTAAGTCGAAGACCGGATGTAAAAAGTGCCGAATTGGCTTTGAAAGTTGCCAATGCAAATGTGGGAATCACAAAAGCCGATTTGTATCCTGCATTAAGAATCACAGCGCAAGGCGGATTGAATGCATTCGAAACCAGCAGTTGGTTCAATATTCCGGCTTCCCTTTTTGGGACTGCTCTTGGAGGTTTAACGCAGCCTTTACTGAACAGTAAAAAAGTGAGAACACAATATAATATTGCTAAAGCTGAAAGAGAAAAAGCCGTTCTGGCTTTCAGACAAACGGTGTTGGTTGCTGTTAGCGAAGTGTCTGATGCTTTGGTAAAAGTGGAAAAATTAGAGCAACAGCAAACTTTTCTTCAGCAGCGTGTAAAAACATTGCAACAGGCTATTAGAAATGCCAATTTGTTATTCAAAAACGGAATGGCAGAATACCTTGAAGTGATAACAGCTCAGGCTAATTTGTTACAAAGCGAATTAGAACTGGCAAACCTTAAAAGAGAACAACTGGCTGCTAATACTGAGTTGTATCGCTCATTGGGCGGCGGTTGGAGATAATACCCTTTTTAATTATTTATTTGGATGACGCTGTAGGACTTCGGTTTTGCAGCGTTTTTTCTTTTTTAGAATTATCGAATTGTAAAAAAAATCAATAAAAAACATTGCAATTAAAATCAAAAATTAGTTATTTTTGTGCGAAAAATAAGTGTTTTTAAAATTCTAAAAATGAAAAAACAAGTGCTAAAATGGATCATTCCATCACTATTTCTTGTAAGTTGCTCATCGGTTGGGCATTTACATACTGAAGATGTTACTGCTAGTAATCTTCCTAAAACTGATTCAGAAAAAATTTTGGTTTATTCTACAAAACCTAATCAAAACGTAAAATTTGATGTATTAGGACAAGTAATTGCTAGTGCAGATGCGGGCGAGAATGCTAAAATATCTGTTGATTTATTAAAAAAAGAAGCCGCATTACTTGGAGCTGATGCTATAATTGATTTAAGGTTAGAAATAGGAATGGGATATTGGTCTAATTCTGTTAAGGCTACCGGAACAGCTGTGAAAATAAAATAAACTACTAAATAAATATTAAGATGAAAAATATAATATCAGCATTAGTTTTATCAATAACCCTTAGTAGTTGTTCGATTTCGGCCTATTATGCACAGGATACATCTATAAAAAGTACTCCAACATCTATAGAAAACATTAAATTATTTTCAAATGATATCAATAAAGAATATATAGTGTTAGGTAGTATCGCTGTTGATGCAGCAGGAAGTTCTATTTCTGCAGAGAAATTATTAAAAAAGAAAGCTTCTAAAATTGGAGCAGACGCAATTATATACTGTAAGATGACTAAATTAAATTCTTTTACACAAAGGACTGGTATTTCGGGAGTAGCTGTAAAATATAATTGAAATCTGGAACATTATTTTGACTTTAAAAAAGAGGTTTTCCATAAACAATTTTGGAAAACTTTTTTTTTGCTAATTCACAGGTTTTAGGATTTCCGATTGATCTCATTTTGTGTTCTCTTAAATAAATTAAGTAGTGATTTAAAAGATTGTTGGTTTACAATTGAGCAATAAAGATATTTAAAAATTGATATAAAAAAACTCCTTAATTGCTTAAGGGGTTTTTTGGTGGGCGATGAGGGGTTCGAACCCCCGACCACTTCCGATGAAATCGGAATGCTCTGAACCGACTGAGCTAATCTTTGTGTTTAATTAATTCTTGAATTTTAATTCTGCTTTTCCAGGATTTAATTTGTAGTTCTCTTTTATGAGCAAGTTCCTTTGTTTCGTAGTTTTCAGTATAAACGATTTTCCAGTCATTTGTATTTCCGGTAAAACCTTTGCTCTTTTGATTATGACGAATAATTCTTTCTTCTAAATTAGAAGTGAATCCAATGTAAAATCTATTTTTACTTTCGCTAAATAAAATATAAACAATAAAGCTAATGAATATTTCAAATAAAAAAAACTCCTTAATTGCTTAAGGAGTTTTTTGGTGGGCGATGAGGGGTTCGAACCCCCGACCCCCTCGGTGTAAACGAGGTGCTCTGAACCAGCTGAGCTAATCGCCCTGTTTTATTAGGTTGCTATCATTTCGTGATTGCGAGTGCAAATATACAACGCTTTTTTAGATGTGCAAGCAAAAAATGAAAAAAATTATAAAATTTCTGCAACTACAAAAGTGCTTCCACCCACGTATATGAAGTCGTTAGAACCGGCAGATTCCTTTGCTTTTTTATAAGCTTCTGTAACAGAGTGTAGTATTGGTCCTTTTAAATCGTGTTGAGCCGCTTTTTCTTTTAAGGCTAATGCGTCAAGTCCTCTTGGAATATTGGGTTTGCAAAAATAATAAATAGCGTTTTTAGGGAATAAAGGCAGGACTTCGTCTAAATCTTTGTCATTTACTACTCCTAAAACAATATGCAATTGTTCGAATTTTTCGTTTTTGATTTGGTTTAAAACAATTTCTAGTCCGTTTTTGTTGTGGGCAGTGTCACAAATGATTTTTGGAGCTATTCCTAATTGCTGCCATCTTCCCAAAAGTCTTGTGTTTTGTACCACATTTAATAAGCCTGATTCAATATGGTTTTTGCTAATGTTAAAATCCGTTTGTTCATTAAGAACTTTAATGGTTTGCAGAACGGTCTTTTTATTGTGTTTTTGATAGTCGCCAATTAAATCCGAAGGAAGATTTACGGTAATTAAATCGGAGGCAAAGTAGATTTCGGAATTGGTTTCTTTTGCTTTTGTTTCAAAAACGGCTTTTGTTTCAGGGGTATATTCGCCAATGACTACTGGAATTTCAGCTTTGATGATTCCTGCTTTTTCAAAAGCTATTGATTCTATAGTGTTCCCCAGAAACTGTACATGGTCGAATCCGATATTCGTTATTACAGAAACTAACGGAGTGATAATGTTTGTAGCATCAAGTCGGCCGCCCATTCCCACTTCGATGATAGCAATATCTACTTTTTCTTTCGCAAAATAATCGAAAGCTAATCCAACGCTCATTTCAAAAAAGCTAATATCATTGCTTTCAAAAAAGGCTTTATTGGAGTTGATGAATTCACAGACGAATTCTTCGGTGATTTCTCCCGAAGTGTCGGGACCAATGATTTTAATGCGCTCTCTGTAATCTTTTAAATGTGGTGAAGTATAAAGTCCTGTTTTGTAGCCTGCTTCACTCAGAATCGAGGCCAGCATGTGCGAAGTGGAGCCTTTTCCATTTGTTCCGGCTACATGAATACATTTTAAATTAGTATGAGGATTACCAAGATGATTGATTAGCAGATGCGTGTTAGTTAAATCTTTTTTGTAAGCAGAAGCTCCCTGTAGCTGGTACATTGGAAGTTGCTTGAACATCCAGGCTGTAGTTTCTTGATAATTCATGATGTCTGTAAATAATAAAAACTCAAAGATACTTGAGTTTTTGTTATTTCTAGTTATGATTATTCTCCTAATTTAAAATTGACAGTTATAAAACCTATTTGGGTTTCAGGAGCATTTGCGTCGGGTTGCCATTTGTATTTTCTGGCTGTAGCCAATGCCGGTTCAATCAAACAGGGATTGGTGTTGGTGGTTCCCTTTGTGTATTTGGCAGCAATAACATTTCCGTTTCTGTTTACCGTAATTTGAACTACAACAGTACCAAATTCGTTGCATTTTTGAACTTCTTTTCCCCGGCTGCTAATTTTTCTTCCGTTTAATCCCCAGCCGCTTCCTGTACCGCTTCCGCTTCCGGAGCCATAATAAGTATTTGCATAAGGATTACCGTTTAAGGTTCCTTTATCTCCAGGCTGATTATCATTGCCTTCGCCTCCTTTAGCTTTTCCATCTGATTTTGGGCCATTGATTAAGTTTGATATAGCGTCTGTTGTACTTTTAGATGGTCTGGGGTTTTCTTTAGGTTTTTCTTTAACTTCCTCTTTTGCTGCCTCTTTTACAGTGCGGATTTTTTTTGCTTCTTTCATGACAACAGCTTCTTCAATATCTTGAGATAAAACATCGTCATTGCTTGCGGCGGCTTGTTTTGCAGCGGTAGTTTTTGGTGCTGATTGAATGGCTTCGGTGGGTTGGATGTTTCCATTTCCAAATTCAGTTGTACCAAAATTAATAACAATTCCGTTTTCGGGAGGAGGGTCTAAAGAAGTAAGTCCTAGATATAAGAACAAAATAAAGAGTATCACAAAAATGAGAGTTGTGATAACAAATGATTTTTTTTCTTCTTTTGTTTCTAAATATTTCATGTAGAATAAGTCTGTTTTTTGAAATTCAGTACCTGGATTATTTAGGTCTTACTGCCAGAACCACTTTAATTTGGTTTCTGTTTGCAATGTCTAAAACGTTAACTGCTTTTTCGATAGGAACACCTTCTTCTGCTCTTAGGATAATGGCTTTGTTTTCGTCATTGGCAACTAATGTTATTAGTTTAGATTCCAGTTCACTTTCAGGAACAGCTTCTTTGTCAATAAAAACCTCCAGTTTTTTATTGATACTTACTGCTATGTTTTTGTTGCTGTCTGTTTTTCCTTTTGCTTTTGGTAATACTAAATCCAGTGCGTTAGTGGTTACCATGGTTGAAGTTAGCATAAAGAAAATCAATAACAGGAACACAATGTCTGTCATGGATGACATGTTAAATTCGGCAGTAACTTTATTTCGTCCTCTTAAATTCATAATTAGGCTGGGTCGTTTAATAAGTCTAAAAAGTCAACCGCATTGGCTTCCATTTGATGAACAATTTTGTCTGTTTTTACAACTAAGTGATTGTAACCTACATAAGCGATAATGCCAATTACAAGCCCAACAACAGTAGTGGTCATAGCGGTATAAATTCCTTCGGAAAGTGCGCCTACTTCAATTTGTCCGCCGGCAGTTGCCATTTTATGAAATGCCTGAATCATTCCCACAACAGTACCTAAAAAACCGGTCATAGGTCCGGCTCCGGAGATGGTAGCGAGCATGCTGACGTTTTTTTCCAGTTTGTAAATTTCTAATTTCCCTGCATTTTCAATAGCAGTATCGATATCTTCTAATGGCTTTCCAATTCTGGAAATTCCTTTTTCAATCAATCTGGCAACGGGAGATTGTGAATGGGCACAAGCCATTTTGGCGTTATCAATACGTCCGTTTTTGATGTTGTCTTTTACAAGTCCCATAAAATTCATATCTATTTTTGAAGCCGCATTAATAGCCATTAAGCGTTCAAAATAAAGATATAAAGCTACAAAAAGCATCAAAAACAAAGCAATCATAATGGATTGACCTGCTAGTCCTCCGCTGGTTAGGAGTTCAATAATAGATAAGGTTTTTTCAACTGGAACCGCTTCGGCTAAATTTTCACCTGCAACAGATAGGGTATCTGCTTGTAACAATATACTCATAAATTTTTTTCTTTGTTATTGAAACGCTAAGATATTATAAAAATTGCGATTCTATTGGATAAAATTTGAAACAAAATAATGTCTCTTTTGGGAGTTAAATATAAATCAATCCGGCGCTATGATCGCTCTTTGCTCCGGTTACACTGCTTAAAACATTGACTTCATCTCTTAATTTCAGTACTCCGAGTAAAGCAAAGATTAAAGCTTCCTTAAATTCCAGAATTTTCTTTTCGGGAATAATAACGGTCATTTTAGGCAGCTGATTTTGAATGCAAAAAATAAGAAAATCATTATAAGCACCTCCGCCACTAATCAATAAATGCCCTTTTTTCTTGGGTAAGGCTAAAGCGGTTTGGACGGCAATATGTTCGGTAAATGTTCTTAGTTTGTTTTCAACAGAGATTTTGTAGCTTTCCATAAGTGGCAAAACAGTTTCTTTTACAAATTCAAATCCTAATGATTTAGGATGTGATTGTTGGTAAAAGTCCAGAGCATTGAGTTTGCTTAATAATTCCGTGTGGATTTTTCCCATACTCGAAATTTTTCCTTTATCGTCATAGTTTAGCCCCAACTGATCGGCATAGAAATTCAAAACGGTGTTTACCGGCGAAATATCAAAAGCGATTCTTTTGTTGTTTTCTTCGAATGAAACATTAGAAAAACCACCCAGATTCATGCAATAATCGTATTCTGAAAATAAAATCCGGTCACCAATAGGCACCAATGGAGCGCCTTGTCCGCCGAATTGAACATCTTCAACCCTAAAATCGCAAACTACTTTTTGTTGTGTTAAAGCAGCAATTTCAGGAAGATTGCCTATTTGAAGCGTGAATCCGTTTTGGGGTTGGTGCAAAATGGTATGACCATGTGAGCAAACGGCGTCAAGATTTTTTATTTGGTATTTATCAATGAAATTGACAATTATCGTAGAAAGAAGCTGGGTGTAGTTTTTATTCAAAATTCCGAGATTTTCTTTCGAAAAATCCACTGCTAATTTTAATTGGTTTACCCAATCCGTGCTGTAAGGAACCGTTTCGCATTCCAGAATAGTAAATGCCCATTGGTTGTTTTTTATTTCGAACTGGATGTGAGCCAAATCAACTCCGTCAAGTGAAGTTCCTGACATGACGCCAATTACATTGTAAGTTTCTTTTTCCATGTATTGAAAATGCGAAAGGATTAAAATATTAAAAGCCGAAATGGCTTTTTTTGAATAAAAGTAAGTAAATTTAGAAAACACAAAAACAATAAGCGAAGATTGTGTGTAGAATTTTGAACTATTTTTTATGTCAGTCTGAGCCTGTCGAAGACTTTATTTTAGATAGTAACAAACACTTCGACAAGCTCAGTGTGACAGAAGGTTAGAAGAATGATCTACTTGATTAAATTTAAATTAAAAACATTATTATGGATTTCAATTTGACCGAAGAACAAAAAATGATTCAGCAGGCGGCAAGAGATTTTGCCCAAACAGAATTATTGCCAGGAGTGATAGAGAGAGATGAATTTTCTAAATTTCCAACGGAGCAGGTTAAAAAAATGGCCGAATTGGGTTTTCTGGGAATGATGGTCGATCCTAAATATGGAGGTTCGGGTATGGACAATGTTTCTTATGTTTTAGTGCTTAGTGAAATTGCAAAAGTCGATGCTTCATCGGCGGTGATTATGTCAGTGAATAATTCTTTGGTTTGCGCCGGATTAGAGAAATATTGTAATGAAGAACAAAAACAGAAATACTTAGTACCATTAGCAAAAGGGGATATCATTGGTGCTTTTTGTCTTTCGGAACCCAATGCGGGTTCTGATGCTACTTCGCAAAAAACAACAGCCATCGATAAGGGTGATTATTATTTGTTAAACGGAACAAAAAATTGGATTACCAATGGTTCTTCGGCATCGACTTATATTGTAATGGCGCAAACACATCCCGAAAAAGGGCACAAAGGAATCAATGCTTTTATTGTGGAAAAAGGCTGGGCTGGTTTTGAAATTGGTCCCAAAGAAAAGAAAATGGGAATTCGCGGTTCTGATACGCATTCGTTACAATTTAATGACGTAAAAGTGCCAAAAGAAAACAGAATAGGGGAAGATGGTTTTGGGTTTCATTTTGCTATGGCGGTGCTTAATGGCGGACGTATAGGAATTGCTTCTCAGGCTTTAGGTATTGCCACAGGAGCTTACGAATTGGCATTAAAATATTCTCATGTGCGACAATCTTTCGGGAAAGAGATTTTCCAACATCAGGCTATTGCTTTTAAATTAGCCGATATGGCTACCCAAATTATGGCTGCTAAAATGCTGTGTTTAAAAGCTGCTTCAGAAAAAGATGCGGGAATGGATATTACTCAATCCGGGGCGATGGCTAAATTATTTGCTTCTCAAACTGCTATGGATGTTACGGTTGAGGCGGTTCAAATTCACGGAGGAAATGGTTATGTAGCCGAATACCATGTAGAACGCATGATGCGCGATGCTAAAATTACCCAAATTTATGAAGGAACCTCAGAAATTCAGCGAATTGTAATTTCGAGAACATTAACTTCTTAATCTAAATATTGACAATCGCTATTTTAAAGCTTTTGTTTATTTTTGTGACATGAAGAAAATTATTATCACAGGAACCAGTAGAGGAATCGGATTTGAGTTGGCTTTGCAATTTGCTAATGCAGGACATCAGGTTTTGGCTATTTCGAGAAAAACACCTCAGGAGTTAATCAATCATGAAAATATCAGCTGTCTTTCGGTTGATTTAGCCAATGAATCGGAATTAGAAAAAGTGGAAAGTTTTTTAAACTCGAGTTGGAGACAAGTAGACGCTGTGGTTCACAATGCAGGAAGTTTAATTTGTAAACCATTTGAAACTTTGACTCAGGCTGATTTTGAAAATGTATATAAAGTAAATGTTTTTGGAGTAGCTAATTTGACTCGTATTTGTATTCCGTTTTTACAAAAAGGAAGCCATGTGGTAACCATCAGTTCGATGGGAGGAGTACAAGGCAGTTTAAAATTTGCCGGATTAGCAGCTTACAGTTCGAGTAAAGGAGCTGTAATTACCCTTTCGGAATTATTAGCCGAAGAATATAAAGAACGTGGTATTGCTTTTAATGTTTTGGCTTTGGGAGCTGTACAAACCGAGATGCTTCAGGAAGCTTTCCCGGGATATCAGGCGCCAATTTCGGCGGAAGGCATGGCTAATTATATTTTTGATTTTACATTAAACGGGAATAAATATTTCAACGGAAAAGTGTTGCAGGTTTCAACTACTAATCCATAATGAAAGTTAGGAGTTAAGTGTTAGGTGTTTTTGCAGGTATGAAGAATACGCGCATAAATTCATAACTCATAACTTATAACTCATAACTTATAACTTAAATTGAGCGACACCTTAGCAAAATATCTTCCGGAACATGCAGTCAAACCCATTTTTGAGTTGATTGTGGAGCATGGAGTACATTTAAAAATCGTTAACGAACGCTTGACCCGCCATGGCGATTATCGCAAAGCCATGAACGGAAAACACGAAATCACTGTAAACGGAAGCTTGAATAAATACCGTTTTTTGATTACGCTGATTCACGAAATTGCACATTTGGTTGCTTTTGAAAAGTTTGGTCGCAACATCAAGCCACATGGTAATGAGTGGAAATATGTTTTTCAGCAGTTGATGGTGCCATACATTCGTCCTGAAATTTTTCCTAATCAATTGTTACCTTTATTAGCCCGACATTTTAGAAATCCCAGTGCCAGCAGTGATACTGATACGACTTTGTCACTCGCTTTGAAACAATTTGATAAGGCGAACGATAAAAACTATGTTTTCGAAATTCCTTATGGCAGCGTCTTTAGAATCAAAAATGGGAAGGTTTTTAAGAAAATAGCTGTGCGTACCAAACGTTATGAATGTCTGGAAATCAGTTCCGGTCGTTTGTATTTGTTTAATCCCAACGCTGAGGTAGAATTGTTGCCGCAGTATTCTAATAACTAGTTTTTCTACTTTTTATTTTTTGTAAGTTATTTATTCTTAGGTAATCGATTAATTCCTTTTATGATTAAAATTGTAGAAATAATATTGGTGTTTTAGCTTGTGTGATCAGCTTATATTGATGTGTTTTTATATATTTGTTTGCAGTTTTTCTAAAGAAAATCTTAAAATTACAATGTTGTTCAATATCATGTAAAATAAATTATCTCTTCAATTTTCCATTTTTTATTCAATATTTTTTCTGAATTAATACGAAGTTGTAATCTGTTTTGAAATAAAATTGTAATCAGTATGCTGTTCAAAGTATATTGGGAATATAATTCACAATTGTTATTTAATTTATAATCATTTATGCTAAGAAAATACTCCTTCATAATCATTTTAGGTGTTATTGTTTTTTTACATTCATGTCAATCATCAACTGAGACTGATCCGGTTTCAATAGGGTTTTCACAATGTATCAATCAGGATATTTGGAGATTATCTATGAATCATGAAATGACAGTAGAAGCGTCACTTCATCCCGGAGTAGATTTAACGATTTACAATGCTAACCGCAAAGTAAAAAAACAGATTCAGGATATTGAAAGGATGATTCAGGAAAAAAGAGATATTATCATCGTTTCTCCTTTCGAATCAGATTCGGTAGTTCCTGTAATAGAAAAGGCAGTACTCAAGGGAATTCCGGTAATTATTGTGGACAGGAAAGTAAATACTTCAAATTATACAGCATACATAGGTGCGGATAATGTTGAGGTAGGACGAATTGCAGCCAAACATATCGTTTCATTATCTAAGGGAAATGCTAATGTTGTTGAAATAAAAGGTAGTTCCTCAACATCGCCGGGTTTTGAAAGAAACTTAGGTTTTAGACAGCTTTTAGATAAATATCCGGGTATTAAAGTGGTTACTATGGAGGCGCGGAAAGACGAATTAGCCTTAGAAGACTTTTTAAAAATACTCAACCGTTTTCCTGATATTGATTACATATTTGCTTACAATGATGTAATTGCTTACCAAACCTGGATGGTACTTAAGAAAAGAGGTTTAGAGAAAAAGATTAAGATTATAGGTGTAGATGGACTTAACGTTCCCAGTGGAGGGCTTCAATTAGTTAAAGAAGGAATTTTAAATTCAACGGTTTTATATCCTACCGGAGGTAGTGAAGCTGTTAAATTGGCTTTGAAATTAATCAACAAAGAGGTTGTTCCTAAAAACAATAAGTTAAATACCATATTGATTGATTCGCTTAATGCTGATATTATGAGCAATCAATTTGATAAGATTACAATTCAGCAATCGGATATTGAACAGCAACAAATCAGAATTGAAAATCAGGAGAAGGAATATTCTACTCAAAATAATCTTCTGAAAGTTCTGATTTCATTATTGATAATTGTACTGAGTCTTGCTATTTACAGCGTTTATTCGAGAATTATGATTAGTCGTAAAAAACAGGAATTAGAGGAGACGAATAAAAAGATCAAACATCAAAGGAATGAAATTAAAAAGTTTTCGAATGAGTTAAAGCAAAGCAACGAAGCCAGATTAAACTTTTTTACAGGTTTGTCACACGAATTCAAGACACCTTTAACACTGATTTTGAGTTCTGTTGAGTCTTTGGAAAGCGAATTTAAGAATAAAGGGATTGCTATAAACAAAGAGATTAATTTGATGTATAATAATTCCAGAAGGTTGCTGCGCTTAATCAATCAATTGCTGGATTACAGAAAAATGGAGGGTGAGAAATTTACTTTGAGAGCATCTCAAACTAATTTGTTGGATTTTTCAAAAAGTATTGTTTGTGATTTTGACCGGGAAGCAAAGAAAAAGAATATTGATTTTTCGTTGACTACTAACAATGAAAATTTAGAGGTTTATATCGATAGAAATTTAATGGACAAAGTCTATTTTAATCTGTTGTCAAATGCCTTTAAATTTACTCCTGAAAATGGTAAAATTGCTATTTCAATCAAAGAAGATAAAACCAATAATACAGTCCATATCCACTTTAAAGATTCGGGCATTGGAATTCCGGAAAAGGAAATCAAGGAAGTCTTTAATGCTTTTTATCAGGGATCTAATAATTATAGAAATAGTTCCGGAATAGGTCTTCATTTGTCTAAAAGTTTTATTGATTTACACAAAGGAACTATTGATGTTGTTTCTAAAAACGGAGCCGAATTTATTATTACTTTACCACTTGGAAAAGACCATTTAGATGAAAAATCGATAGTTAAAGAAGCGGTATTAGATTATGTACATCAATCCGATTATTTAGATGCCGAAGTCATTCAAAAGCAAGAACCTCAGCATCATGAGGATCGATATTCTATTCTTTATATAGAGGATAATAATGATCTTTTGGATTTTGTATCGAATAAGTTTTCTAACGAATATACTTTTTATACATCCGATGGGACAAATGCTGTAGAATATGCTCTAGAGTTGATTCCGGATATTATTATTTGTGATTTGAATTTGCCTGAACTGAATGGATTTCAAATATCCGAAAAATTGAAGAAAGATTTGAGAACCTCTCATATTCCAATAATTATATTAACCTCTTCAGACGATCAGGATTCTTACCTGAAAGCTTTAGATAGTGGGGCAGACGTTTTTCTGACGAAACCATTTAATTTAAAAGTATTGGCGCAATCTATTAAAGCCTTGCTCTTTAACAGAGAAAAATTGAGATATTATTATACTAATAATATAATAAATATTGAAGAGGGCACTTTTGGTATTACAGAACAGGATTTTCTTAAAAAGCTTAATGAAATCGTAGAGAAAAATTTAGATAATTCGGCTTATACAGTGGAAGATTTAGCTAAAAGTCTGGCCATTTCCCGCGTGCAATTGTACCGTAAAGTAAAAGCGATATTAGGAATCAGTATCAGCGATCATATCAATAATATACGATTAGAAAAGTCAAAAGAGTTGCTGAAAAAATCAGATATGACTATTTCTGAAATTGCTTATGCTGTAGGTTTTTCTACACCTAATTATTTTTCAACCTTATTTAAAAATAAATTTGGGATCTCGCCAAAAGAGTATAAACTGAAATAATTGCGAGGTTGCTTTTTCAGGGCGATACAAAGTTATATAAAAAGAGGTTGTCCAAAAGACAGCCTCTTTTATTCTCTCTATATAAAGAAAATTAGATATTAGCAGCTAACCAGTCTCCAACTTCTTTAGTACTATCTGATTTTTCTCTAGACAATCTTTTTCATTGCTTGAATTGTGGAATAAAAAATAAGAAATTACAACAAAAATTTGGTTTGGTTTATTCAATAATTCAAATAACTCATGTATTTTTGAAACTCATAAATAATTGGATATTATATAACATGAAAAAAATACTATTTCTAGCAATTGTTTTTTTGACAATTCAATTCGTTTCAGCTCAAGAAACGAGAACTGATTCAAATAACCTTATTTACAATCTAGATAAAATTGAAAAAATACCGGAGTTTCCGGGTGGGATGAATGAGTTTTATAACTTTATTAGAAAAAATTATAATGCTCCATCTGAGGCTCTTTCAGATAAAGTTGTGGTTAGTTTTATAATTGAAAAAGATGGCAGTCTGTCGGGTTTTAAAGTATTGAAGTCTGTTAATTATGATTCCGATACAGAAGCGGTTAGGGTTTTATCAATATGTCCTAATTGGATTCCTGGAGAAAAAAATGGTCAAAAGGTAAGAACCAAGCTTACTCTTCCAATCTCAAAATTAATTTATAATTTTCAGATTAATACTGTCTCTTCGGAACAAAAATTAAAAGGGAATATTTACAGTGTAGCAGGTATCGAAAAAAAACCAGAGTTTCCAGGGGGTGTTGAAAAATTACAAGTATTTATTAAAAAAAATTACATTGCTCCTTCAAAGCAAATTAAAGGAAATGTCTATGTGACTTTTATTATTGAAATGGACGGTAGTATTTCTGATATTAAAGTATTGCGAGATCTTGGCTATGGAACTGGGGAAGAAGTAAAAAGAGTTTTGTTGATTGCTCCTAAATGGATTCCTGGAGAGCAACATGGTCAAAAAGTAAGAACTATGTATAGCTTGCCAATTCCGGTTAATATGTAGTGAAATATTGGTGAATTAAGGTCTCGATAGAAATGAAAATCCTTGTTAGGTTTGTATTTTGCTACTGTTTGATTTCCAGTTGGTAGTAGAAAATTTATATCTTAAGAGGAATGTCATTCTTTCTAATAGCAAAAAAAGCTGCCAAACTTGAGATTGACAGCTTTTTTGCTTTTATAAAGATATACTGATTAGATGTTAGCAGCTAACCAGTCACCAACTTCTTTAGTACCGTAAGCTTTACCTCCGTTAGCTAGGTCTTCAGTAACCACTCCAGCTTCTAATGCTTTGTTAACAGCATCTCTCATTGCTTTTCCTTCTTCCATCAATCCGAAGTTTTCAAACATCATTGCAGCAGATAAAACAGTCGCCATTGGGTTGGCAATGTTTAATCCTGTAGCTTGTGGGTAAGATCCGTGGATTGGTTCAAATAAAGATACTTCAGCTCCCATAGATGCAGATGGCATTAATCCCATTGATCCTGAAATTACAGAAGCTTCATCTGTTAAGATATCTCCAAATAAGTTTTCAGTAATCAATACGTCGTAAGAGTTAGGCCATTGAACCAAACGCATAGCAACCGCGTCAACAAATTCATAAGAAACTTCAACTTCCGGATAATCCTTTTCCATTGCCTGAACCGTTTCTCTCCATAAACGTGATGTTTCTAAAACGTTGGCTTTATCAACACAACATAATTTTTTAGAACGTGTCATTGCCAATTCGAAACCTTTTTTAGCCAGACGTTGTACTTCTTCTCTTGTGTAAACACAGTTGTCAAAAGCAGTATCTCCACCGTCTTTTCTTCCTTTTTCACCAAAGTAAATACCTCCAGTAAGTTCTCTTAAGAAAACCAAGTCAGTTCCTTCAATTCTTTCTCTTTTTAATGGAGATTTGTCTAATAAAGAAGGGAAAGTAAAGGTTGGTCTTACGTTTGCAAACAAACCTAATGCTTTACGCATTTTTAATAAACCTTGTTCTGGACGAACAGGTGCAGAAGGATCGTTATCATATTTAGGGTGACCAATAGCTCCGAAAAGTACTGCATCAGCATTTTTACAAATTTCATGAGTTGAATCTGGATAAGGCTCACCTACAGCGTCAATAGCAGCAGCACCAGTTAAAGCTGGTTTCCAAGTAATTTCATGTCCAAATTTTTGTGCAATTGCATCTGATACTTTTACTGCCTGATCAATTACTTCCGGTCCGATTCCGTCCCCTGCTAAAAGTGCGATATTTAACTTCATTATTTTATATTTAATTAATTTATTGTTTTCTAAATTTAAGCTATTACGTTGAGCATTTTTTGAGTTGCGATAATTGCTGCTACTGTTTGATCAGAATCCAAACCTCTTGTTTTGAATTCTTTTCCGTCGTTTACCCAGGTGATAATCGTTTCGCATAAAGCATCCGAGCTACTTCCCGGAGGGATTCTTACTGCATAATCCGTAAGTTTTGGCAAAGTCATTTTTTTGGTTTTATAAATTTTTGTCAAAGCATTCATAAAAGCATCAAATTGACCGTCTCCCTGAGCATGTTCTTCAATAATTTGTCCGTCTATCTTTAAGCAAATTGTTGTTGACGGACGCATTCCTTTGGCATGTGATAACAGATACGATTCTACAGTAACTTTTTCCTGATACGTATGACTGTCTAATACGTCAGAAATGATATAGGGTAAATCTTCTTTAGTTACCGTTTCTTTTTTATCGCCTAATTCGATAATTCTTTGGGTAACCAATTTTAAATCTTCCTGGTTTAATTGCAAACCTAATTCCTGAAGATTTTTTTCAATATTGGCTTTTCCGGAAGTTTTTCCTAAAGCATATTTTCTTTTTCTTCCAAAACGTTCCGGAAGTAAATCGTTAAAATATAAATTGTTTTTGTTGTCTCCGTCGGCGTGAATTCCGGCAGTTTGAGTAAAAACATTATCGCCTACAATGGGTTTGTTGGCTGGGATTCGGTAACCGGTAAAGGTTTCTACCAATTTACTAACCGAATACAAAGAGGTTTCTTTTACGCCAATTTCAATCTCTGGCATAAAATCGTTGATTACTGCAATGGTGCTGGCTAAAGGAGCATTTCCGGCGCGTTCTCCCATTCCGTTTACAGTAACGTGTAATCCGTGTACGCCTGCTTTTAATGATTCCATTACGTTAGCAACGCTTAAATCGTAATCGTTGTGTGCGTGAAAATCAAAATGGATTCCCGGATATCTTTTAGTGATTTCTGAAATGTATTCGAAAGTTTCCGAAGGGATAAGTACGCCTAAAGTATCAGGAAGCAAAATTCTTTTTACGGGTTGGGTGCTAATGAAATCCAGATATTGGTAAACATATTCAGAAGAATTACGCATACCATTACTCCAGTCTTCCAGATAAACATTGGTTTCAATTCCGTTTTCAGTAGCTAAAGCAATGCTTTCGGCAATTTCGGAAAAATGCTGCTCCGGTGTTTTTTTTAATTGATGTGTAAGGTGGTTGAGAGAGCCTTTGGTTAAAAGATTTTGAACTTTTGCTCCCGATTTTTTCATCCATTCGATAGAAAGTCCTTTGTCAACAAAAGTCAATACTTCGATTTTATCGGTATATCCTTTTGTTTCGGCCCAAGTCATAATTCCTTTAACGCCTTCAAATTCTCCTTCACTTACACGAGCTGAAGCAATTTCGATACGGTCAACTTGTAATTCTTCTAATAATAATTGGGCAATGGTTAGTTTTTCTGCGGCAGAAAATGATACTCCTGAGGTTTGTTCACCATCACGAAGTGTCGTATCCATTATTTCAATTTTTCTTTTTCCCATTATAAATCTGATGCTAAAAAAAGGTCGTGATTTCATGATTTTGAAATCATTTTCCTGTGTGTTTTATAAAACGCTAAAAGCAGCTGCTAAAGAATTCCGCGGAATTGTGTTTAGCAGCTGCATTTTTTATGTGAAGATTTTATTTAGTAAGGAAGCTTCTCAGCAAAACTTACGATTTCTTCTTTAACACTTTGTAAATAGTCGATATCATCAAAACCATTTAACATGTTATTCTTTTTGTATCCGTTGATGTCAAAAGATTCTTTTTCACCTGTAGCTTTCAATGTAATTGTTTGCTCTGGTAAGTTGATTTCTAATTCTGTATTAGGATCAGCTTCGATTGCAGCAAAGATTTTGTCTGAGAATTCAGGAGAAACCTGTACTGGTAAAACTCCGATGTTCAAACAGTTTCCTTTGAAGATATCTGCAAAGAAAGAAGAAACTACAGCGCGGAATCCGTAATCGTAAACTGCCCATGCAGCGTGCTCACGAGAAGAACCTGAACCGAAGTTTTTTCCACCTACAAGGATTTTTCCGCTGTAAGTTGGGTTGTTTAAAACGAAATCAGCTTTTGGAGTATCGTCTCCATTGTATCTCCAGTCTCTGAAAAGGTTGTCTCCAAAACCTTCACGTTTTGTAGCTTTTAAGAAACGAGCCGGGATGATTTGATCAGTATCTACGTTTTCTATAGGTAGTGGCACTGCACTACTGGTAAGGATATTAAATTTATCGTATGCCATTTTAATTTAGATTTTAGATTTCAGAATTCAGATTTTAGATTTCCACTAAGGGAACTAATATCATGAATATTTAAAATCTTTTTATTTTTTAATTCTTTTTTGAAATTGTTATTGCTGTTGAAATTGCTATTCAATTACAATAAATCTCTAGGATCTGTCAATTTTCCTGTAACAGCAGCTGCAGCAGCCATAATTGGAGAAGCTAACAAAGTTCTTGAACCAGGACCCTGACGACCTTCGAAGTTTCTGTTAGAAGTACTTACTGCATATTTTCCAGCAGGTACTTTGTCATCATTCATAGCTAAACAAGCTGAACAACCAGGTTGACGTAATACAAATCCAGCTTCAGTAAGAATATCTAAAATTCCTTCTTCTTTAATTTGAGCTTCTACTACGTGAGAACCAGGAACTAACCAAGCTGTAACGTTGTCTGCTTTTTTACGACCTTTTACAATAGAAGCAAAAGCTCTAAAGTCTTCGATACGTCCGTTAGTACAACTTCCTAAGAAAACATAGTCAATTGGTTTTCCAATCATTACGTCATCTTCATGGAATCCCATATAGTTCAAAGATTTTTTATAAGTTTCCTCTCCACCTTCTACTTGGTCGGCACTTGGAATATGTTTAGTGATACCAATTCCCATTCCAGGGTTTGTACCATAAGTAATCATTGGCTCGATATCTTCAGCTTTGATGTTTAATTCAGCATCAAATACTGCATCAGCATCCGTTTTTAAAGTTTTCCAGTATTCTACTGCTTTAGTCCAAGCTTCACCTTTAGGAGCGTATAATCTTCCTTCAAGGAAATCGAAAGTAGTTTGGTCAGGAGCAATCATACCTCCACGAGCACCCATTTCGATACTTAGGTTACAAACAGTCATACGTCCTTCCATTGTCATTTCTTCGAATACATTTCCTGCATATTCAACAAAATATCCTGTTCCTCCGGAAGTAGTTAATTGTGCAATGATGTATAACGCAACGTCTTTAGGAGTAACTCCTTTGCTTAATTTACCGTTTACGTTAATACGCATTTTTTTAGGTTTTGGCTGCATGATACATTGAGTAGAAAGAACCATTTCTACTTCAGAAGTACCAATACCAAAAGCAATAGCACCAAAAGCACCATGAGTAGAAGTATGTGAATCTCCACATACAATTGTAGCACCAGGTAAAGTAATTCCGTTTTCAGGACCTACAACGTGTACAATTCCATTTTTTTGATGACCTAATCCCCAGTGAGAAATACCGTATTCAGCCGCGTTAGTTTCTAATGCTTTTAATTGATTAGCTGATAAAGCGTCTGCAACAGGCAAGTGTTGGTTAATGGTCGGTGTATTGTGATCGGCAGTTGCGAATGTGCGTTCTGGATATAATACTGATACGCCTCTTGTTTTTAGACCCAAGAAAGCTACCGGGCTGGTAACCTCGTGAATGAAATGACGATCAATAAAAAACACATCTGGTCCGTCTTCAATTTTACGCACAACATGCGAATCCCATACTTTGTCAAATAATGTCTTGCTCATTTTTTAATTTTTTTTAGTGTATTTCTGTGTTTTGTACTACCGCATTTTTTAAATAAGGTGGTAACAAGGACGCAAAAGTATAAAAATCAAATCATGTATTCAATTAATATTATCGATTATATACGATACCCAAACTATATTAATACAATGCTGTGCTTTTATTTTGCCTGCTTGTGTTTTAGAGAGTTAGTTTTTTTATTCCTTTTTGGTAATCATAAAGTTGGGTTTGTAACACTATGTGTAGTGTCTTGTGTTTTGTGAATTTTTAGAGGTTTTAGGTTAATTGAAGATTTTTGTTTAATAAAACGTTGAATGTGTGGTTAAAAATAAAAAAATCAGCAAGGTTTTGTTCTTAATTTAAGTTTTGAAAAAATCTTTTTTTATTCTAAAATAAACTCAAATGGATTGTTTTTTCAGAGGATTTTATTTTTATGAAATATTACGACAACCAAAAAAATAAGAAAGCTAAATTTAATAGGTGTTTTTTAATTGTTTACCACAGAAATAGTTGATGAGATTGATTTAATTTGATGAGACAAAATTCAGCATAGAGCACAATTTAAAAGATCCATTTTGTCGCAATTAGTATCCAAAATGAATAATTGGTGTTTTTTTGTGTGAAATGTTATTTTAAAAATAGAGGGTTTATTCTTTTCAATAATGTGCAATTAAATCCGGTTTTCCATCTGGATCTTGTTTGACAGTACCATTTGAATTTACAGTTCCTAATAACAGTAATCCACATACATGTGGCGCAGCCATAGAGGTTCCGCTAATGGTATTCATTCCTCCATTTTTCCATAAAGACTGAACCGCAACTCCCGGGGCGCAAAAATCTACTGAATTTCCGTAGTTTGAAAAATAGGCAAAAACATCATATTTGTCCATGGCGGAAACAGTATAGATATTAACACCATTTGCGCTGGCCGGAGAGTGATTGTTAGCGTCATCGCTTTCGTTTCCGGCTGCCAATGCAAATTTAACTTTTGCAGAAGCATTAATAACAGCATTATTTAAGGCTGAACTGACCGGGCCTCCTAAACTCATATTGGCTGCATCGCCAGTCTGACCATTTGCGCTTACATATTCAACTCCGGCTATGACTCCTGAATAAGAGCCGCTACCACGGCTGTCTAAAACGCGAACAGCAACTACTTTGGCTCCTGCAGCAACTCCTATAACTCCAATTGTATTATCAATTGCAGCTACTGTTCCGGCAACGTGGGTTCCATGCCCGTTGCCGTCATTAGGGTTGTTAGCGTCAATACCGCCTAAAAAACTTTTGCTGCGTCCCGAATCAACATTTAAATCGGGATGGGTTAAGTCAATTCCTGTGTCTATAATCCAGGCTGTTTTCCCCACTCCGCTAAGTCCGCCGCCAACACGGCTTATTCCCCAAGGCGTAACTTCAGCTGGTAGCGTGCTGCCGCCACCGCCATTTGGTTTTCCTTTTTGAATGGATAAATCTGGATTAAGAGTGATGGTGTAATCTTGTTCGATTGATTTTACCCGGCTGTCTTTTTTTAAGGCAGACAGCTGTTCGTCATCTAATTCGGCTGCAAATCCGCTAACGCCATATCCATAGGTTTGCTTTACTTTTTCTGAAGTAAGTTTAATAGTTGAAAAACGCGCCAGGTAGTCTTTTTTTAGTGATACAATCCTTTCGCTGTATTTTTGTGTAGCATATTTTCCGGACATGTTTTCTGTTAAGACTATTACATACTGTCCTTTTATAGGTTCAGTACTAAAGTTTGTTAGAGCACTTGGTTCTTGTACTTGAATTAAATCATTGTTTTGGCAACCTGTGATTAAAAATAAAGAGCCGAGACTAAGCACTAAAGATAGGTGAGTTAGTAAAGTAAAGTTTTTCATTGGTTTGATTTTTAAGTGAAACAAAATGAACAACTTGGGGTGAATAAATTTAGATAAAAAAAGAATGTCAAACTATTAATAATATGATTATTATATGTGTTGTCTTGCTTGTTTATCTAGGTGCATATTATTTGTAATTGATTTATTACGTATTAGTAGAAACAAAAAGAGGAGCTTTTTTTGTTGATAACTTGAGCTATTTCTTTCTTCAAAAAAAACTAAATTTGAAATTCAATTTTTGTGATTTTTATAAATTGCAAACACTTCAAAAACAGTTATGTATTTAATATTCGATACCGAAACCACCGGATTGCCTAAGCGTTGGGATGCGCCTATAACCGATACGGCCAACTGGCCAAGATGTATCCAAATTGCCTGGCAGTTGCATGATGATATGGGACAGCTCATCGAGCATCAGGATTATTTGGTAAAACCGGAAGGTTTTAATATCCCCTATGATGCCGAAAGAATTCACGGTATTTCAACAGAATTAGCAGATGCCGAAGGGATTTCTCTGGCGGAAGTTTTGGAGAAATTCAATATTGCTTTAGGCAAAGCCAAATTTATTGTCGGCCAGAATTTAGGTTTTGATATCAATATTATGGGCTGTGAGTTTCATCGAATGGGGGTTGATTCGCCTATGGCTTCCATGCCGGTTTTGGATACCTGTACCGAAGTAACTGCTTCCTTATTGAAATTGCCCGGGGGTCGTGGAGGTAAGTTTAAATTACCAACCTTAACCGAGTTACACGAATATTTATTCGCTGTTCCTTTTGCTGAAGCCCACAACGCTACTGCCGATGTGGAGGCAACTACCCGTTGTTTTCTTGAATTAATTAAAAGAGAAGTTTTTACAAAGGAAGAACTGGATGTTCCGGCTTCTTATTTTCAGGATTTCCAGGCAAAAAATCCGCAGGAAATTCAGCTCATTGGATTAAAACATATTAATTTAAAAGCGGCTTCTGACGAAATTAGAAAGCAGCTCCAAAAATCAGCTCAATCTACTTCGCAAACCACTATTTCGGAAGCAGATAAAGAAGGTTTTGCAGCAGCAAAGTTTGCACATTTGCACAATCATACACAATTTTCGGTATTGCAATCGACTATTGGGATTGGACCATTAGTTTCGGTTACGGCTAAAAATGGTTTTCCGGCCGTTGCGATGACGGATACCGGAAACATGATGGGAGCTTTCCATTTTGTGAGTGCGATAATGAATCACAACAAAGGGGCTTCGGCTAAAAATAAAGCTTTAGTAGAGGCTGGCGAGGAACCAACAGAAACTGAAATCAAACCGATTGTAGGTTGTGAGTTTAATATTTGCGAAAACCATAAGGATAAGTCCAAAAAAGACAATGGTTATCAGGTGGTTTTATTGGCAAAAAATAAAAACGGTTATCATAATCTGGCCAAAATGGCTTCGATTGCCTATGTAGATGGTTTTTATTATGTGCCGAGAATTGACAGAACCATTGTAGAAAAATACAAGGAAGATATCATGGTTTTGTCCGGGAATTTATATGGAGAAATTCCGAGCAAAATTTTAAATATTGGTGAAAACCAGGCAGAGGAAGCTTTGCTTTGGTGGAAAGAGCAATTTGGAGATGATTTTTATCTTGAAGTAATGCGTCACAATCAGGAAGATGAAAACAGGGTTAATAAAACCCTGATTGAGTTTTCTAAGAAACATAATGTCAAGTTAATTGCGACTAACAATACCTATTATGTAAACAAGGAGGATGCCAATGCGCACGATATTTTATTGTGTGTGAAAGATGGTGAAAAGCAGGCCACACCTATAGGTCGTGGTCGTGGTTATCGCTACGGATTGCCTAATCAGGAATATTATTATAAGTCGGGAGAGGAAATGAAAAAGCTCTTTGCTGATTTGCCTGAAGCCATAATCAATATTCAGGAAATAGTTGATAAGGTCGAAATTTACTCGCTGTATCGTGATGTATTGCTTCCAAAGTATGATATTCCTCAGGAGTTTGTTGATCCCGAAGATGAAAAAGACAATGGGGTTCGAGGGGAAAATGCTTATTTACGTCACCTTACTATGGAAGGTGCTAAAAGACGCTATGAGGAAATTACGCCCGATATTCAGGAACGATTGGATTTTGAGTTATTGACGATTTCGAATTCCGGTTATCCGGGTTACTTTTTGATTGTTCAGGATTTCATTGCCGAAGCCCGAAAAATGGATGTTTCCGTTGGGCCGGGACGTGGATCGGCGGCGGGTTCAGCGGTGGCTTATTGTTTAGGAATTACCAATATTGACCCGATTAAGTACGATTTGCTTTTTGAGCGTTTCCTGAATCCGGATCGTGTGTCCATGCCCGATATTGATATTGACTTTGATGATGAAGGTCGTGGTCGTGTAATGGATTATGTAATTAATAAATACGGAGCCAATCAGGTAGCACAAATTATTACTTATGGTAAAATGGCAACCAAATCAGCCATTCGTGATACAGCACGTGTGCTGGATTTGCCATTGTTTGAAGCCGATAGAATTGCAAAATTGATTCCGGCGATGATGCCCGGTAAATGGAATTTGGCCCGTTTTATTTCCGAAAGTGAAGATGATGTCAAAAAAGCATTAAAATCTTCGGAAGAATTTGATCGTGTTAAAGAATTAATAGCGATTGCTCGGGAAGATGATTTGGCAGGAGAAACTATTCAGCAGGCTAAAATATTAGAAGGTTCGATGCGTAATACGGGTATTCACGCCTGCGGGGTGATTATTACCCCTGATGATATTACGAATTTCGTTCCTGTTACTACCGCCAAAGATTCTGATTTATATGTGACTCAGTTTGATAACTCGGTAGCTGAGAGTGCCGGATTATTGAAAATGGACTTCTTGGGGCTGAAGACCCTGACTTTGATTAAGGATACGGTGAAATTGGTGAAATACCGAACCGGAATTGAACTCAATCCGGATAATTTTCCAATTGATGATGTCAAAACCTATGAGTTATTCCAAAGAGGTGAAACAGTAGGGGTTTTCCAATACGAGTCACCCGGAATGCAAAAATACATGAAGGATTTGAAGCCAACGGTTTTTGCCGATTTGATTGCGATGAATGCCTTGTATCGTCCGGGACCTTTGGAGTATATTCCTTCTTTCGTTCGTCGAAAAAACGGGGAAGAAGAGATTACCTATGACTTAGATGCCTGTGAAGAATATTTGGGAGAAACTTATGGAATTACAGTTTATCAGGAGCAGGTAATGCTTTTGTCGCAAAAGTTAGCCGGGTTTTCTAAAGGTGATGCCGACGTACTTCGTAAAGCGATGGGTAAAAAGCAGAAGGATGTACTGGATAAAATGAAAGGAAAGTTCATCGATCAGGCGGTTGCTAAAGGTCATGATGAAAAGAAACTAGATAAAATTTGGACGGACTGGGAAGCTTTTGCGAGTTATGCATTTAATAAATCGCACTCTACTTGTTATGCCTGGGTAGCCTATCAAACGGCTTATTTGAAAGCGCATTATCCTGCTGAATACATGGCTGCGGTACTTTCGAATAATATGAATGATATTAAACAGGTTTCCTTTTTTATGGAAGAATGTAAGCGAATGGGCTTGCAGGTTTTAGGGCCTTCTGTAAATGAATCCTATTATAAATTTACTGTAAACGATAATTATGCGGTTCGTTTTGGGATGGGAGCAATTAAAGGTGTGGGAGCCGGAGCGGTGGAAACGATTGTAGAAAACAGAAAAAACGGGTTGTACAAATCGATTTTTGATTTGGCTAAAAGAATTGATTTGCGTGCCGCCAATAAAAAAGCTTTTGAAAATTTAGCTTTGGCTGGAGGATTTGACTGTTTTGCAGACACGCACAGAGCACAATATTTTCATGATGAGGGTGACGGAATTACCTTTTATGAAAAAGCCATGCGTTATGGTTCGAAATTTCAGGAAAATGAAAATTCGTCCCAGGTAAGCTTGTTTGGTGAAGCCAGTGAGGTGCAAATTGCCGAGCCTGTGGTGCCTCCTTGTGAAGATTGGAGCACGATGGAAAAATTGGCGAAGGAGAAAGAAGTTGTTGGGATTTATATTTCAGGACATCCGTTGGATGATTTTAGATTTGAAATGAAATATTTCTGTAATGCTAAGCTGGAAGCACTTAAAAATATGGAAGCCTATGTGGGTAAGACTTTAACTTTTGGCGGAATTATTAATAATGTGCAACATCGTGTGGCTAAGAACGGTAAGGGATGGGCTTCATTTGCATTAGAAGGTTATGATGAAAGTTATGAATTTCGAATTTTTGGTGAAGAATACCTGAAGTTTCGCCATTTCCTGATACAGAACAATTTTACTTTTATGAAAGTAACCATAAAAGAAGGTTGGATGAATCAGGAAACAGGCAAAAAGGGAGAACCAAGATTACAGTTTGTTGAAATAAAACAATTACAGGATATTCTGGAAGCTTTTGCTAAAAGACTGATTGTATTGTTGAATATAAAGGATTTGCATCCGGAATTTATCCATAGACTAAATCGTCTTTTTAATGAAAATAAGGGAGATAATCAGGTGACTTTTGAAGTGATGGAGATAGAAAAAATTAAAAAACTGGTTGAAACTGTTCCTGTTATGGAGGAAAACGAAGAGGTGGTTTTTGAGGATGAAAATGAGGATATTGAGACTTCGGATATTCCGGAAAACAAGGCGGTGCAAGTTACCGAAGTCGAAGAAGTCAAGGTGGTAACTAAGCTGAGTATGGCAAGCAGAAAGTTGAAAATTAAAATTTCGACTGAATTATTGCAGGAATTAGAGAAAATGCAGGTGAATTTTAAATTGAATTAATCCTTTAAGATTGTCATAGAACCCGTCTTGTTGTAGAAATAAGACGGGTTTTTTGTAAGTTTTATTTTGTTTGAACGGCATTATTGTTGCGGAATTGCGAAGATATTTTCAAAAAAAAGTTTTCCCGTTCAAGTATTAACAGGATGGGACAGGATGCTTTAGAAGCCGATGTTTTATAATTTTCCCAAATAGAATTAGAAGGATTTAACTCTTTTAATGATTTAGCAATAAATAAATTCAATGTATTAATATAAATTAAATGAAAAAGAAACTCAATTATATTCCGTTTTTTGTCGGGATTCTATTTTCTTTAAATGGGGTGGCTCAAACCAATGCCTGGCCTGAAACTAAAAATGTCAATAAACCATGGGCTCGTTGGTGGTGGATGGGAAGTGCTGTAGATAAACCCAATTTGAAGTCCAGTTTGATTGATTTTCAAAAAGTGGGAATTGGCGGAGTTGAAATTACACCTATTTATGGTGTTAAGGGCGCAGAGAATAATTTTATTGATTATTTGTCGCCAAAATATATGGAAATGCTGGGCTATACGGTAAAAATAGCCGATAGTTTAGGCCTTCAGGTCGATATGGTTTTAGGAACAGGCTGGCCTTATGGAGGTTCTCAGGTTACTTTGCCTCATGCTGCAACAAAATTAGTAGTTGAAAAATATGAAGTTAAGAAAAACGAACAATTCAATAAGGAAATAAAAGTAGATCCGGCTAAGGAAAAAGTTCCTGCTCAGTTGTTAGCTGTTGCCGCTTACGGTGCCGATGGTTCTTATACGGATTTAACCTCTTTGTTAAAAGGAAATACACTGAATTGGAAAGCTAAAAAAACCGATTATACACTTTACGCTGTTTTTGCAGGTAAAACGGGTCAGCAGGTAAAACGTGCCGCTCCGGGAGGAAAAGGATATACTTTAGATCATTATTCGGAAGAAGCACTTAATGCTTATGTCGTTCCTTTTGATAAAGCATTAGTGGGATTTGAAGGAAAACTGAGAGCTATTTTTAATGATAGTTACGAAGTTTACGGAACAGACTTTACTCCAAAATTCTTAGAAGAATTTGAAAAACTTCGTGGATATGATTTGAAAAAATACCTTCCACAGTTATTGAGTAAAGAGGATTCTGAAATTGGAAACAGAATCAAAAGTGATTATCGTGAAACCATTTCAGATTTATTATTGCATAAATTTGATTTGCCATGGACCAAATGGGCGAATGCTAAAAATTATAAAACGAAATTACAAGCTCACGGTTCACCGGGAAATTTAATCGATTTGTATGCTTCGGCAGATATTCCCGAATGTGAAACTTTTGGTTCGATGCCTTATGATATTCCGGGTTTTAGAAGAGAAAAAGAAGACGTCAGAGAAGGTGATGCTGATCCGGTGATGTTGAAGTTTTCTTCTTCCGCGGCACATATCGCCGGAAAACCTTTGACTTCTTCAGAGACTTTTACCTGGCTGAGAGATCATTTTAAAACTGCCTTATCGCAATGCAAACCGGAAGCAGAGGATTTGATGTTGAACGGAATCAATCATATATTTCTTCATGGTTCAACTTATTCGCCTAAAGAAGCACAATGGCCGGGATGGAAATTTTATGCTTCGGTAAATTTTAATGCTACAAATTCTATTTGGGAAGATGCTCCGGGATTGTTCAATTATATTGCTAATTGTCAGTCGCTATTGCAGGCCGGAAAATCGGATAACGAAACTTTATTGTATTATCCTATTTATGATACCTGGGGAAAAAGCTTAGAAGGGAATTTATTTTTCCAATTCAAGATTCATTCTTTGAAAGAATGGTTGCACGGAACACCATTTTATGATACAACTAAAAAGTTAATGAATAACGGTTATAGTGTTGATTTTATTTCGGATAGTTTTATAGCTCAGGCAAAAGTGGAGAACGGGAAAATTGTTTTACCTGGAAATACTTATAAATCATTGGTGGTGCCAAATTGCGATAAAATGCCTTTGACAACTTTAGAGAAATTAATCGAATTAAAGAAAGCAGGTGCTGCTATTATTTTCGAAGGATTGCCAAAATCAGTTCCGGGATTTAAAGATTATGAAGTTCAAAATGTAAAATTAGCTACTTTGATTTCGTCTAACAATACAATCGTAAATCCGGTTACTGATTTGTTTAAAGCTTTAGCTCAAGCCAATGAACAACCGGAAACATTAGTGAAAACTGGTTTAAAATTCATTAGAAGAGATTTGAATGGAGAGAAAATTTATTATTTAGTGAATCACACGGCAAAAACAATTGAAGGATTTATTCCTTTGGCTGTTGCCAATAAAGAAGTATTGATTTTAGATCCGTTGAATAGAAATGTTGGAAATGCAGTTGTTAAGAAAGAAGGACAAACTACTTTGGTAAAACTTCGCATTGAATCCGGAAAATCATATATTCTTAAAACAGAAAATACAGCTTCTGAAAAACCTTGGAAGTATTATGATGCAACAGCAGAACCGATTGCTTTAAAAGGAGATTGGAAATTAACTTTTGAAAAAGGAGGTCCAACTTTACCCGCTCCGGTAAAAGTAAGTACTTTGGAATCCTGGACAAAAATTAGTCCTGAAACCGAAGCTTTCTCAGGAACAGCATTATACACTTTGCAATTTGATGCGCCAAAAGTAGCTGCAGATAACTGGCAATTAAATTTGGGCGATGTGAGAGAAAGTGCTAAAATTTGGTTGAACGGAGAATATATTGGTGATGCGTGGTCGGTGCCATTTACAATCAATTTAGGGAAATTGAAGAAAGGTAAAAATGAATTGAAAGTTCAGGTGACCAATCTTTCTGCAAATAGAGTAATCGATATGGAGAAGAAAGGCAAGGAATGGAAAATTTTCTACGAAATTAATATGGTAGATAAGGATTATAATAAATTTGATGCTACCAAATGGTCTCCAATGCCATCAGGATTATTAGGCCCTGTTACGATTACACCTTTAAAAAATGATGTGAATTAAGATGGTTTAATTCTTTATAAAACTAAAAACTTCCCAAGGATTCGATGCTTTGGGAAGTTTTTTGTTTGATTAGAATCGGGTTTTAACCCGATCTTGTCAAGTTAAGGAATAGGTAAATAAACCACCCCGCCTTTCAGGCACCCCTCCAGAGGAGGGGAAATTTCGCGACTTCCCCTCCTTTGGAGGGGTGCCCAACGGGCGGGGTGGTCTTTTCTGTATTCAGGAAGTTGCTCTTTTTAAGAGGATTGGTTCTTGACTTAATGAAATTTTGGCTAAAGCCTGATGTAATTCAATAATTTATATTTATTGTTTATTCGAAAACCATTTGATATCTTTCATGTTTTTGCTTGAACGAACAATAATAGAATCAGATGTCGTTCCTTTTACGTCCAATTTTGGAGCGTTTGGTGTTTTGAAATTTATTCGATCAAAAATAATGTTTTTAGAATCTAATAAAAACAATGTGGAATCTTTTGCTGTAATTGAAATGTTTTTAAACAAAGCATTTTGAAGATCGTGAGCATTAAATAATTCGTTGCAATTTACTGTTGCGTTTTCAATTGTTAAATTCGTTACCGGAGATTCCGGAATCCCAAAAACTTTTATAAAGGTGCTGGAATTTTCGATGATAATATCTTTAATAGTGATATTTCTAAAATTAGGTGTTAGTTTATTGATTGCTCTGGCTGGTAAACGATCGGCAAGGTCGCCCACACTTCCTGATGAACCTAACATATCCCATTTAATAGCAGTTTGATCTAAATTCATTCGAATGCGTTCGTAAATAAGGTTTTCTCCGCCACCGCCACGAGATCTTCGGGTTTTGAATCGGATACCAACACCGGCATCGATAAAAACACAGTCGTGAACATACAGATTGCGAATCATTCCCGCAGTTTCACTTCCGCAGGTAATTCCGCCATGACCTTTTAGAGCAAGACAATAACGCACGACGATATTTTCGGTAGCTTTATTAACTCTGATTCCATCTTCTCCGCGACCGGCTTTCATGGTGAAACAATCGTCACCGGCACTTAAGTTACAATATTCGATTAATACATTTTTGCTGGATTCAATATCAATTCCGTCGCCACGAGCTGTTCCGACAGAATTTACTGTAACTCCACGAATAATTACATTGTCGCAATATATAGGAACAATATTCCAAAAAGCAGTGTTGGATAACGAAACACCTTCGATATAGACTTTTTTGCAATTAATTGGCGAAATAAACATTGGAGGAAAAATCCAGTTTTGTTTCTTTCCATCGACAATTCTTTCGGCAACGGGAGTTTTTGGATCAATAACATTATCAATAACATCTTTGGTTAAAATATTATCACGGATGGAGCCCTCTTGTGGACCAACTAATTTTCCGTTTCCGGTTATGGCAATATTGGTAGCGCCATTTGCATAAATACAAGCTCCAAGAGACATGACTTCGATTCCTTCGATACGGGTGAAAACTACAGGCAGAAAATCTTTTATTTCACCGCTAAAAACTAATTGCGCTTCGTTTTCCAAGTGAAAATTGATGTTGTCTTTCAGCTGGATTCTCCCTGTCATCCATCTTCCGTTAGGAACTGCAATAGTTCCGCCACCTTTTGCACTTAAATTATCAATGGCTTTTTGAATTGTCTCAGTATTTAATTCAGTTGGAGATAATTTTAAAATCACTTTTTCAGCTGGGAAAGTGGGTTTTTCAAATTTTATAGTTGCAAAAGGAGCTTTTACATGCTCAATTTCGGGCGTCAACATTTTAACACCTACTTCGTTCTGTGTTGGAATTTTTGTTGCTGAAGTTGGATTATTTAGATTTTTCTTCGAATTGCAGGAAATCAATACTGTAATTATTAGGGATAGAAATGCTGTTTTTTTTAATTTCATCAGTTGATTTTCTTAAAATTATTTATAATTCTTGTTTAAAAAAGAATATTTACTGCAAAACTAATTATTAATTTTAATTTAGCAGGATGCAACAGGACAGGGAATAGGGATTTCAACGCTATTTTTACCTAATTATTTATTTTCATCGAAAATAAAAACGTTAAATTTATTATTAATTCAAAAAAGTAAACTAATGAAGAAACTGGTTCTAATCTTTACGTCTATTTTATTGTACAATTCAGCTTTGAAAGCACAGTCTTTTGACAGAAAGCTGGTATTGTCTCAAATGGAATTGGCTAATAAATATTTTATGGACAAATGGCCTGATACGGGCAAAACAATCATCACTAACAAAGAGCGTCCAAGTAATATCTGGACTCGTGGTGTTTATTATGAAGGATTAATGGCTTTGCATGAAATCTATCCTAAAGATGTCTATTACAAATACGCTTATGATTGGGCAGAATTTCATAAATGGGGATTTAATGGAGGAAATATCACTCGTAATGCCGATAATTATTGCGCCGCTCAAACGTATATTGATTTGTATAATTTAGAACCGGATGCTAAAAAGCTTAAAAATACAAAGGCAAATATCAATATGCTTTTGAATACACCGCAAAATGATGATTGGTCCTGGATTGATGCTATCCAAATGGGAATGCCGGTTTTTGCCAAATTAGGTGTTTTAGAAAAAGACAATCGTTATTTTGAGAAAATGTATGAAATGTACATGTATTCAAGAAATAAACACGGTGATAACGGATTATACAATCCAAAAGACGGATTGTGGTGGCGTGATGCCGATTTTGATCCGCCATACAAAGAACCAAATGGAGAAGATTGTTACTGGAGCCGTGGAAATGGATGGGTAATTGGCGCATTGGCAAAAGTCTTGACCATTATTCCTGAAAACGCACCACACAGAGAACAATATGTAAACGATTTAAAAGCAATGGCTAAAGCTTTGGTTCCAATTCAAAGAGCTGACGGATTCTGGAATGTGAGTTTGCATGATCCAACTAATTTTGGAGAAAAAGAAGCTTCAGGAACTGCTTTGTTTGTATATGGTATGGCTTACGGAATCAATAACGGAATTTTAGATAAAAAGACCTACTTACCGGTTATTGAAAAAGCATGGAAAGCATTAACCACTGAAAGTTTGCAAAAAAACGGATTCTTAGGTTATTTGCAATCTACAGGGAAAGAACCAAAAGACGGTCAACCGCTTACGGTTGATAAAATTCCTGATTTTGAAGATTATGGTTTGGGATGCTTTTTATTAGCAGGATCTGAAATTTATAAGATGAAATAATTGAATACTGTTTTGACTTTAATGCAAATTCAAAATAGGTTCTAAAAAATAAAAAGGAAGTGTAACAGCTTCCTTTTTTAATGAATATTAATTGTTGTCAGATGAAATTTAAAATCTTAGTTGTCTTACTTTGTTTAAACAGTTTTTTTTCTTTTGGAAAGGAATTCTATATTGCTCCTTCTGGGAATGATGCGAATGATGGAACGCTGACAAAACCGCTTGAAACCATAAAAAAAGCGCAGGAATTAGCTAGTTCAGGTGATGTGGTTTACATAAGAGGTGGTCTTTATACTATGCGCGAAGAACAAATCGCTCAGCTAAGGGGCATTTGGGCTTACGTTACTAAATTAGATAAAAACGGAATTTCGTATTTGGCTTATCAAAATGAAAAACCAGTTTTTGATTATAAAGATATTAAGCCTGTTGGTAAAAGAGTTGTAGCTTTTTTAGTGAGTGGAAATAATATTCACCTAAAAGGAATTGAAGTGGTAGGAGTTCAGGTTACGATAAAAACGCATACACAATCCGAATGTTTTGAAGTTCGCGGAAGCAATAATACATTGGAACAAATAAAAATGCACGACGGAATGGCAATTGGTGTTTATGTTTTGAGTGGTTCCAATAATTTGATCTTAAATTGTGATGCTTATAATAATTGGGATTCGGTTTCTGAAGGTGGAAAAGGAGGAAACACCGATGGTTTTGGAGTTCATCTTGAAAAAGGAAGTGTCAATACTATTTTCAGAGGTTGTCGTGCCTGGTTTAATAGCGACGATGGTTTTGATTTAATTAATAATGCCGAGCCAGTAATAATTGAAAATTGCTGGGCTTTTTACAACGGCTATTCTTCCGGTTTTGTAAGTCGTGCTGACGGAAACGGATTTAAAGTTGGCGGCTATGCCAAAGGCCGAAATCCTTATGATAATATTATTGCCAATTACACACCAATACCTAAAAATACCGTTCGTTTTTGTTTAGCAGTTGGAAATAAACAAGGGGGTTTTTATGCTAATCATCATTTGGAAGGGAATTATTGGCACAATAATACGGCCTATAAAAACAGAGTGAATTATGATATGCTGAATTGCGTGGCATTAAATCCAACTGATTTTGGAACTGACGGACCCGGCTGGAATCATGAGTTAGTGAACAATTTAGGATTTGCTGCTAAAGTAAGAGAATTAGCTAATATTGATAAATCACGTTGTGTTTTAAAAAATAATTCTTTTGATTTGAATGCCATTTCAATTTCTGAAAATGATTTTTTAAGTTTGGATGAAAAATTATTAATGGCTCCAAGAGAGGCTGATGGAAGTTTGCCTAATACGGATTTTTTAAAATTAGCTCCTTCGAGTGATTTAATTGATGCCGGAGTTACTATTGGTTTTCCTTTTAAAGGGAAAGCTCCTGATTTAGGTTGTTTTGAACAAAAATAAAAGTGTAGCAAAATTGATATTGCTTATTGTAGAAATATAATTTAAAAAAAAATGACGAATAAAATGAATAAAACACTGCTTGGATTAGCGCTTTTTTTAGGAGTATCCGTAAATGGTTTTTCTCAGGAAAGTGCAGCTTTTGCTTTGTGGAGTAAGGTTCCCGGAGCTGTTAAAAATGACACTTACAAAGAAGAACCCCGATTAGATGCTCAAGGCAATCGTACAGGAATTAGAAAAGTTACTGAACCAACTTTAATGCCTTTTTTGGTCGAAAACAAATCAGCTAAGAATGCTGCTGTTATTATTTGTCCCGGCGGAGGATATTCGGTTTTGTCTATTGATAAAGAAGGAATCAATGTGGCAAAATGGTTTAATTCCATTGGAATTTCGGCTTTTGTGTTGAAATACCGTTTGCCATCAGATCTTATTATGGCAGACAAAACGGTTGGTCCATTGCAGGATGCGCAGGAAGCCATTCGTGTTTTGCGCAGAAATGCCGAAAAATGGAATTTAGATACTAACAAAATCGGAATTATGGGCTTTTCGGCAGGAGGTCATTTGGCGGCAACAGCTTCTACTCATTATTCAGATGCAGTTTATGAAGTGAAAGATGGAGTGAGTGCGCGTCCTGACTTTTCGATGCTGATTTATCCGGTGATTTCGATGGAAAATGGAATTACCCATAATGGTTCAAAAGAAAGTCTTTTAGGAAAAACGGCTTCTGCTGATTTGATTGCTAAATATTCGAATGAAAAATTAGTTGATGAAAAAACGCCGCCAACATTCTTAGTTCATTCCACCGACGATCACGCCGTTCCGGTTGAGAATAGTATCAATTATTATTTGGCTTTGAAAAAGAATAAAGTTGCTGCCGAAATGCATGTATATGAAAATGGAGGTCATGGTTTTGGATTGGGGACAAAAGGAACCAATACCGATTGGTCTGCTTCTTTAGAACATTGGTTGGTAGCCAATAAAATAATTGCAGAAAAATCAGTTTATCTTTTCTCTTATTTTAAAGGAAATGGTGAAGATGGACTGCATTTAACGTATAGTGAAGACGGCTATAAATGGCAATCATTAAAAAGAGATGCTTCTTTTTTAACTCCTGAAGTTGGAAAAGACAAACTGATGCGTGATCCTTGTATCATTAAAGGAGGCGATGGATTGTATCACATGGTTTGGACGGTGAGTTGGACCGATAAAGGAATAGGTTATGCCTCTTCTAAAGATTTGATTCATTGGTCAAAACAGGAATTTTTGCCTGTTATGGAGCATGAAAGTGGAACACGCAATACCTGGGCTCCAGAAATCACTTACGATGAGTTGAATAAAGAATACATGATTTATTGGGCAAGTACCATTCCGGGGAAATTTCCTGAAACCCAATCTACGGAAGACAGCGGTTACAATCACAGGATTTATTATACCATTACTAAAGATTTTAAAACCTACTCACCAACAAAATTACTGTATGAACCTGGCTTTAATGTGATTGATTCTTCTATTTTAAAAGATGGAAAAGGTTATATTATGTTTTTGAAAGACGAAACCAAAGTTCCTGTGCAAAAAAATATTAAAGTAGCTTATAGTGATAAATTGACCGGTCCATATTCAAAAGCCAGTACTCCGATTACAGGAAACTACTGGGCTGAAGGACCAACAGCCATTAAGATTGATGGGAAATGGCTGGTGTATTTTGATAAATACAGAGACCATAAATACGGCGCTATAAAACAAACTGATAAAGGCTGGGAAGATGTTTCGGATAAAATTAGTTTTCCTTCAGGAACTCGTCATGGAACGGTATTAGAAGTGCCAAAATCAATACTTTTACAGTTGATGAAAGAATAAAAAAATCTTTTTTAGAGCCTGTTTAAAATTCATCAAAATCTATTTCCCCGCCCCTAAAGGGTGTTATTTTGATAAATTTTCAAGAAATTTTCCACCCTTTAGGGACGGGGAAAAAGAAAATTTCTTTTTTTTGGAGCAAATTTAAATAGGTTCTTACTAAATCCAACCCATTAAAATCTGTCGGTTTTAATGGGTTTTTTGTTTTAATGTACTGAGGAAAATTATATTGGGTAGTTTGCATTAAATTAATTGGGTTTTTGCGTATATAATATGTTTTCTTTCAAAATTTAGTGTTTTTTGTTTTATTTCGGTTCTTTTTATTTTTATAGTGAAATATTTTTTATATTTGGTAATCGATTACAAGTTTTTATTTGGGATTATTGCTTTCTTTTAGCAAAGAATAATGCAAAGGATTTTTATGTGTTGTAAAGAAATACAAATATAATTTAGAAGTAAAATGGAAAAGTTTTTGACAAAAGAAATGGTTGATGAAGGAGTTTCCTTTACAATAAGTTTGAGTGAAAATTCGAGAATCCCAAAATACAAACAAATTGTAGATTCGATAATTAATAATATTTCTACAGGCAAATTGCAGATGGATCAGAAGTTGCCTTCTATCAATATGCTCAGTGAAGAGTTCTATCTTTCAAGAGATACTGTAGAAAAAGCCTATAATATTTTAAAAAGAAGAAAGATTATTACTCCTATCAGAGGAAAAGGCTATTATGTTACCCGTACTAAATTAATTGCCAAAGTCAATGTCCTTTTCCTGATTAATAAGTTGAGTTCTTATAAGATGAGAATTTATAACTCTTTTATTAATAGCATTGGCGGGAACTCTCAAACCGATTTGCATATCTATCATTGCGATCAAACTTTGTTCCTGAATCTTATTGATAAATACCTCGGAGCTTATGATTATTATGTGATTATGCCTCACTTTAAATCAGATGATTTGACTCATTTTAGTTCAGGAGAAAGTGTTTTACAGGCAATTAATAAGATTCCAAAAGAGAAATTAGTTATTTTAGATAATAACAAAGGAATTGAAGATTCAGTAATTGAAGTTTGTCAGGACTATGAAAATGATATTTACGGTGCATTGAAACAGGGGCTGGAAAAAATTTCAAGATACAATAAACTGATTCTAATTTATCCGGAAAGTTCTGTTTATCCTTATCCAAGAAGAATTTTAAATGGATTTAAACGATTTTGTGTCGATTCAGGACTGGAGTATGAGGTACTGCGTGAGGTTTATGATGATATAGTCTTGAAAAAAGGCGATTTGTTTATTACCATAGAAGAATCCGATTTGGTGAGTCTTGTCAAACAAATCAGGGATAAGGATTTTGAATTGGGAAGGGAAATAGGAGTGATTTCATACAATGATACTCCGTTGAAGGAATTGCTTGGAATCACAGTAATTTCAACTGATTTCAAAATGATGGGAGCTACAGCTGCCAGTATGATTTTAAATAAAGAATCCGGAAAAATTAAAAACCCATTTAATTTTATTGACAGGAATTCGATTTAGTTTTTTTTAAAAAAAATATAGAGCCTTGTAAGTCCAGTGATTTACAAGGCTTTTTTTTAAAACATATTACCCTATAAAAAAAATGGAGGACTTAGCCTCCATTTTAATAACAAACAATTAATTTTAATAATTAATAACCAGTGTTTTGCATAGCTTGTTTTTCAGCAGCAGTTAGTGGCCTTCCATTTGTGAAAATTCCATCTAAGAATGTTTGCGGTATTGGACGCAGTGTATGGTAGTCTTGGATGTTTGGTTTGGCTTCCGGGTTGTACTCTCTGGCTCTAGCTACTAAAGTTTTAGTTCTGCTTAAGTCTTCCCAACGGTGGAATTCACCGCAAAGTTCTCGGGTACGTTCGTTTAAAACTAAACAAAGCATACGGTCATAGTCAGTTGTATAACCTAATTTTGTGATTACTGCCTGATCTGCAGCCGGAAGTGCGTTAATTCCGGCAATAGTTAAATCGGTAGCTGCTGTTGTAGTAGCTATGTTGTTAGATTCGTAATAGGAATTCTCGGCAATAAATGAGCTAGCTCTACCTCCTTGTACAGCTGTAGTCCATGCGGCAGATCCGTCAGTATAAGCTGCTCTGTTTTCGCCTGATTTATAAGTAGCACGGTTACGAACGGTGTTGATGTAACTTAGTGCATCGCTATAAGAGCCGGTTCCTAATTTAGCTAAACGAATTTTGGCTTCTGCAGCCATTAAATAAGTTTCTGCTGAACGCGCTAATATGATGTCTCTGCTTCCTTTTGTGGCGTTAAAGTCGAGTCTTGATCCATCCATGTATTTGCTTAATGAAGGGAATCGTACATCTTTCATCAAACCAAAATTATCAGCAGCATAAGCTACAAATACACTAGGAATCGTTTTTCCGGTTTTAGAATAGATTATTGTTCCGTTGTTTCTGGTTAAGGCAAATCGATTGTCTGTGGGGCTGTTCATGATGTACATAATACCTAAGTCACCATTAACATATCCGCTTCCTGCCGCTGCATTATTGACAATGCTTTTTGTTTGGAAACTTTTCCAAAAACGGGAATCGTTTACTTTGTCAAATATGTCATAAGTAAAGTAAGTTGGTGCTAAACGGCTAAATGGTCTTCCTCCTGCTGTATTACGAATCATTTGTGGTAATTGGTCATAAGTAGAAAGGAAGTACAGATGTTGTTGGTTTCCTCCGGTTGTTAATTGGTTAGAGTTAAAGTCAGCTGATAAAATTAATTCAGATAATTTTTCATTGGCTCCATCAGCAGCTTTAAAATCCCATAAGTTGACGTAGTTAGGTGCTAAAGGATGGCGGGAAATTACTTCATCTGATAAAGTAACAACCTGTTGTAAGTCTGCTGATTTTGTAGATGAATTCCAGGCGTCATTAATCTCGCTGGCACGAGTTAAATAAGCTTTCGCTAAATAATGGGCAGCTGCATCTTTAGTAATCTTATTTGGACTTCCGGTATTACTCAATAAGTTATAAGCTTGGGTAAAGTCAGCAATGACCTGATTTAATACTTCTTCAGAAGAGGCTCTTGTGAATTCTAATTGTACAGTAGTACTTACATTAAGTTTTAAAGGGACACCACCATATTGCCTTACTAATTTTAAATAATTGTAAGCTCTCATAAAGTAACCTTCTCCAAGTGCTGTTTTTTTGATGGCATCATTGGTAGAAGCAATTGCAGTAGCCGATTCGATTAATTGATTAGCATTACCTATTCCAATGTATAAGTTGTCCCAATTGGTATTAGCTGCTACGGTATTCGAATTCGATACAGTAACAAATGATCCAAATCCTGAAGCATAAGAATTCCATAGTCCGTTAGATGGGTCACCTCCAACGTGAAATTCGTCTGTTCCTGATTGATTTGCTGTGAGCGGTACTTCTCGATTCATGTCTAAGGCAAAAACCTGATAGTAAGTTCCGATAGATAATGCCTGAATTCCTTCTTCTGTTTTTAAATAGTCTTTACTGTATGCTGTGGTTAATTCTTCATTTAAGAAATCCTGACTACAAGAAGTGCTAAGACCTAATGTAGCTACCAGCATTATGTTGATATATAATTTTTTATAATTTTTCATAATTTATTTGTTTTAATTTTCTTAGAATTGAACATTTAACCCTAATGTCATTCCTCTATTGGAATAAGTAGTTCTGGTATCTAAATCAACCCATTTCACTTTTGAGAAAATCATACCCGGATTAGCTGCCTGCACATAAACTCTTAGTCTTGATAATCCTAATTTTTGTACCAAATCTTCTTCAAAATTGTAACCTAAAGATATGTTTCTTATTTTTAAGAAAGATCCATTTTTGTATCCAAAAATAGAATTATATAAATCACCGGTACCTGCTGAAAAAATAGGTTTTTGGTATTCTGCATCCGTATTGTCATCAGTATAGTAATCTAATTTTCTTTGGCTTGTTTTTCCACTTAAGTTTTCTCCTCCCGCATCGTATAAATATCCAAAACGTCCAATAACGAAAATGGATAATTCGATGTTTTTGTAATTGAAAGTGTTGGTTAAACCGGCGATGTATTTTGGTTCGGTACTTCCTAAAATGACACGATCATTGTTGGCGTCAATTTTATAGTCTCCGTTTTGATCTACCGGTCTGGCATTACCAAATGTGAAAACTGTGCTTCCTGCGGCGGCATTAAATTTATTCATTTCAACTGCATCTTCCGGTTTCCATACGCCATTATTTTCAAAACCGTATATAACACCTCGGGTTTGTCCAATGAATAAGTTGTTGTTAATGTCGTCAAATTTACCATTTTGTAATTCTACAATTGTGCTTTTTTGATAAGAAGCACTTAAGTTAGAGCTCCATTCAAAATCAGCGGTTTTAACGTTTACGGTATTTAAAGTAAGTTCCACACCGTTCCCTTTTGTTTTTCCAATGTTTTGTAATGTTGTACCGTAACCTGTAACTGATGGGATGTTTCTATTGAATAATAAATCATCTGTTTTAGAAGTGTAGTATTCTAAACTTCCTGAAATTCTGTTGTTGAACAAGCCAAAATCGATACCATAGTTGTATTGCGCAGTTCTCTCCCAGCCTAATTCAACGTTTCCTAATTGATTATTGTTTATTACTCCTGATGATGTTGAATATAAAATTTGAGACAATGGTGGTTGGGTTTGGTATGGATCTACAGAAGCATTTGCAGTTACTCCATAACCGGCTCTTAATTTTAGCGCGCTAAGCCATGAAATATTTTGTAAAAAGTCTTCTTTGTCTATACGCCATGCTAAAGAGGCACTTGGGAAAAAAGACCATTTGTAACCAGGCGCTAATTGAGATGCTCCATCATAACGACCTGAAGCGGTTACTAGATATTTGTCGTCAAAACCATAGGTTAATCTTCCCATATAAGAGTATAATCCGCTTTCAGTAATATTGGATGAATATCCAGCTAAAGTTACATTTGCAGTAGTTAAAGCATTCCATTTATTATTTGGGTTTTTAATGTTTTGTGCCGACATCGCACTTTCTTCATTAAAATATTGTGTCTGGCTTTGTAGTAAAGTTACACCGAGATCATGTTTTCCAAAGGTCTTGTTGTACAAAATCAAATTGTCCAGAGTGTAAGATATGGTTTGATTTTTCGCTAATGAAGCAAAACTAGTTCCGGAACGGGCTGAAGATTTTCCGTCCAGGAATACTCCATTGCGATATGAGGTGATATCCGGACCGAAATTGATGCGATATTTTAAACCTTCTAAAGTTTTAGAGAATCCGCCAAAATCTAATTGAGCATTAAGGCTACCAAAAAAACGTAAGGTCAAACGCTGGTCTTGTGAGTATTTGTATTCTTCGTAAACGTTTCTAATAGTAGAATCTCCTCCGGGATTTTGAATTCTGTTTCCATCTGCGTCAAGAGGTACTGCGTAAGGTAAGTTTTGTCTGGCAGTAAGGTAAATGCCATCAGATGAGGCTACTGCTGAACGACCTACGTTAGATAAACCATATTCGTTTAAACCATAACTGGTGTTAAGGCTAACTCCCATAGAAAACCATTCGGTTGGGGTAATATCAACATTAGCGATACCATTGTAACGTCGGTAGCTTTGTCCTTTTAAAGTACCTGTGTTGTCAAGGAATCCAAAAGAACCATAGGCTTTCATTTTTTCTGTCCCACCACTCACACTTAAAGTATGTTGTTGGGTTACTCCTGTTTGAGTAACATATTTAGTCCAGTCGGTGGTGCTTACTTTTGAACCGTCCCAAGTTCCTCCTGCCCATCCTTTTTCTATATTAGCCCAGGCAGCAGGGTCGGCAGTAGCTAAAAAGATGTCTTTGTCATTAGCGATAGTTGGTGCATTTCCCGGTGCAAATGCAGTTGGATTTGAATAATATCTTGCCCAACGGCGTAATTCAATGTATTCTCCGGCATTCATTAATGGTGCTCTTTCATTGATTTTTTCAGTGCTAACTGCAGAATCATAATTAATAGTGAATCTTCCGTTTTTTCCTTTTTTGGTGGAAACAATGATTACACCATTGGCTCCACGAGATCCGTAGATTGCAGTTGCAGAGGCATCTTTAAGGACGTCTATGGATTCAATATCAGTTGGGTTGATAAAATCGATACCGCCTGAGTTTAAAGGAATTCCATCTACTACATATAAAGGAGAATTTGATGCTGTAATGGAACGGGATCCACGAATGTTAATGCTTCCAACGGTTCCCGGACGTTCGTTAGATCCAATATCAACCCCGGCTGCTTTTCCTTGCATAGCCTGAACAGCGTTTTGTACCGGTCGTGATTCGATTTCTTTTGCTCCTACACTAACAATCGAACCAGTTAGGTCTTTTTTCTTTCTTGTACCGTATCCTACTACAACTACTTCCTCCAGTTTAGCTCCTTCGTCTTCTAGTTTAAAGTTAATGTTTGTTTGATTGCCTACTTTTATTTCAGTTGTTTTCATTCCAATAAATGAGGCAACGAGGATGTCTTCCGGTTTTGCCTTGATGGCAAATTTTCCGTCAAAATCCGTTTGGACACCGCTGCTGGTGTTTTTGATTAATACATTGGCGCCGGGTATTGGCATGCCTGCATTGTCTTTGACAGTTCCTGTGATGGTATTGGTTTGTGCTAAAGCAATCATGTTGGTCAGCATGATGCTAAAGAACACCAAATACTTTACGAATGAATGTTTCATAAAAAAAATGGTTTTTGTTAATTAATTAATTAATTAGGTTTGGTTTGTTGTGAAATGATAATGTGTTAAAAAAATGTGATTATAATTTAAAACTACAAAAAAAATAGTTAAAATAATTACGGATACGAAAATAAAATTAACTTATTATTAACGTATCCTGTATTCTGCTGTTAATTGTGTTAAATTATTTTTTTTGTGTTTTTTAAATGTTTTTTTGACACTTAAGGATTAAGTTGTTGTTTATCAGTTAAATGTGTTTTTTTGGGGTTTGTGAATAGTTCAGTGATGGATTTTTTGAAAGAAAAAACTGTTAGCTTGTTTTTGTTGTTTTTTGTTTTTAATTTGATAAAAACCTCCTAAGTAATCGATTACAAAAGCTGTTTTGTTAAATTTTTTTTTGAACAATTTTAAAATTTCAGAATGTTTTTTTGGTAGGGAAAAACTCTTTTTTAGCCCTTTTTTGTGAAATGTCGGATTTCTGGGGTTTCTGCCTAACAGTGCAGGATACTGCTTTGTCCTGAAATGGGTACTTTAGTCCATTATTTAAAAAGTAAATCAGATATTTTATGATTCAAAAAAACAAGATGATTTTTTTAATGTTTTTATGGTGTAGTTTCAATTTTTCAGTTGATGCTGTAGCTTCTGAAAAGAGATTGTCGGAAACTACTATAACAACTTCAAAGACAATAGGAAAGCAGGTTTTTTACTTTGGTGGAAAAATAAAAAAATCCAAAAAAATTATAGCACTTGATAATGTTTTGACTTATAATACTGCTTTGGGATATGGATTCGATTATAATACAGCAACGAATGTGAAATTAAATTCAGATTCTTTTAGTGCAACCGTGCCAACCTATTTTTCGGTGAAACTTCCTGAAGGGAATTATCAGGTTTCGGTAACTTTTGGCAGTAAAATCAAAAATACCAATACTACTATTAAAGCGGAATCAAGAAGATTATTTGTAGATCAGCTTCAGTTGAGAAAAGGACAAATTGTTACCAAGACCTTTAATGTAAATGTTCGATTTCCTAAAATAGATGAGAACACACAAATCCAGTTGAAAGACAGAGATTTTGGTCAATTAAATTGGGATGAAAAACTAACATTGGAGTTTCTTGGAACAGTAGAAATAAAAAGTATTAGTATTATTCCAATTTCGAATGTTACAACGGTCTATTTAGCGGGAGATTCTACGGTTACTGATCAGGATTTGGAACCTTGGGCATCCTGGGGACAATTTATCACTAATTATTTTGACGAAAATGTTGTAGTAGCAAATTATGCAGTTTCAGGATCAGCATTGCGTTCTTTTAAATCGAGTTTGCGTTTAAAAAAAATCTTGTCACTTATAAAACCCGGAGATTATTTAATTGTAGAATTCGCTCATAATGATGAGAAAGAAAAAGGCGAGGGAATTGGACCCTGGGAGTCTTATTCGGCTTCTCTTCGCGAATATGTTCAGGCTGCCAGAGATAAAGGAGCGATTCCTATTTTAATTACGCCGGTTCAGCGTCGCGCTTTTAATCCTGATGGAACTTTAAAACCTACTCACGGCGATTATCCTGATGCGATGCGAAAAGTAGCTCAGGAAATGAATGTTCCTTTGGTTGATATTACAAAATTGACAACTACTTTATACGAAAGCTGGGGTGATGAACCATCTCGAAAAGCTTTTGTTCAATATCCGGCGAATACTTTTCCGGGACAAAAAGAAAAATTAGAAGATAATACCCATTTTAATTCTTTTGGAGCCAATGAAATTGCGCTTTGCGTAATTAAAGGACTTCGTGATTTGAACAATCCTTTGGCTAATTTTTTCAAAAAAGAAGTACCACAATATAATCCAAACCAACCGAATGCTTTTGCAAAATGGACTTTACCAATGAGTCAGCGTTTTGAAATTGTAAAACCAGACGGAAATTAATTCTTTAATCAAATTTTATGTTTTTTAAAAAATCATTACAAGCTGTTGCTGCTTTATTTCTTTCATGCGTATGCGGATTAAGTGCAAATGCACAGCAAACTAAAAAAGTGTTCCTTTCCGGGACAGATTTTGAACATCCCGTAAAATGGGATTTTATGGTTACTGGAGGAAACAACAGTAAACAATGGTCTAAAATTAATGTGCCGTCTAACTGGGAATTAGAAGGTTTTGGCGAATATACTTATGGTCGTTGGTACAAAGAATTAAATCAAAAAGAACCAAGTAAAGAAGAAGGTTTCTATAAACACGAATTTCAGATTACAGCTTCCGATAAAGGCAAAACGATTTATATTGTTTTTGGCGCCGCGATGACAGATACCGAAGTGAAAATCAACGGGAAATTGGCTGGGCCAATTCATCAGGGTGGTTTTTACGAATTCAAATATGATATTTCATCTTTATTGAATTATGGAGGGACTAATGTCTTGGAAGCGCATGTTTCCAAACATTCGGCTAATAATTCGGTAAATGCTGCAGAAAGAAGAGCCGATTGGTGGCTTTTTGGCGGAATCTATCGTCCGGTTTGGTTAGAAATCATGGCAAATGAAAATATCGCTCACGTGGCTGTTGATGCTAAAATGGACGGAACATTAAACGCTCATGTCGATTTTCAAAATCTTTCTCAAAAAAGCACAATTGTTGCTTCAATTTCGGCAGACGGAAACAATAATGTGATTGGTTCACATTCTTTCGATGTGAATGCTAAAGAGACTAAAAAAGTCATTAGCATGCAATTTCCAAATATTAAACCTTGGAGTCCGGAAACGCCTAATTTGTACAATCTAAAACTGGAATTGAAACAAAACGGAAAAACCATTCATGAAAGAACGGAAAGAATCGGTTTCAGAACATTAGAATTCATCAAAAAAGACGGAATCTATGTAAACGGAAAAAAGATTATCATGAAAGGCGTAAACCGACATGAAATTTGGCCTGAATCGGGTAGAAGTACCAGCAAACGTCTAAGTATTATGGATGTGAATTTGTTAAAAGATATGAATATGAATGCCGTGCGTGGTCATTATCCTGCCGATAGTCATTTTCTACAGGTTTGCGATTCGTTGGGAATTTTTGTTTTGGATGAATTAGCAGGTTGGCAAAATTCCTATGATACTGCAACTGGAACCAAATTAGTAACCGAAATGGTAACCCGCGATGTCAATCATGCATCAGTTATTATTTGGGATAACGGAAACGAAGGCGGATGGAACTATAATGTCGATCAGGTTTTTAGAGATTTAGATCCTCAAAAACGTATTGTAATTCACCCTTGGTCTGATTTTGATGGTTGGGATGCGCATCATTATCCTGCGTACCAAACCGGAATTCACCGATTTGTAAATGGTGAAAATGTTTTCTTTCCAACAGAATTCATGCACGCAACTTATGATAATGGAGGAGGAGCAGGACTGGAAGATTTTTGGAATCACTTTAAAGAAAGTCCGCTTTTTGCTGGTGGATTCATCTGGGTTTTTTGTGACGAAGCAGTGAAAAGATCAGATTGGACAGGTAAAGAACAATTTGATTCGAAGGGTTCTTTGGCTGCCGATGGAATTTTGGGACCACACCGTGAAAAAGAAGGCAGTTTTTATGCTATTAAAGAAATTTGGGCGCCAATTCAATTTGCTCCGGCGAGTATTACAGCTAAGTTTGACGGAACATTTTTCATCAGCAACGATTATATTTTTAGCAATTTGAATACTTGTACAATGGAATATAGAGTTGTTAAGGCGAATAAAGATGCTCTGTATTCGAACAATGGTAATTCGATTTTAGATAAAGGAAAAATTACAATTCCAAGTATTGATCCGGGAGAAACTTCGAAGATAAAAATTCCTGTTGCTGCGAACTTTTTCGAAGGAGACTGGGTTGAAATTACCGCTCGCGACCAACATGGAAGAGAGATTTATACCTGGACCTGGACGATTCATAAAGGAGATTATTTTGCGGAGAAATTTTTGTTGAAAAAAGAATCGAAAGCAAAAGTAAGTATCAAAGACGAAGCAGCTTCTGTTTCATTGATTAGCAAAGATGTTCAAGTAGCATTCGATAAGAAAACAGGAAAAATAATTTCGGTTAAAAACAAAAACGGAATTGTTCCTTTGACAAATGGACCAACACCAATTGGGATGATTGCCGAAGTGAAAAATGTTGAAACAGCTGTAGAAAATAATTCGGCGGTACTGACAGTGAATTATAAAGGCGGAATCAAGAAAATTAAATGGACAATGACTGCCGATGGCAGATTGAAAATGGAAATGTTGGTGCTTAAAGATGCAGGAGCGAATAATGGTTTTGATGGCGCTTTTTTCCAGGATAAAGTAGATGCTTTTGGTATTACTTTTGATTTTCCTGAAGAAGGAGTAGAAAGCATGAAATGGTTTGGAAAAGGCCCTTATCACGTTTGGAAAAACCGAATCAAAGGAACTACTCATGGCATTTGGGAAAAAGAATACAATCAGACGATTCCGGGAGAGAGTTTTGAAAATATGATTTTACCAGAGTTTAAAGGCTATCATGCTGATTTTTACGCAGGAGCTTTAAAAGCAAAAAACAATAATAGTTTTAAAATGTTTTCGGCTTCTGAAAAAGTGTTCTTAAGATTATTTACACCGGATTTACCTAAAAATGGTTTTGAAGGAACGTATCCGCAACCGGCGTTTCCGGAAGGAAATATTTCGTTTATGTATGAAATTCCCGCTATGCGTGATTTTAAACCTATTGAGCACCACGGACCACACAGTCAGGCTGCAAGTATTCGAATCAAAAGTGGCGACGAAGGAATCCAGATGAATTTATGGTTTGATTTTAGATAAGATAAAATAAATAATTTATTTTGCCACGAATGCTCGAATAATTTTTTTAAATATCATCGACAGATAACACTGATCAATTTCGACAAAGTCGAATGGTATTTGTGATAATTATATGAGAAGAAAATTAATTAATAAAAATTAGTGACCCGAGCGATAGCGAATAGACGAAGTAATTCGTGGCTAAAATAATAGAGAAGAAGTATAACAACAAATAATGAAAAATGAGAATTAGTAAATTAATGCTTTTTGCCTTTTCAGCTCTTTTTTTAGTGCAATTTAGTGTAGAGGCACAGGAAAAAATAACAGTTTATACCGTAGGTGATTCTACAGTTAAAAACGGTCGTGGTGATGGAACCGGCGGACTTTGGGGCTGGGGCGATTACATTGGGCAGTTTTTGGATGACAGCAAAATAACGGTTGAAAACCATGCTTTGGGAGGAACAAGTTCCAGATCCTATCAAAATTTAGGATTATGGGATGCCGTTTATAAAAAACTGAAAAAAGGAGATTATGTGCTAATTCAGTGGGGACATAATGATGATGGACCATTGAACGATACTATCAGAGCCAGAGGGACGATAAAAGGGATTTCTGACAAGACAGAAGAAATCGATAATTTGATTACTAAAAAGCATGAAATCGTGCATAGCTACGGTTGGTACATTCGAAAAGTAGTTAAAGAGGCTAAGGAAAAAGGAGCGATTCCTATTGTGATGTCGCCAATTCCAAGAAATACCTGGAAAGACGGGAAACTGCCAAGAAACAATACTTCTTACGGGTTATGGGCAAAACAAATTGCCGATCAGGAGCAGGTTACTTTCATTGATTTGAATGACCGAATGGCGAAAAAACTGGAAGCTTTTGGCGAAGCAAAAGTTACAGGAACCTATTTCTATAAAAAAGATCATACACATCCTTCGGCTAAGGGAGCGGTGATGGCTGCGACTTCAATAATCGAAGGTTTAAAAGCATCTAAAAGCCCTTTGAAAAATTATATTTTGGAAAATCCGGTAATTAAATTGCCTCGAAAAATCAATGTTTTCTTAGTTGGTGATTCAACTATGGCTGATAACAAAAATGAAAATGCGGTTGGTTGGGGAGTGATGGTTCCTCGTTATTTTGATACTACCAGAGTCAATATCGTGAACAAAGCCAGAGGAGGAAGAAGTTCACGTACTTTTGATTTTGAAGGACTTTGGGATAAGGTGAAAAAAGAAATTCAGCCGGACGATTTCGTTATTCTTCAATTCGGACATAATGATGCCGGTAAAATTGATAGTGAAAAATTCAGAGGTTCTATCAATGGAATTGGCGACGAAACGCAACAAGTAAATCGTGCCGATAGTTTGACGGAAACCGTTCATACTTATGGCTGGTATTTGAAGAAATTCATTCGTGAAACCAGAGAAAAAGGGGCGACTCCAATTGTGATGAGTTTAACGCCAAGAAACGAATGGCCAAATGGAAAAGTAGAACAAAGAGATGAAACTTACATTAAATGGTCTCAACAGGTTGCTGAGGTTGAAAAAGTAGATTACATTAATTTGAGCAAAAAAGTCGCTGAAAAATTTGAAGCTATAGGTCAGGAAAAAGTAAAAGAATTTTATCCAAAAGATCACACACATACGGGGAGAGCAGGAGCAAATATTGTTGCCGAAACCGCTGCTGAAGAACTAAGAAATCTAAAAGGTAGTAAAATTAGAGATTTGGTTTTAACCAAAAAAGAGGTAGATGATCTACCTCCTGTTTCAGTAAAATAAGATATATTTTAGGAATTAATTTAATTAGAAATATGAGATACTTATTCAAATGGTATCTCGTATTTTTTTTGCCCTTTTGGATAAACTGCAAGTTGGTCAATTACAATTCCGGTTTGATTTACTTCCAGTTTAATAGTGTGTTTTCCTGCCTTTTCGATGTTTACCGGCAATGTGAAAATAGCTGCATTTCGTAATACATTGGCTTTCCAGTTGGCATCCCTGTCATAAGAATTCAACTTGAAGGTTTTGCTGGTATTTGAATCGAATGTAATGGTCGCCTGATGATCCGAATTGTTGGAATGGGTAGGCATAAAACGCACTTCGATTTCGTATTCTCCGGTTTTTGAACTTTCAAAAGTATAGCTTACTGATGGTTTTTCAGTTGTAAAATAACTCGTTTTTAAAGGAAATAAAGTAATTGCAGCATTGCTGTATCCTAATCCTTCAATGCTTTTCCAGTTGTAGTTTTTTGGACCCTGACTTGAAACGAAATCTTTTGCCTGAATAGCAATTGCTTCTCCTTCCGGACTTTCTGGTTTTATTTCAGTTTTAGGCAAATTAGTATAGTCAATTGGGCTAAAAACCGGTAATTTTCTTGGAGCCATACTCATCATATTATTCCATTTTCCGATACTCATTTCGGTGTTGTAATATTTAGTCAGCTCTTCAATTTGCTGGTAGGCCTCTTTGGATAAGTTTTGGTATTTTTCTTTTTCTGATAAGTCATTAGATTCTAAAGCCAGTTGCCAGTACAAGAATTTACGATTCATAGCAGCGGCACTTTTTACCGGATAAACAACCAATTGAAACCAGGCATTTTTTCGTTCCTGAGGAATAGAAGCAGATAGATTATTTATTTTCGCTGCCAATTCCTCATAAAGCTGGATTCTGCGTTTGGCTTCGGTTGCGGTAAAATCAGAAGGTTTTATTTGGGTAGTTGGCTCGGTTTGGCTCCAGCCCATAAATTCCGGTTTTCTCAACGAAGCTAATCGGTAATATTCGCTCATTACGTTACTTATGTCATTGGAAATGGTTTTGTTAAATTCTCTGGCTGCCCAGTCTTTCAGATGTTGGTGAATTCCATCGGGTTTTATCGAATTGATATTCCAGGCCAAATCCATGAAAAATTCCAAATCGTATTCGGCAGGTTTGATATCGCCCACATTTACAATCCACATTTTTTGGTCTCCATTGGCGTAAGCCTTAGACATTTCTTCCCAAATTAATCCCGGTTGCATGCTGGATAACCATAAATAATCATGCGGACGTCCCCAATAACTTAAATGATAGTAAATACCGCCGCCACCAACTCTTTTTTGCTCTGTTTCATTGCTGATGTGTCTGATATAACCGTAGTTGTCGTCTGTCCACATTAACATCACATCTTCAGGGATTTTCATCCCTTTGTTGTATTGTTCTAATACTTCTTTATACGGAATCATTACTTGTGGAATAGAAGTAATTGGTTTTTTAAATGTAGAAGAAAGCATTTCACGTTGCGTTACAATGATTTTTTCAACCATATTCTTAGCTTCTTCAGTACTTTTTGCACCTTCCATCTGGCTGTCATGAGCGCCACGCATTCCAAGGGTAAAAACAGCTTCGGCTTTGCTGTCGCGAATTTCATTCAAACGTTCCTGCCAATAGTTGTTAATTTTTTCACTATTCGTAAAATAATTAAAAGCACCCATGGTCTCTTTTTTCCATTCATCCACATTGTTCCGCATCATCGGTTCAGCATGTGAAGTTCCCAGCAGAATATGGTATTTTTGCGCCATTTCTTTATTGCCTTTAATACCGAAAAAAGCTTTTGTAGAATCGTGCATTGCCGGCCAGATGGTGTTGGCTTTCAAACGTAAAAGCAATTGGAATATTTTTTCGTAGGTTTTAGGACCAATGTCGGCTGTTTCTTTTTCGAATGTTTTGGCTGCCCAGGGCTGTAAACCCCAGTCTTCGTCGTTCAGGAAAATGCCACGAAATTGCACCGAAGGATTTTCGGTAATTCCGTTAACAGGAAGGTTCAAAACCAGTTTTTCTTTTTTAATAGTATTGACATCGGCCCACCATTTCCAAGGGGAAACGCCCAGTCTTTCGGCGGTTTCAAAGATGCCGAAAACAGTTCCACGGACATCGCTCCCTACTATGTATAAATTGTTTTTATCATTGCTGATACTAAATTTTTCCCATCCGCCTTTTAAGTTCGATTTTTTATAGTCTTTAAAAAGACTTTCATTGATTTGACCAATGTAAATTCCTTTGGTATTTTGAGTTGTATTCGTTGAAATAATTTGAGGTTTTTGTCCTGTAATTTCCTGAATGTCGTTTGCCAGTTCATTTACAGCCCAAATCACCAGTTGATCCGATTTTGGATCAATATAAATAGTTGCCACTTCCTTTTTGTCGGCAATAAGAAAATTGCTTTTGTTGTTTTGACTCCAAAAAAGTTGGCTTGTAAATACGAATACTAATAAGAATGAATTTTGAATTTTACTTTTCATTAAATGATTATTTTGAAGAGGTTTTGATGGTTTTTTAATAGCCGTCTAAAATAAGATAATAAGCTCAAAATAAGAAGTAATTTCGTGTTTTTTGCAAAATGTAATCGATTACTGAAAGCTGGCTTTTTTTCTTATTTTTGAAGTCCGATATAATTTTATAAAACAAATAAATTAGCATAATGAAGAAAGTTCTATTGTTTTTGTTTTTTATTCTTTTGAATAATAATAGTAATGCGCAAACATATTGTAAAATTACTGTTGCACAAGATGGGAGTGGTGATGAAACATCAATTAGTGATGCTATTACTACCGCCTGTGTTGATCACGATTGGAATTTGATTTATATTAAAAAAGGAATTTATAGAGAGAAAATAGAAATTTATAGTCCGCACATGATATTAATAGGGGAGGACAAAGAAAATACTATTATAATCAATGATGATTATTCGGGTAAGCCTAATCCTAAGTCAAATCGAAATTTTGGAACTTCCGATTCTTATACGCTTTTGGTTGATGCAGATGATGTCAGAATCGAAAATATTACAATTCAAAATTCATGGTGCGACAAAGGACAAGCTGTAGCTTTGCGTGTCAAAGGAAATCGTTTTATGATGAAAAATTCTAAAATTTTAGGCTGTCAGGATACTTTATTGACGGATGGAGACGGAACTTATCAATACTATGAAAATTGCTACATTGATGGAACGACGGATTTTATTTTTGGACCCGCTGTTGCTGTTTTTCAAAACTGCATTATTAACAGTAAAAAAGATTCTTATATAACGGCGGCTTCAACACCCGAAAATCAGGAATTTGGATATGTTTTTATGAATTGTAAATTAATTGCCGATGCGAATGCAACAAAGGTTTTCCTCGGTAGACCTTGGCGACCTTATGCCCAAACGGTTTTTATAGGCTGTAATTTAGGAAGCCATATTTTGCCGGAAGGCTGGAATCCATGGCCGGACGAACGTTTTGGTGATAAAACTAAAACCGCTTTTTATGCCGAATACAACAATAAGGGAAAAGGAGCTAAAACTAATAAAAGAGTGGCTTGGTCGCATCAATTAACTAAAGAAGAAGCAGCTAAATACACCCTGAAAAATATTTTTCCTAAGGATGATTTTTGGAAAACGCTTAGTGGGAAATAGATAGAATTAAAAGCTATATATTGACTTCGTAGAGTCGGAGACCTTGCTGGAGTTGGGATTACAATCACGTTTTAGAAAGACGTGCTTATTTTTTGTATTATAATCAAGCCTGTCAAAACTATTTTGATGGGCTTTTTTTGTTTCGTTCTGAAAAAGGCAACTACTAAGATTGCAAATTGATTCATTGTCACAAGGTCTTACTAACTTGATTTGGCTATAAAAACGAATGTAAAATTTTCTTTCGATTTTAAATCAATTCATTTGATAACTATTTCGGGAATCAAAATCACTTAAAAATTTCATAAATAAATCTGTCATTCTTTTAAAAAAGTATAAAAAGCTGTTAATAAAGTAGAGGAATGCCAAAGAGGGCTCTCATTTTTATAAAATCAAGAGTAACATAATTGTAATTGATGTAACATAATTGTAGCTATAACGAAATAGTTTTCTGTTTGTTTTTTGTTTTAAGCTACTGAAATCAAGTGTTTTGAGGGGCTAGTCGTGACTCTTGAATGGGATTGTATGTAATTGTTACATGTTTAAAATATCAAGCTTTTTTTTGCATATATCTTAGCAATTCAATTTAATAATTTTTGATAATGAAAAAAATAGTCATTTGGTCTGTTATTGCTTCACTAGCAGGATTTCTGTTTGGTTTTGACACAGTGGTCATTTCAGGAGCTGATAAAAAATTGCAAGAGCTTTGGAGTTTCTCCTATGTTTTCTAAGGAAGTGCATTAATAAAGATGGTTTTATAAATGCTGTTCTCTGAGTCACTTATATCAATAAAAAATTAACATGACAAATTTATATAAAATGAAAAAACAAATATTCAGTCTTATTCTATTTGTATTCTGCTTGAGTTATGGAATTGTAGAAGCACAAACTAAATCGTCCGATGGTTCTTTATTAGCACCAACTCCGCCCATGGGATGGATGACTTGGAATTACTTTGCTGATAATTTTAATGAAACTGATATACGTGAAATGGCAGATGCCATGGTAAGTAGTGGTATGGTGAAAGCGGGTTATAATTATCTGTTTATTGATGATGGATGGCAGGGCGGAAGAGATAACAGAAACAACATTATTCCTGATTCTAAAAAATTTCCATCAGGTATAAAAGCACTTGCGGATTATGTACATAGCAAAGGATTAAAATTAGGAATCTATTCGGACGCGGCACCATTAACCTGTGGGGGCTATACTGCCAGTTTAAATTTTGAAGAACAGGATGCTAAAACTTTTGCGTCTTGGGGGATTGATTATTTGAAATACGATTATTGTGGTGCTCCCGATGATGTGGAAATTGCGAAAACACGTTACAAAAAAATGGCGGATGCTTTGCGTAATAGCGGACGTGATATTGTGTTGGGTGTTTGCGAATGGGGTGGTCGTAAACCTTGGCTCTGGGCAGGACAAGTTGGTGGTCAGTTATGGCGTACCACTGGAGATGTTAGAGATAAATGGAGAAGTCTTAAACCAGTAAAAACACTTAAAGATTTAGATACTGAAGGAGCAGGGATATTAGATATTGTAGATTTTTCGCAGGATCACGCTTCTTATGCAGGTCCAGGACGTTGGAATGATATGGATATGCTTGTGGTTGGACTTTATGGTAAAAAAGGACCTTCAGGTGATTTTGGTGGGGTTGGTTGTACCATTGCCGAATACCAAAGCCAGATGAGTCTTTGGTGTATTATGAATTCTCCATTGGCTGCATCTAATGATGTTCGGAATATGGATGCAGAAACCAAACGTATTTTATTAAATGAAGAGGTAATTGCTATTAATCAGGACGTTTTAGGGAAACAGGCAGTTTGTAAAATCAAGAATGATACCTGGAATGTATATGTAAAACCATTGGCAAATGGCGATGCTGCAATCGCAATTGTAAATCGTTCTGAATCTATCCAGAATGCAAAAATAAATTTTGCTGAATTAGGATTGAGTGAAACTTACGAAATCAAAGATTTATGGGAACACAAAGTAATTACTAAAGGTAAAAAATGGAATGGAAAGGTACAGCGTCATGAAACAAAGCTGTTTCGATTGAAAAAAATATAATCAAGTGCTAAAAGAGAAATCTCTCAGTTTATCTCTTTTTCGTTCGATTTTTTTGTAAAAAAATACCTTATAGAGAGTATAGTATAGTTTTTAATTCAATTTAATAATTTTTGATAATGAAAAAAATAGTCATTTGGTCTGTTATTGCTTCACTAGCAGGATTTCTGTTTGGTTTTGACACAGTGGTCATTTCAGGAGCTGATAAAAAATTGCAAGAGCTTTGGAATTCGTCTGATGCTTTTCATGGAACTGTAGTTATGGGAATGGCTTTATGGGGTACTGTTTTCGGAGCCATTTTTGGAGGGATACCTACTAATAGAATAGGAAGAAAGAACACCTTATTATGGATAGGAATTTTGTTTTTCTTTTCAGCAATAGGGTCTGCTTTGGCTAATGATCCTTATGTTTTTGCAGCTTTCAGATTTATTGGAGGTTTAGGTGTAGGAGCATCTACAATTGCAGCTCCGGCTTATATTTCTGAGATAGCACCGGCAAAAGACAGAGGAAAATTAGTTGCTTTTTATCAGTTTAATATTGTTTTGGGAATTTTGATGGCATTTCTTTCAAACTATTTGCTCAGAAATACAGGCGAAAATTCATGGCGATGGATGATGGGCGTACAAGCTTTTCCTTCTTTTATTTATACTCTTTTTGTTTTTAGTATTCCTAAGAGTCCAAGATGGTTGTTGTCTAAATCCAGAAATGAAGAAGCTAAAAAGATATTGGCTTTAATGGGGCAGGAAGTTGATTACGAACAAATGAAAAAAGAAATTGAGCTGGATAATAGTAATGCCGCTCTTTCAAACGACACTATTTTTTTAAAAAAATACCGCACTCCATTAATCTTAGCTTTTTTAATTGCCTTATTTAATCAGTTATCCGGAATTAATGCTTTTTTATATTATTCTCCCCGAATTTTTCAGGAAGCCGGTTTGGGAGAAAGTACGGCATTGCTTAGCAGTATTGGTATTGGTATTGTCAATTTAGTATTCACCTTATTAGGAGTTTCATTAATTGATAAGCTGGGAAGAAAAGTGCTGATGTATATTGGCTCAGTAGGCTATATTGTTTCGCTTAGCCTTGTTGCTCTTGCTTTCTTTTTAGAATGGGAGGGAATGGCTGTTCCGATTTTCCTTTTCTTGTTTATTGCAGCTCATGCTATTGGTCAGGGTGCTGTAATCTGGGTATTTATTTCAGAAATTTTTCCAAATCATCTCAGAGCTTCAGGACAGGCTTTTGGGAGTACTACACATTGGGTTTTGGCAGCAATAATTCCATCACTAATTCCATTTTTGTTTTCTTCTGTTGGAGCCGCTGTGGTGTTCTTATTTTTTGCCGTAATGATGGTTTTTCAACTTTTGTTTGTGGCTTTCTTAATGCCGGAAACCAAAGGGATTTCTTTAGAAGAGTTAAGTAAAAAATTAATAAAAGAATAAATCATGACTAAAATTGCTATTAAAAAATACTCCAAATTATTGTTGTGTGCCATTGGAATGCTGACTCTGTTTAATTGTAAAGAGTCTTCCATGACGGATAAAAAAACATATACGGAAGAAGAATTATACCGACCTAATTTTCATTTCACGCCTAAAAAAGCATGGATGAATGATCCTAACGGAATGTTTTATTATAATGGATACTACCATTTATTTTTCCAACATTATCCGGATTCAAATGTTTGGGGACCAATGCACTGGGGACATGCGATAAGTACCGATATGGTTACCTGGACTGAAAAACCAATCGCTATTTACCCGGATGAGAAAGGATATATATTTTCAGGAAGTGCCGTGGTTGATTTGCAAAATACTTCCGGTTTTGGAAGTTTGAAAAATCCTCCTATCGTAGCCATGTTTACTTATCACGATCCCAAAAAAGAAAAAACAGGGGAGCCGGGTATTCAGTCACAAGGGATTGCTTATTCGCTTGATGAAGGATTGACTTGGAAAAAATATGAAAAAAACCCTGTTATAGAATTTCCAAGTATCAAAGATTTCAGAGATCCAAAGATGACCTGGGATAATATTCACAAGCAATGGTTAATGGTTTTAGCAGCTGGCGATAAAACGATGTTTTATAGTTCTAAAAACTTAAAAGATTGGGAATTACTTTCTGATTTTGGAAAAAATATCGGAGCTCACGGAGGTGTATGGGAATGCCCGGACTTCTTCCCGCTATTTGTAGAAGGTTCTGATGAATACAAATGGGTGCTTTTGCTGAGTATCAATCCGGGAGGTCCTAACGGCGGTTCAGCTACTCAATATTTTGTAGGCGATTTTGATGGTAAGACATTTAAACTGGATGAATCTTTTTCTAAGGATATAAATGGGCAAAAAGGGCTATGGATTGATTACGGAAGAGACAATTATGCCGGAGTTACCTGGTCTAATATTTCAGAGACCGATGGCAGAAAGCTCTTTATGGGTTGGATGTCTAATTGGAATTATGCTCAAAAAGTTCCAACTGAGAAATGGAGAAGCAGTATGACTATTGCAAGAGAATTAAAACTCACAAAAGAGGATAATCATTACCGTATTTCTTCTGTTCCGGTAAGAGAGTTACAAAATTATGTAGCCAAGACCATCAAGAAAGAAGCACTTAAAATTAAGGATAAAAAAACAGTTTTAATTGATAAATCATCGATGGATTTAGCAAAGGTGGATATGCAGTTTACTTTGAAAAATCTTAAAAAAGACATCTATACTTTTTCATTATGCAACAGTGCGGATAACAGCATCAGTTTTGGTATCAATAAAAAAGACAAATACTTTTTTATCGACAGAAAAAAATCAGGGGATTTGTCTTTTTCGGATGCGTTTGCAAAACAAATTTCGAAAGCCCCTTTCTCTGAAGATTTTGATAAAATAGATGTTAGAGTAATAGTAGATAAAACTTCAATTGAAGTGTTTTATGATAATGGCAAAACCGTAATGACAGAAATATTTTTTCCTGAAAAACCTATGGAGACATTTTCTGTGACTAAAGATAATTTCGATTTCACCATCGAAAACTTGACAATTAACCAATTAAATTTTAACTAAACTATCTAAATTATGAAACGAAAAATCATTCTTTACTTAATTCTAATGGGGTCCTTTTTTTCACTTTCGGCCCAAAATATTGGAGTAAAAGGAGTCGTAACTTCTTCTGAAGACGGCATGTCACTTCCCGGAGTATCTGTATTAGTATCAGGGTCTAATAAAGGGACTATAACTGATATAGACGGGAAATACGAACTTAGAAATGTAGATCCAAAAGCAACTTTAACTTTTAGTTATGTGGGTTTTACAAATCAAACTGTACAAGTAAATGGTCAGGAAACGATTAATATTATTTTAAAATCCGAATCACAGCAATTAACCGAGGTTGTGGTAACTGGATATTCTAAGGAACGAAAAGTCGATGTAACTGGAGCTGTAGTTGTTGTTGAGATGAAACCTATTGAGGGACAAAGTATGAGTTCGGGGAATGCCATGCAGGCACTACAGGGTAGGGTTGCCGGTTTGTCTATCGAAAAATCGGGAGATCCAAGTGGTACCAGCAGCAAGATTTTAATTAGAGGGGTAAGCACCCTGGGAAATACTGATCCATTGTATGTAATTGACGGTGTTCCTACGGTAAGACCTGAAGTTTTTGCCAGTTTAAATCCTAGTGCCATAGAATCGGTTCAGGTATTAAAGGATGCTTCTGCTTCTTCTATTTATGGTTCCAGAGCGGCCAATGGTGTTATTGTGGTAACAACCAAAAATGCTTTCAAAGGGGAAAGAATGAATGTGTCTTACAGTACCAGCATTTCTGCTATGTCAGAGAAAAAACAAAGGTATAGAATGCTGAATTCATTGGATAGAGGGAAGGTTTTGTGGCAGGCATCAGTTAATGATGGAGCACTTCCTGAGGATGGATATGGTGAAATCTATGATTTTGACTGGAATAATGACCTAAATAATCCGGTATTAAATAGTGTGTCAGTTAAACCTTTTGTAGGTGGAGATACTAATATGCCGGCAGGAAATACAGATTGGCAGGAAACAGTATATAAAACAGGATTTGTTATCAATAATGACCTGTCTGTTTCAGGAGGTACAGAGAAATCCAATGCCATGTTGAATTTAGGTTATCTGGATAATACAGGAATGCTGAAATATACCAATTTTGAAAGATACACTGCAAGATTGAATGCTAACTTCAAGTTGTTTAACGACAAGGTGCGATTTGGTATTAATTCACAGTTTACACAATCGAATGAAAGATTAGCCGCTAACGATGTTGGTAATTCTCCGGTTCCGGCTTTGGCTATTTCATTGGCACCAACCATTCCGGTTTATACTAATTCCGGAGGATACGGTGGACCATTAGGTTCCGGATATTCTGATAGAAATAACCCTTTGTTGATGCAGTATTTAAACAGATGGGATAATACCAGAAGAATTTCCTTGTATGGAAATGTTTTTACAGAAATTGATTTAATCAAAAATCTTACTTACAGAAATAGTATTGGTATGGATTTTAATGATTTCAGCAGAAAAGATATTGAACCTATGGTTAGTAATGGATCTGTTAACAGAACAAATAATAGCCTAACTCATGATACTAATAAATATTCAAGTTTAACCATTTCGAATACTTTGAATTATAATGTAAAGCTTTCCGATCATAAAATTGGTGTCCTGGTGGGTGTGGAATCGGTTAAAACAGATTTTCATAGTTTACTGGCCCGTGGAGAGAATTTTGCTGTAGAATCAGAATCTTATTTTGTATTATCGGCAGCTTCAGGATCCAGAACCTCAAATGGACTAACAACAGGAAGCCGATTGCTTTCTCAGTTTGGAAAAGTAAATTATGCCTTTTCGGATAAATATTTGGCAACTTTTACTATCAGACGTGATGGTTCTTCCCGATTTGGAGAAGACAACAGATACGGTATTTTTCCGGCTGCTACAGTAGGTTGGAAAATCAGTAATGAAGATTTTATGAAAAATGTTAAAGCGCTTTCGTCATTAAAACTTCGTGCCGGTTATGGTGAGGTAGGAAATCAATCTATTGGAGATTTTGCCAGTTTAGGTTTGTTTGAAGCCAGATACGGAGTGAACCAAAATGTTTTTATACCTGATTTTTTCAATATTTATTATAATGTGGGTACTGCCTATGATTTGGGTGGCGTTAATACAGGAAATTTACCATCTGGTTTTGTTTCTATCCAGGCTGCCAATTCAGGGTTGAAATGGGAATCTACTAAAGAGGTCAACGTGGGATTGGATTTTGCTTTTTTAGATAACAAATTATCAGGTTCCTTCGATTATTTTACCAGAAAAACAGAAGGAATTTTAATTAAACCACCAGTTGCTTCGGTTTTAGGAGAAGGACAACAGCGTTTTGTGAATGGAGCCTCTACTTCTAACAAAGGTTGGGAATTGGTTTTAGGATATTCAGATACTTTAGAAAACGGATTGAATTTTAATGTGACGACCAATTTTGGTGCGACAAAAAATAAAATTACTCAATTACCTGAAGAAGTAAGATCGGCATATCCGGGTACAGCAGCAAATTCAATTGTTGGTCATTCACAGTTTGAAATTTTTGGTTTCAAGACAGACGGATTGTTTCAGTCACAGGAGGATATTGACTCACATGCAACCCAGGTGGCTTCCAGATTAGGAGGTATTAAATTTGTTGATATTAATAATGACGGGGTAATCAATTCTGATGACAGAACGTTTATTGGTTCTACACAACCTAAATTGGAATATGGTATCAATATTAGTTTGGCTTATAAAAATATTGATATGTCCATCTTTGGTTCAGGAGTAACAGGAAGAAAAGGAGTTGATCCTTATATCTATTGGAACAATTTTGTTCAGGGAAGAGAAAATGCTGGGCCTGGAACATTGAATGCCTGGTCTCCAACAAATACAAGTAGTAACATACCTTCGCTGACAACAAATAATACGGATTACGCTAATATGTCCGATTATTTATTAAGAAACAATTCTTATTTTAAAGTTAGAAACATCCAAATTGGATATTCATTGCCGGAGAGTATAACTGAAAAAACCGGTTTTATTACTCGTTGTAGAATATATGCTCAGGGAGAGAACTTATTTTGGTTTACTCCAAAAGGATATATCGGTTCTGATCCGGAACGTACTAATATCAACTCAATACCAGTACCTACAACATTCTCATTAGGTGTTAACTTAAACTTTTAATTAATTCTCATGAAAAAATATAATAAAATAGTTGTTAGCTTCATGTCAGCTTTATTGCTGGCTTCATGTAGCTCAGATTTTTTAGATTATGAACCTAAAGGAGCATTAAAGCCAGATCAGGTTGCTACTATAGCCAATGCTGATGCTCTTGTTAATGCTGCTTATGCTGCAATTGGAAATGACGAAATGATTGGGCCAATTACCAGTCAGTGGGTTTACGGTAGTGTGCGATCTGATGATGCTTATAAAGGCGGGGGTGGTCGTGGCGACGTAGATGTTGTGGACAGATACGAGCAATATAATTTAACCATTCCGGATTATGGAGATTGGATGTTGCCTAGAACCTGGACGAATCACTATAAGGCAATTTCCAGAGCTAACTTTGCTTTGTCTGTAATTAATGCGTTCTCAGAAACAGATTATCCGTTAAAGAAAACCAGACAGGCAGAATTACGTTTTTTAAGAGCGCATTCTTACTTTATGTTGAAGTTGTTGTTTAATAAAGTGCCCTTCATTACAGAAGAACTTACTAAAGAGCAAATTTTACAAACTTCAAATGATTTAACTTCGGATGCTTTGTGGAATAAAATTGCTGATGATTTTATTTTTGCTCATGAAAATTTACCTCCTTCACAGGATCAGGTGGGGAGAGCGGATAAAAATGCAGCATCGGCTTATTTGGCAAAATTAAGATTGTATCAGGCTTATGAACAGAATGATGAGCATCAGGTAATAAACATCAATGCAGCCAGATTACAGGAAGTGATTGATTATGCTGATCAGGTAACAGGTGCTTTAGAATCAGATTTTGGATATAACTTCTTAGACGGTCGTGATAATGGTCCGGAATCTATCTGGGCAGTTCAGTTTTCTATTAATGACGGGACTAATACTGGAAGAGTAAGTTTTGTAACCGGATTGAATTCGCCTCATGGTAACCCGCTTTACGGATGTTGTGGTTTCCACATGGCAAGTCAGAACATGGTAAATGCGTTTCAAACAGATGCCGTTACCGGTTTACCATTGTTGGATACATTTAATGATTCTAATGTTATCACGGTAAATGTTGTGGATGGAAGTGCGCCAATTGCTGCCGGCAAAACACTGGATCCAAGAATTGACCATACAGTAGGGATTCCAGGCAGACCATTCAAATACAAAAATACCTTGAAAACGGCAGGGGATATGGTTTACAAATCTAGTTGGGCTCGTGATCCGGGTGTTTATGGCTACTTTGGAAATATGAAAGAGCAACAATCTCCAGATTGTTCTTGTTATGTTAAAAACGGACCATTTGTAGGAACATCTAAAAACGTAGATTTTATTAGATATGCCGATGTGTTATTATTTAAAGCAGAAGCTTTAATACAGTTAAACAGATATGCAGAAGCTTTACCAATTATTAATCAAATTAGAGCCAGAGCCGCTGCAAGTACAGCAATGACTTTAGCCGCAGGAGCTTCAAATGTTTATAAAGTTGAACCTTATCTTTCTTTCCCTTCAAAAGAATATGCTATGAAAGCATTGATGTTTGAAAGAAGATTGGAATTTGGTATGGAGGGTCCAAGATTCTTTGATTTGGTACGATGGGGAATTGCAGAACCGGTGTTAAATGCTTATCTTGATGTTGAAGAGGACAGAAAAGGTTTCTTGTCAAGTGCTCATTTTACAGCAGGTAGAGATGAATATTATCCAATACCTCAAAGAGAAATTGATTTTACAGGAGGATTATACACGCAAAATCCCGGGTATTAAAAATAAGGTTAATAATTGTTGTTAAATTAGTGTTTTTTTATTTAGCTAAAGGCAGGTGTTTATTTGCCTTTAGCTTTTTTCACATTGTCTTAAAATATTTTAAACCGGAATTATGAGAGAGAAACGACAAACATATAAAAGGAATCAAATAGGATTGCTTTTTAGTTTGGTTATTTGTGTCTGCAATTTAACAGCACAAACAATCATTCCTATTGCTACCGAAAACAATGTGTTATTAATGCAAACAGATAGCAATAACAGATTGCGAATGGTTTATTTTGGCAAGCCATTACAAAATGAAGTGGAGTACAGGAATGTTGCTGCAAGCTATAATTATGATGAATCCAATGCCGGAATTTATAATTCGGCTTATACTCCTGCGGGAACCTGGAATTTGTCTGAACCAGCCATTCAGGTAAAACATGCCGATGGAAATCCTTCTTTAGAACTCAAATATGTGAGTCATAAAAAAGAAAAATTAGATGCCAATATTTCAGTTACCAGTATTCTTCTTAAAGATCCTGTTTATGCTTTTGAAGTGACTTTGTTTTATAAGGTTTGGGAAAAAGAGAATGTAATCGAACAATGGACAGAAATCAAACACAAGGAGAAAAAGCCGGTTGTATTACAAAAATACGCTTCGGCTAATTTATATTTTGCCCATAAAGATTTCTATCTCACGAGTTTTCAGGGAGAATATCTAAAAGAAATGCAGCCTCAGGAAACAAAGTTGACCCAAGGGATTAAAACAATAGATTCTAAACTGGGAACCAGAGCAATGCTGTTGCAAACACCTAATTTTATAGTGTCATTTGGGAAACCGGCTTCCGAAAATGAAGGGACAGTTATGTTGGGTCAATTAGCATGGAGCAGTAATTTTAAATTGGATTTTGAGATTGATTCGCATAAAAACCTTCGTTTTATTGCAGGAATCAACCCGTTTGCTTCCGAATATTCATTGGTTCCAAATGAAACCTTTAAAACACCTTCCTTAATTTATGCTTTATCGAATAACGGTACCGGAGAGGCAAGTAGAAATTTACACGATTGGGCAAGAAAATACCGAATATTAGATGGTGAAGGAGAGCGTCTGACTTTGTTGAATAATTGGGAGGCCACTTATTTTGATTTTGATGAAAATAAAATAAAAGCCTTGTTTAAAGACGCCAAAGATTTGGGGGTTGATATGTTTTTATTAGACGATGGCTGGTTTGGAAATAAATACCCACGAAATAACGACGATGCAGGATTAGGAGACTGGCAGGAAAATAAAAAGAAACTGCCAAGTGGATTGGGTTATTTGGTTAAAGAAGCTAAAAAAGAAGGAGTGAAATTTGGTATCTGGATTGAACCTGAAATGGTAAATCCCAGAAGTGAGTTATACGAAAAACATCAGGATTGGGTAATACGACAACCTGAAAGACCTGAGATTTATTATAGAAACCAACTCGTATTGGATTTGTCAAATCCGCAAGTTCAGGATTTTGTTTATGGAATTGTAGATGATTTATTCGTGAAAAATCCGGAATTGGCTTTTATTAAATGGGATTGTAATGCCGTTATTTATAATGCGTATTCGGCTTATCTTCATAAAAAGGGAATTCCACAATCCAATCTGTATGTTGATTATGTAAAAGGATTGTATAAAGTGCTGCAACGCATTCGTGCTAAATATCCAAAAGTTCCTATAATGCTTTGTTCCGGTGGTGGTGGTCGTGGTGATTATGAGTTTTTGAAATATTTTACGGAATTCTGGCCAAGTGATGATACCGATCCTATAGAACGCATTTTTCTACAATGGGATTACTCCTATTTTTTTCCTGCTATTGCAACATGCAATCACGTTACCGATTGGGGAAAACAACCTCTGAAATTCAGAGTAGATGTGGCCAGTATGGGCAAGTTAGGTTTTGATATTGTAGCCGGCGAATTAGAAGCTAATGATAAAGTATTTTGTAAACAAGCCGTAGAGAATTATAATTCATTCAAAGATATTGTATGGCATGGTGATATGTTTCGATTGGTTAATCCACATGAAAATGATATAGCAGCATTGATCTATGTAAATAAAAATAAAAGCAAGGCAATTATGTTTAATTACCTGATCAATAACAGATATGCAATAACTGCCACTAAACGACCTGTAATTATGAAAGGTTTAGATCCTTTGAAAAAATATAAAATCAAAGAGATTAATTTATATCCTGAAACGAGTTCAACAATCAAAGGGGAGGAATACTTTACCGGAGATTATCTGATGAAAGTAGGCTTTAACCCAAACGTTACTTTAAAAAGAACAAGTGTGGTGTTAGAAATCGAGGAGGCAAAATAATTTAGAATTTAAAGATTTAAAAGATGAATAAAAAACACGGATTGAATGTGGTTTGCTTTGGAGAAGTTTTATGGGATGTTTTTCCAACGCATAAAAAAATTGGCGGAGCACCTTTAAATGTAGCATTGAGAATGAATTCTCTGGGAGTTTCTTCAACAATAATAAGTAAAATTGGTAATGATGAAAATGGCCAGGATATAGTTAAATACATCGAAGACCACAATATGAGTTCCGATGCTATACAAGTGGATTCGGATTATATGAGTGGAGTAGTTCATGTTATGATTAATGATAAAGGAAATGCTTCTTATGATATTCATTATCCTTCTTCCTGGGATAAAATTGTACCAACAAAAGAAATGGATAAAAAAGTTTCTGAAGCAGATGCCTTTGTTTTTGGAAGTTTGATTTGCCGTGATGAGGTTTCCAGATCAACATTATACGGTCTTTTGGAAAAGGCAAAATATAAAATTTTAGACGCTAATTTGAGAGCTCCTTATTACACAACAGAAGTACTTATCGAATTAATGTCAAAGGCTGATTTTATCAAGCTTAATGACGAAGAATTGTATGAAATCAGTCAGAAATTAGAATCTCCGTACAATTCTTTTGAGCAAAATATTAAATTCATTGCCGAAAGAACCAATACCAAACAAATTTGTGTAACCAAAGGAGCCTTTGGAGCTGTTTTGTATTACAATGATAAGTTTTATTACAATAGCGGTTATTTTATAAAAGTGGTGGATACCGTTGGAGCCGGAGATTCTTTTTTGGCGACTCTGATTTTAAGATTAATGAAAGGAAAATCACCGCAGAAATCTTTGAATTATGCCTGTGCTATTGGAGCTTTAGTTGCAGGGCATGAAGGAGCTAATCCTAAAATTTCGAATAAAGAAATCAAAAAGTTTATGATGGTTTGAAATTAGCGCCAGAATTTTTAAATTCTAGGTGTGTTATTGTTGGGATAATCTTTTTTGAGGGATTATCCCTTTTTTTATTTCCTATTTTTTTTACAAATACTATAAAGAATAGGTTTTTTACTTCTCTGTAATTGGCTTTTTGGTTTTAATTTGCCAATTAGATTCTTTTTTTTGAATATATTTCAAAGTGTAAGTTGTTGTTTTTTAAATTGTTTGCTGTTTGTTAGTGTGCCCTCTGTAAGGACAGTCAGTAGTTTGTTTTAAAAAAAAATTAAGTTTTCGTTTGGTCAGTTTGAATTTTAACTTAACTTTGTCTATCGAATTAGTAGAATTTAAAAAACGATAATCATTAATAAAAACAGACGCTTTGAAAACTATCAAAAACACCTCTTTTTTGATCATGCAATTAAAACCGGTATTCGTCAATCCTGGACGAATGTGTTGTTGCTGTTAGCGTTTTATAAGCTTGGGCTTATTGGGTTTTGTATAAGTTATATTTAAGGTTAAAAAGAACTTGGAATTATTAAACAAAACCAACCCATTTTTAAAAGAAGAATTACACAAAAATTTAGTGGTAAAAGTATATAAGAAATGCTATTGAAGATCTAAAGATCGTTTCTTAGGGTATAGAAAAATTATATTCTTTTTGAATCTAAAAAATATCAAAATAGTACTAATCAAAAAATAAAAGAAATGAAGTTAATGTGTTGTAAATAAAAAAAGCCATTTCTGTGGCAACAGAAATGGCGAAGTTTAAAAAGAAATGTTCATCTCAAAAAAGGAAAAAAGAAAGTTGATAAAATCAGCCTTCAGGCTCCTTATTATTTAAACTAAAACAAAGTAATGAAAAAAATATTAAATATACTTTTATGGCTGGGAGTTTTTCTAGTCTCAATAGGGATTAATGCACAGAGCACAAAACCCAAAATAAATTCAACCCTGGATGGTGTGGTTATAGATCAAGTTACAAAACAACCCATTCCTGGTGTTACTGTTCAAATTAAAGGAATTACCCATAGTGTTATTACTGATTTAGACGGAAAATTTAGTTTTCAAACAGGCCAAAGTTTCCCCTATATATTAGTAGTTAGTTCTATAGGTTATATAAATAAAGAGCAAATTGTAAATGACAAGTTCATACAAATTGTACTAAAAGAAGATGTAAAGGAACTAAATGAAGTAGTAGTTATAGGTTACGGAACTACTTCGAAAAAAGATTATACCGGAGCAGCCGAAACCGTTTCTACTCAAGCCTTAAAATCTACTCAGCGCAGTTTAGAGAGTGCGCTTCAAGGATCGGTTGCTGGTGTCAATGTGACTCAAACATCAGGACAACCGGGATCCGGATTGAGTATTAGGGTTCGTGGAGGAAGTTCTATACAAGGAGGAAACGAGCCGCTTTATGTTATTGATGGTTTTCCAATTTACAATTCAGATGTTACTTCAGGAGTTTTGAGCGGTAGTCCGACAAATCCCCTTTCTGCCATCAATCCGGCAGATATTGAATCGATTACGGTTTTAAAAGATGCTTCATCAACTGCTATTTACGGTTCCAGAGGAGCTAATGGCGTAGTGATTGTCACTACTAAAAAAGGAAAATCGAATATTATGGCTGTAAACTACGATTACTCTTTAGGGCAACAGGAAGTTCGTAAAAAAGTATCCGTATTAGATGCTGCAGGTTTTTCAAGACTTAGAAATGCCGCTTTATACGATACAAATCCGGCGGGAGGAACGAATCAATACCTGTCGGATGCTCAAATTGCACAATTAGGAAAAGGAGTAGATTGGCAGGATGCCGCTTTTAGAACTGCGCAAACCCAAAATCATCAATTGAGTGTTTCGGGTGGAAATAACCAAACAAAATATGCTATTTCCGGAAACTATTTCAATCAGGAAGGAATTATAAAAAATACTGGTTTTGAACGCTTGAGTGGTCGAATTAATCTGAATTCAAAACTAAGTGATAAATCAAGATTCGGAGTCAATCTATCTGTAGCTGAAACTACATCAAAAGTTGCTCCTTCCGGATTAATTACCGCTTTGTTAAGTATGCCTCCTACTGCTACCATTTATGAAGCTGATGGTAGTTATACCTTGAGAAATCCTTTTGAAAATATATTCTCAAACCCAATTGCTACTCTAAACGAACGCAAAAATAAAGCAGTAAACACAAGGATTTTAGGAACCGTTTTTGGCGAATATGATATTCTGGAAAATTTGGTGTTCAAAGTTTCTTTTGGAGCTGATCTCCTGGCTAACAAAGAGAGTACTTATATTCCTTCGACAATTTATGAAGGTTTAATTACTAATGGAGAAGCCAAAATAGGAAACAGTAACAGCAAAACATGGCTGAACGAGAATACCTTAACCTACACTAAAGTGTTTTCAGATGTACATAGTTTTAACCTTTTGGCAGGTTATACACAGCAAAGTTCTACCAGAGATTTTGTAACTACAGGTTCGCAACAATTTGTGAATGATGTGACATCAAATAATAGTTTGCAAAGCGGTAATTTGGCATTGATTCCTACTTCGGGTGAAAGTAAATGGGCGTTGAATTCGTACCTGTCGAGGCTGAATTATAACTATGATTCCAAATATTATTTTACAGCAAGTATAAGAGCTGATGGTTCTTCCCGATTTGGGAAAAACAATAAATGGGGCTATTTTCCTTCTGTGGCAGCGGCCTGGCAAATAGACAGAGAAAACTTTTTTAGTCCGTTGTCTGATGTAATTAACAGTTTGAAATTCAGGACGAGCTACGGTTCAACAGGAAATCAGGAAATTGGGGAATACCAATCGTTGTCAACATTGAGTAGTGTAAAGTATCTTTTTGGTGACCAAATTTATACCGGATTTACGCCAACAAGAATTGCAAATGACGATTTAGGATGGGAATTAACAAACCAGTTTGATGCCGGAATTGACTTAGGCATTTTCAACAATAAAGTGTTTCTAACGCTGGATGCTTACCGCAAAACGACTAAGAATTTATTGTTAGACGTTCAAATTCCATATACCAGCGGGTTTACCTCTTCTTTGCAAAATTTTGGTTCGGTGCAAAATCAGGGAATCGAGTTAGGAATTAATACTTCTTTAAGCAACGGCGATTTTGCATGGACCTCTAATTTTAATATTGCCTTCAACAAAAATAAAGTTTTGGCTTTAGGTAATGATGCTGAATTCTACACTTTTGGAAATTACATTTTAAAAGTAGGTGATCCATTAGGTTCATTTTATGGAGCAGTAACGGATGGAATTTTGCAAACTGCTGATGTAGCAACCAAAGGCGTTTTTACAGGAAATGCAACTCCAAAAGCTGGTGACCGTTTGTATAAAGACATCAATGGCGACGGCGCTTTTACAACTGCTGCTGACAGAACAACTATTGGTAATGCACAGCCGGATTTTACTTTTGGATTCACGAATAATTTCAACTTTAGAAATTTTGAATTAGGAATAATACTTCAGGGTTCTGTAGGGAATGATATCCTAAACGGAAATGCGCAGGCATTAGAATTATTCAACGGACAGCAAAATGCTTCCACTTCGGCTTTAGATGCCTGGACACCAACAAATCCAAGTACCACTACGCCTCGTGCTAAATTAGATCCTGCACCGGTATTTTCAAATCGATTTGTAGAAGACGGTTCTTTTGTCCGATTTAAAAACATCACACTGAGCTATAATTTCCCTAAAGCATTAATAGATAAATTCAAATTGGCTGCTGTGAAATTGAGACTGGTAGGAGAAAATCTAATCACATTTACCAATTACAGTGGATTTGACCCTGAAGTAACTAACGGAAGTTCAATTTCTCCGGGAACAGATACCGGAATTTATCCAACAGCTAAAAGTATTTCGGCTGGTTTAAGTGTAACATTCTAAAAGAAATAGCATGAAAAAAATAAGCATATTAAGTTTACTGATTCTTTTTACAATCAGTGCTTGTAATTCATTGGACGAAGATCCAAAAGCATTTATTGCAGCAAATAATTTTTATAAAACAACCGAAGATGCTGAAGCGGCGGTAATTGCCATTCATAACGCGATGAACAGTGGTACGCATACTTTGTACAATCGTTTAATTCAGATTTCGACAGAAATGGCTACGGATGATTACGAAGCAGGACCGCGTGCCAGAAATGCGCATGTTAGAGCGTTGTCTAATCTGACGCACGATGCCTCAAATGACCGTATGCTGGAACTTTGGCGTCAAAGTTACGACGGAATTAACCGGGCGAATATTGCGATTGATAACATTTCGAAAAATCCAAATTTGAATTCACAAAAAGATCAGGATTTGGTTAACGAAGCGAAGTTTTTAAGAGCCGTATTGTATTTCAATATTGTGCGATGGTTTGGAAATGTACCATTGGTTTTACATGAAACGACCACTTTATCTGCCGAAGCTTTGAATGTTAGCAATACTCCGGAAGCGGCTGTTTATGCCCAAATTGAAACTGATTTATTGGATGCCGAAGCATTGCCTGTGGTACAGCAAATTAACGGAAGACCAACATCTGGTGCTGCCAAAAGTATTTTGTCTAAAGTCTATTTGACGCAAAAAAAGTGGCAACTGGCAGCAGAAAAAAGTAAAGAAGTGATTGATAGTGAGGTCTATGATTTATTCGAAAATTATGCTGATGTTTTTAATGTAGCTACTAAAAATGGTAAAGAACATATTTATTCCGCACAATTTAAAGGGCTTTCTAACTGGAATGGAAATATGTTGGCTTCTACATCGGCTCCTACTTCAGTGCCGGGAATTGCTGGCGATCAGGCAGATGCTTTGCATACGGCGGGAGGACTTTTTGAATCTTTTGCAGAGAATGACAAACGAAAGTATATCACTTTTGCCACTCAATATGTAAGTCCAACCAATGGACAAACTTATACAACGACTCCGCATTTTAATAAATATTTTGATCCAACAACACCAGCTTCACCGGGACAGTCTTCAAAAAACACACCAATTATCCGATTTGCAGAAGTATTGTTAATCTATGCCGAAGCAGCAAATGAATACCAAAACGGACCAACCGCAGCAGCTTATGAAGCCATTGACCGTGTGAGAGAAAGAGCGGGGATTCCTTTGTTATCGGTTATTTCACCAACATTATCGAAAGATGATTTTAGAGAGGCCGTTTTTGAAGAAAGAAGAAAAGAATTGGTATTTGAATACCAGCGTTGGTTTGATTTAGCCAGAAGAGGTTCTGATTATTTTGTAGCCAAATTAAAAGCAGCGGGAAAAACCAATGCACAGCCTAAACACATTCATTTTCCAATACCACAAAGAGAATTGGATTTAAACCCCAATTTGGATCAAATACCAGCTTGGAAATTATAATTAGATAACTATTAAATTAAGATAAAATGAAAAAAACGATTATTGCAATACCACTTTTATTCGCTTTTGGCTTTTTTAGTCAGGCGCAAACTGCAACTTCAAAACCAAACATTGTTTTGATTATGGTGGACGATATGGGCTATTCTGACTTAGGGAATTATGGTTCAGAAATTAGTACTCCCAATTTGGATAAATTAGCCAAAGAAGGAACACGTTTACGCGAGTTTTACAATAATTCTATCTGCGCTCCTACAAGAGCTTCGCTTTTAACAGGGCAGTATCAGCACAAAGCGGGAGTTGGTTATTTTGATGTGAATTTAGGATTACCTGCTTATCAGGGTTATTTGAACAAAGAATCTTTGACCTTGGGAGAGGTTTTCCGTTCAGGAGGTTACAGCACTTTAATGTCAGGAAAATGGCACGTAGGTTCCGAAGATAAAGCTCAATGGCCAAATCAAAGAGGGTTTGATAAGTTTTATGGAATTTTAAAAGGAGGGGCAAATTATTTTAATACTGATGGATTACCTTTTGGAAAAACACCTTATCCTGTGGCTTTAATTCGAAATAATGAAGAACTGCATCCAAAAGCCGATTCCTATTATTTTACAGATGAAATTGGGAATAATGCGGTGCAATTTTTGGACGAACAAAACAAAGAAAATAAACCTTTCTTTTTGTATTTAGCTTTTACTGCTCCTCACTGGCCATTACAGGCAAAACCGGTTGATATTGCTAAATACAGAGGCAAATTTGATGAAGGCTGGGATGTGTTAAGAGAGAAAAGAATTCAGAAATTAAAAGAAAACGGCATTTTATTGGAAAACCAAACCATCGCTCCAAGAGATCCTGAAGTGCCGGAATGGAATAAGTTGACCTATGATGAAAAGCAATTTTGGAAAGCTAAAATGGAAGTGTATGCAGCCATGGTGGATAATATGGATCAAAACGTGGGGAAAGTATTGGAGAAATTAAAAGCTTTGAAGAAAGACAAAAATACTTTGATTGTTTTTATATCTGATAATGGTGCGCAAGGTGGTTTTAATACTTACAATCCTTTAAGAAGAGGCTTGGTGAAAAACAGCGGACCTGTTGGAACTTCAGGTTCCTTTGATTACCAAGAGCAAAACTGGGCTTATTTGTCTAATACGCCTTTGCAGGATTATAAAAATAACATGCATGAAGGCGGCTTCAGTTCTCCTTTTATCGCCTGGTATCCATCAAAAATTAAAGCAGGCCGAATTGATAAAGGAACTGGACATTTGATTGATTTAGCACCAACTTTCTACGAATTGGCAGGAATTCAATATCCAAAAGAATTGAACGGCGTAAAATCAAATCCGTTAGCAGGAAAAAGTTTGTTACCGGTTTTATTAGATGGTGCTTCCGAAGTAAATCGTGGTGCGCCAATATTCTGGGAAAGAGCAGGAAACAGAGCAGTTAGAGAAGGCAAATGGAAGTTGGTTTCTATTTATCCGTCTTATCAATGGGAATTGTATGATTTGGAATCGGATAGAGGGGAAACAACGAATGTGGCACAAAAAAATGAAGCGATTGTCAATGATCTTTCTGCTAAATATTTTGATTGGGCTAATAAAACAGGCGTAGTAGAATATAGCAAGATAAGACCGGGGAATGAATTGATTCCTGGTGCAGCCGCAAAAAAATAATATTATTTCAATAAAAGAATTCTTTTTTGGATTGGAACTAATATTGGTTTTGGTTTGTTTTAGTTAGTAAAAAGGGGCTGCTTCGGTTGCCCCTTTTACTGTGTTTTGTTGATTTTGGGTTATATTCAAAATAATATGGTTAGTCGAACAGGCAACCAAAAAGATGTAGATATGAAAATACATAGTTTAATAATAGGAGTACTTTTAAGTGGTTTGTACTCAGGTTTTGCTCAGGAAAATAAGGCGGTTGCTGTAGTTTCTGCTACAAGTTGCGAAGCAATGTGCAAAGCCAATACTTCTAAGAAATCCTTATTATTACAATCTGTTTCGAAAAAAGTTAAAGAGAATAAAACAACTTCCACCGACGGAATGGTTTGGGTTTCAGGAGGAGAATTTAATATGGGAACCGAAGATTATCCTGATGCAAAACCCGTTCATAAAGTAAGTGTAAAAGGCTATTGGATTGATGAACATGAGGTAACCAATGCTCAATTTGCCGCTTTTGTGAAAGCTACAAATTATGTGACCATAGCCGAAAGACCATTGGATCCAAAGGATTATCCCGGGGTTCCTGTTGAAAATTTAGTACCGGGTTCGGCAGTGTTTTCTCCTCCTGCGGATAAAGTTTCATTAGCAAATATTCAACAATGGTGGCAATATGTTCCGGGTGCGAGTTGGCAACATCCCAGTGGACCGGAAAGTAATATTATCGGACTCGAAAATAATCCTGTGGTGCAAGTGAGTTATCTGGATGCCAAGGCCTATGCCGAATGGGCGGGAAAACGATTGCCTACAGAGGCCGAATGGGAGTTTGCAGCCAGAGCCGGAAGACCACATACCAAATATTATTGGGGAAGCGAACTCAAACCTGATGGAAAATGGCAGGCTAATATTTTTCAGGGAACTTTTCCAAATAATAATACAGTCGAAGACGGTTTTGCAGCAGCAGCTCCGGTAAAATCTTTTCCTAAAAATCCTTATGGAATCTATGATTTGGAAGGAAATGTCTGGGAATGGTGTAATGATTTATATAGTGATGATTATTATAAAAACAGTACTAATGCTAATCCTCAAGGACCTTCAATAAGTAATGATCCCGAAGAACCCGGAGTAGAAAAACATGTGCAAAGAGGCGGCTCTTATTTGTGCAGTGACCAATATTGTATCCGCTATGTTGCCGGAAGCCGTGGTAAAGGAGAAACGACTAGTGCTTGTAATCACTTGGGGTTTCGTTGTGTTAAGGATGTGGAATAAGATTTTTAATTGTATAATTTTTTTATTGTTGTCTGATTAAACTTGATGAATAATCAATTAGGTCGCTCCTCTGGAGCTTTGTTTATAAAGAAACACCATTTTCTACAAACATTTCGCTCCTAACGGAGCTGTTTATAGTCCCATCGGGACGTTCTGTTTGTAGAAAAAGAGAATCGTCAAAAACAAGCTCCAGAGGAGCGAGCTGTTAACAGTAAGATCAAATTTGATTTATGTTTTTTATCGTGCAACAATGATTTTTTTTTTAAACTATGAAAAAAAAGCTGTTATTCTTAGTTGTCTTGCTTTCTGTTGAAGCTAGTTTGGCTCAGACTAAGAAAATAAATTTGAATATGGAAGTTAGAAAGAACAGGCTTTTCGTTTTAAATCGGTTAGTTCATCCTTTTGTTGAAACAAAATACAAAGGTTTAGAAATCAATGAGAAAAGTGGAGAAGGCATTGTCTGGCTTCAAGACCAAAATTTTTCAAATGGAATTATTGAAATTGATATGAAAGGACAGGATATTTTTCAAAAAAGTTTTCTTGGAATTGCTTTTCACGGTCAAAATGATTCTATTTATGAAGCGGTTTATTTTAGACCATTTAATTTTCATGCCCAAGATTCCGTGCGGCGAATTCATGCGGTACAGTATATTGCCCATGCTGATTTTACTTGGGAAAAATTAAGAAAAGAAAGAAATGCCGAATTTGAAAAAAAGATTCCCAATGCTCCAAATCCTAACGAATGGTTTCATGCCCGAATCGAAATTAGTGCTACAGAAGTAACTGTTTTTGTTGAAAAAAATCTTAATCCGGTACTTCGTGTAAAACGATTGAGTGCTTTTTCGGATGGAAAAATAGGTCTTTTTGTAGGCGATAATTCAGGTGGAAAATTTGCAAATTTGAAGATAATACGATTTAAGAATTGAGTGGTATATATTTTCTGAAATAATTTTGAACCTTTTGCAACACTACTCAGAATGTGGATGCGTTTATAGAAACCCTCTGGAAATTAAAATCCGGAAAAAAATAAAAAGTAACGAAGCCCAAGGAAATTAGTTCTTGGGCTTTTTTATCGTAAGCTATTTTGTTTTTGCTTTAATCTAATCGGTTCATTTAGTTTATATAGAATTTATGATAAATAAATTGCTGTTTTTTGTCTCTTTTGCAAAAGATAAATAGCTGTTAAGCTATCGTTTTTTAAGGCTTTATTCTTTTTATTAAAAATAATTCTACTATTTCTATAGAATTTATAAAACATTTTTGTACGTTTGTATCAAAATTAGGAATAATCAGTTCTGTAAATCTGATTAGAAACTTTTCAATTAAAAAACTAACAGATTAAAAATGGAAAAAATTAAATTAAGACATATTTCAGTAGTCATTGTAACATTAAAACTTTTGTTGATTTCAGTTGTACTGATCAAGTATTTACCCAACGCTTCGGCAGAAGATTTAACATTCAATCAAACTTTTTTTTGGTTTTTACTAGCGGGATTTTTAGCTCAAATAGTGGATGGTGCTTTAGGAATGGCTTATGGTGTTACTTCAAATTCTGTTTTACTAGGTTTTGGGCTTTCTCCTAGATTAGCTTCAGCAGCAGTTCACACGGCAGAAGTTTTTACTACAGGAGTATCCGGACTTTCGCATATTAAGTTTGGTAATTTTAACAAAGCATTATTTTTAAAGATAATAATCCCTGGTGTTTTGAGTGCTTCCGTTGGTTCCTATTTGTTGGGTTCAGTTATTGATGGAGAATTTATAAAACCGTTTGTTAGTTTCTATTTACTTGTTTTGGGTGCAATTATTATTTCTAAAGCTTTTAAGAAAAAAGTTGCCGGAAAATCGGATTTGAAAAAAGCACCTATTTATGCTCTTTTCGGAGGTTTTTTGGACGCTATTGGCGGCGGAGGTTGGGGACCTATTGTTACTTCTAATTTAATAAAAGAAGGACATACACCTAGTACAGTAATAGGAACAGTAAACACCGCAGAATTTTTTATAACCTATGTTAGTGCAGGTATTCTGATTTATTTTACTGGTATCCAAAGTTGGCAAATTATTTTAGGACTGATAGTTGGTGGTACATTAGCGGCGCCTGTTGGAGCTTACATCGCCAGTAAATTACCTGTAAAAACACTCATGATAACTGTTGGGGTTTTAATTATATTAACTTCACTTTATACACTTTCAAAAGTCCTTTTATAATGGATTTCAATTTTATTAGTAACAAGTAGAGACTAATTTTATAGATTAAGTAGTTTGGCTTGAAAAGGCATTTTTTAAAAATTTAAAATAGAACAGAGATGAAAATAGTAACAAAAAAAATGAATATGTGTTGTATGATGCCAATGTGCAGCACGCACAGCTATTGCCTTAAGCGAAAGAAGTAATCATAGTACAACTATGAATTTCAAGTCCTTTTGGTAAGCTTTCCAAAAGGACTTTTTTTATAAATCAATTTCAATAAGAATAAAATAAATAGTTTAAAAACTTTAAAACATATTATCATGAGTACTCAAAAATTTGAAACAAACGCATTACACGCAGGACACGACGTAACAAAAAACGCAGGGACAAGAGCTGTACCCATTTACCAAACCAGTTCTTACGTATTCAATAACTCAGATCAGGCTGCAAATCTTTTCAGTCTGGCTGAAGCAGGATTTATTTACACGCGATTAAATAACCCTACAAATGATATTTTAGAACAACGCTTAGCAAAACTCGAAGGAGGTATTGGTGCAGTAGTTACTGCCTCAGGGACATCAGCTATAGCAACGGCTTTACTGGTTTTGCTTAAAGCGGGAGACCATATTGTGGCTTCTAACAGTTTGTACGGAGGAACCTATAATTTGCTAAAAGTAACGCTGCCAAGATTAGGTATTACAACCACTTTTGTAGATGCTTCCGAGCCGTCTAATTTTATTAATGCCGCCAAAGAAAATACCAGGGTGTTTTTTGCAGAGAGTTTAGGGAACCCAAAACTGGATGTCTTAGACTTAAAAGCAATTTCGGCGGTAGCCCAACAATTTAAAGTGCCTTTTATTGTTGACAATACCGTGGCATCGCCTTATTTATTAAACCCAATTGAGTACGGAGCCAATATTGTGATTCATTCGTTGACCAAATACATTTCGGGTAACGGAACTTCACTAGGCGGTGTTATTATCGATGCCGGAAATTTTGACTGGAGTAATGGTAAATTCCCTGAATTTACAGAGCCGTCTCCGGGCTATCACGGTTTGGTTTATCACGAAGTTTTGGGTAACGCCGCTTACATTGCCAAAGTACGTATTGAAGGGCTTCGCGATTATGGTGCTGCTTTGAGTCCGTTTAACGCTTTCCAGATTATTCAGGGATTAGAAACACTGGCTGTTCGTGTTAAAAGACATAGTGAAAATGCTTTGGCATTAGCCCAATGGCTGGAATTGCAGAAAGAAGTGGCATGGGTAAATTATCCGGGGTTGAAAGTGAGCAGACAATATATTCTGGCTCAGAAATATTTGCCAAAAGGACAAAGCGGGGTTTTAACTTTTGGACTTAAAGGAGGTTTCGAAGCCGCTAAAAAAGTGGTTGATGGCGTAAAATTATTTTCGCTTTTGGCAAATATTGGAGATACCAAATCGTTGATTATCCATCCTGCCAGCACCACACATCAGCAATTGTCAGATGAAGAACAAATTGCTACCGGAGTTACCAATGATTTAATCCGTTTATCGGTAGGATTAGAAGATATAGAAGATTTAAAAGCCGATTTAGAGGCTGTTTTTGCACAGCTTCCGGTTGAAAAGTTAGTTTAGTTAGGTTGTTTTTTATTTAACTGTCCTCATTGGTTGGTTGAGGGCAGTTATAAAAAAACAGTAATCAATAAAAGAGAAAACATGTCAGCAACAAGAGTAAATGTAATCCTTTTTGGAGTTGGAAATATAGGTAGCGAATTGTTAAGTCAGGTTATTGAGAGCCAGCGATTTTTTCTGGAGAAGAGAAATATCGATTTGCGTTTTCCGATAATAACCAATTCAACAATCGCTTTTTTTGAAGAAGAAGGAATGAAGAATAAATGGGAAGCCGATTTTACCAAATGGGCAGTTCCGTATCAGTTTCAGGACATTTTGGATTATGTCAGGAAAAAGAAATTAGACAATTTAATTGCGGTGGATGCTACGGCGAGTTCGGAGATTATTAAAAATTATATTCCGTTGATCCAAAACGGGTTTAATATTGTCGCTGCCAATAAAAAGGCTAATACGCTGCATATTGATTTTTATAAAGAACTGCGCAGGGTTTTAAAAAAACACGACAAAGAATTTTTGTATGAAGCCACGGTAGGAGCGGGGTTACCTGTGATAAAAACCATCCGTGATTTGCATTTTTCGGGTGAAAAAATCACTAAAATCAGGGGTGTTTTCTCTGGTTCGTTGAGTTATATTTTCAATCGTTTTTCGAATGAAGAAGAATATTTTTCGGCGATATTAAAAGATGCTGAAAAGTTAGGTTTGACCGAACCCGATTCCCGTGAAGATTTAGCAGGAAATGATGTAGCACGAAAATTATTGATTTTAGCCCGTGAAATCGAAAACGAATTTGATTTTTCGGATGTAAAAATCGTTTCATTATTGCTTCCCAATCTGAATGAAAATAGCTCAAAAGCAGATTATGCCCGAAATAAGTCCTTATTAGACAAACCTTTTAGATTAGCTAAATTGGCGCAGGCCGAAAATAATGTGCTGCGTTATGTGGCCGAATTGGATATTACCAAAAAGAAATTGGAAGTAAAACCTGTTTCGGTATCCAGGGATTCAGTTATTGGCCAACTTAAAGGAGCCGATAATTTGGTTGAAATTTATACTAAAAACAATATAACGCCTATTGTGATTCAGGGAGCTGGCGCCGGGAGGCAGGTTACGGCCAGAAGAGTCCTTAGCGATATTTTAGAACTTGCTGAAAAAATTAAAATTAAAGAAACTGTTTTAGAATTGATTTAAATGTGCGAGAGAATTTAAGACTGTGGAGTTGCTGTAGCCTGAAATTATTTAATTAAGGATATATTGATTATCCCGCTTTTAAATACATTTTAAACAATTCGCATCTGTTATTAGAACCTACAGATGTAAAAAAGTCAGTTTTTATAAAAAATCCCAATCTTTATTAAAGATTGGGATTTCTGTTTTATAGAGTAGTGATTTTCTTTAAATCAGCTACAGTGGCAATTGGATCAGCAGCACCAAAAACATAACTTCCGGCTACCAGAACATCAGCTCCGGCTTCTACAAGTTTTGCAGCATTTTTATTGGTAACCCCACCGTCAATTTCGATAATGGTGGAAGCTCCTTTTTTATCAATCAACGCTTTTAGTTTTTGAACTTTTGCATAAGTATTTTCAATAAATGATTGTCCTCCAAAACCAGGGTTAACACTCATAATTAAAACCATATCGATATCGTTAATCACGTCTTCCAGTAAGTCAACGCTGGTGTGCGGATTTAATGAAACTCCGGCTTTCATACCTTCGGCTTTGATAGCCTGAATAGTGCGGTGTAAATGAGGGCAGGCTTCAATGTGAACAGTAAGGATATCAGCTCCCAGTTTTTTAAAAGTTGAGATGTATTTGTCCGGTTCTACAATCATCAGGTGAACGTCGATCGTTTTTGTAGCATGTCTTTTGATGGCTTCCAAAACCGGCATTCCAAAAGAAATATTTGGAACAAAAACGCCGTCCATGATGTCAATGTGAAACCAGTCAGCCTCACTAGCATTAATCATTTCGATATCGCGTTGTAGATTGGCAAAATCAGCAGCTAATACTGATGGGGCAATAAGTGTGTTTTTCATTTTGGTTGTGTTGTGTGTTGTAATTTTTTTGCAAAGGTACAAAATCAAATGTCTTTTATGCAAGCCGCTTTATGCTTTGTTTTTGAGTAGATTGGGTAATAAAAAACTCCGGTGTTGAGCCGGAGTTTTTAAGGTGATTAATGAGAAGATTAACCTAAATAAGTTTTTAAGATTTTACTTCTTGAAGTATGTTTCAATCTACGGATTGCTTTCTCTTTAATCTGACGTACACGCTCACGGGTTAAGTCGAAAGTTTCTCCGATTTCTTCTAAAGTCATTGGGTGTTGGTCACCAAGACCAAAATACAAACGAACCACATCTGCTTCTCTTGGAGTCAATGTTTCTAAAGAACGCTCGATTTCAGTACGCAATGATTCGTGTATTAATTCTCTGTCCGGGTTTGGAGATTCACCAGAACGCAATACGTCATAAAGGTTAGAATCTTCACCTTCAACAAGAGGCGCATCCATAGATAAGTGACGACCGGAGTTTTTCATAGACTCTTTTACGTCATTTACAGTCATGTCCAGTTCTTTCGCAATTTCTTCAGCAGAAGGCGGACGCTCATTAGATTGCTCTAATAAAGCATACATCTTGTTGATTTTATTGATAGAACCAATTTTATTTAAAGGCAAACGTACAATACGAGATTGTTCAGCTAAAGCTTGTAAAATAGACTGACGAATCCACCATACCGCATACGAAATGAATTTGAAACCACGAGTTTCATCAAAACGTTGTGCTGCTTTAATCAAACCCAAGTTTCCTTCGTTAATTAAATCAGGTAATGTTAATCCCTGATTTTGGTATTGTTTAGCTACCGAAACAACGAAACGCAAATTGGCTTTTGTTAATTTTTCAAGTGCTCTTTGATCTCCGGCTTTGATGCGTTGTGCTAATTCTACTTCTTCGTCAGCAGTGATAAGGTCAACTTTTCCAATTTCTTGTAGATATTTGTCTAATGAAGCAGTTTCACGATTGGTAACCTGCTTGGTAATTTTAAGTTGTCTCATGATTTTGTTGTCCTAATTTTTATAGTGTACAAGTTGTTATACGTTAGGAGTTGTAGAAAAGTTACAAGAATTTGTAAAAAAATTATATAATTTTAATAACAACAGCTAAAAACCGGATTTGTTATTGATAATTAATGGTTTGTAGTTGTCTTTTTAGTGTGTTTTTTTGTAAAAACGGTGTTTTGTATCTTAAAGTTGAGTAAATTTAGTACTTAATCTTAAAAGTATCATATCATGAAAAAACTGATTTTATTTTGTTTACTTGTGGCTTTTTCAAGTCAATTTTATGCACAGGATGCTGTTGGAAGCTCTGTTTTGAAAGAGAAAAAGGAAAAACTGGCAGCTGATAAGAAAAAAGCGGATCAGGCGGCTAAGGAAAAAGAGACCAACGCTGTGGATAAGAAAAAGAAATTGACAGAAGAAGCCAAAATCCAAAAAGAAGCGGCTGAAAAGAAAAAAGAGGAATTGGCTACTAAAGCCAAAAAAGAAGTAAAAGCTAAGAAAGAGGCAGGAACGAATATGTCGGCTAATAAAGCTCAGGTAGCTAAGGATAATGCTGCTGAAAGAGAAGCCCGAATGAAAGAGAAAGCCACAACAGCAAAAACAAAAGCGGCAGCAACAAAGGATAAAGTTACAGGTACTTATAACGGGCATAAAGTATATACCGGTCCAAAAGGAGGTAAATATTATATCAATAAAAACGGTAATAAAACGTATATAGACAAAGAATAGTCTTGTTTTTTTGTAGCATAAATCCTGTCTCGTTTTTAGAACAAGTTTAGAACAAGGCGGGATTTTTTTTGTAGTTATTTGAAGAGCTTTTTATTCAGTTCAAGAATATTGTCAAATATTTTGCTAAGTGATTTTATGTATAAAATAACTCCTATAGCCAGAAAAAAATATTCTTTTCTTAACACTGTTACGTCTTCTAAAATGATGTATAAGTTTGGAATGATAAAAACTAATGAAACGGCAATTCCAATGTATGGATTTAGGATTATTTTTCGAATAAAGGAGAATGATCTTGGCATAACTAGGGGATTATTAGACACCATAAAAATGAGTTGTTAATTGTTGTTTCAAAAGTAATTTGTTAGTCGTTTTTGGTGTTTTAAAATGTCATGAAGACCGTTTTTTGTGTCATGAAGTTTGTTTTTTTGTAAATGAAAAAATCCTCTCGAATGGAGAGGATTTAGGATGGAATACAAATTGTATTTTTAAGAAAGGATATTCATTTTTTTTATAAAATCTTTATAAGTGTCGCTGAGTTTTATTTTATGATTGCCTTTTAGAATGATAAGATTGTCAGCCAGAATTATTTCTTCAATTTTATTGCTGTTTACAATGGTATTACGATGCGTTCGGATGAATTGATTAGCGTCAAGTAAGGTACTTATTTTAGTTAGTGAAATGAGAATGACAAACTTTTCTTTTTCGGTAATAATGTTGCAATAACGTTCTTCTACTTCAATGTAAAGAATGTCGTTTAAAGCTACTTTTTTCAGTGCATTTTTCTTTTTGATAAAAAGAGAATCGTTGCTTACAACGGTGTTTTGATCTTCGCTTAAGAAAACATTGGTTTGTTCGTAGAATTTTTCTACAGCCATCTCCAAGGCGTATAAAATTTCTAATTCATTGAAGGGTTTCATCAAAAAACTAAAAGGTTTGGTGAGTTTCGCTCTTTCAAAAATTTTACGATCCTGAGAACTGGTCAGGAACACAAAAGGTTTTGAAGCATTAGGCACAATGTTGATGGTTTCTGCAAAGGTAATTCCGTCAGGATTGCCATTAAGGAAAACATCAATTATAATCACATCGACCGTTTTTTGGTAAAAAAGCGATAGCGCATCGGTGTAATTTGTGGCGATACCTACTACGTTATAATGGTTGGCAAGCAGTACTTTGTTCAATGCTTCGCTTTGTTCGGGAGTATCTTCAATAATAAGGACGTTAATGTTATCCATTTTGTGCTGTTTTGGGAAACGAAAGTGTTATGGTAGTTCCTTTGTTGATTTCGCTTTCGATGGCTAAGATACCGCTATTTTTTTTAATCATTTGTTTGCATAACTGGAAACCTAAGCCAGTCCCGATAATTTCTGAATTGTTTTTTTTAGACAATAATTCGCTGTCATTTAGTAATTCGTTTAGGGTATTTTGGGTCATTCCGATACCGTTGTCTTTGATAATCAATTGCCAAAAACCGTTTTGGGTATCTGCTGTGGCAAAGCTTATTTTACCCTTTTCATTCGAAAATTTGATGGCATTATCCAATAAATTGCGAAGTATAATTTTAAGCGAATCAAGATCTACAAATATAAAACTGCTTTTGGAAACAAGATTTTCAAAATCAATGCTTTTTTCGAGTAGCAAGGGTTTGTAATTGTATTCAATTTGTTGTACGATAGAGTATAAATGCACCGATTCTTTGTTGAAATACAATTGTTTGGTTTGCAGCATCGCCCAGTGTAATAAATTGTCTAAAAGGCTGTAAGTGCCATTAGCAATTCCGCTGTTTTGAATAATGAGTTGGTTTAGTTCCTCGTAATTTTTTGATTCTAATGTAGCTGTTAATTTTGCATTACTATTTTTCAAAGCATTTACTGAAGACCGTAAATCATGGCTTACAATGGAGAAAAGTTGGTCTTTTGTGGTGTTGAGTTCGTCGAGTTTGTTTTTTTGAAGTAAAATTATTTTAGCATTTTTTACTTTTTGGGCATACAAATAAATACCTGCGGTTAATAGTGCCAATAAACTCATTGCCGAGAAAAACAACCAATTTCTTTGATTGTTTTTAAGTTCATTTTCTATTTCCAATACTTTAATTTGCTTTTGTTTTTGTGATACGGCAAACTTTTTCTCAAAGTCAGCTACGGCCCATACTTTATTTTGGTCATTTAGAGAATCATTCCATTTTTCTGCTTCTTTTCTAAAGGCTAAAGCTTTTTTGAGGTTTCCTCTGTCTTCTTCAATAACAGCCATGTTGAAGCTGGCAAGTTGTTTTGCGTTATAATCATTGATTTTTTGAGATAAATAATAAGTTTTTTCAAAATATTTAAAAGCGAGATCATTTTTATCTTCTTCGTAATAGCAATTGGCTAAATTTGTATAGCTAATATTTAAGGAAATATAATTTTTTTCAGCTTCGTCAACAGCTATGTTTTTCAGAAAATATTTTTCAGCATTGTCAAATTCTTTTAAAAAAATAAATGTGGTTCCAATGCCATTATTTACGTTTTTCAAAATAGGTTTTTTGATATTGTCCGGTAGTTTTTCAACTTCTTTATAATAATGAAGTGCATTTTTAAATTCTAATAATTCTAATGACGCATTACCTAATGCCAAATTTTTCATTGGTTTCAAGTCGAAATTTTCATTAATCAAGAGTAATTCTGATTTTGATTTCCTGTATAACTTTTTGTTGAAAAAAATGATTCCTCTAATATAATGGCAATAATTATTTAGTTCAGGTTTTTTATTTGCTAGTTGTTTTGTACTGTATACGAGTGTAGAGTCCCATTTGTCTTCTTCAAAAAAAGAAGTCATTTTAGAGAAATTAATTTCATCTTTAAATTGAGTTGTTTTTTTCTGAAATGAATTGACTATAATGCCTTTTATTCCTGAATATTGCGAATAGGTGTTTGTAGAGAAAACTAAATATAATACAATTAAAAATAGTTTAGTTTTTGTCATTTTCAGTTGAGTTTGTTTAACCTAACTAATATACTAACTTACCTCTTTTAATTGCTTCAAAAGAGGTAAGTTAAAAATGAGTTTTTTAGTTGTTTTGAATTTGAGTTCTGGTTCCTTTTGAAACTTCAGGATCAATATCTTTTAAGAAAGAAGTAATACTTGTGATCTCTGTTAGTGTATCAGAAGTATAATCTAACTCCATATACCAAACGTTTAAACTTACTGGTTTTTCTTCTTGATAATTATAATCAAAATACAATTGCAAAGAATTTTCAATTACTTCAGGATTTGGTTCTACCCAGGGTAATTCCTTGTCGGCCGAATCAATATAAAGTGTGACTCTGATTTTTAAAATGTCTTTTCCGTTAGCGGGAGTGAATAAAGTTGTAGAAACCAATGGAGATAAAGGGTAATTGGCTTCGTTTGAATTTGAAATAACAAAAGGCACTTGGTTGATTTGTGTGATTTGAATAACATTTAAAGGCATAGTGGATGTTTTTTTAGATTAAAATCAATAAAGATATGTTTTTTATGAAAATTATATCTCGAAATAAGTTTTGTTTTTTTTTAATCAAAAATCCCGTTTCAAAAGGATGAAACGGGATTTTTTATAATAAACCTTTAGTAAACTAAGATCTGATTACTCTTGTTTAGCCTCACGTGGAGGGCGGGCGATAAGTGCTTTTTTAGACACTTTCTCTTTTTTAGTTTTAGGGTCAACTCCTAAGTATTTCACTTGGAATACATCGCCCATTTTCACTACATCGGCAACGTTTTCTGTACGTTCCCAAGCCAGTTCAGATACGTGTAATAAAACTTCGTTTCCTGGAGCAGCAGTATATTCAACTACAGCACCAAAATCCAGCATTTTAACTACTTTTACCTCATAAGCTTCTCCTACCTGTGGTTTGAAAGTGATAGAGTCAATTTTAGCTAATACGGCTTTGATTCCGTCTGGATTAGTTCCTAAAATTTCAACAACACCTTGTTCGTCCACTTCGTTGATAACGATAGTAGTACCAGTAGCTTTTTGTAAATCCTGAATTACTTTTCCACCAGGACCAATTAAAGCACCAATGAAGTTTCCAGGAATTGTTCTGGTGATAATTTTAGGAGAATGTGCTTTTACCTCTTCTCTTGGAGTAGCAATAGTTTCAACTAATTTTCCTAAAATATGTAAACGACCGTCACGAGCCTGGCTTAAAGCTTGCTCCATGATATCGTAACGCAATCCGTCAATTTTGATGTCCATTTGACAGGCAGTGATTCCGTCAGCAGTTCCGGTTACTTTAAAGTCCATATCTCCTAAGTGATCTTCGTCTCCTAAGATATCTGAAAGGACAGCAAATTTTTCTCCATCAGTAATCAATCCCATAGCAATTCCGGAAACCGGTTTTACCATTTGAACCCCTGCATCCATCAAAGCCATAGTTCCTGCGCAAACAGTAGCCATAGAAGAAGAACCATTAGATTCTAATACTTCAGAAACCACACGGATTGTATAAGGACAATCAGCTGGAATCATGTTTTTTAATGCTCTTTGAGCTAAGTTTCCGTGACCTACTTCTCTTCTTGAAGTTCCTCTTAATGGACGGGCTTCACCAGTTGAGAAAGGAGGGAAGTTGTAGTGTAAGTAGAATTTCTCTTCTCCTTGTTCAGATGGAGAATCGATTTGGTTAGCTTCTCTTGAAGTCCCAAGAGTTACAGTTGCCAAAGCTTGAGTTTCTCCACGTGTAAATAATGACGAACCGTGTACAGAAGGTAAATAATCCGTTTCACACCAGATTGGTCTGATTTCAGTTGTTTTTCTTCCGTCAAGACGAATTCCTTTTTCAAGGATTACATTACGAACGGCTTCTTTATTGGTTTTGTAGAAATATTTTCCAACTAATCCTGCTAAATCAGCATTTTCAGCATATTCTTCTTCTGTAAATAAGGCTTTCGCTTCTTCTTTTACAGCAGCAAATTTTTCACCTCTTTCGCTTTTTCCTGAAGCTTCTGCAGCAATAGCATAACATTTGTCGTAAGCAGCAGCTTTTACTTTTGCATAAACCGCTTCGTCTTCCACTTCACCTTCGTAAGTTCTGTATTCAGGATTTCCAACAGCCGCTCTTAAACGTTGTTGTGCCTGAATTTGAACTTTAATAGCTTCGTGAGCAAATTTGATAGCTTCGATCATTTCAGCTTCTGAGATTTCTTTCATCTCTCCTTCAACCATGGCAACTGAATCCATAGAAGCTCCAATCATCATGTCGATGTCTGATTGTTCTAATTCTTCTCTGCTTGGGTTGATTACTAGTTTTCCGTCAACGCGTGCAACACGTACTTCAGAAATTAAGTTGTAAAATGGGATGTCAGAAACAGCCAAAGCTGCTGATGCTGCTAAACCTGCTAGTGCATCTGGCATAACGCTGTCGTCATGAGACATCAATTGAATCATTACCTGAGTTTCAGCGTGGTAATCATCCGGGAAAAGCGGACGCAATACACGGTCTACTAATCTCATTGTTAATACTTCGCTGTCGCTTGGACGCGCTTCTCTCTTGAAGAAACCTCCTGGGAAACGACCTGCAGCGGCAAATTTTTCACGGTAATCTACCGTTAATGGTAAAAAGTCAACACCCGGGTTAGAAGTTCTTGCAGATACTGCTGTTGCTAAAAGCATACAGTTTCCTAAACGAACAACCACTGAACCATCAGCTTGTTTGGCTAATTTACCTGTTTCGATTGAGATGCTTCTTCCATCTCCTAAATCGATAATTTCTTGTTTTACTTGTGGAATCATAAATTTTTCCTTGTTTTGGTTATACTACGGACGATAGTTGTGTTGTTGTAGTTGTTGTGTGTCCAATGAAAAACCAAACTTTTTTTTATTGTTGAAACCTTAAAAATAAGGTTTTTATAATTTAGCCATTAAGGAGTTTAGTTTCATTAAGTTTCGCTCTTAACTTTTCTTAATCTCTTAATGGTTCAAATAATATTAAATTAAAAAAGAGGTACTTGCGCACCTCTTTTGTATATTGACTATTTTCTGATACCCAATACTTTGATAATTTCACGATATCTGTTGATATCTGTTTTCTTTAAGTAGTCAAGTAAAGCTCTTCTTTTACCTACTAATTTCACTAGTGAACGCTCAGTGTTGTAATCGTGACGATTTCTTTTTAAGTGCTCAGTCAAGTGGTTGATTCTGAAAGAGAACAAAGCGATTTGTCCTTCTGCAGATCCTGTGTTTTCTGCTTTTCCTCCGTGTTTAGCGAAGATGTCTGCTTTTACTTCTTTAGATAAGTACATGCTAATATTATTTTAATGATTATTATGTATGTCAAACAGTTATTGTAAGACGGCAGCAAAAGTAATACATTATTTTGAATTAGCAATGCAATTCAAATATTTTGAGTTGTTACCAATTAGGATTTGTGTTTTTTATTATGTCATTAGGAAATAATTTAGTTTGACGGGCTGTAGCTGATTTTAATGAAATAGGAAGAGTAAACGTTTCAATTCTAGGGATTCCTCTTTTTTTCCCAGGAATCCAACTTCCATATTGAGATATAATTTTAATTGCTTGTTTGTCTAAATCTTCCCTTAAGCTTTTGACAATTTCTATATCTGTTATATTTCCGTTTTTATTTATGATAAATTTGGTTAGTATTCTTCCGTCAATGTTTTCGTTTTGTGGTGTTCTTAAGTTTTTTCCAATGAATATGTAAAAATCGTCCATTCCTTTAGCTGGGGTGGGTTTTTCTGTAATTTTCTTGTATGGAAACTTATTGTTGTTTTCGTCTGAACTAATTCCCGAGGTAAGGTTTCCATTTTTATAAATCTCACTATAACTGATTTTTTCTTTAAGATTTTTTCCAATCCACACACCATCTTTTTTGCCGTCTTTTATTTCGCCTTTTTCAAAGCTATCTTCATCTGACTCTTCAACTTGACCGTTACCGTCTATTACTGTTTGTTTCCCTTCTGGATTCCAAAAAGCAATCACATTTGTTTCGGAAGTTTTGTTTTTGGTATCCCATATTATCTCTTTTTCAGACTTTTTTATATTGTTTTCGTACCAAGAAATTTGTTTTCCATTTAATCGATTGTCAATATAGTTGGATTCTTGCTTTTTATTTCCGTTTTCGTAATAATCAGTACGTAGGCCTTCAAATTTCAGACTGTTTTTGTTTTTAGTTACGGCCGACATGCTTATTTTTCCTGATAAGTAATATTCAGTAACAACATAAGCATCTTTTTTAAAATTATAATCTTCAACTATTCGGGTGTATTTGTAATCCTGTTCGGTTGTAAAATTGTGTAATGAATCGAGATGAAAAACTTTGTTTTTGTTGTCTTGGGCGAATAAAGTTGTTACTGTTAATAATAAAATGATGGTTAATTGGTCGGTTTTCATTTTGTTTTTTAATTGATTACTATAGTTGTAATATTGTTGTTATTGATTTTGATTGTATTGAATTACTGCCAGCGATTATTTGTTACTCTTTTCATTTCTGATTTGAAAAAAGCCCCAGTGTTGTTAGAGTTGCTGTTTCCCTCTATTGCTTTTATTGAAATAGGTATAGAAAAGGATACTTTAGCTGGCATTCCTCTCATTTTTCCCGGAATCCAATTGCCATAACTGGCTATGACTCTAATACCTTCTACTCCGGTACCATAACCAAGATCTCTCAGTATTCTAAAATCAGTAAGACTTCCATCTTTATCGACTACAAAAGATAAATACACTTTACCGCTTAATCCTTGTGTTTTAGGTGTTTTGTAATTTCTGCCTATATGTTGGTAAAAATGAGGTATTCCTTTTGCTGGTGTAGGTTTTGTCATTAGTTCCTTATAAGGAAGTTTGTTGTTATTTGTATCTGTGCTAATTCCTGAGATAAATTTACCCTCATTATAAACCTCAGAAAAACTATAATTTTCTTTAAGATTTTTTCCCTCCCAAACACCTTGTTTATGACCATTTTTTATTTCGCCTTTTTCATAGAGATTTTCTTCTGTAGTTTCATATTGACCGTTACTGTCAATTATTGTTTGTTGTCCATCTTTGTTCCAAAATTGTATTATTTTGGTAATAGTGTTTTTGTTTTGGTCGTCCCAGGTAATTTCTTTTTCTGATTTTTTATTTCCGTTTTCATACCATTGTAGTTCTTTGCCATTTAAATTATTATCAATATAATTGGATTCCTGTTTTTTATTGCCATTTTCGTAATAGTCAACGCGTAAGCCTTCTAATTTTAGATTGTCTTTGTTTTTAGTAAAAGCTTTCATGCTTAGTTTTCCAGATTTATAATATTCGGAAACAGTATACAAGTTTTGGGTACTTTTATAATCTTCTACGATTCTGATGTAGGCGTAGTTTTTGTCAGTTGTGGGAATACGCAGTGAATCAAGTAGAATTGTTTTATTCCCATTATTTTGCGCAAATAAAGCTACTGATATAAATAATAAAGCAGTGGTTAATAAGTTGGTTTTCATTTTTAGCTTGATTTTTTTTCAAATATAATGAAATAGACTACAGTATTGTATTACATTTGCGAAAATTCTTTCGATGACAATCGTTACTGAAATTTGTATAAATTTGATAAAAATCAAACCTTGAAAAAATACCTTATTCTATATCGTCCATTTTTGGTTTTTCTGACCAAATTTTTCCTGACTTATTTGGTTTTGAGTTTGATGTATCAGGGGTATTTGTCTCTTTTTGATGAGAATTCGGTTGATGTGCTAACTCAATTAGTGGCTAAAAATACCGAACAACTTTTTACATTCTTCAATATTGATTTTTTGGCTAAGGAAATCACAGGGATTCCTTATGTTATGCTGCTTTATAAAGGTCAGTATATGGCCCGGATGATTGAAGGTTGCAATGCTGTGAGTGTCATTGTTTTGTTTGTGTCGTTTGTGGTTTCTTTTTCGGGAAAATTGAAAGCGACTCTGTTTTTTATAATCGGAGGCAGTGTTTTTATTTATGTTTTAAATATAATACGAATTGGTTTGTTGTGTATGGGACTTTATTGGTTTCCGGAGCAGGAATCATTATTGCATGATGTGGTTTTTCCACTGTTTATTTATGGAGTAGTGTTTGTTTTATGGATAGTTTGGGTCAATAAATTTTCATTGTATGCTAAATAAAATTTATACTCATTGTGTCCAACTGCTATTTGCTTTAGGACTGGTTTTTTGTCTGGTACTGGTTCGTTTTTACGAAGAGGAATTGTTCTATGATCCTTTTTTGCTTTATTTTCAAAGTGATTTTAATAATTTGCCATTGCCGGTTTTTGATTCTTTTCTGCTTATCTTAAATTTATTGTTTCGTTATGGTTTGAATATGGTCGTTTCATTAGGATTGTTATATGTGCTTTTCAAAGATGTTACCATGATTCGGTTTTCTTTATTTCTGTATTTAATTGCCTTTGTGTTACTGTTGTTGTTCTTCTTTTCCGTGATTTATTTTTATGGTGCAGAAAATAATTTCTTATTGTTTAATGTTCGAAGATTTTTAATTCAGCCTATTTTTGTTTTACTCTTTATTCCAGCATTTTATTTTCAAAAACGACATTCTGATGCCAAATTATAATTACTAAGCAGTCAAAAAAATCTGGTATAATGCTCGATATAGTATGAAAACAGTTCTGCTGATAATTTTGGGATTATTGAATAGATAATCGGTATTAGTATTTTTTTGTAACTTTAAGAAAGTATTATAGTTGTGAATTAGTATAATTAACAGAATTATGAAAATTGTAAAACATTCAGGAGCAGTTGTTAATTTCAATCCGGAAAAGTTGGAGGCATCGTTATTGAAATCCGGTGCCGACGCATTTACGGCCGAGGGGATTTTGAAAGAAATTAGCAGTGAAATATATGAGGGAATTTCGACTAAAAATATTTACAAGAAAGCATTTGCGCTGTTAAAAAAACACACTCATTCCCATGCTGCCAGATACAATCTCAGAGCCGCAATTGAAATGCTAGGTCCTGAAGGTTTTTATTTCGAAAAATACATAGCGCGACTTTTTGAAGCTGAAAAATACATCACTAAAACCAATGTTGTTTTGCAGGGCAATTGTGTAATGCACGAAGTGGATATTCTTATTAAAAAAAACGATACGGTTGCTATGGTTGAATGTAAATTTCACGGAGGAAAGGAAGCCGCTTCAGATGTTAAAGTACCTATGTATGTTTTCTCGAGATTTAATGATTTAAGACATAAGACTTATAATCTTTTTTCGAATAAAGAAAGAATAACCGATTGCTGGATTGTGACCAATACCCGTTTTACAGCTGATGCTATTGCCTTTGCCGAATGTTCAGGGATTAATTTGCTGAGTTGGGATTATCCGGAAAAAAGAAGCTTAAAATCCCGTAATAATGTTGATTGTTTGTATCCTGTAACCTGTTTGACAACTTTATCCAGGGCTGAAAAAGAAAAAATTTTATTACTGGATGTTATTTTAGTAAAGGAATTAGTTGATAACAGATCGGTTTTAAAAGAAATCGGAATTAGTTCCAACAGGATTAAGAATGTCTTAAAAGAAGTGTCTGAATTGTGCAAGTGTTTTTAATTTAATAGTAGCATTATGAAAATCAAATTTATAGGGGCAGCAGGAACTGTAACAGGATCTAAAACTCTGATTGAGAGCAATGATGGTATTCGCATTTTAATTGATTGTGGATTGTTTCAGGGGATAAAATCTTTACGGGAACTCAACTGGGAACCATTGCCGGTGCTGGCTTCAACTATTGATTTTGTATTGTTAACACATGGGCATTTAGATCATTGCGGCTGGTTGCCCATACTGGTAAATCAGGGATTTAGCGGTAAGATATTTTGCACTGGTCCTACAATGGAAATTGCCAAATTGATATTAGTAGATAGTGCTAAAATTCAGGAAGAAGATGCTAAAAAAGCTAACGAAGAGAGTTATTCCAAACATGAGATAGCACAACCCTTATATACTGTGGAGCAGGCAAAAAAAGTGTTTCCGCTTTTTAATGTCATTCCGCCAGAACAAATATTCGAATTTGATTCAGGAATTAAAGCCGTATTTACTCCGGCCGGACATATTATTGGGGCATGTAGTATCAGTTTGTTTTTAGAAGATAAAACATTGTTGTTTTCCGGGGATTTAGGCAGAGATAATGATGTGTTGTTGTATCCTCCGGTAAAACCTAAAAAAGCAGATTTAGTGTTTTTAGAAAGTACTTATGGAGACCGTTTGCATCCTGATACTGACCCTAAATTAGAATTGGAAGATTATATCAATACCGCATTCAGAAAAGGAGGGACGGTTATTATCCCGAGTTTTGCTGTAGAACGGGCTCAGGGAATTATGTATTTATTGTGGGAGTTGAAAAAAGAAGGACGAATTCCTGATATTCCTTATATAGTTGATTCTCCTATGGGAGTAGGAGCTTTTGAAGTTTTTTTTAATAATCCGAAATGGCATAAATTAAGTATTGCCGATTGTCAGCTAATGAGTAAGATGTTTATCATTAATTCAGATTATGAAGAAACTTTAGCGGCAATTAATAACAAAGGAGCTAAAGTAGTGATTGCTGCAAGCGGAATGATTACAGGTGGTCGTGTTTTGAGTTATCTGGAAAATTATATTGGAAATCCTGATACCACCATTATTATAGTGGGCTATCAGGCTGAAGGAACCAGAGGACGAAAATTAGTCGAAGGTGCTAAGTCGATTAAAATATTTGGTAATTATTATAATGTTCGTGCAAAAATTGTAGCTATAAATGGTTTGTCAGCTCATGGCGATCAGGCTGATTTGTTGAATTGGTTGTCAGAATTAGAAAAGAAACCTAAGAAAGTTTTTTTAGTTCATGGAGAGCCTGCCGCTGCCGATGAATTACGGATTAAAATTAAAGAAGTTTATCGCCTCAATTGCTCTGTACCTCTGATGGGACAGGAATTTGAATTTTAATAAACGCAAAAAATATTAACATTCTTCAAGGAACTTTTTTTATCGTTAATAAAACTTTAAAAAGAAACGAATAAATTGTGGTTCCACTAATTTATTCTTACTTTCACGCCCAAAAATATTTTGAATAAAACCTTGAAGAATGGATAGTTTTGACTGGAAAAATTTAATAGACCCTCTTTTTTATATTCATTTTGATGTAAATGGAATAAAGCTGGGGATTTATATTGTATTGTTTATTGTTTTTGCTGAAACAGGCCTGTTTGCCGGCTTCTTTTTGCCGGGTGATAGTTTGCTTTTTCTTGCAGGTATTTATAATCGGGAATTAATAGAAAATATACTTTTTATCGAAAGCGATTTTGTTAATGTCACTTTATTGTCGTCAATGATTGCCTTAGCAGGGATTTTAGGAAATACTGTGGGGTATTGGTTTGGAGCTAAAAGTGGTTATTATTTGTATAATAAAGAAGATAGTTTTTGGTTTAAGAAAAAATACCTGATTCAATCTAAAGATTTCTTTGAAAGACATGGAGGAAGAGCAATCATTTTTGCCAGATTCCTGCCTATTTTCAGGACTTTTGCACCTATTGTAGCGGGAATTGTGACTATGGATAAGAAAAAATTCATGTTTTTTAATGTTGTGAGTTCCTTATTATGGTCTTTTACATTGATTTTTGCAGGTCATTATTTGTATGGCTTTTTACTTGAAAACTATCAAATTGATTTGAAAGAACACATCGAAATTATTGTCATCGGATTGGTTTTAGTGACTTTATTACCTGTGATTCTTAAACTGGCAAAGAAATTACCGGAATCAAAAGAATAAGAATAGCATTGTCTCGTTTTTGAAATAACGATACATTTTAATAAAAAATCCGTCTTGAAAATCTTCAGGACGGATTTTTTTTGTTTTTACACGAAGTTTTAGATTTTGGATTTTGGAATTTGGAATTTGGAATTTCTGATTTGGAATTTTAATCTATTTATAATTGAAAAATCCGTCCCAATAGCCATCGGGACGGATTTTTTATTTCATTCCAATTTTGGAATTTAGAGAATTTCAGATTTGGAATTTTTGTAAATATTACATCATTCCCGGCATTCCACCACCCATTGGCATTCCGCCGGCAGCTTCTTCCTTGATGTCAATCAATGCGCATTCAGTAGTTAAGATCATTCCTGAAACTGATGCTGCATTTTCTAATGCTACACGAGTTACTTTTTTAGGATCGATAATTCCTGCTTTTAGCATGTCAACATATTCGTTAGTTTTTGCATTGTATCCAAAATCATCAGCTCCTTCAGCTACTTTTGCAACCACTACAGAACCTTCAAGACCTGCATTTTCTACAATAGTTCTCAATGGAGCTTCTACAGCGCGAGATACAATTTGGATTCCGGTAGTTTCGTCAGCATTGTCAGCGACAAGATTGCTTAAGACAGCTTTGGCTCTTAATAAGGCTACACCACCACCAGCAACGATTCCTTCTTCTACAGCAGCACGAGTTGCGTGTAAAGCATCGTCAACGCGGTCTTTTTTCTCTTTCATTTCTACTTCCGAAGCAGCTCCTACATAAAGTACAGCAACACCTCCAGCCAATTTAGCTAAACGCTCCTGTAATTTTTCTTTGTCATAATCAGAAGTAGTAACTTCCATTTGACCTTTGATTTGGTTTACGCGGTTTTTAATCATTTCCGCTTCACCAGCACCACTTACAATGGTAGTGTTGTCTTTGTCAATAGCAACTCTTTTGGCAGTTCCTAACATTTCGATGGTAGTGTTTTCAAGAGTGTATCCTCTTTCTTCAGAGATTACAGTTCCGCCAGTCAAGATAGCTATGTCTTCTAACATTGCTTTTCGTCTGTCACCGAAACCTGGTGCTTTTACAGCAGCAATTTTTAAAGCTCCACGCAATTTGTTTACTACTAATGTTGAAAGTGCTTCACCATCCACGTCTTCAGCAATAATCAATAATGGTTTTCCTGATTGCGCAACCGGCTCAAGTACCGGTAGTAATTCTTTTAATGAAGAAACTTTTTTATCGTATAATAAAATGTAAGGGTTGTCTAGTTCCACTTCCATTTTTTCAGAATTGGTAACAAAATATGGAGAAAGATATCCTCTGTCAAATTGCATTCCTTCAACAACGTCAACAAAAGTATCAGTACCTTTTGCTTCTTCAACAGTGATAACTCCTTCTTTTCCAACTTTTGCGAAAGCGGTAGCGATTAATTCACCAATAACTTCGTCGTTGTTGGCAGAAATAGAAGCGATTTGTTTGATTTTATCAGAATCACTGCCTACCACCTGAGATTGTTTAGCAAGATCAGCAACAATAGCATCAACAGCTTTGTCGATACCGCGTTTTAAATCCATCGGATTGGCTCCGGCAGCAACGTTTTTCAAACCTTCTTTTACGATTGCCTGCGCTAAAACGGTTGCAGTTGTAGTTCCGTCTCCGGCTAAATCATTGGTTTTAGAAGCTACTTCTTTAACCATTTGAGCTCCCATATTTTCTAATGGATCTTTTAATTCGATTTCTTTTGCAACAGAAACACCGTCTTTAGTAACTGTTGGTCCTCCAAAAGTTTTACCAATGATTACATTACGACCTTTTGGTCCCAAAGTTACTTTTACTGCATTTGCTAATGCGTCAACACCACGTTTTAGTCCGTCACGTGCTTCGATATCAAATTTTATGTCTTTTGCCATTTTGTTTTTACTTTATTATTGTTTTAAAAATTTTAATACTTTGTACTTAATTCTTAATACGAATTTAGATTATTGCAAGAATATCGTCTTCTCTCATAATCAAATAGTCCGTTCCTTCTAGTTTTAGTTCGGTACCGGCATATTTTCCGTAAAGTACAGTGTCTCCAATTTTTACGGTCATTTCATGATCTTTTGTGCCATTTCCTACGGCTACAACAGTTCCTTTTTGTGGTTTTTCTTTGGCAGTATCTGGAATAAAAATCCCTGACGCTGTCTTAGTTTCAGCTGCAACTGGTTCAATCAGTACTCTGTCTGAAAGTGGTTTAATGTTTAATGTCATGATTTTTTATTTTAAATTAATTAATTAAATTTTGCTTTTGCTATTCAGAAATTATGCCAGCCTAATTAAACTGCCATTTTTTCTTATGAAAAATGCCAGCTTTGACAGGCTGGCATTTTTTATACTCTATATTAGAATAGTAATTATTTTGCTGGAGCAGCAGGAGTAACCGGAGTTGCAGGTGCAGCTGGTTGTGTAGCCGGTGCAGCAGCTTCGGTATTGTCAATGATTTTAGAATCGGTGTCACTTAAAGAACCGTTAAAGCTTAAGCTTGATAAAATAATCAAAGCAATTAAAACGATACCTAATGTCCAGGTGCTTCGGTCTAAAAAGTCGGTTGTTTTTTGTACACCACCTAACATTTGAGAACCTCCTATAGAAGATGATAATCCACCACCTTTAGGATTTTGAACCATAATTACTACAATTAGTAGAAAACAAACTATAGTTATTAAAACTAAAAAAATTGAAAATGTGCTCATTACTTAATTATTATTGTTTTGTTGTAAAATCTTAATATCCGATATGCGGTCTGCAAAGAAACTACTTTTTTCTGGATATTTCAAAATTAATATTTCATAAGCTTGAATTGCTTTTTGATATTTTTTTTGTTCCAAATATACCTTAGCCAGAGTTTCTGTCATCAGCGAACTGGTGTCTTCTTTATTGATGTCTATGTTAAGGCTGGTTGTAGTTCCTGCTTTTATGGGTGAAATCTTCGGATTGTTTTCAATAAATTTATTGATGATGGATTCTTTTTTCTTTTTTACATCCTCATCCGAAGCTGTGTTTTTTGAACTCTTGTTAGTTTCTGTTTCCCTAATTATAGGTTGTATTCTGGAGAGTTGCAACCATTCCTGAAAAGAATGGGTTTCGTTTTTAGAAAAAGCCAAAGGTTTACCTAATTCTAATTTTTCTTCAGCAGTTTGTGGTGTTTCTTCGACTGGAACAAAATCTTCTTCGATGTTGATTGCAGTAGTGTTTTCGAGTACAATACTATTTTTGTCGATAGTTGTTGTACTCGTCGGGATTACTTCGATACTGTCAATGACATCGATTGAAAGTAATTCATTTGTTTTTTTATCGAATAATTCTTTTTGAATAGCATTAAAACTTTCCGAGCTGATAAAATCAAATAAAATGGCTCTGTCAGTAGTATGTGCTGCCGTAACTTTTAATGCCGAGTTATACTTAAAACTATTTTCGTTGTACAGTCCTTTTAAGCGTAAGGCTCTTGCGCTTTGAAAATAGGGGAATTCATCCAATACTTTCTCTAAAGCAAGAGTTTGCTTTTCGGTAATTGTATTGGGTTTGTTGATTAAATAAGTATAATCGGTTACGTTCATTTTTTGAGTGTTCAGTTTTTAGTTTTTAGTATTCAGTGTTAGTCTGTAAGCTGAAAACTGCTAGCCTTTTGTTACCATTTAGCAAGCGATTCATTAAAAATATCCTGAGTGATTCTTTCAAAAATTTCATCCAATGCTGTATTTAATACAGTGCCCTGCAATTGTGTGGTTGCTGGGAAATCGTAAAAGAATTCAAATGTTTTTTCAAAATCGTCTGCTTCTTTTTTTCTATTTGTAAATCGTACGTTTACTCTGATTTTTAATCGGTTTTGGGCTGCTTGTTGGTCGGCAGTAGCGGTCATTGGACTAATTCGATAATCTACAATTTCACCTTCATAAGTTAAATCGCCACCGTTGCTTACCAAGTTTAGATTAGTTTGATTTTGAAGAAGATCCTGTAAGGCAAGAGTAAAAGTTCGATCAATTCCGGGTTCCACTAAATCAGCATTATTTTGAAAGAAATTAACCTGAAAGGTTTTAGCATCAATTTTTCCTGTTCCTGTAAAGTTATAAATTCCGCAACCATTCAACATGAAAAGACTGATTAATGCGAAAAGAGAATGTATTTTTTTCATACTGTTTATTGAAGAAATTCTAATCCCGAAATTTCGGGATTAAATTCCAAATTCCAATGGTGTTCAAATATAAAAATTGGAATTTGGAATTTTGAAATTGTAGTTTAATTATTTTATAAATCGAATTGTTTGATTTTTCGATACAGCGTTCGTTCCGAAATTCCTAATTCGTCGGCTGCTGCTTTTCTTTTTCCTTTGTTTTTTTCTAATGATTTTTTAATCATTTCGATTTCTTTTTGCTCTAAGCGCAATACTTCCTCTTCTTCAATAGTTTCGGCAAAAAGGTAATTGTCTTCGGGTTCTTTATAATTGTCGGTGTGAGTTGGTGTTACAACAGTGGTAAGAGGTTGTTCTTCAAATTCAATTTCGCTGTCTTCCTTAGAACCGTATATTTTCTGAATCAAATTCGGATTGATGTCCTGAGCTTTTGCAGCGCCGCTTTTCATCAGTTCGAGCGTTAGTTTTTTTAAATCGTTCAGGTCACTTTTCATGTCAAAAAGTACTTTGTATAAAATATCCCGTTCGGTACTGAAATCACTTTCTGCTTTATTGCTTTTAATTACCGATGGCAGGTTGCTGCCTTCTGTTGGTGGTAAATAAGATTGTAAGGTTGTAGCCGAAATATCACGATTGGTTTCCAATACTGAAATTTGTTCGGCAACGTTTCTAAGCTGACGAATGTTTCCGCTCCATCGGTACTTTTGCAATAATTGCACCGCTTTTTCATCTAATTTTAATGGAGGCATTTTGTATTTGTGTGCAAAATCAGCGGCGAATTTTCTAAACAATAAATGAATGTCGTCCTCACGATCTCGCAAAGGAGGTAAGGCAATATCCACAGTACTTAATCGATAATATAAATCTTCACGGAATTTTCCTTTTTCAATAGCATTAAACAAATTGACATTGGTGGCAGCTACAATTCTCACGTCGGTTTTTTGTACTTGTGATGAACCTACTTTTAAGAATTCGCCATTTTCAAGAATACGCAATAAACGCACCTGGGTGGTAAGGGGTAGTTCGCCCACTTCATCCAGAAAAATAGTTCCGCCATTGGCCACTTCAAAATAACCTTCACGAGTGCTGGTTGCACCGGTAAAAGCGCCTTTTTCGTGACCAAAAAGTTCACTATCTATAGTTCCTTCGGGAATAGCACCGCAGTTTACAGCAATGTATTTACCGTGTTTTCTATGTGACAGCGAATGGATTATTCGTGGAATATTTTCTTTACCCACACCGCTTTCTCCTGTTACCAATACTGAAATATCGGTAGGAGCTACCTGAATAGCTTTTTCTATTGCGCGATTGAGCTTTGGGTCATTCCCAATAATCTCAAATCGTTGTTTTATGTTTTGAACTGATTCCATGATGTCATTGCGAGGCACGAAGCAATCTCTTTTTTTGTTAACCGCAAATTCGCAGATTTATTCTTTATTATTTGTCAAAGTATCTTTGACGCTGTTCGTTTGTTCTACTTTATGCTTTGGAAAGTACGTTCTAATGATGTAAAATGTAGCTCCAAATCCGATGATGAAAGTTAGTATTGCTATGAGTATTTGTTTTTTTGTCATTTTGATTCTTTAGTTTGCCACAGATTAAAAAGATTTTCACAGATTTCTTTATTTATAGCATGTATCTTTTATGTTGTAATGATTTTGTTTGAAAATTTACTAATAAACCGATTTCGGAATTAGCTAGTTTTAAATAATTTAATATTTGGGCTATATGTTCATTTGAAAATTCTTTAACCGCCTTTACTTCGAGTATTATATCTTCGTTTACTATAAAATCGGCATAAAATTTATGAGGTAAAATAATTCCTTTGTATTCTATTGAATATTCCTTCTCTCTTTGATAGGGAATGTTATGATTTTTGAATTCAATTTCTAAAGCGTCTTTATAAATTATTTCTAATAAACCGGGGCCAAGATTTCGATGAACTTCCATACAGATTCCTATAATTTTGTATGTTTCTTCTTCTCTATAGCCTTCCATATTGTATTTGTTTTTCTTGCCACGGATTTTTTGGATTAAAAGGATTTAAAAATCTGTGAAAATCTTTTTAATCTGTGGCAATTTTTTTTTAATTCATCTCACTCAAACCAACTGCTTCTCCTTTTAAAGTTCCGCTGGTGCAGCTTGTAATTTTTACATTGACAAAATCACCTATTTTATAATTCTCTTTTGGGAAAACTACCGTAATACTTTGAGAATTTCTGCCTGAGAATTCTTCTTTAGATTTTTTAGAAACTTTTTCGACCAAAACTTCTACGGTTTTCCCGATGAATTCTTCTGAACGGAACCAGGCGTGTTTTTGCTGTAAATCGACAATTTCCTGTAATCTTCTGGCTTTGGTTTCTTCCGGAACATCATCTTCCATCTTTCTTCCTGCTAAAGTTCCTGGGCGTTCAGAATACGAATACATATAACCAAAATTATATTTTACATATTCCATTAAACTCAAGGTGTCCTGATGATCTTCTTCTGTTTCTGTTGGGAACCCAGCAATCATATCCTGCGAAATAGCTGCTTCAGGAATAATCGTTCTGATTTTATCAATCAAAGTCATGTATTCTTCACGGCTATGCAAACGATTCATTTCTTTTAAAATTCGGTTACTTCCTGATTGTACCGGCAAGTGAATGTGTTTACAAATATTAGGATGTTTGGCAATTACATGTAAAACACTTTCGTGCATATCTTGTGGGTTAGAAGTTGAAAAGCGGATACGCATTTTAGGAAAAGCAGTAGCGACCATTTCCAATAGTTGGTCAAAATCTACTGCGGTTGCTTTTTGCATTTCGCTGGCATTTTCAAAATCTTTTTTTAATCCGCCACCGTACCATAAATAACTATCTACATTTTGTCCTAATAGTGTGATTTCTTTAAAACCTTTGTTCCATAAATCCTGAATTTCTGCCATTATACTTTGTGGTTCGCGGCTTCGTTCACGACCGCGGGTAAAAGGAACCACGCAAAAAGTACACATATTGTCGCAACCACGGGTAATAGAAACTAAAGCTGTAATTCCGTTGCTCATCAATCGAACAGGTGAAATATCACCATACGTTTCTTCTTTTGATAAAATGACATTAATCGCATCTCGACCTTCTTCGACTTCACTTAAAAGGTTTGGTAAATCCTTATAAGCATCGGGACCTACAACAAGATCAACTATTTTTTCTTCTTCCAGAAATTGACTTTTCAAACGTTCGGCCATACAGCCCAGAACGCCGACTTTCATTTTCGAGTTAATGCGTTTAACCGCATTGTATTTTTCTAAACGCTTACGGATAGTTTGTTCTGCTTTATCACGAATGGAACAGGTGTTTACCAAAACCAAATCGGCTTCTTCCAGAACTGTTGTTGTATTGTATCCGTTACCGGATAATATAGAAGCAACTATTTCGCTGTCCGAAAAATTCATCGCACAGCCATAACTTTCAATATATAATTTTTTAGTATTCTCTGGTTTGTTTTCCAGTACAAGGCTTTCGCCTTGTTTGCTCTCTTCAATAATCTTTTCCATTGGAGTTGTTTCAAAGCACAAAGATAAGAGAAATCAAACGGATATGACAAGATGTCAGATAAAGAATTAACAAAAAATAAAGGATTTTAGGCTGCTGTTGTACCTTAATATATAATTAAGGCAGGAGCCAAATCTTTCAAAAAAAGAATTGAAAGTCTTTGTATTTAAAAAAATCTTCTACTTTTGTTCCAGAAAAATATAGCAATGGCAAAGAATTTAGTAATAGTTGAGTCACCTGCAAAGGCAAAAACAATCGAGAAATTTTTAGGAAGTGATTTTCAAGTAGAGTCAAGTTACGGGCATATTGCCGACTTGCCATCGAAGGAAATAGGGGTAGATGTAGAACACGGATTTAAGCCTAAATATGAAGTTTCTCCCGATAAAAAAGCCTTGGTTACTAAATTAAAATCTTTGTCTAAGAATGCCGAAACGGTTTGGTTAGCAAGCGATGAGGACCGCGAGGGAGAGGCTATTTCTTGGCACTTGGCGGAAGAGTTAAAATTAGATAAAAAGAAAACTAAAAGAATTGTTTTTCACGAAATTACTAAGAACGCTATTCTTAAAGCGATTGATAATCCGCGTGAGATTGATTATAATTTAGTGAATGCGCAACAAGCCCGTCGTGTCTTGGATCGTCTGGTAGGTTACGAATTGTCTCCGGTGCTTTGGAGAAAAATTAAAGGCGGGCTTTCAGCTGGTCGTGTACAGTCGGTTTCTGTTCGTTTGATTGTAGAACGCGAACGTGAAATTCAGGATTTTAAAGCCATAGCAACTTATTCGGTTGTAGCTGAATTTACCAACGAAGCTGGAAAAGCTTTCAAAGCTAAACTGCCTAAAAATTTCAATACTAAAAAAGAAGCTGAAGATTTTTTAAATAAAAATATTGGCTCTGCTTATAAAGTTTCAGATTTAGAAACAAAACCAACTAAAAAATCACCAACAGCGCCATTTACCACTTCGACTTTACAACAGGAAGCAGCGCGTAAATTGTATTTGCCTGTTGGAATCACGATGCAGTTAGCGCAGCGTTTGTATGAGGCAGGGCTTATCACTTACATGAGAACCGATAGTGTAAACTTGTCTAAGGAAGCAATGGAAGCTGCCGAAGCTGAGATTATAAAATCTTATGGAAAAGAGTTCTCTAAGCCTAGAATATTTGCTAATAAAAGCAAAGGTGCGCAGGAAGCTCACGAGGCAATCCGTCCAACGGATATGTCGCGTCATACAGTAAATATCGACCGGGATCAGGCACGTTTGTATGATTTGATTTGGAAACGAACTTTGGCTTCGCAAATGAGTGATGCGCAATTAGAGCGTACCAATGTTAAAATTGCAGCTAATAATCACAATGAATTGTTTGCCGCATCGGGAGAAGTATTGCTTTTTGAGGGATTCTTAAAGGTATATTTGGAAGGAAATGATGATGACGAGGAAGAACAGGAAGGAATGTTGCCTGCTATGAAGGTTAACGAAAAATTACAGAATAATTACATTACGGCTACGGAACGTTATTCGCGCCCTGCTGCAAGATATACTGAGGCTTCTTTAGTTAAAAAATTAGAGGAATTAGGAATTGGTCGTCCGTCAACTTATGCGCCAACGATTTCTACCATTATCAATAGAAATTATGTTGAGAAAGGGAATCTAGAAGGGCAGGAGCGTAATTATACGCAGCTTACTTTACAATCAGGTAAAGTAGGGGAAAAGTTGTTGAAAGAAAATACAGGTTCGGATAAAGGGAAATTAGTGCCAACAGATATTGGAACGATTGTTACCGATTTCCTGGTTAAGAATTTTGGGAATATTTTGGATTATAATTTTACGGCAAAAGTAGAACAGGATTTTGATGAAATTGCCGAAGGAAATATCGAATGGGCAAAAATGATGCAGGAATTCTATGATCAGTTTCATCCAACAGTAAAGGATGTTGAAGCCAATGCTGATAGGGAAAGCGGAGAAAGAATTTTGGGAATTGATCCTGCAACTGGTAAACCTGTTTCGGTTCGTTTAGGGAAATTTGGTCCAATGGCTCAAATTGGTGATGCTGAAGATGAAGACAAGAAATTCGCCAGTTTAATGAAGGAGCAAAACATTGGAAATATTACTTTAGAGGAAGCTTTGAATTTGTTTTTGTTACCAAAGAACTTAGGGATTTATAAAGACGAAGAAGTAGAGGTTAGTAACGGTCGTTTTGGTCCTTATGTACGTCACGGAAGTGTTTTTATTTCATTGCCAAAAGGCGAAGATCCGTTGGCGGTTACTAAGGAAAGAGCGCAGGAATTAATTGATGAAAAGATAAAAGCCGATGCTCCAATTGCAACTTACAAAGGGGAAGGAGTTCAAAAAGGAACGGGGCGTTTTGGACCGTTTATTAAATGGGGAGGTATTTTTATCAATGTGAGTAAAAAATATGATTTTGATAATTTGTCTCAGGATGATATTGAAACTTTGATTGAAGAAAAATTGCAGAAAAACATTGATAAAGTAATTCATAACTGGGAAGAAGAAGGAATTGTGGTTGAAAAAGCAAGATGGGGACGTTCGGTTATTTTGAAAGGAAAAATCAAAATTGAACTAAGCAAAGATGTGGATGCAACCAAATTAACTCTGGCGGAAGTTCAGGAAATGATTGCTCAAAAAACACCAGCTAAAAAAGCTCCGGCTAAAAAAGCGACAGCGGCTAAAAAACCGGCTGCTAAAAAGACTACAACTAAAAAGAAATAATCATAGCATTTTCCTTTGTTCTCAGGAAGTAAAAACAGAGAATAGTTAATTATGATGGGATTTGATTTTCTGGAACCAATAAATGAAGAAATCTTAGGATGGTTGAAGTCATTAAGCTCTCAGCAACTGGGGAGTAAGGTGGTTTTTCATACCAAAGAAGAATTTCCGGATTTGGATAAGATTAAGATTGCTTTGATAGGTGTTTTGGAAAATCGGGGGAGTGATGCTATTGAAAATTCAGGTGATTTATCGGTTATCAGGCAGGAATTGTATAGTGTGTTTCCGGGAAACTGGGCTACTACAATTGCTGATTTAGGTGATATTTTGCCGGGTAATTCAAAGGAAGATACTTATTTTGCTTTGCGCAAAGTGGTTTCTGATTTGATTAGAAAAAAAATAATCCCTGTGATTATTGGTGGTTCTCAGGATTTAACCTACAGCATGTATCGTGCTTATGACGAATTGGAACAAATGGTGAATTTGGTTGCCATTGATAGTAAATTCGACTTTGGAAAAGAAGAAGAGTTAATGTCGGGCAATTCGTATTTGTCTCAAATGATTATTGATGAGCCGAATAATCTATTTAATTTTTGCAATATTGGTTACCAAACCTATTACAATTCTCAGGAAGAAATTGATTTAATCGAAAAGTTGTTTTTTGATGCCTATCGTCTTGGGGAAGTTTCGAATAATATTGCCATTGCTGAACCTGTTTTCAGAGATGCAGATATTGTGAGTCTGGATTTGAACTCTGTGAAATCCGCTGATTCCGGAAATTTTGTTTCGTTTGCACCGAATGGTTTTAACGGAAAGGAAATTTGTGCTTTGGCACGATACGCAGGAATTAGTGATAAAGTGACCACATTTGGTGTTTTTAATCATCATAATTCTCATCAGGAGGCTGTTTTAATCACTCAGATTATTTGGTATTTTATAGAAGGTTTTCAATATCGTTCTAATGAATATCCTTTTGGCAGCAGGGAAAATTATATTAAATACAGTGTTCCTATAGATAATGAAACTTTGGTTTTTTACAAAAGTGACAAAACCGATCGTTGGTGGATAGAGATACCTTTTGTTTCCAATGGGAATAATAAATTGAAGAGAAATACGTTATTACCTTGTTCTTACGAGGAGTATTTAGGGGCTTGTAACCAGGAGTTGCCTGAGAGATGGTGGAAAGCACAAAGAAAAAATGTGTTATAAATGGATTTTGTGATATTTATAGAAGTAAACAGTTTTTTGTAGTAATAGTATTATTTAAAAATGTTGTTTGTTAAAAAAATACGTTTTTAATCGTATTTTTTTTGCTTTTTGTCGATAAAATATTTTTTTTGTATTTTATTTAACCTTACTTTTGGGTAAAGTTTAATTAGAGAAAAAAAATATTGTTTTATTAATAAATAATAAATAGGTTTACAAACTAAATAGTAAAGAATATTATAACCCGAATTTATATGAAGAAGTTCATTGCATTTATGGCAATTTTGTCACTTTTAATAAGCTGTGGTAAATCAAGTGATAAAGGAGAATTGGTCGGTGTTAAAGGAGCAAAATGGCATCCGGAAAAGCCTTATGGTATGACTTTAGTGCCGGGAGGAGCCTATATTATGGGTAAATCTGATGAGGATGTTGCGGGAGTTCAGGATGCGCAAACAAAAACAGTAACGGTTCGTTCTTTTTACATGGACGAAACAGAAATTACTAATAGTGAATACCGTCAGTTTGTGGAATGGGTAAAAGATTCTACAATCAGAATGAAGTTGGCTATTTTGGCTGATGAGACTGGTGCAAAAGCAGGTGATTCTAGAGGAAAAGGTAAAAATGCCGGAAGTATTGGTGATTTTGCTTTTAACGATGCAGATCCTGAGAAGATGACTGCTTACGACAAGTACATGTATGATAATTATTACAGCGTGGGTACAGCAGAAGATCCTTACGCCGGTAGAAAATTAAACAGAAACATCAAATTAATTAAAGATCCTAAACAATATCCTGATGAATACTATGTGGAAGTTATGGATTCAATGTATATACCTATTGAAGAGTCCTATAACGGTTTGCGTAGTATTGATGTAGAAAAATTGAAATTCCGTTATTCATGGATGGATATTCAGGCTGCTGCTAAGGCAAAAGTGGGTAAAAGAAAAGATTTTATCAGGAATGAGGAGGTAAAAGTTTATCCGGATACCACAGTTTGGATTAAAGACTTTACTTATTCCTATAATGAGCCAATGCACAACGACTACTTTTGGCATAAAGCTTATGGCGATTATCCGGTAGTAGGTGTTAAATGGACACAGGCTAAAGCTTTTTGTGCATGGAGAACTTTGAATAAAAATACTTATATCAAATCCAAAAAAAGTGGTCGTGATTTAATTAACTCATTCCGATTGCCTACAGAGGCAGAATGGGAATATGCTGCCAGAGGAGGTTTAGAATCGGCTACTTATCCTTGGGGAGGACCTTACACTAAAAGTGACAGAGGTTGTTTCTTAGCTAATTTCAAACCTAACAGAGGAGATTATGCTGCCGATCAGGCTTTATATACAGTTGAAGCAAAATCCTATGAGCCAAATGGGTATAATTTATACAATATGGCTGGAAACGTTTCTGAATGGACGGATTCTTCTTATGACCCGAATGCTTACGAATATGTATCTACAATGAACCCAAATGTTTTAGATGCATCTAATAAACGTAAAGTAGTTCGCGGAGGATCATGGAAAGATGTTGCTTATTTCCTTCAGGTAAGTACCAGAGATTATGAGTACGCTGATTCAGCAAGAAGTTATATCGGATTTAGAACTGTTCAGGATTACATGGGTGTTCAAAACACAGGTAACGGGACAGGCAGCGCAAGAAATAACAGATAATAATACCCCTAGAATTAATTAAATAAAACCTACACAAACTTTAAAAACTAAAAATTATGGCATTATTAGGAAAAAAAGCAATGAATTTTGCATACGGTATGGGAGCAGCAGTTGTAATTGTTGGAGCTCTTTTTAAAATTACACACTTTGAAATCGGACCATTGACAGGTACAGTAATGCTTTCTGTCGGATTGTTAACAGAAGCATTAATATTTGCGCTTTCTGCATTTGAACCTGTAGAAAATGAATTAGACTGGACGTTGGTTTACCCTGAATTGGCTAACGGAACACCAAATGCAAATAGAAAATCTAAAGCAGAATCTCCTTCTGAGGCTCAGGGATTGTTGTCTCAAAAATTAGATGCGATGCTTAAAGACGCTAAAATTGACGGCGAATTAATGGCAAGCTTAGGAAATAGTATTAAAAACTTTGAATCAGCTGCTAAAGGAATTGCTCCTGCTGCTGACGGAATTGCTGCTACAAAAAAATACAGCGATGAATTATCAATGGCTGCAGCTCAGATGGAAGCTTTAAATAGTTTGTACAAAGTACAATTAGAGAGTGCTTCAAGAAATGCTGAAGCAAATAAAGAAATTGCAGAAAATGCTTCTAAATTAAAAGAACAAATGCAGTCAATGACAGCTAATATTTCTTCATTGAACCAAGTTTACGGAGGAATGCTAACTGCTATGAGTAATAAAGGATAATAATTAGTCTTTAAATAAGTATTGAGAAAAAATTACCACAACTAATTATTAGAAAATATGGCAGGAGGAAAACTTACCCCTAGACAGAAGATGATTAACCTGATGTACCTGGTTTTCATCGCTATGTTGGCAATGAATGTTTCAAAAGAAGTGATATCAGGTTTTGGATTGATGAACGAAAAATTTGAAAGTTCTAATGTTAATTCAAAACAAACTAACGATCAAATGTTACTTGCTTTAGATACTAAAGCAGCAGAAGCTAAAGGTGAATTTGCAGTTGCAGCTCAAACAGCTCATAAAGTAAAAACAATAACCGATAATTTCTTTAATTATATTGCTTCTTTGAAAGAGCAGGCAACTAAAGGTTTTGAAGTGGATTCAGAAACAGGTAAATTACCTTATGAAGACATGGACAAAGGTGATAATGTTGACGATTGGTTTACAGGAGAAGGTTACTCTAAAAAAGGAAAAGAAATTGTTGCAACTATAGAAAAGTACAAAGCAGATATTAAAGCTGCTTTAGGTACTGAAAAAAAATATAGTGGTATTATCAAAGAGGTTGAAGAGAAATTTGATCTTTCAGATGTAAAAAACAAAGAAGGTTTAAAAGATAAGTATTTATCTTATCACTTTAAAGGTTTTCCGGCTATTGCAACTATTGCAAAATTGTCTTCCTGGCAAAATGATATCAACAAAGTGGAATCAGATGTGTATAGTATTGCTTTAGGTAAAGCAGCTGTTGAAGCAGCTTCTTACAGTAATTATCAAGCCATTGTTGTTTTAGACAAAAATGCTTATTTCCAGGGAGAGCAGGTTAAAGGTAAAGTGGTTTTAGGTCGTTATGATGAAAATACAAAACCTACTTCTTTTTCAGGTCCCGGAAAAATTGTTAATGGTCAGGCAGTTATTTCTTTGACAGCTGGTGGTGTTGGAGAGCAAACAATTGGAGGTCAGTTTACTTTTGCTGAAGACGGAAAAACGATTCCATTAAAATTCTCTGGTAAATATGTTGTAGTTCCAAGACCAAATTCAGCTACTATTTCTGCTGATAAAATGAATGTAGTGTATAGAGGAGTTTCAAATCCAATCTCTATTTCGTTTGCAGGAATTCCGGATAAAGATGTGAATGCTTCTGCTCCTGGTTTATCTAAGTTAGGAAATGGAAAATTCGTAATGAATCCGCAAGGAGGAAATGAAGTTGTAATTAACGTATCAGGTAAAATGGCTGATGGTAAAGTTGCTTCTGATAAAAAAGTATTCAGAATCAAAGGTATTCCAGGCCCAACAGGTACTATCAGAGGTGAAATGGGTGTAGTTAAAGGACCTAAATCTAACCTTGAAATTGCTACTATTGGTGCTAAATTAGTTGATTTTGATTTTGATGTTAATATAGATGTTGTTGGGTTTAATTTAAAAGTTACAGGTCAGCCTACAGTGGTTGTTCAGGGTAATAAATTAAATGCACAATGTAAATCGGTTCTTTCTAAAGCAGTGAGAGGTGATCAGGTTACTATTTCTGAAATTAAAACAAGATTAGTTGGTGCAGGTGGTTATTTATTGCCAAGAACGGCTCCTGTTATTTTTGAAATTCAATAATACATTTTACCATCAAGGTAAATACATCCATTCTTATTAATGATACTATGATGAATATGAGAAATTTTTTGATAATTGCAATCTCTTTAATTGGAGGAGTGGCTTCTTATGCTCAGTCTAATTTGCTGAATGCTAGAATTCCTGAAGAAATTGGTTTGAAAACTAAGGCTCAACAGATTTCAGATAATGATAAACCGTTAGCTTATGGTTATGTTCATGATAGAGATGTATTGATGGGTAGGATGGTATGGGAAATTATTGATTTGAGTGAGAAAATTAATTTTCCGCTTTATTTTCCTATTGATACCGCTAATATTGGTTCCAACAGACGTTCTTTATACGATGTTCTGACCAGAGCAATAAAAGAAGAAAGAATTACGGAAGTGTATTCAGATAGTTATTTCAATACTAAGAAAACCTTCAAAGATATTCAGGCTTCATTGAGTCGTATTGATACTACTGATGCTGGTAGAGAGCAAATCAATGCGGGACAAAAAGTTTCTGAAGAATACGTTATGAGATCTGATTTGACGGCTCAGGATGTAACCCAATATAAAATCAAAGGATTTTGGTATTTTGATAAACGTCAAAGTGAACTGAAATACCGTTTGCTGGGTATTTGTCCCGTTACGCCGGATGTTTATACCATGAATAATGAGGAGAAAGATTATATTGAGCTTTTCTGGATATTTTTCCCGGATGCTCGAGAGGTGCTGCATGAAGCTAAATCTTTTAATAACAAAAACTCAGCAATGCCTGTTTCTTTTGACCAAATCTTAAATTCAAGACGTTTTAACAGTACAATTTACAAAGAAGAAAACGTGTATGGCGATAGAGAAATTAAAGAATACATGAAAGATAATGCACAGAGCCAATTATTGGAAGCCGAACGTGTTAAAGAAAAGATTCGTGATTTTGAATCAGATATGTGGAATTATTAATTCCTTATTATAATAACTATAAAAAACTCTTACCTGATGGTAGGAGTTTTTTGTTTTAAGCAAAACACAGTCGTTTTTTTAGTAACCGCAAATTTGCAAATTTTAAAATAATATTCTTTTAGCGACTAAACTGAATTGATAATAGAAGTAGTTTTACAAGTTTTGATTTTGTGAAATATTGCCATTGGCGATTAATATCAACATTAGAATCATTTTTAAATTTGCGAATTTGCGGTAAATTTACTCATGTGTTTGGCTTGTTTTTTCTCTATTTTTGCTTTTTATTTTAATGGTATGATTGATTATTTAGTAGTAGGTTGTGGTTTAGCCGGAATTTCATTTTCCGAAATTGCTTTGGCAAATAATAAAAGTATTGCTGTTATTTCTGATGAATCGCAAAATTCATCCAAAATTGCAGGTGGTTTATATAATCCGGTTATTTTAAAACGTTTCAGCGAAGTTTGGCAAGCACAGGAACAATTGGTTTTAATGAATCAGTTTTATGTCAATTTAGAGCAAAAACTTAAAATAAAAGTAGATTTTAAAACGCCTATTTTACGAAAATTCTTTTCTATTGAAGAGCAGAATAATTGGTTTGCAGCTTCTGATAAACCGTCTTTAGTACCTTTTTTATCGACTTCGATTATAACAAAAAAATATGCTGGTATTGATTCACCGTTTAATTATGGCGAAGTTTTACATACAGGATATGTTGATACCGCTTCTTTATTGGAGCATTATAAAAGTTATCTTTTGCAGGAGCAGTTTTTACTACAGGAATCTTTTGATTACGAAGCTTTGGAAGTTTTTCCGGAAAGTATTCGCTATAAAAATATTGAAGCCAAACATATCATTTTTGCCGAAGGTTTCGGCTTGCATGCGAATCCGTATTTTAATAGTTTGCCTTTGGACGGAACCAAGGGAGAGCTTTTTATAATTAAAGCTCCTGAATTGAATTTGGATGTTATTATTAATACTTCCGTATTTATTCTTCCACTTGGCGACGGGTTATTTAAAGTTGGTGCTACTTACAATTGGAAAGACAAAACCGATACGCCTACCGAAGAAGGAAAACAGGAATTAGTAGAACGTATCAGGGAAATTATTAATTGTAACTTTGAAATTGTATCACACTTTGCAGGCGTTCGTCCTACGGTAAGAGATCGCCGGCCATTAGTAGGTACACATGCTGATTACAAATCCATTCATCTTTTGAATGGATTAGGAACCAGAGGAGTGATGCTGGGACCGGCAATGGCAAAAGCTTTATTTGATGCTATAGAAAATGGAATTCCTTTGGATAAGGAAATCAATATTAAACGATTTGAACCTAAAAATAAAAGCTAGCTTTACTTCTTAAATTCAGGGTCGTAACTCACAAACATATTGATGTAAATGTTTCTTGACCATCGGAGTACAAATGGAAATAAGACTACTAAGGTGGCAATTATGACAATAAATGCTGTTTTTAGTGAAGTATGAAATAACAGATAAGAAACGATGAAAGCAGCAATTCCGATACCCACATTGAGTCCATAACTTACATACATGGCACCATAAAAGAAAGAAGGTTCTATTTGGTAAGTTAATCCGCAATGCGAGCATTTTTCGTTCATTTTTAAAACATTAGCCAAATTAAGCGGATTTTTATCGACATACATGCTTTCATTTTGGCATTTCGGACAACTTCCTGTTAAAATACTATTTAGTTTGGATCCTTTTTTTAACATTTGCAAAAATTTTTATCAAAGGTACATTTTTTGAAAAAGTACCCATGTAACATTAGTCACAAAATATGCTTAATATACACAATTTATCGGTTTCGTTTGGGGGTACTTATTTGTTTGAAGAAGTAACTTTTCGATTAGGAGCCGGAGACAGGGTAGGTCTGGTAGGGAAAAACGGAGCCGGAAAATCAACCATGTTGAAAATGCTTGCGGGCGATTTTAAACCTGATTCGGGAGTTATTTCTCAGGAAAAAGATATCCGAATGGGATTCCTGCGTCAGGATATTGATTTTGAACGTGGAAGAACTGTTCTTGAAGAAGCCTACGAAGCTTTTACCGAAATTAAAATTGTAGAGAAAAAACTGGAAGAAATCAATCATCAATTGGTTACCAGAACCGATTATGAAAGTGAAGAATACAGTAAAATAATTGAAGATTTATCTGATTATACACATCGTTTTGAATTATTGGGTGGTTACAATTATGTAGGGGATACCGAAAAAATTCTTTTAGGTTTAGGTTTTAAAAGAGAGGTTTTCGATAATCAGACTGAGACTTTTTCAGGAGGATGGCGTATGCGTATTGAATTAGCGAAACTGTTATTGCAAAATAATGATGTGTTGTTACTGGATGAGCCTACCAACCACCTGGATATTGAAAGTATCATTTGGTTAGAAAATTTCCTTCGTAATTATCCGGGAGTGGTGGTGATTGTATCGCACGATAAAATGTTTTTGGATAATGTGACTAACAGAACTATTGAAATTTCTTTGGGGAAAGCTTACGATTTCAACAAACCTTATTCTGAATATTTAGAATTGCGTCAGGAACTTCGTGAAAAGCAATTGGCAACTCAAAAAAATCAGGCTAAAAAAATAGAAGAAACTCAGAAATTAATTGACAGATTCCGATATAGTGCTACTAAATCTTCGATGGCACAATCTTTAATTAAAAAATTAGATAAGGTTGAGCGAATTGAAGTGGATGAAGACGATAATTCGGTGATGAATATCTCGTTTCCGGTTTCTAAAGAACCAGGAAAAGTGGTGATTGAAGCCGAAAATGTAACCAAAGCATATGGAGATAAAACCATTTTAAAAGACATTTCGCTGTTGGTGGAACGTGGAAGTAAAATTGCTTTTGTGGGACAAAATGGTCAGGGAAAATCGACTTTTATCAAGGCTTTGGTGAACGAATTTGATTATGACGGAACTATCAAATTAGGGCATAATGTACAATTGGGTTATTTTGCTCAAAATCAGGCGGAATATTTAGATGGTGAAATTACTTTGTTGCAAACGATGGAAGATGCTGCATTAGATAGTAATCGTTCTAAAGTGCGCGATATGTTAGGTTCGTTTCTGTTTCGTGGCGATGATGTGGAGAAAAAAGTAAAAGTGCTTTCAGGTGGTGAAAGAAACCGTTTAGCGTTATGTAAATTGTTGTTGCAGCCTATCAATGTTTTGTTGATGGATGAGCCTACGAACCACTTGGATATTAAGTCTAAGAACGTTTTAAAGGCAGCTTTGCAAAAATTTGGAGGTACTTTATTATTGGTTTCTCACGACAGGGATTTTTTACAGGGAATGTCTAATATTGTTTATGAATTCAAAGACCAAAAAATAAAGGAATATTTAGGAGACATCAACTTTTTCCTGGAGCAACGCAATATGGAAAATATGCGTGAAGTGGAGAAAAAAGAAGTGGTGAAAACTGCAGCTCCTAAAGAGAATAAGAAAGTATCTTACGAAGATCAAAAGAAAGGCAAGACGTTACAAAACCGTTTGAGTAAAATTGAAAGCCAAATCAGTCAATTAGAAAAAGACATCCAGCACGACGATAAAATGCTGGCTTCTAATTATGACAAGCATATCGAAGATGCTGCCTTTTTCAAGGCTTACAACAAAAAGAAAGAAGATTTAGACCAACTATTATTGGACTGGGAATTGGTTCAGGAAGAAATAGATAATTTGTAATGAAAAATAGGCTTAAGTAATTAAGCCTATTTTTTTTGAGTGCGCAATCGCTTCTTTACTTTTCTTAAAATAACAAACTTCTACAGATAGGCTTTCCAAATTTTGCAGGGTTTTAAGTACTTTGGCTTTTTTGTGTTCCGCAGTTTGCCGGATATAAATAGCCTGAATGGTTAAAGGGAAAATTTTGGCAATGGCTTCGTATAAATAGGGGTCTTCCTGTGAATCGTCGCCTATAAGGACATATTTTAAATTAGGATAAAATTCCAAAATGTGTTTGATTTTTTCAAATTTATGATTGTGTCCGCCTCTGCCGGTCCAGAAAAAATTTCGCAAACTAGTTTTAATGTCTTTCAGCAGTAAAACGGCTTTCGGTAATTGATGAATTTCGGTAAACTTAACAATAAATCGGTAGAGGTTCCATTCGCTGCTGGAAACATAAAAAAAGATATTAAGACCTTCTTTGTTTTCCCTGCCTGCCTGACTCAAGGCTTGATAATGCGCCGTTACATCGTCAAAAATTTTACGTCGGTTTACATTTCTAAACAGCAGATGGTACATTTTTCGTAACGGATTGAGCGTATAGGAAACTAAAAAAGTATCGTCAATATCCGAAATGATGCCCAGATGGTCAATTTTTGGGCGTATATAGTTTTCTTTTGCAGCTATAGTTTCGCCATTGTAATTCAAACTTACTTCATAGTCAATCCAGCCATAATTGTCCTGACTGAGCGGAATGCAAAATTTAAAGTAACCGTCTTTTAGTGTTCGGGTATGAATTATTTTATGGTTGTGTTTTAGATAAATATCAGCATTTGGCCAGGTTTTCATTCGATACATTCCAATAATTGAACTGGCATTTTTGAAATTTTTATCCTGAAAATCGTACTCTGCTTTTTTTGTAGGCAAAAAAACATGTCCCATTACAATTAGTTCCTGCTCATTGGCATAACCACGATATAATTTTATGATGGGTTTCATTTACAAGGTTTCTTTTGTAGTGTATTCTAAATTAATTAATTTTAATGTAAAAAGGAAATCAAATGTTGAAAAATAATGTAATGATGGTGGTGAATCCTGTTTCAGGAGGACTTGATAAGGCTTTTTTGATGGAGCAGGTGGCTAATTATGCTCAACAATTAGATCTGAATTTGATGTGTTTTGAAACCACAGGAGTTAATGATTTAGACAATATAAGAGCTTATTACAAACAATTTAATCCCGAGAGGGTTTTAATAGCAGGAGGAGACGGAACCATCAAAATTGTTGCCGAAGCATTAGAGGATGAAGATGTTATTTTTGGGATTTTGCCTGTAGGTTCTTCTAATGGATTAGCTACCGATTTGGGCTTGATTCAATCTCAAGAAGAGAATATTGCCATTGCTTTTCAAGATCATGTTGTGTTGATTGATTGTATCAGGATTAATAATAAAATGTGTATTCATCTTAGTGATTTGGGTTTGAATGCAGAGTTGATTAAAAATTATGAAAAAAGTGCTCTTCGGGGAAAATTAGGCTATGGTATGCAGGTTTTTAAAACCTTATTGCATGCTCGAAAATCATTTCAAGTGACTATTAATGCAAATCAACAACTCATTGAAACTAAGGCGAGGATGATTGTTATTGCTAATTCACAAAAATATGGTACCGGAGTAATGATTAATCCGATTGGAATTATGAGCGACGGGAAATTTGAATTAATTATTTTAAAAAAAATAACTTTTTCCGTTTTTGCTAAAATTGTACTGGGCAAAATGGAAAGCTTAGTCAATTCGGTTGTTGTTATTTCTACGACTAATGCGCAAATTAATTGTAACAAAGCCGTAAATTTTCAAATTGATGGCGAATATTGTGGCACTGAAACAGAACTTCGGATCAGTCTTTTTCCAAGAAAATTAAAAGTGGCTATGCTTAAAATTTAGACCTTTATTTAAAAGGATTTCTTTCCTGCCATTCCATTTTAGGTTCAAAATAGCTGAAAGTTCTGGATACAAATAAATTTAAAAAAGGATTGTTATGTTTGATAAGTCCATACATAGCTACGGCTTTGGCACCTACTGAACTTTTTATTTCTAAGGCTGTTCGGGCAAAAATAATACGTCGGTATTTTTTATTAATCGAATAGCCTATCATGTCGTAGAGCATATTGAGATACAACATTTTTTCTTTTTGAAAATCTTCGTCATAGCCCAGAAAATAAGTGTCAATATCCGAACCGTTTTTGATTAAGGTATTAAAACCAATTAATGTATTGTCTTCAAAATAGCCGTAAAACAAAAAATGGTCTTTTAGGTTTTTTTTGAAAATTTCAAAGTGATTTTCATTTAGGTAAAAAGTATTAAAAGCGGCTTTTTTAGCAACATTCAGATACAAATCAAAAATGCGTTCCCGGTATTGCAGAATGTCTTCGAGACTCATTTTTTTCTTGCTGATGCCTTCTGATTTTTTTCGGGCTCTTTTGTACTGGTCGCGATACTTTTTGTTTTTATTGGATATGTAATCGTCAAAAACATGCCAGGAATCTTTAATGTTAAAAATCATATTAGGTTGGGTGGAAAACCGATAAAACGAATCATATTCCTGAATGTTGAATAGTTCAATCTCTGTTGTCGAAAAATCTTTAAAAATAGTAAGATGTGGTTTGTTTCCCTGTTTTTTCAAAATGTTTTCTAAACTGTCAGTGGCTTTTTTTAATAGTTTGACGAGTTCTTTGGTTGGGTTTTTGGAGTTAAAAGCAAAAGCATTTTGTCCGGTAAGCATATTATTGCCAATGATTAAAACTTTGGAACCAAATCTTTTAAAAACAAAATTCCTGATTTTGGTTCTCAAACAACTGTCTCTTTCTCCAAAAGAGGGAATTTGGCTTAAATCTAAAAATTGAGAAACGGCAATGCCAATAATTTCTTCGTTGCAGAAAATTGCAATAAAATGACAAATCATATTGTCAGGTGCTGCAGTTTCCAGAATTCTTAAATATTTTCGATTAAGAAAAATAGTACTTGTTGCCAAATCATCCCATTGAGTAGGGAGTTCCGGGACAGAATTGTATATTTTAAATGAATAGGATGGGTTCAATCGTTCCAAAATTAATTATTAGCGAAGGTACTATTTTAAGTTTATTGAGCAGTTTAGATGTAGAAATTAACTAATTTTATAGAAAAAGAAGAAGACTATGGAAGTTTATAGTGAAAATACAGCGCAAGCCTTTTTGTCAGAATTGACTAATTGGGCATTTATAAATAGTGGCATAGAAAAGAAATTTCAGTTTAAAAATTTCAATCAGGCACTTGCTTTTATCGTTCAGGTAGGATTATTGGCAGAAACCAGAAATCACCATCCTGAATTGTTTAATGTTTACAACAAGGTGAACATTCGATTATCGACCCATGATGCAAACGGTGTCACGGATAAGGATTTTGATTTAGCCAAAGCAATAGAAAAACTGTTTTAAATAAAGTTCCTCTCAAACTAATAATTGAGAGGAACTTGTTTGTTTTATTGCCAGGCGCAGATAATTCCACCCATAATCATAAAGCACAGCATCCAGTAACCGCTATTGATACAAGTGTATTTCCAGCTTTTTCGTTCAAATAATGCGTTTGTTGCCGTCATGGGAAAAGCAAGAAAAAGTCCTGCCAGAAAACCATGCAAGGCTCCGTGTTTAAAGCTTCTGAAAGCGGTTCCGTAATCGTTCATAAAAGCCGCATAAGAAGGTTTTACTTCTGCTGCACCTCCACCTCCAATCATTCCGAATGCACCCCATTGATGAATGGTTAGAAATTGTAAAATCATTGCAATCAAAAAGGCAAAAAATACCGCCATAATAAAGATAGCAGGCATATTGGCCCCTTTCATTTTTTCTTCAGTCAATCCTGATTCTTTCATCCAGATGGTTCCAAATACTTTTGGGTTGTACCAGATGAATCCAATTATTAAAGTGGATAACGCCGCTACAAATAGTGCTAAGAAATTAATTTCCATAGGTTTGGTTTTTTAGGTTATTGGTTCAAATATAAATAAAAATAAATGTAAATTGATTTGGTATTTTTTGTAAGATTAAATCTTTTGTTTTAGGCTTTGTTGTGTATTTCGTCGATTTTTTTGGTGTTTTAACTGTGTTTTGTTGTACTTTTAAGCATCGAAATTTAATAAGCGGAGATATGAAAAAAATATTTACTCTATTTTTAATGATTTTAGCTTCATTTTCAATGATGGCTAATGTGACGCTTTCTGATAAAGAAATACTTGTAAAATTGTATGAAGTTACTAATGGTAGCCAATGGAAAGTAAAATGGGATTTGACACAACCGATGACTGCCTGGTCAGGTGTTAAAGTTGAAAACAATAAAGTAATTGCTCTTGATTTACAAGATAATAATTTAGCAGGAGTGTTACCGGCTGAATTGGGTGATTTAAAGAGTTTGCAAACATTGAATTTGCACAAAAATCAGTTGTCAGGAAATATTCCTGCCAGTTTAGGGAATTTAAAAGAATTGAAAGTTCTGGATTTGTCTTTTAACAGTTTTACTGGAGCTATTCCGGAGTCATTATGTAATTTAAGTAATTTGAAAAGCTTAGAATTATACATGAACAGACTTTCTGGTCAGTTGCCTACGAATATTGGCAGTTTGAAAAATTTAGAAACTTTAGCGGTTTTTAATAATGACATTGAAGGTGCAATACCGGTTTCGTTTTACCAAATGCAATCTTTAAAAACAGTATTGTTAAACAGTAATAAAATGAGTGGTACTTTGAGTCCTGATATTGCTAACCTGACTCAATTAACAAATTTAAGTTTGTTTGAAAATAATTTTCAAGGACAAGTGCCTTTAGCTCTTGAGAAATTAAACGGATTGAAAGAAATGAATATTTCTTACAATAAGTTTAATGGTTTAGTGACTAAAAAGTTAGCGATGTTAGACACACTTAATATGACTATGGTGAATGAAAGTGGAGTTGCTTATTTAATGAATGTTGCTGTAGAAATGGAAAAAAGACCTATCGTAGCAGAAGATTAAGAATTTGGTTTGGTTGTTTATAGTATATTGGTTTTTTTATTAAGTTAGTTTTATAATAAGTTTAGTGTTTGTAAAACCTGTGAAGAGTAATCCTCACAGGTTTTTTGTTTCTGATATTTTAAACCCCGCTAAAAGCACTAAATCCGCCATCTACAGGAAGCACAATTCCGGTAATGAATTGAGAAGCATCACTGCATAAAAAATGAATAGCTCCGGCTAATTCATTGGCTTCGCCAAATCTTTTCATAGGAGTGTTGTTAATAATGCTGTGTCCTCTTTGAGAATAACTTCCGTCTTCATTGGTTAGCAGTTTTCGGTTTTGGTTTCCAATAAAAAAACCGGGAGCAATCGCATTCACACGGATTTTGTCACTAAATTTAGTAGCCATTTCTACAGCCATCCATCGGGTAAAGTTTTCCATTCCCGCCTTAGAAGCCGAATAACCTACTACACGGGTTACGGCTCTTTCTACCGTCATTGACGAGAAATTAACAATAACTCCTTCTTTTTGCTGAGCCATCAATTCCCCAAAAACAATCGATGGAAGCACTGTGCCGTTTAGGTTTAAATCGGTTACTGTTTGAAAAGCATCCATCGACAAATCAAAAATAGTTTGTTCATCAGTAATAGTAGCTCCGGGCATGTTTCCACCGGCAGCATTTAATAAAATATCTACTTTTCCGTAGTGGTAGATTATTTTTTCCCGTGCTGCTTCTAATGATTTTTTGTTCAGTATGTCAGCAGCAATTCCCAAGGCTTCATAGCCGTTTTCTTTAAGAGTGCTGATGCTTTGGTCTATTGTTTCCTGATTGCGTCCTAATATGACAATTTTTGCACCTGAAGCCGCTAAATGCTCAGCAATGGAACTTCCTAAAACTCCCGTTCCTCCTGTAATTACGGCAACTTTGTCTTTAATGTTGAATAAATTCATTTTAGATAGTGTTATTTATTTTAAAATCGGTGCAAATTCAATGGAATTCACACCGATTTTCTATAAAAAGGGTTTGATTTTTAAAATTTCCACCTAACAAAGGCCTCCATAGCAGCATAATTAGACAGACCTAATTGGTCGTATAATTCGGCTGTTTCTTTGTTTCGGTCTTCGGCTCTTTGCCAAAATTCTCGGGCATCTGTTCCCTGGAATACCACACCGTCTTTTTGTGATTGGTGTTTGAAAATTCCATGTCTTTTAGCCAACACCTGGTCAGGACTCATTGGAACAGCCATTTCTATTTCGTCAATTCCCCATTCCTGCCATGCACCTCGATAAAGCCATAACCAACAATCTTTCATGAAGTCTTTTGATTTCAGATTTTTTACCGCTTCAAGAATGGCATCTAAACATACTTTGTGCGTTCCGTGAGGATCGGCAAGATCGCCTGCGGCAAATATTTGATGCGGTTTTATTTTTTCGATAAGATCCATTGTCAACTGAATATCGGCTGTACCCAAAGGCTTTTTTTCGATAGTTCCGGTTTCGTAAAACGGAAGGTCCATAAAGTGAATTTGGTCGTCATTTAAGCCCACAAAATGAGCGGTAGCGCGTGCTTCTCCTTTTCTAATAAGGCCTTTTAGGTTTCTAACTTCAGGAATGTCTTTCTGACTTGCTTTTTTATTGGTTAGAAATTCGTGTGCTTTGTTGTAAATGGTATCGGCTTCGGGACTGTCGATATTGAATTTTTCGTTGTAATCGCATACAAAACGGGCAAATCTTTCGGCTTCACTATCGGCTACGGCAATATTTCCAGAAGTTTGATAGGCTACATGAACTTCGTGACCTTGTTCCTGAAGGCGCATAAAAGTTCCTCCCATGCTGATAATATCATCATCGGGATGCGGGCTAAAAATAAGAACTCTTTTTCTGGCCGGTTCGGCTCGTTCCGGTCTGTTAGTGTCGTCGGCATTGGGTTTTCCCCCCGGCCAACCTGTAATGGTGTGTTGTAATTTGTTGAAAATATTGATGTTGATATTGTAGGCCGGTCCTAAATCAGCTAATAAATCGCTCATCCCGTTTTCGATATAATCGGCATCGGTAAGTCTAAGAATAGGCTTTTTTAGGTCTAATGCCATTCTTAGTACAGCTTTTCGGGTTAGCTGGTCGGTCCAGACAATTTTTTCAACCAGCCAGGGTGTGTTGATTCGGGTCAGTTTAGAAGCAGCTCCCTGATCCAAAATAAAAACAGCATCATTGTGTTCCTGCAAGAAAGAAGCGGGAACAAGGTTTGTTACAGGACCTTCTGCAGATTCTTTGACAATATTGGATTTTCCCTCACCCCAAGCCAATAAAATGACTCTTTTTGCCTCCATTATTTTTTTTACTCCTAATGTTATAGCTGTTCTGGGCGTATTGTTTAAACCTGAAAAATCTTTGCTGGCAGCAACTCTGGTGATGTGGTCTAAGGCAACTAATCGGGTTTTGGAGTTTTGTAAGGAACCTGATTCGTTAAAACCAATATGTCCGTTACCTCCAATTCCCAGAATTTGCAAATCGATGCCACCAAGTGCTTCTATTTTTTCTTCATATTGGGCACAATAATCCTGAATTTCTTCTTTAGATAAAGTTCCATCGGGGATATTGTAGTTTTCGGGTAAAATATCCACCTGATCCAACAGTAATTCTTTCATAAATCGCACGTAGCTATTGATAGAATCAGGTTCCATTGGATAATATTCGTCCAAATTGAAAGTGATAACATTCTTAAAACTAAGACCTTCTTCTTTGTGCATGCGTACTAATTCGGAATACAAACCTTTTGGTGAAGATCCGGTGGCTAATCCTAAAACGCAGAATTCCTGCAGTTCCTGTTTGGATCTGATTAATGCCGCAATCTCGTGAGCGACTGCTATTGAGGCTGTTTTTGAATTTTCGAAAACAACAGTATTGATATTTTCGAAACGTTTTTCAAATCCGGTAGCTTTGTCAATATTGCTTTTTATCATTGTGTTGTTTTTTTATTTTTTTAAATGAATGAAATGCTTTACTAAGATAATATGATATAAATGAATATGGTTAATAAAACTAAAATAGTTCCTGCCAGATTCATTCCTGACCATGATTGTTCCTGGTTTTTAGAGAGTTCTTCTTCGTATTGAGTATTGTTTACAGTTGTAGCATATCGTTTTGAAACCATTAGCATGATGATGAAGTTCAAAACAAATTCGATTCCCCATAAATGGACAAAATGAATGTTGATTTTGAATACAAATGAGGTTAAGATGTAAAAAACAAAACCAAAAAAAAGTCCTGCTTTAGCCCCTACAGCATTGATTTGCCTGAAAAATAATCCTGCTATCAATACGGAAGAAATAGGTATAAAAAAGATTCCGTTTAATTCCTGTAATAAAAAATACAGTCCAGAAGGAGCATACGCCATTAATGGGGCAATAGCAATAGCTAAAACAGCCAGTATTGCTGCTGATATTTTGCCAAAATAGGCTAGTTTTTCGTCGGTTGCATTTTTATTAAACGTTTTTTTGTAAATATCCATGCAAAAAATGGTGCTGGCAGAATTTAAGATGCTGTTAAATGTACTCAGTACAGCTCCTAGTATCACTGCGGCAAAAAAGCCATAGAGGTAGCTGGGCAATACTTTTTTTACTAATAATGGATAAATTAAGTCGGGTTTAGTGTAATATTCTTCATGGAAATAATAGAAACCAATTAATCCCGGAAGAACAATAATTAGCGGCATTAATAATTTGAAAATTCCTGTAATAATTAATCCCTTTTGAGCTTCCTCTAAATTTTTAGCGCCTAATGCCCGTTGGACAATTGTTTGATTCATTCCCCAAAAGTAAATTTGGTTAATCATGAGTCCTGTGAAAAGGGTAGAAAAGGGAAGTATAGAGTCTTCACTTCCGATAATATCAAATTTTTTTGGTGCAAAATGGTAAATACTGCTTACTCCGGTAAAAATATTTCCTTTTCCAATTTGGTACAATGCTATTATGGGAATTAATAATCCTCCAATTATCAATCCGATTCCGTTAAGAGAGTCGGAAAATGTAATGGCTTTTAGACCACCAAAAATGGAGTAGGCTGATCCTAAGATGCCTATTGCGAGTATGGTATAAATTAAAGATTCTTTCTTTGAAATCGAAAATACGGTTGAAAAATCAAAAATACTTTCGATATTAATGGCTCCTGAATATAAAATAATGGGTAACAAAGTAACCACAAAGGAACTCATTAGTAAAAAGGCAACTACAGAGCGGATGTCTGAATCAAATCGTCTTTCCAGAAACTCCGGAATAGTGGTGAGTTTTAATTTTAAAAATCGGGGAATAATGTAAATGGCAGCTATAACTAAGGCAATTGCCGATGTGATTTCCCAGGCAATAACAATAATTCCGTTTTTATAAGCACTCCCGTTCATCCCAATTAAATGTTCGGTAGAAATATTGGTTAAAAGCATTGAGCCCGCAATTACAGGAGCTGTTAAGCTTTTACCGGCAAAAAAATATCCATTTGAAGTATCCAGATTATCTTTTCTGAGTTTATAGCTTGTGTATAGAATAACAAGCAGAGTGAAACCAAAAAAGCCTAAATAACTGTATAACATTTCAAATGGATATTAGGTAGTGAAAGTGATTTCTTAGAATTTTAATTTGGCAGGCAAATATTTGGCTACTAATTCTTCATAATATGGTCGTAAAGCCTTTGAATCTGGTTTTACAGGCGCTTTCGTATATAAATCATAAGGGTTGAATTTTTTAACCCATTCAAACATTTCAATGTCGTGCTCTGTCATTAAATGCGTGTAAGCATTCTCTCTGTGTTGTGAGTAAAAAGAATGGTAACGAATCATGTATAAAGCAGGTTCCGGTAAATAATCTTTCATGATTTGGTACAAATATTCATCATGTCCCCAGCTCATTTTTACCTTGTCTAATCCGCAGTTTGGCGAATAAACACCGTATTTTGTATTGTATTTTTCGTTTGTACTGTCAGGATTGGCAGCAAAAAATTCCGGATAAACTATTTTATCTGAGAATTTGCAACCTACTGGGAACGTATCTCCTACAACAGCCCATTGAGGTTCGCCAAAAAGACATAAAACCTTTCCGATGTCATGTAAAAATCCCGTTAATACAAACCAATCCGGGTGACCATCGGCACGGATGGCTTCGGAGGTTTGCAGTAAATGTTGAAATTGATCTAAATCGATGTCCGGATCACTATCATCTACTAAGGTGTTTAAGAAATCTACAGCTTCCCATAAAGACATTTCCTTACGGTCAAATTTCAAAAACTCTTTTTCTTTTTCGCATACAAAATCATAGGTTTGATACGTATGATTAATACGGTAAAACTCTCTTACGGTCTCTACTCTTTCTGAATCCACATAATTACGGAATTCTTCTTTTTCTTTTTTTTCGGCAGCCGGATCAGGATAGCGTTCGATTATGTTTTCTTCCCAATCATCAATTTGATGCATTGGATTATTGAATTTGTCGGTGTTGTTTGCTTTTTTCATTTAAGTTCAATTTTTATACTGTTTTGGTTAATGTTGCATTTTTTTAGAACAGGACAATTATTTGGTTAATTGTGAATTTCAAAATTACGCAGATACTTTTTTTAAAAAATGGATAAATGCTTCAAAAACATGGATGGATTTTTCAAAGTGTCAATTTTTAATTTGATAAATTATCTAATGTGTATTTAATCCTTCTTTTTATTGTGATGTTGATTTGTAAAAGTTCTTGGCTATAAAGTCTTTTTTGAGCCGAATTTGAAGCTAGAAACATTATAAGGGATAGCTTTCACTTTAAAAATAGCTCTTATTAGTAATTTATAATGTTAAAAAAGAGGTTTTAAAATTAACTTAAATGTTTTAGGTGTTCAGGGAGCTAAGAATTAGCGAACAGCTTGTTAATTAAGGGTTTGTTTTGATAATAACACAAAAAAATAACAGATTAAAAGCGATAATTGTATTTTTTAATCACTTTTTTTAGCGGTATTTGATTGAATTTTATATGTTTTTGACCAATTTGTCCATTTCAAGCTGGAGTCGAACTGTTAATTTTACCATAATATTATTAACTAATACTAATTAAAAATGAAAAAAACCAAATTCAAATTATTGACGTTATTTTTCTTAATAGCGTTTTCAATTAATTCGTGGGCACAAAAAACACAGGTGTCAGGTAAGGTGGTCGATGATCAAAATTTACCATTACCGGGTGCTAATGTTTTGGAAAGTGGAACACGAAATGGTGTAGAGACAGATTTAGATGGGAAATTCAGACTCGAAGTCTCTAATCCCAATGCTGTTATTATTGTTTCTTATGTAGGTTTTGCAGACCAGAGCATTAAGTTAAGTGGTGCAAGATCTAATATGACTATTAAATTAGTATCGGGGGCTCAAAGTCTTGAGCAAGTTGTGGTAGTAGGATACGGAAAAGGTTCCCGAAAAAATTTAACTACTTCTGTTACTTCTGTTAAAGCAGAGGATATGAATAAAGGAGCGATAAGTGATGTGGGACAATTACTTCAGGGTAAAGTAGCCGGTTTGAATATCTCATCTAGTGGAGATCCAACAAGAAAAGCTTCAGTTGTTATGCGTGGGGTTTCTACTTTAAATAGTTCTCAAGGACCATTTTATGTAGTAGATGGAATTCCAGGTGTTGATATTTCTATGATTTCACCAGATGATATTGCAACTATTGATGTACTTAAAGATGCTGCGGCAACAGCAATTTACGGTAACAGAGCAGCAAATGGAGTTATTATGGTAACTACTAAAAAAGGGAGTAAAGAGAGAACTCAAATTTCATATAACAATTATTTTGGTGTAGAAAATGTTTCAAATCAATTAGATATGATGAACGCTACTCAATTAAGAGCTTTCACTACTAAAAACAATTTGAATTTTACTCCTGAAAATGATAAAGGTGCCAATACAAATTGGCAAAAAGAAGTTTTACGATCTGGTGCGCTTTCAAGCAGTCATAACTTATCGATAAGTGGTGGTGGTGAAAAAAGCAGTTATTCTGCTAGTATAACTTCTATTAAAAGAGAAGGTATTCTTAAGAAAAGTGATTTTGGTCGTGTAATTGCTCGTTTATCTGTTGAGCAATATGCTTTTGATGATAAAGTAAAATTTGGTTTGAATGTTACTAATTCGGTTAGTAATTATAAAAACGTACCACAACGTAATACGGTTCTTTTACAATCAATCAATCACTTGCCGGTTTCTCCAGTTAGAAATGCAGATGGTTCATTTTTTGAAAATTTTGCAAGTACAGGATATTTCAATCCAGTAGCTTTAATTGAGCATGGAACAGATGAAACAAAAGCAAATAACCTTATTGGTAACTTTACTACTGAAATTAAGCTTCCTTTTGGATTTACTTATAACTTAAATATTGCACATCAAAAATTAAGTACTTCTCACGGAGAGTTTTATGATAGCTATTATTCTCAATATAATAGTGCGAATTTCTACAATAACCCAGATCCTCCTTTGACAAAAACATTAGTTAATTTTGGTGTAAATGGTTCTGCATTAAGAAACTACTATGAAAATACAAATAACATTATAGAGAGTTTTTTAAATTGGGATAAAGAATTTGGAAATCATAAAATTAAAGCGGTTTTAGGTTATTCATGGCAGGAAAATACTTTAGGAGATGGTTTTCAGGCAACAGCTACTAATTTCCCTGTAGATAATGTGGGTTATAACAATTTAGCTTTAAGTAATTACACTTCTGTAAATGGTTATGTAGTAAACTTTGGAGACAGTCAGGCTTATCAAAAAACACGTTTGATTTCTGAATTTGCTCGTGTGAACTACAATTACAATGATAAATATCTTTTACAGGGTACCGTAAGAAGAGATGGAGGATCTGTTTTTGGAGCAAATAACAGATGGGGTTACTTCCCATCAGTTGGAGGTGCCTGGAGAATTGATAAAGAAAACTTCATGCAAAATCAAAATATTTTCAGTGACTTAAAACTTCGTGCAAGTTATGGTGTGACAGGAAACTCTTCAGGATTCAACGCTTATACTGCTCAATTTATTTCAGGAAGCGCCGGAACGTTCTATTACAATGGACAACAAATAGGTGCTTACGGCCCAATACAGGCTGCTAATCCTGATTTGAAATGGGAAAAAACAGCAACAACAAACTTTGGTCTTGATATGTCATTGTTAAATGGCGCGATAACAGCTTCTGTTGATGTGTACAACAAGAAAACAACCGATATGATTTTTAATTATCAGGTAAACCCGGTATTGGTTCCTGTTGGTTCAATTGTAGCTAATGGTGGTATTATGTCTAACAAAGGTATTGAAATTGCTTTAGGTGCTACACCGGTTAAAACGGCTAATTTTACTTGGTCAACTAACTTAAATATTGCAAGTAATAAAAACGAAATCGTAAAATTAACGAATCCATTCTTTATTGGAGGAGATTCTATCAGAAGAGTACAACCTGATGGAGCAGGACAAACTGGAGCAACTTTACAAATCTTAAAAGAAGGAAAACCTCTTGGACAGTTCTTTTCACTTGATTATGCTGGTAAAAATGATGCTGGAGTTTCTCAATATTATGATAAAAATGGAAATTTAACTACAAGTCCATTAAATGGTGTTGATTATCACTATGTAGGAAATGCTCAGCCAAAAGCATTATTAGGTTGGTCAAATACTTTCCAATATAAGAATTTTGATTTAAGTATTTTCTTCAGAGGTGTATTTGGAAATAAAATATTCAATGTTACTCGTGCCGATTTATTCAGACCTACAACTGCAATGACAACTAATATTTTAGTAGATGCAGAGAATGAATCTCCAGCCGATTTTAACTCTTATCGTTATTCTTCACGCTTTATAGAAGATGGTAGTTACATCAGATTAGATAATGCGACTCTTGGTTATAACTTTAAAAACATCAATAAGTTTGTTAAAAGCTTACGTCTGTACACTACGGCAAATAATCTGTTTGTCATTACAAAATACAGCGGAATTGATCCTGAGGTTGAACAAGGAGGTACTGCACCAGGTGTAGATTCGAATAACTTTTATCCAAAAACAAGATCATTCTTGTTAGGTTTAAACGTGATATTCTAAGAAAATAATAATTGTAATAATTGTAAATATTATGAAAAAGATAATAAAATATTTAGGACTTCCGATGCTTGCTATTGGTTTATTCGGATCCTGCGAAGATTTAGATGTGCCAATTACGACACAGTTAACACCGGAGGTTTTTCCTCAAAATTCAACCCAATTTATTCAAACTGCTGGTCCTGTTTACGTTTCCTTTCGTGATCAATTTTCATTTAACTGGTGGTGGGCACAATCATTATCTACTGATGAAGCTATATTACCTGCAAGAGGAGGAAACTGGTTTGATAACAGAAACTACTTAAGCATGCATTTCCATGACTGGACTCCGGATAATTCAGGAGGTATTTGGGGATGGGCTTCATCTGTAATTGGTAAAAGTAATCAGGCTATCTCAATTTTGCAGACAGCTATGCCTGAAGGTACTGAAAAATCGACTTTAATTGCTGAATTAAAAACGATGCGTGCGATTTCTTACTTTATGATGATGGATTCTTATGGAGCAGTACCGTTAGATACACTTTATGGCGATTTTTCTTCTCATGCTAAATCAACCAGAACGGAAGTATTCAATTTTGTTGAAAGTGAATTAAAAAAAGCAGTTCCTAATTTGAATCCGGCTTCGGGAGTATCAACTTATGGAAGACCTAACAAACAAACAGCGAATGCTTTATTAGCTAAAATGTATTTGAATGCTGAGGTTTATACAGGTACACAACGTAACAACGATTGTATTGCAGCTTGTGATGAGGTAATCAAATCAGGATTGTATAATATTGAACCAAGAGCGACTTATTTACAAATGTTTTACCCAAACAATGGTCCGCAAATGAAGGAATTTATTTTTGCAGTTCCTTATGACCCGGCAGTTGGTGGCGGCGGATTAATGTATCATGCCCGTTATGATGTTCCTCGTTCTATGCGTACAAGATTTGGACTTCCGTTTACTCCTAGTGCTCCTAGAAGTACATTGCCTGAATTCTATGCTAATTTTGAAAGTGATGCTAATGATATTCGTAACAAACAATGGTTAACAGGAAAACAATATTTAGCAGATGGGGTTACACCTTTAATGGTTACTACAACTAAAAAAGGTTATGATGAATATTACACAGGTTCAGATGGTGGTGCTACTTATACTTACCATTTAGAATTAACTAAACCAATCCTATACAGAGGAAGTATGGCCAATGTAAAAGGACTTGATTTAGGTAATGACGAAATTGCATGGAACATTGGATATAGAAATATTAAATTCTATCCTGATGCTAGTTCAACAAGTCGTAACCAAAATAATGATGTACCATTTTTGAGATATTCAGATATTATTTTGATGAAAGCTGAAGCTATTCTTCGTGGAGGAGCAGCTACTTTAGGAGATACTCCTCTTTCATTAGTAAATTCAATTCGTTCTAACCGTAGTACTTCAGCAGCATGGACAAGTGTAACATTAGAAGATCTTTACAAAGAAAGATGTCGTGAATTTGCTTGGGAAGGTTGGCATAGAAATGATATGATCCGATTTGGAAAATTTGAAGGACAATGGGGATTCAAAACAGATACTAACATTAGACATCGTGTTTTCCCAATTCCAACAAGTGCATTGGTGTTAAATCCTGCCTTAGTCCAAAATCCGGATTATGTAAATAATTAAGTTGATTGTTAAGTTGGTTGGTAATTTATTTACCCCTGAAAAGAGAAGAAGCTAGTTCTTCTTCTCTTTTCTTCTTAAAAAATGAATGCAATAAGATTGTTTTCATTATGCCATTCAAAGTGTTTTTGTTTTAAAAAAGAGGGAAAATCTAATCTTTACTTATTTCAATAGCTTAATTTTTTTTTAACGAAAAGAGAAATTCAACTGTTTTAAAAGTGAATGAGGAGAAATGTTTTTGCCTTAATTAATCCATTACAATTTGTTAGGATAAGTGAAGATTTCTTTAGAGTATTATTTTTTGCAACAGCAAATCAATTACAATTCAAAGGCTTAAACAGAGCTCTTAATTTCTGATGACCATTTTATTGCTTTTTGAAACCAATAAATCAGAATCAAAACACAAATCAATCAATATGAATTTGTACCGTTTACTACCATATAGGCTCATAGCCGTCCCCGCTTTGTTAAGCATACTTTCCTGTTCCATAAAACCATCAGTAAGTAGGTATGTAGATTTAGTGAACCCGTTAATTGGTACGGCACCTTCTACAACAATTAGTGCTTTGCAACATGGAGAAGATGAAAAAGAGAACAATGCACAGGTAGTACCTTATGTAACCGTTCCTTTTGGAATGACTAACTGGACTGCCCAAACTAAGGCAACTGAAACCAAATGTATAGCACCTTATTATTATACGGATACCAAAATTTCAGGTTTTAGAGGAAGTCACTGGTTGAGTGGTTCTTGTGTGCAGGATTATGGAAGTATGACCATTATGCCCATAACTGGTAAGTTGAAATGCCAAGCTGACGAAAGAGCATCGAGTTTTTCGCATGATACCGAAAAAACAACTCCTTATAATTACAATGTAAATTTAGCTGACTATAAAATTGATGTAAATATGACAGCAACTAAACGTTGTGGTTTGTTCCAGTTTACATTTGAAAATTCAGGAGAAGCGCACATAATTGTGAATCCAAATAGCGATGAAGGTCAGGGATTTATTCAAATAAATGCAGACAAAAACGAAATTACAGGTTATAATCCGGTACATAAAATCTATCAGGGTTGGGGCGATAAAGCAGGTTTTAGCGGTTATTTTGTAGTGAAATTGAGTAAAAGTTCAAGCAAATTTGGTGTTTATCAAAATGAGAAAATCTTAGAAGGAAATACACAAATTTCGGATTTAGAAAACATAGGAGGGTATATTTCTTTTAATGTAGAAAAAGGAGAAACCATCGAGGCAAAAATTGGAACTTCTTTTACCAGCATTGAACAAGCCAGAAAAAATTTAGAAGCTGAAACCAAAGGTTTGGATTTTGCTAAAGCTAAAGCTAATTTAAAAAATACTTGGGAAAACTTACTTTCGAAAGTAAAAGTAGAAGGAACTAATAAAGATGATAAAGTAAAATTCTACACAGCTTTATATCATAGTTATTTACAGCCAAGAACCTTTAATGATGTTGATGGAACTTATGTGAGTTTTAACGGAGGAAATCAATTAATGAATAGTGGTAAGGAAGATTATTTTACTGATTTTTCGATGTGGGATATTTACAGATCTTCACTTCCATTGTTTAATATGTTAACGCCAAAAGTAAACGGTCAAATGATGCGCAGCCTGTTTTCAATGGCTGAACAAGGTGGATGGATGCCAATTTTTCCTTGTTGGAACAGTTATACTTCGGCTATGATTGGGGATCATTCTGTAGCAGCAATTGCCGATGCTTATATGAAAAATAACATCGAAATTTCGGATAAAGAATACAGCTATTTATTGCAAAATGCCTTTCAAACGCCTGAAAATGTTGATTATGTAAATGGCAAAGGACGTCGTGCTTTAGCTTCCTATTTAGAATACGGTTACATTCCGCTAGAAGATGAGGTTAAAGAATCTTTTCATCAGGGAGAGCAGGTTTCCAGAACCTTAGAATATGCTTTTGATGATTTTGCACTTTCGCAAATTGCAGCTAAAAAAGGGGATACTTTGAATGCCCGATTATTGAAAAAAAGAGCTTTGAATTATCAAAATGTCTATAGCGTAGCCGATTCCTGTGTAAGAGGACGTTTTGCCGATGGGACTTTTACAAAAGATTTTGACAAGTTTATCAGAAAATCATATATAACTGAAGGAACGCCTTATCAATACACTTGGTATGTTCCGCAGGATATCAAAGGATTAATGAATTTAATGGGAGGAGAAAATGGTTTTAATGCCAACTTGGATCGTTTCCATGCCGCTAAGCAATATTGGCATGGGAATGAACCAGGTCACCAAATTCCATTTCTATACAACTATTCAGGTCAACCTTGGAAAACACAGGAATTGGTCAATCAAATTATGAAAACCGAGTACAGTAATGAAGTAGGTGGATTAAGCGGTAATGATGATGCCGGACAAATGTCGGCCTGGTATGTGTTTTCTGCTTTAGGATTTTATCCTGTGGCTCCCTCAGTGCCTCAATATGTGATTTCAGGACCACATTTTGATAAAATTACGTTGAGTTTTGAAAATGGGAAAAAGTTAATCATCAATGCAAAAGGTGCCTCTTCAGGGAATAATTACATCCAAAAATTGCGATTTAACGGAGTTGAATATGATAAAAATTATTTAGACCATTTTTCTGTCATGAAGGGTGGAAAGTTGGATTTCGAAATGGGTAACCAACCTAATAAGACTTGGGGAACTACTCAGGAAAATAGACCCTTTTCATTGTCTAATAAGTAAATAACAAAAGAGATGAATCCTATTAGTCGTGGCGAATTTTTAAAACTAGGAAGTCTATCATTGCTTGGTGCATTGGTTAGCGACACTGTTTTTGCAAATGATGGATTTTTTAGTGCCGCGGCAACTAAGGTGGATGAAGCTTTGATGAAAAAACTCATTCTGCATAATGATGCTTTTGTGAAAAATATTTTTCAAAAACCTCTTGTAAATTCGGATGTTCGTTTGAGTAATTTTCGGCCTGTAGCAGCTGATATAGCCGCTATGACGGCTTCGGTATCTCACCAGAAATCAGAGTATTATAAGTCGGAAATTGTAGTAGAACGTTTGAATCAGGCTGCTGATATTATTTTGAAAGGACAATACAGTGACGGAACGGTTGATGCAGGAGGAAATAGACAATCGCCACCGGATACGGCTTTTGTTTTGGAATACCTTTGTTCGGCTGCGATGGTTTTGAAACACAATAAGCTGAAAAATTTAGATTCAGTAAAAGAGAAATTAAAGAAGTTTATTCAAAATGCAGGCGAAGCCATGATAACGGGGGGCGTGCATACTCCAAATCATAGATGGGTGATCAGTGCGGCTTTGGCCAATATCAATTCGCTGTATCCGGATGTTAGGTATACTAACAGAATTGAGGACTGGTTGGCCGAGGGGATTTATCTTAATCAGGATGGACATTATTCAGAACGAAGCGGAATTTATTCGGCAGTTATAGACAAAGCCTTAATTACGATGGCTCGTTTGTTAAATAAACCGGAGTTGTTAGACAAGGTTCAAAAAAACCTGACTACTACTTATTATTATACAGAAGCTAATGGTGATTTGGTTACAGTAGATTCCAGAAGACAGGATCAGTTTATGGATATCACAGTGACTAAATTTTATTTGCAATACCGTTATATGGCTATACATACTGGCAATCCAATTTTTACCCATATGGTAAATTTGATTGAAAAGAATGCTGATTTTGATCAATATATCTTGTCAGATTCTTTAATTGCTTTTATGGAAAATCCGGAATTGCAGCAGCTGCTTCCTGTCGAAGTGAATTTGGAAAATGAATTTGAGAAGTTTTTTGCCCTTTCCAATTTAGCCAGAATTCGAAGAGGAAAAACGTCGATAACGCTTTTTGGAGGCAACGATATACCGGTTCAAATTGTTTCAGGAAGATCGTCTAATCCTAATTTTTTAATGTATCGAAAAGGAGATGCCATTTTGAAATACATGCGAATGTCATCTTCCTTTTTTAGAATGGGCTATTTCAGTAGTGAAGGAATAGAAAAGATTGGTAATAAATACATTTTAAAAGAAATCAAAGAAGGAGATTATTACCAACCGTTAACATCGGAATACAGAAAGGCTGATGGGGATTATCAATTATCAGAATCAAAAGATAGAAGGTTTTGGAACAAAATGGACTTTGAAAACCGAATCGCGAGTAATGTCAAAAAACAAACTACGGTTATAGAAATTGAAGAAAATAATGGCGCATTAAACTTAGATGTTAAGGTAGATGGTCCGCCAAATATTGAAATTACAATCGAATTGTGTTTCAAAGAAGGAACTCAAATTGAAGGAGCAACATTGGGCGAAAAAGGAAATTATTTCCTGAAATCAGGTTTTGCCAAAGCAGTTATGGGAAAAAACAGTATTGAAATAGGGCCGGGATTAGTCGAACATCAAAACGTGAATAATTTGGATAGTGAAGCATATACCTATCATCAGGGAACTTTACGTACCGATGGCGTTCATGTTTATATTACAGGTTTTACCCCATTTCATCATAAATTGACAATAAGTTAATTATAAACGAATTTTTCGGGCATTGCAGAAAGTTTACTTATTTTTACGAAAATTAAGTATAAACTTTTAAATAATTGAAATTATGAAATTATCATTTATGGCTGCTTTGCTGTTTACCGCATTTTGTTTTGGACAGAATAATACAGACAATAGTTTGTATATGAAAGCCGACAAAATTAGTTATTTGACAGATATTGGTTCAGAATCTGGTGATTTATATCAAACTATAGGACATCACGGGCCTGCGGTAGAAAATGAATGGATGGCATTGCGAATCTATTTTAGTGATAAAGTGGCAATTGATGTTTACAATAAAGCGAAGAAAGGACTGGAGTTGAAAGCAGCACATTGGTATCCAACTGCTGAACAACAAAAAGAAGGATGGGGTGCCGATTATTATAAAGTAGGTGCGACAGTAGGTTTAGGAGGAGTTAAACTATGGGATGGTGAAAAGGTAGTGCCGTTAAATCCGGTAACGAATCGTTTGGCTCACGTAGGGAAAACAGCAACGACTTCTTATATGGAAATGATTTCCAGAGGAGTTCCTTACAAAGGAAAAAAGGTTGATATCAAAGTTCGCGTAACAGTATTTTCTGGGAAAAGAGAAGCTAAGGTGGAAGCTTTTAGTTTAAACGGAGAAAACGTTCAGTTTGTAACAGGGGTAAATTATTTCAAAACTTGTGCAACTAAAAAAGGGGAAAACTATATCGCTGTTTGGGGTAAACATCCTGAAGACGTTGCAGCCGAAGTAGTAGAGGTAGGAGCAGCAATTAAATACAATCCTAAGGATTATGTAAAAAGTACTGATGATGGGACTCAATATTTATTAATCTCTAAACCGGCTAAATATTTAACTACTGAAATTGTTTCAGCTAGTGCTAAAGAAAATGAGATTAATAACTTAGAAAAGTTAGAAGCTTACGTTAAATAAGACTTAAATACGAGCGCTTATTTTTTGTAAGATTTTGAAATTTTGAATTACAAAAAATAGTGCACAGTTGATACTTGAAAATCAATCGGTGTCAACTGTGCACTATTTTTTTTTGCCATTGTTTAAAAAAGAAGTTTTTTTAAATGGTTGATTATTAGTTTTTAATGTAAAATATAATGATAAAAGTGAAGTCGAAACTGTTTTTTGTATGCTTATTAATAAGCCTTTTTGTGTTTGCTTGGAATACTCATGCGCAAAATAAAAACAAAGCTCCAAAAGAGTTTTTGATTTCGAATTATGGTGCAAAAGCAGATGGAAAAACATTGAATACAACAGCTATCCAAAAAGCTATTGATGCCGCTTTTAAAAGTAAAGGCGGGATTGTAGTTTTTCCAAAAGGGGAATTTTTATCAGGAAGTATTCAATTAAAAAGCAATGTGAGTGTTCGTCTGGAAGAAGGAGCTGTTTTATTAGGAAGTACCAATCCAAAAGATTATTATAAAATGGATTTTCCTGGTCGACCTGATTCTCCAAAGAAAGATGATAATTCACAAATTGCTTTAGTTTTGGCACATAAAGCAACGAATATAAAACTGTTCGGAAAAGGAAAAATTGATGGACAAGGTTTGCAATTGGCTTTAAATATTGACAGTTTGCATCATGCCGGAATTGCGGTTGATCCTAATTATACGATTAAAAGAAACCGTCCAAATGAAACCATGAGACCGAAGTTGTTTCGTTTTTCTCAATGTGAAAATGTTGAAATTCAAGGTTTAGAAGTGGGTGCTGCATCCTGCTGGGGATTGTCTTTTGAATTGTGTTCGAATTTGATTATTGATAATTTAAAAGTGGTCAATCGTTCGTACTGGAATAATGACGGAATTGACATTACCGATTGTAAAAATGTTAAGGTAACTAATTGTGATTTAGACACCGCCGATGATGGTATTTGTTTGAAATCCTATTATCCGGGATATGCTAATGATGGCATTTATATCGCTAATTGTACGATAAAATCCAGTGCTAGTGCCATAAAATTTGGAACCGCTTCTTATGGCGGATTCAAAAATGTGGTTATAAAAGATATTCAGGTTTTTGATACGTTTCGTTCAGCAATTGCTATCGAATCTGTTGACGGAGCCGTTATCGAAAATATTGAAGTTTCTAATATTAATGCCGTAAATACTGGCAATGCGATTTTTATTCGAATAGGACAACGCAGTGGTGACAAAGCGGGAAGCATTAAAAATGTGAATATTAAAAATATAAAGGTACAAGTGCCTTTTGGAAGACCGGATATCAATTATGATTTAAGAGGCCCTGAAGTAGATTTTTTTCATAATCCGTTTCCTTCTTCGATTGTAGGGATTCCGGGTTATAAAATAGAGAATGTCAATCTTGAAAATATTACTATTTCTTATCCTGGAAGAGCGACGAAAGGAATGGCATATGTACCACTAAATCGATTAGATTCCGTTCCGGAAAAAATACAGGATTATCCTGAATTCTCCATGTTTGGCGAATTGCCGGCCTGGGCATTTTATGTGCGTCATGCCAATGGAATTCGTTTTAAAAATATCAAAGTTAGTTTAGACGATACTGATTTTAGACCCGCATTTGTTTTTGATGATGTTCAAAATCTGAATATGGAAAATATTGATTTACCGGAAGCTAAAAATGAACAAGTTGTTTTGGAAAATGTGACAGAATCCAAATTAGATTTAAAAGAAACGAATATAAAAACGATACCTTAAAAATTGCCTCAAGAATCATCAAAATTACACCCTTGAGGGAAGGGGGATTAATTTTGATGATTCTGAGAATTAAAAATAGAAATTATGAATAAACTCCGAAATGCCACTTTTATTTCTTTAGCACTGTTGTTACAGTGTTGGAATTTGAACGCACAAAATCATCGTTTTGTTGATCCCATGATTGGGTCAGAAGGTCTTGGAAATGTTTTCATTGGGCCGTCATGTCCTTACGGAATGATTAAACCAGGACCGGATAACGACTTAAATGCTAATAGTGGTTTCACTACTGATATGACGAAACCTATTTATGGTTTTAGTCAAGTGCATGTGAGCGGAACAGGTGGTGGAGCTAAATATGGTAATGTTTCTATTATGCCCATTTCGGGAGATTTTGAAACGATTAAACAGGAATCGCTTCGTGAAAACGAAAAAGTAGCCTTAGGTTATTATAGTGCTTTATTGAAAAAATGGAATATTCAAACCGAAATTACGACTTCAGACAGAGCAGCTTTTTACAAATTTGTTTTTAATTCGAATACTAAAAATGCAATCAAAGTTGACTTAGGAAGATATCTGGATGAATCCATTATTCCTGATGGAAGAGAAGCGCAGCAATTCGTGGGGTCGCAGGTAGAAGTAATTTCAGATACCGAAGTTCGCGGTCATACTAAAGTTCGTGGTGGTTGGAATAACGGAAGTACTTATACGGTTTATTTTTCGGCAGTATTTGATCAGCCGTTTACCAATTTCTCTACTTGGAAAGGTGAGCAATTTTTTCCAAATGAAAAAAATCAGGTGGATAACGGAAAGAAAACGGGAGCGATGTTGTTTTTCGAAAGCTTAGCCAATAAAACACTGAATATGAAAATTGGAATTTCGTTCATCAGCAGTTTAAAAGCCAGAGAAAATATCGATAAAGAAATTCCGCATTGGGATTTCAAAAAAGAATTAACCGAAACCCAACAAAAATGGGAAGATTTATTGCAAAGAGTTGAGGTTGAAAAAGAAGCTTCTACAGAAAAGAAAACCATGTTTTACACTGGTTTGTATCATACGATGTTGATGCCGGTAGATCGTACAGGCGAAAACCCGCTTTGGGAAAATGATTCTCCATATTATGATGATTTTTATGCTATTTGGGATACCTATCGTTCTTCAAGTCCATTAATCACACTTTTAGATCCTAAACGTGAGATTGATATTGTAAATGCGATGTTACAAATTTATAAACGCGATGGCTATTTGCCGGAAGCCAGAAGCGGAAATTCAAATGGACGTACACAAGGTGGTTCGAATGCTGAGGTAGTTATTGCAGATGCTTTTGTAAAAGGATTGGAAGGTATTAATTATAAGTTGGCATTGGATGCGATGATGAAAGATGCGATGTTTCCTCCTGGTGGCAATGAAGAAAAAGAAGGTCGTGGCGGATTAGTTGATTACAATCGTTTGGGTTATGTTTCAACTGATTATGTGCGTTCCGGAAACAGAACTTTGGAATATTCCTATAACGATTATTGTTTGGCAATTGTGGCAAAAGGTACCAAACGCAAAGGTGAATACTGGCGTTTTATTAAACAATCAGATAATTGGCAAAACCTTTGGAGAGATATTGAAGACAACGGTTCGCGTGGATTTATAATGCCAAAAGATTCGAATAGAAAATGGGTGGACAGTATTCAGTGTGCGGCGACTAATGGTAAAATTTCTTATGTGCCTTATTCGCCTTTAGCGCAGGATTGGCCTAACTGTGTTTGCTGGTGGTGTGGTGTTTTTTACGAAGCCAGTTCCTGGGAATATTCACTTTCTGTACCGCATGATGTAGCCATGTTAATTAAAAAAACAGGTGGAAATGAGGCTTTCAAAAAGCGCTTGAACACACTTTTTGATAAAGAATTTTATAATGTGGCCAATGAACCTTCTTTTTTGAGTCCGAATTTATACCATTGGATTGGTCGCCCTGATTTGAGTAACGACCGCATTCATCTAATTATTGATAAAAATTACAACAGTTCCAGAAACGGAATCCCAGGAAATGATGATTCAGGGGCGATGTCTTCATGGTTGGCTTTTCACATGATGGGATTATATCCTAATGCGGGACAATCCTATTATCTGATTAATTCACCTTATTTCAAACAAACGGTAATTCATCAGGAAAACGGCAAGGATTTCACTATCAAAGCGAAGAATTTTTCGGATAAAAACAAATACATCAAATCTGTTTTGTTAAACGGAAAACCATTTGAAAATGCTTTTATTGAGCATCAGGATATTGTAAAAGGTGGTGTGCTGGAATTTGAAATGGGAGCAACGCCATCTAAAACATGGGGAACAAAACAGCTTCCGCCTTCTAAATCAGACGAAGTAATTGAAGAATAATTTTATAGAAGATTAATATAATAAAGATGAAGAATTTGAAACTGGGTGTTTTTATTTTGTTGATGACTACGTTTTTGATTTCGTGTAAACTTCCTGTCAAAAAGGAAAATTTACAAGCAAAATCAAAAATCACAAACCCAATACTACCGGGATATTTTGCAGACCCCTGTATTGTAAAAGAAGGAGATACCTTTTTTATTTACGCTACAATTGATCCTTGGGGTGGCGATGAACTGGCAGTGTTTTCAACAAAAGATTTTATACAATTTGAACGCCATCATTTAAACTGGCCAACAAAAAAAGCCTGTACAAGCCCAAATTCTAAAGATTCTATGGTTTGGGCACCATCGGTACGAAAAGCAGCAAACGGGAAATATTATATGTATGTTTCAGTTGGGAGTGAAGTTTGGGTTGGGGTGAGTAATACTCCGTTAGGGCCTTGGAAAAATGCCAAAGAAGACCAGTCGCCACTGATTTCAGCAAAAGATTATCCTTTGGTACACAATATCGATGCCGATTGCTTTATTGATGATGATGGTCAGGCTTATTTGTACTGGGGTTCTGGATTTAATTGGGTAAATGGAACTTGTATGGCAGCCAAACTGAATTCGGATATGATTTCATTTGATGAAAAACCAAAAGCAGTTACGCCTAAAGATTATTTTGAAGCGCCTTACATGATTAAGCGTTTCGGGAAATATTATTTAATGTTTTCGTCAGGTAAAGCAATTGATGCGACTTACAAAGTAGGATATGCTGTTGGTAATTCTCCTTTGGGACCATTTGAATCAGCTAAGAATAGTCCAATTTTGGAAACTACTTCAGATAGTATCACTTATGGTCCGGGACATCATTCAGTTTTTAATGAAAAAGGACAGGATTATATTTTATACCACCGAATTCTTCCACAAAAAGAAAAATATGTATTGCGCCAAATTTGTATTGACAGTTTGAATTTTGATGCCAATCATAACATTTTAAAAGTAAAACCTACTGGTGTTTCCAGTTTCTGATTTTGTATAATATAAGCTTAATAAAAAGATGAAAACCAACCTTAAATTAGTCATATTGTTTATTGTTTTTATTTTTGAAACTGGTGTTAGTCAATCGACAAAGCCGGAGACAGAAATAGCTAATGCTTCCAGCCAACTTATTGCTCGTATTTTACCCAATCATGCGTCGCAATTTAGTATCGAAATCGATTCTTCAGCCAAAGAGGATTGGTTTGAAATCGTTTCTAAAGGAGATAAAATTGTGTTGAGAGGAAACAACGGTGTTTCGGTTGCATCTGCATTATATTATTATCTCAATAATGTTACACATTGCCAAATAACATGGAATGGAACCAATTTGAATTTGCCTAAGAAATTGCCGGCAGTTCCTAAATTGATTCATAAAAAAACACCTTACGAATACCGCTATTATTTGAACTATTGCACCTTTAATTACAGTATGAGTTGGTGGGATTGGAAACGTTGGGAAAAAGAAATCGACTGGATGGCTTTGCACGGAATCAATATGCCATTGGCGATTACCGGAGAAGAATACATTTGGGACGAAGTGTATAAATCCTATGGTTTTACAGATGAAGATTTGAATACTTTTTTTAGCGGACCGGCTTATTTCTCCTGGTTTTGGATGGGAAATTTAGATGGTTGGGGAGGACCTTTGTCTAAAAACTGGAAAGACACGCATCGTGATTTGCAAATTAAGATTTTAAAAAGAGAACGCGAATTAGGAATGAAAACAGTTTTGCCGGCTTTCACAGGACACGTTCCGGCATCGTTTAAAAAGTTTTTTCCTAATGCTAAATTAAAGCAAACGAATTGGGGGAATGATTTTGAGGATACTTATATTTTAGATTCGAATGATCCTTTGTTTGCCGAAATTGGGAAGAAATTCTTAGAAATGCAATCAAAGATTTATGGAACCGATCATTTGTATTCTGCAGATACATTTAATGAAAATACACCACCTTCCAATGATCCTGCTTATTTGTTTGATTTAAGTAAAAAGATTTTTGAAGGGATGAAATCAGCTGATGAAAAAGCAGTTTGGGTCATGCAGGGCTGGCTTTTTTACAGTCACAGGGAGTTTTGGGAAGCACCGCAAATCAAAGGTTTGCTGGATGCAGTTCCTGATGACCGCATGATTATTTTGGATTTGGCTGCAGAAATAGAACCGATATGGAAACGTACAGAAGCTTTCTATGGCAAACAATGGATTTGGAATATGTTGCATAATTTTGGTGGAAACATAACACTGTTTGGGCGTATTGACGCCATTGCCAATGAACCTGCAAAAGCCTTGAAAGATCCTAAATCAGGAAAATTAAAAGGAATTGGATTAACAATGGAAGCTATCGAGCAAAATCCGGTTTTGTATGAATTAATGACTGATAATACCTGGAGAGATACGCCAATTGAATTGAATTCATGGCTTCAAAAATATACTTTGAATCGTTATGGAAAATCAAACGCTGATATTGCAAAAGCCTGGGATATTTTAGTGAAAACGGTTTATAACGGACAGGTAATTCGTGATGGAGCGGAATCGATTATCGTTTCAAGACCTACATTCGAAGGTTTCCGTCGCTGGGCAAGAACCAAACAAAATTATGCTTCAAAAGATTTATTGCCGGCTTGGGATCTTTTTGTAAAAGCGGCTCCGGCTTATCAAAAATCAGATGGTTTTCAATACGATTTGGTAGATGTGACGCGTCAGGTTTTAGCTAATTATGCTTTGCCTTTGCAACAGCAAATTGCCAAAGATTATCAAAACAATGACAAAGCAGCATTTGAAAAAAACGCAAAAGAGTTTATTGAATTGATTGATGATATGGATCAATTGTTGGCTACGCGTTATGATTTTCTTTTAGGTCCATGGATTGCTGATGCCAGAAGTTGGGGAATTGATGAGAAAGAAAAAGCGTTGTATGAGCAAAATGCCCGTGATTTAATTACACTTTGGGGTGGAGCTAATAACAGATTGCATGAATACAGTAATAGGCAATGGAGCGGATTGTTTACTGATTTTTATAAACCAAGATGGCAGCAATTTTTTGCAGATGTAAAAGCCAATTGGGGAACATTCGATCAGAAAAATTTTGATGAAAAAATTAAAGAATGGGAATGGAAATGGGTAAATGAGAGAAAAGATTTTCCGGTAAAAGCAAAAGGTAATCCAGTTGTGATTGCTAAAGCTTTGCACAAAAAATACCGCTCTCGCATTATTCCTGTTACAGAGCAAATGCCAACAATTAAATACGATTACTAAACATGAATGCAATTTCTAACCAAAATTCCAATCGTTTTTTATCCCTTGATGTATTCAGGGGATTGACGATTTGTTTAATGATTGTGGTCAATACGCCGGGAACAGGAGCTCATTTCTATGACTATTTGACTCATGCGGAATGGTTCGGATTTACCTTAGCAGATTTGGTTTTTCCTTCTTTTCTTTTTGCAATGGGAAATGCAATGAGTTTTTCGATGGGAAAAATGAAAGAAACTGCGGCTGAGGTATTTTGGAAAAAAGTAATCAAGCGCAGCGTCATTATTTTCCTGTTGGGGTTTTTAATGTATTGGTTTCCGTTTTTTAGACAGGGAATGGATGGTGTTTGGGAATTAAAGCCTTTTTCAGAAACCCGTGTTATGGGGGTTTTACAGCGTATTGCTTTGTGTTATTTTTTTACGGCAGTTATTTTTTATTATGTGTCAGAGAAAATAGCAATCATTACATCAGTAATTTTATTGTTAGGCTACTGGGCAATTTTATATTTTTTTGGACAGTCAGGAGTTGAGTTCGAAATGGCAACAAACGCTGCTACTCGTTTTGATTTGGCTGTTTTGGGAGAAGGACATATTTATAAAAGAGACAGTATTCCGTTTGATCCGGAAGGAATTTTAAGCACTCTACCATCCATTGTCAATGTAATTGCAGGTTTTATTGCCGGAACTTTTATTCAAAGGATTGGAAAATCATTTGAAGGCATAGCCAAATTATTAATTGTTGGTTTTCTTTTAATGGCTTTAGCTCGTTGGTGGGATTTGGTTTTACCCATTTCTAAAAAATTATGGACGGGTTCTTTTGTGCTTTACACCGTAGGAATCGATTTATCTATTATGGCGGTTTTAATTTATTTTATCGAATTAAAACAAACGCATTTTGGAGTGGAATTCTGTACCATTTTTGGTAAAAATCCTTTGTTTATTTATTTGTTTTCGGAGTTGTTTTTTATCACTTTGCGTCTTATTCCGGTAAATTCGGATATGGATGCTTTTGAATGGGTGAGCGAGAAAATTTTCCAAACGGTTTTTCCGGGAAGTTTCGGAGCATTTGTTACCGCAATTGTATTTATGTTAGTGTGCTGGTCTCTGGGATGGTGGTTGAATAAAAAGCGTATTTATATTAGGATTTAATTTCCTAAGCAAATTCTTCTGATATGATTTTGAAAAATAAAATTATAGTACTGCTTTCTCTCTCATTGTTTTTATTGCTTTCTTTTAAAAAAGAAAAAGCTGTAAAAATGAATGCAATTCAGGTGATTGGTAGTCATAATTCTTATAAAATTGCCATCGAAGCTCCATTGTGGAATTATTTGTTCCAACAGGATTCGCTAGCGGCAAAATCACTTCAATACACTCATATTTCAATTGAAAAACAGTTGGATTTGGGACTTCGCAATTTAGAATACGATGTATTGTTTGATCCTAAAGGAGGTTATTATTCAAATCCAAAAGGCTTGGCAATTGTGAAGTCATTAGGGGCAACACCATTAGAATATGATAAGGAAAATAAGCTGGCTCAACCGGGATTAAAAATGTTTCATATTCAGGATATTGATTTCAGAAGTCATTATTTGCTTTTTAAAGAAGGATTACAAGCCCTGAAAAAATGGTCGGATAAAAATCCAAACCATACGCCGATTTTTATTTTGATTAATGCTAAGGATGATAATAACAGAAAGTTGCGCGAGCCTTTGCCTTTTACCAAATCGGCTTTAGATATTATTGATATTGAAATTCGTTCGGTTTTTAACGATTCAAAATTGATTACTCCTGATTTGGTTCGGGGAAAATTTGAAACTTTGGAAGAAGCTGTTTTGAAAAAAGGCTGGCCAGATTTGAAGGATGTAAAAGGTAGATTTCTTTTTGTTTTGGATGAAAATCAAACTAAAATTAATCGCTATCTTGAAGGATATTTCAGTTTGAAAAACAGGGTATTGTTTGTAAACAGCAAAGAAGGAAATCCTGAGGCTGCTTTTAGAGTAATCAATGACCCGATTAAAAATTTTAAATATATCAAAGAATTAGTAGCCAAAGGTTATATGGTTCGCACCCGCGCCGACGATGGAACAACCGAAGCCAGAGCGAATGATTATACTAAGTTTGAAAAAGCAAAAGCATCGGGAGCACAAGTGATTTCAACAGATTATTACATTCCGTCCACGCTTTTTAAATCATCTTATAAGGTGAGTTTTGAGAATAACCGTTTCGAAAGAATTAAAAAATAAAATCATGTTCAAAAATAAGTTTAATAGTGTTTTCATAGTTTTTATTGTTCTTTTTGCTAATGCAACAAAGGCGCAAAACAATGATTTTACCATTGTTTCCGAAAAACAAAAAGCAGGCATTTTAGTAGAAGACAAAGAACCCAAAGTGGTTCATATTGCGGCTAAAATTTTGGCTGATGATGTTTTTTCGATTATTAATCAGCGATTAAATGTTTCGAAAAATAATGCTGAAATAACCATTATGGCTGGAACTATTGGCCAAAGTAAATGGATTGATAATTTGGTTTCGAAACAAAAAATTTCGATTACTGATGTAAAAGGAAAATGGGAAACGTATAAAATTCAAGTCATTGAAAATCCAACAGCAGCCATCAAAAAAGCATTGGTTATTGTAGGTTCTGACAGAAGAGCAACGGCTTATGGATTGCTGGAAATTTCAAGAATGATTGGCGTTTCGCCTTGGGAATGGTGGGCTGATGTTACGCCAGACAAAAAAACGGATTTAGTTTTAAATATTCAAACACAAACTTATGGTTCACCATCGGTGAAATACAGAGGAATTTTTCTAAACGATGAAGATTGGGGATTGCAGCCCTGGGCAGCTAAAACTTTCGAACCGGAAACGGGCGATATCGGTTCTAAAACCTATGCCAAAGTTTTTGAATTGTTGTTGCGTTTAAGAGCCAATACTATTTGGCCAGCCATGCACAAAAGCACCAAGGCTTTTTATTCGTTTCCAAAAAACAAACAAGTTGCCGATGATTATGCCATTGTGGTTGGAACTTCGCACGCTGAACCGATGTTGAGTAACATTAATGCCGAATGGAATCATAAAACAATGGGCGAATACCGTTATGATACCAATTCAGGTGTGATTAAAGATTTTTTCAGAAAAAGAGCCAAAGAAACAGCTCCTTTTGAAAATATTTACACGGTTGGAATGCGTGGCGAGCATGATTCTCCAATGATTGTGGGCGAAGATGATTCGGATTCTCAGGTAAAATTATTAGAACAGGTAATTACTGATCAAAGAGCTATTTTGAAAAAAGAAATTGGTAAAGAACCGAACAAAATTCCGCAGGCATTTATTCCTTATAAAGAGGTTTTGGATTATTACCAAAAAGGTCTGAAACTACCAGATGATGCCCAACTGGTGTGGACGGATGATAATTATGGATACATTCGTCAGTTGAGTAATCCGAAAGAACAAACGCGTGCCGGAGGAGCGGGAATTTATTATCATACTTCATATTGGGGACGTCCGCATGATTATTTGTGGTTGAATTCAACCAATCCGGTTTTGATGTGGGAAGAAATGACCAAAGCCTATGAATTTCAATCCCGTGATTTATGGATTTTGAATTGTGGCGACATCAAGCCGCATGAATACAATATCGAATTATTTCTGGATATGGCTTGGAATATGAACCCTTTTGATAAAAGTCAAAGTGTAAAAACGCATATGCAATACTGGGCTTCGAGAGAATTTGGAACACAAAACGCTAATTCGATAACTGATTTGTTTTTTGATTATTATCACTTGGCTTTTCAGCGTCGTCCTGAGTTTATGGCTTGGAATCAGGTAGAACCGGAAACGAAATCAAAACCAACTGCACTAACCCAAATCCATTATGGTGATGAGGTTTCTAAAAGAATAGATGCTTACCAAAAATTAATGGATGCTGTAGAAAAATTAAAAACGGCTATTCCGGCGAATCGTCAAGATGCTTTTTACGAATTGGTTGAATATCCAGTTATTGGCGCAGCCAGTTTAAATCATAAATGGTTGTATTCGTATAAAAATAAATTTGTTGCCGAACAAGGTCGTGGAAGTGCTGCATTTTTTGCGAAGAAATCAGCAGCAGCTTTTGAAAGAATTCAAAAAGAAACCCAATATTTTAATAACGGATTGGCTGGTGGGAAGTGGAAGCATATCATGAGTATGTCGCCACGCTTTTTGCCCGTTTTTGATCAGGCTACGTCAACGAATGCTGTTGCAGGAAAGAAGCCAGAATTAAAATTAGCGTTAGAAAGTTATGAAATGGAAGTCAATCACAGAACCGAGAATTCCTATGCTGATGTGCTGCCGGTTTTTAATGCTTATGTGAAGAATCAGTATTATATTGATGTTTATATGAAAGGTGAGGGAACGGTAAATTGGCAGGCTAAACCAAAAGCCGATTGGATTAAAATTTCGCAACAGCAAGGAACTTTAGATAATAAAGAAAACAGTCAGCAACGTCTTTGGGTGAGTATTGACTGGAGTAAAGTTCCGCAGGGAGAAAACAAAAAAGAAGCGCCATTAGGGCACGATTACCAATTAATTCCGCCAAGTTATAAGGTGAATTCGGCATTAGAATTTGTTAGTCAAGATACTTTAATCACTATTGGAGTGAGTGCTTTTAATCCGAAATTTGCTAATTTGGAAAATTACAAAGGTTTTATAGAAGACAAAGGTTATGTTTCGATCAATGCAGTAAATTATTCAAATAGAAAAGAGGGTATAGCAGCCAAATGGGAGACTTTTGAAGGCATTGGTTATGCCGGAAAAGTGAGTGTGGCTTTGCCTCGAACAGCCAATTCGGAAGTAGATTTAAAATTAATAAAAAGTAACAGCCCGGTAATGGAATATGATTTTTATAGTTTTAACTTTGGTCAGGCCAATGTAAAAGTGCAGGCGATTCCAACGCATGCTTTTTATGAAGGAAAAGGAGTAAGATGTGCTGTAGCGATTGATGATGCTGATCCTGTGATTTTAGATTTTCAGACTTTTGGGCGCAGTGATGAATGGTTGCAAAACACATTAAAAAATGCTGCTGTAAAATCGGCGAAACAAATTGTAAATAAGGCTGGAAAGCACACTTTGAAAGTTTGGATGGTCGATCCGGGAGTGATGATTGACCAAATTTTGATTGATTTAGGAGGCTGGAAAGATTCCTATGCTTTTCCACCGGAAACGAAGATGTAAATTTTAAATGTATATTTTAGAATGAATTATTGTAAGAAAGTAATTGGGTGTTTAATTATTGTTTTTGCTGTTGTTTCTTGCTCTTCTGCCAAGAAAAATACAGTTAAAAGTACACCAATTGCATTCTTGTCTGATGTTCATTTGCTTGATTTGTATGGAGGATTTTCAGATTCTGATTACAAAGGAATTCGAAATCCGGCTGATGGGAAATATACTTTGTTGCGAACAATGAAATCTCAGCTGGAATCAACAAGATTATTCAATGAAAATTACTTTGCGTTTCTGGCAGCTCTCGATGATGTGGTTAAGAGAAATATAAAAACCGTAGTCTTACCCGGAGATTTTAGTGATGATGGTCAGCCAATAAACATTCGGGGATTAAAAAAGATTCTGAATTTATATTCTGAAAAACATGGAATCCAATTTATAATTACCACAGGAAATCATGATGTTGCCAAACCTTATTTGATGGATGCCGGAAAAACAGATTTTCTTGGAGAAGGAGGGAAAGAGCAAGTAATTATCAGTAAAAAAGGAATGTATCTTCCTAAAAAATCAGATGAACTTCCTGTTGTGATTACAAAAGATATTGGTACCATGGGTTACGCCGAAGTTTTAAACGAATTGGGCGATTTTGGTTTTTTTCCTCAAAAGACTGATTTATATTGGGAAACTCCGTTTACAACTTATAATTATGATAATTATTCTTTCGAAAAAGCTTTAGAACAATCAACTCTCGAAAAAAGAACGTATGCCATTCCGCCTTATAATAATCAAATTCCTGATTTAAGTTATTTGATAGAAACCCAGAATAATGTTTGGTTATTAGCTATTGATGGCAATGTTTATGTACCAAAAGAAGCAGCTAAAACGCATCCTGAAAATCCATTAAATTACAATAGTCCGGGTGTGGGGTACAACCAGGTTTTAACTCATAAAAAACATTTAATTAATTGGGCAAAAAAACTAGTTGAGGAAGCGAAGCAAAAAGGAAAAACGCTGATCGCTTTTAGTCATTATCCAATGGTAGAATTTAATGATGATGCTTCAGAGACGATGAAGAAGTTATTTGGAGAAGATAAAATGCAATTGCACAGAGTTCCAACTGAAGATGTATCGAGAATTTTTGCAGAAGCCGGAGTACAGCTTCATTTTGCCGGACACATGCACATGAATGATACCGGAATTAGAAAATACGAAAACGGAAAAACCTTGTTCAATATTCAAATTCCATCATTAGCGGCTTATATTCCGGGATATAAAATCCTGACAATTCAAAATAAAAATAAGATGCAAATCGAAACGGTTACGATTGATTCAGTTCCCAATTTCAAAACATTATTTCCTTTATACGAACAGGAATATGCTTATTTAAAAAGTATGGGTAGTCCCGATATTTGGGATAAAGGTGTTTTAGAATCTAAAAATTATCATGAATTCACCAATTGGCATTTAAAAGAATTAGTCCGTACCCGATTTCTTAAAAAGGATTGGCCAGAGGAATTTAAAGACTTTATGCTAAAAGCTAAAGCACAGAATCTATTCGTTTTTGCCAAAGTAAATCATTCGAAAATAGAAAAATATAAGAATGAAAACTGGACCGGTTTTGATATGATTTTTGATTTTCATCGAATGTATTCAGCTGATGAACTGGCATTGAAAGACATTGGCAAAGACCGAATTCAGCAGTATAAAATGATTATCAATTCATATACTGATTATTACAAAAAAAACGAAAAACCTACTGCTGGTGAAATTTCATTTTATGAATTTTGCTCTATTTTTAAAAGTTTTCTAAATGGGGCTCCATCCGATAAATTTATTATAAATTTGAGAAGAAATACCATTCAGAACTAAATTTTGCCCAAAACTAATTTTTCTATGAAACTTAAATTAGGTGTAGTTTCCATTCTTTTTATTTGTCTCCCTGTTTTGGGACAGCATATAAAATTTGAACATTATAATGAGAGCAACGGACTTTCCTATAATTCGGTAAGGCATATTGTTCAGGATAAGAATGGTTTCATTTGGTTGGGGACTTTTTTTGGGTTGAACCGTTTTGACGGCTATCAGTTTAAGGCTTATATGAGTTCGGAATTAGGGAAGAATAAACTCTATAATGATGATATTACTGCATTAGAACTCGATGAAGCCTCTCATAATTTATGGATAGGAACCCGAAAAGGACTTACTCTTTATCGAATGGATACCCATGTTTTTAGTACTTTTTTTCATGATAAAAACAATCCTAATAGTTTGCCTGAAGACGAAATACGTGCTGTTCATGTAGATAAGTTTAAAAGAGTTTGGGTAGGTACAATGAGTAAGGGACTTTCTATTTTTTACCCTAAAGAACAACGGTTTTCTAAAATAAATATCAAGGGATTTGAATATGTCAAAGAAATTTTTCAGGATAAAAAAGGGAATATTTGGGTAGGAAGTTTTGGCAAAGGTTCGGTAGCTAAAATTATTCTGGGAGCCAAGGGAGAGATTTTAAAAGTAACCACTTACAGTTTATCAATTCCAAATTCGAATCAAAAAAATCCTTATATCAATTTCATTTATGAAGATGTTAAGTCGGATATTTTTGTGGGAACCAGAGAAGGACTTTATCAGTTAAACAAGTCAAAAAATACATTTGAGAACCTCTATATTAAAGATGCGGTTTTAAGGAATAAATTAGGACCTTATTTTATTTCCATAGCTCAGGCTCCCGATGGGAAATATTGGTTAGGAACCTTAGGAGGACTTTTGGTTTGTAACCAATTAGAAGATGTAGCAACGGGTAAGTTTCAGCGGTATTTTTCTAAACTGACTGATGATAACTCTTTGGTTGGGAATATTGTGAATTCCTTATATTTTGATAAATCGGGTGTTTTATGGATTGGGACAGAGGATGGTTTAGATAAGTATGATCCTTATGGCGATCAGTTTAAAATCAATAAGGATATTTCATTGTATAATGATAACCAAAAGCCCAGTATAAGAGGATTTGCTAAAACTTATGACGGAAAGGTAATTGTTGCCACAAGATACAACGGACTTTTTGTTTCCAAAGAAAAGTCATTTGTTCCATTGTACAATAACAGAAATGATATTGCCAGTATTTATTCTCATGATGGAAAGCTTTTTTACTGTGGTTTGTGGGATGGCAAAATATTGGTTTATAATTATCAGTCCAATAGTTCCAGATTGGTTGATATTGGGGTGAAAAACTCTCCTCTAATTTCTTTTTTAACAGCAGATGAAAATACTTTAGTGGTAGGTTCATTTGGTGAAGGAGTTGTGATTTTAGATGCAAAAACTTTGCAAATTAAAGTTCCTAAAGGAGTTTTGTTACCCGATTTTCAAATTAATAAGATTAAATCAGATCGTTTTAAAAATTTGTGGTTTGCCACCGAAACCGGGGTCGCAAGGTATAATTTAAAGACCCGAAAACTGAAACTTTATGTCAAAGGAGAACAGGAGAACATTGGTTTGCCGGCTAATCATGTGAGTGATATTCTGATAGACGTTAATGGTGATATCTGGATTGCCACGGTCAAAGGTATTGGTCTTTATAATGTTAAAAAAGATAATTTTGTTCCGGTTGTAGAACCTCGGGAACTTCAAGGAAAATGGATTACCGATTTAGAAATGGATAATGATGGTTATCTGTGGTTGAATATCAATAATAATAGTATTGCCAGATATAAGAAAAAATCGAAGAAAATAAATATTTATTATGTTGACAGCGGCAACAGATTAGACGTATTTAGTTCTAAAGGATTTTATAGTTTGAATAATTCAACTATTTTTTTAGGTGGAAAAAATGGTATTATTTATTTTTCGGCAGATAAAATCAAAGAGAATAAAATAGCGCCGGCACCTATCATAACTGAATTTAAAGTTCAAAATGAAGAGGTCTTCCCCGGACTGGAAATTAACGGACAAATTCCGTTTACAAAAGATATTAATATCCATAAGCAGGTGGAACTTAATTATGATAATCGTAATTTTTCCATTCAGTTTTCGGCACCTTCTTATACTAATGAAAGACTGAACAGTTTTGAGTACATGCTGGAAGGTTTTGATAAAAACTGGATTACAACTTCCAGCGATGCCAGAACGATTCAATATACTAACCTTAATCCGGGCGAATATACCTTTAAAATCAGAGCCAGTAATAGTGACGGAATCCGAAGTAAAACAGCAGCTTATAACATTACAATCTTATCTCCTTTTTGGACTAATACCAAGATTTTTCTGTTGTTAGTTTTAGTGTTTTCGGTATCAGCTTATTATATCAGAAAAGAAATTAAATCCCGACTTAAACTAAGACAGGCACTTTTATTAGAAAGAGTAAGGCGAGATAGTGATGAACGTTTGTCAAACGAAAAACTACAGTTTTTTACCAATATTTCTCATGAGTTAAGGACTCCGTTGACATTGATTTTAGGTCCTGCCAAACAATTACTGGAACAAAACGAAGTATCAGATTATGATAAAACGAAGCTTCATTTGATTTATAAAAATGCCAGCCGATTGTTGTTATTGGTGAATCAGATTTTAGATTTTAGAAAAGCACAATCCGGAGAATTAAAATTAAAAGTATCTAAAACGGAACTCGTAGCTAATACGCAAACTGTTTTTGATTCCTTTACACAATTAGCTCAGGAAAAGGAGATTAATTTTAATTTTAACTGTGAACTTGAAAGTCTCGAAGCCTGGATTGATGTGGATAAATACCATAAAATACTGTACAATTTACTTTCCAATGCCTTGAAATTTACCAATAATTATGGTACGGTAGATTTGTTTATTGGTACAAAAGAAAAAGAGGGAGAAAAAATATTGGTTGTTGAGGTGAGTGATAATGGAATAGGTATTCCGCTGGAAAGCCAGAAGAAGATTTTTTCAAGATTTTATCAGGTAAAAAGCAGTAAAAAGAATAATACCGGTTCGGGTATCGGATTATCATTGGTAATTTCACTGGTTGAAGTGCATCGGGGACAATTAAAATTAAAAAGTGCTCCTTTGGAGGGAAGTGTTTTTACTGTGGAATTACCAGTTTCTAAAAGCAGTTATAAAAAGAGCGAAGTTTTTGATATTGAATACAAAGAAGCTGAAGTTGCTTATGAATCGCCTGATAAAATAAAGAAAGGCAATCAAAGCACAGAACTGAAACAATCGGTTTTAGTTATTGAAGACAATGCCGAATTGCGCTTTTTTATTGTCCAATATTTATCGGAATTTTATCGGGTATATCAGGCCGAAAATGGGGATGAAGGTTTGAATCTTTGTAGAAAAATAAAACCGGCACTTTGTGTGGTCGATGCCATGATGCCTGTTATGGGAGGATTTCAATTTGTTGAAGCTTTAAAAAATGACGATGATATTAGTCATACTGCACTTATAATGTTAACTGCTTTATCCGAAAACGAAAATAAAATTAAAGGGTATAATTTAGGTGTGGATGAATATATGGTCAAACCATTTGAGCCATCCTTATTAAAAACCCGAATAGACAATATTATCAGAACCCGCACAGAGTTAAAACAAAAATTCTCAGGTGAAATAGAGAGTGATGTTTCTACATTGACACATTCGCAATTAGATATCGATTTGATTTCGAATATTACCGATTTGATTGAACAAAACATCAGCGACCCCGAATTGACGGCTAACTTCCTGTGTGCCGAATTAGGGATGAGTTCGTCTAAATTGTATCGAAAAATTAAGCAATTGACCGATTTGTCCCCTAATGAATTTATACGAACTGTTCGTTTGAAAAAAGCGGCGCAATTGTTAAAATTAAAAGTGAATAATGTTTCGGAAGTGGCTGATAAAGTAGGGTTTAATGATCCGTTGTATTTTAGCAGATGTTTTAAAAAGCAGTTTGGATATTCTCCAAGCCGATTGATTAAGTGATTGTTTTGTACCAATTAATTTTGTCGGGGCAGCTCTTGTATATTTTATTATTCAGCTTCGTTTTTACCTAATATTCAATAAAAATTGTCTTTTGGTATAATTTTGGCTGATTGTCTTGGCTAATTTTAGAATTTAATACATAAATTAGCGGATGTTAAAATTAAAAGTCTAATTTTTACAAAAATTGTTTATTTATGTTAGATTTTTAAAATTTTGAACAAAATAGTTGCGATTCGATTATTAAGAATTATATTTGTGCAATCGATTACATTTTTTTGATTGCAATTTAATGTGTTTTCGGGCTAATCGAATGATTAATAATGTATTGCGCTTTATTTTTAATATAGCGCTAATTTTTTTGCCTTTTTCTAAAACGATTTCGGTAAAAATAATAATGAAGTGAATATTTAACATTAACCTAAATTTATAAACATTTTTGATTATGAACCAAACAAACAAAGCTGTTGGAAACTATCGCTGGACAATATGTTCGTTATTGTTTTTTGCAACAACTATAAATTACTTAGACAGACAGGTTCTTTCTTTAACTTGGAGTGATTTTATAGCTCCGGAATTTCATTGGACAAATAACGATTACGGTAACATTACCGCTTTGTTCTCCATTTTTTATGCAGTTTCTTTATTGTTTGCCGGAAGATTTATCGACTGGATGGATACTAAAAAAGGTTTTCTTTGGGCAATTGGAGTTTGGTCTGTAGGAGCTTGTTTGCACGCTTTTGCCGGAATTGCAACTTCTGGGATTATTACAGGGAATTGGTTTGTTGGTTTTGGTGGTGCTAAGGAAGTTATTGAAACAATCAGTGATACCGCTTTGGTTATCAATGTAAGTGTGACTTTGTTTATTTTTGCCCGTTTTGTTTTGGCGGTTGGAGAAGCGGGGAACTTTCCTGCTGCAATTAAAACTACTGCTGAATATTTTCCTAAGAAAGACCGTGCTTTTGCTACCAGTATTTTTAATGCAGGAGCAACAGTAGGAGCATTGGCTGCACCAATTACAATTCCGTTTATTGCTAAGTCTTTTGGATGGGAAATGTCATTTATTATTATTGGTGCTTTAGGTTTTGTATGGATGGGATTTTGGATGTTCATGTACGACAAACCGGAAAGACATTCAAAAGTTAATGCTGCAGAATTAGAATATATACAACAAGATGTTTTGGCTGATAGTAAAATTGAAGGCTATGTTCCTGAAAATACGGATAAAGTATCTCTTGCTGCTTGTTTTAAATACAAACAAACCTGGGCTTTTGCTTTTGGTAAATTTATGACTGATGGTGTGTGGTGGTTTTTCTTGTTCTGGACACCTGCTTATTTGAGTTCTGTTTATGATATGGATTCTACTGAAGCTGCTTTTCCATTATTTGTATTGTATATGATTACTTTATTGTCAATCATTGGAGGTTGGTTGCCAACTTATTTCGTAGAGAAAAAAGGAATGAATCCTTATGAAGGAAGGATGAAAGCGATGTTGATTTTTGCATTTTTTCCATTGTTGGCTTTGGTTGCTCAGCCTTTAGGGTATATTTCGTATTGGTTGCCTGTAATTATCATTGGTATTGCAGGGGCGGCTCACCAGGCCTGGTCAGCTAATATTTTTACTACTGTGGGAGATATGTTTCCTAAAAAAGCAATTGCTACCATTACAGGTATTGGTGGTTTAGCAGGAGGTTTGGGATCAACTTTAATTAATAAAGGTTCCGGAGTTTTATTTGATTATACTAAAGAGACTGAAATGGCTTTTATGGGCTTTAAAGGTATTGAAGCAGGTTACTTTATTATCTTTTCTATATGTGCAGTTTGCTATCTGATAGGTTGGACGGTAATGAAATCATTAGTGCCAAAATATGCTCCAATAACTGATTTGTAAAATTTGTTAAAACTCTCTTGTGTTATTACAAGAGAGTTTTTTCTTTTTTTAACTTTTTATGGATAAGTTGTTTTCATAAATATAGATGTAAAATAAATTAAATTTATACCTTTGTAATCGATTACACTAAACACAAAATAATTATGACAAAATATAGTTCACGTTACGCTTCCAGCCCTCAGACAGTAAAAAAATACGATACAAAACAATTAAGAGAAGAATTCTTAATCGATGATTTAATGCAGGAAGACGAAGTAGTGTTGGTTTATTCACACTACGACCGTTATATTGCAGGTTCTGCAGTTCCTGTAAATAAAGAGTTGCCTCTTGAAACCATTGATCCGCTTAAAGCGCCTTATTTTTTAGAGAGAAGAGAGTTAGGAATCATTAATGTTGGAGGTAATGGTTCTGTTGTGGTTGAAGGAGAAACTTATGAGTTAGGTTTTAAAGATGCTTTATATATTGGAGCAGGAAATAAAGAAGTAATATTCAAAAGTGCTGATGCTAAAAACCCGGCTAAATTTTATATCAATTCTGCTCCGGCTCACACGACTTATCCTACTGTGAAAGTTAGTTTAGCTGAAGCTAATAAATTACATTTGGGTACAATGGAAACGGCTAATCATCGTACAGTAAACCAAATGATTATTGGAAGTGTAGTTACTACTTGCCAATTGCAAATGGGGATGACTGAGTTAAAACCGGGAAGTGTTTGGAATACGATGCCAGCTCACGTTCACGATCGTCGTATGGAGGTTTATTTTTACTTAGATATTCCTGAAAATCAGGCGGTATGTCACTTTATGGGTGAGCCACAAGAAACAAGACATATCTGGATGAACAATCATCAGGCAGTTATTTCGCCACCTTGGTCTATCCACTCTGGGTCAGGAACATCTAATTATACTTTTATCTGGGGTATGGCAGGTGAAAACTTAGATTACGGAGATATGGATGTTTGTAAAATCACTGATTTAAGATAAAAAAATGACAAATTTATTTGATATACAAGGAAAAGTTGCACTTATCACAGGAAGTACTCACGGACTGGGTATGGCAATGGCTAAAGGATTAGGTCAGGCGGGAGCAACTATTGTTGTTAATGGAAATTCTTCTCAGGAAAAAATTGATGCTGCTGTAGCCGAATTAAAAAGCGAAGGAATCAATGCTGTTGGTTATAAATTTAATGTAACAGAAGAGGAGCAAGTAAAAGCTGCTGTTGCAAAAATTGAAAATGAAGTTGGACCTATCGATATTCTAATCAATAACGCCGGAATTATCAAAAGAATTCCATTGTTAGAGATGGAAGTTGCTGATTTTAGAGAAGTAATTGATATTGATTTAGTAAGTCCGTTTATTGTTTCTAAGCATGTTGCTAAAGGAATGATTGAAAGAAGAGCTGGAAAAATCATCAACATTTGCTCTATGATGAGTGAATTAGGTAGAAATACCGTTTCTGCTTATGCTGCTGCAAAAGGTGGTTTGAAAATGTTGACTAAAAACATGGCTACAGAATGGGCTAAATATAATGTTCAAATCAACGGAATCGGACCTGGATATTTTGCTACGGAACAAACAAAACCAATTCGTGTTGACGGACATCCGTTTAACGATTTTATCATTAGCAGAACACCGGCTGCTAAATGGGGTGATCCGGGTGATTTAGCAGGAGCGGCAATCTTTTTGTCATCTAAAGCGAGTGATTTTGTAAACGGTCACATTTTATATGTTGATGGTGGAATTTTGGCTACCATTGGTAAACCATCAAATGAAGATTAATATTTTAAGAAAATTATAATGAGCACTTTTATCAACGATAACTTTTTATTAGAAAATAAATTCGCAGAAGAATTATATCATAATTATTCTAAGAACCAACCGATTATTGATTACCACAATCACCTGAATCCTCAGTTTATTGCCGAAGATAAAATCTTTAGTAATATTACTGATGTTTGGATTAAAGGAGATCACTACAAATGGAGAGCGATGCGTACTTTAGGTATCAACGAACAATTTGTAACAGGTAATGGTTCTGATAAAGATAAATTTTTAAACTGGGCAAAAACAGTTCCTTATACAATGCGTAATCCATTGTACCACTGGACTCACTTAGAGTTGGCTCGTTATTTTGATATTACTGATTTATTAAACGAAAAATCAGCTGAAAGAATCTACGAAGAGACTTCTGCTAAAGTAAATTCTGCTGAATACAGCACAAGAAACTTGTTGCGTAAAGTAAATGCTGAATTAGTATGTACTACTGAAGATCCTATCGATAGTTTGGATTTTCATGAGCAATTAGCTAAAAGCGATTTCAAAACTACTGTAAGTACAGCTTTCAGACCTGATAAAGCGATCTTAATTGCTAATGACGGATACAACGAATATCTTGATGTTTTAGGACAAAAAGCTTCGATTTCTATTAATACTTACGCTGATTTACAAGCGGCTTTAAGAAACAGAATTGAGTATTTTAATGCAAATGGTTGCCAACTTTGTGACCACGGATTAGACCAAATTTATTTCGAAAATTATACTGAAAGCGAAGTGGTTGCTATTTTCAAAAAGAAAAGAGAAAACCAGGCTATCAGCAACGAAGAAGCTTTGAAATTCCAAAGTGCTATTTTAGTATTTTTATGTGAAACTTACCATGAATTTGGATGGGTTCAACAATTTCACTTAGGAGCTTTGAGAAATAATAATGCGCGTATGCACCGTATTTTAGGACCTGATACAGGATGGGATTCTATTGGAGATTATCCACAAGCTCAAAAATTATCAGCATTCTTAAATGCATTGGATAGTAAAGATAAATTGACTAAAACTATTATTTACAACCTGAATCCTGCTGACAACGAAGTTATGGCTACCATGATTGGTAACTTTAATGACGGAAGTGTTAGAGGAAAAGTGCAATTTGGTTCAGGATGGTGGTTCTTAGATCAAAAAGATGGAATGACAAAACAATTAAACGCTCTTTCTAATATGAGTTTGATTAGCTGTTTTGTGGGAATGTTGACTGATTCAAGAAGTTTCTTGTCTTTCCCAAGACACGAATATTTCCGTCGTATTCTTTGTAACCTTTTAGGAGACGAAATCAAAAGAGGTGAATTACCTGCTTCTGAAATGGAATGGATTGGAAAAATGGTTTCTGATATTAGCTATGGTAATGCTAAGGAATATTTCAAATTTCCGGTTAAATAATTAAAGTATAATTTATAAAAAATTTTCATTTGATATCGCCATGATTCAATTATTAAGAATATAAATGGAGAATGGCGATTACATCTTCTTTGAAAAAAAATATTAACTACATATGAAAAAAGTAGTCACTTTTGGAGAAATTCTACTGCGTTTATCTACTGACAGACACTTGAGATTTGCTCAGGCCGAATCGTATAAAGCGACCTATGGTGGAGGAGAATTTAATGTTGCTGTTTCGCTTGTAAATTACGGGATGAAGGCAGAATTTGTTACTAAAGTACCTAATAATGAATTAGGGAATTGTGCTATTCACGAAATGCGCAAACTGGATGTAGATTGTCAAAATGTAATGAAAGGTGGGGATCGTTTAGGGATTTATTTCCTTGAAACAGGAACCAGTACACGTGCAAGTAATGTAATTTACGATAGAGCTAACAGTTCAATGTCCACTTTGAAAAAAGGAGAATTTGACTGGAAAGAAATTTTAAAGGATGCAACCTGGTTTCACTGGAGCGGAATTACTCCGGCTCTTTCTGAAACAGCAGCCGAAGCTTGTTTTGAGGCTATTAAAGTAGCTCACGAATTAGGTTTGACTATTTCTACCGATTTGAATTACCGTTCAAAACTTTGGAATTATGGGAAACAACCAAAGGATGTGATGCCGGAAATGTTAAAGTACAGTAATATTATCTTAGGTGACATAGATACTGCTAACTTTATGTTAGGTTTAGATAAGGTTGATCCTGATTACCAGGAAGTTCATACATTGCCTGCTTTGTATAATGAAGTGTTCAAACTTTGTCCTGAATTAAAATACATGTCAACTACTTTACGTTATTCTGTAAGTGCTTCTCACCAACGTATTGGAGGAATCCTTTATGATGGAAAAGAAGTGTTTAAAGCTGCTGTTCAGGAGGTTACTCCGGTTGTGGACAGAGTAGGTAGTGGTGATGCTTTTATGGGAGGTTTAATCTATGGTTTAAACGAAGAACCATTGGATAAACAAAGAGCTTTGAACTTTGCGGTTGCTGCTTGTTGTTTAAAACACACCATCTATGGAGATTATAATTTAATTACTAAAAATGAAATTGAAAAATTACTTGATGGAGATTTCACAGGTAAAGTTTCAAGATAAAAAAAGATAAAATGGCTCAATTTACACGTATAGAAGTTGCAACTGCAATGAAAGAAACAGGGATGATTCCTTTGTTTTTTAGTAATGATCTGGAATTAAGTAAGAATGTGTTGAAAGCTTGTTACGATGGTGGTGCCCGTTTGATGGAGTTTACTGCCAGAGGAGATTTCGCTCACGAAGTTTTTGCTGAATTGACAAAATATGCTATCAAAGAATTACCTGGAATGATCATGGGAGTTGGTTCGGTAACTGATGCCGCTGCTGCTTCATTGTATATGCAATTAGGTGCTAACTTTATTGTTACTCCTGTATTTAGAGAAGATATTGCTATAGCTTGTAACCGTAGAAAAGTGTTGTGGTCTCCTGGTTGTGGTACTTTGAGCGAAATTGCCAGAGCTGAAGAATTAGGATGTGAGATTGTTAAATTGTTCCCTGGAGAAATCTACGGGCCACAATTTATAAAAGGGGTTAAAGGACCTTGTCCTTGGACAAACATCATGCCTACAGGAGGAGTTTCTACCGAGAGAGATAATTTGAAATCATGGTTTGATGCAGGAGCTTACTGTGTTGGAATTGGTTCTCAGTTAATTTCGGCTTCCGTTTTACAAAGTAAAGATTATGCCGGATTAGCTCAAAAAGTAAAAGAAACTATAGCAATTATTGCTGATTTACGTAAAAAATAAAAAAATAATAGAAGCAATTATGTCAGAAGTAATGGAAAAATTAAATAGAAAAAACAGAGGGTTAGAAAAGTTAAACCCAATAAAAGTAGTTCAGTTTGGTGAAGGTAACTTCTTAAGAGCTTTTGTTGATTATGCTTTTCAAAGATTAAACAATGAAGTTGATTTCAATGCTGGTATTGCTATGGTTCAGCCATTAGCAGGTGGTATGGTAAACATGATAAATGAGCAGGATGGTCTTTATACCTTGTTTATGAATGGAATCAAAAAAGGAGAAAAAATTCAGGACATTCAGTTAATTACTAATGTTGTAAAAGGAATCAATCCTTATACTGATTTTGCAGATTATTTAGCATTAGCTAAAGAAGAAGAACTTCAGTTTATTGTTTCAAACACTACTGAGGCCGGAATTGAATTCGTTGGAACTGATACTCCTGATATGCAGCCACCAGCTTCATTTCCTGCTAAATTAACTCTTTTATTACACGAAAGATTCAAACATTTTAATGGAGATGCTTCTAAAGCAGTGACTATCATTCCTTGCGAATTGATTGATTATAATTCAGAAGCCTTGAAAAAATGTATCTTGCAATATTGCGATTTATGGAATTTAGACGCTGCATTTAAAAAATGGGTTTCAGAAGATTGTACGTATCACAGTACTTTGGTGGACAGAATTGTTCCTGGATACCCAAGAGCTGAAATTGAAGAATACAATAGTAAATTGGATTACCAAGACAACTTAATTGTTGCTGCTGAACCATTTTTCCTTTGGGCTATTGAAGGAGGTGAGGATTTGAAAGCAAAATTACCATTCCACAAAACAGATTTGAATGTGAAGATTGTTGATGATATTCGTCCTTTCAAGATGATCAAAGTTCGTATTTTGAATGGTGCGCATACAGCGATGGTTCCTGTTTCTCTTTTATATGGTAACAAATTAGTTATGGAAACAGTTAATGGAGGTTTTACAGGGCCTTTCGTAGATAACGTAATCAGTGAAATTAGCGAAACGCTTCCTATGGATAAAAATGAAATCACTGCTTATGCTGAAGAAGTGATGGATCGTTTCAAAAATCCATTTATTAAGCATGCATTAGCTGATATTGCTTTAAATTCAATCTCAAAATTCAAAGTAAGAGTTTTACCAAGTTTATTGGGTTATTATAATAATACAAAAACACTTCCTGTTAGTTTGACTTTTTCATTAGCTTGTTTAATTCAATTCTACAAAGGAATTTGGAATAATGAAGCTTTGCCGGTAAAAGATACTCCTGAGTTAGTGGAAGCATTCAAAAAAGCTTGGGAATTAGGAAGTTTAGAATCAGTAGTTTCTACAGTTTTAGCTAATACAGATTTCTGGGATGAAGATTTAAATAAAGTAGACGGACTTTCACAAGCCTTAGTGCTTGCATTAAATGAAATTGAAGCCAATGGTATCGAGCAGGGGTATATCAATTTTTCTCAAAAAAACTAAGAAATAAAAAAAATCAAGTTAGTAAGATGCAAAAGAAATTAATAAAAGTAGACCCTTCGGATAATGTGGCTGTAGCGTTAGTGAATCTGACTGCTGGAGAAAAAATCGCATTTGAAGGAGAAGACATTTTAGTATTATCGGATACTAAAATGAAGCATAAGATTGCGATGAAAGATTTTGAAGTTGGTGACAAAATCTACATGTATGGTGTAATCGTTGGTAAAGCAAGTCAAAAAATTGCTAAAGGTGATGTTATTGCTACTACCAATGTAAAACACGAAAGTGCCAAAGTAACCGGTAAAACGGATACTATTGGTTGGGAAGTTCCTAATGTTGATAAATGGAAGGATAAAACTTTCATGGGATACCACAGAGCTGATGGTCAGGTGGGGACAGAAAATGTTTGGTTGTTTTTCCCATTGGTATTCTGTGAAAACAGAAACATCGAAATCTTAAAAGGAATTTTCGAAAAAGAATTGAAAAAACCAAAAGAAAACGATTACCAATTATTACTTCGTTCTTTGGTTAATTCTGAAACAGGAGCTAATGATGTAGTTGCGAAATCAACAGAAGTTGATTTGTTTGAAAATATTGAAGTAAAATTCATCCAGCATCAGGGTGGTTGTGGTGGAATTCGTCAGGATTCTCACTCTTTAGCTCAACTTTTGGCAGGATATGTAAACAATCCAAACGTGGCTGGTGCTACTGTTTTGAGTTTAGGTTGTCAAAACCTTCAAATTTCTATTTTCCAGGATGCTATGAAAGCGATTAATCCAAACAGTGACAAGCCTGTTTTGATATATGACCAGCAATCTATCGGAACTATTGAAGAAATGTTGAGTACTGTAGTGAAAGATTCTTTTGCTGCTATCAAAGAAGCTAATAAAATTACAAGAAAACCAGCGCCATTATCTAAATTAAGAATTGGTTTAGAGTGTGGTGGTTCTGATGGATTCTCTGGAATTTCGGCAAACCCAACATTAGGAGTATTGTCTGATAAATTAGTTGCATTAGGAGGAACTACAATTCTTTCTGAGTTCCCTGAATTATGTGGAGTTGAGCAGGAATTAGTAAACCGTTGTATAGATGATAAAGACGGACAACGTTTCTTAGATTTGATGAAATGGTATGAGAAAACGGTTGTTGATGCAGGATCAGGATTTGATATGAATCCTTCTCCGGGTAACATCAAAGACGGTTTGATTACTGATGCAATGAAATCAGCAGGTGCTTCTAAAAAAGGTGGTACTTCACCAATCGTAGGTGTTTACGATTACGGCGAGTATATCAACGAACCAGGTTTTACTTTGTTATGTACTCCAGGAAATGACGTTGAGTGTACAACTGCAATGGTAGGTTCAGGTGCTAATATGGTATTGTTTACAACAGGTTTGGGAACTCCAACAGGAAATCCAATTGCTCCGGTTGTAAAAGTATCATCTAACACGCAATTAGCTCAAAAAATGTCTGATATTATCGATTTCAACACTGGTGAAATTATCACAGGTGACAAATCGATTGAAGAAACAGCTGATGAAATGTTAGAGTTTATTATTAAAGTAGCTAGTGGTGAAGTAAAAACCAAGGCTGCGATTTTAAACCAAAATGACTTTATTCCTTGGAAACGTGGAGTATCGCTATAAAGATTGTTTTTAGATTTTGTTTTTAGTTAAAAAGGGAGGTTGTTTTTTTAAAACGCCTCCCTTTTTTTATTGGTTTCAAATGGGAGTTTATTTCATTTTAGACTTAAAAAAAATACCGCAGATTCACAGATTATAAAATTAAATCTGCAAATCTGTGGTAAAATTTTATTTTTTATGCAATTCTGGTTGAAGATTGTCTAATCAACAATTTAGGCATTAAAACCACTTTGTTTTCTGATTTTTTGTTGTCGCTGTTGTTGATTTTTTCCAAAAATACCTGAGCAGCCATTTTTCCCATTTCTAAAGGGGATTGGTCAACGGTAGAGATGGACAATTCCATGAATTTGGTAAAAGGTTCGTTTCCAAAACCAAAAACACAAAAATCTTCCGGGATTTTGATGCCGTGTTCTTTTAATCTTTGAATGGCTCCTAAGGCAGCAAAATCACTGGTAGAAAAAATAGCATTTGGCGGATTTTCCAAGGCTAATAATTTTTCTACAGCATCTCTTCCTTCGGTAACATTACTTTTTATAGAAATAATATAATCCGGGTTAATTGGGATATTATTATCAAGTAAGGCTTTTTCGTAACCTCTGTAGCGGTCTTCGTAGATTTCTAACGAACGGTCTCCAGAGAAATAAGCTATCTTTTTGCAACCTTGTTCTATAAGGTGTTGGGTAGTTTGGTAAGAGGCCAGATAATCGTCAATAGTTACCGAACTCACATTCTTCATTTCTTTTTTTCGGTCAAAAAAGATTAAAGGAATGTTTTTCTGAATAACACGTTCTATGTAATGATTGTCTTCTTTTGGAAGATTAGATATAGACATAAAAATACCATCAACCTGAGCGTTTAATAAGGTGTTGACATTTTCAATTTCCCGACTTTCGTCTTCATGAGTTTGGCAAATAATAACCTGATAGCCTTCTGGATGTAAGCCTTCTTCGATACCTCGGATTACCGATGCGAAAAAATTAGTATTAATACGCGGTACAATAACGCCTACATTGTTACTTTTTCCACTTCTTAATGCTAATGCTAATTTGTTTTGCTTGTAATTCATTTTATTAGCCGTTTCAAGGACTAATTTTCGGGTACTTTGACTAATTTTTGGGTTATTATTCAAGGCTCTCGAAACGGTTGCAGCAGTAATATTTAGCGCTTTGGCAATGTCATAAATTGTTGTTTTTCCACTCATTATAATTCGTCTATCTCGGTAAAAATACTATATTTTTTTATATAATTATTGGTTTGGTGTCGATATTGATACCATTTTAAAATCAAATTAAGGTTTTTGCCTTTGTTTTTTATCTAAAATACGGTTTTATAGTATTTTGCGAATTAAAAGCTTATTTTTTTATAAACTAAAATAATTCTTCTTTTTTTTGTATAAATCTGTTTTTTTTGATGATTTTTATAGTTTAAATAAAAAAATAACTATAGATTTGTGTAATCGATTACATGAAATCGGTTCTTTTTTAGTCGAAATGATTTTTGAATCTCAATTTAAACTTCTTTAATTTTTTAATCCATGATGAATAGATTTTATAGTCCCCTTATTTGCTGCTCTATGGTTTTGACTTTTTTGACTAATTGTTCAGCCCAAAAAGGAGCGAATGCAATTTTAGCAAATCCTTGGAAAGTAAAACAACAAATTGAGAAAGCAGTAGTTGCTCCTGTTTTTGCAAATAAAACATATAGTATTGTAGATTATGGCGCAAAAAGTGGAGGAGTAATTAATAATTCGGAAGCTTTCAAAAAAGCAATTGCAGCCTGTACTAAAAATGGAGGAGGTAAGGTAGTTGTTCCAGCGGGTAAATTTTTAACCGGACCCATTCATTTGGATAATAATGTAAATCTTCATTTGGAAGACGGAGCTGAAATTTTGTTTAGTACAAAATCTTCTGATTATCCTTTGGTGAAAACTACTTTTGAAGGAACAGAATGTATGAATCATTCCCCCTTAATTTATGCTTATAATAAAAAGAAGGTAGCTGTTACCGGAAAAGGTGTTTTGAATGGTCAGGCTGATAATGACAATTGGTGGTACTGGTGCGGAGCAAAACAATATGGATGGATTGAAGGGAGGGGTAATCAAAATGATCCTCAAAACCGGGTTCGTTTAGTAGAATCCGGAGAGCAAAATGTTCCGGTAGAACAAAGAATTTATGGAGAGGGCTCTTATTTAAGACCCAATTTTATTGAGTTTTTTGAATGTACCGATGCTTTAGTTAAAGACGTAAAAATTATCAATGCGCCATTTTGGGTAATTCATCCAATGAAATCCACTAATGTAACGGTTGACGGTGTAACTGTGGAAAGTCATGGGCCAAATAATGACGGTTGTGATCCGGAATATTCTAAAAATGTAATCATTAAAAATTGTACATTTAATACCGGTGATGATTGTATAGCTATAAAAGCGGGTAAAGATGGTGATGGAAGACGCGTAGCGATGAAAAGCGAAAACATTATTGTTCAAAATTGTAAAATGCTTGATGGTCATGGCGGAGTGGTGATGGGAAGTGAAATGACGGGCGGAATTAAAAATGTTTTTGTTGAAAATTGCGCTATGGATAGTCCTAATTTAGACAGAGCCATTCGTATCAAATCCAATTCCAGAAGAGGAGGAATTGTAGAAAATGTTTTTGTCAGAAATATCAAAGTAGGTCAGGTAAAAGAAGCTGTTTTGAGAATCAATATGTTTTATAATGTGTACGGAAATCAAACAGGTAATTATATTCCTCAGGTCAAAAATGTAATTCTGGAAAATGTAAAAGTTAAGAATGGCGGAAAATACGGAGTCTTAGCTCAGGGTTATAAAGAACTGCCTATTGAAAACGTGTTGTTGAAAAATGTAACTATCGATAAAGTTGGAGAGGCTTATTCAATCGAAAATGTAAAAAATATCCAATTTGTAAATACGTTTATCAACGGTCAAAAAGTAGAAAGTCCCCAATAATTATGAAATGAGGATTGGCTGTTGACCACAGATGGTTTAGAAGAATTGAATGTTCACAATAAAATATAGTATGATGAAAAAACTTTCTTTGTTTGTGTATTCGGGTTTTGGGATATTTACCATTTGCATTTTGTTTTTATGTTGTAAACCAATTGAGAAAACAAAAGCAGCTGCTGTAAATAAACAAGAGCAATTAATTTCTGATAAGCTAAAATGGTCAGAAAGAATGGCATTGTCAATTATGAAACGTCATCCTAAAGCCTGGCAGATTGATAATCATGAAAAACCGAAATGGGATTATAAGATTGGTATGATTTTAACTGCTTACGAAAAGTTGTATGCTAAAACAAAAGACCCGAAATATTTTACTTACATAAGAGACTATGCCGATACATTAATTGACAGTACAGGATCTTTTGCAAATTTTAATCCGAAGGATCATAATATTGATTTTATAAATGCCGGAAAAATTCTTTTTGGACTTTATAATAAAACACAAAATCAGAAGTATTTAAAGGCTTTGCAAACATTGCGAAACCAGTTTGTTGATTATCCCAGAACAGTCTCCGGCGGATTTTGGCATAAAGCAATTTATCCTAATCAAATGTGGTTAGACGGTTTGTATATGGGACAGCCATTTTATGCAAGATATACTGTTGAGTTTGAAAAGGGTGAAAAATTAGATGATGTGGTGCATCAATTTGAGTTGCTTCGCCATCATGCTTACGATAAAACAACAGGATTGTTTTTTCATGCCTGGGATGAAAGTAAAAAAATGCCCTGGGCAAATAAAGAAACGGGGACAGCTCCACATATTTGGTTAAGAGCTTTGGGTTGGTATGGAATGGCTTTGGTAGATGTGTTGGATTATTTTCCAAAAGACCACCCAAAACAAAAGCAATTAGTTTCTTATTTGAATGAATTAGCCGATGGCGTTAGTAAATATCAGGATGCTTCGGGATTATGGTATCAAGTGCCCAATTTACCAAAGAGAGCAGGGAATTATTTAGAAGCTTCGGGCTCATCAATGTTAGTTTACGCTATCGCCAAAGGAGTGAAAAAAGGCTATTTGCCTTCATCAATGAATAAAGTGGCGAATAAAGGTTTTAATGGTTTGACATCAAAACTGATAAAAGTGGACAGCAATGGCGAAATACATATCACACAAGTATGTGCAAGTGCAGGTTTAGGCGGGAATCCATACAGAGACGGTTCATTTGAATATTATATGAGTGAAAAAATTAAAGTGGACAATTCACACGGATTGGGTGCTTTTTTATTGGCAGCAATCGAATTAGATAAATAATAAAACAATAAATTAAACATAACAAGATGAAATTAATGAGAGCAAAACAATTTTTATTTACGTTTATTTTAATAGGTGCATTAGGATTTACAAGTTGTAAATCGCAGTCAAATGCAACTTCGGCAGCAAAGGATTTGACATCTTCAAAACTAAAATGGTCAGAAAAAATGGCTTTGACGCTAATGATGCGTCATCCAAAAGCTTTTCAAATCGATGACAGAACCACTGCAAAATGGGATTATGTTCATGGTTTAGTTGCCAGTTCTATTGAGGAATTGTACAAAAAAACCAAAGATGAAAAGTATTATGAGTATGTAAAAGGATACGCAGATGCTTTAATTGACGAAAATGGTAAAATTGCTACTTATGAAATGGATAAGTACAATATTGATATGGTGGTAGCGGCTAATATTTTGTTTGATATTTACGACAGAACAAAAGAGAATAAGTATTTAGTTGCTATGCAAACCATCAGAAAACAATTGGATAATCAACCAAGAACGGCAAGTGGAGGATTTTGGCACAAACAAATTTATCCTAATCAAATGTGGTTAGACGGGTTGTACATGGGACAACCATTCTACGCTCAATATACTACGAAGTTTGAAAATGGAAAAAAATTAGATGATGTTGCTAAACAGTTTGAATTACTGGAGAAAAACGACAAAGATCCTAAAACAGGATTGTTATACCACGCTTGGGACGAAAGCAGAAAAATGCCTTGGGCAGATAAAGTAACTGGAAAATCACCTAATTTCTGGTCTCGTGCTTTAGGTTGGTATGCAATGGCATTAGTTGATGTTTTGGATAATTTCCCAAAAGAGCATCCAAAACAAAAAGAATTAGTAGGTTATTTGAACGAATTGGCTGTTGCTTTAGAAAAAGTACAGGATAAAAAAACAGGATTGTGGTATCAGGTAACGGATATGGCGGGTAGAGAAGGAAATTATCTGGAAGCTTCAGGTTCGTCTATGTTTGCTTATGCTTTAGCAAAAGGAGTAAACAAAGGTTATTTACCGGCTAAATTTAAAAAAGTGGCTAATTTCGCTTTTGATGGATTAACTACTAAATTAATCAGAGTTGATGCCGATGGTGGAATTACGTTAACTCAATGTTGTCAGGTAGCAGGTTTAGGAGGGAATCCATACAGAGATGGTTCTTATGAATATTATGTTAATGAGAAAAAGAAAGATAATGATCCTAAAGCTACAGGACCATTTATTTTAGCTGCAATCGAATTAAACCGATAATTTCAAATTATAAAAAATAAAATTTTACCATTAAGAAATTAAGAAAATATAGACTTGATGTCTCTTAATTTCTTAATGGTTTTTTTTAATGTTTTTTGCTTACTTATATGAGCTTGATTTTAAACACTTAAGTTATAAGTCAAATAAGCTTCTGATTAAAACTTATGTGACTTATATGGTTTAAAATTGAGATTACTTAACGTTTAATTTTCTTCTATGAAGTTTCTAAATAATGCAGTTGCAGTAGGATTAGTTATGCTGTCGAGCCAACTAATTGTTGCTCAAAAAACAAATGAAATCTCTAAAGTTTGGGTGGCCGATAATGGCGACGGAACTTATAAAAATCCCATTTTACATGCCGATTATTCTGATCCGGATGCGATTCGTGTGGGGGAGGATTATTATATGACGGCTTCTTCTTTTAACTGTATTCCGGGATTGCCTATTTTGCATTCTAAGGATTTGGTGAATTGGGAATTAGTGAATTATGCACTCCCAAAACAACCCCCTTTTGATGTTTTTGACAAGCCACAACACGGAAACGGAGTTTGGGCGCCTTGTATTCGTTACCACAATGAGGAGTTTTATATTTATTACCCAGATCCTGATTACGGAATTTATATGATTAAAACTAAAGATCCTAAAGGACTCTGGTCTGAACCAATATTAGTAAAATCGGGAGTAGGACTGATTGATCCTGCACCTTTATGGGATGATGATGGAAAAGCTTATTTAGGATTTGCTTTTGCAGGAAGTCGTGCCGGAGCAAAAAGTTTATTAGCTGTTTGTTCTATGAATTCGGAAGGAACAATTGCTAATGATGATGCGGTTATGGTTCTTGACGGTCATTTTGACGAAGCAACTGTTGAAGGACCAAAGTTTTACAAACGCAATGGTTACTACTATATTTTTGCGCCTGCAGGCGGAGTTCCTACCGGATGGCAAACTGTTATGCGTTCCAAAAATGTTTTTGGACCTTATGAAAAACGAAAAGTAATCGATCAGGGCAATACACCTATTAATGGCCCTCATCAAGGAGCTTGGGTGGATACGCCATCAGGTGAAGATTGGTTTTTTCATTTTCAGGACAAAGGTGCTTATGGTAGAATTGTGCATTTGCAGCCTATGAAATGGATTAACGATTGGCCGGTGATAGGAATTGATAAAGACAAAGACGGAAAAGGCGAACCTGTTTTGACCTATAAAAAACCAAATATTGGAAAAACCTATCCAATAATGACTCCGCCAGATTCGGATGAATTTGATTCGACCAAATTAGGTCTGCAATGGCAATGGCATGCTAATTATCAGGTGTATTGGGGAATGCCAACATCAATGGGATTCTATAATTTATTTTGTCGTCCAATGCCTGAAAAAGCAGTTAACTTATTTGATGTTCCTAATATTTTAGCACAAAAATTCCCGGCTAACGAATTTACGGCTACTACTAAAATGACTTTCAATGCCCGCTTTGACGGAGAAAGTATTGCTTTAGTGATTATGGGATTGGATTATAGTATGCTAAAAGTAAAACAGCAAAATGGCGAATTGTTTATTTCTCAGGTAACTTGTAAAAATGCTGATAAAAAAGGGATGGAGAAAGAATCAGCAGCGGTTAAGTTAACTAAAAACACTTTTTATTTACAAACTAAGGTAAAAGCGGGTGGAATTTGCAGTTTCTTTTACAGTACAGATGGTAAAATTTTTCAGCCTTTAGGTGAGGATTTTAAATCCCGTGAAGGAAAATGGATTGGAGCTAAAATTGGTTTAACAGCGCTTAGAGAAGGCAAAATAAACGATGCCGGAAGTGTAGCAATTGATTGGTTTAGATTTACAAAATAGATTATGATGAATAGATTTAAAATTATACTTACGCTTTTTTTATGCAGTGTATTTGCAATGAATTCTCAGGCTCAGCTGCTTGATAAATCATGGAAAAGTATTACTGAAATGAAAGACGAGAATTGGTTTGCCTCAAAAGAAGCAAAAGCAGTTGCCGAAAATGTATTGTTGTACCAACGCAATATTGGCGGGTGGCCAAAAAATATCCAAATGCAAAAACCGCTTTCGGATGCGCAAAAGAAAGAATTATTGGCTCTTAAAAGCTCAACTGAAGGTTGTACAACCGATAACAGTGCTACTTCTCAGGAAATGCTTTTTCTTTCTAAAATTTATAAACAACAACCGGATGAGAGTTATAAAAAAGCCTTTCTAGCCGGGTTGGATTATTTGTTACAAGCGCAATATGACAATGGTGGCTGGCCGCAATTTTATCCTTTGAAAAAAGGCTATTACACCCATATTACCTATAATGATGATTCGATGGTTCGAATTCTTGAGATTCTGAAAGAGATTAAAGATAAAACGGATTTTTATTCGATAAAACCATCGGATGAAATAGTTGAAAAATGTAAAATAGCTTTTGATAAAGGAATTGATTGTATTGTTAAAAGTCAGTACAAACAAAACGGTATTTTGACTGCATGGTGTGCGCAGCATGACGAAACTACTTTGTTGCCTGCTAAAGCACGTGCTTATGAATTACCATCATTAAGTGGAAAAGAATCGGCTAAGATTGTTTTGTTATTAATGTCGATTGATAATCCATCAAAAGAAGTAATTGCTGCGGTTGAGGCTGCGGTTGCCTGGTTTGAAAAGGTTAAAATTACAGGATTGAGAGAAGAACGCATTATAAAAGACGGAAAAATAGTTGATAAGAAAATGATTCCTGATGCTACTGCACTTCCACTTTGGGCTCGTTTTATGGAATTAGATGATAACAGACCTTTCTTTTGTGATCGTGACGGAATTAAGAAATATGATTTAGCTGAAATTGGTGCTGAAAGAAGAAATGGTTATTCCTGGTACACCAATGAACCTAAAGAAGTGTTGAAAGGCTACGAGAAGTGGAAAAAAAAACTTTCAACTGAACTGAAATTATCGGAAAAGAAAACAGTAAAAAAGCCTCAGGACGAATACAACATTGTTGTAGCTCTTGATGGTAGTGGAGATTATACCAGTATTCAGGAAGCGATATACAATTCGCCTTCATTTCCATACAAAAGAGTTTTGATTACAATTAAGAATGGTATTTATCATGAAAAAGTGAGAATTCCGGAATGGAACACAAAGATTTCTTTAATTGGCGAAAGCAAAGAAAAAACGATAATTACTTTTGATGATTATTTTGGAAAAATCAATTTAGGTCGCAATAGTACTTTTTTGACACCAACAGTTTTAGTTGAAGGAAATGATTTTAAGGCAGCAAATTTCACCATTCAAAATACAGCCGGTGCTGTTGGGCAGGCAATTGCTTTGTCTGTAGTGGCTGATAGAGTAGTGGTTTCAAATTGCGTTATTTTAGGAAATCAGGATACATTATATACTTCTGGAGAAGGATTTAAGCAATATTTTAAGGATTGTTTTATCGAAGGGACGGTGGATTTTATTTTTGGTAGCGCCACAGCAGTATTTGAAAATTGCGATATTCATGCTAAAAGTAATGCTTATCTAACGGCAGCTTCTACGCCTGAAGGCTCTAAGTATGGTTTTGTTTTTATGAATTGCAAATTGACTGCCGATGAAAAAGCTACAGAAGTTTATCTGGGACGTCCTTGGCGTATTCATGCAAAAACAGTTTTTTTTAATTGCGAAATGGGGAAACACATTCGAAAAGAAGGTTGGAATAACTGGTCTAAAGCTGATGCCGAAAAAGCTTCTTTTTATGCTGAATACAATTGTTCTGGACCGGGATTTCAACCGAAAGAAAGAGCTGCCTGGTCACATCAATTAACAAAAGCTCAGGCGAAAGATTATACATTAGAAAAAATTCTGGGCGATTCAAAATCGAAATTAAATAGTAATTGGTATTCAAATTTTAAATGATTATGAGAATTAAATTATTCCTTTTTTTGCTTCTAGCGACAAGTTGTTTTGCGCAAAAAACAACGGTTTACACCATTGGTGATTCTACAATGGCTAATAAATCCAATCCGACACAAAACCCTGAACACGGATGGGCTCAGGTTTTACAGCAATTTTTTGATAATTCTGTTGTGGTTGATAACAGAGCACAAAATGGGCGCAGCACCCGCAGTTTTATTAATGAAAAGCGTTGGGATTCAATTTTAAAAACTTTGAAAAAAGGTGATTATGTTTTTATCCAATTTGGGCATAATGACCAAAAAGAGAATAAACCTAGTGTTTATACTAATCCGCGCACGGCTTATCGCCAAAATTTAATCCGATTTGTGACCGAAGCGCGTGCTAAAGGGGCAACTCCGGTTTTATTTTCTTCTATTGTAAGAAGAAATTTTAATGAACAAGGAACTTTAGTAGATACGCACGGTTTGTATCCATTGGAAACCAGATTAGTGGCTACGGATTATAAAGTTCCGTTTATTGATTTGCAATATTTAACAGAGTTACTGGAGGAATCCTATGGAGTTGAAGGTTCTAAAAAGCTCCATTTGCACTTTAATGCAGGAGAAAGTGATTTTTATAAAACCGAAAAGCATGATGATACGCACTTATCCTTGTTAGGTGCTACTGAAATCGCTAAATTAGTTGTAGCCGAATTAAAAAAGACCGATTTGGATTTGAAAAAACACCTTAAGTAAACTGAATAGCATGAAAAACTTTACTTTTTATTTCGTCGCGATTTTGGCATCTTTCAATATGCTTTTGGCACAAACAGCTCCTAAAAAAACCGCTGTTGAAATAGAAAAAATTGTCAATAGTATTCAGTTGCCAACAATTCCTGCCGCTAAATTTTTGATTACTAAATTTGGTGCTAAAGGAGATTCGGTGACGAATTGTAAACCGGCTTTTGATAAGGCAATGAAAGCCTGTTTAAAAAAACAGGGCGGAACGATTATTGTTCCTAAAGGTGTTTATACTATTAACGGACCGATACATTTTGTGAGCAATGTAAAATTACATCTCGAAGCAGGAGCAAAGATTCGTTTTGGCTCCAATCCGAAAGATTATCCATTGGTATTAACCAGTTGGGAGGGAACTATGTTGTACAATTATAGTCCGTTGATTTATGGAAATAACGTAGAGAATGTTGCTATTACAGGAAGCGGAATTATTGACGGCGAAGCTAAAAATACCTGGATAAAATGGAAGCCGCTGGAAGAAAAGGACAAAATGCTAAGCAGGGAGATGAATCATAAAAATGTTCCTGTAAAAGAGCGTGTTTTTGGTGAAGGACATTATTTAAGACCGCAGCTGATTCAATTTGTCAATTCTAAAAATATTCTAATCGAAGATGTAAAAATAGAAGATTCTCCGTTTTGGTGTGTGCATTTGTTAAAATCCAGAAGTATTACCCTTCGCGGATTAAAATACGATGCGCAGAATAATAATAACGACGGAATTGATCCCGAGTATTCGAGTGATATTTTAATTGAGAAAATCCAGTTTGATAATGGCGACGATAATGTGGCTATCAAGGCAGGGCGTGATAATGAAGGACGAGATAATTCGAATAGTCCTTCGGAAAATATTGTTATTAGAAATTGCGAATTCAAAGGTTTGCATGCTGTGGTAATTGGTAGCGAAATGTCGGCCGGAGTTCGTAATGTATATGTAGATAATTGTAAAGCCAGAGGTTATTTGAAAAGGGGGATTTATATCAAAACTAATTCCGATAGAGGAGGTTATGTTAAAGACTTGCATTTTTCTAATATCACCTTCGGAAAAGTGGAAGATTGTATTTATATGACCGCAAATTATCATGGAGAAGGAGGCGGATTGTATCCTTCTAAAATATCAGATATTTTGATTTCTAATGTTAGTTGTGAAGCGGCTTCGAATACTGCTATTGTTATTGAAGGTTTTCCGGAAAAGAAAGTGGAGAATGTAGTTTTGGATAGAATTACTGTAAAATCGGCCAAAAACGGAATGACTTTAACGAATACTCAAAATATAAGCGTAAACGAAATTATAATTGGCGACAAAATAGGTGTGCCAAGTGCCGTAAAATAATTTTGTATCATAAATAGTTTGCGGCTTATTTCAAAAAGCAATCAGAGCGAAGTTGAGGAATTAGTAATCCTTAACTTCGCTCTGATTTTATAAAAAAGTAAAATGAATTAATTTTTGAAAAGGAAATACAGTATTGCAGATAAGGTACTGCTGTTTTCAAACTCTCTTAAAAAAGCATAAGCTCTTTTCATTTGTGTTTTTACCGTATTGACTGATATGTTGTACATTTCTGCAATTTCTGCATAGCTGTGTCCTTCTACAATATGCGATATGAAAATTTCTCTTCTGGCCTGCGGGATTTTATCCACCAAAGTGAAAATTTTAGATTTTTTGTTTTCTTCTGCTTTTTCAAAAATAACTTGTTCTTCCATTTTAGGAAGGATATTTTTTTTGTTGTCTTCTAAACTAACTGTTTTGTGTTTTTCTAAATATTGTAGACTCAAATTTTTCACCGCTCTTGCGGCATAAGCTTTAAATGAAATAGTGAAATTGACTGCTTCTTCTTTTTCCCATAGATAAATAAAAAAGTCCTGTACCACATCTTTCGCCATGTCTTTATCCTTAGTTATGTTAAAAGAAACTAAAGAAAGATAGGCGAAATGCTCTTTGTACAAGTCTTCAAATATTTTTAAATCTTTGTGAAATGACATTTATAAATAGAGATTATTTGTTTTGTAATGGATTACATTGTGTCAAATATAGAATAAAAACTTAGTTTTTTTTTGTTATATGTAAAAATAAATAAAATTTTTTATTAAAGCTGTCACCCTAAAAAACTTTTTTCATAACATAACTTTAACATACAAGATAAATACAATGGATTCCAACCCGAATTTGATAAATGTCCTTAGGGAAATAGTAAGTAATGGAAGTGTTGATGATTCTAAAATCGCTTTGTTGCCTCAGGAAGAGCAAGAATTAATAAAAGAACTTCAGGCTAATGGCATGCTGGAAGAAGCATTGCGTTATGTAGAATCTTTGGATGCTCAAAAATCCTGGGAAGAATTAAAAGAAAAAATGGAATTCAGAAAAAAGTCCGTTGTAATTAATTGGAGAGCTGTTTTTCAATATGCGGCAGTTTTTGTCTGTTTATTGGGTTTGGTTTATGTTTTTCAAAATAAAACAGATAAACCCAATCAAATTGTAATTCCTGATGATGCCATCCAATTAGTGTTAGAAAACGGCGACATTCAGATTTTAAGCCCTAATGGCGATCAGCAGATAATAAAGAAAAATGGGGAAGTTGTAGCTTCTCAAAAAGAAAATCAAATTAGTTACAGTTCAAATCGTTCAATGGATAAATTGGTTTACAACCAAATCAAAATTCCTTATGGAAAAACCTTTGTGATTACTTTGTCAGACGGTACGGTGGTGAATATGAATGCCGGTTCTTCATTAAAATACCCGGTTCAGTTTATAAAAGGACACAATAGAGAAGTTGTACTGGAAGGTGAAGCTTTTTTTGATGTTACTAAGGATAAAAAACATCCTTTCATCGTGAAAACAAGAGGAATTGATGTAAAGGTTTTAGGGACAAAATTCAATGTGAGTTCATACAAGGAAGAGACTGATATTAATACGGTTTTAATCGAAGGGTCGGTTAGTTTGTCCAGTGCTTCTGAGCCAAATATTAAAGAAATGCTTGTTCCCGGAGAAAAAGGAACCTGGAATACTCAAAAAAGCGGTATAGCAGTTGAAAAAGTGGATACCCGAATCTATACAGAATGGATGACTGGAGAACTTGTTTTTAGAAAAGCGTCATTTAGAGACATTATTATAAGATTAGAACGTACTTATAATGTTACAATTGAAAACAACAAAAAAGAACTTTTAGACAAAAAATTCAATGCCAGTTTCAATAAAAATATAGAAAGTATAGAAACAGTATTAGCAACAATGAGCAAAATTCAAGATTTTACTTTTAAAAAAGAAGGTAAAACCATAACGATAAACTAACTAATTTACTAACAAACTAAAAAGCTAATTAATGAAATAAGAGTGTAATTTTTTAAAGGAAAGAAGAAACTCATGAAAAAAAATCGGAAAATAGTACCAGTATTTCCCGATTTAGTAATGTGTTTCAAACGACGTATCGAAATTAAAATCATTTAAAACCCATCCAAAATTATGAAAAAAATAATTAAAGGGAAATGGCTTAGTCCGTATTTGCCTAAAATTAGTCTAAAGATGAAACTAACCACGCTATTATTGATATTGTCTTTGGTGAGAATCCAGGCCAGTACCTATTCGCAAAATACAAAGTTGACATTAAATGTAAACAATACTACTGTTGAGCAGTTGTTTAATAAAATTGAGTCTGTTTCAGAATATCGGTTTTTATTTGAAAGCAGTTTGATTGATTTGGACAGAAAGGTTTCGGTTAATGTTGAGAAAAAGAAAATAGTTGAAATACTGGACAAAGTTTTTAAAGGAACTGATATTTCTTATACCATAAATGATCGACAGATATTGTTGGTGAAGAAAAAAGAACCAACAGTTTCTCTGGCAACTACTGTAGTAAAAGCAGTAGATGATCAGGGAACTATTCAGGTTTCAGGAGTAGTAATGGATGAGAACAATATGCCCATGCCTGGTTTGAGTGTAGCTGTTAAAGGTAAATCTATATCAACAAGTACAGATATGGATGGTAAATTTAAATTTAATGCAGTTGATCCAAATGGATTTTTGGTGTTTTCTTATGTTGGTTATAAAGATCAAGTGGTTGAGATTAAAAATAGGTCTGTTATCAATGTAACAATGAAAATCGATGTTAATGAACTAAATGAGGTTGTTGTTAACTATGGATTTGGAAAGGTAAAAAAAGCCGATATGACTGGTGCCACAGCGACTATAACCAGTAAAGAACTGTCTAAAATTCCGGTATCGAGTGCTGCTGAGGCATTAAAAGGAAGATTGCCAGGGGTGAATGTAACTTCAGCTGATGGTGAGCCAGGAGCAAGTATCAGAATTCGTGTGAGAGGAGGAACTTCTATTTCACAAAATAATGATCCATTATTTATTGTGGACGGACTTATAGTAGGAAGTATTGATAATATTCCGGTAAATGATATTGCAAGTATAGATGTTTTAAAAGATGCTGCAGCTACCGCAATTTATGGGTCACAAGGTTCTAATGGTGTAATTGTTGTTACAACTAAAAATCCTGTGGCAGGAAGAGTTACAGTGTCATATAACAATTTTTTTCAATTTAATCAATTACCGAAAGACAGGAAGTATGATGTTTTAAGCCCGTATGAATTTGCTCTGGCTAATTATGAATATGCTGCTTTATTAGGGACTACCCAATTGCAAAATTTTGAAAAGTTTTTTGGAAAATATGATGACTTAGAATTGTATAAACAAAAGAAGCCAACTGATTGGCAAGATGAATTGTTTGGAGGATCAAGACTTTCTCAATCGCATAACTTAAGTATTGGAGGAGGAAATGAGATGACAAAAATAAATTTAAGTTTGACCAACAATAATGAGGAAGGATTGTTGACTGGCTCAGCTTATGACAGAACAGCCATTAACTTCAAATTGAATCAAGAGATTTTTAAAAATCTTAAAGCAGATTTTACAGCAAGAATTACCAATACAGTTATTGATGGGGCAGGAACTTCAACAAATGCACAGTTAAACATTAAGGATGCTGTTCAAACAAGACCAGTCAATGGTATTGCAGATGAACTAGAATTTGATCCAACTCAGGTTAGCTCTGATGATGACTATCAGCAATTTATTCAAACATTGATATCTCCTACCGAGTTAGTAAAACAGGATTGGAGAAAAAGAACGAATAACCAATATGTATTTTCGGCAGGATTAACATGGTCCGTTTTTAAAGATTTAGATGTTAAATCAACTCTTACAACATCCAGAGATTATTCTGAACAATTAAGATTTTACGGTCCATTAACTGGTGAATCTTATAATAATGGAGGAAATTTACCATTAGGAGAGAGAACAATTACTGAAAGTAATTCTTATCGTTTAGTTAATACTATTAACTATAGAAAGAAATGGGATGGTATAAAATTAGATGTTTTGATTGGTCAAGATATATCATCGCTAAAAGGGAAGTTTAATTTTTTAAGGGGTGAAGATTACAGGGTAACGATTACTCCTCAGGAATTATTTGCAAATATGCAATTTGGAAGAGTAGATAGAATTGATGGAGGTGAGAATACTCCTTTTAATAGAAAGTCCTATTTTGGTCGATTTGATTTCCAATTAAAGGAAAGATATATTTGGACGCTTACAGCCAGAGCTGATCAATCTAGTAAGTTTAGAGGGAAAAATAATTTAGGGATTTTTCCTGCTTTAGCATTTGCTTGGAAAATAAACAAAGAAAGTTTTTTGGATAAAGCAGATTTTATTGATGATTTGAAATTAAGAGTAAGTTATGGTCAAACAGGAAATGATGGAGTATCTACTGAGGCATCACAATTCCTTTTTAACGGAACAACATTAAGAGGACCAGGTTTTGGAAATGTTGATAATCTTTATTATACACCTTCAAGTAGTGTTTTATATAATCCTAATATAAAATGGGAGAGTACAGCTACAAATAATATTGGTTTGGATTTCGCTTTTTTTAGAAATAAGTTAAGTGGAAGTTTTGATTATTACAATAATGAAACGAGAGATTTACTTTATCAATCTGCAATACCAAATAATACTGGATTTGATAAGCAATTCAATAATGTAGGAAGTACTTCAAATAGAGGTTTTGAACTTGCTTTGTCTAGTGTGGTTGTAGATTCAAAGGATTTTAATCTTTCAGTGAACGCTAATATTGGTAGAAATGAGTTTAGGATTGATAAATTAGATGGAACTTCAGATTTGTTTGCTAGATCTAACTGGGCAAGTACTGATTTAAAGAATGTTAATGATTTTTATTTACAATTGGGTGGTAAAGTAGGAGATTTTTATGGGTTTGTTACAGATGGTTTTTATTCTGTTGACGATTTCGATAGCTATAATTCAACAACTGCCAGATATGTTTTAAAAGATGGCGTTCCAAACAGCGGAGCACTGGTAGGTAATGCTAATATCAGACCAGGTTTCTTGAAAATAAAGGATTTAAATAATGATGGAGTTATTAATGATGACGATAGAAAAGTTTTAGGAAATGCAACGCCAGATTTTCAGGGAGGTTTTGGTTTTAATGTAAGCTACAAAGGATTTGATTTATCTACATTTTTTGATTATCAAGTAGGTAACGAAGTGTATAATACAGGGAAAATCCAATACAACCAATTTAGAAGAATTACTTATGGTAATTTATTGACATCGATGAGTTCTGATAAGCGATTTACTTATGTTGATGTTGATGGTCAATATACAGGTACTCCCGGAGGTATAGTTACAGATTTAGGGCAATTAGCAGAAATGAATGAAGGAAAAACAATGTGGTCACATAGTAGTTTTGGAGTGGCTCAGGCACTTATTAGTGATTTTGCTATTGAAGATGGTTCTTTCCTTAGACTAAATAATGTAACATTAGGCTATAGTTTGCCCAAAAAAATAATATCTAAAGTAGGTTTATCTCAATTTAGAATTTATGCAACAGGTAGAAATTTGCATATATGGACCAAGTATTCAGGATATGATCCAGATGTGAATTCACAAACGAGAGATCCATTAACACCTGGTGTTGATTATTCTTCTTTTCCAAAAAGCCGTTCGTACACCTTTGGATTAAACGCAACATTTTAAAATGAAAACTAAATTTTTTTAGATATGAAAACAAATTATATAATGGTTATTCTAGCAATTTTGCTTTTAACCTCTTGTGATAAAGACTTTTTAAATCCAGATTCAATCTCTACGTTTGATAATAAATACATTTATTCTAATGTTGATGATGCCAGAAAGGGGGTAAATGCAGTGTATTCTTATTTTCAGCAAGATGCTTTTAGATCAAGATTGTCTAATAATATGTGCGGAAATACAGATATAGAGAGACAGTCAGGTTGGCAAACTACAGCAGACAGATATCAGATATGGAATCTGGATGCTTTAGATAGTAATGGTGATTTGAATATAGTGTGGACTTATGCATACAGAGCCATTAGAGATGCCAATATAGCAATAGAGGGGATAAAAGCCAGTGGAAATTTAGAATCAACGGATGCGAGTGTTAAAACTACTTTTAATCAGTTATTAGGTGAATGTTATGTTATTAGAGCATATTGGTACAGTATGCTAGCCTATTATTTTGGTGATGTTCCTTACATAACTCAGGCACCTGTAGCCGGACAAAACTTTTTTGTGCCGAAATCTCCCAGAAATGAAATCTTAAGCCAAGAGATACAAAACATTATTGATATTGAAGAAAAAATGCAGTGGGCTGATCAATTACCTTTTGGGATTGAACAAATTAATCGTGAATATGCCTTAGGAATGATTGCGAGATTATCACTACAAAGAGGAGGGTATTATTTAACACCTCAATTAACAATGGCAAGAGACAGTGATTATCTTGATTATTATCAAATTGCTAAAGAATATGCGGGTAAATTAATAACTCTAAAGGATAGACCTTTACCAACAGATTTTAGACAAATTTTCATGAATCAGTGTAAGTTCTTGACTCCTTTAAATCAAGAAATTTTATGGGAGGTTCCTTTCGCTAAGGGGAGTGGAGATGTAGCGTGGAATATTGGAATTACAGTTGATGGAGGAGCTACTGCTAAACACGATTATGGTTCCGGAAATAATTATATGGGGATTCCAGTTACTTACTATTTGTCTTTTGACAGTAAAGACAAACGTAGAGATGTTACTTGTGCTTTGTATAAAATTAATACTGATTTTGTTCCTGAATTTATTTCGAATGTGAATAATATTGCTCAAGGAAAATGGAGTAGACATTTTTTAGATACTCCTCCAGGAAAGCTTTCAGCCAAAGGTACAGGTATTAACTGGCCTATGATGCGTTATGCCGATGTTTTACTGATGTATGCTGAAGCTGAAAATGAACTAAATGGTCCTACAGTTGATGCTCAAAATGCACTTAAAAGAGTACGTCAAAGAGCATTTGATTCAACGGATTGGATAACAAAAGTTGATGGATATGTTGCTCAGGTATCCACATCCAAAGCTGCATTTTTTGATGCTATAGTTGACGAACGTGGATGGGAATTTGGTGGCGAAATGATCCGAAAATATGAGTTGATTCGTTGGGGTATTTATTCCGATAAAGTAAAAGAAACAGTAGATGGGTTGAAACAATTAGCGGATGATGCTTTTAATGGCGTTGGCACTGGTCCTGATTATATTTATTGGAAATTAGATGATAAAGGTAACTTTATTGTTTTTAATCCTGATTCTAAAGTTACTGCTGCCCCGGATGATACCTGGAAAAGACAGTCGTTTTTACTGCAATTGCACAGTAATACTACAACATATCAAGAGTGGATTACTAAAGACTATGCTAATTATTACTTAACAGGTCCAAAGCCTGGTGTTGCGAGGTATATATTTCCAATTCCGACAACTGCTATTCAAAATAGTCAGGGTACACTCAAAAATGATGGTTACAATTTTCAATAACAAGTTATAAAATAATAGAGATGAAAAATATAAAAAATATTTTGAACATAAAAACAGTATTGTTTTTATGTTTAAGTGTTATACTGTTTAACGCCTGTCAGGCAGACGAACAGGTATTTGAAAAAACCCGATTGTTTCGTCCTGTTCTTTCAGAAAATTTAACTGCAGAGGGGAATGTGATAATTGTAAATATGGGGAAATTAAAAGCAGCAATAGGCTACACTCTAGAAGTTAGTAGAGATACTTTTAAAACCATAGATTATACGATAAAAACAGATACAAATTATGTTAAGATTAACGAAGAACTTATAGGAGAAGGTTTGTTTTGGAATACTTTGTATCAAATTAGAGCTACAGCTCATGCTGATGATCCTCAATATGATAGTAAAATATCTGATTTAGGAAATGTACAAACAGAACGTTTTCCAACAATCTTAAATATTCCTGCTACTTATGATGTTACAGATATTGCGGCTAGAGTTACCTGGACAGTGGCAGGCGATGCGGTAACTAGTATGAAAGTTTTTGCTGGTGATGATTTAAAACTGAAAACACCTTTATTCCCTGAAACCGTAGTAACAGCTAATGAACAATTAGCAGGTGAATCTTTTGTATATGGATTGTTACCTGATACTAAATATCAAATAGCTATTTACAGTGGAACTACATTAAGAGGGTGGGTAGATTATACTACTCGAGTAGCAGATATTGATCCAAATGGTCCGGGAGTAATAGATATTAGAGCTGATACAAGTCCTTCTGCTATAGATAATGCTCTGGCAATTGCTCCAGAGGGTGCAACTATATTAGTAAAAAGAGGGATGACTTATGACATGCCTTCTTATGCCTTCAATAAATCAGTTACTATCAGGGCGGCTTATGGTTTTGGAGAGAAAAAAGCAAAATTATATAAAGATGGTAATATGTTTATTGCGCCAAATACCAATATTAACCATATTCGTTTTATAGATTTGGAAATCAGGGGTAAAAATTATGCAGCAAATTACGTTTTTAATCCTAACCAGAATAATACAATCATAAATGAATTAACATTCGATAATTGTAAAATAGGAACTGTTAGAGGTATAGTTAGGTTAAGAGGTACAAATACTAGTATCAATACTTATGAAATTAAAAATTCGGTAGTAGATAGTATTGGTGCTACTAGTGCTAATTATGGACTTTTAACTTGTGATACAAATCCAGGAACGCCTGCTACTGCAAACGTTAAAAATATAAAATTAACAAACAGTACATTTAATAAAATCCCATTGTTAATAGCATCTAGGAATAATTCAGAATCTATTCAAATTGAAGGATGTACTTTTGCTAATGTTACTACTTATTTTCGTTACAATGGAGGTACTGGTAATAATAATGTAACCAATGGTATTTCTATTAAAAATTCTATTTTTGGTCATGCTTGGGACGAAACAGGAGCAGCTACCACTTGGACAAGTACAGGAATTAATGGTGGTTTAGCAAGCACTAGTTTTGATGTAGGAAACTGTTATACTACATCTGATATAACTTGGAGTAACGAAATTCCAAATTTAACTCCTAAAACATATTCTAAAGGTCAAAATGATTTATGGGTTGATCCGCAAACTAATAATTTCAATTTTAAAGATAAATCTTTTGTTGGTAGAATTACTGCCGGTGATCCTAGGTGGAGATTGAAATTGTAATTGTTTTTATTACTCTTTATCTAACTAACAGAGTAAAAAAAAAAACTGACTAAGATTCAAATACAATAATAATTAGTTTTTAGTTTTTTTATTGAGGCATGCTTAATTCATTTTTGCATGCCTCTTTATGTATATTCCAAATTCAAAATAAGAAAATGAAAAAAATAATAATTTTAATTTGTGTGGCTTTGTTTATTTCTTGTTCCAAAGATGATTTAGGGCAAACAGAAGTGAAAACAATAGTAATTAATGGAGATAACACATTAACAAGTACGCCTAAACAACTAACAGTGACTGTTCTTCCTGGCGATGCGACTAATAAGGAAATAACGTGGAGTATTTCCGACCCTACAATAGCTGTAATTACCGAAACGGGACTTTTAACAGGACTAAAAAACGGAACGGTAAAAGTAACGGCCACAGCTAAAGACGGTTCCGGGACTAAAGGAGACAAGACTTATACCGTTTCAGGAATTACAGGTCCTACAGTATTTATACAAAGTATAGCTATCACTGGAGCAAATATAACGAATGGTCAACCATTGCAATTAACAACTCAAATCCTGCCAGCCAATGCGTCTAACAAAACTTTGAATTGGACAATTTCAAGTCAGGCGATTGCTACGATTAGTGCCGATGGTTTGCTAACCCCAAGGCTTAATGGTACAGTTACTGTAACGGCTAACAGTAATGATGGAAGCGGGAAAAGCGCCCAAATTCAAGTTGCTATTTCCGGAGTTACTACAGTTTACGCTACAACTGTAAGAGCCGAAAGTATATTGTTATGGCAAAGAAATAATGGTGGATGGGGGAAAGCTGTTCCGGATTTAAATGATTACAATCTGGCACAAACTGATCAACAAAAAGCGGCTGCTTTGGCTTCAAAAAACAATACAGATACAACGATTGATAATGGTCATGTAGTAACTGAATTGAGATGGTTACTTGCTGACTATAAAACAACTAATAATCCTAATTATTTGGCTGCTGCAGAAAAAGCGATTGATTGGCTGTTTTTAGCACAATATGCTAATGGTGGCTGGCCTCAATACTATCCTGATAAAAGTGGTTACAGGCATCAGATAACCTATAATGATAATGCTATTGCGAATGTGATGAATTTGATGTGGGATATTATAAAAGGGAAAAATAATTTAGAATTGATAAATCCTGTTTATAAAGACAAAGCAACAACAGCATTTAATAAAGGAATTGATATTATATTACAAACACAGATTACTTATAAAGGCAAGAAAACAGTTTGGTGTGCACAACATGACGAGGTGACTTTACAACCTGCTCTGGCCAGATCTTATGAATTACCATCTTTTAGTGGTTCAGAATCAGTAGGTATAGTTCGTGTTTTGATGTTGGTAGAACAACCCTCAGCTGCAGTGAAACAGGCTGTAAAAGATGCTGTCGATTGGTTTAATGGAGCCAAACTTACCGGCATTGCTACACAAAAAATAACTGATGCTTCTCAACCAACAGGTCAAGACGTTATTGTAGTTTCTTCTCCGGGGAACATTCTATGGGCGAGATTTTATGATTTAACGAACAATTTACCAATGTTTTGCGGTCGTGACGGAATTCCAAAAGCAACTTTAGCTGAAATTGAGAACGAAAGAAGAGTAAATTATTCATGGTATGGAAATTGGCCTAATTCCTTAATTGGGTCAGAATATAGTAACTGGAAAGTAAAGCATGGGTTGTAATTAAAAAGAGTACTAATGATAAATAAAAATAAAATAATGATTTTAAATTTTTTAATAGCTTCTGTTTTATTTCTAAGCTGTTCTTCAAACGATGAACCAAAAGAAACTCAAATTGAGGAAACTCCAAAGGAAGAAGTTGTAAGCTATGATATTGTTGTAGATTCTAAAGGTACTGGAGATTTTACTACTGTTCAGGAAGCACTTAATTCAGTTACTTTTTTGAAAAAAACAGAAACTAAAATTTTTGTCAAAAACGGGACTTATAAAGAAAAATTAGAAGTGCCTTTAAATAAAAACAACATTAGTTTGATAGGTGAAAGTAAAGAGAATGTAATTCTTACTTATGATGATTATGCTTCTAAAAAAAATGGTGAAGGGATGGATATTGGAACATCCGGTTCCGCCAGCTTTATTGTGACAGGAGATAATTTTAAAGCTCAAAATATTACTTTCGAAAATTCGTCCGGACCGGTTGGTCAGGCGGTAGCTGTTAGGATAGATGGAGATAAAATAATTTTTGATAATTGTAAGTTTCTAGGCTTTCAGGATACACTATACCCGCGTAGTATAACAAGCAGGCAGTACTATAAAAATTGTTATATCGAAGGGACAACCGATTTTATTTTTGGAGCTTCAACGGCTGTTTTTGATCAGTGTGAAATTTTTGCTAAGCAGGGAGGTGTTTATATTACAGCTGCAAGCACAGATGAAAAAAATCTGTATGGACTTGTGTTTCTGAATTGTAGATTGACTACAAATTCAGGAAATAGCAGTTATTATTTAGGACGTCCTTGGAGGAATTATGCCAAAACAGTATTTATTAAATGCGAAATGGCTGCACACATAAAACCTGAAGGTTGGCATAATTGGAGTAAGCCAGAGGCAGAAGCTACCACTTTTTATGCAGAATATTTATCGACTGGCCCGGGAGCAAACACAATTTCTCGTGTAAGTTGGTCACACACATTAACATTGGAACAAGTTACAAATCAATATTCGCTTAATACAATCTTTAAAGATTGGATTCCAATGTTATAATTTTTTTAATTCAATTATACTTTGTGTTTTAATAATGCTAACAATTTTGATGCATTTAAAATTTAATAAAAATGAAATATATTTTCAATATAATCTTTTTGTTTTCACTTCTTTCTTGTTCCAAAGATGATGTGAAAGCTTCTGATAGTAACACAGATATAGTGTATGTTACTTCAATTAGTGTTTCAGGTTCAGATATTACTACAGGAACTGCAACGCAGCTTTCGGCTACAGTTTTGCCCTCTGATGCAACTAATAAAATTCTCTCATGGACTTCATCTGATTCTAGTATTGCCACGGTTTCTTCTACAGGTTTGGTAACGGCTCTTAAAAACGGAACTGTAACGATAACCGCAACAGCATCGGATAAAAATATAATTAAAGCCACAAAAACGATAATAATTTCGTCTTTTACTACTTCGCCAACATATACTTATACCGTTTCCAATGCTACAGAATTACTAACTGCTTTGTCTAAAGTTAAGGCCGGAGAAACCGTTTTTCTTACTGGAGGAACTTATGTTATGAATGCTAAAATTACCTTAAGCACTTCGGGAACTTCGGGTAATGAAATCACTATTTTAGGTCAAATGGATGGTGCCAGAGCCAAACTTGATTTTTCGTCCATGTCTGAAAATTCATCTAATCAGGGAATTGTTGTTGCCGGAAATTATATTCATATCAAAGCGATTGATATCTATAAAGCGGGAGATAATGGAATGCAGGTCAAAGGAAGTAATAATACGATAGAATTTTGTTCGTTTTCAGAATGTTCTGATTCGGGTTTGCAAATTGACAGCGGGGCTTCAAATAATATAATCCTAAATTGTGATTCTTATTTTAATGCCGATTCTACTTTGGAAAATGCCGATGGATTTGCCTGTAAATTAAATGTTGGTACAGGAAATAAATTTATTGGTTGCAGAGCCTGGCAAAATCTTGATGACGGCTGGGATGGCTATTTAAGAGGAACGGATAATGTTACGACAACTTATACCAATTGCTGGGCTGTTAAAAACGGCTATCTTAAAAATGATACTAAAGGAGCAGGTGATGGAAACGGTTTCAAGACTGGAGGTAGTGATGATAAATTATTAAAACATAACGGAATTTATAAAAACTGTATTGCTGCAGGAAATGTAACCGATGGTTTTGATCACAACAGTAACCGTGGCAATGTTGAAATTTACAATTGTGCTGCTTATAGTAATGGAAATAATTACAATTTTAGTTCGACCAATCCGTTAGCAAAATTAACTTTGAAAAATTCATGCGCCATCGGAGCTTACGGAAGTGTAAAAGCTGATGTCCTTGATGTTACTAATAATGGTTGGTTAAACGGTTTGGTTACTGATGCTGCCGATTTTGAAAGTACAGATATCAGCCAGTTGATTCAGGCTCGAAAAGCTGATGGGAGTCTGCCGGATGTGACTTTTATGAAACTAAAAACTACGTCTGACCTAATAGATAAAGGGATTGTAATCGAAGGGATTCCTTATCTTGGTACAGCTCCCGATTTAGGTGCATTTGAGTTAAAATAATTATTTCTAAATAAAGTTTGAACTATTCCTAAAAAGGCAATTATTGTAAAAGTAGTGGCGTTTTTAGGAATAGTTTTTTTAATTTCATCCCTTTGATTAATAAATAAAAAGACAAAATGGGAAAAATAAAGTGTTGTATTAAAAGTATAAGTTTAGTGTTTTTAGGAATTTTTTCTTTCCAAAATCTGAATGCACAATATTTAAAAGGATTGACCAATGTTAGGGATACATCCTACAACACCAAAGCTGATTTTAAAAAAACGCTAAAATACTTTCCTAAGGCTACAATGGTTCCAGAAATGCACTTTGAAAATGTAAAGCAAAAGAACGATGTTGAGTATTGTAGTTATGGCAAACGCAAGATGAAACTGGACGTTTTTTTTGATAAAAATGTGCAGCGAAAACAAACGGCGATTATCATTATCCACGGTGGTGGCTGGCGTTCGGGAAACAGACAACAACATCATCCGATGGCACAAAAACTGGCTTCTTTGGGCTATGTGTGTTTTACACCCGAGTACCGTTTGTCAACCGAGGCGCTTTTTCCGGCAGCGGTTTATGATGTGAAAGCATCAATACGTTGGGTTCGAAAAAATGCAGCAAAATACAATGTGAATCCTGACCAAATTGTGACCCTGGGATTTTCTGCAGGCGGCGAATTAGCAGCTTTTATGGGAACAACAGCGAATATGCCGCTGTTTGAAGGTGTAGTAACCAATTCCGATTCGCAATCTCAGGTTAATGCGGTACTCGATATTGACGGAACCTTATCTTTTGTGCATCCCGAAGGAGGTGAAGGCGATGACAGCAAAAAGATTTCGGCAGCAACTTATTGGTTTGGCTATTCAAAAAAAGACAATCCGAAACTTTGGGAAGCCGCTTCACCGTTGAGTTATGTTAGTGCTAAGACTCCGCCGTTTATTTTTATCAACAGTTCGGTAGCCCGAATGCACGCCGGACGTGATGATTTTAGAAAGATTTTGGACGCAAACAATATTTATTCGGAAGTACATGAATTTGAAAATTCACCCCATTCTTTTTGTTTGTACAATCCCTGGTTTGAACCTACAATTGGGTATATCGATGCTTTTTTGAAAAAAGTTTTTAAGAAATAAAAAAACAAAGCCGCAAGATGAGATTCTTGCGGCTTTGTTTTTTTGCACGGGCGGAGGGATTCGAACCCCCATCAACGGTTTTGGAGACCGCTATTCTACCCTTGAACTACGCCCGTAGTTTTTAATAAGGATAGCAGTGAACTGCTTTGTGGGCGCAAATATACTCTTATTTTGGAAAAAAACTAATGGCAGAAGAAGGTATAGTCTGTGAAATTTTGTTGTCTTTTTCTAATGGATTGTTTATTAGGTAATAGCGATTTGGTTTTCTTTACACATTTAAAAAATAAAACTAAAAATCGCCAATTTGAGGTTGAAGTATCGATTTTTTTATTTAAGGCTTTTTATCAAATTATATAGCACACAATCGGTATTATTTCTTTTTTAACCTGTTTTTGAATACTTTTTCAAATTTCTCCAGTTTGGGTTGGATTACCAATCGACAGTAGGGTTTGTTTTGGTTGTATTCATAGTAATCCTGATGATAGTCTTCTGCTTCATAGAAATTTTTGAAAGCTGCTACAATGGTCACAACAGGATTATTGTAGGCTTTGGCTTTGTTTAAATCATTAATGATTTCCTGAGCTGTTTTTCTTTGGGTTTCATTTCTGTAAAAAATTACTGAACGGTATTGCGTACCTACATCAGCACCCTGACGATTTAGGGTTGTTGGATCGTGAACGGTAAAGAAGACTTTTAAAATTTCTTCTACGCTTGTAATAGTATTGTCAAACGTAATTTGGACTACTTCGGCATGTCCTGTTTTTCCGCTACAAACTTCTTCGTAACTGGGATTTACTGTTTTCCCTCCTGAAAATCCCGAAACTACTTTTTTTACACCAACAAGATTTTCGAAAATAGCTTCAATACACCAATAACAACCACCGCCAAGTGTTATGGTTTCCAGATTGGAATTGCTTTTTTGAGGATTGTTTTGTCCCATCATGCTTAATGAAAGCAGCAGTATTATTAGAAATGACTTTTTCATATTGTTTGGATTGATAAGGTTATTTGTTGTCAGGGACAAAATCGAGCGCAATAGAATTCATGCAATATCTTTTACCTGTTGGGGCAGGACCATCATCAAATAGATGGCCTAAATGTCCGTCACATCTGCCGCAAAGTGCTTCAATGCGTTCCATGTTATAGGAGAAGTCATTTTTAAATACAATGCTTTTTTTGTTTTCCTGTTCAAAAAAGCTTGGCCATCCGCAGCTACTTGAAAATTTAGCAGTTGATCGGAATAACAGATTGCCGCAGGCAGCACAATAATAAGTTCCTTTTTCATCGGTGTTCCAATATTTTCCGGTAAAAGCGGTTTCGGTTTCAGCATGTCGCATTACCAGATAAACATCTTCCGGGAGTACCTTTTTCCACTCGGCATCACTTAGTTTTAGTTTTGTGGTATCTGTATTGGAATAATAGGGATTTTCGGGTTTGTTAATAGTATTTGTTGTTGTGTGTTTTTGATATTCCGGAGAGGGTTTGGTTTGTCCGCAAGCCGTAAAAATGAATAAAGGCAATAAAAAGAGCAAGTTAATAAAAGGATTTGTTTTCATTTTAGATTATTTTTTAGACGTTGATAGCTTTCTTTACTAAAGTAATCTTCTACAAAGATAGGATTCAAATAAGGTTTTAATTTTACTTAATTTGCATTTTAACAGCTATTTATAAATTGTTTGATGTTTTTATTTACGGAAAAATAACCTGATTGGTTTTTTATGACCAATCAGTCCTCTGTTGAATTGAGTTCATGTTTTTTTGAGTTTTTATTCAAATTGGAGTTTTGGGTATATAATTCGAAACAGAACGTTAAAGCGGGCATCTTTCCTTATCTTTTTTGTATTTTTGTCAGGCTATAAAAAAATATGACAGAAGAAAACGTAATACTGGTTAATGAAAATGATGAGCAAATAGGGCTAATGCCAAAATTAGAAGCTCATGAAAAAGCGGTATTACACCGTGCTTTTTCGGTTTTTGTATTAAACAATAAAAATGAATTGATGTTGCAACAACGCGCACATCATAAATACCATTCCCCAATGTTGTGGACTAATACTTGTTGTAGTCACCAGCGTGAAGGTGAGTCAAATATTCAGGCAGGAAACAGAAGACTGATGGAGGAAATGGGATTTCAGACAGATTTGAAAGAGTTGTTTCATTTTATATACAAAGCACCTTTTGATAATGGTTTGACTGAGCACGAACTGGATCATGTAATGATTGGATATTATAACGAAAGCCCCATAATCAATCCGGATGAAGTGGAATCATGGAAATGGATGGGAATTGATGCGGTAAAAGAGGATATTTTGATTAATCCGGAAGCTTATACAGTGTGGTTCAGGATTATTTTTGACGAATTTTATCATTATTTAGAAGCGCATAAACTTTAAAAGTAATTGCATCATGAGAGTAACAATAAGCAGAAAAGCACATTTTAATGCAGCTCATCGATTGTATCGCAAAGATTGGACTTTTGAACAAAATGATGCCGTTTTTGGCAAGTGCAATAATCCTAATTTTCATGGGCATAATTATGAATTAATCGTTAGTGTTACCGGTGCTATTGATCCCGAAACGGGTTTTGTAATGGATGCTAAAATTTTGGCTGATATTATAAAAAAAGAGGTGGAAGACGATTTTGATCATAAAAATTTGAATTTAGATGTGGCTGAATTCGAAAATCTAAATCCAACAGCCGAGAATATTGCAGTGGTAATTTGGAATAAAATCAGAAAGCATATTGCATCTGAGTTTGATTTAGAAGTGACGCTTTATGAAACGCCTCGTAATTTTGTAACTTATAAAGGCGAATAATGGCGTTGAAAGCAGGAGATATTGTTCCGAAATTTACAGCCCAAGATGCTACCGGAGCTGTTTTTGAAAGTAACTCAATAATTGGCAAAAAAGCCGTTATTATTTATTTTTATCCAAAAGATGATACCCCTCAATGTACAGCTCAGGCTTGTGGCTTTCGGGATAATTATGCCGAATTTGTCAATTTAGGTGTTGAGGTTATTGGAATTTCTTCCGATGATGTTAATTCGCATCAGCAATTTATCCAAAAATACAATTTGCCTTTTTTGTTGTTATCCGACCCGGATAAGGCTATTCGGAAACTTTTTGGAGTTCCGTCTGCTTTTTTAGGTTTGTTGCCGGGAAGGGTTACTTATCTGGTGGATAAATACGGAATGATACAGATGGTGTTTGATAGTATGCTGGGAATGAAACATGTTAAGAAAATGATTGAAAAACTGACGGAATAATCTATAGAAATGACTAAATAGTACTTGTTGAAACTGATGTACTATGGTTATTTTTGTTTGCAAATAAAAAATTAAAAAAATAAAATGATACAAAATCTATATCCATTACAATTTGAGCCTATTTTAAAAGAGCGAATCTGGGGTGGCGAAAAATTAAAAACCGTACTTAATAAAGCAATCGAATCAACTACAACCGGTGAAAGCTGGGAATTGTCAACCGTAGAAGGCGATGTAAGTATTGTTGCCAATGGTATATTAAAAGGAAAATCATTGTTGGAAGTGATTGATGAGGCTCCAAATGAAATATTAGGAACGGCAGTTTATCAAAAATTCGGGAAGCAATTTCCGTTGCTTTTTAAATATTTAGATGCGCGGGAAGATTTGTCAATTCAGGTGCATCCGAATGATGCTTTAGCAAAAGAGCGTCATAATTCCTTTGGAAAAACAGAAATGTGGTACATCATGCAGGCTGATGACGATGCCCGTATTATTGTAGGTTTTAAAGAAAAGTCAAATGCAAATGAATATGTTGAGAATCTGAAGAATAAAAGTCTGCTTTCTATTCTCGATGATGTGAAAGTAAAATCGGGAGATGTCTTTTTTCTGGAAACAGGAACAGTTCATGCAATTGGAGCGGGTTTGGTGGTTGCTGAAATCCAGCAAACATCTGATATCACGTATCGTATTTATGATTTTGACAGAGTAGATGCTCAGGGTAATGGAAGAGAATTGCATATTGATCAGGCATTGGATGCAATTAATTATGATAAGGTTGATACTTATAAAGAATACGATAAAGAAGTAAATCAATCTAACGGGGTTGTAGATTGTCCTTATTTTACAACCAATTTTGTTCCTTTGGATGGAGTGATTTCTGTAGAAAAATCAGCAGAAAGTTTTACGGTTTATATGTGTGTAGAAGGAAGTTTTGAATTGGATTACAATGATGTGAAATACAGTTATAAAAAAGGAGATACGGTTTTGATTCCGGCAGAAATCAAAGAGTTTGTTTTGAGTGGAAAAGCTTCTATTTTAGAAATTTACATTTCATAGTGGCTAATAAAAAGTTTATGTGTACTTTTGCAAGCGCAAATTAAAATTAAATAAAAATGGCAAACGTTAAGAATTTAAAGAAAGACATCAACTACGTTTTAGGAGATATTATTGAAGCAGTTTACTTATTTGAACTTTCAACTTCAGGAAAACCTACTGAAGAAACTAATAATTTAATTGACGAAGCTATTGCTGCTTTTGATAGTTTGATTACAAAAGTGAATGCTAAAAATGTTGAAAATAAAAAAGCACACTTCAAACAAATCAATGTGGAATTGGAACAAGTTGCAAATCAATTGATTGCTAAAATCAACGAATTGTAGTCTGTAAAAAGCGAAAAAAAGTGCAGATTTCCTTTGGAAAAACGAAATTCAGCTGTATATTTGCACTCGTAATAATGACGCCGATGTAGCTCAGCTGGCTAGAGCAGCTGATTTGTAATCAGCAGGTCGTGGGTTCGAGTCCCTCTATCGGCTCTTAGTAAAACCACTTAAGGAATTAGGTGGTTTTTTATTGAATTTGACATTATTACAGGCCGATGTAGCTCAGCTGGCTAGAGCAGCTGATTTGTAATCAGCAGGTCGTGGGTTCGAGTCCCTCTATCGGCTCTTAAGTAAAACCATCTAAGATATTAGGTGGTTTTTTTTATGAAAACAAATTCCAATTTTATAAATTCCAAATTCCAAGAATTAGAAAACAATTTAGTGGAGTCAGGAATATATAGATACTGGATCATTGGAATTTGGAATTTTAAAATTTGGAATTTAACATAAAAAAATGCCGTCTAAACTAGATGGCATTTTTTATGTATTTTAAAGAGGGCTATATTTTAATAGGCTTCTCGGCGGTAAATATAAAATAAAAACCAATTAGGATGAATGGGATGCTCAGCCATTGCCCTGTAGAAAGTAATCCTAAAGCATTCTCAAATCCTCCCTGACTTTCTTTTACTGATTCTACTACCATTCGAACTGAAAATAATAGCACAAGGAAAAGACCAAATAAGAATCCTGATTTTTTTCTGGATTCGGTTTTCCAGTATAAAAAGAATAATATGGCAAATACAAAAACATAACAAAAAGCTTCGTACAGCTGTGTTGGATGTTTAACGGGAACCTGAGCTAGTAAATTGGCAAATTTTGGGTTGGTTGCTATAGCGTTAAAAGCTTCTTTTGGATTTGCTATTTGTGTTGCATTAACCGCATCGGCTTTACTGTAATAATCCTGAATAAATTTTATTCCAAAAGGAGAATTAGTTTCTTTTCCAACAATTTCCGAATTGAAAAAATTACCCAATCGAACAAAAATAGCGCCACTTGCAACGGCAATAACCACACGGTCTAAAATCCAAAGTATAGGACGTTTTAAGATTTTTTTACTGTAGTAGTACATGGCAATAATTATTGAAATTGCAGCACCATGACTGGCTAATCCCTGAAATCCGGTGAATTCAAATTTTGGAGAAAATCTAAATGGTAAAAATATTTCGAGTAAATGATTTCTAAAATATTCCCAGTCGTAAAAAAACACATGTCCTAGTCTGGCACCAATTAATGTGGCAAGAACAGTCCATACAAATAAAGAGTCAAGCTTGTCTATAGATTCGTTTTCACGTTCGAAAATGTTTTTCATGATGTACCAGCCTAATCCAAAAGCAACTACAAACATTAGGCTGTAAAATCGGATTACGAAGAAACCTAAATCGATACCTTCAGCTGGATTCCATACGATATTTAAAGTGTGTATCATGTATTTTGTTTTATAATTGTAAAATTAAATATTTAAAGTAAAACCAGTACTAATTAAAGGTTAATGTTTGTGATTGCATTTTTTTTCGGGTACCGGATCGTAACCGCTTTTTCCCCAAGGGTGGCAGCTAAGAATTCTTTTGATACCTAAAAAACCACCGTAAAATAGTCCGTGAGTTTTCAGGGCTTCAATCATATAGGCTGAACAGGTTGGTGTAAATCTGCAAGCCGCCGGCATGAGCGGAGAGATAACCAACTGGTAGAAGCGTACCAATAATACGAATGGGAATATGATGATTTTTGAAAACATTTTTTATGGTTTTATCGAATAGTTTTGAGATTCATAAAAAAAATATTTTCAATAAAATCTCAAGACTAAATGCTGAAACTTGTTCCTTCTTTGCTGTCTTTTAGTTGGATTCCTAATGCAAGCAATTGATCTCTGATGTGATCAGACATGGCAAAATCTTTATCGGCACGTGCTTTGTTGCGCATGCCAATTAACATATTGATGGTACCTTCTAATTTGTCGTTGCTGCTATCGGCTGCTTTTTGATTTTCAAGGCCTAAAACATCAAAAACGAAAGCATTCATTGTTGAAGCTAGTAATTCTAAATCGGCTGTATTAAGGCTTTCTTTGTTGTCTTTTAGTAAATTGATATAGCGAACGCCTTCAAATAAATGAGCAATTAGAATAGGAGTGTTGAAATCGTCGTTCATGGCATCATAGCACAGTTGTTTCCAGCCGGCAATATCCAAAGTACTGTTTGGACTAACTTTGATTTGCTTTAGCGAATCAATAGCTTCCATTAATCTCTTGTATCCTTTTTCGGCAGCAACGATGGCTTCGTCAGAAAAATCAAGAATGCTTCTGTAATGTGCCTGTAGCATGAAGAAACGTGCTACTGAAGCCGGGAAAGCTTTGCTTAAAATGCTGTTTTCACCTGTTAAGATTTCTCTGGGTAGAATGTTGTTTCCTGTGGATTTTGCCATTTTTTTACCGTTTAAGGTAAGCATGTTGGCGTGCATCCAGTAATTCACCGGAGTTTGTCCTGTGCAGGCTTCGTTTTGAGCAATTTCGCATTCGTGGTGCGGGAATTTTAAATCCATTCCGCCTCCATGAATATCAAAATGATTGCCAAGGTATTTGGTGCTCATGGCAGTACATTCTAAATGCCAGCCAGGAAAACCATCGCTCCATGGAGATGGCCAACGCATGATGTGTTGTGGTTCGGCTCTTTTCCATAAAGCAAAATCCTGAGGGTTTCTCTTGTCAGATTGTCCGTCAAGATCTCGGGTGTTAGCAAGCATATCTTCAATGTTGCGCCCGCTTAATTTTCCGTAATTGTTTGTTTGGTTGAACTTCACCACATCAAAATAAACCGATCCGTTGGCTGCATAACCAATTCCGGAATCAATTATTTTTTTGATAATTTCAATTTGTTCAATAATATGACCTGTTGCTGTAGGCTCGATACTGGGAGGTAAAAAGTTGAATGCTTTTAGAATTTCATGAAAATCTACAGTATAACGCTGTACCACTTCCATTGGTTCTAACTGCTCCAGACGTGCTTTTTTTGCAATTTTATCTTCTCCTTCATCAACATCATCTACAATGTGACCTACATCGGTGATGTTTCTAACATATCTTACTTTGTAGCCTAAATGAATGAAATATCTAAAAATCACGTCAAAAGACATGAAAGTTCTAAGGTTTCCAAGATGTACATTACTGTAAACTGTTGGTCCGCAAACATACATTCCAATACTACCTTCGTTTATAGGTACAAAAGTTTCTTTTTCTCCAGAGAGTGAATTGTATATTTTTAGTGTTTGAGTATTGTAAATTAACATGTTTTATTTTTTATCGAAGATATAATTCAGGGGTTTTGATTCAGAGAATAAGACGTTTTAGAATCTGGTTTCTAATTTGATATAGTCTAAAAATTCTCTTTTGCATTGTGCTTCTTTGAATTTTCCGCCAAATTCAGATGTAACGGTGCTACTTTCGATATCGCTAATTCCTCTTGAATTCACACAAAGATGTTTGGCATCAATCACGCAGGCCACATCTTCGGTTCCTAAAGCTTTTTGTAATTCCTGAACAATTTGCATAGTAAGACGCTCTTGTACCTGAGGTCTTTTAGCATAGTACTCTACAATTCGGTTCATTTTTGATAAACCAATTACTCTTCCGTTTGAAATGTAAGCTACGTGAGCTCTTCCTATAATTGGTAGTAAATGATGTTCGCAGGTAGAATAAACAATAATGTTTTTTTCGACTAACATCTCTCCGTATTTGTAGTTGTTGTCAAAGGTGGAAGCTTTTGGTTTTTTGTTTGGATTCAGTCCTCCAAAAATTTCCTTTACAAACATTTTAGCTACACGGTTAGGTGTACCTTTTAAACTGTCGTCGGTTAAGTCCATTCCAAGAGTTTGAAGAATGTTTTCGACGTCTTTTTTTATTTTATTAATTTTTTCATCATCCGAAATTGCAAAAGCATCTTCTCGCATTGGATTTTTTGCACTTGAACTAATGTGATTGTCTCCGATTTCGTCGTGCAGTTCTTCGTTTTGTATCATTAAATACTACTGTTATAGTGGGTGTATATTTTTAAGGCTGTAAAGATAATTAATATAAATTAAAGAATTTCTATAGCTTTTGATAAAAAATCAGCTCTTATGGGGAGTTAATTATCTTTTTTGATGAGGTGTTTTAAAAAAATAAAGACAATAACCGGATTAGTTATTGTCTTTATTGTTGGTTTTAAAATAAGAGGAGATTCCTTATTTTGAGTTATAAGTTGTAATGGCGTCTTTTAAAATATGAACCGCTTTTATTAAGTCTTCTTTGTTAAGGACATAAGCAATACGCACTTGTTTTAATCCCATTCCCGGAGTAGAATAAAATCCTGCAGCGGGAGCCACCATAACGGTTTCTTTGTTTAAGTTGTAACTTTCCAATAACCATTGTGCAAAAGTTTCGGTATTGTCTACCGGAAGTTCAGCAATACAGTAGAAAGCTGCTTTAGGAGGTGTAACTTTTACGCCTTCAATTTTATGCAATTCAGCGATTAGAGTATCTCTTCTTTCTTTGTATTCTGTGATTACTTCGTCAAAATAACTTTGAGGCGTGTCAATAGCTGCTTCACAGGCAATTTGTTCAATTGTAGGAGGGCATAAACGAGCTTGTGCAAATTTCATTGCAGCTGCAATTACTTCTTTGTTTTTAGTCACCATACAGCCAATTCTAGCTCCACACATGCTGTAACGCTTAGAAACTGAATCAATCATGATTACATTTTGCTCTAGACCAATCAAATTCATTACCGAATAATGACGGTCTTTTTCATCGTATATAAATTCACGATACACTTCGTCAGCAATTAAAAACAAATCGTGTTTTTTAACTAATTCGCCAAGTTGTTGAATTTCTGATTCAGAATACAAGTTTCCAGTTGGGTTACTTGGATTACAAATTAATATTGCCTTAGTTTTTGGTGTAATTAGTTTTTCGAAAGCTTCAATTGAAGGAAGGGTAAAACCACTTTCAAAATCGGAATTTACAGGGATTACTGTAGCACTTGATTCTTCAGAGAATGCATGATAATTAGCATAGAAAGGTTCCGGAATAATGACTTCATCTCCCGGATCCATGATGCTTCCCAGTGCAAACAATAAAGCTTCAGAACCTCCGGTAGTAATCATAATATCGGTATAATCAACTCTTACATTTTGATTGGTGTAAAATTGAGCTAATTTTTTTCGATAACTTTCATAACCAGCCGATGGACCATATTCGATGATGTCCATGTTAATATTCTTAATGGCCTGGATGGCTATTTCCGGGCTTTTTATATCGGGTTGACCTATGTTTAAATGGTACACTTTCAAGCCTTTTTTGTTAGCTATGTCAGCGTAAGGAGCCAATTTTCGAATTGGCGATTCAGGCATTCTTCGGCCTCTTATGGAAATCTCAGGCATCTTAATAAAAATTTGCTGCAAATTTGCGATTTTTTTTTTGAACTAGCCTATCTATCGCTTTACAATTTGAAAATATATGAATTTAAAAGCAGGATTTTTAGTAACTTTATGAAAACTGCGATTCATGAAAAAAATAGTGCTCTTTTTTTTCTTATTTGGTTTTGTAATTCCTGTTCTTCCACAGGAGGGCTTTGAATTTGTCGGTAACAAAACGGAAAGAATCAGGGTTAAGGCTCAGGTGATTAATAATCTGGTTTTTATTCCAATTAAAGTTAACGGAGAATCTCTGTTATTTTTATTGGATTCAGGAGTTGAAGAAACGATTTTATTTGGTTTTGAAGATCCTGAAAAGATTCATTTGCAACATGTTGAAAGGATAAAAATCAAAGGTTTAGGTGAAAATGACGGAGTTGATGGAGTTAAATCTTCGGGCAATGTTTTGACTATAGGAGAAATGGTATCCAGAGATCATTTGTTGTATTTAATTACCGATTTGTCTTTTGATTTGTCCAGTTTTGTGGGGGTTACGGTAAATGGGATTATTGGGCATTCTGCTTTTAAAAATCATTTGGTTGCTATTGATTATCGTAATCATGAGGTGGTGTTTTACAAGGCTGATTCTAAGTTTCAGAAAAAAATGGAAAAAGAATATGCTAAAATTCCATTGCTCATTGAAAGAAGAAAACCTTATGTAAATGCTTTAGTGAAGATGGATTCTGTGGCTGTTTTAGTAAAACTGCTTATTGATTCCGGGAATAGCGATGCGATATGGCTCTTTGATAAGGTGTCTGATAAGATTAAAGTTCCTCAAAAACATTTTGATGATTATTTAGGACATGGTTTAGGAGGAGTTGTCGAGGGAAAAAGAGGTCGTATAACTCAGTTTTCGATTGCCGATTTTAAATTTGATTTGCCTATTGTGGCTTTTCCTGATTCGATTTCGATAAAAAATATTAGTTTGACTAATGACAGACTTGGTTCTTTAGGTGGAGAAATATTAAGACGGTTTTCGGTTGTTTTTGATTACGACCGCCAGCTGTTGTTTTTGAAGAAAAATAAATCCTATAAATCTTCATTTTATTACAATAAAAGCGGAATTGAATTGTGGCAGTCAGGCGTGCAATGGGTGAGACGTTTGATTGTGGTTGAGGATAATTCAATTGTAATCGATCGGGGAAACGTAGAAAAAAACACTAGTAATCTTAAGTATAAAATGGAATTGAAGCCTGTTTATGAAATTGGTTATATCAGAGAAAATTCAAATGCTGCCAAAAGTGGTTTGTTAACAGGTGATGTTTTGGTGTCAGTGGATGGAAAAGAAGTCTATAATTATTCGTTGCAGGAAGTCAATTCACTTTTATGGTCGGAAGATGAAATTTGGATTGAATTGAGGGTTATGAGAGAAGAAAATTTGATGAGTTTTAAATTCCAATTAGTGAATATTTTATAATAAAAAATGCTTCTTAGAGATTAGTCTAAAAAGCATTTTTGTTATTTACGACCTGCTGGGGGAAACTATTAATAGTCAGTTCGATTTTTTTTTTTTTTACGTAATGAAATGAAGTAAAAAATATCGAGAACCGTTTCTAACAATAAAATATCTTGTTCTCTATATGATTTTCTAACCAAAATCCCTTCAAACTGACGAAAATTAATTCTACCCAACGGGTTTTTGTAATAAATTATAAGGAAGTAACTTCACCTTTAATTTTTAAAGGAATCCTTCCATTGTCATAATTAATAGCGTTGGATTCTACCGTAATTGTTTTTCTGATTGGTCCGGGAACCATATTGTATTTAATTTCAATTTTACTTGATTTTCCGGGTAAAACAGTTTCGTTTTGTTTGGATAAAACAGTACAGCTGGTGGTGGATTGAACCGAGTAGATCATCAATGGAGCATCGCCTGTATTAGTGTATTCAAATGAACGAATTCCATTGTCATTTTGTTTGTTAATTGTTCCGTAATCGATAGTGTTATTTTTAGCTTTGAATTCTATTTTAGCTCCCTTTTGAGCAAATCCAATACTGCTAAATAATAAGACAACTACGAATGTGGCTAATTTTTTCATGGTTGTTGGTATTAATAAAGTAAATATACTTTGTTTTAATTAGTGCACAAATTTTTATTTCCCTTTTTATAGTGTACATTATTATTTACTTTTGTTCCCGATTTATAAATTACAAAAATTAGACCAAAAGGCTATTTTGGTTTTTAAAGCTTACTTTTTATGGCTATTCCTGCACAATTTGACGCTAAAACGATAGAACAAAAATGGTATGATTACTGGATGGAAAACAACTACTTTCATTCAGAACCAGACCATAGAACCCCTTATACCATTGTAATTCCACCGCCAAATGTTACCGGAGTGTTACACATGGGACACATGTTGAATAATACTATTCAGGATGTTTTAATTCGTAGAGCGCGTTTGAAAGGATTTAATGCCTGCTGGGTACCAGGAACGGATCACGCTTCGATTGCTACCGAAGCTAAGGTTGTTGCTAAATTGAAAGCCGAAGGAATCAATAAAAACGATTTGACCCGTGAGGAGTTTTTAAAACATGCCTGGGAATGGACTGATAAATACGGTGGAACAATCCTTGAGCAGCTTAAAAAACTGGGAGCTTCTTGTGATTGGGAGCGTACTAAATTCACTATGGATCCTGATATGTCGGCTTCAGTAATTAAATCTTTTGTTGATTTGTATAATAAAGGGTTGATTTATCGTGGCTACCGAATGGTAAACTGGGATCCGGAAGCGAAAACAACGCTTTCTGACGAAGAAGTTATTTATGAAGAACAAAACGGAAAATTATTTTTCTTAAAATATAAAATCGAAGGCAGCGAAGACTTTTTGACAGTTGCTACAACACGTCCGGAAACTATTTTTGGAGATACGGCAATTTGTATTAATCCAAATGATGAGCGTTTCACTCATTTAAAAGGGAAGAAAGCGATTGTTCCTATTTGTGGACGTGTGATTCCAATTATCGAAGACGAATATGTAGATGTAGAATTTGGAACCGGATGTTTAAAAGTAACTCCTGCACACGATATGAACGATAAAACTTTGGGCGAAAAGCACAATCTTGAAATTGTTGATATTTTTAATGAAGATGCTACGCTAAACAGTTTCGGATTACATTATCAAGGAAAGGACCGTTTTGTGGTTCGTGCCGAAATTGCAAAAGAATTAGAAGAAACAGGAGCTTTGGCGAAGACCGAAATCCATTTGAATAAAGTTGGAACTTCTGAGAGAACTAAGGCAGTAATCGAACCAAGATTATCAGACCAATGGTTCCTGAAAATGGAAGAGTTGGTAAAACCGGCCATCAAAGCGGTTTTAGAAGATGGTGATATTAAATTACATCCTTCCCGTTTCAATAATACTTATGCGCATTGGTTGAATAATATCCGTGATTGGAATATCTCCCGTCAATTGTGGTGGGGACAACAAATTCCTGCTTATTATTACGGAGACGGAAAAGAAGATTTTGTGGTTGCTGAAAATATCGAAGATGCTTTGGCTTTAGCTAAAGAAAAAACTTCGAATTCCCAACTTCAGGCTTCCGACTTGAAACAAGATGTTGACGCTTTAGATACCTGGTTTTCATCTTGGTTATGGCCAATGTCAGTTTTTGGCGGAATAATGGATCCGGAAAGTGAAGATTTTAAATATTATTATCCAACGAATGATTTAGTAACAGGTCCGGATATTTTGTTTTTCTGGGTAGCGAGAATGATTATTGCGGGTTATGAATACGCAGGCGAAAAACCATTTACGAATGTATATTTAACAGGATTGGTTCGTGATAAACAACGTCGTAAGATGTCTAAATCTTTAGGGAATTCACCAGATCCTTTGGATTTGATTGATAAATTCGGGGCTGATGGTGTGCGTGTAGGATTGTTGTTGAGTGCTTCTGCAGGAAACGATATCATGTTTGACGAAGAGTTGTGTAATCAGGGGAAAGGATTTTCGAATAAAATTTGGAACGCCTTTAAATTGATTAAAGGTTGGGAAGTTTCAGAAACGATTCCACAGCCGGAATCTTCAAAAGTGGCTATTGAATGGTATGAGGCGAAATTGCAGCAAACACTTGTAGAAATTGAAGATAATTTCGAGAAATACAGAATTTCAGATGCTTTGATGGGAATCTACAAATTAGTTTGGGATGATTTCTGTTCGTGGTTCTTAGAAATGATTAAACCAGCTTACCAAAAACCGATTGACAAAGTTACTTTTGATAAAGCTATCGAAATGTTGGAGAATAATTTGAAATTATTACATCCATTCATGCCATTTTTGACTGAGGAAATTTGGCAGCATATCGCCGAAAGAACTCCGGAAGAGGCATTGATTGTTTCGATCTGGCCGGAAATAAAAGCATTTGATTCAAAATTAATTCAGGATTTTGATTTTGCTGCCGAAGTGATTTCAGGAATCAGAACTATTCGAAAAGACAAAAACATTCCGTTTAAAGATGTTATCGAATTGAAGGTGATGAATAATGATAAAGTGGCGACTTATTTTGATGCTGTGATTACAAAATTAGGAAATGTTAGTGATTTAGAATATGTTTCTGAAAAAGTAGATTCAGCTTTGTCTTTCCGTGTAAAATCAAATGAATATTTTATCCCGATTACCGGAAATATCAATATCGAGGAAGAGATTGAAAAATTGAATGCAGAGTTAGTATATATCAAAGGATTTTTGAAATCAGTACAGGCTAAATTATCGAATGAGAAATTTGTGGCTGGTGCTCCTGAAAAAGTAATTGCTAATGAACGTCAAAAAGAAGCCGATGCCTTAGCTAAGATTGAAACTCTGGAACAAAGTCTGTTGAGTTTGAAATAAAATTATAGTTTTTTAATTATAAAAAAAGCCAAAATAGATTCATTTTATTTTGGCTTTTTTGTGTTTCATTCACAGTTGTTTAGCTGTGTTTTTTAATAGTTTTTTAGCTACAAGTATTTGGTTGTTAATGCTTTTCTATTTGTTTTTTTGTTTTTTGTCGATTAAAAAAGGTGGATAGTCTATTTTAAGATTTCTTTAACATTTAGGTCTTTTATTAAAAATTAACTTTGAAAGACTAAACAGAATTTTAGACATTTTATTTTGTTATTTCTTTAGTTTTATTTCGAAAAAAAACTACTTTTTTTAAGTTGTCCCAAACTTATTTTTAACCTACAGGTTGCGTTAATTTTTAGAATAATTTTTTATTGGCATTGTTGGTTAATATTAAAAGATTGAGTTTTTCATTCTTTTAGTTATCCTGTTAATTGATTGATGGCTTCGTGTTTTTTTACGAAGGTGTTTATTACAAGTTTTCTACCCCCACATTCTGAAAACAGTTGCTTTTAACCTTTTTTCTTTTTAATCATTATAGGCTATTTCTTTAATAGTTGTTGGTTAATTAGAGGAGATTTATTCCTTAGATTGATGATTGGGCTTCATATTTTTATGAAGGTTTTTTTTACAAGTTTTCTACCCCATATTCTGAAAACAGTTGCTTTTAACCTTTTTATCTTTTTAATCATTTAGGCTATTTTTTAATAGTTGTTGGTTATTTAGGGGGTGTTTATTTATCCTTTGTTTGATGATTTACTTCATGGTGTCTTGCCGTGCAGGTGTTTTTGCAATTCTTTTTTTCGATACGTTTTCCCCAAATTTTAGTTTCCTACCTAATGTAATTTATGAAATAAAAATACTTTATGTCATGGAAAATAATACGATTTCAACGAAGCTGAATGAATGGCAGGTCTGTTGTCATTCTTTAAAAATAGCTTCTTCTGGTTTTTATCGGATAAATACATTCAAAAAGAAATTCTTTCTTTATGTATCCTTGTTGTTCTTAGTACTAGGTTTTACGCCTAATTCTTACGGGCAGGATGTTGGGTCATCTACCGTTAAAGCCAATTTTGGTATTGATGGAGATGTTTATGCTAACCGATTACAATTTCTTAATGTTGAGGTGCCACCGGTAGCTTTTCCGGTTCCTGCTGAAGGAACTGACGATTGGTTTCTAAACTCTGCTCTGTGGAGCGGAAGCGGTAAAGGGGTAATCGACCAGTTGGGCTTAAATCCAGCTTCAGATCCTATACCGAATCCAATGACTAATACTCCTTTTGAACTTAGACAATCAATATTTGCACCTTCTGATCCATTTCCTTATCCTGTAGTTCCTCTTGCAGGTTATGATCCAGGTAATCCGGCAACATGGGCAGGAAGATATCTTTGGCTGGATGCTGTTTATGGAAGGGATACTTATGTAAAAGGGGGGAATGCTGAAACATCTTATTTTGCAGGTAGTGGAGATAAGAATTCAGATAATCCAAATACCTGGTCAATAGGAACCGCCGGAAGTGTTCCTCAAAAAGATGATATTATTGACGTGTATGCGCACATTAGAGGAGAAGGAATCAGAATTCCATTTTCAGATGTTAATGGACTTGATCCAAGACCTTTTACAACTTTATGGGCTTATGCCGGAGCTTCTTTGGTGGTTACTAATGGTAATAAACATCTCGATTTTGAATTTTTCAGAACCGGAGCTGAACTTGTTGGAAATGCTATAGTGAATACAGGTTCTGATGGTGGACGTACTGCCTGGACTTTTAATCCTGATGGCTCTATTGCTATTCCCGGAACCATCATTATTTCGATAGACTATATTAATGGGGGAAATGTTCCTTCTATTAGAATTAGGGTATGGATGAGCCAGGCTACTTTTGATGCCTATGATAATACCAAAGACCCCAGACCTTTTAATGTGGATAAAAATGTAGCTTTCGAAAAAGGAACAGGTTCCGGAGATTACGGTTATGCTGCTATTAATCCTAAAGTTAATGAGATAGACATGTGGGGTAGAGTTAATGATGATTTTGCTACCTATGAAAATTCCCGTACACTAGGACCACCATGGGAAACATGGGAAGGAACTACTCCGACAGCAGTTGATATGTACACACGTTATCAGTTTGTTGAAATTGGTATTAATTTGACGGCATTCGGATTAGATGCCAGAGGTTCTCAGGATCTTTGTTCTAATTTATTGGGTAGTTTATTGGTTAAAACCCGTAGTAGTGGAGGGGGGCCTAATGAAGGGGCTTTCGGTAGTGAGCTGAAAGACTTTGCAGGTCCTTATCTATTTGGATTTACAGGTGCTCCGCCAGTAATAACAGTCGCTCCTAAAACTATTTGCGAATCCGATAATCCGGTTAATCTCACTACAGGAACTTCTGTTAGTGAAGGTGGCGGTACAATTGAGTATTTTACAGATGATGATTACGAAGTTGGTGATAAAATAAATGATCCAACAATGTTCAATGCATTATTAGGCGAAACCACTATTTATGTTCGTAGTGAAAAATTGGGTAATCCGGGTTGCTATGGATACAATTCGTTTACGGTTAATGTAACTGACGTTCCTGATATTTCATCTACTCCAAAAACTACTTGTGAAGGTTCGAATGTAGATTTGACCACAGGAACAGTTGCGGATGGAAGTACAGTAACTTACTATACAACTCAGGCAGATGCCACAAATGGTGTTAATGCAGTAGGAAATCCTTCTAGTTATGGATCATCATTGGCTGCGGGTAGTTATACTATTTACATTCGTGGAGTAAGTAATACCAACGCTAATTGTATCGGATTTAATTTATTTACATTGACCGTTACAGATGTTCCTGATATTTCATCTACTCCAAAAACTACTTGTGAAGGGTCAAATGTTAATCTGACTACAGGTACTGTTGCCGATGGAAGTACAGTAACTTATCATACAACTCAAGCAGATGCCACAAATGGTGTTAATGCAATAGGAAATCCTTCTAGTTATGGATCATCATTGGCTGCGGGTAGTTATACTATTTACATTCGTGGAGTAAGTAATGCCAACGCTAATTGTATCGGATTTAATTCATTTGCATTGACCGTTACAGATGTTCCTGATATTTCATCTACTCCAAAAACTACTTGTGAAGGGTCAAATGTTAATCTGACTACAGGTACTGTTGCTGATGGAAGTACAGTAAGTTACCATACAACTCAGGCAGATGCCACAAATGGTGTTAATGCAATAGGAAATCCTTCTAGTTATGGGTCATTATTGGCTGCGGGTAGTTATACTATTTACATTCGTGGAGTAAGTAATGCCAACGCTAATTGTATCGGATTTAATTCATTTACATTGACCGTTACAGATGTTCCTGATATTTCATCTACTCCAAAAACTACTTGTGAAGGGTCAAATGTTAATCTGACTACAGGTACTGTTGCCGATGGAAGTACAGTAACTTACCATACAACTCAGGCAGATGCCACAAATGGTGTTAATGCAATAGGAAATCCTTCTAGTTATGGATTATTATTGGCTGTGGGTAGTTATACTATTTATATTCGAGGAGTAAGTAATGCAAATGCAAATTGTATTGGATTTAATTCATTTACATTGACCATTACTGATGTTTCGGATATTTCATCACCAAATAAAGCTACTTGTGNGCAGATGCCACAAATGGTGTTAATGCAATAGGAAATCCTTCTAGTTATGGATCATTATTGGCTGTGGGTAGTTATACTATTTACATTCGTGGAGTAAGTAATGCCAACGCTAATTGTATCGGATTTAATTCATTTACATTGACCGTTACAGATGTTCCTGATATTTCATCTACTCCAAAAACTACTTGTGAAGGTTCGAATGTAGATTTGACCACAGGAACAGTTGCGGATGGAAGTACAGTAACTTACCATATAACTCAGGCAGATGCCACAAATGGTGTTAATGCAATAGGAAATCCTTCTAGTTATGGATCATCATTGGCTGCAGGTAGTTATACTATTTACATTCGTGGAGTAAGTAATACCAACGCTAATTGTATCGGATTTAATTCATTTACATTGGCCGTTACAGATGTTCCTGATATTTCATCTACTCCAAAAACTACTTGTGAAGGGTCAAATGTTAATCTGACTACAGGTACTGTTGCCGATGGAAGTACAGTAACTT
>NZ_BMGA01000006.1 GCF_014639535.1 Flavobacterium palustre | reverse complement strand
AGTAACGGGGATGTATTAGAAGTTACAACTTCAAAAGAATGTGAGGGCATTTATGCCAAAACGATTACTTTGTTTGATTTGGTTAAAGCGGTTCCAAATCCTACAACTGGCCCGTTTGATATTTATTTACCAACGAATGACAGCTCAGTAGAAATAGGAATTTATACTGTCACTGGAATGCTAATTTCTAAATCGGTTTACACCATTGAAAATGGGAAAGTACATTTAGATTTAGGAAAAGAAGCTGCCGGAGTTTATTTTGTCAGAATACAATCGAATCCTTTAGAGACAATTAAAATCATTAAAAAGTAGTTTGCGATATGAAAAAAATAAGTTTAATTATATTGAGTTTTACACTATTTTCTTCTTGTAGCAGTGGTGGAGATGAGGGCGATGCCCAAACTCCACCGACTATTCCAGGTTTAGTTTATCCAACAAACAATTTGGTTTGTATAGACAATACAGTTGAATTTAAGTGGAATGCTTCATCAGATGCTCAAAATGATGCGATTACCTATCAACTGGATGTTGCCACAGATAATGTTTTTACTAAAAATGTAGTTACTTCAACGACTACCTTGCTCAGTAAGTCATTGTCTTTAGAGAAAGGGAAGTTTTATTATTGGCGGGTAAAAGCCATTGATTCTAAAAATAAATCAGATAAATACACAGCGGTATATACTTTTTTTACTGAAAGTCAGGGTATAGTAAACCATTTACCATTTATACCAGAAGTAAAGACACCAGTTTTGCATTCTAATGTTTCCGGTAGTTCAGCCATTTTAAGTTGGACAGCAGTAGATGCCGATAATGATAATTTGTCGTATGATGTGTATTTAGGAACTTCAAATCTCCCGACTCAAAAAGTAGCTTCCGATTTAATAACAGCTTCTTATGCAGCTTCTTCATTAACAACAGGAACAAAGTACTATTGGAAAATTGCTGTTAAAGATGGTAAAGGAGGAACTACAATCGGTCCGGTTTGGGATTTTATTGTTCAATAATCAAATTAATAACCACCAACCAATTTTTAAAAAACAATGAGGTCTTTGGCTTCATTGTTTTTTTAACCAACATAAGTTTTCTTAATTTAATTCAAGCTCACTATTGGGTTTTGCAAATAGTTTTATATAAAATTTATATTAAACATAAAAATGATTTAATTATTTTTTGTTTTGAATAAAAAAATAGCGCAACCGATTGTTTATTGTCATTTATCTGTATATATTTGTTTTATAAAAGAAAAAATTCCCGATATGGGTTTTTTTAAACAATTTTAAAAGTGTGATATTAACACTTTTGTTAATTGGTTTTAATGTATTTAAATTTCTCCTAAATATGGGACTAAAAGAGTTATGAAAAATTATTTAGTAAACATTCTGTTATTTTTTAGCATTTCGTTATTTGCTCAGGAAAGCGATTTAAAACTTTGGTATAATACCCCCTCTGGAAGTGTATGGGAAAATGCTTTGCCTATAGGGAACGGTTTTCAAGGAGCTATGGTTTATGGAAATGTGGAAAAAGAAATTTTTCAATTGAATGAAGGAACTGTCTGGAGCGGAAGTCCTAACAGAAATGATAATCCTAATGCTTTAGGTGCTTTGCCAGAAATTAGAAAACTCATTTTTCAAGGAGAATATAAGGCTGCTGAAAAATTGACGAATGAAAATATAATTACTAAAAAATCGCACGGTCAGACGTTTCAATCTGTAGGGAATTTAGAATTGAATTTTTCCGGTCAACAAAATTACACCAATTATTACCGCGAACTAGATATTGAAAAGGCTATTGCAAAAACGACTTATAAGGTAGATGGTGTTACCTATACCAGAGAAGCATTTACTTCTTTTTCGGATAGAATTTTGGTGATAAAACTTTCTGCAAATCAACCCGGGAAATTGTCTTTTTCAGCTGGATATTCCTCTCAACACAAGAAACAAAAAATAACTATTAATAGTACTAATGAAATCTCTCTAACGGGAACAACCAGTGATCTGGAAGGGGTTGAAGGAAAGGTAAAATTTAATGCACTTGCCAGATTTAAAGTAGAGGGTGGGAGTGTAAATGCTGATGTTAATTCTATACAAATTGAAAAAGCAAATTCTGTTGTTATTTACGTATCTATTGCGACAAATTTTATCAATTATAATGATATCAGTGGCAATGAAAATGAACTGGCAAAATCCTTTTTAGATAAAGCATTCGATACCAATTTTGATAAATTGAAAACGGCACACATTGCTAAATATCAAAAATATTTCAAAAGAGTAAAACTCGACTTAGGCAGTACAGCGGCAGCTAAACTACCAACAAATGAAAGATTGGCTAATTTCAGAAATGTTTCAGATCCCTCTTTCGTGGCTTTATATTATCAATATGGGCGATATTTATTGATTTCATCTTCACAACCTGGAGGTCAAGCTGCAAATCTTCAAGGGATTTGGAATAATAGTTTGAAACCTGCCTGGGATAGTAAATATACCATCAACATTAATACGGAGATGAATTACTGGCCGGCAGAGAAAACCAATTTGTCAGAAATGCACGAACCGCTTTTAAAAATGATTCGGGAATTAGCCGAAACAGGTAAAGAAACTGCCAAAGTAATGTATGGTGCTAGGGGTTGGATGGCACATCATAATACGGATATCTGGAGAATCAATGGTGCCGTTGATGGTGCCACTTGGGGAGTTTGGAATGCAGGTGGTGGTTGGTTAAGCCAACACATTTGGGAGCGATATTTATATACAGGTAACAAGGAATTCCTTAAATCTAATTACGAAGTTTTGAAAGGTGCAGCAACTTTTTATGCTGATTTTTTAGTAAAAGATCCAGTTAATGGCTGGCTGGTTGTAGCTCCGGGAAATTCACCCGAAAATGCTCCGGCAGCGCATCAAGGTTCAACAATAACCGCAGGTTCTACTATGGATAATCAAATCGTTTTTGATGTATTCAGTTCGGCGATAAGAGCATCGGAAATATTGGAAAAAGATAAAGAATTTGCCGATAGTTTAAGAACATTACGAAAAATGTTGCCACCGATGCAAATAGGAAAATACAATCAGTTACAAGAATGGATAGACGACATTGATAATCCTAAAGACAATCACCGCCATATTTCACATTTATATGGTTTGTATCCTTCCAATCAAATTTCTGCTTACAGGACTCCAGAACTTTTTGCTGCGGCAAAAAAAACGCTACTGCAACGTGGTGATGTATCAACAGGATGGAGTATGGGGTGGAAAGTGAATTGGTGGGCTAAAATGCAAGATGGGAATCACGCTTATACATTAATTCAAAATCAATTGACTCCACTTGGTGTAAATAAAGGTGGAGGAGGAACCTACAATAATCTTTTTGATGCACATCCACCATTTCAAATTGATGGAAATTTTGGTTGTACTTCAGGTATTACTGAAATGTTAATGCAAAGTTCAGATGGTGCTATTCAGTTGCTACCGGCTTTACCAGATGCTTTAAGCGAATATGGGGAAATAAGCGGTTTGAAAGCTAGAGGCGGTTTTGAAATAAAAGATTTGAAATGGAAACAGGGAAGATTAATTGCGGTAAGTATTCAATCTAATCTTGGTGGAAACTTAAGATTGAGAACTCCCAATGAGATTATTTTAAAGGATAATAAAAATTTGAAAAAAGCATCAGGAGTTAACTCAAATGTCTTTTATCAATTAGAGGAGATTGAAAAGCCTATTATTTCTAAAGAATCAGATATAAAATCTTTAGATATTAAGCCCTTTTATTTATATGATGTAACGACTGCGAAAGGTAAAACATATACTTTTTTAATTAAATAATTTTAGACTAATTCCTTTAAAATGAAATATAGAATTTTATATTGTTTGATTGTACTGTTTGCGGCTTCTTCTGTTTTAGCTCAAATGCAATCTTTTAACTTGAAAGAAGTAAGATTAAAAGACGGACCATTTAAAAAAGCACAGGATGTTGATCTTAAATATATTTTAGAACTTAATCCTGATAAACTTTTAGCGCCTTATTTATTGGCTTCGGGTATTCCTACAAAATCAGATCGATATGGGAATTGGGAAAGTATAGGGCTTGATGGCCATATTGGAGGTCATTACCTTTCTACATTATCGATGATGTATGCTGCTACGGGAAATACTGAACTTAAAAACAGATTAGATTACATGCTTTCTGAATTGGGACGTTGTCAGGAAAAAAACACTAATGGTTATGTAGGAGGAGTTCCTAATGGAAAAGTTTTTTGGGATCGAATTCATAATGGAGATATTGATGGCAGTGGTTTTGGATTGAATAATACTTGGGTTCCTATTTATAATATTCACAAACTTTTTGCAGGTTTAAATGATGCTTATCATTATACGGGTAGTGAAAAAGCAAAAGATATTTTAATAAAATTAGGAGATTGGTTTATTGAATTAATTCGTCCACTTTCTGATGAACAAATCGAAAAAATTTTAAAAACAGAACATGGTGGTATAAATGAATCTTTTGCCGATTTATATATCATTACAAAAAATAAAAAATACCTCCAAACAGCCGAGAAAATTTCTCATAAGGCTTTTTTGAATCCTCTGTTGAAAAAGGAGGACAAATTAACGGGGATGCATGCAAATACTCAAATACCTAAGGTTATTGGTTTTGAGAAAATTGCAACTCTTTCAGCTAATAGAGAATGGTCAGATGCAGTACAGTTTTTTTGGGAAAATGTTACGCAAAAGCGTAGTGTAGCTTTTGGAGGGAATAGCGTGGCTGAGCATTTTAATTCTATAGATGATTTTAGCGGTATGTTGAAGTCAAATCAAGGACCTGAAACCTGTAATTCCTATAATATGGAACGCTTGAGTAAAGCTTTGTTTTTGGATAAAAATGATGTGAGTTATCTTGATTTTTATGAGCGTACGCTTTATAATCATATTCTATCTAGTCAGCATCCTGAAAAAGGAGGATTTGTTTATTTTACACCTATTCGACCTAATCATTATAGAGTATATTCTCAACCAGAAACAAGTATGTGGTGCTGCGTAGGATCAGGACTTGAAAATCATACTAAATATGGTGAATTAATTTATAGCCATTCGGATAATGATGTTTTTGTGAATCTTTTTATTCCTTCAACTTTAAACTGGCAGGAAAAAGGAATACAGTTAGAGCAAACTACAAAATTTCCTTATGAGAACAATTCAGAACTTGTTGTAAAATTGAAGAATTCTAAGAGTTTTGCTTTGAATATTCGTTACCCAAAATGGGCTGAAAATTTCGAGATTTTGGTAAATGGAAAAGCACAAAAAATAACTACTAAACCTTCTACTTATGTTATCCTTACAAGAAAATGGAAATCAGGTGATAAGATAACGATTAAATTTAAAACTGCTACACATTTAGAAAGTCTGCCTGATGGCTCAAACTGGAGTGCTTTTGTCAATGGGCCGATTGTATTAGCAGCCAAAACTTCTACTGAAGGATTAGATGGATTATTTGCTGATAATAGCCGAATGGGACATGCAACAAGAGGAAAGTATATTCCTTTAGACAAAGCATACGCATTAGTGGGTGAAAAGTCAGCTTATGTTTCAAAGCTTAAGGAGTTGGGAAATATGCGTTTCAGTTTAGATTCATTAGAATTAGAACCTTTTTTTGAAGTACATGATGCACGTTATCAAATGTATTTTCAAACCTATTCAAAAGATGAATATAAAGAAAAGCAAGCATTATTGAAGCAACAAGAAATTGAGGCTATGGCTGTTGAGGCTAAAACAGTAGATAAAATAAATTGTGGGGAACAACAACCTGAAGTAGATCATTTTTATAAAGGCGAAAAAAGTAATTCCGGTTATGATGATGGTAAGTTTTGGAGAAGCACCCGTTCGTATATTTCGTATCAAATGCTGAATAAAAATAATCAGGGAAAGTTTTTAGAAATAAGTGTTTTAGATGATTTAAAAATAAATAAAATTGATATTCTTATTAATGAAAAGCCTGCTGATATAGTTTCTGTAGAAAAGAAAATGATTAGGATAAATATTGATAAACTTGAAGTTGTTGATGTTAAAATAACAGCTAAAGAAGGAAATAGTAGTCCGAGGTTTTATCAATTGAGAATTGTGAAATAAACGAATAAAATAGAGAGAGAAAAAATAACTGTGCCTAATCTATAATGGATTATAATAAATTAAAATTACTATGAAAAGTCGCAATATAATTTTTGCATGTATGGCTACATCATTACTCGGTGTAAGTTACGTTAATGGACAAAACAAGGTTACTCCAGAAAACAAGTCAGCCAAAAAGTTTGTACATCAATCAATAGGAAATCCATATCTTCCATTATGGGAGCATTTACCCGACGGCGAACCCCGAGTTTTTGAAGATCCGGATAAACCTGGAAAATTTCGCGCCTACATCATTGGTTCTCACGATTTGCGAATGACAAGTTATTGTGGGCCAGATATTCGAATATGGTCGGCTCCAGTAGAAGATCTTTCTAGCTGGAGAGATGAAGGACCTGCTTTTACGTATCAAATTGATGGACAATGGGATGTAATGTATGCTCCAGATCTGGTTGAGATAAAAAGAAAAGACGGCAAAAAAGAATACTATCTTTATCCGCACAGTCGTGGACAAAATAGAGAGGCAATGGTAGCCAAAGGAAGTCGCCCTGATGGCCCTTTTACTCCTGTCAATCTTACTCCTGATGGCAAACGTACTGTTCCGGGAAGCATTCTAGGTTTTGACCCTGCTGTTTATATTGAATACATTACTGACCCAAAAGATCCTGATTATAAAATTGGTTTTAGGGCTTATGGTTTCTGGGGTTTTCAGAAATCATCAGCAGCTGAATTAGATCAAAATACGATGTATTCACTAAGACCAGGAACTAAAATAATTGAACGACTATTGCCAGCCGGAAGACGTTACGGAGAAATTCGCGATCCTGAAGGAACTCAGTTTCCTCAAATTTTTAAGGGAGAAGATTTAGGAAAATTCAATTTCTTCGAAGCCTCTTCCATTCGCAAGATCGGTAATAAATATGTATCCATTTATAGCGGTTATTCTGGACCTGATTATGGAATAAGCAGTTCTAATTCTACCTTGCGTTATGCTGTTGGTGATTCGCCTCTAGGACCTTGGAAAATAGGTGGGGTTTTGGTTGATTCCCGCGCTCCAGTGTTGAATCAGGATGGTACTGCAATAACTACTTCAAATGCAGGTCACAATACACACGGTAGCATTGAACAAATAAATGGACAATGGTATGTGTTTTATCACAGGCCTCCAAGAGGTTTTGGATTTGCTCGCCAGGCTATGGTAGCTCCAGTAATGGTTACTTCAGACGAAAAATCGGTTGCTGAAGGAGGAACTGTATCCATTAGTATGTTCGATCCTTATTCAGAAAATAAATTTCCAACTGTAAAAGACAGCAAGGGAAATGAATACAAAGGGGCTGAAGTTACTTCAGAAGGTTTTCATATTTATGGGCTTAATCCGTATCAATATTATTCAGCAGGTTATGCTTCCTATCTTTCTGATAATAGTATTCAACAAGATTCTTGGGATATCTGGGACAACCATATGCCTATTACCAATGTGAAAAATGGTCATATTATAGGTTATAAATACTTCGGTTTTGGTGGACTCAAAAACAATAAAAACGGATTGAAAGCTTTTGAAGGAACAAAAAAAGGAAACAATACCGCATTCAATATTTTCCTTACTCCAAAAACAACAAAATCTTTTAAAGTTAATGTTTGGATAGATGGGCCTTGGGATAATGAAACTTGGAAAGGAAAAAAAATAGGCGAGATTATTGTTCCTGAAAATGCTTCACAAGACATTACAAAATATACAATTGATGTTTCAAAATTTGTAGATAATTTAGATAAAAAACACGCTGTTTATTTGGTAGCAGAAGCTAGTGGTACTGAATCTCTTTTTGATTTTACCGGTCTTGGATTCAGTTCTAATAAAAATAAAATTTCACGTCCAATTGCACCAAAAGTTAGCATTAATGTCGATGGAAAAGCAGTAACATTATCTGAAACTCCTGTTAGATCTACTGGAACAAATGGTATTGTAGGCTATGATGTTTATGAGGTAAAATACAAAATAGCATCTGGTACAACTGCTGTTCCTGTTGTTTCGGCTACAGCCAATAATCCTGTGGTAAAAATTACAGTTACACAGGCAGCTTCATTATCTGAAAATGCCATTGTGAAGTTTGATTATAATGGGGTAGTGAAAACCTATACTGTACAGTTTGTTTTAGAATAATGATTTTTAACAAAATGAAAACCCAAAAAAAAGTTGAACAATTAACAACCTGAATTAAGGATTTTTTATAAATATGGAATTTAAAGGTATAATTACAGCCATTGTAATTCTTGGGATGACTGTCATACAAGCTCAGAACCCAATTATAAAGGATGTTTTTACAGCAGATCCGGCACCATTGGTTTATAAAGATAAAGTTTACTTGTACGTAGGACATGATACAGCTTCAGTAGGGGTTGATAGTTATCAAATGCCTGATTGGCTGGTTTATTCTTCTTCAGATATGAAAAATTGGAAAAGCCATGGTCCACTTTTGGCACCAAAGGATTTTTCCTGGGCAGCCAAAGCGGCTAATGCAGCGCAATGTATTGAACGTAATAATAAATTCTATTGGTATATATCGGTTATCCATAAATCGGATCAAAATAGTAAAGGAGGAGTAGGAATAGGTGTAGCCGTTGCTGATAGTCCAACAGGACCTTTTAAAGATGCTTTAGGGAAAGCACTTATTACCAGTGATATGACTACCGATATGAAGCATTCCTGGGATGATTTAGATCCAACTGTTTTTATAGATGACAATGGACAGGCTTATATTTTTTGGGGAAATGGAAGCTGTAAATGGGCAAAGTTAAAAGATAATATGATTGAACTCGATGGTCCAATACATACGTCCAATCCTCAAAATTTTACAGAAGCTCCCTGGATTTATAAGCGTAAAGATATGTATTACTTAGTTTATGCTGCCGGAATGCCTGAGCGTGTAGAATATTGTACTTCTAAAAGTCCCGAAGGTCCTTGGGAATACAGGGGAATTATTCAGGATACCTCTGCTAATAGTTTTACTACACATCCGGGTATAGTAAATTTTAAAGGTAAAGATTATTATTTCTATCACAATGGTGCATTACCAACAGGCGGTGGTTACAGGCGTTCGGTTTGTATCGATTATCTCAATTATAATCCAGATGGTAGCATTCAAAAAGTGATACAAACTAAAGAAGGAGTGTTCTTGACTAAAACAAAATAAATTATGAAATTCAAAACTATTTTTACATGTCTTGTAATTTTTGGAATGACCAATATATTACAAGCTCAAAATCCAATTATCAGTGAAATTTTCACGGCTGATCCTGCCCCTTTGGTATATAAAAACACAGTATATCTTTATACCGGTCATGATGGAGCTACTTTAGAAGATACCAATTATAAAATGCCCGATTGGTATGTGTTTTCGTCTAAGGATATGGTAAACTGGACAAATCATGGTTCTAAATTATCACCGGCAACTTTTTCATGGGCTACAGGTGAAGCTTATGCCGCTCAGTGTATAGAACGAGGAGGTAAATTTTATTGGTTTGTTTCTACTTTTCATAAAAATGATGATAATAGTAAAGGTGGTGCCGCTATTGGTGTAGCAGTTTCCAATTCACCTTTAGGTCCCTTTAAAGATGCAATCGGTAAAGCATTAATTGTAAATGAAATGACTACCGATATGAAACATGCCTGGGATGATATTGATCCAACAGTTTTTATTGATGATGATGGTCAGGCTTATCTATTTTGGGGAAATGGAAGTTGTAAATGGGTAAAATTAAAAAAGAACATGATTGAGGTAGATGGAGGAATATCCACCTTTAAACCTAAGAATTATATTGAAGGTCCATGGGTGTATAAAAGAAAAAATCTCTATTATTTAGTTTATGCAAGTGCAGGAACTAAACCAGAAATGATAGAGTATTGTACTGCAACAAATATAGCAGGCCCTTGGACATACCAAGGAATTATTCAGGAAAATGTTACTAATAGTTTTACGACTCATCCAGGTATAGTAGATTTCAAAGGAAAATCTTATTTTATGTATCACAATGGATCGCTTCCTACAGGGGGCAGTTATAGACGTTCTATTTGTATCGATCAAATGTATTATAATCCAGATGGAACTATTCAAAAAATTATTCAGACAAAAGAAGGTGTAAAAGCTGTAAAATAAAGACTAAAATGAAAAAAAGATATAGTATTTTATTATTAGGTCTTATGACTCTTTTTGAAGTAAGAGCTCAGGAAAATAAGGCACATAATCCAATAATTTTTGCTGATGTACCTGATTTATCTATGATTAGAGTAGGTGATACCTATTATATGAGCAGTACTACAATGCACATGAACCCGGGTGTGCCTATAATGAAATCCAAAGATTTGGTTAATTGGAAATTAATCAGCTATGCCCACGATAAATTAGGAGATATAGATGAATTAAATCTTAATAATGGTAAAAGTACTTATGGACGTGGTTCCTGGGCTAGTAATATACGATTTCATAATAACATGTTTTATGTAACGACTTTTGCTCAAACCACTGGAAAAACTCATATCTACACCACTAAAGATATTGAAAAAGGACTATGGAAAGAAGTTACATTTAGTCCTGCTTATCATGATCATAGTATTTTATTTGATGATGATGGTAAAGTTTATATGGTCTATGGAAATGGAAAACTTTTTGTAAAAGAATTAAAGTCTGATTTATCAGGTGTTAAAGAAGGAGGATTGGATCAGGTTATGATTGAAAATGCAAGTGCTCCGGCAGGCGAGAATATCAATCTTGGAGCTGAAGGTTCTCAACTTTATAAAATAAAAGGCAAGTATTATTTGTTCAATATTGCCTGGCCAAGAGGAGGTATGCGCACTGTAATTATTCACAGGGCAGATAAAATTACAGGACCATGGGAAGGAAAAGTAGGTTTGCAAGATCAAGGTGTTGCACAAGGTGGACTTATTGACACACCCGACGGGAAATGGTATTCTTATTTATTTAGAGATGCAGGTGGAGTAGGTCGTATTCCTTATTTGGTTCCTGTTAAATGGGAAAATGGTTGGCCAATATTAGGAGAAAATGGTAAAGTCCCTGAATATTTAGATTTACCCGCCAGTAAAGGCTTAATTCCCGGAATTGTAAATTCGGATGAGTTTTCACGTAAAAATGGTGAAAAGGATTTAGGATTAGTGTGGCAATGGAACCATAATCCTAACAATTCTCTTTGGTCTGTTAAAGAGAAAAAAGGGTTTTTACGTTTAAAAACAGGAAGAATTGATACTGATTTTTTATTAGCTAAAAACACGTTAACACAGAGAACTATTGGTCCTGTATGTTCTGGTTCAACATCTTTAGACGTATCGAATATGAAAGAAGGTGATTTTGCAGGATTGGCTTTATTACAAAAAGATTATGGTTTAGTTGGTGTGAAAATAGAAAATGGACTTAAAAAAATTATCATGGTAAATGCTGTTAAAGGAAAAGCAGAGGAATTACAATCCATTCCATTGATTCAAAACACTGTATATTTTAAAGCAGAATGTAATTTTAAGGACAAAGCTGACTTAGGGAAATTCTTTTATAGCCTGGATGGGAAAAATTGGATAGCAATCGGTAAACCTATCAATATGCCATATACTATTCCTCATTTTATGGGGTATCGATTTGGGCTATTCAATTATGCAACTAAAAACATAGGAGGATTTGCTGATTTTGATTATTTCCATATTGAGGATAAAATTTCAAAGACAAATTAATTCCAACTTATTTTCCCGTAAAAATCACATTAGCAAATTCAGCTTCAATATGAAAATTAATTATTTATTCTTAATCGGGTTATGCTCTGTAATGAGATTGAGTGCACAAGATTTTCCTTTTAGAAATCCGTCGCTTAGTTCGACAGAGCGAGCAAAGGATTTAATTTCACGATTAACTCTTGAAGAAAAAGCGACATTAATGTGCGATCAATCGGATGCAATACCCAGACTAGGAATTAAAAAATTCAATTGGTGGAGTGAAGCTTTACACGGTTATGCTAATAATGATAATGTGACGGTTTTTCCGGAACCTATTGGAATGGCAGCCTCATTTGATGATCAGTTAGTTTATTCTGTTTTTGATGCCGTTTCTGATGAAGCCAGAGCTAAATACAACCAATGGATTAAAGACGGGAATGAGAATAAACGTTTTTTGAGTCTGTCGGTTTGGACGCCAAACGTGAATATTTTTCGAGATCCACGTTGGGGACGTGGACAGGAAACCTATGGAGAAGATCCTTATCTGACTTCTCGAATGGGAGTATCAGTTGTTAAAGGTTTGCAAGGTCCTGTGGATGCTAAATACCGAAAACTGTTAGCCTGTGCCAAACATTTTGCCGTTCATTCCGGACCAGAATGGAGCCGACACGAATTGAATTTGAATAATATAAATCCTCGTGAATTATATGAAACTTATTTACCAGCCTTTAAATCCTTAGTTCAAGATGCCGATGTGCGTCAGGTTATGTGTGCCTATCAACGTCTTGACGATGAGCCTTGTTGTAGTAATACCAAGCTTTTGCAGCGAATTCTTCGAGATGATTGGGGTTTTAAATATTTAGTGGTTTCTGATTGTGGTGCAGTAACCGATTTTTATACTACTCATAAAGTATCTTCAGATGCCGTTCACGCTGCATCGAAAGCCGTATTGGCAGGAACTGATGTAGAATGTGTATGGGAAAAATATCCGTTTAAAGAACTTCCAGCTGCTGTTGCCAAAGACTTAATCAAAGAATCGGATATTGATAAAAGTTTACTACGTGTTTTAGTGGGGCGTTTTGATTTGGGCGAAATGGATGATGATGCGATAGTTCCTTGGACACAAATCCCGGCATCGGTTCTTAATAGTAAGGAACATCAACAGTTAACGCTTGAAATGGCTCAAAAGTCAATGACGCTTTTGCAAAATAAGAACAACATTCTTCCATTGAATAAAGGAATAGACAAAGTAGCTGCTATTGGCCCAAATGCCGACAATGAACCGATGTTATGGGGGAATTATAACGGAACGCCTGTTAAAACAATTACCATCAAAGACGGTATCGAATCAAAAGTTAATGCTAATAAAATCTTTTTTGATAAAGCTTGTGATTTAGTTGAGGATAAGGTAACCCAATCTTATTTTGACCAATTTTCATTTGATGGAAAAAAAGGAATGAAAGTTACTTATTGGAATAATCCAAATAGAGAAGGAGCAGCTGTTATTTCTCAGCAAATTCTAAATCCAATAAAAATGACTACAGCCGGTCAGCATGAGTTTGCTTCAGGAGTTAAGTTAGAAGGATTTTCAGCTAAATTTGAAACAGAATATTTAGCCAAACAAACTGATAATCTTGTTTTTAAGACAGGAGCTGCGGGAGTTTTTGAATTGTATGTAGATGGAAAATCAATTGCAAAATATACTAACTGGCGAACCATTCCGAGTAATTTTCCTTTTGCGGTTGAAGCAGGAAAAAAATACAAGATTGAAATTCTTTATGCTCAATCAAATAATTGGCAGGCAAATTTGGAATTTGATTTTGGAAAAGAATATGATATTGATTTTACCGGATTAATTCAAAAATTGAAAGGAATTGACACTGTAGTTTTTACAGGAGGACTTTCTACCTTATTGGAAGGTGAAGAAATGCCAGTTTCGTATCCCGGTTTTAAAGGTGGAGATCGTACCAATATTGAACTTCCTGCTGTTCAAAGAATGTGTTTGAAAGCACTGAAAGCGGCTGGTAAAAAAGTAATTTTTGTAAACTGTTCCGGGTCTGCCATTGCGTTAACACCAGAAACTGAAAGTTGCGACGCCATTTTACAAGCTTGGTATCCGGGCGAAGCTGGTGGACAGGCTGTTGCTGATGTGCTTTTTGGAGATTATAATCCGGCTGGGAAACTACCCATTTCATTCTATAAAAACTCGGATAAATTAGGCGATTTCGAAGATTATTCAATGAAAAACCGTACTTACAGATATACCACAGATGTTTTGTTCCCTTTTGGTTTTGGTTTGAGTTATTCAAAATTTACAATTGGTTCAGCCAAATTGAGCAAAACCACTATAAAATCTACTGAAAATACGCAGTTAAGTTTTCCAATACAAAATGTTAGTAAACGAAATGGAACAGAAATCGTTCAGGTGTATGTTCGAAAATTAAATGATGTTGATGGTCCTTTGAAAACATTAAAAGCTTTCAAAAGAATTGATTTAAAAGCGGGTGAAAAACAAAATATAACCATCGATTTACCTTCTTCTTCTTTTGAATTTTATGATGCTAAAACGATGGAAATGGCAGTAACTTCAGGAGAATATGAAGTCTATTATGGCAATAGTTCAGATGCCAAAGATTTAAAAATGAATAAAATAGTTATTCAATAATACAAGGGAAAATCATTACGCCTAAATACTAAAATAGTATCATTATGTTTTTTAAATCAAAATTTTTTGCTCCCATTTTTTTAATGCTGCTATTCAGTTTTAAGAGCATCAATACGGGTTATACTTTATATAAAGATCGTATTTCGATACCTTTAAGTGAAGGAATATTGAATATAATTCCGTTGACAAACAATTCGATTAGAATTCAAATAAATGGAGAAAATATAAAGCAGGATGAAGAATTAATTTTAGTTAATAAATTGCCAGTGCCTGCTTTTAAAGTTACTGAAACTAACGATGAAATTCAGTTGAAAACAGCTTCTATAACGGTTTTGTACAATAAAAAAACCAAAGCATTGAACTTTAAAGATGGTAAAGGGAATGTTTTTTTAAGCGAAAAAGCAGAGAGCAGAAAAATGGCTGCAAGCAATGTAAATGGAAATCCGTGTTATATAGTCGAGCAGAGTTTTAATTCTCCTGAAAATGAATATCTTTTTGGTTTGGGACAATTTCAGGATGGACATTATAATCTAAAGGACATCAGCCAAAAATTAACTCAGGTTAATACACAAATTGCAGTTCCTTTTTTATACTCCAATAAAGGATATGGAATTCTTTGGCATCAATACGGACTTACCGAGTTTAATCCAAATGATAATTTGATTACACTTACCAAAAGTGAAAAATCATCGGATAACAATAAGGAAGTTGAGGTAACCACAACAGCAGGAACTCAAAAAATATCGCAAAGACAAGCATTATATATGGGGAAATTTAATGTAGATAAAGAAGGACAATATTCCATTATGTTGGATTTAGGCGATATGGACAGCCGTCATTTGGTTGTTATTGATGATAAAACCATTATCGATCAATCTAATTTATGGTTGCCACCGGCAGTTAGTGAGTTAGTGAATTTGAAAGTAGGAGAACACTCGGTACAAATCGTTTGTAATGCTACAAATAAGCCAAAGTTGTCTTTTAGAAAAACGGATAATTCAACCACTTTTCGTTCAGTAAATGCTAAAGCTTTAGATTATGTGGTTTTCAAAGGAAAAGATACAGATGAAGTAATAAAATCGTATCGAAGTGTTTCAGGACAAGCACCAATGTTACCTTTATGGGCTTATGGTTTTTGGCAATGTCGTGAACGTTATACGTCCAGCGAACATTTAATTAATACAGTTAAAGAATTTCGTGAAAGGAAATTGCCATTAGATGTAATTGTACAGGATTGGCAATATTGGGGAAGTAATGGTTGGGGTGTACCGCAATTCGATGAAAAAAACTACCCAAATCCCTCCGGTTTTATCAAAGAACTACACGATTTGAAATCTCATTTTGTAGTTTCTGTTTGGTCTAATCCGGATAAAAATTCTACCATTGGTAAAAAATATGTTGAAAACGGAATGTACATTCCCAACACCAAATGGCTGGATTATTTTAACCCTGAAACGGGAAAAGCTTATTGGAATACATTAAACCAAAATTTATTTTCAAATGGTGTTGATGGTTGGTGGATGGATGCAACAGAGCCGGAAAATGATGCTTTGGTTGGTACTACAACACATCAAGGTCCTGGCGATTTTTTCCGACTTACGTATCCATTATTTGTGAGTAAATCGGTTTATGAAGGACAGCGAAAAACAAATCCTGAAAAACGCGTAACGATATTAACACGTTCTGCATTTGCCGGTCAACAACGTTTTGGAACCATCAATTGGTCTGGAGATATTGGTGGAACCTGGGATGGTTTTAAAAGACAAATTGTTTCCGGAATGAATTTTACTTTAACAGGAATGCCGTATTGGACAACTGATATTGGTGGTTTTTTCCGTCCAGGCGGAGGACAATACAAGGATGAAAAATTTCAAGAGTTGCTAACCAGATGGTTTCAATGGGGAGCATTTAGTACCATATTTAGATTACACGGCTATCAAACTGAAACCGAACCTTGGAAATATGGTCAGAAAGTGGAAGGCAATATGAGAGAAATGTTGAATTTTCGTTACCAATTGATGCCGTACATCTATTCTGAAGCCTCTAAAATTAAAACGGGTTCCACTTTTATGAGACCGCTGGTAATGGATTTTCAAAATGATGAAAAAGCAGTGAATCAGCCTTATGAATATCTGTTCGGCAAATCGTTTTTAGTTGCTCCGGTTATTGAATCAGGAGTTGCTGATTGGAAAGTGTATTTGCCAAAAGGGACCAAATGGTTTGATTTCTGGTCTGAAAAAAGCTTTGATGGAGGTCAGGAAGTTAAAGTAAATGTGCCTTTAAACAGAATTCCATTATTTGTAAAAGCGGGTGCTATAATTCCTTTTGGATCAATAATGCAATCGACCAATGAGAAGAAATGGGATACTCTTGAAATTAGAATTTATGAAGGAGCTGATGGAGAATTTACACTTTATGAAGATGAAGGGGATAATTACAATTATGAAAAAGGGAAGTTTGCGACAATTACCTTTAAATGGAATGATTTGAAGAAAACCTTAAGTATCAGTGAGCAAAAAGGCTCTTTTTCCGGGATGATAAAAGAAAGAAAATTTAAAGTTGTAAAAGTTTCTTCAAACCTAAAGCTACCAAACACAACGACTGAAAAATATGTTGATTATAAAGGAAATAAAATTTCAATTAAATTATAAAAAATGAATACAAAAATAAATAGTATTGTAGCGATTTGCTTATTTACAATGACTGCTTTTAATGGAATGGCTCAAAGCAGTATCAAACAAAAGCCAATTATCCAAACTAAATATACTGCTGATCCTGCACCAATGGTACACAATGACACCGTGTTTTTATATACTTCACATGATGAGGATGATGCAAAGGGATTCAAAATGAAGGATTGGTTGCTATACACTTCAACCGATATGGTGAATTGGACTGAACACGGTGTTGTAGCCTCTCTAAAAGATTTTAGTTGGGTAAAACCTGATAATGGTGCCTGGGCGATTCAATGCATCGAAAGAAACGGTAAATTTTACCTTTATGCTCCCATGCACGGACAAGGAATAGGTGTATTAGTTTCGGATAGTCCTTATGGCCCATTCAAAGATCCATTGGGTAAAAGACTAGTCTATTCAGATCATAACATTTGGGACGATATAGATCCAACTCCTTTTATAGATGATGATGGTCAGGCTTATTTGTATTGGGGAAATCCAAGTTTGTATTATGTGAAACTAAATGAGGATATGATTTCTACTTCAGGTGAAGTTGTAAAAGAACCTACTAAACCTAAAAATTATCAAGAAGGGCCGTGGGTGTATAAACGCGCAGGACATTATTATTTATCTTATGCTTCAACTTGCTGTCCGGAGGGTATAGGATATGCAATGAGTAATTCCCCCACAGGTCCTTGGGAATATAAAGGCATGGTGGTGGAAGCCAGTGAAAAAACCAGAGGAAATCACCCAGGTATTATTGATTACAAAGGAAAATCGTATGTTTTTGGTCATAGTTATGATCTTTTAAAAAGAGAAACTTCCACTTTTTATGAAAGACGTTCTGTTGATATGGACGAAATTATATATAATCCGGATGGTACTATTCAAACGCTTTCTTATTGGTCAGTAGATGGTCCGAAAGCCGTTGGTACAATCAATCCTTTTAAACGGGTTGAAGCTGAAACAATGGCTTGGAGTGAAGGAGTGAAGTCAGATAAAAATGATAAAACAGGAGTCTTTGTAAATCAAATAGACAACAACGATTACATAGAAGTACAGGCTGTTGATTTTAATAAAGCACCAAAAAGTTTTCAAGTAAGTGCAGCTTCTTTGACCGGAGGGAAAATAGAAATCCATTTAGATACTAAAGAAGGGGAACTTCTGGGTGTTTGCGATATCAAAAGCACAGGTGATTTAAACAGTTGGAAAGAGTTTAAAACTAAAGTTAAGAAAGTAACAGGAGTACATAATGTGGTTTTTGTATTCAAAGGAGATGGAGCATCGTTGTTTAATTTAGATTGGTGGATGTTTCAATAATCGTGTCGGATAATCAGTAAATTTTCAATTAAAAAATACAAATTAATATGAATTTAAAAAAAACTAGCCTTTTATTTTTATTGGTAATTCCAATATTGGGAATGGCGCAAAATCCTATCGTCCAAACCAATTACACAGCCGATCCGGCACCAATGGTATATAATGGCAAAGTGTATTTATATACCTCTCATGATGAAGATGAATCGACTTGGTTTACCATGAACGATTGGAAATTATACACCACCGAAGATATGGTCAACTGGACAGATCATGGTTCGGTACTATCCTATAAAAATTTTAGCTGGGCTAAAATGAATGCCTGGGCTATTCAATGTATTGAGCGGGGAGGTAAGTTTTATTTGTATGCTCCAATAACGGATAATCAGGGTAAAAATGGTATTGGAGTAGCGGTTGCCAATAGTCCTTATGGTCCTTTTACAGATCCGTTAGGAAAACCACTAATTCAAAACAGTAATGCTGATATAGATCCAACTGTTTTTATAGATGACGATGGACAAGCCTATCTTTTATGGGGAAATCCGGTGTGTAATTATGTGAAATTAAATGAAGATATGATTTCTTATGATGGAGAAATACAAACATTTCCTAATACAATTGAATCTTTTGGAAAACGCGAAGGAAAAGAAGATGCTCGAAGACCTACCACTTATGAAGAAGGACCGTGGTTGTATAAGAGAAACGAATTGTATTATTTGTTTTTTGCAGCAGGCCCTATTTCCGAACATATTGGATATTCAACAAGTAAAACGCCTTTGGGGCCATGGAAATATCAAGGAGTTGTAATGCCTACTCAGGGCGGAAGTTTTACAAACCATCCCGGAGTTGTTGATTTTAAAGGGAAGTCTTATTTCTTCTATCACAATGGAGCTTTGCCCGGAGGAGGAGGATTTACTCGTTCAGTAGCTGTTGAGGAGTTGCTATTTAATCCAGATGGTACAGTCAAACAGTTGTATATGACCGAAGGAATTAAAAAAAGTCTCGCAACTGTTAATCCTTATACTAAAAATGAAGCGGAAACTATGGCTTGGTCAAAAGAGGTGAAATCAATGCAAAACGAACAAGTTGGTGTTTTTATCACAGCGATGAAAAATGATGCTTTTACAAAAGTGAAAGAGGTCGATTTCCGTAAAGATGGGGCGTCCAAATTTATGGCGCGTTTAGGTACCACTCATAATGGAAATGTGTCTATGGAAATACGATTAGATAGTATAGACGGAGAATTGATAGGAACGATAAAAGTCCCAATGACTGGTGGAAATGATCGTTGGGCAATAGTGAAAACGGAGGTCAAAAAAGTGACAGGAATACACGATGTCTATTTTGTTTATAAAGGAAAAGCTTCCAGCAAAATTATGTTTTTTGATTATTGGATGTTTTCTAAATAACTATTTATGAAAATTTATTTCATTCTATGTTGTTGAATTTTAATCTGTTGTTGTTTTTATTTTTAAATTAGTATTTCTTAATTAAACCTATCAAATAAAACAGAGTCTATTATATTTATATTTGTTTTTTAAGATATAAATATTTGAAATAAAAAAAATACGTTAATAAATAATTAATTTATGATAAATTCAGGGTATGTTTTATGTTTTTTTCTATTGAGTTTTTTTGCTTTAAAAGCGCAATCGGTTGTGGAAAGTCCGGATGGAAAACTTATGGTGTCAGTTGCTGTAAATAATGGGATGCCAACGTATAGTGTTTCTTATAATGCAAAAGCGTTTTTAGAAAAATCTCCTCTGGGTTTGAAAACCAATGTTGGTGATTTTACTTCGGGATTACTTTTAGGAGCCAATGTGATTCAAAACAAAATTGATGAAACCTATGAGTTGGCTAATATAAAGCAAAGCAAAGTACATTATGTTGCCAATGAAGCGGTATTTTCTTTTACTAAAGACGGTAAAGCTGCTATTGATGTAATTTTCAGGGTTAGTAATAATAATGTAGGTTTCAAGTATAAAATACATCCACAAAAAGAAGCTCGATCTTGTGTAGTTCAAGAAGAAGCTTCTGGTTTTTCACTACCAGAAGGAACTACTACTTTCTTGTGTCCGCAGAGTAAATCAATGGTAGGTTTTGCTAGAACAATGCCTAGTTATGAAACGTCCTATACTTTGGATGCTCCAATGGGAAAAAACGGAAATGGTGACGGATACACATTTCCTTGTCTTTTTAAAGTCAATAATAACGGATGGGTTTTAATTTCCGAAACAGGAGTTGACAGCGGTTACTGCGGAAGCAGATTGATGGGGCAAGAAAAGGGATTATATACTATAGGTTTTCCAATGGCAGGTGAAAATAATGGCAATGGTACAACAGTTCCCGGAATTCCGCTTATGGGAGAAACACCTTGGAGAACCATCACAATTGGCGAAACATTGGCACCAATAGTAGAAACAACCATTCCGTTTGACTTGGTTAAACCAAAATACGAAGCTTCTCAAAAGTACAATTATACTAAGGGTTCCTGGAGCTGGATTATGAAAATGGACAGCAATACCACTTTCCCGGTTCAAAAACAATACATTGATTTTAGTGCTGCTATGGGATATGAAACCGTTTTAATTGATGCGCTCTGGGACACACAAATAGGAAAAGATAAAATTACTGAGTTGGCTCAATACGGTGCGAGTAAAGGAGTTGGGTTGTATTTGTGGTACAATTCCAATGGCTATTGGAATGATGCTCCACAAGGTCCCAGAGGAATCATGGACAATACCATTATTCGTCGTAAAGAAATGGCTTGGATGAAAAGCATTGGAGTAAAAGGAATCAAAGTTGACTTTTTTGGTGGAGACAAACAAGTAACCATGAAGTTATACGAAGACATTCTGGCCGATGCCAATGATTTTGGCATTATGGTTATTTTCCACGGTTGTACTTTACCTAGAGGTTGGGAGCGTATGTACCCAAATTATGCGGCAAGTGAAGCTGTTTTGGCGAGTGAAAATCTATATTTTGGTCAGGGAAGTTGTAATAATGAAGCCAAAAATGCTTCGATTCATACTTTTATTCGCAATGTGGTAGGAAGTATGGATTTTGGAGGAAGCGCTTTAAATGAATTTTACAATAGTGAAAATACGCCAAACAAAGGTTCCAAACGAATGACTTCAGATGTTTATGCTTTGGCAACAGCCGTACTATTTCAAAGTGGGGTTCAACATTTTGCTTTAGCGCCAAATAATTTAACTGACGCTCCTGATTGGGCAATTAACTTTATGAAAGAAGTACCAACAATCTGGGATGAGGTTCGCTATTTAGATGGTTATCCGGGTAAATATGTGGTACTTGCCCGTCGAAAAGGAGCAAAATGGTATATCGCTGGAGTAAATGCTCAAAAAGAAACATTGAAACTTAAAATGAAATTACCAATGATTTCAGTAGGTTCGGAATTAAAGCAATACACAGATGATGAGCAATTAATCGGGAAAGTAAGTAGCATCAAAATGAACAAAAGTCAATTAGTTGAAATCACAATTCCTTGTAATGGAGGTGTGTTAATGGTCAATTAAGAAATAAATACTCAAAGTAAGATGAATTTTAAATCAATTTTTAGAATAGAAATGATGCTGATTTTTATGATTAGCAGTATTTCTTTTGCTCAAAACCCTCTTATTCAAGATCAATATACCGCTGATCCTTCTGCAAGAGTATTTGGTGACAGAGTCTATGTTTTTCCTTCGCATGATATAGTGGCTACCGAAGGAAAAGGGCGCAAAGATTGGTTTTGTATGGAAGATTATCATGTGTTTTCTTCGGCTAACTTAACTGATTGGACAGACCACGGGATGATAGTGCAACAAAATAAAGTGCCTTGGGTTAAGCCTGATAGTTATAGTATGTGGGCTCCGGATTGTATTGAAAGAAATGGCAAGTATTATTTCTATTTTCCAAGTACGCCAAAAGATACCATTAATTCTAAAAGAGGCTTTACGGTAGGTGTTGCTATTGCTAATCAACCTGAAGGATCCTATATTCCGGAACCTAATCCGATAAAAGGAATTAGTGGAATTGATCCAAATGTTTTTATTGACAAAGATGGACAAGCTTATTTGTATTGGTCTGGAGGAAATATTTTTGTTGCCAAGTTAAAAGAGAATATGACTGAGTTGGAATCAGAAGTAAAAACCATCGAAAATCTTCCAACCAAAGGGCTAAAAGAAGGGCCGTATCTATTTGAAAGAAACGGAATTTATTATTTGACTTATCCTCACGTTGAAAATAAAATTGAACGATTGGAATATGCCACCGGCGATAATCCATTAGGACCTTTTAAAGTTGCGGGTGTCATTATGGATGAATCGCCTACAGGTTGCTGGACAAACCATCATTCGATTATTGAATTTAAAAAGCAATGGTATTTGTTTTATCATCATAACGATTTATCTCCTGAATTTGATAAACTAAGATCCATTAGAGCCGATTATTTGTATTTCAATCCGGATGGAAGCATTCAAAAAGTCGTTCCAACTTTGAGAGGAGTTGGAATTACGAAAGCGACAAATCCAATTCAAATCGACAGGTATTCAAAAATAAGTGATAAAGGAAGTTCCATTTCTTTTTTAGATAATTCGAATTCCTTTGAAGGTTGGAAAACAACTTTCAATCAATCAGATGCTTGGATACAGTACAATAGCATTGATTTTGGAAAGAAAAAATTAAAGTCAGTATCTGTAAGAGCTATGTCAGAAAAAGGAGGAGTATTGCAAATTCGTACTAAAGGAATCGATGGTGCCGTCATTGCTGAGGTAACAGTTCCTAAAAATAGTGAATGGGTTGAAGTAAAATCACCATTATTACAATTTGATTCAGGAGTTCAAGATGTATTTGTTGTATCAAAAAACGACAATCAAGTTGAAGTTGATTGGGTAAAGTTTGAATAAATAAAAAAGAAGATTATTAACATACATATTTTTTAAAAAATGAAAAAAACGCAATTATTATTTTTATCCACCATTATGGGGTTGTTTTTTGGGACAGGCGTTAACAGCCAAACCAAGAAAAACACCTCTAAAAATCCAGCTGTATTTTCAAAGGTTGTTTATCAGGGTGATGATGATATTTATAAAAAAAATCCATTAAAGGCGGATGAATTTTATACTCCGATTTTGCAAGGATGTTACCCTGATCCTGCAATTACTAGAAAAGGAGATGATTATTATATGGTATGTTCTTCCTTTGCGATGTTTCCCGGAGTGCCTATTTTTCATTCTAAAGATTTAGTGAACTGGACTGATTTGGGAGGTGTACTTAATAATGTTAACGAATTCAATCCACACGATACAGGTATTAGTGCCGGAGTTTATGCACCGGGAATTACTTATAATCCGCACAATGATACTTTTTATATGATTGTAACGGCTTTTTCGGGAGGTCTTGGGAACATTATTGTAAAAACAAAAGACCCAATGAAAGGTTGGGGGAGTCCAATTAAATTAGGTTTTGGAGGAATTGATCCATCTATATTTTTTGATGATAATGGAAAAGGGTACATTGTTCATAACGATGCTCCGGACAAAGGAAAAGAATTATACAATGGACACCGTGTTATTAAAGTTTGGGAATATGATGTTGACAATGATAAAGTGATTCCGGGAACGGATAAAATTATCGTGGATGGGGGAGTAGATCTTTCAAAAAAACCTATTTGGATTGAAGCACCACATTTGTACAAAAAAGACGGAAGTTATTATTTAATGTGTGCCGAAGGCGGTACAGGAGGTAATCATAGTGAGGTAATTTTTAAAAGCAATAGTCCTAAAGGTCCTTTTATCCCTGCACCAAGTAATCCAATATTAACGCAACGTTATTTTCCGAGAGATAGAGCCAATAAATACGATTGGGCTGGACACGCCGATTTAGTTAAAGGACCTGGCGATAAGTATTATGGCGTATTTTTAGGAATTCGTCCCAATGAAAAAGACAGAGTAAATGCAGGTCGTGAAACTTTTATGTTGCCTGTGGATTGGTCTGGAGAGTTTCCTGTTTTCGAAAATGGATTAGTTCCTTTAGAGCCAAAATTGAAAATGCCTAAAGGTGTTACTGAAAACAAAACCGGAAAAGACGGATTTTTCCCGAATGGTAATTTTACGTTTGCAGAAAACTTTACTTCTCCAAGATTAGATTACAGATGGATTGGTTTGAGAGGACCGCGTGAAAACTTTGCTACAGTAACTAAAAAAGGACTGCAAATCAACCCATTTGCGGTAAGCATTAAAGAAGTGAAACCTACTTCTACACTTTTTCACAGACAGCAACACAATAGTTTTTCTTTCTCAACAACAGTTGATTACAAACCGGTATCTGAAAAAGATTTGGCAGGTATTACATGTTTGCAAAATGAAAAATTCAACTATGTTTTTGGTGTAACTAAAAAAGGAAATGATACTTATATTTTATTGGAAAGAACAGAAAAAGGTCAGTCTAAAATTATTGCAAGCACTAAAATTGACCTTAAAAAACCGCTTCGTTTACAAGTAAAAGCAACTGGAGATAATTATGAATTTAGTTATTCAACCAATGGTGTTGATTTTACAAATTTAGGTGGAGCAGTTTCAGGTGATATTCTTTCTACAAATGTGGCTGGTGGTTTTACAGGTGCATTGATAGGTTTGTATGCTACATCAGCTAATGATGCTCAGCCTAATTAACAAATAATTCTAAATCCTAACAGGTTTTTAAAACCTGTTAGGTGTCTTTTGGGATGCCAAATTTTTCAATCAACCTTGTATTTCCATAATAGAATAAAGTCATATAAAATGCAGCTTATGAAAAACATAAAATTTTCAGTATTCCTTTTCTCGTTTGCTTTTGTAGCTCACATATCAGCGCAAAATCCTTTTGTTCAAACCAACTTTTCTCCTGATCCCGCGCCAATGGTTTACAACGGAACAGTTTATACCTATACAGGAGATGATATTCCGGGTTTTGATTTTTACTATATGACCAAATGGCGCGTTTTTTCATCAAATGATATGGTAAATTGGACTAATCACGGAGTTCCTATTTCGTTAGAATCTTTCAGTTGGGCCCGAGATCGTGCTTGGGCGGCACAATGTATTGAGCGTAATGGTAAATTTTACTGGTACATCTGTGCGCAAAGTGATAAAAACGATATGGCGATTGGTGTTGCTGTTGCAGATAGTCCGACAGGTCCTTTCAAGGATGCTATTGGCAAACCATTAATTATAAATGGTAGCTGGTCAAACATTGACCCTACAGTTGCCATTGACGACGATGGTCAGGCTTATTTGTATTGGGGAAATGGTAGTTTGTTTTATGTGAAGTTAAACAAAGATATGATTTCATATTCTGGCGATATTGTTACCGTTCCCTTGAACAATGAAACTTTTGGAGGTAGTAGAGAAAACAGAAAACTGGGTATCGAAAACAAAGATACTTTTATAGAAGGGCCTTGGTTTTACAAGCGAAAAAATAAATACTACATGATGTTTGCCGGTATGGGTAAAGGAGGCGAAACGCTTTCTTACTCTATGAGCGATGGTGCAACAGGGCCTTGGAAATACCAAGGAAAAATAATGGAAGATCAAAAAACCAATAGTTTTACCAATCACGGTGGCATTATTGATTACAAAAACAATTCTTATGTTTTTTATCACACCGGACATTTACCTAATGGAGGAAGCTACGGAAGAGCGTCAAGTGTAGAGCAATTTAATTACAATGAAGACGGAACCATTCCTGCAGTTACCGCTACAAAAGAAGGTGTAAAACCAGTTGGATTCATCAACCCTTTCAAGCGTGTGGAAGCTGAAACAATGGCCTGGTCTGAAAAATGTTCCATTTCACAAAATGACAAGGTTGGCGTATTTGTTTCATCTGCTCGTCTAAAAGGGTATATTAAAGTTCGAGAAGTGAATTTTGAAAATCAGTCTCCAAAGTCTTTTTCAGCTTCGATTGCAGCAGGTCTCGATGGTGGTATTTTAGAAGTGCGTGCTGATAGTGTTACGGGGCCAATTATAGCTTCAATAGACGTGCCTCGAACTGGAGGTTGGGAGAAATTCAAGTTGCTTTCAACTAAAATTACATCAGAGATTAAAGGAACACACGATATTTATTTTTGCTTTAATGGTCACAACATTACTGCAGGGCGCGAATTATTTAATTTCGACTATTGGATATTCAATAAAGAGTAATCTCAAGTTAAAAAATACAATAGGAATACATTACATAATTTCAATTAGCTTAATTATTTAACATTAAAATATTATGGTCAAAAAAACAGTAACAACTTTACTTATGCTAATGGCATTTGTAACATTTGGATATACTCAGGATATTACCGGAAACTGGAAAGGAACGGTTAATGACCAATTTGAAGTCAATTATACTTTTAAAGTTGAAGGAGAGAAATTAACAGGTACCTCAAAACGCCCAGACGGGAGTGACAGACCAATATCCAATGGGCTAATTAAAGGCGAAGATCTTTCTTTTTCTATTGACATTATGGGCAATTCAATCCAAATTAAAGGCAAAATAAAAGCAAACGATGCTGATAAAACAAAGGCTGAAACGATTGAACTTTTTTTCGCAATCAATGGAAATGATGTGAGTTATGTTTTATCTCCGGTGAAATAATTTCATCAATTGCAATGAATTAGTTGTGTCGGTTATTGAATAAAAACAAAATAAGCCTAAAGTAGTTCTATTTAGGCTTTTAAAAATTCATAGGCGGCAAAAAAAAGCAAATCAACCAAAGTATTAACAGACTTATTTGTTTATAAACCAAAAAATAGAATTATGATAAATAAAAAATGGATCACAAGCTTAATCTTAAGTGGAGTGCTGACTACCAGTCTTTTTGCTCAGGATAATAACAATTCGTCATCTCTAAAAACTTTAAAACAAGCATTTAAAGGGAAGTTCTTGATAGGATGTGCCGATGATTTAAGTTCGAATTCCGAAGCCTATCAAGCAAGTATCAGAGCACAATATGATATTGTTACGCCAGAAAATTGTATGAAACCACAGCCTATTCATCCTACCGAAGATACCTACAACTTCGTAACTACCGATGCAATGGTTGATTGGAGTAAGAAGAATGGTTTAAAGGTTTGGGGGCATACCTTGGCTTGGCATGGTCAAACCCCTCAGTGGTTTTTTCAAGATAAAAGTTCAGCTTCCGGAGAAATAGCTCCAGCTGTTGCACCTGCCCCAACTGCGACTACGCCAACAACGAGTGCTAATGGCCCTCGCCGCAACAGGGGTGAGATTACAGGTCCGATCGCGAGTAAAGAAGTCGTTTTGGAACGTTTAAAAAAACATATTGCGACTGTGGCTGGACGATACAAAGGACGAGTTGTTGGCTGGGATGTCTTTAATGAATCGATTGCCGATGGCGGTGACGGCAAAACAGAAAATCTTCGCACTTTCAGTTGGTATAAATATGTTGGTCCCGAAGTTATAACAATGGCTTTTAAGTGGGCACACGAAGCAGATCCCAAAGCGCAGTTGTACTACAACGATTATAATATTGAACAAGGTGCAGTTGAAAACAAAGGGAAACACGCCAGTTCTATGTTATTACTCAAGCGACTTATTGCAGAAGGTGCTCCAATCACCGGTGTTGGAATTCAGGGACATTGGCACTTGGATACTAATTTAGCTGATGTTGAAAAAGCTATTGAAAACTATGCGTCTCTGGGCTTGAGAGTTTCTATTACTGAATTAGATGTAACTGCAACTGGAGATAATAGTGGTGCTATGGGAGTAAATCAAGGAGAGAAAAAAATCCCGGCTGAGAACTATCAAAAGCAAGCAGAGGTATATAAAAAGTTGTTCGAAATTTTTATGCGTCATTCAGATGTAATCGACCGTGTAACTTTCTGGGGATTGAGTGATACTAAATCTTGGCGTAGAGGGCAAGATGCGCTTTTGTTTGATGGAGAGTTGAACCCTAAGCCAGCCTACAAAGCAGTTATTGAGACAAGTTTGACTAAATAAATTCTGTTAATATCAAAACTAGTTTAATTAAATACTAAACTTATAATGAGTTTAAGAGGTTAATCAAAGAGTAACTTTTAAGCACATTTTCAGCAGCAAAATAGAATAACATATAGCAGGATTCTATTATTTAATATCGAATAAATGAAGTAGAATAGATAAGCTGAGCAATAATATTTTATATATTTACACAATCGGTTGTAATTTTAAAATTAATATGAAAAAAATAGGCCCTTTTTTTAGTGTAATTCTTATTAGTTTGGTTTTCTTAGGTTGTACTACAAAAACGAATAAAAGTAAAAACACTACAACATTAAAGACTTCATATAAAGATGCTTTTCTAATGGGTTGTGCTGTTAATGAAGAAGTTTCGTCAGGTAAAGATAAAGTTTCACAAAAAATTATTTTAGAACAATTTAATACCATTACACCTGAAAATGTAATGAAAGCGGAGGTAATAAATCCTGAACCAGGAGTTTATAATTTTAAACCAGCAGATGACTATGTTGCCTTTGGTCAAAAAAATCATTTGTTTACCTTAGGACATACTTTAGTTTGGCACAATCAAACTCCAGCTTGGTTTTTTCAAGATAAAAATGGAAATCCTAATACACCCAAAGCCCAAATCGAACGCTTGCGAGAGTACATCAAAACAGTGGCAGGAAGATATGCTGGAAAAGTGCAGGCCTGGGATGTGGTGAACGAAGTGATTGATAATGATGGATCGTATCGAAGTACAACGGCTTGGGTAAAAAGTGTGGGAAGTGGAGATGAATTAGTAAAAAATGCTTTTAAGTTTGCTAGTGAATATGCACCTAATACCGAACTTTATTATAATGATTTTAATGTTTGGCGACCAGAAAAAAGAGATGGAATTATGCGCCTAGTAAGAATGCTTCAAAAAGAAAAAATAAGAATTGATGGTGTTGGCATTCAAGGGCATTGGGGGCTCAATTATCCTAAAACAGAATATATTGAAGCGGCAATAGATTCTTTTGCTACTCTTGGTATAAAAGTGATGATTACAGAGTTGGATGTAGATGTATTGCCGTTAACCAAAGAGGGGCAAATTATAGGTACAGGAATGTTGCATCCGCAGTTTCAATTAGAAGAATTCAAGACATTCTTGGATCCCTATCAAAAAGAATTACCTGAAGCACAACAAAAAGCATTGGCTGACAGATATGCTGAATTATTTGAGATTTTTTATAAAAAAAGAGATAAAATAGATCGTGTTACAGTTTGGGGATTGCACGATGGTATGTCTTGGAAAAATGATTACCCTATTGACAAAAGAACGAATTATCCGTTGTTGTATGATAGAAACAAAAAACCAAAACGGGCGTTTGAAGCCGTTGTGAATGTTCCTAAAAAATAATTTGGTTTTAGTAACAACAAACAGACTTCTAAATAGAAGTGCCTTTATCACATCAATAACAATTAGTACTAAATCATCACAAATTTTAAAAAATATATAACATACATTATATGAATCTTCAATCCAGAATAAAACTTTATTCGTCTTCACTAGTATTGTTTTTAGTGGCAAGTACATTTGGTCAATCCATTAAAAAAAGCGACCAGAGAACTCCGGCTAATTATGTTTTAAATCAAATGGAAGCGAAGGCTTTTACAATTGTGGCGAATGGCAAATCAACTTCAATTTATGTTGATCCAAAGGATTGGAAAGGTGTGATTCGTGCTGCAAAAGATTTAGGTGACGATACCCGAAAAGTAACTGGAATAGCTTCTCCAGTCTTTGAAAATGGCAAACCTGAAAAAAACTCAATTGTTGTGGGAACTATTGGTAGAAGTAGCATTATCGATAAATTAATTGCGACTAAAAAAATTGATGTTTCCAGTATAAAAGGTAAATGGGAATCATTTTTAATCCAGACTGTTGATGGTCAGTTAGTAATTGCAGGCAGTGATAAAAGAGGTACTATTTATGGTATTTATGATATTTCGGAAAAAATAGGAGTGTCCCCATGGTACTTTTGGGCTGATGTACCCGCTAAAAAAGCAAAAGAGCTTTACATCAAAGCAGGTAAATATTTTCAAGATTCTCCAAAAGTAAAATACCGTGGAATTTTCATCAATGATGAAGAGCCTTCGTTTGCTCAATGGGCGAGAGGAGCTTATGGCGGAATTAATTCTAAGATGTATGCCACCATGTTTGAATTGCTTTTGCGTTTAAAAGCCAATTATTTGTGGCCGGCAATGTGGGGGAAGTCGTTTAATGAAGACGATCCGCTTAATCCGGTAGTTGCTGATGAATATGGAATTGTAATGGGAACTTCACATCACGAACCGATGATGCGTTCTCAAAAAGAATACACGGATAGAAAGAAGGAAATAGGTGAATGGAATTTTGAAACGAATGAAAAAAACATTAGTCAATTTTTTTATGATGGATTAGAACGTAATAAAAATTTTGATAACCTAATCACTATTGGAATGCGTGGTGAAGGTGATGTGGCAATGGGAGAAGGCGATGATTTAAAGAACATCCAAACTTTACAAAATGTGATTAAGAAACAAAGAGAAATTATTCAAAAAGTATATAATGATACTCCTGAAAACCATCCTCAGGTTTGGGCCATATTTACAGAAGTGCAGCGTTATTATGATGCGGGATTAAAAGTTCCCGATGATGTAATTCTTCTGTTTTGTGATAATAATTGGGGACAAATTCGTCGTACATATCCAGAAAAAGAAAAAGTGAAAAATAGAATAGGTGGCGGTGGACTGTATTATCATATCGATATGAACGGAGGTCCTTGGAACGACCGTTGGATCAATACAACTACAATTCCTAAACTACAGGAGCAATTTAATCTGGCTTACCAATCAGGACTTGATAAATTATGGATTGTCAATGTTGGTGATCTTAAACCTAAAGAACTTCCTATTGATTTTATTATGCATTTTGCTTGGAATCCAGATGCGATTCCTGCTAATAAAACATTGGATTATACAATTGATTGGGCTAGCAAAATATTTGGAAAAGAAAATGCTGTAGAAGTAGCAGATATCGTATCTAAATATGCTAAATACAATCTTTGGCGTAAGCCAGAAGTACAGGTTGCTAATGTTTTTAGCATCGTTAATAACCACGAATCGGATAGCGTTTTACAACTTTGGAGAGCAGTAGCTGATAAAGCAGATCAATTGAAATCAAAAATCCCTGCCGATGCTCAAGATGCTTATTATCAATTAGTATTGTATCCTGCAAAAGCTTCGGCAGGTGTCGCTGAAATGTATCTTGCATCCGATAAAAATATGCTTTTTGCCAAACAAGGCAGAGTGAGTGCAAATGATTTCTACAAACGTACCCAAGAACTTTTTGAGGAAGACAAAAAATTAAGTGATTATTATAATACTATAATGTCTAATGGGAAGTGGAAAAATATGATGAGCGATGTTCATATGGAATATAAAATGTGGTCAATGCCTAAATCCAATGTAATTCCTCAAATAAAAGAAGTTACTCCTTTATCAGAACCAACGATGGGAGTAGCCATAGAAGGATCTGAATTGTCTTGGCCAAATACTACCGATAAAGCGATATTGCCAGTATTTGACGGATTGGCTAAATCCAGCTATTATATTGATGTGTATAATCGGGGTCTTGGAAAGTTTGAATTTACTGCTAAAGCAAATAAAACTTGGATTAAATTGAGTCAGTCTAAAGGGACTGTAGAAAAAGAAACCCGCATTGAGGTAGCCATTGATTGGAATGCTTTAGCAGATGGTACTTTTGACGGTTTGATTGAAATTAGCCAAGGGAACAAAACGATACCAGTGCAACTTAATGTTGTAAAAACAGCAGCCCCAAAAATTAATGAACCTTATTTTGGAAGTTTAACAGGAGAATTTTCTATACCTTCAAGTAAGTACAATGCAAGTGTTCCGGGAAAATTTGCAAAATGGGTTACTTTGACCGATTTAGGAAGATCGGATGCTAGTATGGGAATCAGTCCGGTAACAGCTCCAAGTGCAACTCCAGAATCAGCACCTCGGTTAGAATATAAAGTGCTTCTTTCAAAAAAAGGAAAAGCTACTGTTTGTTTAGGGATGCTCCCAACTCAGGATATAAATCCAGCCAGAGGATTGAGAATTGCTGTGGCTTTAGACAATCAAACTCCGGTAATTATCGATGCCCGAAAAGGCTTAGTAGATACTTTTGGAGAATACACACCCAGTAATTTAGCACATTCAAAAGTGTTAAAGCCGCTTCCTCCTTTAAATAAGGATATTTATTTAAATGGAAATGCTAAACAACGTCGAAGTGAAGTCTTTGATAATTTAAGATGGTTAGATACAGAGCTACAAGTTGATGAGCCAGGAATTCATACATTAAAAGTTTACATGATTGATCCGGAAGTAGTTCTGGAGAAAATTGTTGTGAATCCTGATAATGCACATTCAAGCTATTTTGGACCGATTCCGATGCAACATAATGTGAAATAATTTTATAAAATTAATGTAATTAAAACGATGAATAAAAATTCAATTTTATTATTATTTGCTTTAGTTTATTGTGGTTGTATTGCACAACAAACAAAAAAAAGTGATAGTACACCATATACAAATCCTATGATGTGGGCTGATGTGCCCGACATGTCTATTACACGATCAGGAAGTGATTTTTATTTGATTAGCACTACTATGCACCTTATGCCCGGAGCTCCGGTTATGACGTCTAAGGATTTGGTACATTGGGAAATAGGTAGTTATGTGTTTAATCGTCTTACTGATAATTCTAAATATGATTTGCTGAATGGTACCGTTTACGGACGCGGACAATGGGCATCATCTATTCGTTATCATAAAGGAAAATATTATGTTCTTTTTTCACCTAATGATGAACCATTCAAGTCCTATATCTATGTAACAGATAATCCTAAAACAGGAAATTGGAAATTGGTCACAAGAACAAAACATTTCCACGATGCTTCATTGTTTTTTGACGACGATGACCGCGCTTTTGTTTTTACTGGAACAAAGATAATTGAGTTGAATAAAGATCTTTCGGATGTAAAACAAGGAGGAATTAATCAGGATATTTTTCAGAAAGATGCTGACGAAACAGGGCTTTTAGAAGGAAATCAGGTTGTTAAGTATAACGGAAAATATTATTTGCTTATGATTTCCTGGCCAAGGGGTAAACCTCGCCGACAAGTTTGTTATAGAGCCGATAATATTACCGGACCATATGAAAAAAAGGTAATTCTGGAGGATAATTTTGCTGGTTTCCCTTATGCAGGACAAGGTTGTGTTATTGATGATAAAAATGGTAATTGGCATGCTTTAATTTTTCAGGATCGCGGAGCTGTAGGACGTGTACCTTTATTAATGCCTGTACGTTGGGAAGAAGGCTGGCCAATGTTAGGAGATAAAAATGGAAAAGTGCCATTGACTGCCGAAGTTCCTCTAAAGCCGGTTGATTCTGGAAAACGTATTGTAGAAAGTGATGATTTTTCTAAGAAACAACTAAAAATTAATTGGCAATGGAATCATAATCCTATTGATAATGCCTGGTCATTAACAGAGCGAAATGGCTTTCTTAGATTGAAAACAGATAGAATTGTTACTAATTTATACGCTGCGCCTAATACTATTACACAACGTATGGAAGGACCAAAATGCAGTGGAATAATAGCAATGGATATTTCTAAAATGAAAGATGGAGATGTGGCTGGCTTTAGTGCATTTAACGGACATTCAGGACTTTTATCTGTTGTTATGGACGGTAATAAAAAGTATTTGACAATGTCAACGAATGTTGTTGATTTAGATAATAAAACAAAAGCAATACTTAATGTTGAGGTGGATGAAAAAGCACGTGTTGAATTAGCTAAAAACCTTGTTTATCTGCGTATTGATGGTGATTTTAATTTGAATAAAGACTTGGCTACATACTATTATAGTTTCGATAATAAAAATTGGACTAAAATAGGAGCAGAGTTTAAAATGATTTTTGATTATAAAAAACTTTTTATGGGAACCAAGTTTGCCATTTTCAATTATGCTACAAAGACTACCGGAGGCTATGTTGATGTCGATTTTTTCAAATATGATAGGAATACGAAGTAATTTTTCAATTTTAAAAAAGGTAAAGATGAAAAAAAGATATTTTAAATATTTATTATTTTTTAATCTCTTCATTTTTGTTGTAGGATGTAAATCCAATCAGTCATTAATAAAAGAGACTAAAAAAACAAGTACTCTAAATTGGGTTGGTACATGGGCTACAGCACAAATGTTGGTAGAGCCTAATAATATGCCGCCGGCTCCCGGACTTACAGATAATACACTCAGACAAATTATCAGAGTTTCGATAGGAGGAAAGCAGATGCGATTGCGTTTTTCAAATATATTTAGTGATCAGCCCACGGTTTTAAAATCGGTGAGTATTGCAAATGTTGTGGAAGGAGCTGTTATTGACGGAAAATCTCAAAAAACACTTAGCTTCAATGGAAATGCTGGTATAACAATGAATCCTGAACAGCAAGTTTTTTCAGATGCCTTTGATTTTGCTTTACAGCCTGGCCAACTTTTGGCCATTACGATTCATTATGGAGCAACTTCGCAAAAAACATCAGGACATCCGGGCTCTCGAACTACTTCTTACATTTTAGAGGGAGATCAGCTCAATAATGTAGATTTTGCTGGAGCAATAAAAACAGATCATTGGTATTCCATTATGGAGGTAGATGTAATTGCTCCTAAAGAATCGGCAACCATAGTTTGTTTAGGTAATTCCATTACCGACGGTCGTGGATCGGGAACGAATAAACAAAACAGATGGACAGATATTTTATCTGCTCGTTTATTAGCTGATAAAAGTACAGCGAATATTGGAGTTTTGAACTTAGGAATTGGAGGGAATTGTGTCGTTAGAGGAGGATTAGGACCTACGGCATTGAATCGTTTTGACAGGGATGTGTTGTACCAAGCAGGTGCAAAATGGTTAGTTCTTCTCGAAGGGATAAATGATATTGGCGGAATTAAACGGGCAGAAGATGCTCCTGTAAGAGCACAAGAACTGATTGATGCTTATAAAGTAATGATTGACAAAGCACATGCTAAAGGAATTAAAGTCTATGGTTGTACTATTTTGCCATTTGCAAAATCTTTTTATGATGCGCCATTCAAACAAGAAGCAAGAGATATTGTAAATGCCTGGATTCGAAATAAAACCAGTGGTTTTGATGCTGTAATTGATTTTGATAAAGCTATGGTTTCTGAGCCTGGTTCTAAGACTATTTTATCCAATATGCACGACAATGATTTTTTACATCCCAATGAATTAGGTTATAAAAGAATGGGGGATATGATTGATTTAGAATTGTTCAAATAACTACAGTATTAGTTTTTTGCTATCGACAAATTAGAATTTTGAAATAACAAATTATAGAAAAAGATGAAAAAAGAAATTAAAAATTATGTTTTAGTATTGGTACTAATCTTAGTGGGGCAACATTCTTATTCACAGGATAAAAATTTTCAAATTTATTTGAGTTTTGGACAATCGAATATGGAGGGTGCTGCTAAAATAGAACCTAAGGACACAGTTGAAGTTGATGGTCGTTTTCAGGTTTTGGAAGCAGTAAATTGTCCGGAATTGGGTCGTGAAATGGGAAAATGGTACACAGCCGTTCCACCATTGTGTCGATGCAAAACAGGTTTAACACTCACGGATTTTTTTGGAAGAACAATGGTCGAAAATCTTCCTAAAAAGGTAAAAGTAGGAATCATTAATGTAGCTGTTGGAGGTTGCAAAATAGAACTTTTTGACAAGGATAAATATGAAAACTATATGACGACAGCTCCTGATTGGATGAAAGGGATGGTCAAAGAATACGATGGAGATCCTTATGGCAGATTAGTTGAAATGGCAAAAAATGCTCAAAAAAGCGGAGTGATAAAAGGAATTTTGTTACATCAGGGAGAGTCAAATACGGGGGATACACTTTGGACAAAAAAGGTCAAAATTGTTTATGATAACTTGATGAAAGATTTGAATCTCGATCCTAAAAAAGTACCATTATTGGCTGGAGAAGTGGTTAATGCTGATCAAGGCGGAATATGTGCCAGTATGAATACAATTATTGCTACGCTTCCGGAAACTATTCCTAATTCTTATGTGATTTCATCTAAAGGATGTACGGATGGTAAAGATAATTTGCATTTTGATGCTGCCGGATACAGAGAATTAGGAAAACGATATGCTAATAAGATGTTGACTTTGTTAAAATAGTAGTAAGAAAAACAGCAGTACAAAGAGATTAAAATACTATTGATTACCAACCAAAATAAACCAATTAATTGAATGAAAAACCACAAGTATTTATATCCAGATATTCATAAAATAGGTTTGTTTTTAACGGCAATTTTATTCTCTTCTATGTTTTTTGCTCAAACTAAAAAATCAACGAGAACATTCGAAAATATTAAATACAGAAATATTTTTTTAGAATCAGGATATAAAAAAGAAGCTATTGACAAAAAACTTTCAAAAGCCTATTATGATATTTTTGAAGGACCTAATAGTGTTTATTTTACTGTTGGAGATACAATGGCTTATGTGTCTGATGTAAAAAATAAGGATGCAAGAACTGAAGGTATGTCATACGGAATGATGGTTGCTGTCCAGCTGGATAAAAAAGATGTTTTTGACCGGATTTGGAGGTTTTCAAAAACCTATCTTCAGCATCAAAGTGGTCCAAGAGAAGGCTATTTTGCATGGAGTTTCAATCCGGTTACAATGAAACAAAATTCTCCGGGTTCAGCATCTGATGGAGAATTGTATTATATAACCAGTCTTTTATTTGCTTCTAATAAATGGGGAAATGACACAGGAATCAATTATTACAAGGAAGCCAGACGCATATTAGACGCTATGTGGAAAAAAGATGGGACGGGAAATATTTACAATCTTATCAATACGGAACACAAACAAATAACTTTTGTCCCTGAGGGAAATAGTTACAATTGGACAGATCCATCCTATCATTTACCTGCTTTTTATGAAGTTTGGTCGGAATATGCCAAAGATGGTCATGAAGAATTTTATAAGGCCTGCGCAGATACTTCAAGAGTATTTTTTCATAGAGCAACACATCCTGTAACAGCGCTTAATTCCGATTATACTGAATTTAGTGGAGAGCCTCATCCTACACGTTGGATGCCGGCAGGATTTCGATATGATTCCTGGCGTGTTCCTATGAATATTGCTATGGATTATGCTTGGTTTGGTAAGGACAAAAAATGGCAGAAAGAATATGCTGTCCGTTTCCAAAATTTTCTAAGATCAAAAGGTATGGATACTTATGAGGACCAATTCAATCTTGACGGTTCAACACCGGAATTTATTTTACAAGCAGGTCCAGTGAAAAAACTAAGACATTCTATTGGGTTAGTTTCCACTGCAGCAACGACAGCATTAATAAATGATGAAAAGGGAAGTTTAGATTTTGTACACGCTGTTTGGAATGCGAAGTTAGAACCTTATGAGGATGGTTATTTTGACCCTTATTATGATGGTTTGATGTATCTTTTTAGTTTGATGCACTTAAGCGGAAACTATAAAATAATCACACCACAAGTGCATTAAATTTTATTACAAGGAAATAAAAGAAATAGAAAAATAGTATTACTCCAATTTAAAAAAAGAACCAAAATTATGAAACAGTATAACTTTTTGATTGTGTTATCGATGACTTTAATGAGCTCATTAATTAGTGCACAAAATGAACCAGTAAAAATAATTGAAGATTTCAAAGCTTCAACAGTAAATCAACCGGGACAAGAATACCCGCAAGTGAATTCTCAAGGCTATGCACGATTTCAGATTAAGGCACCTGATGCTAAATCAGTTGTTGTAAGTTTAGGATTGGGAGGAGCAAAAGGAGGAACTGAACTTGCTAAAGCAGAAAATGGAGTATGGACAGGAACAACTGCTGGTCCTATGGACGAAGGATTTCATTATTATCATGTAACAGTTGACGGAGGTGTTTTTAATGATCCCGGAGCATTAAATTTTTATGGTTCTACCCGATGGGAAAGCGGGATAGAAATTCCAGCTCACGATCAGGATTTTTATGCGTTGAAAAATGTTCCTCATGGCAATGTTCAGCAAATTCTTTTCCCGTCAAATAGCACTAATACTTCACGCCGTGCTTATGTTTATACACCACCCACTTATGCTAAAGAACAATCAAAACGTTTTCCGGTTTTGTATTTGCAACATGGTTGGGGAGAAGATGAAACCGCCTGGAGCAATCAGGGACGTGTGAATTTAATTATGGATAATTTGATTGCCGAAGGAAAAATCAAACCATTTATCATTGTTATGACTTATGGAATGACTAATGAAGTAAAATGGGGAGGTATGGCAAGTTTTAAAATAGAACCTTTTCAAACTGTTCTTGTTGATGAATTAATTCCGTATGTAGATTCAAATTTCCGTACACTGGCTAATCAAGAAAATCGTGCTATGGCAGGACTTTCAATGGGAGGTATGGAAACAAAAACGATAACACTAAATAAACCGGATGTTTTTTCTCATTATGCGCTTTTAAGCGGAGGAACTTATAAACCAGAGGATATTAAAGACAAATCAAAGGTTAAACTTGTCTTTTTAAGCTGTGGAAGTAAAGAGCGTCCAGATGGAGTTAAAAATGCTGTAACAGAACTTAAAAATGCCAACTTCAATGCCGTTTCTTATGTTTCAGAAGGAACCGGACACGAATTTCAAACATGGAGACGTAGTTTCAAGGAATTAGCACCACTTTTGTTTTTGAATAAGAAATAATTCTTTTTAGTAAATCAAATAAAGTATTTTAAAATGAAAGTAAATTCTATTATTGTTTTCGTTATTGCAATCATCACAAATACTTCTTTTTCACAATCAGTATCGACTGAAGTTGTTGAAGATTTTGTTCCTTCGTCAGTAAATCAGCAAGGGAAATTGTACCCTCAGGTGAATTCTCAAGGTCGCGTGAGAGCCAGTATTCTTGCTCCTCAGGCAAATAAAGTTCAGTTGGATCTTGGCGGAACTAAATATGATATGGTAAAAGATGAAAAAGGAGTCTGGACTGGAGTTTCTAATCCTCAGGATGAAGGCTTTCATTATTACCAACTCAATATTGACGGAGCATCAGTTCCTGATCCGGGAACAGTATATTTTTACGGTGCAGGTCGTTTAGGAAGTGCAATAGAAATTCCGGCATCAGACAGAGACTTTTATGCTATGAAAGACGTTCCTCATGGTTTAGTAAGTGAAAATATTTATTTCTCTAAATTAACCAATTCGTTTAGACGCTGTTTTGTTTATACTCCTGCAAATTATAATACCGATACAAAAACACGTTTTCCTGTACTTTATTTACAACACGGAAGTTTTGAGGACGAAACAGGATGGGCAGTTCAGGGAAAAGCCAATTTGATATTGGATAATTTGATTGCAGCTAAAAAAGCAGTCCCAATGATTGTAGTTATGGATAATGGTTATGCTTACAAACCTCAAAGCAATACTGCTCGTCCGGAATCAGTATTCGAAGAAGTGGTAATCAATGAAATTATTCCAATGATTGATGCCAAGTTTCGTACTATCGCTAATCGTGAAAACAGAGCCGTTGCAGGGCTTTCTATGGGTGCCAATCAGACTATGCGAATCATGATGAATAATCTGGATACTTTTTCTTATTATGGAGGATTTAGTGGAACTTCAAACTATCCGAGTGCTGATGCCATTGACGTGAACACTTTTTTAGATGGAAAATTTAAAGATGCAAATGCACTCAATAAGCAAATAAAACTTTTTTGGCTGGGATTAGGAACAAAAGAGCCTAGTCCATTTCCGGGATCAGTGGGTGCATTCAGAACAATGTTAGAAAAGCAAGGAATTAAATATGCCTATTATGAATCTCCTGAAACAGCTCATGAATGGCTAACCTGGAGAAGATGCTTGAATCAATTTGCAGCTAAATTATTTCAATAAAAAAACGAATTATCAACCAACCTAAAAATAAAAAAATGAAAAAAATTATTGTTACAGCAACAATGCTTTTTATGTGTAATCTAATTGTTGTTGCACAAAAAATCGAAAAAGAAGGACCAAAGGGGTTTGATCAGGAAAGAGCAGCCATTGCTCATGGTACAATAGATACCATCGCTTATGATTCAAAAACAGTGGGTACGACAAGAAAAGCTTTGGTTTATAAAACTCCTGGATTTTCAAAAGATAAAAAATATCCGGTTTTATATTTACTGCATGGGATTGGTGGAGATGAAAAAGAATGGTTAAAAGGAGGAACACCGCAAATAATATTGGATAACTTATTTGCCGAAGGAAAAATCAAGCCGATGATTGTGGTATTGCCAAACGGTCGTGCTATTAAAGATGACCGAGCAACTGGAAATATTATGGCTCCAGACAAAGTTCAGGGCTTTGCCACTTTTGAAAGAGACTTGTTGGATGATTTAATTCCGTTTATCGAAAAAACATATCCAACCTTTACAGATAGAGAAAATCGCGCCATTGCAGGACTTTCTATGGGTGGCGGACAATCATTGAATTTTGGTTTAGGAAATTTAGACAAATTTGCCTGGGTTGGAGGTTTCTCTTCGGCACCAAATACTAAAATGCCGGAAGTCTTAGTGCCTAATCCGGAAGAAACCAAGAAAAAATTAAAATTACTTTGGATTTCCTGTGGTGACAAAGATGGTTTAATTACTTACGGTAAGCGTTTACACGATTATTTATTGGAAAAAAACGTTCCGCACGTATATTATTTAGAGCCAGGAGGCCATGATTTTAAAGTTTGGAAAAATGGTTTGTATATGTTCTCTCAATTTTTGTTTAAACCAGTTGATGTAGCTTCTTTGAGCCAATATACAGTATTGGATACAGCTTCTGTTACTAAGTAAAAATAATCAGATATTGGATTAACAACGGTCTAAAAAAAACAATTATGAGTAAATTTTTAGAATTGCATAACATCAATATTGGCTTAACAGTAGGAGTGTTTTTCTTTTTGAATTTTGCTACAGTAAAAGCTCAAGGTTCGATAAGTCAAACCCAACAGGAATTATTAGGTGTTCCCGCTCAAACGAATATCCGCAATGCGAAGTATCCGCAAATATTACAAGACAATCGGGTTGTTTTTAAAATTAAAGCACCAGAAGCAGCAAAAGTCCAAATCGATTTAGGTAAAAGATACGATATGACAAAAGGGGAAGATGGAACTTGGACAGTAACCACTGATGTTATCAATAAAGGATTCAATTATTATTCTTTGGTAATTGATGGCGTAGCAGTTGCTGATCCGGCAAGCGAAACATTTTACGGAATGGGACGTATGGCCAGTGGTATTGAAATTCCAAATAAGGAAGGAGATTTTTATGCTTTAAACAATGTACCACATGGCGACATCAGAATCAAACACTATTTTTCAAAAGCAACTAATTCCTGGCGTGAAATGTATGTTTATACTCCACCGGGCTATGAAAAAGCTACCGAAAAATATCCTGTTTTATATCTATTACACGGAGGTGGAGAAGATCAGAGAGGATGGGCTACTCAAGGAAAGGCTAATTTGATTTTAGATAATTTAATAGCAGAAAACAAAGTTAAACCTATGGTCATAGCAATGCTGGATGGCAATTTACCAAATGCAGGTGGAATAGCAGGTTTTAATGAAAATGCACTAAAGGCTTTCGAAAATGAGTTAAAAATGGGAGTAATTCCGTTTGTAGAAAGTAATTTTAGAGTGGCAACTGATGCCAAAAACAGAGCTTTAGCAGGTTTATCGATGGGAGGATTGCAAACACTATACGCAGGAATTAAAAATTCAGAGCTTTTTTCTGCTCTGGGTGTTTTTAGTTCAGGCTGGTGGGCGAATAATTCCGCTTTATCAGAGCCACAGTATGAGTTCATGAAAAAGAATGTTGGAAAAATTAATTCGAATTTGAAAGAATTTTGGATTTCAATGGGAGGAAAAGAGGATATTGCTTTTGAAAATTGTAAAATCATGATGGGCAAATTCGACCAAATGGGAATTAAATACCGATACAGTGAATATCCTGGAGGACATAGCTGGCCGGTTTGGAGACACGATTTGTTTGCTTTTGCACCATTATTGTTTCAGTAGTGAAACAAGAATAAGTAGCTAAAAAATAGTAATGCTTTTAACACCATTTTAATATGAATAAAAGAGAGAAATCAAGACGTGAATTTATAAAGCAAGCAATGTTAGCTTCAGCAACAGTTGCAATAGCTCCGTCATTATTTGCAAGTTCTGTTTCAAAAGTTGAAAAAGAAAAGGTAAAGTTAGCCTTAATAGGTATTGGCAATCGAGGAGGGCAAATTGCTAAGGATTTGTATGCTACCGGTTTGTGTGAAATTGTAGCCCTTTGTGATGTCGATATGGGAGCTAAACATACACAAGAAATTATGGCAATGTTTCCAAAAGCAAAACAATTTAAAGATTTTCGGGAAATGTTTGATAAAGCAGCCAATGATATCGAAGCTGTTTCGGTAGGTACACCTGATCATTCCCATTTTCCTATTTGCATGTTGGCGCTGTCTTTAGGAAAACATATTTATGTTGAAAAACCAATGGCATGTACATTCTATGAAATTGAACTGATGATGCAGGCAGCCAGAAAGCATCCTAATTTAGTAACTCAAGTGGGTAATCAGGGACATTCTGAGGCAAACTATTTTCAGTTTAAAGCATGGAAAGAAGCCGGGATTATTAAAAATGTGACTGAAGTAGTAGCTCACATGAATTCGCCACGAAGATGGCATGGTTGGGATCCCAATATATATAAACTTCCAGAAGGACAGCCAATTCCCGAAGGAATGGATTGGAACACCTGGTTGATGGCCAGACCTTATCACGATTATAGTGATAAATACCATCAGGGTAACTGGCGTTGTTGGTACGATTTCGGAATGGGAGCATTAGGAGACTGGGGCGCTCATATTTTAGATACTGCTCATGAATTTCTTGATTTAGGTTTGCCTTATGAAGTAAATCCAATAAAACTTGAAGGTCATAATGATTATTTTTTTCCAATGTCTTCCACAATCCAATTTAAATTTCCTAAAAGAGGCAATATGCCACCAATGAATATTACATGGTATGATGGGGTAAATAATATGCCTCCTTTGCCATCTGGTTACGGTACTTCAGAATTGAATCCTAATATTCCAACAGTCGCGGGTGCAAAGTTGCAGGAGGCCAAATTAAATCCCGGAAAAATAATTTACAGTGATGATCTTATTTTTAAGGGAGGTACTCATGGAAGTACTTTAAGTATTATTCCAAGTGAGAAAGCCAAGGAAATCCAATCAAAATTACCGAATGTCCCTGTAAGTACTTCTAATCATTTTGCTAATTTCCTTTTGTCTTGTTTAGGAAAGGAAAAAACCAGATCACCGTTCGAAATTTTCGGACCATTAAGTCAGGTTTTTTCTTTAGGAGTAATTGCCCAAAGATTAAATACACCACTTAAGTTTGATAGAAATACCAAAACAATTACCAATAATCCGTTTGCTAATGCTTTATTAACAGATGTCCCTCCTCGTAAAGGATGGGAAGAGTTTTACAAACTATAAGGATTTAATAGAAATAATAACAGAAATCAAATCATGAAAAAAATATTATTATCAAGTATAATTTTACTTAGTACTTTTCTTTTACAGGCACAAAAAGACAATTCGAATACTTTAACCCCAAAAGAAGTGAGTGAAGGTTGGAAATTATTGTGGGATGGAAAAACTACTAATGGATGGAGAGGAGCACGAATGGATGCGTTTCCGGCAAAAGGGTGGAGTATAGTAAATGGGAGTTTAAAAGTGCATGCAACAGATGGAGGTGAATCCTCTAATGGAGGTGATATTGTTACAGTTAAGAAGTATAAAAATTTCATTTTGAAAGTTGATTTTAAAATAACAAAAGGAGCTAATAGTGGAATAAAATACTTTGTAGACTCTGATTTGAATAAAGGAGCGGGATCGGCAATTGGTTGTGAGTTTCAAATATTAGACGATGAAAATCATCCTGATGCAAAAAATGGTGTGAGAGGCAATCGTACCCTTGGATCATTATATGATTTAATTACTTCAAAGAGAGATAAAGATTTTAAGTTTAATAAAGACGATTTTAATACAGCAACAATTGTAGTAAAAAATGATAAAGTTGAGCATTGGTTAAATGGGGTTAAAATTGTGGAATATACCCGAAATAATCAAATGTGGAATGCTCTGGTAGCTTATAGTAAATACAAAGACTGGCCAAATTTTGGAAATGCAGCAAAGGGTAATATTTTATTGCAGGATCATGGAAATGAGGTGTTTTTTAAAGATATAAAAATTAAAGTTTTAAAATAGCAAAAAAAACTTCAATATCCTACTCAATGCCATACCCCTGAATTATCAATCAATCCTGAATTATTTTGATAATCAAAGTACAAATGCTTCGGCTGAAATGTAATTCATGAACACAAAAAACAATATTAAAAGCATGAAAAATCTTTTAATGATGAAATAAAAGCTTTTAGAAGTCAATATTAGAGGAGTCAGAAAAATCGATTTTCTTTTTAAACTCACAAAGTATTTACATAGTAAATTTTCACCTTAAATTGATTCAAAAATTATTAAAGAAATAAGCGATGATTCAAACCAAAAATATTATTTGGTAATTATGTACCATTAGAAACAAACCCGATACAGTTTAAAAGTATCGGGTTTTTTGTTAGAAAATTGTAATTGTTAAACCAGAATCAAATGAAAATATCACTATTTGGTCTTAGGTTTTGTGTTTTTATTGCAATCTTAACATATTTTAATTATAATATAGAAAAATATTCCCTGTTTGATTTTAATTTATAAATTTGAGGTCTTCGAAAATTACCCTCTAAACCAATCTAAATATTCCGGATTAATGAAAAAAACAATCATTTTTTGGATGCTGTTATTGTTTATCAGCCAATTAAGTCATGCACAATATTCCAATTTAAAATTTGAAAACTTTGATACAAACAAAGGACTTTCCAGTAGTACCAGTGTGGAGATTTTTCAGGATAGTGATGGTTTTTTATGGTTTGGTACAATTGATGGATTAAATAAATACGATGGCTACGAATTTGAAATTTACAGGCCCATTATTAATGATATCCATTCCATTAGTAACAACAGGATTAATGCGATTACTCAGGATGGCAAGGGATATTTATGGGTAGGAACCAGTAATGGGTTAAATGTTTTTGATAAAAAATCACAGAAGTTTTACAGAATCCATCTTTATAAGAAAAAAACAGAGGGATTAAATCTAAGAGAAGAAATAAATAGTCTCTTATTTGATAAAAAGAAAAATTTGCTTTGGGTTGGAACCAAGAATGGTTTGTTGCAACTGGATTTGGCTTCTGTCGATGCTCCTGATTTCAGTACTTTACAATATACTCGTTATATAAGTAATCCTAAAGACATAAAATCCATAGATAATAATAATGTAACTAATCTTATTCAGGATAAAAAAGGAACTATTTGGGTAGGAACAGGGGGAAATAATTTACATCGATATAATCCTAAAACCAATAATTTTGATAGAATTAAAATTGCTTTTGAAGCAAATCAATATTTGAATCATTTACCAAAACAGATTCTGTTGGATAAGGAGGGGCATTTTTGGATAGGAAACGACTTGTCGCATCTTTTTATATTTAATCCCAATAAAAAAGCGATCAAAAAGATTGCTCCTGTTAATCAAAGTATTCCTGTTTTTCATTTGTATCAGGATAAAAAAGGAACGGTATGGGCAGCGACTGATGGTAGCGGACTTTATTTATTGGATAAAAATAAAGGTTTGGTTCAGCATCTTATGCAAAATCAGGATGATCCTTTTTCGTTACCCAATAACCAGCCTTCAAAGGTATTAGAAGATAAGAATGGTATTTATTGGATTGCCAGTTATAATAAAGGAATTAATAAACTGGCTTTGTCAAAGTCTTCTTTTGGACATTATTTTTATAAACCTAATAGTGATAAAAGTATAAGTACTAAAATTGCCCAATCGGTTATAGAAGATAATAAACAGCGAATATGGATTGGTACTGACGGAGGAGGATTGGATTTGTTTAATTCAAGAGATGGTTCGTTCAAACATTTTAAGGCAATTCCCGGGAATCCTAATTCTTTAAGTTCCAATAAAATTCTATATCTGTTAGAAGGCGACAACAATGATTTATGGGTGTGTACCTGGGATGGAGGTCTTAATCGATTTGATACAAATTCCGGTAATGTAAAACGATATGAAAACAATCCAAATAATCCTTTTTCAATAGGACAAAATACAGTTTGGTGTGCTGCCAAAGATAACCAAAAACGATTGTGGTTGGGGACTTCAACAGCAGGACTGAATTTGTTTGATGTTGAAAATGAGCGGTTTTATCAGTTTAAAAATAGTATTAATAATTCCAAAAGTTTAATCAGTAATTTTGTTTTTTCTCTTTTTGTAGATTCTAAAAACCGATTATGGGTCGGGACTTCATTGGGGCTTTGTTATGTGAAATTAGGTGATTTGAAGAAGAGGATTCCTTTAAAAATTAATTTCGAAGAAGTAAAAATTAAAAATATTCAGGGTAACCGGATCAATCAAATTACCGAGGATTATAAAGGGAATATTTGGGTAGGTACCGATATGGGATTGTATCAGTTGGATACCAATTTGCAATTGAAGCATTCTTATTCTTCTAAGAATGGATTGCCTAATAACTTAGTAGTAGGCTTACAGGAAGACAATAATAAAAATATTTGGATAAGTACTAAGAGTGGTTTGTCATTATTAAACACTAAAAACCAAAATATTAAAAATTTCAATGTCCATGATGGATTACAGGGATTAGAGTTTCAGAGTAAATCGATAGCTAAAACTTTTGACGGACGAATTATAGTTGGAGGGATTAACGGATTCAATGTTTTTTATCCAAATGATATTTCATTGAATTCAGACAGAGTGAAGCCTATAATAACTGAACTTAAGATTTTTAATAAGCGGGTAAATGCAGGCGATACATTAAACGACCGTATACTTTTTGAAGATTCAGTGTCACGCCTCAAGGAAATTGAGTTAAAGTATAACGAAGGATATATCTCTTTTAGTTTTGTAGCTTTAAATTATCAAAATCCGGAAAGGGTAAAGTATGCTTATAAAATGAGCGGTCTGGATAATGATTATGTAAATGTCGATAATAACAGAGTTGCTAATTACGCTAATCTGGCTCCGGGGCTTTACACTTTCGAAGTTATGGCTTCTATAGACGGTCAATGGAAAAATGCCGGAAAAACCAGTGTTCTAGTACGTGTACTACCGCCATTTTGGCGAACATGGTGGGCTTATCTGTTGTATTTTGCATTTTTAGTTGCTTCGATATGGTATGGACTGGAATATTATACCAATAAAATTAACGAAGAAAAAGAGCATGAATTAGACCAAATGAAACTACGATTTTTTATTAATGTTTCTCACGAATTCAGAACTCCACTCACATTAATCTTAAATCCTGTTGAGAAAATTTTATCGCATTTTAATGATGGTGAAGAGGTGAAAAAATCAGCTTTGATTATACAGAAGAGCAGTAAGCGATTATTGTATTTAGTCGATCAGCTTTTGGATTTAAGAAAAATGGATATGGGAAAATCCCGTTTGGAACTTTCAAATATGGATATAGTAGGCTTTGCCAGGGATACTTTTTTTCTTTTTGAAGATTTAGCCAAAAAGAAGAACATTCGTTTTGTTTTTAAATCTACTGTAAAAGAATATTATGGTCAGTTTGATCCTGATAAAATTGAAAAAATGCTGGCTAATTTATTGTCGAATGCCATAAAATTCACCGACAATGATGGGATAATTAGCCTTTCATTATCTGAGGTGCAATTATCGGAAAGGAAATATAAAAAGTTGTTTTTTAGTCCGAAGACTCAGGTAAAAGGAATTCAAATTAAGGTAACCGATACCGGAATTGGTTTTAAAAAGAAACAATTAAAAGAAGTATTTCAGCGCTTTTTTCATGCTGATGCATCTAAAACAGGTACAGGAATTGGTTTAAATTACACTAAGAGTCTGGTTGAATTGCATAAAGGAAATATTACTGTAGAAAGTCAGTATAAAAAAGGGACAACTTTTTGTATTACGCTCCCAGCTGAATTAAAAGCAGTTGTGAAACAAAAGCAGTCCGATAATTGGAGTACACAAGGAAAAGAAATGAATGCGATCCAATCGGCTGAATATGAAATTGCAATATCAGACGAGAACAACAAACCGGATACTGTACTAAATCAAAATGAAAAAGATAATAAACCTTTATTGCTTATAGTAGAAGATAATAAAGTACTTCGCAATCATCTTAAAAATGAATTAAAAGAATATTATCAGGTAAAAGAAGCCACTAACGGAGTAGAAGGTTTAGAGAAAATTAAAAAGTACCAGCCTAATATGGTAATTAGTGATGTGATGATGCCAAAGATGGATGGTTTTGAATTGTGTCATCAGCTTAAAAACGATTTTGAAATCAGTCACATTCCTATTTTGTTATTAACTGCCCGAAATCTGGATGAAGATATGATAAAAGGTTATCAAACCGGTGCCGATGCTTATCTTTCTAAGCCATTTAACATGGCGGTACTTAAAACCCGAATAGACAATTTACTGGAAGCCAGAAAAAGATCCCGAGAGCGCTTTGCTGCAATTGGAGGAATGGTAGCTTCATCTGAAATTACGATTAACTCATTAGACGAACATTTTTTGGATAAAGCAACAAAAGTAGTGGTAGATAATGTGAGTAATATCGATTTTACATTGGATGATTTAATTGGAAATCTGGGAATGGGACGCTCACAGTTTTACAGAAAGATTAATTCTTTGACAGGACAAAATCCAAGCAATTTTATTAGAACTATTCGATTAAAATATGCTTCAGAAATGTTATTGACCAATCAATTTTCTATTAAAGAAGTGGCTCTTAATTGTGGTTTTAATTCCACAGCTTATTTTACGAAAACCTTTAAAGAAGTTTTTAAAGTAACCCCTACACAGTATATTCAGGATCAAAATATTTCTGATGGGATAGGAAAAAATACAAAAGAAGAATAGAAAGAGTTTAGAGTTTTTAACGTAATAAATTGCTAATAAGGTTCAGTTTTTAATTAAAATTGAACCTTTTTTGATATTTATTTAAGACAGTATTTGTAGCTAATCGCTGAAATAAAAAATAATAGTAAAATAATTTTCTAAATATATTACTTATCCTAAAGAGGCTGAAAGCCTTGAAAATAAAAGGGAAATTAAAAATGGTCGATAAGTTATACTGTTTGAATCATAGGTTATACACTGCTTTTTTTTTAATCTATAATATTGTAATGCTATTATAATCATTATGGTAAAATTAACGATTAAAAATTATGAGTATTAAAATTATTAACCTGTAAAAAATAATTAAATGTAAAACCAACTAAATTTCAAAAACTAATTTTAAATCACATTGATGAATGTGAAAAATGATAAAAAACTAATAACTGAATCAATTAATAACGAAAAAAAACAATTCATTATGAAAATAAATGTTTTGAATAAAACCGAATTGTGGAATAGGCTCAAACCGTCTTTGGTTTTGTCTTTTCTGGTTTGTGTTTCTTCCCAAACCTATGGAGCAAATAATAAGGATCTTAATCTTGGTGAAAAATATGCTTTAAATACTCCTCAGCAACAAATTACAATAACAGGTAAGGTAGTTTCTGCAGAGGATGGTTTAGGAATTCCCGGAGTGAATGTAAATGTAAAAGGGGGAACAGCAGGGGTAAGTACTGATATTGACGGAAATTATAGAATAAATGTAGTCTCATCTAATGCGGTACTTGTTTTTACAGCGGTGGGTTTTAAGACTCAAGAGATTAAAGTGGGTTCACAACAAGCGATTAACGTGACTATGGGATCTGATATTGGAGCTTTAGAAGAAGTGGTTGTGGTAGCTTATGGAACTCAAAAGAAAATGACTTCAACAGGGTCTATTGAAACTGTTACGGCTAAATCATTTCAAGATAGGGCAGTTACAAATCCAGCTTTAGCTTTGCAGGGACAAACTCCAGGATTGGTAGTTACGCGTAACTCATCCAGACCGGGAAGGGAAGGGCTTAATTTACAAATTAGAGGAGCTACTTCTATCAATGGAGGTTCTCCACTTATTGTTATTGATGGAAATCCAACAATTAACAGTGAAGCTTTCTATAACATGAATCCGGACGATATTGAATCGGTAACTGTACTTAAGGACGCTTCTGCTGCCTTGTATGGTTCCCGTGCTTCTAACGGGGTAATTATGGTGACAACTAAGAAAGGAAAATCCGGAAAAATGAAAATTGATCTTGCTACAACTACAAGGGTAAATACTTTAGGGATTAGACCGCAAACTCCTACTATGCAACAGTACGCAACAGTATGGCTTGAAGCAGCTGAACAAGATGGAGTAAATGCTAATTACTGGGGATGGCAATCTAAAGAGAACTTAGAGTTGATGAAGACAGGTTATGCAGGAATATATTCAACACAATTTTGGGGAGATGTTTACATTTCAAATTCTCCAAGATATGATGAGATGTTTGGTAACTCTGTTTCAACATTTCACACCGGAAGTATTTCAGGAGGTACTGATAAAACAAATTATCGTGTTTCTTATGGATATTCTGAAGACCTTGGTGCGCTTCAAACCGCTTACGATGGAAAACAACAATATAATGTACGTTTGAATTATGATTATAAGGTGAACGATTGGTTGAAATTAGAAACCAATATGTCTTATTTAAAGTATGATCTTTCTTCTCCTTCTTCAGGTTTAGACGGTTCGGTATCACAAGATCCTCCATTTTTCCCATCCAGAAATCCTTATGGACAATGGTATGCTAACTTTAATATAGCAGGTAATCGTAATCACGTAGCGGCTACAGTTGACGGAGGTAGAGATAATACGACCAGAGATCAAATTATGATGAATTTAGGGGCTACTTTTAAATTGTATGAGGGTTTAACTTTTCAAACAAAGGTAGCTTACAATAAAGATTTTTTCAATAATCTTAATTATATCATAACTGTTCCTCAATATAGCTGGTATGGTGAATTAGCACCGGAATCAGTAAACTCGGTTTCTTCCATAAGACAGGAAAAAAAGGACATAACTTATCAAAATTACGGTGGTTTCTTGAATTACGAGAAAGAAATAGGTGATCATAATTTTTCGGCTCTTGCAGGTTTAACAGCTGAGAAAACAGAAGATACCAGATTGTATGGTTATAGATTAGGCTTTGTAGATAATGGAGTTTATGATATTAATATGGGGTCTATTGAAAATAAAGTAGAAGCTACCGGTGGTAGAGGACATAAAGGATTGTATTCTTATTTGGCACGCTTTAACTATTCCTATAAAAATAAATACTTATTGGAAGTCAGTGGCAGACGAGATGGGTCTTCTCAATTTGGTCCGGGTAATAAATGGAATAATTTCGGTGGCGTACAAGCTGGATGGGTTGTATCCGAAGAAAGTTTTTTGAAAAATTTTGAAGCCTTAAGTAATTTAAAATTAAGATATACTTATGGTGAAATGGGAGCCCAATCAGGAATTAGACTTTATGATTATATTTCTAATATTAGTAATGGTAGCGCTGTTTTTGGTACAACAGCTGCGCAACAAACAGCAAGTTGGGTAAATGGGATTACTTCAAATCAGAATTCTTGGGAACGTGTAGTAATGAAAACCTATGGTGCTGATTTTAGCTTCTTTAACAGAAAGTTATTTGGAACCTATGATTTCTTTACTAAAAAGAATATAGGTATGTTGACTGATATTGTTTATCCGGATGTATTAGGAGGAACGGCTCCAAAGACAAATGCAGGTGAACTGGAAACAAAAGGTTGGGAAGTGATTTTAGGCTACAGAGGAGAAATAGGTAAATTAAAGTACAGTATTTCGGCTAATATAGGAGATACTAGAAACATTTTACTTAAAAAAGAAAATGCTGAAGCAATCAATCCCGGAGTTATGGACGGTAGTGCAGCGAAACCTCAAGTTATAGGACATCCTTTGAATGCTATTTTCTTATATCAAACAGACGGACTTTTCCAAACACAGGCTGAAGTAGATGATTATTATACAACCTACGACAATGCTACACTTCCTACAGGAGTAAATGCTTTGCGCCCTGGAGATATTAAAAGAGCAGACTTAAATAATGATGGAAAAATAGATGTCAAAGATGTTAAATTTATGGGAGATACAGCTGCACATTATGTGTATGGAATCAACTTAAGTGCCAACTATCGTAATTTTGATATTTCAACTTTCTTCCAAGGAGTTTTGGAACAAAATGTACTAAGAACAGGTTTCTTATCTTATCCTTTTAATACCTTATATGGTAGTCAGACAACTGCTTACATTGGAAAAACCTGGACTCCTGAAAATACAGACGCTGTCTATCCAAGAATGACTGCTAATACAACAAGAGCTGCGTGGAACTGGCAAAATAATGATTTTGCATTACAGGATAATCGTTATATAAGATTAAAATCGTTGATCATTGGATATACCTTGGGTGATTTTAAAATTGGAAATTTTGCTTTGGATAAATTCAGAGTTTATTTTTCTGGTAATGATTTGTTTGAATTTTCAAAAGTTAAAGACGGGTACGATCCAGAGTTTGGAGATAGTTCAAATAATATCTATCCATTTACAAGAACTTTTTCTTTAGGATTAAACGTTTCCTTTTAATTATTAAAAAAAGACTAATATGAAAAATATAGTAACAACATTAGTACTGTCTTCAGTATTATTATTTTCTAGTTGTCAGAGTGATTTTTTGGATTTAGATCCTCTGGATACACAGACGGAAGCTTCTTATTTTAAAACACCATCAGATTTTAAAGCAGCATCTAATAATTTTTATAATAAAATGGTAAGCTGGCGTGCTGTTGATGGTAGTAATATATATAACTTCATGGATTTTGGTACTGATTTAACTTCTTTAAGTCAGGATGAAGGAAGAGGGAATGCCGTTGCTCCTATATCTGATATCTATTGGAGAAATCCTTATAAATATATCAGAGATAATAATATTTTGTTGAAAGCAGCAGCGCAATATCAAGGTAATCAAGCGGATATTGCTCAATATGTAGCGGCAGCAAAGTTTTTTAGAGCCTGGCATCATTTTTTCTTATTGAAAAGATACGGAGGAGTACCAATAGTAACAACAGTGGTAGATATTAATGATGAAGTGTTGTATGGTAAAAGAAACAGTCGCTATGAAGTAATGAATCAAATTTTAAAAGATTTATCAGAAGCTATTCCTGATTTACCTTTGGAACAAAATATTTCATCAGCCGATAAAGGACACCTTAGTAAATGGGCTGCAGAAGCTTTTAAAGCCAGAGTATTACTGTATGAAGCTACTTGGGAAAAATATGTGGGTACTACAACTGATGGTGATGGTGTAACTACAGGTGCCGGAAGTGAAGGTGCTGCCTCAAATACTACTGCTTATTTGGAAGAAGTAATTACATTAGCTAAAGATGTGATGAGTAATGGAGGCTATCAGTTATGGAATTATAATTCTCAATTGAATAACAATAGTATGTACTATTTGTTTAATCTTGAAGATGCAGGTTCAAATCCAGCCGGATTGGATAAATCAACTAACAAAGAGTTTATTCTTTATAATAAATACGATTTCGGATTATTACAAGGAGGTATCAACTTAAGTCATACTGTAGGTACAAGATTGGCTCCATCTAGAAAATTCATGGATCTGTTTCTTTGTACAGACGGTTTGCCGGTTAATAAATCGCCTTTATTTCAAGGATATGTAAAAGTGGGTGATGAGTATAAAAACCGCGATTATAGATTAAATGCTTATTTTAATGATCCAACGACTGATGCAGCTCCTGCTTCTGGAGCTGTGAAATTATTTGGTCCAGGGGGAGATAGTGGTTCCGGTTATACAAACAGAAAATTTAGAGCTTATAAATATGGAACCTATAGAGCTGCTAATACTGAGTCAGCTGATTATCCTCAAATTCGTTTAGCTGAAGTGTATTTAATGTATGCTGAGGCTTTATATGAATTGAACGGAACAATTACTGATGCTCAATTAAATGAATCAGTAAATTTGATTAGACAAAGAGCGGGACTTCCAGCTTTGACAAATGCTTTTGTATTGGCTAATAATTTGAATATGTTAGACGAAATTAGAAGAGAGAGAGCTATTGAGTTGTTTGGAGAAAATAGTCGTTATGATGATTTAAAAAGATGGGGTATAGCTGAGCAAGTATTAAACGAGCCTATTCTAGGTTCAGTTGTTCAAGGAACTGATTACGAGGGTAACACTGCAATCTACAAACCAGCGTCTTATCCTTATGGCGAATTATCCGTTACTACAGGAAAAGGAAATTTAAGAGCTTTATTACTAGATCCGGTGGCTAATAGAAATTTTCAACGTAAAAATTATTTGTTCCCAATAGCAACAACACAAATGCAGTTAAATACCAAGTTGTTGCAAAATCCAGGTTATTAATTAGTACTTTTAAAATTATAAGATTATGAATCATATTATAAAAAATAAAATAAAAGCTGCAATAGTACTATTTAGTATGGTACTAATGGCTTCCTGTAGTGATCAGGAAAAGGATTTTAGCGGAGACCCTTTGGTTACGTATCCGGCAGTAACAGTAACTACTGTTTCTCCTTCAACGGGAACATCAGGTAACATAGTTACTTTAACAGGAACTAATTTTGGGAATTATCAACAAGCTGCAAAAATTTATTTTAATGGTGTTCTTGCCGATGAAATTATAAGTTATACTGATACTTCGGTTACTGTGAGAGTACCTCAAAATGCAGGTACTGGACCAATAAAAGTAAAAGTGTGGACTAATACATTTGAAACATCAGATTTTGAATATGTAGCAGGAGCTACTATTAGCAGTGTTTCACCAACTACTGGAAATGTAGGTGATCAAATTCAAATTTCTGGACAGGGCTTTGGTACAGATTTGTCAAAGGTTTCAGTTAAATTTTCAAATGGTTTAACAAAAGATGCTATTTCTGCAAAGGTTGTATCAGTTTCTGATACACAAATAGCTGTATTAATCCCAAAAGGGGCGGTAACCGGAAAAGTACGTGTTTGGTTAGAAAATCAAATTATTACCGGTCCTGAATTTACAGTTATTGCACCTCCAAAAGGTAAATATATATTTGAATTTGATGATGCTACAGATGTTCAATGGATGCCGGCTCAAAACGCTACTTATAAAATTGAAGATGGAAAATTGAAAGTAACTTTTGATCCAGCACAATTAGGAACTTCAGCAAGTAAACGTCGTGCCGATTTATATTATAGTATTAATGGTGTTTTCCCTTATCCTGGTGGAACAGCAAAAACAAAATGGGTTCAGTCACCTAACTATCCTATTCTGGCAATGAAAATTACTTTTACAGGAACCGGAAGTTATAAACCTGGAACCGGTAATATAGTATTAGATCCTGCTGTTGCCGGAGGAATTAATGCGGGTAATAATAAATATAAAACCGATTATATTTCTAAAAATGTAATTTATTATGATTTATCTGCGGATTATTTAACTGAAACGGAGTTAACTACAAGACAGTTTAAAATAGCGGATATAGTAGGTTCTGAGACTGGTTATGAAGTAGATTGGATTCGTACCTTTAAAAATAAAGCAGAACTTCAGGCATTCCTTGGTTTATAAATAGTAATTACTAGACCAGAAATAGATATAATATTTCTGGTTTAGTTTCAAAAGATAAAAAAAAACTAAAATGAAAAAAAATATAAAAACTAAAATAGCAATAGCGGCAATAAGTTCGTTAACATTTATTGCATGCAGTTATGATTATGGCTTACCTGAGAAAAAAGTAGAAGGAGGGACAGTAATAGAAGAAATTACAGTTCCAACTAATATGGTTTTTGCGCACCCTGGTTTATTACATTCCCAAGCTGATTTTGACCGAATGAAAACAAAGGTTGATAATCAGATCGATCCTTGGATTTCGGGATATAATAAAATGATTTCTAATAACCATGCTTCAGCTACTTACGTGATGAAAGGGCCTGTTGTAAAATTGATTAGAGGAGGAGGTTCATTAGAAGAACCATTACCAGATAATTACGGAGCTGCTATGGAAGATGCTCATGCAGCCTATTTAACAGCAATTCGTTGGAAAATTACCGGAGATGTAGCTTATGCCAATAAATCGATTCAAATTTTGAATGCTTGGGCTGCTACCTGTACGTCTATTAGTGGTGATTCTAATAAGGCATTGGGAGCAGGAATTTATGGTTATCAATTTGCAAATGCTGCCGAAATTATGCGTGATTATTCAGGTTGGAATGCCACTGATTTAGCAAAATTTAAAAAATGGATGGTAGATGTTTTTTATCCGGTAAACAAAGATTTTTTAGACAGACATAATAATGCTTGTATTACTCATTATTGGGCAAATTGGGATTTGTGTAATTTAGCTTCTGTTATGTCTATAGCAGTATTGAATGATGATGTTCCTATGTACACCTTTGCAATTAATTACCTGATGAAAGGAGCAGGAAATGGGCAATTATTAAAAGCTATTAATTACATACATCCTAAAACAGCCAATGATGATATTGATTTAGGACAGGTTCAGGAATCAGGTCGTGATCAAGGGCATACTTTAATGGTCATTGGATTATTGGGGTCTATTGCTCAAATGGGAGAAAATCAAGGTTTAGATATTTATGGTTATAATGACAATATGATCTTAAAAGGGGCTGAATATGTGGCTAAATACAATGTTGCCAGATTAAATGTACCTTTTAAAACTTATACTAACTGTGCTAATGTGACACATACTACAGCTGCTGATGACGCAGGACGAGGACAAATTAGACCAGTATGGGAAAGAATATACAATCATTATACAAAAGATAAAGGAATAAAGGCCCGTTATATAAAAATGGCCAAAGATGTAGGTTACCCGGAAGGAGGTAGTGGTGATTTGAACCCAAATAGTGGAGGATATGATGATTTAGGATTTGGAACTTTATTATATAGCGTAGAGTAGATTTGTCCCAATAATTTTAACTACCCATTGCTGTAATTATTTTTAAAATTACACCGATGGGTTTGTTTTTAATTTTAATTTCGAAAATTATAATAAAAAAAAAAACAGAGTCAAACTTTGATAAAGAATATGAGTAAAATTTTTTTTACAATCCTTGGGTTGCTGATAATTTTTCAATTATCAGCTCAGGAATTAATTACTTATGAAGTACCGGGAGGATATAAATATTCGGCACATAATGACGATTTTACCGTGCTTGTACGAACTCCAAAAGGAGAATGGAAAGATTTATTTGAATACAATGTAGAAGTGGATTTAGATACTAAGTCAATTGCCTCGATGGCGTATTTTGATTTTTCCGGTAAAGTGGAAGTCATGATTAAGAAGAATAATGGCTTAGTTAATAAGGTAAATATTCGTCCTGCAATTTTGGGGATTCAGTCGATAGTAAAGGGAAATACGATAACTTTTTCGTTAGACAAACCATCCAAATTATCAATAGAAATTGATGGCGACAGACTGCATAATTTACATCTTTTTGCCAATGCCCTTGAAAAAAATAAGCCGAATCCAAAAGATCCCAACGTGATTTATTTTGGTCCGGGAGTTCACCAACCCAATGATCAGCCTGGGAATGTTTATCACATACCTTCCGGAAAAACAGTTTATATTGACGGCGGAGCCATTGTAAAAGCAAAGTTTTTTATATCTGATGCAAAAGATGTCACTATTAGAGGAAGAGGTATTATTATGCAGCCCGAAAGAGGGGTGGAAATTCGGAATTCGAAAAATGTAATTATTGATGGACTCACGTTTATTAATCCTTCCCATTACACCGTTTATGGAGGGCAAAGTAACGATTTAACCATTCGAAATATCAAATCGTTTAGCAGTAAAGGCTGGAGCGATGGCATTGATTTGATGTCCTGTTCTAATGTGGAAATTGATGATGTTTTTATGCGAAATTCAGATGATTGTATCGCTATTTATGGACATCGTTGGGATTTTTATGGCGATGCTAAAAATTATCTTATTCATAATTCAGTATTATGGGCAGATATAGCACACCCTACTAATATAGGACTTCACGGAGATGCTGAAGGTAAGGGGAATCTAATTGAAAATATAACGTTCTCAGATATCGATATTCTGGAACATGACGAAGACGACCGAAATTATCAGGGATGTTTAGCCATTAGTGCCAGCGATAATAATCTGGTGAAAAATATACGTTATGAGAACATCCGAATTGATGATATTCAGGAAGGGCAATTATTTAATTTCAGAGTTTATTTTAATGAAAAATATAGTAATGCTCCTGGTAAGGGGATCCAAAATTTAGTGTTGTCAAACATTAGTTATAATGGACGTCCCGTAAATCCGTCTTTACTGGAAGGTTTTTCAAAAGATAGACTAATACAGGATGTTGAAATTAATAATTTTAAAATTAATGGTGAGTTGATTCAGGAGGATAAAACAAATAATTATGTAGTAAAAGATTTTGTTCAGGAGCTAAAGTTTAAATAAGGTAGAAGTACCAATATCCTAAACCATTACTAATTTTTATATGCCAAGGCTGCGTTTTCTTAAGCGCATTCTTGGCTTTGTTATTTAGAATTGCTAGAATTATGGGGTGTCTTTGTTCTGGTGTAAAGTGTTTTAATTCAGTGGTTTATGTTGTGTTGGTGTGTTGTAAAATTTATCTGTGTTTTTTGTAAAATAAATTGAATAATGGATGATAGTTTATATATAATGGTTGATAATTAGTATTCAAGAAGAATTCATCTAGGTATTTTTGATTGTAAATAAATGAAGATAATACAATGCTATAATCAAAAATCAAAATGCCTATGGTAAATAAAAATTAAACTTAATTGGTATGTCATTCATATTGATTTAATTTCAAAATGAGATGATGAAAATAAATACAACTTGATAATAATGAGTTGAATAGAAAACTAAAACCACCAAAAAAAATATGAATTTATATCTAAAACCAACCAATGGAAAATTTTAAACTGATAAATATTGACAAAAACTTTACTTTACCCCAATCTTTTGGGTTAGTCGCTACATTTGGAACAGTATCTGAAAAATTATATAATTTGTTCAACACTGCCATCTTGGCCATTATACTATTACTTTTTTCTTTTATAAAAGCTGAAGCTCAAACCGGACAGATAAATGATGATTTTTCTACCGGAGCTACTTTTAACTGGGTTGCTGCAACCGCAGGATCAACAGGTCAAATTTTAAATGGAAAATATAATGTGAACTTTCCGGCACCTTCAAGTGGAAAATACCGTGCTGATTTTAAAAAAAACGGAGGCATAACTTTTCATGCCGGGAATTACCCTATAATTGCCATTAAGATTAATAAACCGCCGCGTTGTAATTATTTTTTTGACACTAGTTTGGGCTCTTATAATGGTACCAATAACAACGGAACTAAAATTGTTACTGAAAGCGGTAATGTTTTTTATTGGGATCTTTCAACCGGAAAATTGGGTAGCACTACGCTTTCGACTACTCAGGAAACTACACTATCTTCATTCCAACTTAAAGTAGCGGATATTGTCTTAACTGATGAAGAAATTGCTGCAAATAAAACCAATTATCAGGTGGATTGGGTGAAGAGTTTTGCTTCTGTAGATGCCTTACGTGCTTTTTTAAATCCTTCCGGAACGACTAATCCTCAATTTGAATTCAGTGGTACTTTTGTACATCCTGGTTTGCTTCATAATGCAGCCGACCTTAACAGGATTAAAGACTTAGTAGCTCAGCAGGCGGGTCGTCCATACCAGAGTTATCAAGCTTTGGTGGCTTCGGGTAAAGCTTCTGCAACTTATACTATGAAAGGCCCTTATAGTGCTCTTACAAGAGATGCTTCCCTTACCATTGACGGAGTAGCGGGTGGGACTGTTAAAAATAATGTAGAGAGTGATTTTCTGGCGGCTTATTACAATGCGTTAATGTATAAAATTAATGGTAATGAGGCACACGCTTTAAAAGCCATTCAGATATTAGATGCTTATTCTGCTACTACTACATCGATAGTTGGTGCTGATGCGGAGCTAAATGGCTTGTACGGATTTATGTTGGTTAATGCAGCTGAGATTATGCGTTCTGTTTATCCATCATGGGCGGCAGCCAAAGTGTTGCAGTGCCAAAATATGCTGAAGTCGGTTTTTTATCCAATAATTGGAAATTTCAAACCTTGTGCTCATGGTAACTGGGATATTATTTGTATGAAAGCCTTAATGGGAATAGCCATTTTTACCGAAGATACAGCCATGTTCAACAAAACTATAAACTACTATTATTACGGAGAAGGTAATGGAAGCATTAAAAATTATGTACTTACCGATGCAGGTCAATTACAGGAAAGTAACCGGGATCAACCTCATACGATGCTGGCTTTAGGTTCTCTTGCTGAATTGGCAGAAATGGCCTTGAAACAAGGGGTAGATTTATATTCTGCTAATAATAATGCTATTATGAGAGGTTATGAATATACTTCTCAATACAATTTGGGTATGGATGTTCCTTATCAAACCAGTTATGATTATTGTGAAAAAAATTATCAGGATTATACACCAACCGCAATTTCTCCAAATGGGCGTGGGCAGTTAAGACCTGTGTTTGAAATTGCTTATAATCATTATGTGTATCGTAAAGGTTTGACAATGCCTCAAACAATGGCTGTATTAGGGAGAATGGGTGCTGAAGGTGCTCCTGTTGGTGCGGATAACCCGGGTTATGGATCTTTATTATTTTATTTGAATCCGGCTAATGACTATCCATTTGTAAATCAGGGATTAATTGATGATAATTTTACAACTTCAACTCAGACATGGAAAGCTGTAACTACCGGATCGGTTGCTACAGCAGAAGACGGGCAATTAAAAATAACAACGGTAATTCAATCGAATGGGAAAGGAAGAGGAGACATGCAGAATAACATTACTACGGTTCATCCTGGCAATTATCCAATTCTGGCAATTAAAATCAAGAAGCCTGTTAGTTGCAATTTTACTTTTGATACTAACTTAGGAAGCTATGGTAATGCTGCTAACAAATGGACAGGAAAAGTAGGAGAGGAGATTTATTATTATGATCTTACTAAAACAGGTTTTGGTGCAACGCCTACTATGTTGTCAACTACTGCAGCCACAACACTTTCAACTTTTCAGTTCAAAGTAGCCGATATTGCTTCTGGTGAAACAAGTTATACGGTAGATTGGGTTAAAACGGTTAAAACAGTAGCAGAGCTTACAGCCTTTGATCCGGCAACTGGTTTAATAAATGATAATTTTTCGACAACTGCAGACGGTTGGAGTACAACTACCAGTGGAGCTACTGCTACAGCGGATAATGGTCATTTACGGGTAGGTCTTGCTAAACAAACTAACGGTTCTTATCGTGGGGATGTTAAAAGAACAGCAGGAGCGACATTGTATCCTGCAAATTATCCTATTGTAGCCATTAAGTTGAAAAAACCAATAGTTGCCAATATCACTCTAGATTCTAATCTGGGATCTTTTGGAAATGGCAGTAATAAATGGACTGGTAAAGTGGGTAATGACATTTATTATTTTGATCTTTCTAAAACTGGTTTTGGTACAGCAGGTGTTTTAACTGTTCCAACGAGTTTAACAACTTTTCAATTTAAAATAGCTGATATTACATCAGGCGAGGCTAATTATCAGGTGGATTGGGTTAAAACGGTTAAAACTGTTGCCGAGTTGCAGACTTTAGTTGCCCCGGCTTATCAGACAATAACTTTCGCAACTATAGACGTTATGAAAATGGGAATGGCAGATTTTGGTTCGGCTACATCCAGTTCAGGATTAGCAGTAAGTTTGTCAAGTTCCAATGAAAATGTTGCAACTATTGTAAATGGAAAAATACATATTGTTGGAGCAGGAACTTCTGAAATTTCAGCTGCTCAAGTTGGGGATGCTAACTATTATGCAGCCGATGTGGTGAAACGAAATCTTGTGGTGCTTAAAAATGATCAGAGTATTACGTTCAGTAAACTATCTGAAAAAACAATAGAGGATGCTGATTTTACAGCCGGAGCTATTGCGAGTTCAGGATTGACAGTAAGTTATACAAGTTCTAATCCGGAAGTTGCTACAATTGTTGATGGTAAAGTTCACATTGTTGGTGCGGGAACAACTACAATTACAGCTTCACAGTCAGGAGATGAAATCTACAATGCTGCAACTTCAGTTACACAACCGCTAACTGTGAATAAGCTGTTTTATGTAGATGCAGATAAAGATGGATTTGGAACGGCTACAACTGCTTTGCTTACTGTGAATGATGCTCCTGAAGGTTATGCTGCAAATGACACCGATTGCAATGATAACGATGCCACAGTTCATGAGCCAATTCAATATTATGTTGATACTGATAAAGATGGATTTGGATCTACTGAAACAGTAATGTTGTGTTCGTCAGTTGCTCCTGAAGGATATGCTACTAATAACAGTGATTGTGATGATACTAAAATACTGTATGCTGATAATGACGGGGATGGATTAGGAGCGGGTAGCCCAGTAGCCTGTGGTGTAGCAAATACTAATGATTGTGATGACACGAATCCGATCCAATTAACAGCTATCATTCCAAATGTATATGCACTTAATTCAGCAGTAGATGAGAAGAATACTATTTATGTTGGTTATGGGGCAACTTCTCTTAATATTACAGCAACTCCTGCAGGAGGTACTGTACCGTACACATATCAGTGGAGTACAAACCAAACATCACAAAGTATTTCAGTATCAGCGGCAGGGACTTATACTGTAATTGTAACTGATGCTAAAGGTTGTCAAACTACAGCTTATATTGAGGTTAAAACATTAAATGTACAGTGTGGTAATTCCAATGATAAAGTTATGGTTTGCCATAATAATCAGGTAATTTGTGTGAGTTCAAATTCAGTTCAATCCCATTTAGACCACGGAGATAAGTTGGGTTCATGTGCAGTTGCTAATAAAGAAGTGAGTAAAAGTTTAATTACTGATGGAGATACAACAGAAGATGTTGTTGTTTATCCTAATCCTGTGACTTCTATATTGAATGTAAAAGTGAATGAAGTTTACAGTGGCGCAACACTTGAAGTATATAATATTTTAGGTGTTAAGTTACGTTTTCAGGCATTGACAAATACGCTACAAGCTATTTCTTTAGAAGGATTGCCTTCAGGAAACTATTTGTTATATGTTTGTAATGGTAATAGAATTACCGTTAAAAGTATTATCAAACAATAATTAATTAATACGAATTGAATTAAAGCCGGCTCTTGTAGTCGGCTTTCTCATTTATAAAATAAATTAAAATCTTAATCCTTTAAAAATACTATTGATTTTAAGTGTTATATATAAAAAAGTCAATGATCTAGATGGTTTTCGATTGTTTTTGGTTTATAATTTATAGTAAATGAATGATAAGTTATCTTTAAAAAGCCCTATTCTTACTAATATTGAAAAAGTTTAGAAACTGATTTTTTAGTCTTTCTAAACGCCTTAATAAGTTTTAAAAAAAATAACAATAAATCCATTTTTGCGTATTCCTTAAGGTATATAAAACGTGGTGTAAAATACAAATTTTGGTTAGTTTGTGTTAGTTTGATTACTGTAGTGTAGTTGCCGGGGTGGTTTTCGGCAACTGCTAATCAAATTTTCTGTAATTTTCTGAAATAAAATAATGATTAACATGCAAAATAAAATTTTGGTACTTCTTTTTCTATTGTTTTCTGTAAGCAATGCTGAATCTCAAAACTTACCCATTCCTCAAAATATAGGAACACAGCATCCTCGTGTTTTTGGGAAAGATATGTCTTTGAATCAGCTAAAAGAACTGGTACAAAAAGAAGATTGGGCTGCAGCTATTATTACAAAAACTCAAAATAATGTAGCACCCTATATTGACCATTATAAAACAGATAAAACCTGGCTGGTTTCCCGATTGCAGATGTATTGGAAAACCAAATCAACACAGGTTTACATCAATGGAGGGAAATACGACCATGCTGATGGAGAAGCTCCGGTTCCTACTGTAAAGTTTATTGGTGGACGAGGAACACCATCCAGCTATAAAACCCCAAAATTAGAAGATATTAAGCCCTACATGGATGATCCGAGAGGTTTATATCTTCAAAATAAATCTACAGATGAGTGGGAATGGGGACCAATAGCTGCTACAAGTGGTATTACTAATGCTATTAATAGACAAATTTTAAGTATTGCCAGAGATGCTGCATTTCTGTATTGGTATACTGGGGAGGAGCAGTACGCATATTTAGCATACGATGTTCTGGATACATATTTAAAAGGGGTTTACTATTTGAATGAACCTATTGATTTAAGTCATGGACACCATCAAACTTTGGTTAGTTACATTCAGTTTGAAGTCATTCAGGATCATATTTTAAATGAAATAACGCAATGTTATGACTTCTTACATGATTTCATTCGTGATAAAAATCCGGAAAGTTTAACAATTTATGACGCCACCTTGCAAAAATGGGCCGACTTACAAATTAAAAATGGGGTGAGTTTTAATAATTGGAATCTCCTTGAAGCAGCACATATTTCACATATTGCTTTGATTTTAGAAAATAATTCTGCGTATAAAAACGGAAAGGGAGCTCAATATTACCTAGATCAGATTATGAATCAAACCTCAACCCGTCAGTGGTCTATGAATAAATTGATGGATTATGGTTATGATAAAAAAACAGGAGTTTGGAACGAAAGCCCGGGCTATTCTATGAATGTATTAAGCGATTTCATATCGTTTGCCGAGTTTTACGACCGCAATTTTGATATTGATTTGTTAAAAGAAATGCCAATTTTAAAACAAGCAGTTAAGTCAAGTGCGCAATACCTGTATCCCAATAAATATATGGTTTCTTTTGGTGACGGTCATTATAACAAGCTGCGCAAAGAACCTATGCTATACCTGATTGAGAATGCTAAAAAATATGGTAAAAAAGACGATGAGGAGTATTTTACCAAAATGTATCAAACCATTTATAGCGATGAAGCAAGAGAAGGAAAGTTTATTGGTAAAACTATTCAGGATCTTTTTGCTGAAAAACCACTACAATTTGATACTAATATAAAAGCTGCTCAACTCACTGATTTTAACACACCTTTGTTTCATGTATCACATGCAAGTTGGCTGGTGCAACGTCAGGGAGAAGGCGATTCAGCTTTAATGATTAGTCAAATAGGTTCATTGGGAAATCACATGCACTCTAACGGAATTGCGATGGAATTGTATGGAAAAGGCTTGCCTTTAGCTCCGGAAATGGGGCATGGATCCAGCTATTTTTCGATTGAATATGCTGAATATTACACTCAGTTTCCTGCTCATAATACCGTAATTGTAAATGGGAAATCCAAGTATCCGGAAATGAAAAGCAACCATGCTTTCAGTTTGAATGCGGCTTATCCTAAAAGTGGGGTTAAAGAAGGTGTTTTTTCCGGAATCACTTTTTCGGATGTGTCTTTTTTAGAGCCTGAAACGTACAGTAACCAACGCAGGGTCATGGGAATTATTAAGGATACTATTGAAGAGGGGTATTATATTGATATTTTTCGTTCCACTCAGAAAGAGGGCAATAACATAAAGAATGAATATTTCTTTCATAATCTGGGGCAAAATTTAGAATTAACAGCAACAAATGGAACTCCATTAGAGCTTAAACCAACAACTAAATTGGCTTTTGGGGATGGCGATTTGATGGCCTACGATTATATGTGGGACAAAAAATCAATGGAAACGTCTCAGGATTTTAAAGGCAAATTTAATTTGGTATTAAAAGACAAAACAGTAAACATGAACCTTTGGGTTAAAGGGCAGCAAGACCGGGAAGTATTCTCAGTGTTATCGCCAAAATCCACTGCCTTGCCACATGGATTATTACCTGATGACATCAATAACAATCCGATACCGACATTGGTAGTGAGACAAAACGGTGAAGCCTGGAACCGTCCATTTGTAGCGGTTTACGAACCGGCTTTGAATAATCAAACGAATATCCAGTCGGTGGATTACTTTGGGAAAAATGAGTTTGTTGGAGTTCATGTGAATAATAAATCAGGAAAAGAAGATTTTATTTTTTCGAATACAACTAGTAATGAAAAAATGAATTATAATTCATTTTCAGTTACTGGAACTTATGGAATAATCAGTAAAAAAGCAGATGGTTTTACACTCTTTTTAGGCAATGGAAAAAACATTTCCAATGGGAATTATACGCTTGATTTGGAGAATGAAACTGCTTCAGCAGTATTAAAAAGCGAAAATGGAACAATGTATTTCAGTGCTGATACTACATCGGTTTTGACAGTTTCAGTAGACGGAAAAATCAACAACGGAATTTTAACGGATGCAGCCGGAACAAAGTATAACGGGATTTATAACAAAAAAGAAAAAACGCTTAGTTTTAAACTGCCTGCATTGTTGTATCAAAGGGTCATAATTGATATGAAATGATGAAAGCGTTGGATCAAATTTTTGTTAAAGTTTATGATGTTGCAATTTTTATTATTTTGCTAACAGCTTGCAGTAATTTATTCGGACAAACCCATCAGCAAATAAAGCATAGAGATTATAATTTCTCAGCAATAGAACATAAAATTCAAACCTGGGTAGACAGCAGCTATTATGCAGGGGCATCGATTTTAGTTTCTCAAAATGACAAGGTTATTTATGAAAAAATCTTTGGGAATTATAATAAGGGTACTCAGGTATTCATTGCCTCTGCCGGAAAATGGCTGGCTGCAGCAACAATAGCTTCGGTGGTCGAAAAGACCAATCTTTCCTGGGATGATAAGGTGAACAAATGGTTGCCTGAATTTAAAGATGTTAAAGGAGAAGCTACTTTGAGACAGCTTTTTTCACATACTTCCGGTTTTCCGGATTATCAACCCAAAGATTCGGTCACTGATAATTACCAAACATTAGAAGAGTCGGTAAAACACATTGTTAATTTACCCGCTGATACTGAGCCGGGAAGTGCTTTTCATTATGGAGGATTGGCGATGCAGCTAGCGGGCAGAATGGCTGAATTGGCTACTGGTAAAGATTTTGAAGTTATTTTTCAGGAGAATATTGCAGTTCCATTAGAAATGAAGAATACTCATTTTGTTCCTGTGGATGATAGTGGAGGTCATAGCCCAATGCTGGGAGGAGGAGCAAAAAGTACGCTACACGATTATGCTCACTTTTTAGAGATGATCAGTCATGATGGGATTTATAAAGGTAAATCAATTTTAAGTGCGGCATCTGTTGCAGAGATGCAGTCTAATCAAATAAGAGATGCAAAAGTTGCCAATCACGAATATGTGGAAAGAGTACGGGCTGAAAAGCATAATGGGATTTATGGCTTAGGAGAATGGAGAGAAGAGTTGGATGCTAAAGGCAATGTAGTTTTAATTAGTAGTCCCAGTTGGGCGGGAGCTTACCCTTGGATAGATAAAACTACAAATACCTATGGTTTTTTCCTGACTCACGTAAATGTGGCAAAAGCCAATAAAGAAGGTTTCTCCTCCTTTTATAATAGTCCCGTTTTACCCATTATAGTTCGGGATGCGTATAAAAATGCTGCCTTACCCAAAGAGGTAAAAACAGCTTTTGTTGATGTGGGAAATGCGAAATTGTATTATGAAGAATTAGGAAAAGGGGAACCATTGATATTTATTCACGGTCATTCATTTGACCATAGTGAGTGGGATCCTCAGTTTTTTGAATTTGCCAAAAAGTACAGAGTCATTCGATACGATTGTAGGGGGTATGGTTATTCGGATATGCCAAAAGAAGGAGAATCTTTTTTACATGCCGAAGACCTTTTGAAAATAATGGATGAACTGAAAATTAGAAAAGCCCATTTAGTGGGACTTTCTATGGGAGGATTTATAGCAACAGATTTTTTGGCTATGCATCAAGACCGACTTTTGTCAGCTACAATGGCTAGTGGTGATATTTTTCCGGTTCCCGGTCCTTCTCAACCCTGGACGAAAGAACAATTAGCTATTCGAAGGGCAGAAATCGAAAAAATCAAAAAAGCAGGAACCATGAATCAAAAATGGGAATGGTTAAATGCTTTGATGCGTAAAGGCGGTACTGATTTAGAAACAATAAGAAGGTCTGTTTGGGATATGATCTACAAATGGGATCAGTGGCAACCATTGCATGCTGAGCCTCGATTAGTATTAGGTAATGATGTGATTCCTTTGTTAAAGGGACAAAAAATAACAGTGCCGGTGATGGTTTTAACGGGTGAAGCAGATAAAAATAATCGCAATAAGTTGTTAGAATGTGTGCCTGCTGCCAAACAAGTAATTGTACCTAATGCAGGTCATGTGAGTAATCTGGAAAACCCAATTGATTTTAATCGATTAGTATTTGAATTTTTAAAAAATAGTAGAAAATGATATTTAAGAAAGGATATATCTCAATAGTATTTTGTCTTTTGGTTTTTAATGTTTTTGCAGTTAGCAAAGACAGCGTAGTAGTTTATAATCCTTCTGTTGACATTATAAAAACAATGCATAATAATGACTTTTCTGTAAAGGTTCGAAAACCGGGAGGCGATTGGAAAGAGTTATTTGAATACAATGTAAAAGTAGATCAGGTCATTGGTACAGGTCATTCGGTGCAAAATGCTTCGATGGCATCTTTTGATTTTTCAGGAACGGTTGAAGTAGCTGTGACTTCAAATAAAGGAAACATCAATTCAGCAAGAGTTCGTCCGCTATCGAAAGGAATTAAGACTCAAATCGAGAAAAATATCTTGTATTTTACTTTAACAAATCCTGCGAATCTATCGGTAGAAATCAATGATGATATTTTTCATAATCTGCATTTGTTTGCTAATCCAATTGAAAAAAATCTACCTAATCCTAAAGGTAAAAATGTAATTTATTTCGGTCCCGGAATTCACGAGATTCCTAATCAAAAATTGATAGTACCTTCTAATAAAACAGTTTACTTGGCTGGAGGAGCAGTATTAAAAGGGCAAATAGTAATTGACAATGTCGAAAATGTTAAGATTTGTGGAAGAGGAATAGTTGATCAGGAAGTTAGATTGGGTATTAAAGTAGCATTTTCGAAAAATGTAACGATTCAGGATGTTTTCGCTTCCCAATGCTTCACAGGTGAATCGGATCAGGTAACTATTCAAAATGTAAAAACTATAAGTTTTTTTGGATGGGGAGATGGAATGAATATAATGGCAGCTAGCAATGTCTTGTTTGACGGAGTGTTCATCCGTTCTTCAGACGATTGCACTACTGTTTACGGTACACGAAAAGAATTTAAAGGAGGGGCTACAAATATAACCATGAAAAATGCTACCCTTTGGGCCGATGTGGGACATCCCATTTTAATCGGGACACATGGCAATAGTGAAAAACCGGATGTGCTGGAAAATCTAAACTATCAAAATATTGATATTTTGGATCAAAAAGAAAAGCAACTTGATTATCAGGGTTGCATGAGTATCAATGTTGGGGATAATAATCTGGCTAAAAACGTGCTTTTTGAGAATATCAGAGTAGAAGATTTCAGAGAAGGACAATTACTGAATATAAGAGTGTTTTATAACGCCAAGTATTGTACAGCACCCGGTTTAGGAATAGAAAATGTAGTGTTTCGCAATATTGAATACAAGGGAAAGAATGCAAATACTTCTATAATTGCCGGTTATAACGAAAACAGAAAAATTAAAAATATCAGTTTTGAAAATCTAAAAATAAACGGTGTTTTAATTTCTGATGATATGCAAGGAAAACCAAAGTGGTATAAAACTTCTGATATGGCTAACTTTTTTGTAGGGGAACATGTGGAAGGAATCACTTTTAAAACGAATTAAAATAAATATTATGAAATACAAGTATTTTAAAAGTAGCCTACTGGCAATAAGTTTCTTCCATTTGATGTCGTTAACAGCCTGTACAAAAACGGATAAACGTGAAGAAATTAATATTGAAATAAAAAATACATTGGGGTTTAGCCGTAATGAAATTATTAGCCTGCAACGTAATAAATTGCAAGCCCTTTTAGATAAAAACGACCAAAAAAACATTCGTATCAAAGAGCAGGGAGCTGATCAATATTTAGTAACGCAATGGGTTGATAATGATGGAGATGGATTAGGTGATGAGTTGCTTTTTCAGGCTAATGTAGTCGCAAATGCAACGTCCAAATATGTTGTTTTAATAGATACTGTAGCCGTAGCTGAGCCAAAGGCGAAAACCTATTCGCGTTTTGTACCGGAACGAATTGACGATTATGCCTGGGAAAATAATAAGGTGGCATTCAGAGCTTATGGTCCTGTCGCACAGCAATTAGTAGAGCAGGGCAAAGAAGGAGGTACACTTTCCAGTGGAATCGACTTATGGTTAAAAAAAGTAGATTATTCCATTATTGATAGTTGGTACAAAAAGAACGTAGCCAATCCGGGATATTACCATATTGAGCATGGTGAAGGTTATGACCCTTACCATGTAGGTGCCAGTCGTGGTACAGGTGGTACAGGACTTTGGGAAAAAGATAGTTTACAGGTATCTAAAAATTATGTGAGTTACAAAACCATTGCTACCGGACCTTTGAGAACTGTTTTTGAATTGACTTATGCGCCGTGGAGTAGTTACGGTGTTCAGGAAGTAAAAAGAATTTCACTGGATTTGGATTCCAATTTTTCAAAATTTGAAATTAGTTATCGTTCAAATAAAAGGATCCCTAATTATACCGTTGGAATTACGCTTCATGATAAAAAAGGAGAAGTGAATATCAACAAACCTAAGGGATGGTTTCGTCATTGGGAACCTATTGATAGTGCTTTTGTAGGAGAAGGGATTATTTTAAGTCCTAAATTGATTGATACTGCTTTTGTTCATGATTCCAAAACAGCCGATCAAAGTAATTTATTAATATTAACTAATCCAGATAACAAAATAACTTATTATGCTGGTTTTGCCTGGACAGGAAGTAAACAGATTAGAGATGTTATGGACTGGGATGAAATGCTTGATAAACAAGCAAAAATTATAGCTAATCCTTTAGAAGTTAAGGTAATAAAATAAGGGAGGAATTCGAAAGAAATTAAGAGAATGATTTTTAAAAATAAATATACATATATATTAGTGTTAGGCTTGTCTTTTGGTGCCTGTACATTGGTTAAAAAAACCGAATCGCAGGTACAGGAAGGCAATTATACTTCGCAAGTTTGGCAATCTGATAGGGGTGATGGTACGTACACCAATCCAATTTTGTATGCCGATTATTCCGATCCGGATGTAATTCGGGTAGGGAAGGATTATTATATGACGGCCAGTAGTTTTAACTGTATTCCGGGTTTGCCCATTTTGCATTCTAAGGATTTGGTGAATTGGCAGATTGTCAACTATGCTTTGGAGCAACAAATTCCTGAAGCAGTTTTTAATATTCCTCAACATAGTAAAGGCGTTTGGGCTCCTGCAATTCGTTACCATAAAGGTGAATTTTATATCTATTGGGGAGATCCTGATTTTGGTGTCTATATGGTTAAAACCAAAAATATTTATGGCAAGTGGTCAGCACCAGTTTTAGTAATGGCAGGAAAAGGAATCATAGATCCCTGTCCGCTTTGGGAAGGAGAAAACACCTATTTGGTTCATGCCTGGGCAGGAAGTCGTGCTGGTATAAACAGTGTACTGACCATCAATAAAATGAATCCCGAAGGAACAAAAGTACTGGATGAAGGGCAAAACGTTTTTGATGGACACGACCATCATCACACTATGGAAGGGCCTAAATTGTATAAAAAAGACGGCTATTATTATATTTTTGCTCCGGCAGGAGGAGTAGAGACAGGTTGGCAGGTCGCGATGCGTTCCAAAAATATTTATGGGCCTTATGAAGATAAAATAGTGTTGGAGCAAGGAAGTACAAAAATAAATGGACCACATCAAGGAGCTTGGGTTACGACTCCTGATAATAATTCTTGGTTCTTGCATTTTCAGGATCAGGGAGTCTATGGGCGCGTATTGCATTTGCAACCGATGCAATGGAAAGATAATTGGCCTTTAATCGGAAAAGATTTTGATGGAAATGACGTAGGAGAACCGATACTTTCTGGGGTGAAACCAGTAAACGACAATAGTTTACCAATTATGCATCCTGTTGAAAGTGATGAATTTAGTAATGGGAAGCCTAGTTTACAATGGCAATGGTATGCTAATAGTTCGGTAAAATGGAGTGCTCAAATTCCGGGAACAGATTATTTGAGACTTTTTACAATAAGCCAGAAGGAGGAACCCAACCTTTGGAATGTGCCCAATCTTTTATTGCAAAAATTACCAGCACCTAATTTTACAGCAACAACCAAAGTGAAATTGACTACAGAATGGGATACGCCAGGTAAAAAAGCAGGCTTGTTGTTAATGGGGAAATCGTATGCTTATGCTGCAATTGCCTATCATGATGGGAAATATTGGGTGCAGCAAATCAGTTGTATCAATGCCAATGAAGGGACATTGGAAAAAATAATTGAAGAGAAGCCTTTGGTATCGAACGAAGTGCAATTGCGAATGAAAATTTCAGCTCCCAATGCTGCCTGTAGGTTTAGTTATAGTGAAAATGGAATTGATTTTATTTTCATTGGGCAAGAAGCTATAGCTGAAAAAGATTTATGGATTTCTGCCAAAATTGGAGTTTTTGCCATAAGTCAACCGAATGTACGAATGGGAGGCTATGCCGATTTCGACTGGTTTAGAATAACAAAATAAAAATTGGAGTAATGAAAATAAAAAGAATTGATGTTTTATGTGTTTTGTTGTTTTTTTCTACTTTGATTACTGTTCAGGCAAAGAATAGAATTAAAGAAATTGAAACTCTCGAAGCTTTGGTACAGCTTGCGTCTAAAAATGGACAACAAATTCGTATGAAACCCGGAGTCTATGATTTAGCCGATTTTTTGAATAGTGACCGGATTGCTAAATTATTAACAGAGCTACCTGTACAAACAGAGCAGCAAAAGCGTCCGCCTCGCTGGTTTTTAAGATTTAGTGGAAACAATAATACATTTGACTTTACAGGAGTTACAATAGAAATTGATACTAAATTATACAAAGAATTGCCTTATGGTTATATGCGCTGCCTTTTTATTGATGGGAACGGTAATACTTTAAAAGGATTGACAATAAAAAATACCGGATCTCCTGATATAGGTAGTAACGGTAATATTCTCTCTGTTTTTGGTAACAATACGGTATTAGAAGACGTTATGTTGTATGTAAGTGGTTCTACCTATGGTTATGGTGATTTGTTTGGAAAAGGAGGGCCAGTGCTGACTACACTTCAAAAACAAAGCGGTATAATGGTTGCCGGTCAAAACAATATTTTAAGGCGATGTAAAGTATTTAGCCGTGCATTTGGGCATTGTTTTTACATTCAAACCCAAGGTCATGATACAAGAGATATTGTCTTGGAGGATTGTTATGCTGAGGGGGCAATGCGAACCACAGACGATATTTTAGCTGAAAAAGGGGGGCTTGCAGAAAAGTTAAATTACCGCAGCGTGTATGAAAACCGTGATGGATATTATTTGATAAGTCCTGGATATACAAAATCATTGAGCGAGGATGGTTTTCGTACCTATGGAGGGGTTGGTAAAGTGACACTTCGTAATTGTATTGCAAAAAACACGCGTTCAGGTTTCGAAATTGGAGGTACTAATGATGCTGTAAATCGTACAGAACTTCAAGGATGTCAGGCCATTGGTACAGAACGTGCTTTTTTACTGGGATCAAATGTACTTGTGCGAAATTGCAGAGGTGATATTCAATACGGACCACTGCTATATCTTCGTGAAAATACCATAGGCACTGATGTCGAATTAGAACTAATACCTTCTATGCCTAAATCTTTAGTACATACTATTGCAACTATTGCAGGTAAAAATCATCGTATAAGGCTTTATACTAATGATTCAAAAATAAGTACACCAGCCTTACCTATTATGCTGGGATTTGGAATGCCGGCTCATGCAGAAATGAGTTCTGCCATTCGACCTATGGAAGCTGAAAATATCATGTTAATTAATGAATTAGAAAATAAACTGATTATCAAAAACGATGAAGCGAAAAACCTTGATATAAAATCAATATCTCCAGAGTTAAAAAATAGTGAGGTAAAAATGATGAGTGGAAGAGGTAAATGGTAGGTGGATATTAATATTGAATGGGTTATTAATTCAGTTTTGGTCAAGTTAGTGTCAATTTTAACGTTGAGCCTTATGGGACAACTAAGGAGCCTACGAATTTTAACCAAAACAGAATTATTATCATAAGTGAACCGAAGGTCAGAATAGGTGACTATGCCGATTTTGACTGGTTTAGAATAACAAAATAAAAAAACAAAAATGAAAACAAACAAATTTTATCATTTACTGGGGTTACTCCTGTGTACTCTAACTATTCAGGCGCAGTCTATTATTGAAGCAACCGTTCAAAAACTGAATTCGCCAAACGGTGCTTATGAATTTGCTTTTTATCAAAAGCTGAATAATGCGGGAGAGAAACAAATGTATTATACGCTTTTTTTCAAAGGGAAAAAAGTTGTAGAGGAGTCTGAACTGGGTGTTTTGATAGAAAATCAGACTTTCGAATCGGCATTGGGTATTCCTAATGACAGTTGTAAAGTATGGGGTGAAAATCTAAATTTCACAGGAATTCAACGAGAGGAGATAAATTCATCTTGGAAACCGGTATATGGTGAAAATTCAACCATAAGCAATAATTATAATGAAATGACCATCGCTTTTCGAAAAGGAGATTTGGATAATCAAAAATTAACAGATGGTTACGATAAGAACAAAAGCTACTTTATGAATGTAGTGGTTCGCGCTTATAATGAAGGTGTAGCAGTTCGTTATCATTTTCCAGAGCCTTCAAACGGTTTATTTCTCCATATTGTAGGAGAACAAACCCAGTTTACGATGCCCGAAGGAACTTTGGCTTATTACGAACCTTGGGCACAAGGCCCTTATTCGTTATTGCCGCTTAAAGATTGGAAAGGGCAAAGTGAACGCCCTTTAACTATGAAACTGACAAACGGCTTGTCAGTAGCCATTGCTGAGGCACAAATGATTGATTATGCCCGAATGAAATTTAGTTTAAATGCAACAAAACCAAATACCTTACAGGCGTCTTTATACAGCAGTGTGGATGTAATTCCTGCCTACAGTACACCTTGGCGTGTGATTATGGCTGCAGATAAGGATATCGATTTGATTAAAAACAATACAATCATTTTGAATCTTAATCCGGAAAATCAAATTAAGGATCCCTCTTGGATCAAACCAGGGAAAGTGATTCGTGTGGCTAAATTGACTCAGGAAGATGCTAAAAAATGTGTTGATTTTGCTGCCGCACATGGTTTACAATACATCCACTTAGATGCAGGTTGGTATGGACCGGAGATGAAAATGAGTTCCGATGCGACAACGGTTTCTGAAACTAAAGATTTCAATATGCCTGAATTGACAGCTTATGCCGCTTCAAAAGGAATTGGACTTTGGGTGTATGTCAATCAGCGTGCCCTGATTCAGCAATTGGATTCGATTTTACCATTATATAAAAAATGGGGATTGAAAGGAATTAAATTTGGATTTGTGCAGGTAGGCAATCAGCGTTGGTCAACTTGGATGCATGAAGCGGTAAAAAAATGTGCAGAATACGGTTTAATGGTGGATATTCATGATGAATACCGTCCAACAGGCTTCAGTCGTACCTACCCTAATTTAATGACGCAGGAAGGAATTCGTGGAAACGAAGAAATGCCCGATGCAGATCATAATACTATTTTACCTTTTACACGTTTCTTAGCAGGACCGGCTGATTATACGATTGCATATTATAACCAGAGAATAAAAAATACACATGCTCACCAATTGGCATTAGCAGCGGTGTATTATAGTCCGATTCAATTTATGTATTGGTACGATCAGCCTTCTGCATATCAAGGAGAACCGGAGATTGAGTTTTTTGATCGAGTAAAAGCGGTTTGGGATGAAACCAAAGTACTTAATGGGGAAGTGGGTAAATACATTAGTGTAGCCAGAAGAAGTGGAAAAGAATGGTTTGTAGGCGGAATTACGAATAATGAAGGACGTAAAATAACTATTCCAACAGCCTTTTTGGTTAAAGGGAAAAAATATGTAGTGAAATCATTTCAGGATGATGACAAAGTAGCAACGCGTACTAAAGTAGCTGTTTCAGAACAAAAGATTAAAGGAGGAGAAGTTTTGAGTTTTGATGTTAAAGCTTCCGGTGGTGTAGCCTTAATTATTACTGAAGTTGTCAAAAAGTAAATATGGTCAAGGTGAAAAAAATATATTATCTCATTTTTTGTTTCAGTTTATTTTGTCTGAACAGTTATGCGCAGGTTTGGCAATGGAGTATTCCGGTAAAAGGAATGATTTCTGATGAAACCAAACAGCATCCACAGGCTTATTTATGGATTCCTGAGAATTGCAAACAGGTCAAAGGAATTATTTTCGGACAACATAACATGATCGAAGAAGGGATTTTGGAGCATGCCTATTTCAGAAAAGTAATGGCCGAATTGGGTTTTGCCGAAGTTTGGGTAACACCGGTGGTGAGTTGGATGTATGATACGACCAAAGGAGAGGATAAGATTATCTCAGAAATGTTTCAGGAATTGGCTAATATTTCAGGTTATCAGGAATTAGCTAATGCACCTATTGTACCCATTGGACATTCTGCAATGGCGAGTTTTCCCTGGAATTTTGCTGCTTTTAATCCCCAACGCACATTAGCTTTAGTTTCAATTCATGGGGATGCCCCACAAACGAATCTGACCGGAAGCGGTAAGCCTAATCCCGACTGGGGAAATCGAAATATAGACGGAATCCCTTCTTTGTTTATAATGGGAGAATATGAATGGTGGGAGAAAAGGATAGAACCGGCTTACGCTTATATTCAAAAGCATCCAAAAAGTGTGATTACCTTATTTGCCGATGCCGGACATGGTCATTTTGATTATTCGGATGCTATGGTGAAATATGTGGCCAATTATATTCGTGAAGTGGCTAAAAGAAGGCTTCCTGCTAAAAATTTATTTACCGAAGTTCCAAAACTTAAACCTGTAAAGCCGGAATCAGGCTGGTTGATGGACAAATGGAGTCAGGATTCTATTCCGCAGGCAAAAGCCGCTTCATTTGCTCATTTTAAAGGAGAACGAAAAACCGCTTCCTGGGTATTTGATAAAAATATGGCAAAAAATACGGAACAATTTTATGCGAAATCCAGAGGCAAGAAAATGCAATACATTGGTTTAATACAAGACGGAGAAATAGTTCAGCCAGATAAGAGTCATGCTAATTATGCTTTAAAGTTTAAGCCTTTACAAGATGGTATTTCTTTTACTTTAAAAGCTTTTTTTACAGATAGTTTAAGGTTAAAACCGGTTTCTGATTTTGCAAAAACGCCACTTTCAATTGATAGAATTTGTGGCCCGGTCAAAAAAATCAATGATTCCACATTCCAAATCAGATTTGATAAACTGGGTTTTAATAATAGTAAACGAAGTAATGATATTTGGCTTTTGGCGCACAATGATGGTGATGCCGTTTATAAATGTGCCGTACAGCAGTTGCATTTGCGATTTCCAATTAAAAATCAAGATGGAACACCCCAACAGATTGATTTTGCACAGATAAATGATATTGCAATTGGAATAAAAAAAATAGCATTAAATGCAAAATCAAGTGCGGGGACAAAAGTAAATTATTATGTAAAAGAGGGGCCGGCTTATGTAGAAGGTAATGTACTATATTTTACTAAAATTCCACCTCGAACTCATTTCCCAATCAAAGTAACAGTAGTAGCTTGGCAATATGGAATTGCGGGTCAATTACAATCGGCTGAACCTGTCGAGCGATGTTTTTGGATTAAGAAATAGTTCGCTCCGGCGTCTAAAAAAGAAAAGCAGTTAAGCAGTAAAGTTTAGCTGCTTTTTTTATGATGGTGTGAGATGAATGGATAAATGGCTGTATTTGCGCGCTTTTATAGAGTATAAGGGCGATAATTTATACTGATTGCATTATAATTTATCGCTTAAAATTATTTTTCTGGCTAACATTGGATATTCTTAGCAGGGATGTTTTTTGCTGATGAAAATAGAGTAAATATATTGTGAAAGAACTTTTGTGAAGAAGAGTTTTTTGTATAAAAGAGAATGGATTTTAATATAAAAAGAGAATTGAATGATTAAGTATTTAATCTTAGTAGCAGGCATGTCAATTAGTATGTATGGGCAATCTCATTATCCGGGACAGCATCAGGGGAAATTGAAATTAGATGATACTAAAAACGTAAAGGTTTTGGGTTTTGATCTTCATGATGTGAAGTTATTGGATAGCCCGTTTAAGGATAATATGGTGCGTGAAAGTAAGTGGATCATGAATATTAATGCTAATCGATTGTTGCATAGTTTCAGGACTAATGCAGGGGCATTTAGTAGTCAGGAAGGCGGTTATTTTACGATGAATAAATTAGGAGGTTGGGAATCGCTGGATTGTGACTTAAGGGGACACAGTACAGGGCATATCCTTTCCGGTTTAGCTTTATTATATGCTGCTACGGGAGAGAAAATGTACAAAGTTAAAGCGGATAGTTTGGTTACAGGCTTGGTTGAGGTTCAAAAAATACTGAATCAAAAAGGCTATCTAAGTGCATTTCCACAAAATTTAATAGATCGCGCCATTGCAGGAAAAAGTGTTTGGGCACCTTGGTACACGCAACACAAACTGTTTTCAGGTTTAATAGACCAATATTTATATTGCGACAGTAAGCCGGCATTAGAAATTGCTAAAGGAATGGCCGATTGGGCTTATGAAAAGTTAAAGCCTTTAACTGATGAAGAGCGTAAAAGAATGCTTAAGAATGAATTTGGGGGTATGAATGATTCTTTTTATGCTTTATATGAAATTACAGGAGAAAGCAAATATAAATTTCTTGCCGAATTTTTTTATCACGAAGAAGCGTTGAATCCGTTAATGGATAAGGTGGATAATCTGAATAAAAAACATGCCAATACTTATATCCCTAAGTTAATAGGTCTTTCTCGTGATTATGAATTAGAAGGAGGAAATAAAAATCGTGAAATCCCTGAGTTTTTCTGGAATACCGTTGTCGATCATCACACATTTGTTACGGGGAGTAATAGTGATAAGGAGAAATTTTTTGAACCGGATCATCTTTCAGAGCATTTGAGTGGTTATACAGGAGAGTCTTGTAATGTGTACAATATGTTAAAACTAACCCGTCATTTGTATGGCTATAATCCGCAAATAAAATATGTTGATTATTACGAAAAAGCACTTTACAATCACATTTTGGGGCAGCAGGATCCAAAAACAGGGATGGTAGCTTATTTTCTACCGATGAAGCCCGGTGCACATAAGGTTTACAGTACGCCTGAAAATTCATTTTGGTGTTGTGTGGGAAGTGGTTTTGAAAATCAGGCAAAATACGGGGAGTTTATTTATTACCATGATAAAGGGCTTTATGTAAATCTTTTTATTCCGTCTGAATTAAATTGGAAAGAAAAAGGAATTACTGTAAAACAGGAAACCAATTTTCCAAATGAAGGAAGTACCAAGCTGACCCTTAGTACTTCAAATCCGGTGAGCATGCCAATTCATATTCGATATCCGTCATGGGCAATTAGTGCCGAAGTGAAAGTAAACGGAAAAAAACAGATGGTTAAAACCAAACCAGGAATTTATATTGTGTTAGAGCGTAAATGGATGGACGGAGATACAATTGAAGTTTCTTTTGGAATGGAAATAAGTGTAGTGCCAACAGTTGATAATCCTAATATAGCGGCAATAACTTACGGACCTGTAGTATTGGCAGGAAAAATGGGAACGGAGGCTATGGCTGAACCTGCACCTTATAGCAATCCAAAGTTGTATAATGATTATTACACTTACGATTATAAGGTTCCAAATAGTCTTTCGAATAAGCTGCCGTTTTCGGCAAAAAAACTTGAAAATAATATTTTGAAGGATAAAGAGAAGGTCCTTGAATTTAAAATAAAAGGAACAGAGAATACTTTGAGTCCAATTTATAATATACATGGAGAAAGGTATATCATCTATTGGAATTTGACAAAATAATAAAGATTTAGCGGTATATATTATGAATTTAAAAAAACAAATTGCAGGCTCCCTTTTTGCAACTTTACTATTGGTAGGTTGTGGAAGTACTATTACAAATAATAAATCAGATAAAGCATTTGATGTGGATGCACAATTAACTTATTGTGTAAAACAATCTTCAGATGCTTTGAAATTAATACCTAATAATGGAGCGATTCCCAGGAATATTGCAGTGGATAGTAAACAATGGAAATTTGTGGATTATACAGACTGGACCAGCGGTTTCTGGCCCGGTGAACTATGGTATTTATACGAATCTACAGGAGATCAAAAATGGGAAACAGAGGCTGATAAATATACCGCTTATTTGAAACCGCTTTCAGTTACTCCGGCTCTGGATCACGATTTAGGTTTTCAGGTTTTTACTAGCTATGGTAATGGGTATCGTTTAACTAAAAATCCGGAGTATAAAAAGGTAATTTTAAAAACAGCCGATACATTGGCAACACTTTTTAATCCCAAAGTAGGAACCATTTTGTCCTGGCCAAGAGAAGTGCCTAATATGGAATGGCCACAGCATAATACGATTATGGACAACATGATTAATCTGGAATTATTGTTTTGGGCTTCTAAAAACGGAGGAAGTAAAAAGTTATACGATATGGCGGTGAGTCATGCTACAGTTACGATGAACAATCATTTCCGACCAGACTATACTTCATATCACGCAGTAGTGTATGATAAGGAGACGGGTAAGAAAATAAAAGCGGTTACCCATCAGGGCTATAGCGACAGTAGTATGTGGGCACGTGGGCAGTCCTGGGCTATTTATGGTTATACTATGGTTTACAGAGAAACCAAAGATCCTAAATTCTTAGATTTTGCACATAAGGTTACAAGAGTGTATTTAGACCGTTTACCCAAAGATTTAATTCCGTATTGGGATTTTGATGATCCAACAATTCCTAATGCGCCAAGAGATGCTTCGGCAGCGGCAGTGGTGGCTTCGGCACTCTTGGAATTATCAACTTATACGCAGGATGCTGTTTTAGCTAAAGAATATTTAGATAAAGCCGAAGGAATGTTAAAAGAACTTTCGGATAATTATCAAAGCAGAAATAAAAATACGGCTCTTTTATTGCATTCTACGGGACATAAACCGGCAGGTTCAGAAATCGATGCTTCTATTATCTATGCCGATTATTATTATGTAGAGGCTTTAATGCGATATAAAAAGATGAAGAGGGGGGAACAACCTTTGCTGACTTATAAATTCAATTAACAAATAACTAATCAATAAAAACGCAATGAAAAATAAAAAAATAATATACTGGTCTATCGTGGTCGCTTTAGCAGGTTTTCTGTTTGGTTTTGATACCGTAGTAATTTCAGGAGCAGACAAACAGTTACAGCAATTATGGGGGTCTTCTGATTTGTATCATGGATTAGTAGTGATGTCATCAGCACTTTGGGGAACAGTAATAGGTGCTATTTTTGGTGCTATACCTACAAATGCATTAGGTAGAAAGAAAACTTTAATTTTGATAGGAATTTTATTTTTTCTTTCCGCAGTGGGTACCGCACTGGCTAATGACTCCATCATTTTTTCAATTTTCAGATTCTTAGGAGGATTAGGAATTGGAGCTTCCACGATTGCAGCACCAACCTATGTTTCGGAGATTGCTCCCGCTAAAGACAGAGGGAAATTAGTAGCCTTATATCAATTTAATATTGTGTTTGGTATTCTAATCGCTTTTTTGTCTAATTATTTGTTGCAGGATATAGGAGAGAATTCCTGGCGATGGATGTTGGGCGTTCAGGCTGCTCCGGCTTTAATATATACCTTATTGGTTTTTGGAATTCCCGAAAGTCCACGTTGGATTTATCAATATAAAAAAGATAAGGAAAAAGCGGTTGAGATATTACGTATGGTCAATACAGATGATGAAGTGGCTGAAGAGATCAAAGCCATGGAAAATGAAAAACAACATGAGATTTTGGATGAATCTATTTTTATGAAAAAATACAGAAAACCATTGTTGTTAGCTTTTTTTATTGCACTGTTCAATCAGTTTTCCGGAATAAATGCTTTTTTGTATTATGCACCGCGTATTTTTGAATTGGCAGGTTTGGAAAAATCAGCTTCGTTTTTCAGCAGTATTGGGATTGGTATTGTTAATTTGATTTTTACCTTAATCGGAATTTCATTAATTGACAAATACGGACGTAAAACTTTGATGTATTTAGGCTCTGTCGGTTATATCATTTCCTTAGGTTTGGTAACCTTGGCTTTTTATTTTGAATGGCAAGGAATGGCAGTACCTGTATTTTTCTTTTTATTCATCGCTTCCCATGCCATTGGTCAGGGTTCAGTAATCTGGGTATTTATTTCCGAATTATTTCCAAATAAATTAAGAGCAGCGGGAACTTCTTTTGGAACGTCTGTTCACTGGGTTTTAGCAGCCTTGATCCCTTCTTTTATTCCATTTTTGTTTAAAGAAATTGGAGCAACAACTGTTTTTGCTATTTTTTGTTTGATGATGGTTTGGCAATTGCTTTGGGTTTTCTTTAAAATGCCTGAAACTAAAGGAAGAACCTTAGAAGAATTATCAGAAAGTCTAACGGCAGAAAGTGAATTAAATAGTAATCAAAATAATTTTAAAGTAAAACAAAATGAATTTATTTAACCTTGAAGGTAAAACAGCGTTAATAACAGGAGGGATTCACGGATTAGGAATGGCAATGGCTGAAGGATTGGCCAAAGCCGGAGCCGAATTGATCATTACCAATAACGTACAGGAGCCCTTGGATGTGGCGATTGAACAATATAAAAAATCAGGTTTTAAGGCTACAGGTTATGTTTTTGATGTAACTGATGAAGTGGAAGCTGAAAAACAAGTAGCGACTATAGAAGCTAATCATGGTAAAATTGATATTTTGGTTAACAATGCCGGAATTATTATGCGTGTTTTGGCTATTGATATGCCGGTTTCTGATTTTAGAAAAGTAATTGATGTTGATTTAGTGGGGCCTTTTATCATGTCTAAGTTGGTAGCCAAAGGGATGATTGCGCGTCAATCAGGAAAAATTATTAATATCTGTTCGATGATGAGTGAGTTAGGTCGTGATAATGTAAGCGCTTATGCTTCCGCTAAAGGAGGATTGAAAATGCTTACTCGAAATTTAGCTACGGAATGGGCAAAACACAATATTCAGGTGAATGCTATTGGTCCGGGTTATTTTGCTACTTCACAAACAGCGCCAATTCGTGTGGATGGTCATCCATTTAACGAATTTATTATTAGCAGAACTCCGGCAGGTCGTTGGGGAGATCCGGAGGATTTAGCGGGAACTGCTGTTTTCCTGGCATCTGATGCCAGTAATTTTGTGAATGGTCAGGTGATTTATGTAGATGGTGGTATTCTTGCGACTATTGGTAAACCTTCAAATGAGTAATTTTTAAAAGAGAAAAAATGAATTTCAATACAGCTAATGAGATTGATAAAAAAGTAATCTTTGAACAAATTGAAGCCGAATTACAAAAGGAGAATTTCACGATTGTACAAAAAGATGAAACTCGTCCTTGGGGAGGTTTTTTCGTAATTGATGAAGATCAGGCAGCAGTTTTTGCAGCTAAATTTTTCCCGCATCTTGAGATGGATAAAATTAAAATTACCAATAAATTAAGTCCTAAAATTTTGTTGGTAGCACCAAATAAGAGATTGTCCTGGCAATATCATTTCCGTAGAGCTGAAATTTGGAAAATACTTGCAGGTATTGTTGGCGTAAAAACAAGTCCAACAGACGTAGAAGGAGAGCTTCAGGAGCTCACGGCTGGCAATTTTATCCAAATGAATAAAGGAGAACGCCATCGTTTAATAGGTTTGGATTCATGGGGTATTGTTGCTGAAATTTGGCAACATACTGATCCCGAAAATCCTTCCGATGAAGAGGATATTGTGAGATTACAGGACGATTTTGGGAGGTAGAGTAATATAAGTTTGGTACAAACTTATATAAAAATGGGTGAGCTATGTTTATCATATCTCACCCATTTTTTGTGACCATGGAGGGATTTGAACCCTCACGCCCTTGCGAGCACCACCCCCTCAAGATGGCGAGTCTACCGTTTCTCCACATGGCCTAAAAGTAAAAAAGGTTAAGTAAAATTTACTTAACCTTTTGTGACCCGACTGGGGCTCGAACCCAGGACCCCATCATTAAAAGTGATGTGCTCTACCAACTGAGCTATCGAGTCATTGCATCAGAGAACGTTTGTTTTTCAAGTGAGTCACTTAATTTGTGACCCGACTGGGGCTCGAACCCAGGACCCCATCATTAAAAGTGATGTGCTCTACCAACTGAGCTATCGAGTCTTGCATCGTTCCCTGATTGCGGGTGCAAATATAAGGACTTTATTTTAAGTTTTCCAAGCATTTTTATTATAAATTTGTCTTTTTTTAATAATAAATTTTAACACATTAGTTTATAGGCTTTTATTCTATGAAGAAAATTATACTGTTAGGTTATATGGGTTGTGGAAAGTCAACTATAGCCAAAGAATTGTCAAACAAAATAGGAATTCCTTTTATCGATTTAGATGAATTTATCGAAAAAAAGGTAAAAATGGCTATCAAAACTATTTTTGCCGAAAAGGGGGAAATCCATTTTAGAAAGGTGGAACACGAATGTTTTGTAGAATTATTAAATTATAAAGAACCAATCATTATTGGTCTGGGCGGAGGAACACCTTGTTATGCCAATAATCATGAATTATTGAAAAGAGACGATGTACAGTCTATTTATTTAAAAGCTTCTATAGAGACCCTGGTGGGTAGATTGTCGTTAAATAAGAGCAATAGACCCCTTATCGCCAATAAAAACGATGTGGAGATGAAAGAGTTTATTGCTACTCATTTATTTGAAAGAAGTTATTATTACAATCAGGCGCAACATACTGTTGTTGTAGATCAAAGAACCATTGCGCAGACGGTAGAAGATATTTTGGCAATTTTAGCTTAACCAGGCGTAATTTTCGTTGTCTTGGTCAAATTCTACTCTGACATGTTCCAATAAAGAAGTAGAAAGAGAAATTCCTTTAAAATCGGCTTTGACAGGATATTTTTTATGATTGCGATCGACTAAAACCGCTGTTTTGAATTTTTTTAACGGCACATCCAAAAAGTGTTTTACCGCATAAATTAAGGTTGTGCCGGAATTCAATACGTCATCAATAAGAATTAAGCCTTTATTTGCGTATTCTTGGGCTGCCAGCGAAGTTTTTATTGGTTCGTTAGGATTTTGTTTGTCAATATGCACTTCACACAAAAGTACCTTTAAATCGGAAATAGCTTTTAATTCCTGAGCAATTTTTTCAGCAAATACATAACCGTTACTGGCAATACCGGCAAGTACTACTTCCTCTTCGTCTATGAAGGTTTCATAGATTTGGTAAGCAATACGTTTTGTTTTGTGTTTTATTTCCAGGTTTGTTAGAATGATATTTTTGCTCATAAATTTATTTTTTTGCTAATATAATTGAATTTAAATTCCAAAATATAAAAAATCCAAATTCCAATTTGGAAACGTATATACAACTTTGATTTTTTATCCCGAAACTTCAGGATTGGAATTTGTGATTTGGAATTTTAAAAATTGGAATTTAAATTATCTTCATCGTCGTCTTCGTGAATCTCGTTTCCATAATCATCAATATCCCTGCGGTCTTTTTTTGTTGGTCGTCCCGTTCCGCTTTTTCGATAATGTTCTTTGGATAATTTTAATAATTCCAAATGCTGATAAACTTCGGCAGGCGTATCATTTCTTCGGTAGATATCAACCAATTTTGCACCTACACGATTTTCAGGAATGTCTAATACGGTAATGGTTTGGGTAATCTGGTCTTTTCTAAAAGTAATTTTATCGCTAGGAAAAACTTCTTTTGAGGGCTTTGCAACCACGCCATTTACGGTTATGTGATTTTTTTTACAGGCTTCCGTAACCATATTTCGGGTCTTGTAATATCTTACACACCATAAATATTTATCTATTCGCATAAAAATTGTAAAATCAGAGTTAAATAGTTTACAAAAATAAATCAATATTGTATCTTGCGCACTTAAAATTCAGTTATAATGAACAAATTTAGGTATTATTTTATTTTAATAATTACAAGCCTCGCGTTATTTTCATGTTCGAAAGACGATAACAATTCTATTGAAGAAGTACCCCTTAGAGATTTTCAAGAACAGTTTACAACAGATAGTATTGCTATCAAAGAATATTTGGAGACTTATTATATTGATATTGAAGATCCGAATTTTGCAGATAATGATGTAATAATAAAAAAAATAACCAATTCGACTACTCAACCGTCGATAATGTCTTATTTGAATAACAGTACTTTTCCAAAATTGTTAAAAAAGAATGTTGAATTACATGGAATAACATACGAACTTTATTATTTAGTTTTGAGAGAAGGAACAGGCGAAAAACCTTGTAATGTGGATGAGGTTTTAACATCCTATAAAGGAGAATATTTGTATCGCACCGTTGCCAAAGATGCTGTGCCAGCTTCTGGAGATACTCCGGCACAACCAGCAGTGCCTTCTGAGCTGTTAGCAAATCAATTTGAAGAATTAAAATACCCACAATCTTTTTTTGATTTAACAGGTGTTGTTACGGGCTGGAGCGAAGTTTTTCCGGAATTCAAAACAGGCGATACACCTGTTTCAAATGCTGATGGAACAGTATCATATTCTAATTTTGGAGCAGGAGTGATGTTTTTGCCTTCAGGATTAGCTTATTACAGTTCAGGACAAGGTTCTATCCCAAGTTATTCGCCTTTAGTGTTTAGTTTTAAGTTGTATGCTGTTAAGAGATCCGATTTAGATAATGATGGTATTCCTTCTTATCTTGAAGACGTAGATGGTGATAATTATATGAGAAGATTAGCAACAGGTGTTGAAAATCCGGATGATTCGGATGGGGATGGAATTCCTAATTATTTAGATATTGATGATGATGGTGATAAATTTACGACCAGATCAGAAATAACAATTAATGGTGTTGTGACTCCTTTTGCATCAATTCCTGATTGTAGCGGAAATATACCAACAGATACAAGCAAAAAGAAACATTTAGATTCAGCTTGTCATTAATCTAAGTTTTATCAAAATAGAAATCCCGTCTTGTTCAGTACATGACGGGATTTTTTTATGCCAATGATTATAGAATTATTCTTTTATCAACCAATTTTTAAAATCATGAAATTCCTGAGGTGAAACTCCGTGACCAATTGGGTATTCGTGATAAACGGATTTTACTGCTAATTTGTCTAAAAAAGGTTTGGTTTTTCTAGCCCATTCCACCGGAATAACCTGATCGACTGTTCCATGAGCGGCAAATACTTTCAGATTGGAGAAATCATTGTTTTTATAGTTTTCTTCAAATATTGGTTCGCTAACATAACCGCTTAAAGCAATGACTTTCTGAATTTTTTCAGGATGAGAAAGTGCAATTGCATAACTCAAAATCGCACCCTGGCTAAAACCTAAAAGACTTACATTCTTTTCATCAATAGGATAATTAGCAACCAATTCTTCGATGAATTTGGCAATTAAATCTCTTGATAATTTGGCTTGTTCGTGGTCGGAAAATTTATTTTCGTTAGCGTCAAAATTAATCGCATACCAGGCATAACTTCCATATTGTAAGTCATAAGGAGCCTGTGCCGAAATAACATAATATTCTTCCGGTAATTCGGTGGCAAAGGAGAATAAATCAGCTTCATTGCTTCCGTAACCGTGTAATAGCAGTAATAATGGATTTTTAGCTAATTTTATTTTAGGTTCTCTGATGAGGTATTCTAAGGATAGGTTCATAGTAAGTATTCAGTTCCCGATAGCTATCGGGATAGTTTTTAGTGTTCAGTTTAGGAATTCGATTTATGTTCTGATTATGCCCAGAGTGTTTGCTTTTAAAAAAAGTTGGACACGAATTACACCAATTGTCACTAATTCTAATCAAATTAAAATCGGATGACACAAATTTTTATCTGCCTTTGGCAGATTTGTGTAATTTGTGGTGAAAAAATTTTAATTGCGAATGCCCTGACAAACCCGTACTGGCATTGAAATTTACTATCAGGCTAAACGTTTTTAAATATTTTTTGAAATTGTTCTCCTAAAATTGGAATTGGTTTCATTTGCCCTTGTAAGGCTCCTAAAAATCCGTATATCCAAAGGATGAAATAAAACAAATAAAAAGCTGAAGAAATGGTCCAGCTGTCAAAATATCCAATAAAATACCCAATTAAGAAAAAAGACAAAAAGATACCTAATGCCTGACGGATATGGAAAGACGCAAAAGGACTTTTTTTATCGGCGTTCATAAAAAGAGCAATGATGGCTCCTATGATTGTGAAATAGCTGATGATAGCTATGTTTTTACCTTCTTTATCTGAATTCATGATATTTATTATCTTAAAATTAATTGGTCTTGATTGATAATCCCGTATGCTTTACCTTTTGTTTCCATTCCTAAAAAAGCGGAGTTTTTAGATTTTGATAAAATGGATTCTTTGGTAAAAGTACTTTCTCCTTCAGGATTAAATAAACTCAAATTAGCTACAGCACCTTCATTAATAGCAGAATTTTCGATTCCAAAAACTGATTTTCCGGCAGTTAATTTTTCGATTACTTTTTCTAAAGGCAAAACTTTTGTCAAAGAACCAAAAGCACTTTCTAAACCAATAGTTCCGTTTTTTGCCATATCAAATTCCATCTTTTTATGCTCAATGTCAATTGGATTATGGTCAGAAGTTATCATGTCGATGGTGTTGTCCAGAATTCCGGCTAATAATGCTTGTCGGTCTTCTTCGGTTCTTAGAGGAGGTGTCACTTTATATCGAGTGTCAAAACCATCTAATTTCTCATCAGTCATGGTAAGATGATGAACGGTTACGCTGCAACTTACATTTAATCCTTTGGCTTTGGCTTCTCTGATTAAAGCTACCGATTTGGCTGTAGAAACGGTCGGAATATGTAATTTTCCGCCGGTATATTCGAGTAAGAATAAATTTCGGGCTACTTGTAACTCTTCGGCAAGATTAGGAATGCCTTTTAGTCCCAAGCGGGTAGAAACGATGCCTTCATTTACAACTCCATGTCCTTTTATATTGGAATCCTGAGAATAAGCAATCACCAATCCGTCAAAATCCTGGGTGTATTGTAAAGCAATTTTCAGCAAATTGGCATTTTCAAAACTTCGGTTGTAATCGCCAAAAGCAATTGCGCCAGCTTGTTGCATATCGTACAATTCAGCCATGTCTTTTCCTTCGGAATTTTTGGTTAAAGCACCAATAGGATAAAGTGTTGTGGCATGACCAATGGCTTTAGTTTTTACAAAATTAATTTGAGATTGGTTGTCAATTATGGGTAATGAATTGGGTTGTAAAGCAATTCCCGTAAAACCACTTTTTGCAGCAACCAGCAATCCGTTTGCAATGGTTTCGCGGTCTTCAAAACCAGGTTCGCCAAGAGAAACACTGCTGTCAAACCAACCTTGTGAAACGTGAAGATTATCCAGTTTTAGTTCTTCGGCATTGTGAGTATTAGGTAAATTAGTCCCAATTTTTTCAATTAATCCATCTACAATTAAAATATCTACCGTTTGATTGTGAAAAGAACTTTGAGGATCGATAATTTTTGCGTTTCGGATAATTAGTTTCATATAGAGAATGTTTTATTTCAGGAATTTTATAATTGCCATTTCGCATAGCAAAAAGAGCAGTGCAAAGATAATAAACCATTTCCAAAGTTGATTGTCCATTCGGTCGGTTTGTAGGCTTTGAAAAACACTTTTAATAGACTCGGCGGTATTGTAGTCGGATAGGATGTTGCTATCCGATGCGTTTAGATTGCTTTCTTTTCGATTGTAATTAAAGCTAATATTTTCTATCCATTGTTTTTGATTGTAAATTTCAAAATTGCCTGCTTCCTGTGGCAAATCATTAAAAGTCATTTTGACTTTTGTGTTTCTAATTTGCTGAATAGGAATAAAATGTTCGTTGGCATTTTTAACTTCCAAAATTCCGTCTTTTGACAGCGAAGCATCTACAATAAAAGGATTTTGATTTCCAATTGTCAGTGCAGTTACACCATTATTTTGGTTGAATTGAGCCATTTTGTAAAAAACAGGAACAATTAATGGCGATTGTTGAAAGTTAGAGTTTTCGGTATTGATAGGTGCCGAAAAAATACAAACGGAAGAAACAGCAGATTGCAAAGCAGTTAAAAAAGTACTTTGGTCATTATACAATAAAGCTGCCGGACTGGAGTCTGAAACTGTAAAAGAAGCTTTGGTTGACGGGTATTGGAAATTAGAAATTTTGTTTTCAAAAACTCCCGAAAATAAAGGGTGATTGAAGTTAATCTTGCTAATTAGCTTTTCTGTATTATCAAATGATTTGAATTGGATTTTTCCAAAATTTGCTAAAAAAGAATTTAGTGTTGCAATCGAATTCTTAGCCGATGGAATGATAATTAAATTGCCTCCTTTTTCACTAAACGCTTTTAAGGTAGTTTGCAAAGCCTGCGGGATTTCGTCTAATTCGTTCAGGATTACAACGTCTTGTTTTTCAATATTGTTATAGTTGAGTTCAGCCAATTCGGAATTGCTGTAACTGAATTCGTCATTGGTGTAAATGCGTGCTAAAAAGTTACTTTTTGCTGCTTCGCCAATACTGATTGCATTTGTTTTTCGAACTTTAGAAATACTAAAATAATAGTTATTGTCATAAGTCAAACCATTATCGCTAATGGAAACATATCCATGAAAAGCTTGTTTTGGAATGCTAAATTGCAATGTTTTTTTAGGAGTTTCCAAATTAGAAACTGTTTTAGCAATCAATTTATTTTGGTTGTAAATAGCAACCGAAACAGGCTTCGTATCATCGCCATAGCTTGATAATTGGACACTAATATCATAGAAATCGGTAGTGGTTTCATTGATAAAAACACTGTCAACAGCTACATTGTTTTTTTGCTCCGATTTTGGAATTATAAAATAACTCACATCCTCTTTAGGAATGCTTTTCAGTTGTTTTGGTTCAATTCCTATTCCGTCTGTAATAATGATAATGTCCTTTTTTGCAGTAGTTGGATGTGCATTTATTTTGGCTAACAAATGATCTAATTCAAACGGAATGGCACTGTATTTTAAATTTTGCAGTGTACTTCTAATTGATTTAATATCAGTGTTCCAATAGGTTTCGGTATTGGTAAGTAATGAAAAATTAGTGTTTTCGGGTGTTTCTTCCAGTAATTCCTGAATAGCCCTTTTTAGTAATTCGCCTTGTTTTCCTTTGGCCTGCATACTAAAAGAATTATCCAGAATTATATACATTTCGTTCGAACTATTCTTGTTGTCTTTGGCTTCGAAAAAGGGTTGGGCGAAAGCAAGAATAATGGTAATGAACAACAATGAACGGCAGCAAAGCAATAACCATTTTTTAAGTTGGGAGCTTTTTCGGGTTTGTATGGAAATCGATTTTAAGAATTGAACATTGGTGAAATATTCTTTTTTAAACCGACGAAACTGAAACAAATGAACCAAAACAGGTACAATCAATAAAAAGAGAAAGTATAAAATTTCAGGATGTTTGAATTGCATTCTTGTTTTGGGTTAATTTAGTACTCAAAAATACAAATTTGTACCTACTAACGATGTAGATAAGCATGTTTTTTCAATGTGAAATGGTATGATTTTAATATGTATTTTAGCAAGGCTCAAAAAACAAAAGAAATGAAAAAAAACATCTTCATTACATTACTATTATTATCCTGTATTTGCATTCAGGCACAAGGGAAAAAGTTTAACCTGATTATTGGAACTTATACAAAAAGTTGTGAAAGCAAAGGGATTTATGTTTATGATTTTAATGCTGAAACCGGGGATTTTCAATTTAAATCTTCCACTGAAAATATAATCAACCCTAGTTTTGTAAGTGTTTCAAAAAACAACGATTTTATTTATTCTGTTAATGAAGACGGGCCTAAAAGCACTGTGAGCGCTTTTAAATATGACGCTTCAAATGCTAAAATTGAATTTGTAAATAAACAGGAAATTCATAATCCCGGGCCTTGTTATATAATCAATGATGATAAAAATGTCATAACGGCTAATTATACAGGAGGAAGTGTGGCGGTTTTTGGAAAAAATAAAAACGGAGGTCTTACGGAATTAAAGCAGCTTATAAAGCATTCAGGAAAAGGAGTAAATCCTGCCCGTCAGGAAAAATCGCATGTGCATTCGGTACAGTTCTCTCCAGATCATCAGTTTGTTTTAGCGACTGATTTAGGAACTGATAAAATGTATTTGTATCAATATAATCCTAAAGTAGCTAAACCACTGGAACTTAAAGACAGTATCAAGGTAAAAGCGGGGAGTGGTCCAAGACATTTTGCTTTTAGCAAAGATGGGCAACAAATGTATTTGTTACAGGAATTAGATGGAACTTTGACGGTTTATAATTATAAAAAAGGAAAATTACAATTGCTTCAGGAAACCACTGTGCTTGCCCCGGATTTTAAGGGAACTTCTACAGCAGCTGATATTCATATTTCACCAGACCAACGTTTTCTGTATGCTACCAACAGAAAAGAAGCCAATACCATCAGCTGTTTCAAAATTTTGAAAGACGGCAAATTAGCATTGGCTTCCAGAATAAGTACTTTGGGCGATGGTCCTCGTAATTTTGCGATTGACCCAACGGGTAATTTCTTGTTAGTGGGACATCAGTATACTAATAATGTGGTTGTTTTTAAACGTAATAAAGAAACAGGAGCATTGACTGATACCGGAAAAAGAATCGAATTGTGTGCTCCGGTTTGTTTGATTTTTACAAAGTAAAGCAGATTTTATAAAAATAAAAGGCATAAAAAAACAGATTTCAGATGAGAGGTTAATCCTTAATCTGAAATCTGTTTTTTGCTTTCTGCAAATTGAAGACTGCTTTTTGAAAGCAAAAGTTTATTTCTTCTTTTTCTTTTTAGCAGCTTGGTTTTTCAACATGTTTCTATTGAGAAAATTATGTTATAATATGAGGATTTTTAAAAACATTAAAATTGTAATGCTAAGATTATTAAATTGGCATTATTAATGTTATGCAATTTAACATAATTACACATAATCTATGAAAAATCTATTTACACTATATTTTGTTTTCTTATCACTTTTTATTTATGCGCAAAAAGAAGTAACTCCAGCTATAAAAATTTATCTGGAAGATGCCGAAACTGGAAAAAATATTAGTGATGCGAAAGTTACTTTAGAAGGATATGAAATACCTGCTATAACAGGGAAGTATGATAAAAAGAATAGGTGTTTTTATTTTAGTAATATAAATTACAGTCAGTACGATCTGATATACATCGATTCCAAAAAGAAGGAGCCACAAGTATTTAAGAAAGCAAAATATTTTCCTTCTGAACTTAATTTCAAATTATATAAAAAAGGGACTATTGTAAAAATTGATACATATTACAATAAATCTCCTGTAATGAATAGTACAAGGGAAGGGGATTTTGTCAAAGAAGATTCTACAACTTCCTATATAAACAAAGAAATATCAACGTTAGATCATCATAAAGTATTGATTAAGTTAGAAAATTCCAGTAGTTTAACTTATTTAGAAATTAAAGCTAAAATAGATTCATTAGTAGAGCCTTACGGATTAGAATATATTGATGATCTTGTTCCTGAAATATATTTTATACAGTTTTATGGTTTAGAATTTCATGGAACTTTTGCTGGTGAAAATTCTATAATTTGTAGCATTGATGAAAAAAAATCTGTAAAAGATTTTTTCAAAGAAAATCCGGATAGAATAAATTTTATTGAAAACCACCCTATGGGAGAAGATGAATATACTGCTACTGATTTTTTCAGCGAGAATAAAGAATTTTATAATAATGTCTATGACTGGAAAAAGAATTGCTATGTTTTGCCTTATAGGAAGAAAAATAAAACTTCATTTAGATTAGAAAATGATCAAATTATAAATAGAATTAAGAAACATACAAACCAACTTGAATTTGGGAAAATCATATACGATAAGTTTCAAATAACTACATATCCATCTCAAGACAATTATGAAGAGAATAAAGACATTACTCAACAATTGGATTCTAAAATATTAGACGAATTAGATTCTCAAATAATGAACTACAGGTTTCTAAAAGAATATGATAATGATTTTACAAGACTCATGCTTATGGATTTTGATATCAGAGATTTATATTTAAATAAAGACGGTTTAAATGCACCTAGAGATTTTGATATACAAATGGTTCATTGGAGTCAGGCTAAATGGAAACATTCCTTTTTACTTGATGAAAAATCTCCCTACTCCAAACAAAGTGCAAATATTAATAACAAAACACAATGTAATCTTCAAAGAAATATAGGTTACAGGTTCTTATTTGAATAAATTAAAAAGATTATGAGAAATTGGCATACAAAAGTAATTAAATTAGATAAAGCAAGAACATTTATACTCCCAAAAAGGTATAAATCAACTAGAAAATTCTAATCTATATGTAGGTTTAATGATATAGTTTGTAATGAATAATTCATTATCTGTAGGTGAAAATAATGATCACTAATGATCCATTGATAATATAATGATATAACATAGAGAAAAAATCATTACGGAATTGGTAAGAAAAAATAGCAAAAGAAGCCTCAAAAATAGAAACTTAATCTTAATTATATGAAACGCTTAATTAAAATAATCATCATCCTATTAGTTTTACAAGGATGTGACGTACAAAAAAATATTAAAATGATAAAACCAGAAATAAATAATACATTTGAAAAATTTGAAATTTCAAAACTTTCAAATAAAAGAGAAATAAATAAAACAAAGGGAGAAGATATTTACATAACTAAAACGGATTATTCATATGAAATTCGCGATATAGAAGGTAAAAATCTTTTATACTATTCTAAAGGTATGGAGAAAGGTAGTGCCTTTTCAGGGTATGATTATACTTTAAATCCATTAGTTGGAGTTTATAAAGAATTTTATCCTAGCAATAATATAAAAACTAAAGGTGTTTATTGTTGGTTTGGATTTAAAATAGGTAAATGGTATAATTATTCCGATGGTGGAAATTTAATCTCAGTAGAAAATTTTGATAATGGTTTTTTTTATGATATGGATGATATTTTTTCATTTTGTCAAAAAAATGGAATTTCATTAGAGAAAAAAGATAGTGGCTATAGAACAACTATATCTAAATATAAATCTCCTTTAGATAATAAAAATTATTGGTTTATTCAGTATCCTAATTATGAAAAACAAGTTTACAAAAATATTCAAATAGACGGGGTAAGTGGAAATATTGTTAATATAAAAGAGATACCTTTTCCAACAGATGAATAAAAAAGCATTAAATAATTTTTACAAGGAGAAAAAAGCTAGTAACTTATCTTCTAGCTATTCCCGAAGTTTTGTTGAAAATAATTACTACGTTAAGTTTACCGATACATATCTTAGCAAATGTAATCATTAAATAAGGAATTAAATTGTTAGCATAAGTTTCAAAAACATTATAAAATCGTAATTTTAGCTATACAGCACAAAATATCTCTAGAAAATATCAGCAAATATCTTTTGAAAGTTTAAAGTAAAATTATCTCCCAGATTTTTATAAAAATAAAAGGCATAAAAAAACAGATTGCAGGTTAAGAGTATAAACATCTAATCTGAAATCTGTTTTTTGCTTTCTGTAAAACTGCTTTCTAAAACCTACAGTTTATTTCTTTTTCTTCTTTTTAGCAGCTTGGTTTTTCAGCATATTTCTATTAACAGAACCATGTGTTTTTTTCTTTGTTTTTGACGGACCACCAAGATTAACTTTAGTATTCTTTTTGGCTTTATCATGAAAAGCCGCTCCGCCTTCAATCTTAGGTTTTTTCATTAAGAATTTAATAGGCTGTCTGTCTTTTTCAGGACCAATTAACTTTTCGGAAATTTCAACATCTTCAGGAAAATCTTCAATTTCCAGTTCCATATCCATTAAGACTTCGGCTTCTACCTTTGCTTCTTCTTCGCGAGGTGAAATGAAACTAATTGCTGTTCCTGTAGCATCGGCACGACCGGTACGACCAATACGGTGCATGTACAATTCGGCAAATTCAGGCATTTCAAAATTGATTACATGGGTAATATTTGAAATATCCAAACCTCTCGCCATAATATCGGTAGTGATTAATCCGCGAAGTTCGCCTTCCTGAAAAGAAGCCATCGTATTCAAACGGTAATTTTGAGATTTATTAGAGTGAATGACACCAAATTGACCTTCAAAATCTTCTTCAATGCGTTCGTGAAGCATGTCGGAAATTTTTTTGTTATTTACAAAAATCAAAACGCGACTCATGTCTTCGTCTGTATTTAGTAAATGTTTCAGTAAATTAACTTTGGTATTAAAATTTGGAACGTTATACGTAATCTGTGTGATGTTCTCTAATGGTGTTCCCGATGCTGATAAAGTGACTTCTTCAGGATAATCAAAATAATCGTTCAAAACTGCATCAACTTCATCAGTCATTGTTGCTGAAAATAATATGTTTTGACGTTTTTTGGGCATCATAGCCAATAGTGCGGTAAGTTGGGTGCGGAAACCTAAATTCAACATTTCGTCAAATTCGTCAATCACCAATTTTTGCGTATCTTCAAAACGGACTACGTTATCTAGCGCCAAATCCATCGTTCTGCCGGGAGTTCCCACCAAAATATCCGAACCTTCGTAAACCGTTTTCTTTTGAGTATTGATATTGACACCACCAAAAATTCCGATGGTTCTGATTGACATAAACTGGGTTAACTTTTCAATTTCTTCGACAACCTGAACCACAAGTTCTCTGGTAGGGACTAAAATGACAATTTTAGGGGTATGTGTGGTGCTAAACTTGTACTGTTTTAGTAACGGTAATAAGTAGGCAAAGGTTTTACCAGTACCGGTTTGTGCAATTCCCATCATATCCCTTCCCGACATAATTACAGAGAAAGATTTCTCCTGAATAGGAGTAGGAGTTGTAAATCCTAATTCATCAATTGCTTTTTGTAATGATTTAGGAAGATTGAATTGCTCGAAAGTAGCCATAAAACGTATATTTTCTGCAAAGATAGTCTTTTTGAAAAGAATGAGATAATTGCCTAAGCTAATCGTTTTTTTATAAATTCATTTATAAAAAAAAAACGAGCAGAATTTTAATCCTGCTCGTTTGTATTTATTTTGAGTTGAAGTTATGCGCTTATGGCATTTTTGATAGAATTTTCAAAAAATTGGTTTTTAGCAAATAATCTTTTTACTCTCAGTTTTAATTCGTTTGGATTAAATGGTTTTGAGACAAAATCATCAGCACCTAGGTTGAATGCTTCCATTACAGTTCCTTCTTCCTCTCCCATTGCTGATACAACGATTACAGGGGTATGTAAGTAATTTTCTTTTGCAAAACTTATTATTTCTAATCCTGATTTAAAAGGAAGTATAATGTCAGTAATAATCATTGCAGGATTTACAGTCTTTAATTTTTCAAGACCTTCAATACCATCTTTTGCAACTACTATCTCGTATCCTTCTTTTCGAAGTACGAATTCTAAAATTTTCACCATTAAAATATCGTCTTCAATTACTAAAATTTTTTTTGCGCTATTTTCCATTTGTATGATGTTTTTTAAGTAATCATTTAATTACTGCCTCTTGAATTGTTTTCCAAAAATTATACAAACAAATATAGATGTAAATATTAAATTTATCGATAAAAAGTAAAAATAATCGACAAAATACATATCATGTTTGTTTTTTGTAGGTTTAGGTTTGTTTATTTGTTAGGCTGTTTAAAATTTATATTGAAACATTAATGCTATTTCTATTTCATTTTGTTTTAAATCTGGTGCGTACTCTTGATTATTGAGTGTTAATTGTAAACCTGTTAGGTAATGCTTGTTGATTAATTTAAAATATCCGCCTCCAATTCGATAAGAATTTAATGAAACTCTATTTTCATATTGTCCCAAAGTTGATCTCTCGTCTGGAGATGAGCCATAACCCGCAATTAAGCTTAGGTAATCAAACTGTGTGTCAAAATAATATCGGGTAGTAAGGGTAAATGCCGGATAAATGGTACCGCTGTCATTTTGAATGTAAGATTTTAGGTTAATCCAGTATGAACCAACGTATTTTCCGATTCCAACAACAGCAGTTGTAAAATCAGAGTCAAGAGTTTTGACATAACGTATTCCTAAATCGGCTTCCCATCCATTTGAAAAATTTTGAAAATAAGAATATCCCAATTTTAATTTTGGAAAAACAGCTTTTTCACTGTAGGCCGCATTCAGATAAGAATAGCTCTTTTTTCCGGTAAAGAAATAAGATTCAGCTTCATATTGCACACCATCAATAACACTCTCACCGGAAGCGAATCTGTTAGCGTAACTTAGCCGACCAATTAATGATCCCCATTTACGTTGGCGGATATATTGCATGCTTCCTAAATGCCATGGTCCATAATTTCTTCTGTCAAAAGAAGTGTGACTGTAATTAACCCCAATTCGTTCAGAATTGTTTTTTGTTTCTAAAATAAAAATGCGTTGTTTTAATTCGGCATCATTTGGATATTGTAATTCCAGAGTTTTTAAATAGTCGTATTCTTTTTGTTCGTTATTTTCTAATTGGTAAATAAGTAATTTTTTGTAACGAAAATTTTTATTTTCAGGATGGCCCAGCAAGGCTTTGTTTACGGTATTTTCGGCTTCAGAGTATTTTTTGTCTTCTAAATCCAAATTGATTAAATATGAAAAAGCTTCCTCGTATTTCGGATTTTTATCAATTACATAATTGTAATAGTAGCGGGCACTGTCTTTTTTTTGAGTTAATTGGTAAATTCTTCCGGACAATAAATAAAAGTCTAAATAATCCGGAGCAAGTTGGATACCTAATTGCGATTTTTTTAAAGCCAAAGGGTAGTTTCTTTCTACATTAGCTTCGTGAAGTGCTTCTTTTAATAAATTATCAGTATCGATTTTTTGTGCAAAAGCACTATAATTAAATAGAGGAAGCAAGTAAATGAATGCGATTAATATTTTTTTGATATTATTGTATTTCATAAGGTTAATTATTATTTTGAGTGTTAAATCCTTGTCTTTGCATGTTTCCCCAAGCTTGTTCTTTTTGTCTGAAAAAATGATAGTATCCTTTTAGAGACGCATAAACATTTATAGGATGATAAAAAATAGGTTCTATAATTGCCGTCAAAATTAGAATTAATATTTCTTTTACGCTGGAGTAGTGTTTGTATAATATTTCATCTAATAAAATCGATATTATTGTGAGATTTAAATAGAATAAATACACTGCAATGGTTAGGTAGAAAAAACTCTCATAGTTTATATTCAAATAAAAAAATGAGATGATTAAAACAATAAGGCCTATTACTTCTAAAATAGGAACCAGAAATTCGAATGCGAAAAAATAAGGAAAAATCAAAAAACCAGTTCTTCCATATTTGGGATTAAAGAAGATATCTTTATGTAAATTGAGTGTTTGAATTAAACCTCTTGCCCAGCGTACACGCTGACGAATTAATATTTCTCGATTTCCCGGTACTTCTGTCCAGCATAAAGATTCCGGAATGTATTTAACCGAAAAATCAAGTTTGTTTTCATACATGTATTTTCGCATTCTGGTGATGAGTTCCATATCTTCACCTAAAGATTTGTGCCAATATCCACCGGCTTTGACAGCAATTTCTTTGTCAAACATTCCCAGTCCTCCTGAAACTAATAACAGGCTGTTTAATTGACTCCAGGCCATTCTTCCAAAAAGAAATGCCCGTACATATTCTAATTCCTGAAATCGTGGATACCAGCCTTTAGGGAATCTTATTTTTACTAAAAATCCCTCTTTTACTTCACATGAATTTGAAATTCGAATTCCTGCACCCGTGGCGATTACTCTTTTTTTACTTTCAATGAATGGCTTTGCTAGTTTTATGATAGTATCATTTTTTAATATACAGTCAACATCGGTGCAAAGAAATAAGGGGTATTTTGATGAATTTATTCCTGCATTAGACGCATCGGCTTTACTCTTTCCGTTTTCTTTATCTACAACTAACAATTTAGAATAAACAGGATTGGTTGATTTGTAATGTCCTCTTACAGTTTTTGTTGGTATTTTTTCCTGATAATAAAAATCAATTTTAACTAATTCAAATTCTTTGATAAGTTTTTCTAATGTATCATCCGAACTACCGTCATTTACTAATACCACTTCGTATTTTGGATAATTCAAAGACAGCAAAGATTTTACGTTGTAAACTACGTTAGCCCCTTCATTAAATGCAGGAGCCACAACAGAAACTCCGGGAATATAGTTTGATTTTAATAATACATCATCATGAATAAAATATTTTGCATTAATGTGTTTTTTAATAGCATAATAGGATAATCCTGCTAAAAGCATGTAAAAAAGAATATAAGTAGAAGAAAAAACAGCTACAAATATTTCATAATATTCGATAAAGTTTTTTAGTATCATATAGAAGGGATTTTTACATGTTGAATCATTTTTATAATTTCATGATTACCGATAATGTTTTCAATATAAGTCGAATTCATTTTGGATAGGCTTTTAACGGCTCTTAATTTTATGTCAGAATCAATGGATTCTTTTAATAAACTATTGATAAATTCTTCGGCATCTTCTCCGCCAATTACAGCTAATGTTTTTAGAATTTCAATTTGGTTTGTCTTAGTTTCTGAACTAAAAAGTTCTATTAGATTTTTTTCCGTATCAAATAGGAACAGTTGTCTTATGGCACCAATAACTGCAAACCTTATTTTTTCATCGTCTGATTTTAAATGTGCTGCGATAGACTGATTTTCATTGGTATAATTGTAAAAAGCCATCAGTTTTATTCCCAGTCTGACAACGGAAGGATTGGGAGAATGTATCCAGTCTTTTAGGTTAGACGGAACAGGAGGTTTTTTTTGATGGACAATATTCATTATATTAATCTCTCCGGCTAAATAAATTGGCTTTTGATAGTTGTATAAAAGGCCTAAATTTTCTGGTTCTAGTGAGATTATTGTTAGATAGGCACTAGAGTTTAAAATTCTGTTTTTATGATTTAAAAATGGAGTTACATAGTTTTTTCCTTTATGGTATTCTAAGGCTTTTAAATGATACATTCCAAGGCAATTCAAATACTTTTTTTTGCTTTTTAATAAAGAAATACTATAGTTAAACAAGTCAAATTGCTCGTAAATGAAGTGCGAAATTTTGACTATATCTCCTTTTAAATTTCGTTTGAGAAAAATGATTTTATTTAGGACTATTTTTTTACACCACCTTTTATCAAAAGGAATTTCTTTTTTGAAATTTTCAATTTCTGATGCCAGCTCAGTATCATCATAAGATGAAAATACCAGAGTGGTTAAAAAATCATCAATTTTAGTCTTTACAGCATTGATCTTTGGTTCACGTAAATTGATGAAGAATCTGTTTAGGATTAATAATATGGTTAAAACTAAAAATGCAAGTCCTAAAATGGGTAAAATAATATGAGTCAAAGTGTAAGTAAGATTCATTTTGCGTAGGTTATTAGTTTTGTAGTTGGAGCGATTTTACGGTATAAATGTAATAAATAAATCATAACAATATCGATAAAGTGTATAAAAATATCGATAAAAAGCACTTTTTGTGTTTTTTATAGGTTTTTATTTATAATATTGAAATTTGGCAGTACTTTTTTATACTTTGGTAATTGTTGACTAATCAGAAACCTTTAAAAATACCAAGCTCAACAGAGCAAAATCATATTTTATGGGATTGTTTGGGACTTAGTAATGCAGTTAGAAAATTTAGGATTGTTAGATTCTAAAAAAAATGGCAACTTAAAAAAGTTGCCATTTGAAGATGTAAATAAAAAAAAATTATTCTAAAATGATTTTTTGTGAATGTATTATTTTTTTACTTGAAATATCTGAAACATTTAGAACGAAAATTCCTTTTGCCTGTAAATTAACGTTTTCCAGACGATCTGATTTAAGAATTCCTTTTTTGACTTCTTTTCCAAAAATATCATAGATTTTATATTCAGCAATACTTTTGTCTTCGGCGTCATCATTGGTCATTAATATCGAAAAAGAACCATTATTTGGGATAGGCCAAACATTAACCTGAGTAGTGATTTCCGGATTCTTTTTTGTTGCTGACAAAGAATATCCGTTAACTATATTTACCCTGCGGGTCATTGTTGCTCCGGTACTATCAGTAACGGTAAAATCGAATGAACCTAATCCGTTGGCTGTTGGTCTGTATTCTACTATGTTCGCAACTAAAGTAGCATTTCCTTTTTCTACATTAGATAAGGAATAACTAACTCCATCGGTAAATCCTCTCGAAAGTTTTTTGATGTCAATATTTACTTTATGTCCTTTAGGAGATTCATAATGAGGTAGAGACATCCATTGTAAATATTCATCCAGATTAGTGTAACCATCAGAATTTGCATCTTCATTAGCATCTGAAAAATCTCCAATTGCAGAATTTAGATTGGTTCCTTTGATGGCTTCCCACCAGTTAGGTAAACCATCCTGATCAGTATCCCAATCAATATCTCTGTTCACAACCGGATATTCTTCATAACCTCCCACATCTGATTCATTATCAGGGAATCCAGGTTTGCCGGTTACACTTCCTGTGTAGGTATAGGTTCCATCCAGTGTTTCAGTAATAATTCTTTGATCGTGTTCGTCAAATTCAGGCTGAACACAACCAACGTCAGAAAGCACAATTTTGTAAGCATGACCAGCTGTTTGTGTTGTTACATAAGACGGGAAAAATGGTGCGTTAACAAAGTTGTCGTATTGATAAGTAGCTCCATTTCTAAAGGTAGCTCTTCTACCAATAATTTGATTTGATTCATCAAAACGACCAGGCATCACATTTCCGTTAAAATAACATCTTTGCATTCCTGTTCCAACATTTTCGTTATCAGCACTAAAAGCAACAAAAATTTTAGAACCTGCTCCCGGTTTATAATAATTATTGACAAAATTGACTTCTTTCGTTCCTCCGTCAGTTGTTCTGCCACCCCAATTGTATACTACATTGTTAGTAATATCCATTCTGCCGGAATAAGCTCCGCTACCATCTAAACCACCTCCAAGACTCCAGTTACGTCCATAATTGTGTGCTAATAAATTATGGTGAAAACTTCCAATATCTCCACTAATTGTTCCTGCATAACCATGTTCAGTTCCTGCCGGATAATTTTGATGTCCTGCCGCGTTTAATGCTTCTGAAATTAATGTTCTTTGTAATGTAATGTTTTTACCTGAGCGTGAACTAAATGCTTCATCTATTGTCCAACTGATAGAGCAGTGGTCTATAATACTATAATTAGCACCGGTTAATCCCATTCCATCATAAGTAGGACCTGCACCTAATCGAACTCTTATATTCTGAACGATAGCATCGTTTCCTGTAATACCAAAAGGAGCAGAGCGAATACAGATTCCTTTTCCAGGAGCAGTTTGCCCCGCAACGGTTACATAAGGCTGGCTTAAAACTAAACGGGAGTTCAATTGGATAATTCCCGAAGTGTTAAAAACAATCGTTCTTGGGCCAATATCATTAGTAACAGCTTCTCGTAAACTTCCGGGACCACTGTCATTTAAATTGGTTACTGCAACTACTTTTCCGCCTCTTCCTCCACGGGCAAAACGACCATATCCTTCAGCTCCCGGGAAAGCAAGCTGAGCCGGTCGCAAACGCCAAATATTTCCTTTTACTACTTCACCATTTGCTAAAACTTCATCAATTCTCCAATAATAGGTTGCTCCAGTGTATAGTCCGCTTACCGGATAAGAGGTATTTGCTTTTGGTTGATTTCCTTTATATAATGAAGAAGATGTGTTTGCTGTTTCAATCGATGCCAAATCACTTCCAAAATAAATATTATGGGATACAGCATTTATGGCAGATGTCCAGCTTAAAACAGTACCTCCTGAATTTAATTCTACGTGTTCGTCATTGTGGCTCGGTTTCGGATTAGTAGCCTGATTAAAAATATTAGGCGTATTTAATTCGAATCCGTTTATCATCACATTTTTATAAGTTTCATTGCCTGATCTTTCGGCAGCAAAAAGAATAACCACATCGTTTCCGGTTGTGGCCTGAAAACTTAAATAAGCAGATTTTGCATCAGCTGTTTTCAGTGCTCTTATACTTGGAATCAAATTGTTGACTACTAAATTCCCATCTATAGATATGTCAATTGGACTAAAAGTAAAAACTGGACTATCAACTGCATTTAAAAAAGCAAGCAGCGTATGTGTACCTGTTTCTAATCCGCTGATTCGTAATTCTATTTGCCCGCCTTGATTTGCGGTTCCATTTTTTACAGTAAGTCCGTCGCTGACTAATCGGGCATAACTGGGAGCCTGTATTCCGGCTTTATACCAATTGGTACCTAAAATATCTCCTTTGTCGCCAACTCTGGTTACTGTAAATGTAACTCCTTTTTCGGTTTTAGAGGCTGTATTTGTGGTGACTACCCACGGAGTGTATCCGGATTCATTTACTTCAGCAGCACTTCGTCCTGATTGATCAAAATCAATTTTTACTACTGGATTTTGCGCAAACATTGCGCCGGTTGTCATTGTAAGACAGGCTACTGCCTTGACCAATGATGGTTTTAAGTAATTTTTTAGCATTAATGGTTGGTTTTAAGTTATTTAATAGACATATTTATTTAAATGTTATGTTTTACGCATAGGTTACTTTTGGTTAAAAATTAATTGTTTTTTAAGTCTTTATTAGAGTATATTGTGATTAACATTTCAGAGTGTAAACGTTTACATTTTTTAACATGCTTTTCTAAGTTATTATTTCCTAATCAATGTTAAATAGCTAAGATACTTTAAAAGATTTTATTTTTGTTCGGGTATAAAATTAGATATACAAAAAAAAAATAGGGGGTAAAAATTGCTTTTAAAACAGGGTCAAATCGCAATTCGATGCTAAAACAGTACTAAATTGAGAAAAAAAACTTATTGGCTGGTGCTATACTTTTAATTTACTTTAAATTGTGACTAACGATGGTGCATAGTAAATTCTGTCTAAAAACCTTCAAAAACACCAAGTCCAAAAAGTGCGAAATCGTATTTAACCGGATCATTGGCATCTAATTCCCTAAGTTTTGTGTCCAGTTCTAAAAGTGCTTTCCCATCATTTTGTTTACGATTTAGTAATTCCAGTTTTCTGGCGACGTTTCCTGAGTGAACGTCTAAAGGGCAGGAAAGTTTTGATGGAGAAATGGATTTCCAAATGCCTAAATCGACTCCTTTGTTGTCCTGGCGACACATCCAGCGCAAATACATGTTAATACGTTTGGCTGCCGAATTATTCAAAGGATCCGAAATATGTTTTTGGGTTCGGGCTAAATGAGGGATTTCGAAAAAGATTTTTTTAAATTCGGAGATGCTTTTTTGCATCGAATGGTCTTCCTGATTTTTTGAAAAAACAGTTTCTAAACCACCGTGGTTTTTGTAAATGTTTTGCAAACTTTTAATGAAACCAACGAAATCCTGACCATTAAATGTGCGATGTACAAATGATTCTAATCTTTCTAAATCCGTTTCACTGTGGGACATCACAAAATCATAAGGAGTATTGCCCATCAATTCCATCATTTTATGGGAATTTTTGATAATCATTTTTCGATTGCCCCAGGCAATGGTTGCGCTAAGAAATCCTGCAATTTCAATATCTTCTTTTTGACTAAACAAATGCGGGATTTGCACAGGATCACTTTCGATAAAATCTAAGGTGTTGTATTGGAGTACTTTTTCGTCCAGAAAATCTTTGAGTTCGTTAAAATTCATATAAACACAGATGATTAATGGTCGCTAATCATTCCGTCCACCATCACTAATTTTCGGTCGGCCATATTGGCGAGTTCTTCATTATGAGTAACAATAACAAAGGTTTGACCAAATTCATCTCTTAATTTGAAGAATAGTTGGTGTAAATTTTCAGCCGAATGAGTGTCTAAATTCCCGGAAGGTTCATCGGCAAAAATTACTGCAGGTTTATTGATTAGTGCTCTGGCTACAGCCACACGTTGTTGCTCACCACCCGAAAGTTCGCTTGGTTTGTGATTAATTCGATGCGAAAGTCCTAAATAAGTAAGTAGTTTTATGGCTTCTTCTTCGGTTTCTTTTTTAGATTTTTTAGCAATATAAGCCGGGATACAAACATTCTCAAGAGCCGTAAATTCAGGTAATAATTGGTGAAACTGAAAAATAAACCCCAAGTTTAAATTTCTGAATCGCGATAAATTTTTGTCATTCATAGACAAAATATTTTCATTGTTGATTCGAAGCTCAATTTCGTTATTAGGATTTACCTCCCCTTTAGAGGCGGAGGTATTAGGTCTGTCGAGTGTACCTAAAATTTGTAAAAGTGTTGTTTTTCCTGCTCCCGAAGCGCCTACAATCGAAACGATTTCTCCTTTTTGAATATGTAAATCAACACCTTTTAAAACATGGAGTTGGTCGTAATATTTATGTAAGTTTCGGGCTTGTATCATGGTTTGCAGTTTGTACAAAGAAACAAAGATTTTAATGATTATAAAATGGCTAAGACTGTTTTTTTAGCGTAAAAATCATAAATTTGGGTTAATAAAATGGCTGCCATTTTTTGCAGCTGAATTTAGTTGTTTAACTTAGAAAACGCGATTATGGAAAAAGAAGTGAAAATGGAAATGGCAACTTTTGCCGGTGGTTGTTTCTGGTGTACTGAGGCAGTTTTTTTGGAGTTAAAAGGAGTGGAGGCCGTGGTTTCGGGTTATATTGGAGGCAAAACAGTAAATCCAACATATAAAGAAATTTGTCAGGGAGATACCGAACATGCCGAGGCAATCCGGATAAATTTTGATGCCAATGTGATTTCGTTTGGAGAGTTATTGGAATTGTTTTTTGCCACTCATGATCCTACTACTTTAAATCGTCAGGGAAATGACGTAGGAACGCAATATCGGAGCGAGATTTTTTATCATAATGAAGAGCAACAATTGATAGCGGAGGATTTTATACGGTTTTTGACTCAGGAAGCGGTTTTTGAAAGACCAATTGTTACTAAAGTTTCTGCTGCAACTATTTTTTATCCTGCCGAAGATTATCATCAGAATTATTACAATCAAAATAAAAGTCAAGGCTATTGCGCCTTTGTAATCACTCCTAAAATTGAAAAAGTAAGGAAATATTTTGAAGAAAAATTAAAATAATTCCAATTATTAAAAAGTGCTCCCGAAAATTTTCGGGATACGCAGAAACAAATTTTAGATCCAAAAAAAAGAGAGTTTAACGTAATGCTAAACTCTCTTTGATAAAATATTTTGTTGAAGAATTTATTCTTCGTTTTCTTCCATGGTGTGATAAACGTTCATTACGTCATCATCCTCTTCGATTTTCTCGATTAATTTTTCAACATCTGCAATTTGTTCTGCATTTAGTTTTTTAGTAATCTGAGGAATTCTTTCAAAACCTGAAGAAAGGATTTCAATATTTCGGTTTTCTAATTCTTTTTGGATAGTTCCAAAGCTGTTGAAAGGAGCGTAGATTAAGATTCCGTCTTCGTCTTCAAAAACTTCTTCGGCACCAAAATCAATGAATTCTAATTCTAATTCTTCGGCATCTAAACCTTCTTTTGGAATTCGGAAGTTACAAGTGTGATCAAACATGAATTCTACCGAACCCTGAGTTCCCATTGTTCCGTTGCATTTGTTGAAATAACTACGAATGTTAGCTACGGTTCTGTTGTTGTTATCAGAAGCCGTTTCAATCAGGATAGCAATTCCGTGAGGAGCGTATCCTTCAAATAAAATCTCTTTATAGTTAGCCGTATCCTTGTTAGAAGCATTTTTAATGGCACGTTCTACGTTGTCCTTAGGCATATTAGCCGCCTTAGCATTTTGAATTACGGCTCTAAGTCTGGAGTTGGTTTCAGGATTTGGTCCTCCTTCTTTTACGGCCATTACAATATCTTTACCAATTCTGGTAAATGTTTTGGCCATAGCAGCCCAACGTTTCATTTTTCTTCCTTTTCTAAATTCGAATGCTCTTCCCATTTCTGATTCTTTTTTTTAACAGTGCAAAAATATAATTATTCTGTATTTATTTAAGTTTTAGTTTTTATAAAATGGCATTTTTACCACTTTAGCCGGAACGTCTTTTTTTCTGATTCGAATAAAGATCTCACTGTCCACAGTACTATTGTCAACAGTTACATATCCCATTCCAATTCCTTTGTTCAATGAAGGCGACATGGTTCCCGAAGTAACAATTCCAATAGGATTTCCATTGGCGTCAACAATCTCGTAATCGTGTCTTGGTACAGCGCGTTCCTGCATTTCAAAACCGATCAATTTTTTGCTTACACCAGATTCTTTTTGTTTTGCTAAAGTATCTGAGTTTGTAAACTCTTTATTGAATTTTGTAATCCAACCCAATCCGGCTTCTATTGGCGAAGTAGTGTCGTTGATATCATTTCCGTAAAGACAGAATCCCATTTCTAAACGTAAAGTATCACGAGCCGCTAAACCAATTGGCTGAATACCAAAAGGAGCTCCCGCTTCGAAAACCTTGTTCCAAATTTGTTCTACTTCTTCATTTTTGCAGTAAATCTCAAAACCTCCGGCACCGGTATATCCTGTAGCCGAAATAATCACATTGTCAATTCCTGCAAAATCTCCAACTTCAAAATGATAATATTGTATCGAAGATAAATCTACTGAAGTCAAAGATTGTAAGGCTTCTACAGCTTTAGGACCTTGTATAGCCAATAATGAATAGTCATCGGAAAGATTTTTCATTTCAACTCCTAAATCGTTATGAGACGAAATCCAGTTCCAGTCTTTTTCAATATTGGAAGCATTCACGACCAATAAATACTGCTCTTCTTTCATTTTGTAAACCAATAAATCATCTACAATTCCGCCTTCATTGTTAGGTAGGCAGGAATATTGCACTCTTCCTATTGTCAAAGTAGCGGCATCATTAGAAGTTACTTTTTGGATTAACGCTAAAGCATTTGGACCGGAAAGTAAAAATTCCCCCATGTGCGAGACATCAAAAACACCAACAGCCGTTCGCACGGTTTCGTGTTCAGCGTTTATTCCTTCATAAGTTATAGGCATATTGTATCCTGCAAACGGTAGCATTTTTGCTCCCAGGGCTTCGTGTATGTGCGTTAGCGCAGTATTTTTCATTACGATTGTTGTGTAAATTTTGATGGCGCTAATTTATTGCTTTTATTTTGAGTAGCAAAGGAAGTTTTTAGTGAATAAAAAGGAGTTTGTTTTTAAGAAAATAATCGATAAAAGCCATTTTCTATTTCTAAAATAAGACTAAATTAGAGGGAACTATTCAAAAGCAAAAGTTATGGAAAAGTTTATTGCTGTTGATCGAAAAGAAATCCTAAAGTATTACAAACCCATTGCTGTCGATACACACAAAGGGATTCAGGGACATGCGTTGATTATTGGCGGAAGTTATGGCAAAATAGGGGCTGTTTGTTTATCATCTAAATCTGCTTTGAAAACAGGCTGCGGATTAGTGACGGCTTTTGTTCCTAAATGTGGTTATGAAATTCTTCAAATAGGCATTCCCGAAGTAATGATTCTGACTGATGTAAAGAAAAAATGTATCTCCAATATCAATTTTGATTTTCAGCCCAACGCTATTGGAATTGGTCCCGGAATAGGGCAGAACGAAGCGACTCAAAAGGCTTTTTTGAAATTTTTAAAAAGCAATAAAATACCTTTGGTTATCGATGCGGATGCTTTGAATATTTTATCTAATAATAAAGCATGGTTTCTTCTTTTACCGTCCGGAAGCATACTTACACCTCACCCTAAAGAACTGGAACGATTGATAGGGAAATGGGATTCGGAGCAGGAGAAGTTTGAAAAGACGATTTCTTTTTCTTTACAGTATAAAGTAATTATAGTAATGAAAGGCGCACCTACGCATATTATTGATGGTGAAACTATTTATAAAAACACTACCGGAAATCAGGCTCTGGCAACTGCCGGAAGCGGCGATGTATTAACCGGAATCATTAGCAGTTTACTGGCACAATTGTATGATGCAATTGAAGCAGCTGTTTTAGGGGTTTATCTGCACGGACTAACGGCTGATATTGCTGTTCCTAAAACCGGATTTCAATCGTTTATCGCTTCCGATATTATTAATCATATTGGTGAAGCTTTTTTGAGTTTGGAATCAAAATAATAGGACTGTTAGCTAAGCAGACCAAATTATAAAATACCATACCGATAATAGGGATTGACACAGATTTTAAATTTTAATCTGTGTCAATCCCTATTGTTTTTCTCTTCAGAAAAACAATAGTATTAATCGATGTAATAATACAGTTCAGTGTGTAATTATGGTTTTCAACACAACTTTAAGTTTATAATTATGTCTTTTGGCGAAGACCAATAGTTATTAGTCGAATTTTTAATTCTAACGAATACTAAAGTTTTAATTTTATCCTATAATAATAAACCAATGACTGTTAAAATGATAAAAGAAGGTATAAGTTATAGAGAAGCGGGAAAGTTTGAAGAAACACGTTTTGAGAAAATTCACAATGTAATTTTTGATTCCTCTAAAGAAGCTTCCGTATTAGTAGCACATGAAATTGCCAACTTAATTCAGCGAAAAGAAGAATTAGGCGAACCTTGTATTTTGGGATTAGCAACAGGATCTTCTCCCATAAAAGTATATGAGGAATTGGTTAGACTACACAAAGAGGAAGGCTTGAGTTTTGCCAATGTGGTTACTTTTAACTTAGATGAATATTATCCAATGGATAAAAGTAATATTCAGAGTTACCATTATTTTATGCACGAGCATCTTTTTAATCATGTCAATATTCTTCCGGAAAATATTAATATTCCCGACGGTAATGTAAGCAGTGAAGAATTGCAACAATACTGTATTGATTATGAAATGAAGATTAAATCGTATGGAGGATTGGATTTTCAATTGTTAGGAATTGGCAGAACAGGACACATTGGATTTAATGAACCGGGTTCGCATATTAATTCAGGTACCCGAAGCATTACACTAGATCATTTAACACGTGTGGATGCTGCTCCGGCATTTTTAGGAATTGATAATGTTCCCAGAAAAGCCATTACCATGGGTATTGGTACCGTAAGAGCCGCTAAAAGAATCGTTCTGTTGGCCTGGGGAATCAGTAAGGCCGATATTTTAAAAAGTACTATTGAGGGCGAAATGTCATCTCAGGTTCCGGCTACTTATTTGCAAGAACATAACAATACCACTTTTGTTTTAGATACCGAAGCTTCGTCTGAATTAACCCGTGTAAAAACACCTTGGTTAGTAAAACCTTGTGTTTGGACTGACGAATTGAAGTTAAAAGCGGTTGTCTGGTTGAGCGAATTGACTAAAAAACCAATTTTGAAATTAACCGACAAAGATTATAACGACAACGGAATGTCGGGTTTATTAGCAGAAGAAGGAACAGCATATAATTTGAACATCAAAATGTTCAACCAATTGCAGCATACCATTACGGGTTGGCCGGGAGGAAAACCGGATGCCGATGATACTTACAGGCCGGAACGTTCCAATCCTTCAAAAAAGAGAGTGATTATTTTTAGTCCGCATCCTGATGACGATGTGATTTCGATGGGAGGAACTTTTGACCGATTGGTAGAACAGGGGCATGAGGTACATATTGCTTATCAAACCTCAGGAAATATTGCTGTTTCTAATGAAGAAGCGTTGAAATTTGCTGAAGTTTCATCAGTTTTAAATTCAGCATCAAATGAGTCCAATAGTATTATCAATTTCTTGAAAAACAAGGGAAAGAATGATATAGATTCTATCGAAGTGAGACAGTTAAAAGGATTAATCAGAAGAAGCGAATCATTAGCGGCTACACGTTATTTAGGGGTTCATGATTCTAATGTACACTTTTTAAATTTACCATTCTATGAAACCGGAACGGTAAAAAAAGGCAATCTTACCGAAGCCGATATTAAAATTATGTGTGATCTTATTGATGAAATCAAGCCGCACCAAATTTATGCCGCAGGAGATTTAGCCGATCCGCACGGAACACATAAGGTGTGTTTGGACAGTTTGTTTGAAGCTTTAAAACAATTAAAACACAATAGCTACATGGATGATTGCTGGGTTTGGTTGTACCGTGGTGCCTGGCACGAATGGGAAACCTACCAAATTGAAATGGCAGTTCCTATGAGTCCGGATCAGGTACTTAAAAAGCGTCATGCTATTTTTTACCACCAGTCTCAAAAAGACGGTGTAATGTTTCAAGGCGATGACAGCAGAGAATTTTGGGTTCGAGCCGAAGATAGAAACAGAGCCACCGCAAAAAAATACAATGATTTAGGATTAGCTGAATATGCTGCAATTGAAGCATTCAAGCGTTATCATTTTTAAGATTAAGTTGATGGTTGAGTAAATTAGTTTATTTTTGGTTATTTACTAAGTTACCCTGAAAAAAATGCAACCTTTTTTGGTTGCATTTTTTGTTTTTAATAGTCGTTGACTTTAATCAACGGAATTTATGTTTACTATTGAATTGGCTTTAGCCAAAAGTGATGTTATTTGGTTAAAGCCAATAAATGGAATTTATAAAAGCAGTATTAAATTGCCGAATTTAATATTCGTTGTTTTACTTCATCAATATACGATCTTCCTATAACGTATCTTAAACCTTCAATTTCGATGCTATTTCCTTCTACAGCGTCAATTTTATCAATAGCTACAGTGTAAGAACGATGGATTCTGATAAAATCTCTTTCGGGTAATAGATTAGTGAAATCAGATAAGGTGCTGTGGATGATGTATTTACCGGAAAGGGTGTTGATTTTTAAATAATCTTTCAAACTTTCGATAACTAAAATTTCATCCAGAAAAATCTTTTTCATTTTCTTTTTGTCAATTTTGACAAAAATAAACGGATGTTCTTTACTGTTATCCTGAGGTGTTTTATGGCTTGTATCGAGTCTTTTGTTGATTTTGTTGACTGCTTTCATCAGCCTTGGAAACTCGATGGGTTTTACTAAGTAATCCAAAACGTCCAATTCGTAAGTTTCTATCGCAAATTCATCATAAGCACTTGTGATGATAAGCAACGGCGGATTTTCCAGACTTTTTATAAAATTAATACCATCCAAAACCGGCATATTGATGTCCAAAAATATAGCATCGACAGTATTGTTTTTTAAAAAATTCAATCCTTCTATGGAATTGCTGAATGAATTAACTAATTCTAAATCTTCAATTTGTTCGATATAGTTTTTAATTACATTAATTGCTAATGGCTCATCATCTATTATCAGACATTTAATTTTCATTTTATTATAATTTTATAAGAGTCAAAACAATTCAAAAAAGAGGGAAGGGGAATAAAATTATTTAAGAAACTCTAATTTTAAGCTTAATCACAAAAATATTGTTTTTATTTTTAATTGATAGCTTATAATCGTTTTTGTTGTACCCTAATTCGAGTCTTTTTTTTACATTTTCAATTCCTATACCACTTGACTTGTTAAAATTATCTACATGTATAGTTATGGCAGGCATGGGGTTTGAAACCGAGAAATAGAGAAAATCTCCTTTGATTTTGAAATTGATGTCTATTTTTACATGTCCGACATTTTTATTGACACCGTGCTTGAAAGAATTTTCAATAAATGTGAGTAATAACATTGGTGAAATTTCTTTATCCTGTATATCACCTGAAATGTACATATTGACTTCCAGTCTTTCATCATGTCTGATTCGTTCTAAGTCTAAGTAGTTTTGAATGCAGAGAATTTCATTTTCTAAGGTTTGTTTTTTACTCTGCGTTTCATAAAGCATGTAGCGCATTAACTCCGATAATTTCAGGATAATTTTAGGTGTTTTATTCGATTTTTCGACCGATAACGAATAGATATTATTCAATGTGTTAAAGAAAAAGTGCGGGGAAATTTGGGATTTTAAAAATAATAATTCGGTTTCCAAATTGGATTTTTCTAAATCCGTAACTCTTTTATGTTCTTTTATAAAGTCTAAAGTGATTTTAATAGCAGTTACAAAAGTAATTACATAAAGTTCGCCTATCATCATGTCCACGGTATAGTTTAGTGATAGTTCTTTTATATTTTCAGGACCTTCCGGCCATACATTGTGACTAATTAATAAATAGGTAAGATTGAATTTTATTAGCACCATGCTAAACAAGGCAATCAATAAAATAATTACATAAGAAATATACTTTTTTTTATAGACTAAATTAGGCATGAGCACTAAAATATTCAAATAACACAATGTCATGTGAATAGGAAAACCGAGTAAATTAGATTTTAATGAATACAGATAGTCATTAAAATAACTTCCCCATCTAAACGTGTTAAATACAAAGTAGCTTAACCAAAAGATAACATGGTAATGCAGCGGGATTTTATGAAACTTGCTTGAATTGAAAATCATTGTTTGGATTTTTAGGTTTCTAGTACCTTTTTGTGGTGTTTAGCTTTGTTTTTTTGTTGTCCGTCTAAAAATATTTAGACTGCGGTCAAATTTATATAAATTTAATGTTAAATTTAAGAATATCGTTTATGAAGAATATTGCTTTGGTTGTTTTAACTGCAGTTTTGCTCTCGAATTGTAAAACAAAAAGTGAGAAAATTAACAGTAACAATGAAGATTTAATAAATTTTGTTGATCCATTTATAGGAACAGGAGGCCATGGACATACTTATCCGGGCGCGACGGTTCCGTTTGGAATGATTCAGCTGAGTCCTGACAACGGAATTTCCAGCTGGGACTGGTGTTCCGGATATCATTATTCGGATGCTGTTGTTGCCGGTTTTAGTCATTTGCATTTAAGCGGAACAGGTATTGGCGATTTAGCTGATATTCTTTTTATGCCAACCAATAAAAAATTAGATCTCACTACAAAAACAACTTCAAGAGATCAATTCCCTTATAAATCATCTTATAGCCATACTAACGAAAAAGCAAGTCCGGGATATTACCAGGTTTTTCTTGAAGATCCTAAAATTAATGTCGAATTAACGGCTTCACAACGCACCGCTTTTCATAAATATACATTTGCAAAAAATGACAAACAATCCGTAGTTATTGATCTTGGTTTTGCTATCAATTGGGATAAAGCCTTAAAAACCGGAATTACAATTGAAGACCAATACACTATAAGCGGATATCGTTTTAGCACGGGTTGGGCAAAAAATCAGAAAGTATTTTTTGTGGCTAAGTTTTCAAAACCAATTTCAGAAACTGTTTTATTAGCCAATAAGCAAATTGTTACAGCAAATAAAACGGAAGGCGAAAATACATCAGCCCAATTATTTTTTGACGCGAAAAATTCAGAAGAATTATTGATAAAAGTCGCTTTATCATCGGTAAGTGTGGCTAATGCCAAAGATAATTTAGATGCTGAAAAATTGACTTTCGACAACACAAAATCGGATGCAGCTAGCATTTGGAATTCAGCTTTAAACAAAATTGAAGTCGAAACACCAATTGATTCTCTTAAAACTATTTTTTATACAGCTATGTATCATGCACAAGTTGCACCGGTTACTTACAGCGATAAAAATGGACAATTCAGAAAAGAAAATGATGAGATAGCTACAGCAAAAGATTATACGGCTTATTCTACTTTATCACTTTGGGATACTTTTAGAGCCGAAAATCCTTTATTGACTTTGCTGGCTCCGGACAAAGCTTCAGACATTGTAAACTCTATGTTAGCGTATTACGATACCAAAAAAATATTACCTGTTTGGACATTATATGCTAACGAAACCAATACTATGACAGGTTATCATTCGATACCTGTAATTGTCGATGCTTACTTAAAAGGAATAAAAGGTTTTGATGCCGAAAAAGCATTCGAAGCTATGAAAACGACCATGATGCAGGACGAACGCGGATTGAATTTCTACAAAAAATACGGCTTCATTCCTTATAATTTATTAGACGAATCAGTAACAATTACTTTAGAATATGCTTATGATGACTGGTGTGTAGCGCAAATGGCAAAAGCCTTAGGTAAAAATGAAGATTATCAGTTTTTTACAAATCGTTCTAAAGCGTATCAGCATTTATTTGATTCTAAAACAGGATTTATGAGAGGAAAAGCAGCAGATGGAAAATCCTGGAATGAACCTTTCGATCCTAAACATTCCAATCATAGAGAACATACCGATTATACCGAAGGAAATGCCTGGCAGCACAGCTGGTTTGTACCTCATAATGTAGATGAATTTATTGCATTGCACGGAAGTAATGAGTTGTTCTCAAAACGTTTAGAACAGCTGTTTACAGAAAGTTCAGAAATTACAGGAAATAATGTTTCGGCAGATATTTCAGGATTAATTGGTCAATATGCTCACGGAAACGAACCGAGTCATCATATTGCTTATATGTTTAATCATGCCGGTCAGCCTTGGAGAACGCAATATTGGGTACGTCATATTTTAGATACGCAATACAATACAACGCCCAACGGTTTAAGCGGAAATGAAGATTGCGGACAAATGTCAGCCTGGTATGTTTTCAGTTCTATGGGATTATATCCGATGAATCCTGCTTCCGGCGAGTATGAAATAGGAAGCCCAATTTTCGAAAAAGCAAAAATCAATCTTGAAGGAGGAAAATCATTTGTAATTGAAGCAGAAAATGTTTCTGATAAAAACTTTTATATCCAGTCAGCAACACTTAATGGTGTTCCATTTAATAAAACAGCAATCTCACACCAACAAATAATACAAGGCGGAATTTTACATTTTGTAATGGGATCAGAACCTAATAAAAGTTGGGGATTAAAAAAGTAAACAGAAAGCATTAAAAAACTAAGGACTAACAGCTAAGGACTAAGCACTAAAACTAACTAATAAAAACTAAAATTAATGAACATCATTGACGTATCAATAATCGTAGCCTATATTTTCCTCTCGGTAGGAATAGGAATCTGGATTTCCAGAAAAGCATCAAAAGGACTTGATGATTATTTCCTTGGTGGAAAAACAATCAAATGGTATTTCTTAGGTTTGAGTAACGGATCAGGAATGTTTGATGTTTCGGGAACTTCATGGATGATTGGGGTATTATTTTTATACGGAGTAAAAAGTTTCATGTTTATGTGGCTTTGGCCAATATGGAATCAGATTTTCGTGATGATGTTTCTGGCTGTCTGGATCAGAAGATCAAAAGTAATGACCGGTTCAGAGTGGATTTTAACCCGTTTTGGAAGTGACAGAGCCGGAAAAGCATCGCATATTATCGTGGCTATTTTTGCTATTATTTCGACTATTGGTTTCATCGCTTACTTTTTTGAAGGAATCGGAAAGTTTGTAACTATTATTCTTCCGTGGGATTTAACGCTTTATTCCGGCGATTTAATTTTACTGACCTCTGAGCGTTCTTATGCTTTAATCATTATTCTTTTAACTACCATTTATACTGTAAAAGGCGGAATGTTTTCTGTTGTAGCTACAGAGGTTGTTCAATATTTAATTATGATTGTAGCAGGAGTTTTAATTGCGGGTTACGCTTTTATCAATTATACGGATGTTCAAATCAACTCGGTTATAACCGAAGAGTGGAAAAATGTTTTCTTCGGATGGCAATTTGAAACCCAGTGGAGTGATAAGTTTCAAACTTTCAATAATTTGATAGATTCTGAAGGTTATAAAATGTTTGGTGCTTTTATTGGAATGACCTTATTCAAAGGTTTCTTTGCCAGTATCGCAGGACCAACACCGAGTTATGATTTACAAAGGGTACTTTCTACTAAATCAGTAAAAGAAGCGGCTTACATGAGCGGTTTTACCAATCTGATTTTATTCATTCCAAGATATTTATTGATTACTGGAATTGTGGTAATTGCATTGGTAAATTTAGCACCGGAATTAAACGCTAATGCGGCTTTAACCGGAGCCGATTTAGAATTGTTAATGCCAAAAGTGGTGAATCTATATATTCCAGTTGGAATAAAAGGAATTCTATTAGCTGGTTTATTAGCAGCTTTTATGTCCGGATTTTCAGCTTTCGTAAATGCAGGACCCGCTTATATTGTAAATGATATTTATAAAAAATATTTCAAACCAGTTGCTACAAACGAGCATTACATTAAAGTAAGTCAGATTTCATCTTTCCTTGTAGTTGGTTTGGGAGTTTTTATGGGATTCTTTGCTGATTCTATTAATTCCTTAACACTTTGGATTACGAGTGCCTTATACGGCGGTTATGTAGCAGCTAATTTCCTAAAATGGATTTGGTGGCGTTTTAACGGCTGGGGTTATTTCTGGGGAATGTTCGCCGGATTAATTGTAGCTTCTTTACAATTTGCTTTAGGTCAGGCCAAAGGAAGTTTATCCGAAGGATCATTTTTATATGATTTAGCACAAGTACAAGCTATTTATCTATTTCCAATAATATTTGGTTTCTCTATTTTGGGGTGTCTTTTAGGCACTTTTTTAAGCAAACCAACAGATATAGAGGTACTAAAATCTTTCTACACTAATGTAAGACCTTGGGGTTGGTGGAATCCGGTTTACAAAACATTAAAAATTGAAGATCAGTCTTTCGAAAAAAATAATGATTTCTGGAAAGATATGTTGAATTGTGTAATCGGAATTGTGTGGCAGTCCAGTATGATCTTGCTTCCAATATTTTTCATCATCCGAGATTATCCAAAAGCAATTGCAGCCTTAACAGTGTTTTTAGTCACCACTACAATATTAAAATTTACCTGGTTAGACAAGGTGAGAAGAATTGAAGATTAAACAGCAATTTGTCATTGCGAGGAACGAAGCAATCTCATCCAGAAACTCGACAAAGATTGGCGAATTTCTAGGAGGAGTTACTTGTGAAGATCCTTCCTTCGTCAGGATGACCAGGTTAAGAAAATATAACAAAAAAACAATAAACAAAAAACAAATAAAATGAGCAGTATTCCTTGGCAAGACAGACCCGAAAACAGTAATGATGTAATGTGGAGATATTCTGAAAATCCAATTATTGACAGATACGCTATACCATCATCAAATAGTATTTTTAATAGTGCAGTTGTTCCTTTTGAAGACGGATTTGCTGGTGTTTTTAGATGCGATAACAAAGCAGTCCAAATGAATATTTTTGCTGGTTTTAGTAAAGATGGTATCAATTGGGAGATCAATCATGAACCCATTGTAATGCAATCTGGAAATACTGAAATGATCGAATCAGCTTATAAATATGATCCTCGTGTGGTTTTTATTGAAGATCGCTATTGGATTACCTGGTGTAACGGCTATAACGGACCAACAATTGGAATTGGATACACATTTGATTTCGTAGAATTTTTTCAATGCGAAAATGCCTTTTTACCTTTCAATAGAAATGGTGTTTTGTTTCCACAAAAAATAAATGGAAAATATGCGATGTTGAGTCGTCCAAGTGATAATGGACATACACCTTTTGGAGACATTTGGATTAGTTACAGTCCGGATATGAAGTATTGGGGAGAACATCGTTTGGTTATGAAACCAAGTCCTTTTGAACAAAGTGCCTGGCAGTGTACCAAAGTAGGAGCAGGACCTATTCCAATTCTTACCGATGAAGGTTGGTTAATGATTTACCACGGTGTAATTAATACTTGTAATGGTTTCCGTTATGCCATGGGTTCAGCACTTTTAGATGTTGATTCGCCAGATCAGGTTAAATACAGAACACAGCCGTATTTATTAGGACCAGCAGAAATTTATGAAATGGTTGGAGATGTTCCTAATGTAGTTTTTCCATGTGCCGCTTTGCATGATACAAAAGAAGATAAATTAGCCGTATATTACGGTGCAGCAGATACAGCAGTAGCAATTGCTTTTGGGAAATTAAGTGAAGTAATCCAATTTACAAAAGATAACAGTTTATAGAAAAGTATGGTTGTAAAAATGAAATACTTAGCACTTGTATTCGGATTAATTTCTGTAATTGGTTTTGCCCAATCCAAAAAAGGAATTGTGCCAAAAAACTATGTGGCTTATAAAACTACAGAAAAAATTACAATCGATGGCGACGATTCGGATGCTTCCTGGTCAAAAGTAGATTGGTCAGAACCTTTTATTGATATCGAAGGAGTTGAAAAACCAAAGTACAATACTCAGGTAAAAATGCTTTGGGACGAAACCAATTATTACATCTTAGCTAAAATGGAAGAACCACATGTTTGGGCAACTTTAAAACAGCGCGATACTATTATTTTTTACAACAATGATTTTGAAGTTTTTATTGATCCTGATGGTGATACTTTTAACTATTACGAATTAGAAATCAATGCTTTAAATACGGCTTGGGATTTGTTTTTAACCAAGCCTTATCGTGAAAAAAATGTCGTTCTAAATGATTGGAATAATACAGGATTACAATCGGCGGTAAAAATTCAGGGAACCTTAAATAATCCTGCTGATACTGACGAAGGTTGGACTTTAGAAATTGCAATTCCATGGGCTTCATATCAAAAATCTTTTGGAGAAGATAATGTTCCAAGAGATAAATTTTGGAGAGTTAATTTTTCCAGAGTCAATTGGCAACACGATATTGTAAACGGGAAGTACGAACGTAAAAAAGATGCTTCAGGTAAATATTTACCGGAATACAATTGGGTTTGGTCACCACAGGGAGTTATTAACATGCACGAACCTGAAAAATGGGGTTATGTATATTTTACTTCTCAAGAAATTGGAAACAAAGTAAGTTTTATAATCCCTCAGGATGAGAAAATTAAATGGGAATTGTTTCAGTTGTATAGAGCTCAAAAACAATATTTAGCCAAAAATAAAAAATGGGCAGTAACAATTAATCAATTAACAAAAAGTGAGATTAAAGTTGGTACAAATGTTATAACTCCTAAATTAGAGAACCATAGTTTTGGTTGGAATATATCAGTAAAAAGTCCTTTTTCAAGTAAAACTTTTATCATCAAAGAAGATGGTCAGTTTATTGAAAAATGATATCGTTAATGAAAATTAAAGCATAATAAAAGAATGAAATTAAGTCTTTACATAGTGATTATCAGTTGTTTTTTTGCTTGTTCTACTTTAGAAACTAAAAAGAAGAGCAAAGCAGAGGATACTAAAATTATTGGGTACGTGGCAGGTTATGAGGATTTTGATCCAGCCAAGGTTGATGCAACTAAATTAACTCATGTTAATTATGCTTTTGCAAATATTGTAAATGGCAACGTTCAATTTGAATTAGCTACTGATGATGCTAAAATCAAAGCATTGATGGGACTTAAAAAGCAGAATCCTTCTTTGAAAGTTTTATTTTCAATCGGTGGATGGGTTTGGTCTGATCAGTTTTCTAATGTTGCTGCTTATCAAAATTCGAGAGAACAATTTGCAAAAAGTGCAGTGCAATTGATGAAAAAATACGGTTTTGACGGAATTGATATTGATTGGGAATTTCCGGGACAAAGGGCGGAGGATAATGTGTTCAGACCATCCGATAAAGAAAATTTCACGCTGTTACTTGCTGAATTAAGAAAGCAATTAGAAATACAAACCACTTTAGATAAAGTTCATTATTTATTAAGTATTGCTTCGGGAGCTGACCAAAATTATTTGGATCACACCGATTTAAAAGCGGCTCAAAAATACCTGGATTACATTAATATCATGGGCTATGATTTTTATAACGGTTGGATGTATCAAACCGGTCATCATGCTAATTTAAATGTTTCAAAATTTGAAAAATTCGGTGGAGATAATTTAACTAAAACAGTTGATGCCTATTTGAAGACAGGAATAACTGCCGATAAAATCGTTGTTGGGATTCCTTTTTACGGAAGAAAATGGTCTAAAGTAAATCCACAAAATAACGGTTTGTATCAATCGGCGCAAACGGGTGCTGAGATTATTGCTTATTGGAAAATTAAAGAAGAAATAGCTACCGGAAAATACAAACAGCTTTATGATGAGTCGGCAAAAGCTTCTTATTTGTGGAATGAAAAAGAGGGCATTTTTATATCTTATGAAACACCAAATGAGATTGAATTGAAAGCAAATTTTATTAAAACTAAAGGTTTAGGTGGAGCCATGTTTTGGGAATATAGTCTGGATAATAAGCAGGAATTACTGAACACGCTTTTTGAAAACATGAAAAAATAGTTTTAAGACTAACATACAGAAAAATTAATTATGAAATATATTCAACTATTATTTTTAGGATTAATCATCACGGCTTGTTCGAATAAAATAATCCAAAATTCAGAAGTGAAACATAAAGCAAAAGATTTTGAATTTGGAGTTTGGATTTCGGCCGATGCTAAACGTAGTGACGAATCTTATAGTGTTGAATTTAAAAAATACCATGAGGCCGGAATTGACGAAGTTTTAATTAATACAGGTACAAGTCCTGAGTTGTTAAAAAGATTAGTTCCATTGGCTAAAAATGAAGGATTACGAGTTCATGCCTGGATTATGACGATGAACCGACCAGGAGATCAAGTTGCCTTACAACATCCGGATTGGTATATGGTGAGCCGCAGCGGTAAATCCTGTTTTGATGATCGTCCGTATGTAGATTATTATCAGTGGTTGTCACCAAGTCATCCGGAAGCTCGCCAGCATATTTATGATTTATTAGAAGGACTGGCTAAAGTAGAAGGAGTAGAAAGTGTCCACTTGGATTATATCCGTTACCCTGATGTGTTTTTACCAATTGGTTTGTTGCCAAAATATAATTTGGTTCAAAATACTGAATTACCAGATTATGATTTTGATTATTCAGATGCCAGTGTCAATGCATTTATAAAGGAATTTGGTAGAGACCCAAGAAAAATCGAACATCCTGAAATTGATATGGAATGGAAGCAATTTCGTTTGAACCAAATTAAAAATGTGGTCAATCATGCTTATGAAATTGCACACAAACACGGAAAAAAATTAACGGCAGCGGTATTTCCTTATCCGGAAATGGCTGACCACATGGTGCGCCAACGTTGGGACAAATGGAATATCGATGAAGTGTATCCCATGATTTATCATAATTTTTATAATGAAAGAATGAATTGGATTGGTTTTGCAACCCAACAAGGTGTAACCGATTTGAAAGGGAAAAACACTAAACTGAATACAGGGATTTATGTTCCGGGAGTAGAAACAGAAGATGAATTGAGAAAAACGATTCTTTTGGCTAAAGAAAATGGTGCTTCAGGAGTTACTTTTTTTGATGGACCAGCTATTTCTGATGCTTATTTAAAAGTGATTGCAGCAACTAAAGAAAGTTTAAAATAAAAAAATCATAGTCATGTCAAACAGAAGAGATTTTATAAAAAAGACAACTTTAGGTACACTGGCAGTTAGCTCTGTTTTTGGATTAGAAGCTGTAGCTCAAAATACAGAAAATCAAAAGGAAACTTTGGCTGTAAAAAAAACTAAAAAACCTGTTGTCATTTCAACATGGAATCATGGTTTGCCTGCTAATGCTGAGACCTGGAAAGAATTAAAAGCCGGAAAATCAGCTCTGGATGCGATTGAAGCCGGAATGAAAATCCCCGAAGCTGATCCAAAAGTAAGAAGCGTAGGTTATGGAGGTTATCCGGATCGTGAAGGAAAAGTTACGCTGGATGCTTGTATTATGGATCACAACAGCAATTGTGGTTCGGTATCTTTTTTACAAGGAATTAAACATCCGCTTTCGGTTGCAAAAAGAGTGCTCGAAAATACGCCGCACGTTATGTTATCTGGTCAAGGCGCATTGCAATTTGCACTTTCAGAAGGATTTAAGGAAGAAAATTTATTAACTCCCGAATCAGAAAAAGACTGGAAAAAATGGTTGGAGGAATCTAAATACAAACCTGTAATTAATATTGAAAATCATGATACCATTAGTATGTTGATGATTGATGAAGACGGAAATCTTTCCGGAGGATGTACCACAAGTGGTGCCGCCTGGAAAATGCACGGTCGTGTAGGCGATTCGCCTATTATCGGAGCCGGACTTTTTTTAGATAATGAAGTTGGTGCAGCTGCGGCAACAGGATTAGGAGAAGCCGTAATCAGAACAGCTGGAAGCGCAATGGTGGTCGAATTAATGCGTCAGGGAAAATCACCTTATGAAGCTTGTAAAGAAATCACTGAACGTATTTATAACAAACATAAAAACCATAAAGACATGGAATATCTGCAGGTTGGTTTTATCGCTTTGAATAAAAATGGTGAGCACGCTGGGTATAGTTTGCGCTCTGGTTTTAACTATGCCATTTGTGATGACGAAAAAGGGAATCGCATGGAAGATGCCAAGTTTAAAATGAACTGGGATAAATAATTTAATTCGATTTATTAAAACAGAAATAATAGCTATTTAAAATATACAGAAGCCTTTAAATAAATGATTTATGAAAATAATTAAAACTACGATTGTCTTTTTTTTACTTTTGATTACAACTTCGGTTGTGGCTCAGGAAGAAATAGCTATTATACCCAAACCTGCCCATACAGTAGTTAAAGAAGGAAAGTTTCAATTTTCTTCAAACACTAAATTTATAGTTAAAGGAGATGCGCAAAAAGATATCGCCACAGCTTTGATTACTAAATTTGGAATGGCTGCCGGATGGAAACCTCAAATAACGAATAAAAAGCCTAAAAATAATTACATCGAATTTAAAGTTGATAAAAACTTAAACAGAGAAGCATACAAATTAGATGTTTCTTCCAAAAGTATTGTAATAATAGCTAAGGAAAGTGCCGGTTTTATTTATGCTTTGGAAACAGTTCGACAATTATTACCAACAGCTATTGAAAGTAAAAAAACAATTGCTAATGTAAACTGGTCAATTCCAAATGTTACTATAACTGATGAGCCTCGTTTTCAATGGAGAGGACTGATGCTGGATTTATCGCGTCATTTTTTTGATAAATCGTATATTAAAGCTACCATTGACCGTTTGGCAATGTTAAAAATGAATGTTTTACACCTGCATTTGGTTGACGATCAGGGATGGCGAATGGAGATTAAAAAATATCCCAAATTAACTGAAATAGGAGCCTGGAGAGTCGATCAGGAAAATGTGATTTGGAACGCACGTTTAACGGTAAATCCAGACGAGAAAGGAACTTACGGCGGATTTTTAACTCAGGAAGAATTAAAAGAAATTGTAAAATATGCGGCAACTAAAAATATCCAAATCATTCCGGAAATTGAAATGCCGGCACATGTAAGCAGTGCTATTGCGGCTTATCCGGAATTAGCCTGTTTCAATCAAAGAATTGGTGTGCCATCTGGAGGGGTTTGGCCTATTACCGATATTTATTGTGCCGGAAAAGAAAATACGTTTGCCTTTTTACAAGATGTAATCGATGAGGTTGTTGCTATTTTTCCTTCGAAATACATCCACATTGGAGGAGATGAGGCTACTAAAACCAATTGGGAAACCTGTCCGCATTGTAAAAAAAGAATGCAGGAGGAAGGTTTGAAAAATGTACACGAATTGCAAAGTTACTTTGTAAAACGAATGGAGAAATACATCAATTCGAAAGGTAAAAGAGTAATTGGTTGGGACGAAATCTTAGAAGGCGGATTAGCTCCTGATGCTACTGTAATGAGCTGGCGGGGAACCGAAGGCGGAATTGAAGCATCTAAACAAGGGCATGATGTAATTATGACACCCGAATCGCATTGCTATTTTAATATTTATCAGGGTCCGCAAAATGAAGAACCTTTGGCTTTTGGAGGATTTATTCCATTGACTAAAGTGTATCACTTTGATCCTGTAGTGGACCAAATGACTCCGGAACAAGCCAAACATATTTTAGGTGCCCAAGCTAATTTATGGGCTGAATATATTGAGAGTACACAAGAATCGGAATACATGATTTTTCCAAGATTAGGAGCAATGGCAGAGGTTTTATGGAGTCCAAAAGCAGCCCGAAACTGGAATGACTTTACTACTCGATTACCTTCTTTATTAGTACGTTTTGATTATTTGGGAATCAATTATTCTAAAAGTGCTTATTTGGTATCGGCAGCTTCAAAGGCAAATTTGGGTAAAAAACAGATAAAAGTAGCTTTGAAAAATGAATTTCCAAATGCTGATATTCGCTATGTTTTGGATAATAAAAATTTGGACAATCAAGCCATAAAATACACCGATTCTATAGCTGTTACAGGAACAACTATTCTAAAAGCTTCTTTGTTTAAAGAAGATAAACCAGTAGGTAAAGTTTTTACCGATAGTATTCAATTCCATAAAGCAGTAGGGAATCAATTGATTTTTAAAACTCCGTATCATCAAAATTACAAAGCAGATGGTCCGTTGGGCTTAGTTAATATTATTCGGGGAAGCAAAAATTTTCATGACGGACAATGGCAGGCCTGGTTGGTGGATGATATGGAAGTAGTTATTGATTTAGATAAAAGTCAATCGATTCATCAGGTAACTTTAGGTGCTTTAGAAAATCAAGGTTCGGGGATTTATTTTCCAACAGAAATAAAAGCTTTTATTTCTACCGATGGAAAAACGTATAAAGAAGTTGGAAAAATAATACGTCCGTTTGCTATTAATTCCAATTCAGAATTGAAAGATTTTAAAATTAGTTTCGAAAATACCAATGCGAGATTTGTAAAAGTAATCGCGACTAATTTAAAGAAAAGCCCAAAAGGAGAAAGTTCTTTTATGTTTTTTGATGAAATTTTAATTGATTAATTATAATCTGGAATAAAAAAATGAACAAGATATTATTTAAACTCGGAATAGTATTAATTTGTTTGATGCCAATTTTTAATCAGGCGCAAACAAAAGGATTTTCTATTGCTAATGGTGAATTCAACCAAGACGGGAAAGTTATTAAAATACATTCAGGAGAAATGCACTACGAACGTATTCCAAAAGAATATTGGAGACATAGACTGCAAATGCTCAAAGCTATGGGTATGAATACGGTGGCAACTTATGTGTTTTGGAATTATCATGAAGTCGCTCCGGGCGTATGGGATTTTAAAACCGGAAATAAAAATTTGGCTGAATTTATACGCACGGCTAAAAGTGAAGGATTGTATGTCATTCTGAGACCGGGACCTTATGCCTGTGGAGAATGGGAATTTGGAGGTTATCCTTGGTGGTTACAAAACAATTCTGATTTAGTAATTCGTACTAACAATAAAGCATTTTTAGAAGCTTGTAAAAGCTATTTGGAACATTTATCTGCAGAGGTAAAAGGACTTTTTTCTAATCAGGGAGGCCCAATTATTATGGTTCAGGTTGAAAATGAATTTGGGTCCTATGTTTCTCAGAGAACGGACATCAATCTTAACGATCATTCAGCATACAAAACAGCGATTTACAATATGCTGAAATCTACTGGTTTCCAAGAGCCTTTTTTTACTTCGGATGGAACCTGGTTGTTTGAAGGTGGTTCAGTTGAAGGGGTATTACCCACTGCAAATGGCGAGTCCAATATTGAAAATTTAAAGAAGCAGGTTGATAAATTTCATAAAGGTCAAGGACCTTATATGGTAGCTGAGTTTTATCCGGGCTGGTTGGATCATTGGGCAGAACCATTTGTAAAAATTGGTGCTGAGGAAATAGCAAACCAAACAAAAAAATATCTTGATGCAGGAGTGTCTTTTAATTATTATATGGCTCATGGAGGGACTAATTTTGGATTTACTTCCGGAGCTAATTATAATGAAGAAAGTGATATTCAGCCAGATATTACAAGTTATGATTACGATGCACCTATTAGCGAAGCAGGTTGGGCAACACCAAAGTTTATGGCTATTCGTGAAGTCATGCAAAAGTACTCTAAAACAAAATTGCCAGCTATACCTGAGAAAATAGCTGTTACAAAATTCCCTAATCAGCTTATTAAATCCAGTATGGATGTTTTAAGCTGGATAAAAAAAGAAAAAGCAGTTGTAAATGATCAACCGTTGACTTTTGAGAAACTGGGTCAGGGACATGGCTATGTTTTGTATCGAAAAAGATTCACACAGCCTATTTCTGGTACTTTGAAAATACAGGGATTAAGAGACTTTGCTACTGTTTATGTTAATGGATCAAAGGTGGGTAAACTGAACAGAGTTTTCAATAAATATGAATTAAATGTTACTATTCCTTTTAATGGTATTTTAGAAATTTTGGTTGAAAATATGGGACGTATCAATTACGGAGCAGAAATAGTACACAATACCAAAGGAATTATTGCTCCGGTAATGATAAATGAATACGAAATTAGTGGTGGATGGGAAATGTATAAAATGCCAATGAATGAAGTTCCGCCTGTTAAAAATGAAACGATAAAATCAGGTCGACCTGTTTTATATGAATCCATTGTAAATATTGATAAACCTGCTGATACTTTTTTGGATATGTCAGCCTGGGGCAAGGGAATTGTATTTGTAAACGGACATAATTTAGGACGCTATTGGAAAGTAGGGCCGCAACAAACCCTTTATGTACCGGGTTGTTGGCTGAATAAAGGTGTAAACAGCATTGTTGTATTGGAGCAACTTAATGAAAATACTCAAACACAATTAACATTTACTGACCAACCAATACTTGATAAAGTAAATATTGAAACAAACTAATATAAGATTTAAGAATTAAAATACGAAAGAATGAAAAAAAGCATAGCAGTAATAGCATTATTATTTTCAGTACAACTCTTTTCTCAAGCCATTTATGAAGACGAAAGATATGTGCCGGAAACCGACCCATTGGTATTGAAAAACTTAGACGAATGGCAAGGTAAAAAGTTTGGTTTACTAATGCACTGGGGAACTTACAGCCAATGGGGAATCGTAGAATCATGGTCTATTTGCCCTGAAGATTACGGATGGTGTGAGCGTAAAAAAGGAAGTAATCCTGCTAGTTACAATCAGTACATTGCAGATTATGAAGGTTTGAGAAAGACTTTTAATCCGGTAAAATTTGACCCTGCAAAATGGGCCAAAGCGGCAAAATATGCGGGAATGAAATACATGGTTTTCACCACAAAACACCATGATGGTTTTAACATGTATGACACTCAATATTCGGATTATAAAATCACGAGTAAGGACGTTCCTTTTCATACCAACCCTAAGGCAGACGTTTTGAAAGAAGTTTTCAATGCTTTTAGAACTGAAAAAATCTCAACCGGAGCGTATTTCTCAAAACCGGATTGGCATAACGAGAATTACTGGGATCCTTATTTTCCTCCATTCGACAGAAACGTAAATTATGACCCAGCTTTATACCCTGAAAAATGGCAAAAATACGTTGATTTTACGCATAACCAAATCATGGAAATCCTGACTAATTATGGTAAAGTAGATATTTTATGGTTAGACGGAGGTTGGGTTCGTAAAAGAGATCAGGTAAACATCAAAGAAAACTACGACGAGAAATTTACAGAAAACGAATCTAAAAACGGTTTCATCAAACACAGAGTGGTTGATCAGGATCCTAAAATGGACGAATTAGTTGCCAAAGCACGTGCAAAACAACCAGGTTTAATTGTGGTGGACAGAGCCGTTCATGGTAAAAACCAAAACTACTTAACTCCGGAAGGACGTGTTCCTGCTAAAACCCTGCCTTATCCTTGGGAATCTTGTATTCCTTCAGGTGGTGGATGGTCTTACACCCCGGATGCACAATACATGACTGGCAGGCAAGGTATTCACATGTTAATTGATATTGTGGCTAAAGGAGGGAATTTGTTATTAAACGTTGCTCCAAGTCCGGAAGGAGAATGGCAACAAGGCGCTTATGATTTGTTACAAGCTTATGGTGATTGGATGAAAGTAAACAGCACAGCAATTTACAACACCAAACCGATCGAACCTTACAAAGAAGAAAATATTTGTTTTACACAAAATAAAGACGGGAATGTTTTCGCTTTTTATTTAGCAAAAGATGGAGAAGATAAAATTCCGGCTGAAGTTACAGTGAAATCAATCAGTCCAAAAAAAGGAACAAAAATCACCATGTTAGGTTCTAAAACATCTTTAAAATGGATTAAATCAGACAACGGATTTACAGTTACAATTCCGGAAAGTTTGAGAAATAATTTGCCTGCAAAAGAAGCCTGGACTTTAAAAATTGAAGCGATTAACAGATAGAATATTCAATTATGGTTTTATATAAAAGGATAACAATACAAACAGCCTGTTTTTTTTGCGGGCTGTTTTTTAGCATAAGTATTTTGGCGCAGCAGCCAGCCGATTTTGTCAATCCGTTTATTGGAACCTCTAATTTTGGGGCTGCTTTTCCCGGACCAATTGCTCCTAGAGGAATGGCCAGTATCAGTCCGTTTAATGTTTCAGGTCCTCAAAACCGACCTTTGGAAAAAGACAGCCAATGGTTATCAAATCCTTATGTGAATGAAAATACCTTTCTAACCGGATTCAGTCAGGTTAATTTAAGTGGCGTAGGTTGTCCCGATTTAGGTGTTATTTTACTAATGCCAACAACAGGAACTGTTGAAACCAATCACTTAAAATACGGATCGACGTATTCTAATGAAGTTGCAAAAGCCGGATATTACAGCATAAACATTAATAAATATAAAGTAAAAGGCGAATTTACAGCTTCAAAACGAGTGGGAGTCAGCCGATTCACTTTCCCGAAAGGACAATCGAATGTTTTATTAAATCTGGGGGTTGGTTTAACCAATGAAGAAGGAGCCATGATTAAAGTGGTTTCGAATACTGAAATTGAAGGAATGCGCAGCGTAGGTTCTTTTTGTTATAACAGTCCGGAAGATGCGTATCCGGTTTATTTTGTAGCGAAATTTTCGAAACCTGCAGCCAAATTTGGTGTGTGGAAGAAACCAGCCAAATACAATGGTGTTGAAGGACAATGGATGGGCTACAATGGAAAAGCAAGGGTGATGGAAAATACCATCAAAACCGTTGTAGGTGATAGTATTGGAAGTTATTTTACCTATAAATTCGACAAAGAAGAAACCGTTGAAGTAAAAATCGGAATTTCGTATGTAAGCATCGAAAATGCACGTGAAAACTTAGAAAAAGAGACTGGAAATAAATCTTTTGATGCCGTTTATAAAGAAACCTACAACGAATGGAATGAGGAATTGTCTAAAATTTCAGTAGAAGGTGGTTCTAAAGACGATAAAACGATTTTCTACACCGCATTGTACCACACTTTGATTCATCCTAATACTTTGAATGATGTCAATGGTGAGTTTCCGGAGATAAAAAGAGGTAAAATTGGTAAAACCGAAGGTACCCGTTACACGGTTTTTTCACTTTGGGACACCTATCGCAATGTACACCAGTTGATGTCTTTGGTGTATCCCAAACAACAATCAGATATGGTGAAAAGTATGCTCGAAATGTATGATGAAAACGGCTGGTTACCCAAATGGGAATTGAATTCTACAGAAACTTTTACCATGGTGGGCGATCCTGCAAGTATTGTAATTGCTGATACGTATTTGAAAGGAATCCGTGATTTTGATGTTCAGAAAGCCTATAAAGCCATGTCGAAAGGAGCCGATCAAATGGAGAATAATCCGTTGCGAAACGGACTAAAAGATTATATCGAAAAAGGATATCTAACTACCAGCGAAAAAGGTCCTGTTTCAACTACGCAGGAATACAATGCTTCGGATTATGCTATTTCACTTTTAGCGGATGTTTTAGGGAAAAAATCAGATGCCGAGCGTTTTAAAAATCGTTCCTTATCCTACCGAAAATTATTTGATAAAAAACTAAACTTACTTCGTCCAAGAATTGCAAATGGAAACTGGTACGAACCTTTCGATCCAAATTCGGGAGCTAATTTTGAAGAAAATGTTGGTTTTATCGAAGGAAATGCCTGGCAGTATAATTTTATGGTTTTACACGATATGAACGGACTGAAAAAAATGATGGGCGGTGATAAAGCCTTTTCGGCGCAATTGCAAAAGATATTTGACAGCAAACAGTTTGATATGGCAAACGAGCCGGACATTGCCAATCCGTACTTGTTCAATTACGTAAAAGGTGAAGAATACAAAGCTCAGGAAAGTGTAAAAAGATTGGTTCGTGAATATTTCCAAAATAAACCAAAAGGATTGCCAGGAAATGACGATACAGGAACTATGTCGGCCTGGTTAGTGTATTCGATGATGGGAATTTATCCAATCGTGCCGGGAGAACCAATTTATACGATTACAACACCAATGTTTGATAAAGTAACGATTAAATTAGATCCTCAATATTATAAAAGTGACAGAATTGTAATTGAGAAAGAAGGCAATCCTGATGAAAAAATTAAGACAATACAATTGAACGGAAAAGAATATAAAAGTTATTTTATATCTCACGATGATTTTGTGAATGGAACAAGGCTGAAAGTGATTCAGAATTAAGAAGATTTACCGCAAATTCGCAAATTTTAAAAGATATAATTACTACTATAAAATTGGTCTGTAAAAATCAAACCATTAAGAAATTAAGTTTTATGAAGACTTAATTAAACTTAATTTCTTAATGGTTTAAAAAAGCAAACTATTTTGTAATCATAATTTGCGAATTTGCGGTAGAAATATTGGCTTTAGCCAAATTATCAAAGCTGTTTTCGGCTTAAAAAATGAAAAGCAGATAATAAAAAAAAATAAAATGAAAAAAATAACAATTGCTTTGGTGGTATTTTTTGGTTTAATAAACCAAGGATTTGCTCAGAAAAAATATCCGTATCAGGATGCTAAATTAGGAGTTGAGGAGCGGGTAAATGACTTGCTAAGCAGAATGAGTTTAGAGGAAAAAGTACGCCAAATGGATATGTACAAAGGCGAATTTTTTAAAGAAAAAGAAGATTTTTCTAAATCGAAAGCCAGTGCTAAAATTGGAAAATTAGGCATTGGAGCCATTCATGATATTTATCCGCGTTCGGCGAAAATGATTAACGATCTTCAAACCAATGTAATTAAAGGTAATCGTTGGGGAATTCCAGCATTGATTATGTGCGAGATGTTGCATGGTTATTTAGATGACGGAAGTACAGCTTTCCCTATGAATATAGGACTTGGAGCAACTTGGGATACCAATGTTATGGGCAAAGTAGGTCAGGTAATTGCGACAGAAGCCAGAGCGCACGGAGTTCATTTTGGTCTTGGACCAAATTTAGATTTGGGGCGTGAACCACGTTGGGGAAGAGTTGCGGAGACTTTTGGCGAAGATGCGTATTTGAACAGCGAAATTGGTCTGGCGATGATCAAAGGAATGCAAGGCGATGATTTGACTTCGAATCGTTCGATTATTGCTGAACCTAAACACTTTGCCGTTCACGGTATTCCGCAGGCGGGAGGAAATTCTTCTCCAATTTTGGTTGGAGAGCGTTCGGCTCGTGAAGATCATTTGCCTTCTTTTGAAAAAGCGTTTACTAAGGGAGGAGCATTAGGTACCATGTGTGCTTATTCTGAATTAGACGGAATTCCTTGCGCTGCTAATAAGTGGTTATTGACGGATGTTTTGCGAAAAGAATGGGGTTTCAAAGGAATTGTAGTATCTGATTTAGGAGCTATTAAATACCTTCAAACGACACATTATGTGACTAATTCTCCAAAAGAAAGTATCAGAGAAGCCATTGCAGCCGGTGTGGATATGCAGTTTTATGATTTTACTAATGAATTTTGGCAAACGAGCATTATTGAATTGGTAAACGAAAAGAAATTGAGTATGGAGCAAATTGATCGTGCGGCTGGTGGTGTTTTACGATTGAAGTTTTTATTAGGTTTATTCGAAAATCCTTATACTGATAAAAACCTGATTAAAGAGCGTTTTCATACTAAAGAAAATCAGGATGTTGCTTTAGAGGCCGGACATAAATCGATTGTTTTATTGAAAAATGAAAACAACATTTTACCTTTAAAGAAAGATATTTCAACTATTGCGGTTATTGGTCCTAATGCCGATGCTTCCAGATTGGGTGGTTATTCGGTAAAAAATAAAGTAGCCACAACTGTTTTAGAGGGAATTAAACAAGTGGTGGCTAAAAACAGCAATGTACTTTATGAAGAAGGTGTTCCTTTGATTGTAAAAGGACAAATTATTCCGTCTAAATATTTATTCACACCGGATGGATCTCAAAACGGATTAAAAGGAGAATATTTTAATAACCGAAACGTAGAAGGAACTCCGGCATTGACAAGAATAGACAGTCAATTAGAATTTGACTGGCCTTGGAATCCGGGTGTAGGGGTGAATGATGATGATTTTTCTATTCGTTGGACAGGTTACATTCAATCAGAAAAATCATTTGACGGTTGGTTAGGCTTAAGTTCTGATGACGGAATCAGAATGTGGATTGACGATCAATTGGTAATTGACAACTGGACAAAAGGAGCAACAAGTATTGTCACTACTCCAAAAAATATTGAAGCAGGAAAAAAATACAAAGTCCGCATTGAAATGTGGGAAGGTGGCTGGGGAGCAAGAGCACATTTGCGTTGGAACTTAGATAAGATAAACTTCCAACCAGCAATTGATATTGCTAAAAAAGCCGATGTTGCGATTGTGGTTTTAGGAGAATCAAACGAACTGGTAGAAGAAAACAGAGATGTGGCTTCATTAGACTTGCACGGAATGCAGCAGGAATTGATTGAAGCCATTCAAAAAACAGGAACTCCTGTAGTTTGTGTGTTGTTAAACGGTCGCCCACTTTCTACCAACTGGATTGCTGAAAATATTCCAGCTCTAGTAGAAGGCTGGTTTCCGGGAGAAGCGGGAGGAAAAGCAGTAGCTGATGTTTTGTTTGGAAATTACAATCCAGCGGGAAGATTGCCAATTACTGTTCCAAAATCAGTGGGACAATTGCCTATTTATTACAACCAAAAACCATCTGCGATTCACAGATATGTTAGCGAAAGCGAACATCCTTTATACACTTTTGGTTATGGCTTGAGTTATACCACTTTCGAATATTCGAATTTAGCTTTAAGTACTTCCGAAATAAAAGCTGACGGAAGTTTGAAAATAAGTATTGATGTTAAAAATACGGGAAATTATGATGGTGACGAAGTGGTACAATTGTACATTAATGATGTGTATAGTTCAGTAACAACTCCCGAAAAAACATTGAAAGGTTTTAAAAGGTTATTCATCGAAAAAGGCGAAACAAAAAAGGTAGAATTTACTTTGACAGCTGATGAATTATCCATTTGGAACCGAGAAATGAAAAAAGTGGTAGAACCGGGCGATTTTGAAGTTATGGTAGGAGGAAATTCAGTAAATTTAATCAAAACAAAGTTTAAGGTTTTGGAGTAAATGGCATTGTTTTAAAGAAGTTTTAAAACTCATTTTTTATAAAAACACTAAAAACATTAATCTTTAAAAAAAGGTTAATGTTTTTTATTTACTATAAGTTTGGTTTTGTTGAGAAATCATCAAGTCAAAGTTTAATTAGTTGTTAATTGTTTATCAAAGCTGCTTTTTGTGTAAAAAAAACAAGAAAATAGACAAACACCTTTGCAAATATGTCATTGGTCGAAATTATATTCCAGTAAGGATTTATAGTGATAAATTTAACAAAGTATTAACCCTCGGGTTAATTCGGATAAAAAGAAATTAATAACTAAACACCAAATTATGATTCAAAATGTATTAAAACTACTGTTTGTATTTTGCTTGTTCGGATTCCAACACGCACAGGCTCAAATCACAGTTAAGGGAACAGTTACAGATGCTAAGAGCGGTTTTCCACTGCCAGGAGCAAACATCGTTGTTAAGGGGACAACAAACGGTATATCATCTGATATGGATGGTAAGTATAGTATTAGTGTTCCAAATCAATCGGCAATTTTAGTCTTTTCCTATATAGGATCAGCACCAAAAGAAGTTGTTGTAGGGAACCAGACTATTATAAATGTATCATTAGCAGAAGATGCTGAACAACTAGGGGAGGTTGTTGTAACAGCCTTAGGTATTAAAAGGGAGAAAAAATCGTTGACTTATTCGGCACAGACAGTTTCTACCAAAGAACTTTCGGAAGCCAGATCACTTAACGTAGCTAATTCACTTTCAGGAAAAGTAGCGGGACTTAACTTTTCGACTACAGGAAGTGGAGTAGGAAGTTCTTCCAGAATTACATTAAGAGGGAATCGTTCTCTAACCGGGAATAACCAACCTTTATATGTTATTGATGGAGTTCCTATGGATAATAGTGTGACTTCTCCAGCTACAGATATTGGAGGAACTACAAGTTTTGATGGGATTTCTAATATCAACCCTGAAGATATTGAAAGTATCACTGTATTGAAAGGTCCTTCGGCAGCAGCTTTATACGGTTCACGAGCTAGTAACGGGGTAATCGTAATAACAACTAAAAGTGGATCTAAAGAAGGAAAAGCAAAAATTTCAGTTTCTTCAAATTTCATGGCATCAAATGCTTATAATTTGTTGAATCAACAAAATGTTTATGGTCAAGGAGCGGGAGGAGTTTATAATCCTTTATCCAAAACTAGTTGGGGACCAAAAATGGAAGGTCAATCCGTTGCAGCATGGCAATTAAGTCATAATCCTAATTATGATGGTTCTTCTACTTATGCATTTACACCACAGCCTAATAACTCTTCAGACTTTTTTAAAGGTGGTTATAACTGGTCTAAAAATTTAACTGCCTCTATGGGTAATGAAAAAACGCAAGGATATTTTTCATACACAAATACTACAGCTGAGGGAATTGTTGTTGGTAATGAACTTGAGAGACATAATGTGAATTTACGTTTGACTAGTAGTTTAACAGACAAATTAAAATTGGATGTTAAAACCAATTACATTAATCAAAAGATTGAAAATGCTATTGGTGTTGGTGAAGGAGGAATTGGAGAAGCCGTTTACACAATGCCTAGAAGTTTACCTTACAGTCAATACAAAGATTTTGAATATATTGATGATGCCGGGCAAATCAGATATAATTATCCAGACGCTAATACTTTAAGTACTTTGGGAGCAAACCCTTTTTGGTTAGCTAAAAGAAATTTAAGAACTGATGAAAGAAGCAGAATTATCGCTTTTGGATCTTTGACTTATGATTTTACAAAAGAATTAAGTTTAATGGTTAGATCCGGTTTAGACCAGTCTACTAATAAATCTAAAAGTTCACGTTATGCAGCTGTTGCTATCTTAAATCAGGATTATGGAAGTTATTCAGAGTCGATTGGAGATGTTTTAGAAATGAATACAGATTTCCTTTTGTCTTACAAAAAAGAATTAGGTGATTTTAAATTAAATGCCAATTTTGGAGGAAATGCCAGAAATCAAAAAAGTACAGGTTTAAGCAGTGGCGGAACTTTAACTAAGAGAAATTATTTTACATTGACTAATTTACAAAGCACTACTGTGACTCCTGAATATAGTCATAAAAAAGTGAATTCTTTGTATGGTTCAGCACAATTAGGATATAAAGACTATTTGTATTTAGATGTTACAGCACGTAACGACTGGGATTCAACATTGCCAGCAGATAACAGATCTTTCTTTTATCCTTCTGTTGGTTTATCAGGTATTGTTACGGATATGTTAGATATTAATTCTGATGTGTTGTCTTTCTTAAAAGTGAGAGGTTCTTTTGCTCAGGTAGGTAATGCTACAGATCCTTACCTTTTAGCTAATCAATTGTATTTTTATGGTTTTAACGGAGGTGTTGTACAATCTTCAACTTTAAAAAACAACCCAAATCTTAAACCGGAAATTTCAAGTTCAACAGAATTTGGTTTAAATACAAGATTATTTAAGAATAGAATTGGTTTAGATTTTACTTGGTTCCAAACAGATACTAAAGATCAGATTTTTACAATTAACTTACCAGAGTCATCAGGATATTCTAAACAAGTTATTAACGGTGGAAAAATTCAAAATAAAGGTTTTGAAATGGTCTTGAATGCTAAAATTTTCGATGATGAAAAATTTACTTGGGATGCAACAGCAAACTTTGCAACTTACAGAACAAAAGTTTTAAGTCTTTCTGAAGGACAAGATGAATTAAATCTTTCTACAGGTTACGAAAGGTTAGCACAAACAATTGTTAAAAAAGGTGGAGGTTACGGAGATTTGTATATTAAAGGATTTAAACGTAATGATGCTGGAGAAATTATTGTTAATGCTACAAGTGGATTACCTGAATTTACTTCTGGATTTGATGTGTTGGCTGGAAGTTTTAATCCAGACTGGACAGCAGGTTTACAAAATACATTTACTTATAAAGATTTTAGACTTAGTTTCTTGGTAGATTTCCGTATGGGAGGAAAAACGATTTCTTACTCTCAGGCAAGAATGGCTGGAGCAGGTGTTAGTGATATCACTTTAGCTGGTAGAGATGGTTTTGTAGTTAATGGTGTTAATGATAATGGTAATGGCACTTATTCTCCAAATACAACTTCTATTACTGCAGAAAATTATTGGTCACAAGTAGCTAGTAGGGATCCAAAATCAGCAGAGGATTTTGTTTTTGACGCTACGAATATTAGATTAAGAGAAGTTGTTTTAGGATATTCACTTCCAAGTAAATTCTTGAAAAGATCACCATTTACAGCAGTTGATTTCTCTTTAGTAGGTAGAAATTTATTCTTCTTTGTTAATAAAGCGAAATATTTTGATCCAGAACAAGGAGTAAGTGTTGGTAACCTTCAAGGAATAGAATCTTATAACATTCCAAGTACAAGAGACTTTGGATTTAATGTAAAATTCAACTTTTAATAAATAAATTATGAAAAACAATATAGTTAAATTTTTAGCAGTAGCTTTCTTGTTTCAGTTAACAGGGTGTACAGGTGATTTTAATGAAGTAAATACAAATCCGAATACACTTACTTCTGATCAGTTAGATGCAACTATGGCAGGACCATCATTTGCAAATGCTTTATATAAAGGAATTGGTAATGCTTCATGGAGTTTACCTGGAGATGATTATGGAACTTATGGATTAGCTACAGCCCTACATTCAATGGTGTTTTCACATTATATGGCTTATCCTGGTGGTGCTACTGATGCAAATGGTGTTAATGATGGATGGAGAAGTAGAGGTTGGTTGCGATTTTATACAATTGCCGTTCCATCTCTTTTAAATACTTATAAAGCAGCAGCTGGAAACGCAGAAGCCTTAGCAGTTTTAGATATCTGGAAAGTGTATATGTTTCACAGATTTACTGATGAGTGGGGACCAATTCCTTATTCTCAGGCAGGTATTGGAGGTAAATCTGTAGCTTATGATTCTCAAGAAGCAATGTATACTGATTTCTTCAAACTTTTAGAGGCTGCTAATGCTACTTTGAGCGCTAGTTCAGCAACTACAGTTGGTGTATTTAAAGACTATGATGCTTTGTATAGCGGTAACATTGAACAATGGAGAAAGTTTGGAAATTCATTAAGATTGCGTTTAGCTTTAAGAATTTCTGATATTGATGCTGCAAAAGCAAAAACGCAAGCAGAAGCAGCTGTTACTGCCGGAGTAATGGTTTCAAATACTGATAATGCTTATTATAAAGTAACAAAAGATACTTATAATAACTTTGTGGATATTATGAAATACTGGGGTTTTTATATGACTGCAGATATGGAAAGTATTCTTAAAGGTTATAACGATCCTCGTATGGCAAAATGGTTTAGTCCTGTATTAGATAATACTTCTACGTACAAAGGACAATATGTAGGTTTACCAAATGGTATTGGATCAACAATTCCATATCAAGGTAAAAACTTTAGTGGAACGAATCAGGTAACTACATTTTCAGATAATGTTACAAAAGACATCGAAGTAATGATGGCTTCTGAGACCGATTTCAATCGTGCTGAAGGTGTTTTGAAAGGTTGGAGTATGGGAGGAACAGCGAAAGCATTATATGAAGATGGTATTCGTTTGTCTCTACAACAATGGGGTGTAACAGATGAAAGCCAAATAACTGCCTATATTGCAGGAACTACTACTGGTGCTGTACCTACATTTGGAAGTTTGTATACTGATTCTACACCACCTGTGAATGTACCAGTAGCATGGTCAGGAACTGTAGCAAATCAAAAGAAACAAATTGCAATTCAAAAATATTTAGGTCTTTTCCCAGAGTCATGGGAAGCTTGGTCTGATTTACGTAGAACAGATGCAAATATTTTATATCCTTTATTAACTACTGAGGATGCTACAATTGGAAAAGGAATCATGAAACGTATTACTTATTTACCTAATGAATATAGTACTAATGGTGATGCGGTTAATGCAGCAGTTCAATTGTTAGGAGGTGCTGATAAAGGAAGCACTAAACTTTGGTGGGACGTTAATTAATCCTTTTTTGAGATAATTTTTTAGTCTCTTTCATTTAATAATAAGAATAAAAGGAGAAGAAATTCTCCTTTTATTTTTTCTAAGTGTGCGAAATAAAATTTTCGCAATTCATTAGAACTCTTTTAAAAGTTATTTTATGCTTCTTGAAATTTGTGCTTCCTCTTATCAATCAGCAATAAATGCGCAAAATGCAGGAGCGCATCGAATCGAATTGTGTTCAGAACTAGCAGTTGGAGGAATTACACCTTCTTATGGTTTGATAAAAAAAGTGATAGAAAATCTTTCAATTCCTGTTCATGTTTTGATACGGCCGCGTAGTGGAAATTTTACGTATTCAGAAGAAGAGTTTGAAATTATAAAAACAGATATTAAGCTTTGTAAAGAATTGGGTTGTCATGGAATTGTTTCAGGCGTTTTGAAAGCCGATAATACAGTTGATGTTATCAGAACGCAAGAATTAATTGAATTGTCTAAACCTTTATCATTTACCTTTCACAGAGCTTTTGACTGGATAGAAAATTCTTTAGAAGCAGTTGAACAGCTTGTAATTATCGGTGCAAACCGAATTTTGACTTCTGGAAAGGAGCTTAAAGCCGAGGAAGGCATACAATTGTTACAAAATTTAGCAAAAAAGACCCAAAACAAGTTACTAATTCTTCCGGGAGGAGGGATCAATAAAGAGAATGCACTCTTGTTTAAAAATAAGGGATTTCAGGAAATTCATTGTTCGGCTTCCAAAATTGAACATCTAAAAGATGAAGGAAAAATTCCAATGAACAGTAGTACTTTTTTTAATGAAAATAGTATAGTTCATTCCGATTATGATAAAATTAAAAATATAGTTGATTTGATTCGTTCATGAAGAATCAAATTTTAAAAAATTAAATATGAATAGTAATAGTATATCGTCTTCTCAAACAAAAAATACAGCATTAATTCCAGTTATAATTATAGCGGGGCTATTCTTTATTTTTGGTTTTGTAACCTGGATTAATGGCGCTTTGATTCCATTTATGAAAACCATCAACGAATTAACGTCGGCTCAGTCGCTTTTAGTGGCTTCGGCATCTTATATTTCTTTTGTAGTGATGGCATTACCGGCATCTTTTATTTTATCCAAAGTTGGATATAAAAAAGGAATGTCCTTAGGTTTATTTATAATGGGAATTGGTGCTTTGGTATTTATACCCGCTGCCGAGGCAAGAACCTATTGGATGTTTTTGACGGGTATTTTTATTCAAGGTGCCGGAATGACTTTGTTACAAACAGCTTCTAATCCTTATATAACCATTTTAGGACCAATTGATAGTGCTGCTAAACGTATTGCTATTATGGGAATTGCTAATAAGGTGGCAGGAGCTTTGGGTTCTCTTATTTTTGGAGCTATTTTGTTATCCGGAATTGACGAAATCAACGAAAAATTAAATACAGTAAGCGCCATAGAAAAAGCCAAATTATTAAATACCATGGCCGATAGTGTGGTGATGCCTTATATTATTATGGCAATAGCTCTGTTTGTTTTGGGAATTTTAATTAGAAAAGCACCTTTGCCGGATGTTGAAGCTCAAACAGAAAGCGAATCTAAAGAAGGAGAAACTACTAAAACGAGTATTTTTCAGTTTCCGCATTTATGGTTGGGAGTGCTCACCCTTTTTATGTATGTAGGGGTTGAGGTTATTGCCGGTGATACCATTATTGCCTACGGAATTGCATTGGGTTTTCCGGCTGCTGATGCCAAATTTTTTACCACATTTACCCTAATGGCTATGGTGGCTACTTATGGTTTGGGAGCATTTTTAATTCCAAGATACATTAGTCAGGCATTTGCCTTAAAAGCGAGTGCTGTTTTAGGAATTCTGCTTTCTTTTTGTATTGTATTTTCTTCAGGACTTGTTTCCGTGTTGTTTGTTGCCGCTTTGGGTATTGCAAATGCTTTGGTTTGGCCTGCGGTTTGGCCATTAACATTAAAAGGTTTGGGCAAATTTACTAAAACTGCTTCGGCCTTATTGATTATGGCAATTTCAGGTGGTGCAATTATTCCGCCTTTGTACGGAAAATTAGTTGATGGAAATAAAGCGGAATATTTGGCACAAGGAATGAATGAAGCTTTAGCAACTGCAACCGCTTCGACTAAAGGTTATTGGATTTTGCTGCCATGCTATCTTGTGATTTTGTATTATGCTGTAGCAGGACATCAATTAGGATTAAGAAAAAAATAAATTAAAAATTTAATGATTTTAAAATTGAAATATTCCTCTTTTTTATTGTTTTTGGTTTGCGTTGGCTGTTCTTCGTTAAAGCAGTCACCAAAAGTAAATACTATCAGCAGTACTTTTATAACCGATCAGCCTATTACAAACAATAGTCATGCTGTTACATTAGCAGAAGTAAAGCCAAATGAAATCATGGCAGCCTGGTTTGGCGGAAAATACGAAGGAGCTAAAGATGTAGGTATTTATTTTTCTAAATACAAAGATAAAAGCTGGTCTGCACCGCAAAATCTGGTTTCACCTCTTATTCAACAGGGAGATACCTTGCCTTGCTGGAATCCTGTTTTATTTAAGAGTAAAAGTGAAAAGCTGTATTTGTTTTATAAAATTGGAAAAAATCCAAGAGAATGGTTTGGAGCGATGCTAATTTCGAAAGATAACGGAACAACATGGAGTAGTCCCAAATATTTGCCCAAAGGTATTTTAGGTCCTATAAAAAACAAACCAATCGAGATAACTTCGGGTGTTATTTTATGCGGAAGTAGTACTGAAAGTATTGAAAATAATGAATGGCGGAGCCATGTGGAAACTTATAATGAGACCACAGAAAAATGGACAAAAATAGCCATTGAAAACAAGCAGCATTTTGAAATTATCCAACCCACTTTTTTAGTGCATTCGGATAAAAAGGTGCAAATGTTGTTTAGAAGTAAACACAATAAACTCATAACGAGCTGGTCAGAAGATTATGGTAATAGCTGGAAAAATACCGATAGCATTGCTGTTGTGAATTCCAATTCAGGTATTGATGCCCTTACATTGAATAAAAAATCTTTTTTATTGGTTAACAATCCTTTGCCACAAGGAAAAGACTGGTTTTATGGACGCAATGTGTTGGATGTAGAGCATTCAAAAGACGGAATCCATTGGAAAAAGTTATTTGATTTGGAATACCAGCCTGAAGGCGAATTCAGTTATCCTGCAATAATCCAAAGCAGTGACGGAAAGATTCATGTTTTATACACTTATAATAGAAAGTATATTAAACATGTGGTATTTGAATTAACCAAATGATAGAGAAACGATAGTTTTATAAATAAGAATAAATGATGAAAAAATATTGTCTCGCATTAGATTTAATAGACGATCCCAATTTAATTGAGGAATACAAAGCCTTTCATAAAAATGTATGGCCTGAAATTATTGAAAGCATAAAGGAATCAGGAATCAGAAATCTGGAAATTTATATTGTCGCAAATCGATTGTTTATGATTATTGAAGCTGATGCTGCTTTTTCTTTTGAAGAAAAAGGAAAATTGGATGCTGCAAATCCAAAAGTTCAGGAATGGGAAGCATTGATGTGGAAATTTCAAAAAGCACTTCCGGGAGCTCAACCCGGTGAAAAATGGTTGCTGATGGATAAAATTTTCGAACTCAGCTAATTTTCGTTTTCATTTAAAAGATTCAAAGATGTTGTTTTTTAAAAAATCAGGTTTTACGTTTTTTTTAGTACTTTCAGTATGCTTTACGCTTAGTGTTGCTGCCCAAAATAACCGTTTGGCAAAAACATTTTACAAGCATGACAAATACCTTTCATCCGATAAAATGGAAGGTCGGTTTCCGGGAACAAAAGAGAATAATCATGCAGCCGTATATATTAAAAAATATTTCAGGAAATATGGTTTAGCAAAATTTGGAGCCAATTATTATCAGCCTTTTCAGTTGTTTGTAAAAGAAGGAATCAATAAGATGAAATCGGATACAGTAACGACTCAAAATGTGGTAGGTTTTATTGAAGGTTCAGATGAAAAATTAAAAAAGGAATATATTGTTATCGGCGCTCATTACGATCATTGGGGTTGGGGAGGAGTTGGTTCAGGCAGTAAAAAAAAGGATACTGTTGCCATTCACAACGGAGCCGATGATAATGCTTCGGGAGTTGCAGCTTTGTTGTGTATTTTGGAAAAAGTTGCAAAGTCTAAAGAAAAACTGAAAAGGAGCATCATTTTTGTCTCTTTCAGTGGAGAAGAAGAAGGTTTATTAGGGTCAAAATATTTTGTAAATCATTTACCAATACTTAAAAAAGCGGTCAAAGTAATGCTCAATATGGATATGGTAGGAAGATTGAATGCTGAAAAACAACTCTACATGGGCGGAGCAGGAACTTTTCCGGGAGGTGTTGCATTGATGAAAAAAATAGCAAAAAACAGCGATTTAAACCCGGTGATTCATGCCGGTGAAGTAGGAGGCTCGGATCATGTTTCGTTTTACAAGGCTGGGATTTCAGCAGTAGGTTTTCATACGGGAGGACATCCGCAGTATCATACTCCCGAAGATGATATTGAACGGATTAATTTTGAAGGAGGTGCTTTGGTTTCTCAGTATATTTATAATGCCTTAATTGCAATTGCAAATGATTCGCAACCATTGTATTTTATAGAACAGGACTAATTTGTAATAGGATTAGTTTTCTTATTATTAGTTAGATTTTGAATGCTGGTTTGATATAGAAAGTAGATTTTTGTAGTCACCGGTGTATAAAAAAATATTTTAATCCGCTGAATGTAATCATGAAAATAACCTAAATACATTCAACGGATTTTTTGGGTTTTAAAGATTTAAACTACCAAATCACTAATCTCTAACGCAATTGCCTTAGCTTTTTCATAGGTATTGGCTTCTGAATAAATTCGTAAAATAGCTTCAGTATTTGATTTTCTTAGGTGAACCCAACTGTTGCCTATTTCGATTTTGATTCCATCGATAGTGATGATAGGATAATTTGAGAATTTTTCTTTTATTTTTTCCAAAATTTTGTCCATTGATAAGTTGGCAGGAAGATCGATTTTGTGTTTGTACATGGCATATAATGGCAATCTTCCTTTTAATGCAGATAATGAAAGATTAGATTCAGCCATATAGCTTAATAAAAATCCAATGCCAACTAAGGCATCTCTTCCGTAATGCAGTTCAGGATATATTACTCCGCCGTTTCCTTCTCCGCCAATTATAGCATTTACTTCTTTCATTTTTTCGACCACATTTACTTCTCCCACAGCGGCCGTATAATATTTTCCTCCTCTTGCTTCTGTAATATCTTTTAGAGCTCGGGTTGAGGATAAGTTAGAAACTGTATTTCCTTTTTGATGTGATAATATATAATCAGAAATTGCAACTAAGGTATATTCTTCATTAAATGGTTCACCATTTTCGCAAATAACAACCAATCTGTCAACATCTGGATCTACAGCAATACCAATATCAAAGTTCCCCTCTTTCATCCTTGCGATTAATTCGGTTAAGTTTTCTGTAAGTGGTTCTGGGTTATGTGCAAATTGGCCTGTAGGTTCACAATGCAATAATTCAACCTGATCTACTCCCAGGCTGTTCAACAATAAAGGAACTGCAATTCCGCCGGTAGAATTTACCGCATCGATGACTACCTTGAATTTTCTTTTACTGATTGCTTCGGTGTTGATTAAAGGCAAGACTTTGATTGCTTCAATATGATAGTTAAAATAATCATTATTTACTGTGTAACTGCCTAAATTATTTACATCGGCATATTGATAATTTTCGGACTCGATGCTTTCTAAAATAACCGTTATATCTTTGGCCGAAATAAATTCTCCTTTTTCATTCAGTAGTTTTAAGGCATTCCATTCTTTAGGATTATGACTTGCCGTTAAAATGATGCCTCCTAAAGCTTTTTCGGCAACTACCGCCATTTCTACTGTTGGCGTTGTTGATAAGCCTAAATCGACAACATCTAATCCCATTGATTGTAGTGTACCACTCACAATCTTAGATACTATTTCACCCGAAAGGCGGGCATCTCGACCAATTACTATTTTTTTTCTCGTAGCATCTTTAGATTTTAACCAATAGGCAAAAGCTGCTGTAAAAGTTACTATATCATTTGGAGTAAAAGCATTTCCGACTGTTCCGCCAATGGTTCCTCTTATTCCTGAGATGGATTTTATTAGAGTCATAATTACTGATTTTATTAAAAATTAATTGTTTTTAGATTTTTTGAAGCAAAATTGGTGTTGGTTAAATAGTTTTATTTACACAAAAAGATATTCGTCAATAAGGAAATATTTGATTTTCTTTTTTGAAAGATTTTGAAATAATTTTGGAACTAAAAACAGAAATAAATAAATTGTTTTTTTTATCTATTTTTTAGTTTAACTATCTTAAAATCAGTTTTTTATTTGTTGTTTTTTGTAGCGGAAGTAGTCTTGTTATTGGACAAAATTAACGATATGAAATTAATATTACAAGAAAACGTGTTGAAAATGTTCTCGAGCACACTATATTTGTATTTCAAATAATAAAAGCTTATTTGAACTATTTAATTATCAAAATAAGAAGTTGTAATTAATAATATGATATAGTATTTGTTTTTAAATTTTTAAAACTGATAACATGAAAAAAGAGAATAATATTTATAAAGTCAATTTGATTGAGAGTGCTAGTGCTAAATTAAAAATCACAGGAAAAGGGGAGAGTGAAGCTTGGGGAAGATCGGAGGTGTTGACTCAGTTTCTTTCACCTTGGGACACAAAAGAGCCTTCACGAATAGAATTTAGAGCCTTATGGGACGGAATACATTTCTTTTTTTGTTTTACTGTATTTGATACAAATATCCATATTGATACAAAAGACAATAGTGTGGATAGTATTGGGAATTCTGACAGAGTTGAACTTTTTTTTAGACCAGATGATTCGTTAAATCCCTATTATTGTTTGGAAATTGATACTTCGGCAAGAATAATGGATTTTATTGCCTATCCAGATAAAAAATTTGATTTTAACTGGAATTGGCCAAAAAAAGATATTACTGTTCAATCCTCAAAAAATGAGAAAAGCTTTACTGTAGAAGGAGCGATAAGTCTGGATTCGCTTAAGAAATTGAATTTAATAAAAGAGAATAAAATTGAAACTGGAATTTTTAGAGCAAAATACAATTCGGAAAATGGAATTAATTTTGAGCCAACTTGGATTTCCTGGGTAAATCCTAATACAGAGACTCCTAATTTTCATATTTCATCTTCTTTTGGAGTGTTACATTTAATGTCTTAAAAATTATTCCATGTAATAACTTGCGTTTTCTGAGTTAACAATATCAATAGGTAAAAGAGTTGTATTGTTAATTTCTTTTCCAAAAACGAAATAATCTACTAAAAAACTTATCCCCAGATAAACTTGTTGTTTTGGATTTTGATTAATCAAGAAATCAATGGTGCCTTGGTTTAGATAATTTATATTTTTGTCTAATAAATCATATCCAATAATTGAAATTTTATTTTGGCTTGTTTCTTGAATGATTTCGGCTATTTGATATGCTTTTGATGTTGTAATAAATAAACCTGTAAGGCTAGGGTTTTCTTTGAGAAAGTCTGTAAATTTTATTTCGTAATTTGTTCTTTTTAGATTTAAAGTAATTATGTTATAATCTGCATTTTCCTTTTGTGCAAAATAATTTCTAAATCCTTTTTCTTTTTCCTGCATGTGAATGGCATTCTTGAATTTTTCATCAATATGGATAATGGCAATTTGTCCCTTTTGAGCAATGACTTCCATTAATTTAGCAGCAATTCTTCCGCTTTGTTGTAAATCCTGACCCACGAAATTTTTAACTTCGCCTGATTCTACCTGGTTGTTAAAGGTGTTAACTAATATATTGTGTTTGTTGTATTTCTCTACAGCATTTTGAGCCTCTTTATAAAATATCGGAGCTAATAAAACCGCATCAGGAGCTAAATCCAAAACCGTTTTATTTACAGCTATAAATGATTCCGTGTTTTCGGGATCAAAATAATAAGTACTGATTGATAAGTTAAAGGCTTTAAATTCTTTTTTAGCTTCTTCTATTCCTTTTATACAAGGTAGCCAAAAAGAATCACTAGCTGGATCCGGGAGCACTACACAAACAGTGTAGATTTTATTGTTTTTAAGATTTCGGGCAATTAGATTGGGTTCATAGTCTGCTTGCTCCAGCACAGCATTTATACTGTCTAGTGCTTTTTGTGAAACTTTTCCTCTTTTATGTAATACTCTGTCAACAGTTCCTTTTGAAACACCTGCTAGTTGAGCAATGTCTTTTATCGTAAGTTTTTTATTCATTTTGTACAAATATATAAAAGTTTGAACTTTTCCTGATTAACGGAATCCAGCAATGAGTGTTTTCATTATGAAATAGGGTCTAATTCAGATTCCAATATTACACTTTTTTTTTTGTTTTTTCTTTTATTTGTGTGCTCGAGAACATTATTTTAGTGTGTTCGAGCACATTTTTTGGTTTTTTCCTTGTTTTAATAAAATTAAATCTATAGTTTCGCAATGTGAAATATAATTTTGATGTTGGTTTTAGTAGTTGGTTTGTTGTTTAAGTAGTTGTTTAGTAGTGTTTTAAATAAAGATAAAATGAAAAAAATTATATCATTAGCACCTGGAAGAACATGTCTGTTTGGAGATCATCAGGATTATCTGGGATTACCTGTTATTGCCTGTGCTATTAGTAGAAGTATAAAGCTTACTGCTGTACAAAATTGTACAGGAGTATTTAAGCTGAGTATGGTGGATATTGACCAGATAAGAATCATTGATATTAATGAAATTTTTTCGGAATTAGAACCACGTGATTATTTTGCTTCTGCACTGAGGGTTCTTAGAAGATATGGTTGTATTCCTAATGTAGGATATGATATTACTGTGACAGGAGATATTCCGATAAATTCCGGTACCTCAAGTTCATCGGCTTTGTTGTTGGCATGGATTAATTTTTTAGTAACAGCTTTTGGTGTAAATGAAGAAGTGACACCTGAATTTATTTCTAAAATGGGATACTTGTCAGAAGTGGTGGAACACGGTGAACCTGGAGGGATGATGGATCATTATAGTATTGGTGTGGGTAACGTGGTGTATATAAATACCGTGAGTCCTTTTTCTTTTACAGTGATTGGGAAACAGCTAGATGGTCTTGTTACAGGAGTATCAGGAGTACCAAAAGAGACCATTGGTTTAATAGGGGAATTGAAAGGAAATGCATTATTGGCAATCGAAATTTTAAAAGAAAATTTTAAAGATTTCGATTTGAATACGACTGAAATCGAAGATTTAAAGAAGTATTGCGACTTTTTGCCAGATCGATTGATTCCTTATTTTAAGGCAGCAGTTAAAAATCATCATTATACTAAAATGGCTCTGATTGAATTTCAAAAAACTTCTCTTGATTTAAAAAAGATAGGCGAATTAATGAACGGACATCATGCGGTTTTGAGAGATTTATTAAAAATAACTGTTCCAAGAATTGATGCCATGATTGACGCAGCACTAAAAGCGGGTGCTTATGGAGCTAAAATAGTGGGTTCAGGAGGAGGAGGTAGCATCGTTGCTATGGCCGAACCAGGAAAAGAATCTCAGGTGGTAGAAGCAATGTTGGCTGCAGGAGCTGTTGCAGCTTATGCCGTAAATGTGGATCCGGGAGCTAGAATAGTAAATACATTTTAAAATTTTAAATAAAAAAATATGCATGACAATTTAATAATTTTAGCAGGAGGAGCTTCTTCGAGAATGAAAAAAGAAGCGATAGTAGAAAATTTGACCAAAGAGGAAATTGCACAAGCTAACGAAAGAAGTAAAGGCTTAATAGGTGTAGGGCCTAATGGAAGACCATTAATGGATTATCTTTTGTTAAATGCTAAAAGGGCTGGATATAAAAACATCTATATCATCATAGGAGAGCAGGGAGATTTATTTAAGGCTTTTTATGGTGATAAAGACAAGGATAATGATTTTTATGGTCTAAATATTTCTTTTGCTGTCCAATATATTCCAGAAGGAAGAGTGAAACCATTTGGAACTGCCGATGCGTTATTTCAGGCAGTAGAACAATATCCGGAATTAAACACTCAATTTTATTCGGTGTGTAACAGTGATAATTTATATTCATCAGAAGCATTGTATGCACTTCGTGAAACGAATAGTCCTAATGCTTTTATTAGTTACGACCGTGATGCAATGGAGTTTCCTTCAGAGCGTATCTCACGTTTTGCAGTTGCAAAATTAAATGAAGATAACTTTCTTCTTGATATTATCGAAAAACCAGAGGCCGCCATTGTGGAATCTTTTAAGGATGCTAGCGGGAAAATCAGAGTAAGTATGAATGCCTTTAAGTTCAAAGGAGATACTTTATATCCATATCTGAAAAATTGTCCTGTTCACCCTGAAAGAGACGAAAAGGAATTGCCAACAGTGCTTTTGAATTTATTACAGGATTTCCCTAATACTGCATTGGGAATCCCTTTTTCAGAACACGTTCCTGATTTAACTGCAAAGGAAGATATTGTAGAAGTGAAAGCCTATTTGAAAAAACATTTCCCTGTATTGGATTGGAATAATCCAGTTTTAATTTAAAATATTTAAAGAAAGCAAAATGAAAAAATATGTAATCACAGGAGGTGCCGGATTTATTGGGAGTCATATTGCAGAACACTTATCTGCTGAAGGGCATCAGGTCATTGTTTTAGATAGCTTAAGAACCGGATTCGAAAAAAATCTCGAAGGACTAAATGTTCAATTTGTTAATGGAGATATCAGAGATAAAAATCTTGTGGAAGAACTGGTACAAGATGCGAGCGGTATTTTTCACTTAGCTGCTTTAGTTAGTGTTCCCGAATCCTTATTGCGTTTGGATGAATGTATTGATATCAACACCATCGGAACAATTAATATTCTGGAAGCTGCAAGAAAAAACAATGGTTGTAAAGTAGTGCTTTCTTCTTCGGCTGCTAATTATGGTAATAACCCGGTTTTGCCTAAAGTAGAAACCATGATTCCCGAACCAATGACTCCTTATGCAATCACAAAATTAGATGGCGAATTCTATTTGAAGATGTATCAGGATCAATGGAATGTTCCAACAGCTTCATTGCGATATTTTAATGTCTTTGGACCAAGACAAAATCCTCAATCAGCTTATGCGGCAGCGGTGCCTATTTTTATTAATAAAGCACTTCAAAACCAGCCGATAACCATTTATGGTGATGGTTCTCAAACTAGGGATTTTATTTATGTAAAAGACGTGGTAAAAGCAAATATTTTGGCTTCTCAAATTGGGAATGAAACCTATAATGTTGCTTTGGGTTACAGCACTTCTATTTTAGAATTAGCAGAAAAAATAATTGAAATCACTAATTCTAAATCTCAAATACGATTCTTAGAAGAACGTTCGGGGGATATTAAGCATTCAAAAGCAGATCCATCAAAATTCAATGATTTAGGATTTAAACCGGGACATTCTATCGAAAGTGCTTTAGAAGAAACGATTCGTTTTTATCATCAGGAGTTGTTAAAATAGTAAAGAAAATTTTTAGGCTACTAAGCTCCTTTATCCAAATAAGAAGAAAAAGTGCTAAAGATATTTCAACGAATAAATGCAATAAAAATATTAATTAATCAAGATAAAATCATGGTGCAAGCTGAAAGTGTATTACAAACGAGCCGAAGTAACGTCTTTGTTCCGATGGCTATTTTAACCCTATTGTTTTTTATTTTAGGGTTTGTTACTTGGTTGAATGGGCCTTTAATTCCATTTTTTGAAATAGCCTGTGATTTAAGTGGTTCACAAGCTTATTTTGTAGCTTTTGCTTTTTACATTGCCTATTTTGTAATGGCTATTCCGTCTTCTTGGATAATAGAAAAAGTAGGTTATAAAAATGGTATTTCGCTTGGACTTATTGTAATCGCTATTGGGGCATTTATGTTTTATCCAGCGGCTGAAATGAGAACCTTTCTTTTGTTTTTAGTGGCTTTATTTATTATGGGTTCGGGATTGGCTATTTTGCAAACGGCTGCAAATCCTTATGTTGTTGTTATCGGGCCTAGAGAAAGTGCTGCTGCAAGAATTAGTGTGTTAGGTATCGCTAATAAATTAGCAGGTTTTGTTGCACCACTAGTATTGACAGCCTTGGTTTTGTCAAATATGAAAGACTATACTAAGGAAAAAATAGCTATGCTTGATGAGGTTGCTAAATCACAAACCTTAGATTTACTGACACTTCAATTGCAAACCCCTTATGTTTATATGGGAATTGTAATTGTTGCTTTGGCCATTTTAGCAAAATTGTCTCCTCTTCCTGAAATAGATTTAGATGAGGATGGGCATGTAGCCGATTTGAGTGTTTACAAACAAATTAAAAACGCATCTAGATATCCACAACTTGTTTTGGGAGCAGTAACTTTAATGTTATATGTTGCTGCTGAGGTTATAGCGGGAGATACTATTGGAACTTTTGGAAAACAACTCGGAGTTTATGGCGAAAACGGGGATTTTTATCTTAAGTTGACCTCGTTTACCATGACAGCAATGTTGGTTGGTTACATTGTTGGAATCACATTAATACCAAAATACTTATCTCAGGTTAATGCATTAAAAATTTCCGGTATTTTGGGCGTGATTTTAGTGTTTTCAATTGTATTGCTGTCTCCGAGTATTATGATCCAATTACCTTTAATTCCCGCTTTACCTTTAGTAATTATTTTAGTCGCTTTATTTGGTTTGGTTAATGCGCTTTGTTGGCCTGCAATATGGCCACTGGCTCTTCAAAACTTAGGAGGATACACAAAAATTGGTGGAGCAATACTTATTATGGCCATTATAGGTGGCGCAATTTTTCCTTTATTATATGGGCTTTTAGCAGAAAGTATCAATGTGTCTAATGAAGCTACAGCGGCTTTAGCAACAGCAAAAACGGGAAATCAAATAGCTTATTTAATGCTTTTACCCGCTTATTTAATGATTTTCTTTTTTGCCCACAAAGGACATAAATATACCAGCTGGTCAAGAAAATAGACGAATTACTACAATATAAATTTTAAAAATAAACTAAAATGTTAAAAAGTAATATAGACAAATCTACAGGATTTGAGAAACGATTTGAAAATATTGATACAGTCGTTTTTGAAAATTCAACAGAAGCTTCTAAGGCTGTTGCCCAACAAATAGCGACACTTATCAAATCGAAACAAGAAAATAATGAGTTATGTGTTTTAGGTTTAGCAACTGGTTCTTCACCTAAAGGATTATATTCCGAATTAGTGCGTCTGCACAAAGAGGAAGGTTTGAGTTTTAAAAATGTGGTTTCATTCAACCTGGATGAATATTATCCAATGGAACCCGATTCGATAAACAGCTACGTGCGATTCATGAAAGAATTACTGTTTAATCATGTCGATATTCTACCTGAAAACGTACATATTCCCGATGGAACTTTGTCAAAAGAAGAAATAGCCGATTATTGTGCCAATTACGAAGCTAAAATTGAAGCTTTGGGTGGAATTGATTTGCAAATTCTTGGAATTGGAGGTAATGGTCATATCGGATTCAACGAATCAGGTTCTTTACAGAATTCAAAAACCAGATTAGTAGCCTTAGATCATATTACAAGAGTAGCAGCCAGTAATGATTTTTCAGGACTAAGTAATACACCAAGGACTGCAATTACACTGGGAGTGAAAAAGATAATGGAAGCCAAACAAGTAATCTTAATGGCTTGGGGTGAAGGAAAATCAAACATCATTCAAAAATCGGTTGAAGGTGAAGTGACTAATCAAATACCGGCTTCTTTTTTACAGGAACACAACAATGCTGTTTTTGTTTTAGATAAAGAAGCTTCTTCAAAACTAACAAGAATCAACACACCTTGGTTAGTTGAAAAAATTGTTTGGACTGACAAATTAATTCGAAAAGCAGTTTTAGGATTGGCATTAAAATTAGAGAAACCTATTTTGATGTTGACAGACGCGGATTATATTGAAAACGGAATGAGTGATTTATTGGCCGATTCGGGACCGGCTTACGATATTAATATTAAAATCTTCAATAAACTGCAAAATACTATCACAGGATGGCCTGGAGGAAAACCGAATGCAAATGACGAAAACCGACCTGAAAGAGCCGAACCTTCAAGAAAAAGAGTATTACTTTTTAGTCCGCATCCTGACGATGATATCATCAGTATGGGAGGGACTTTTATGAGATTGCAAGAACAGGGACATGAAGTACACGTAGCTTACCAAACTTCCGGAAATATTGCCGTTGCTGATGATGAGGCACTTCGTTTTGCCAATTTTGTTTGCGATTACAATGAAAAATTTGGAATTAAAAGCCCTGAAGCTGAAACCATTTTTAAAAAATCCATTGCCTTTCTTAAAAATAAAAAGAGCAGTGAGATTGACATTCCCGAAGTTCGTTATATAAAAGGTTTGATTCGAAAAGGGGAAGCCCGTGCAACCAGTCACTATGTTGGTTTATCTGATGATCAAATCCATTTTATGGAGTTACCATTTTATGAAACAGGTGCAATTAAAAAGAACCCTATTGGTCAGGATGATATTCAAATTACGATGGATTTGATTGAGAAAATTCAACCACATCAGATTTATGCTGCCGGTGATTTAGCCGATCCACACGGAACACACAAAGTATGTTTGGATGCTATTTTTGAAGCAGTAAAAAATCTAAAACCTAAGGATTTTATGAAAGATTGTTGGTTGTGGTTGTACAGAGGAGCCTGGCAGGAATGGGGAATTGATGAAATTGAAATGGCAGTGCCTATGAGTCCTGATCAGGTTTTAGCCAAAAGACACGGGATTTTCAAACATCAATCTCAAAAAGACGGTGTGGTATTCCAAGGATCAGATGCCAGGGAATTTTGGCAAAGAGCCGAAGACCGAAATAAAGAAACAGCAGCGTTATATGATAAGCTAGGACTTTCCAGTTATGCTGCTATGGAAGCTTTTGTGAAATGGGAGTATTAATTAATTTCCACTATAATCTAATAAACAAATTGCTGTAATAGTGAGACGTTTTATACAGCTATCTAAGCATTTTTTTGGTTGAATGGATTAGATTTGTTTTAAAAACAATAATCTTTTGGTTTATTTTTTAACCTCAAAAGTGTCAACTTTTGAGGTTTTTTTTGGTTTCAGTTTTAAGTTTTTATTTTTTGTCAGTCATGTTTACAATGAGCACTTTACAGGGAGGATTTGTTTCTTAATCTGTTGATTCTTTTATCAAAGAATAAATTTAAAGAGAAGTTCTCAAACTAGCTTTTATTTTAATGTTCTGTAGTTTTATTCTTTAAAAACATCTATTTGTGGACGATTTTCATGGAAGTTTGGACAATATTGCGAATCGTTCACTATCGAATAAAATAATTTTGGGTACATACTAATAACCCTAAATATGCTTTAAAGCAATGAAACTAAAATTATACTGCCGTTTATTTATTTTTTTTCAAAGTCCAATTAAAGCAACTAAGTGGATGAATTTGTCTTATTGTTTTTAAATTAATTACATGATTTAAAGAACACATTTACTTGACTATTTTAACTAATCAAAAACCCTTATAAAATGAAAACTAAAATTACTTTGCTATTGATTTATTTGGTTTTAATATCCCATGGAATCAATGCCCAGATTACAATCGACACTAATAATTTTAATTGGTCCAAAATTGAAGATAGCAGTCCGGTAACTTTAAATTATACCGATGCCGATAATGGAGATGGACTTAATGATGGTGCGATGCTTCTTAAATCAAGTGCTACTACGCCAGCATTACAAGGATTACAATATTCACTGGGCGGAAATCCGCAAACAGCTGAACAAATTAATCTTGAAGTAAAATATTTTCAAATAGGTTCTTCGTTTTTAAAATTCAAAATTCAGGTTTATAATGCAACCGATAATCTTGTTTTGGGAGAATCAGCTATTTTCACGACTGCGGCTGGAGTTGTTGGAACCGCTACATTTGCTTATACGTTTACTGCTTCAAGTGTAGGGGACCAAATCATCGTTAGATTTGTTCGAGCAGATGACCTGAATCCCGTGCGTCAAGCAGGAATTGATTATTTAAAAGTAAGCGGACAATTCATTAGTATGCAGGCGCCACTAGTTCCTTTTGATACAGATGTTTACAATTGGACTAAAATTGAAAATAGTAGTGGAGTAGTTTTTGTTACAAATGATGCCGATAATGGTGATGGTCTTAATGATGGGGCAATACAAATTAAAGGAACTGCAAATACGCCAGCTTTACAAGGTGTTCAGTATTTGTTAACAGGAAATCCTATTAGCGGTGGGCAAATTAGTATAGAAACAAAGTATTATTCAAATAGTTCATCATTTGCAACATTCAAAATGCAGGTTTATAATGTAACTGATAATATTGTTTTGGCAGAATCAACAGCGATTACAGTTTCAGCAAATTCAGCTCCTGCATCCGCTTTACTTTCTTATATATTTACTGCTTCTAGTGTTGGTGATCAAATAGCCGTACGATTTGTTCGTGCAGATGACCTAAATCCCGTTCGTATAGCTGCATTAGATTATGTGAAAGTAAACGGTAAATTTGTTACTATGGAACCGCCAGTGCTATGTTCCCCAACATTTAGTTTTGATTTACCGCTTACAACTGCCACTCCTTCAGAAATAAATGATTTGGTTGCAATCCGTGCTAGTTTGTCAAATCAACTTTTAGGAACAACTCCTCCTTCAGCAAGTCAAATGACTACTGCTATTAGCCAGTATAACGCTTTGAATATTATGGTTACAGGGAATAAAATAACTGGAAACCCAATAACTGACGATGCTCAAATTAGTTTTTTGAAAATGTTTGCCCGTTATTTGAAATTTAACCCAAATGATACTAGTGTAAGTGATATGGCAATGAAAACGGTTTGGTATGCAACTGTTCAAAATTGTAATAAGATAAATTCAGCTTTGACTTTTTATAACTATCCTACGCTTTCACAGGGCGCTATCTTTTTAAATAGTTACCTTCCTGATAGTGTGAAAGATTTATTTGGGAATACACTTCAAACTGAAACAGAGTCATTCAAATATCTTTTTGAACCCAATTACGACTTTAATACCACTCAAAGTAATGGGGCAATCAATACTGATACAATGTACCTCAATATTGATATTTTGTTAGCTTACTCAGATTGGTTTAAAACCAATGACGAAAAAATACGTTTTTTAAAAACGGTTAAGAGATATATTGACCGTTTCTTAATCTATACTTATGGTCAAAAAGATGGCTTGAAAAAAGACGGTTTAGGAAATCACCATAATAACAGTTATGATGGTTATATGTATGCTTATGCAACTGTTTCAAGAGCTATAAAATCTATGGAAGGAACTGGTTTTCAAATTGACCAGCCTTCATATATGAGATTTAGAGATGCAGTTTATGCACAAACTATGTATTCTAATGATGCAGGTGTAAAGCCATTTGCACTAGCGGGAAGAAATCCGCAAACTAAAACTACTTCTTTAGCGTCAAGTACTCTAGCTAATACTGCTATATTTGGTGGAAAAATTTTAGGATTAGAGAGTGCTGATCCTGCATTAGCGGGAATTTACAATAGAAAATATGGAGTTAATAACAATTTCAATAATAGTACCGTTGCTCCATTTGAAGAAGCTTACATCCAATTTAACTACGCCAATTTAGGTATATATAGAAAAAACAATTGGGTAGCTTCGATGAAAGGACAATCAGATATATTGTGGGGTTCTGAGATTTATATCAATCAAAATAGATTTGGAAGATATCAAAGTTACGGAGCATTGGAAATTATATATCCTGGGAATGCCACAACAGGAAATGGATATAGCGATATAGGATGGGACTGGAATTACAATCCTGGAGCAACAACTATAGTATTGCCTTGGGACAAGTTGCATGCAGAAAAAGAACGAATTGATGAAACCAATACCTATGGTTTTGCGGGTTCTTTAGCATTAAATCAATTGAATAAAAGTGTTTTGTCTCATACTACAGGACAATCCGGATTGTTTGCAATGAAATTTAAAGAAAAAAGTAGCACAGGATTTGGAGGTACTTATGGACCAAGTACCCATAATGGCACTTTTGAATTTACTAAAACTTATTTTGCTATTGATGATTTCATTATTTGTTTAGGTAACAGTATTAAGAATAATGATACTGCTAATCCTACCGTAACGACTTTGTTTCAAAGACTGAATAACAATACGATTGATGTTTTGGTAAATGGAGAGGTAAAAACGAACCAAAGTGAGGATTCGTTTACTGATGCTTCGGCTAACTGGATTATTGATAATTACAACACCGGTTATTATGTTTTACCCAATTCCGGAATTTTGAAAATCAGAAATTCTAACCAAATTACACCTTATCAAAATCAAACTACGCCATCACAAGCTACTATAGATAGTAATGTCGGAAACAACTACCATCTTGCATATTTGGATCATGGAACTTCACCAACGAACAGTTCCTACGAATTTGTTTGTATTCCTTCAGCTAATACATCCAGAATGACAACATTTGCTCAACAAATGCAATCTGCTGAAAAACCGTATGTTGTACATCAAAACAATGCTAACCAACAGATAATCGAGCACAAAGTATCAAAAACCTGGGCTTATGCTTTGCCGTCTGCGAATGCTTCAATTACTGATGGAGTGCTTAAAGCAAATGATTTGCCATGTTTGGTGATGTATAAAGGATTGAATGCAAATTCTTCTGAAATAATTCTTTCGGTTAGTAATCCTGATATGGGAGCTAATCCTTCTGAATCAAAAGTAATTACTTTAAACTTAAATTATGAGTGGAATATAACACAGGCAAATCCTAATGCCAATATTGGTTCTGCTTCCGCAAATGGAACGACAATTTCATTTACTGTTGCTGATGGTTTTCCGGTTGAAATAAAATTGACAATGGCGAATCCTTGTGTTTTGCTTAATGCAACTCCTGTGACTCCAACGGTAGAGATTGCTCAGCCAACTTACACTGTAGCAACCGGAAGTATCACTGTAACAAGTGCTATAGAAAACCTGAGTTTTAGTTTAGATGGAATTACATTTGAAAATACGACAGGTATTTTCGGAAATTTAGCTTCAGGAGATTATACTGTGTATGCAAAAAATACAGATGGTTGTATTTCTGTTGGAGCTAACGTTACAATAAATCCACAACCCCTTGCTCCAACAGTATCAATTAGTTCGCCTTTGGCAAATACCAGTTATACTTCACTTGCAAGTATTACGATTACTGCCGATGCTGCCGATGCTGATGGTAGTGTTACAAAAGTGGAATTCTTCAATGAAACCACTAAATTAGGTGAAGATTTAACTGCTCCTTACAGTTTCAACTGGAATAATGTTAGTGCAGGTTCTTATAGTATAACAGCAAAAGCTACTGATAATGATAATGCTGTAAAGGTTTCTGAAACTGTAAATGTAAACGCAATATGTCCTTCAGTACAAGTAAGTATTCCGGATGTATATGCTATGAACCCGGCTATAGATGATAAAAACACAATCTATCTGGGATACGGACCTACATCGATTACCTTAAATACATTAGTGCAAGGTGACCAAAATGTTTCCTATAACTGGAACACTGGAGCAACTACACAATCTATTTCGGTTTCTCAGGCTGGTACTTATACAGTAACAGTTTCGTATGCTGGTGGATGTCAAACTACAGCTTCAATTACAATCGATATTCTTGATGTAAGATGCGGGAATGACAATACGAAAGTACAGATTTGCCATAACAACAAGCTTATCTGTGTGGCTCAGTCTGCAGTTCAGTCTCATTTGGATCATGGCGATAAGCTAGGTTCTTGCAGTGAGACATCAAAAACAGCATCTAAAGAAGAAGTAGCAAGTTCGTCTAACTTTACTGTGTATCCTAACCCTGTTGAGGATTATTTCAGCATTAGCCTATCATCTCTTTTAGATCCAAATGCAAAGATTAGTATCTATAATAGTGTTGGTAATAAGCTTCGTGAGCTTCGTTTTACAACTCTACCGCAGCAGGTTTATGTCGCGGATTTGCCATCAGGAAATTACATTGTAGTAGCTCAAAATGGTTATGAGACTTTTAGAAGCACAATTGTTAAACAATAAAATTAAATAATAGTTGACTTAGTATATTCCTAATCAAAAAGACTCTGGAAGTTTTGATTGGAAGTTAATATTAAAATATATTACTTACCTTAATTCCTTAGAATTGAATAATAATGAAAAAAGAGATTACAACAATTAGCAAGTTTTTTACAATCGGTATGCTTTTTACAGGATGCCTTACTTTTTCACAAGTAAAAGACGGCAGGCCAGCGAAAGAATCGTTTGAAAACGAAACTTCAATCATTAATTTTAAAAAAAATAAATCCAGCGTATTATCGATAAACGGGAAACACCATCAATCAGGGAAATCCTCCTTACAATGGGATTTTATTGGTGGTGGTTTTTTTGAAACTTCCAATTTTAGAATTCTGACTAAAAAAGAAAGTCCGTTAGCGTATGGCGATTATTTTCCAGCGAGTCCTACTTTAGTGATGTCGCTGTATAATGATAAAGCACAGAATGAAACAATCAAAATATCTTTTGAAAAGCAAGGCAAAGAAGAAGTTTGGTTTCCAATTAAATTAAATTTTACAGGTTGGCGCACCATCAGAGTTCCTATTTTTGAAATGAGTGGCAATGCTCCTAAAAAAGGTGATGCTATTGCTTATGATACTTTTAAAGTAAGCGCCACTTCAGAAAAAAGTAAAGGAAAATTATTTTTTGATGACATCGTGTTTTCTCAATATATGGATGATCGTCACCCTTATCCTGATGCTATGGTTCCTTTTATTAAAAAGGACAAACAAAATGGTGAAGATCATTGGATGCCGCTGATTAAAAATATGCAGCGAATTCATGATTTATCGTTGAAATCAGTTTCTGATAGCGAGAAAAAGGATTTGTCTGTTATTGAAAAACGTCTTGATAAAACTTTCAATAAAGAGGGGAAAAAGAATAATAATTTATCAAAAGCAAAGGAAGAGTATGCCAAATTAAATTTGATAAAAAGCGAGACGGTTTTAGGTGACCCTTTAGTATTTAAAGTTGATGAGGTTTATTTTGATGAAGAAGATGCAAAAAAGAATCACACACTTGATGTCCAGAGTTTTGGTAAATCGATAAAGAAGATTGCCGTTTTTTATCTTCAAAGTACTGATGCCGATAAATCTCAAATTGAAGAAATGTTTATTAATGCAAGCCGATATTTTCTGGATCAGGGTTGGCAGGATGGAGCATCTGGGGGAACAAGACATCATATTGGTTACAATACAAGAGAGGTAGCAGAAGCTTTTTATATGATGAAGGAACCACTAAAAAAAGCGGGTTTATTGAATGAAATAGGAAATAGTTTGCAATGGCTTTTTAATCTTGGTAAAGTTTTAGGACCGGAAGTTGAATATGAAGCTAATATTGATTATTACAACACCCAATCTTTCTATCATTTGTTGCTGATTTTTATGTCTGATAATGTTGATAAACAAGCAGCTTTATTAGATGCATATTCTAATTATATATCAAAAACGTTAGCTCTTGATAATGAAAAAGGTGTTTTCAAAATTGATGGTACTTCATGGCATCACGGAGGGCATTATCCGGCTTATGGAATGGGTGCTTTTGCGAGTATTCCTCCTGTAATTTATACGCTTTCGGGAACTCAGTTTAGAATTGATGAAGCTGGTCATAAAAACTTTAAAAAATCATTATTGACAACAAGAATTTATAGTCAATTGTATGATTATGGTTTTGGAAATGCGGGGCGTCATCCTTTAGAAGAAAATTCTATTAAAACATTAAAAAGTTCATTTTTGTTAATGGCACAATCAGGAAATCCAGAGGGAAATTCGAAAATTGATAAAGAAGTAGCATCCGCTTATGTAAGATTATGGGGTGACAGCGATAAATTAAAAAGTGAAGTTATAGAAAAAGACCAGTTACCAGGCTATCATGTGCTTCCGTATGCGGCAACGGCAATTCACAGAAGAAATGACTGGGCAGCAACGATTAAAGGTTACAGCAAATATGTTTGGGCTTCAGAAATTTACGTTGACGCAAACAGGTACGGAAGATATCCCGCAAACGGAAGTATTCAGATCATGAACATTGGCGGGGATTTAGGCAGCGGCTTTAAGCAAGATGGCTGGGACTGGAACAGATATCCAGGTACGACTGTAATTAATCTACCACTTAAAGAATTAGAATTAAATACAGAATTACTAATGTTCAGGTCAGAAGAAACTTTTGCAGGGGCTGTTACTTTGGGAAATAATGGAGTTTTCGGAATGAAATTAAATGAATCGAAGGGTTCAGATGCAGAAGAGTCGAAGAAGAATAATGGATTCCCAGGGAAATTGAAAGCCAATAAATCGGTTTTTTCTTTTGGAGATAAATTAATTTGTATTGGAACAGGAATTTCGAGTATTGATACGATAAATCCTGTGGAAACTAATTTATTTCAAAATTTTATAAGCGATAAATCGATGCCAATTTCTTCTTCAGAGAGCAAAAATATTTCAACTTTTCCTTATCAATCCTCAATGGAAGTAATAGGTAAATCAGGCAAATGGCTGATTGATGCGTATCAAAACGGATATTATATTTTATCTCCAAATACTATTGAAATTAGAAGGCAGTCTCAGGAATCTTACAATAATGCTTATTCGGTTAATACAGGTAAAATGAATCCAAAAGCAAAGGATGAAACGATTACAAAAGGCGATTATGCGTCTTCGTGGATAGAACATGGAAAAGCGCCTAAAGATGCTTCCTATCAATATGTTATTTATCCGGGACTCCAAAAAGATGCAGCTACTTCATTTGAAAATAAAGTGAAAAATGATAAATCATATCAAATTTTAAGAGCAGATAATATTGCCCATATTGTAAAAGATAATGAAACAGCAACAACTGGATTTGTAATTTTTAATTCGGAAAAAGAATTAGACGATGCTATTTTAAAAAGTGTTTCAGTTCCTTCACTTTTAATGATCAAGAACGAAGCCAAAAACATTACAATAAGTGTTGTTCAGCCTGATCTTAATTTTCAGACTAAGGATAAAGGATTTGATAATTATAGTATGCCTGTTGAATTGACTATTACGTTGAAAGGAAAATGGAAATTAAATCAGAATTCGGCAGTAAAATCTATTGTAGTTATAGGAGGTAATACGGAGATAACTCTGGAATGCAGACATGGATTTTCTAATCAGATTAATTTAAAAAAATAAGCTATCTATGAAAAAAACAGTTTTTTTATGGTTGCTGTTAATCGCAGTTCAATTAGTGTCATCTCAGGAAAAGTTAACCAATTTGTTAGAATTAAAGAAAAATTCCAAAAATGAAATTTTCCACAATCTGGGGAAAGCCGTTAAAGATGGTGGTTTTTATATGAAAGGCTATTGGGTTTGGGATAATTCAGTTATAAAAGGAGATGACGGGAAATACCATCTTTTTTCATCCCGTTATTCGGATACTATTGTTTTTCATCCGGGCTGGATGGTTTCTTCAGAAATTGTTCATGCCGTGGCCGATAGACCCGAAGGGCCATTTCATTTTGTAAACAAGGCTTTATCAGCAAGAGGAGCGCAGTATTGGGACGGTAGATCTACTTTCAATCCTCAAATTTTTAAGCATAAAGGAAAGTATTATATGTTTTATGTAGGATCCACTCATCCGTTTGAAGAAGCAAAAAAAGGAGAGCTTACTACGGAGAGTAAATGGTGTATTGTAGGTAGAAGTAATAAACGTGTTGGTGTGGCAGTGGCAAGTAGTCTTGATGGACCATGGCAAAGAATGGACAGGCCAATTCTAGAGACAGAACCCAATACTTTCTATAGCTTTCTGACTTCGAATCCAACAATGGTAATCAATGACGATGATTCGGTTTTAATGATTTTTAAAGCACGAGAATACGAAGGTAATGTTCACGGGCCAATGTCGCTTGGAGTAGCTTTTGCCAAAAATATTATGGGACCTTATGAAGTTCTAAATAACAAAAAAGCTGTTTTTGATGCCAAAGTAACTGGTGAACTTGAAGATCCTTTTTTATGGAAGGACAAAAGTGGATATCATGTTACTTTCAAAGATCATAAAGGAAAATATACAAGTGAATGGGGTGGAGGTGTTTTGGCTCATTCTGTCAATGGAATTGATTGGAAAATGGATAGTGACCCAAAAGCCTATTCCAAGACAATTCAATGGGACGATAATACATTAGAAAAAAGAGGACAAATAGAAAGACCTTTTATCCTTTTTGAGAATGGAAAACCTCGTTGTATGTATTTCTCAACAATGGATGGGCAAGGCGGTTTTGAAAATGGAACTTATTCAGGTATCGTAACAGTACCTTTTACTAATAATAAGCAATAGATTTTATAGACTATTTCTAATCTCTCGCAAAGGAAAAATATAAAAAGGGCTGTTTAAAAGTTTGAACAGCCCTCCTTTTTGTGTCTTGGTTTCAATCTGAAAAATTTCACAGTGTAGTCATCATGAAAACATATCAGGTGTTTTATTAAAATATTCTAAATCAATTAGTAGTTCCATTTGATTTATCCATTCCCTTGTTTTTAATATAGTCTGTAGGGGTAATTCCATATACTTTTTTGAATTCCCTACTAAAGTAGTTAGGATCATTGAAACCTACTTCCAATGCAACTGATAGAACTGATGTTTCACCTTTTTGGAAAAACTCGACAGCATGTTTTAAACGCTGGTTTTTAATGAATTCATTTAAAGAAAGGTTAGTAAGTGCACTAAATTTCTTGTATAAAAGTGATTTACTCATTCCAATTTCTGAAGTAATGTAGCTGACATCTAAATCGACATTGGCAATGTTGTCTTCAATAATTTTATGTAGTTTTTGTAGTAATATTTCATCCTGTGATGATTCTGTGTTTATTATAGCGGGTAATGTTAATAGTTGTTCACTATATTTTTTTTGCATTACCGCTCTTAAGGTTAAGAGATTGTGTATGTTAAGCTGCAAAATTTGCTCACTGAATGGTTTGGTAATATAAACATCGGCTCCATGCTGTAAACCATGTATTTGATGTATAGGTGCCGATTTTGCAGTAAGCATAATAACTGGAATATGTGAAGTACGTATGTCTGTTTTGAGCTTTTTGCAAAGTTCGAGCCCATCCATAATTGGCATCATCACATCGCTAATGATTAAATCGGGAAGGATTTGGATGGCCTTTTTCCAGCCTTCCAAGCCATTTTCGCTTTCATAAACACGATACTGATGTTCTAAAGATTGTTTTATAAAATCCCTTACTTCATCATTGTCTTCAACAATTAAAATAGTTGTCGTTTTATTTTTATCATTAATAACCGGACTGTCAATAAAGTTTTCGGAAGAATAGTCTATGATTTCTTCGTAAACAGTATTTTCAATTTTAGGTGTTGAAGTAAAATCACTTTCGTTTAAGTGTTCTTTACCAATTTGTAATTGGACCTTAAAAGTAGTTTTTCCATTTTGGTTTGCCGTTGCAGGAGTACTTTTTACACTGATTTTTCCTTTATGAAGTTCTATCAAACTTTTTGAAAGTGCTAAACCAATACCTGTCCCAAAGTGTTGTCCCACCTGATAAAAGTTTTTGAAAATAAAATCAATATTTTCGGAATCGATACCTTTGCCATTATCTGTTACACGAATGTTTATTTTTTGTTTTTTTAAGGTGATTTCAAGGTTTATACTACCATTGTTTGGGGTAAACTTGAAAGCGTTTGACAATAAATTGAAAAATACTTTTTCCATTTGGTCTTTGTCAAAATAGACCAAAATTTGAGGATGACTGCTTTTAAAAGTGTATTCAATATTTTTTGATTCGGCAAGCGTTTCAAAATGGTTAAAAATTTCTTTTAAAGCGCTTACAATGTCCTCCTCAAAAAAATACAGACGCAAATTACCGGAATCTGCTTTTCTGAAATCTAATAATTCGTTTACTAATCGGTATAATCTTTCGGTATTGTTTTTAATGCTGACAGCATATTTATTGGCTTGGGTATTTTCTATGGTTAATTGTTCTAATTTTTCGATAGGTCCCAAAATTAGGGTCAACGGCGTCCTGATTTCGTGTGATACATTGGTAAAAAAGTCTAATTTCATTTTTTCAAAATGGAGCTCTTGTTTAAGTACTGCTCTGGCTTTGAAAAATTTAATTATATAATTAGCTATTATAGAGATTATTATAATGTAAATTAAATAAGCCCACCAGGTTTTCCAAAAGGGAGGGAGTACCACAATTTCAATTTTTTTGACATTCTCGTTCCAAATTCCATCGTTATTGGCGGCTTTAACTAAGAAATGATACTTTCCTGCGGTTAAATTAGTATAGGTTGCCGATGGAACATCAACATAATTCCAGTTTTTCTCAAAACCTTCAAGCCTGTAAGCATATTTGTTTTTGTTGGACTTAATGTAATTTAATGCTGAAAACTCGATTGTGAAATTATTCTGATTATGATTGAAAGTTATTGTTTTGCTGAAGTTGATATCTTGTTCCAGAAGTTTGTTTTCATCTTTAATTTTAACAGGAATGTTAAATAATTTGAGGTTAGACAGTACAACATTTGGTACTATTTCATTTTTTTCTATATCGTGCGGTATAAAGCTAATTAGACCGTTGTAAGTTCCAAAAAATAACCTTCCATTACTATCTTTTAAAACTGAATTGGTGTTGAATTCATTGTCAGGCAAGCCATCCAAAATATTAAAACTTCTAAACTTTTTTGAAATGCGGTTGTATTTTACTAGGCCATTATCGGTTCCTATCCATAAGTTGGTGTCGTTGTCTTCTGAAATGGCTAGTATATTGTCATTTGGTAAACCATTTGTAGTGTTGAAAATTTTATATGTATTGTTTTTAAGATTAAGTAATGCTAATCCATTATGATAAGTTCCTACCCAGATATTTCCTTTGCTGTCTTCCAGAAAACAGTTAATATCGTAATTGAATGGCGTGTTTAAGCTGTCTTTAAAATTTTTATACTGCAGTTTGGAGTTTTGAAAAACGTGAATTCCGTTAGGAGTACCTATCCAAATAGTCCCTTTTTTATCTTCAAATAAAGCATTAATTGATTTTCTTCTGAATGTTTTTCCGCTGGTATTAAAGAAACTAAATTTTTTCTGGGCAATATCATAAATATTTAAACCGGTATCAGTTCCAATAAACAATTTGTTTTGTTTGTTCACCACCAAGCAGTTTACGTTATCTGAAGCAATGCTATTACTATTACTTTTGAAGACTTTGAAACTTGAAGTTTTAGGATCAAAAAGATTCAATCCTCCTAAAGTTGTTCCTATCCACACATTTTGGTTTTTGTCAATCGCTATAGTTTTTACTAAATTGGATCCTATACTGTTTTTGTTACTGATACTATTTTTATAAGCTGTAAATTGTTGGTTGCTCCTGTTAAAATAGTTTAAACCTCCGGCTTCTGTCCCAATCCACAAATTGTGGTTCTTGTCTTCGACAATAGCACTAATTATATTACTACTGATACTATTTTTATTGATGCTATTTTTATAAACAGTGAAAGGAGTATTGACAGAGTATACCACATTTACACCTCCAAAATAGGTACCAATCCAAATAGAACCACTTTTATCCTGAAAAATATCATAAATAGAATTTTGGCTTAAACTATTTGGTTTTGTAGGGTCGTGCTGGTAATTGGTAAATTGATGAGTGTATGGATTTAAAATTGACAAACCATCTTGGGTGCCTATCCAAAGAGATCCATTTTTATGGAGTAAAATTTTTCGGATATTATTGTTGACCAATGAGTTTTTGTCGGTAGTGTTTTTTACAAAGTGGGTTAACTGATCGTTTTTTTTGTCAAAAAGATAAAGACCGCTTTTTTTTGTACCAATCCAATATTTTGAACTTTGATCCTGAACAATGCTGGTAATTTGATCAATATTTTCAGTTTTTTTAAATTGGGAACTGAAATGTCTTTTTGTAATTAGTTTTTTATTTGCAAAAAATACTTCGAATAATCCATCAGATGTTCCCACCCAAATGTGATGATGATTGTCTTCAAAAAGTTCGGAAATTATTATGTTGCCCTTTGCAATTTTTATAGGGATTATTTTTTCACTGTTAGCTGCTTTAAATTTGAGTTGGGTTAATGAACCTATCCATAAATTTTCTTTGCTGTCCCGGAATACCTTCAAAATGTTTTCACTTTGTGGAATGATTGATTCAAAGGAATTATCTTCTGAATGGTATAAATCCAATCCGTCTGATACCACCCACATTTTATTATTTGGAGCTAATGTCAGTTTTTTGATATAATCATTTGAAGATATACTGCTTTTGTTTTTAGGGTCGTTTTTAAAAATTTTAAAATTACGTCCATCAAAACGATTTAAACCATATTTTGTTCCCAACCAAATAAATCCGGAAGAATCCTGATTGATTGATAAAACAGAATTATTTGAAAGACCATTTGTGATATCTAAATGATTAAATAATATTTGTTTGGTTTGGGCGAAGTTTTTTGAAGCAGAAAAAAATAAACTCCAAAAGCAAATTCCTAAAAAAAGAAATCTCCGGTTGTGATTTTTAAAAAGCATTAAAAGGTCTTAAGGGTTAAATAATGAAGTATCCATCGATACCGTTAAAATACTTTAACTTTATTACTAAAAATAAATAAAGATTGAGATGTAATAGGTTATACTGTTATAGTATTAGATATTGTTCAAAAATAAGGGAAATTAATAAGTCTAAAAAATAATAAAATTACTTAATGTCAAAATAAATTTTACCAGAATATTAAATTTGACATCATAATGGACTTAGTATTGAATTTAAAAGGGGATAACTATTATTTATTATGTTTATTTTGCTTGAAAATTCTTGAATATATTTAGTTTGAAATTAATGTTAAAGAATCTTAAGAGTATTAAAGTCGTGGTTAATTATTTGGTTTTTAGGTGATTGGATTATTTTCCCTCATAAATGGAAAATAATCCTGTTTAAAAAAAAGATTGTCAGATAGCTTTGTATATGAATTATTTCTGACACCGGTTTCGTGATCTTAAAATGACCAAAATTATAATCAAAACTAAATTAATGACTATGAAAAAATTGAAATTAAAATACCAACCTTTAGATAAGGTTTTAAAACAATTATTTGTTGGTGTTTTCGTGATGATGGCTCCAGTTATTGTACAGGCACAAAGCAAAACAATAACAGGTTCTGTAAATGATGACAAGAAAGATCCTCTTCCCGGAGTTACAGTTTTAGTAAGGGGAACTAAAATAGCTGTTACAACTGATTTTGATGGAAAATTTAAAATCAATGCAACTCCCACAGATCAATTGGCTTTTAGCTACATTGGTTTTGAAAATGCTACAATTACTGTTGGCGATAAAGCAACTATAAATGTTACATTGAAATCTACAACGAGTTCTTTAGATGAAGTTGTTGTTATTGGTTATGGTTCTGTAAATAAGAAGGATTTGACGGGTTCTGTTGCTTCTGTATCTATGGCAGATATTAATAAAGCTCCTGTTCGTTCTTTTGATGAAGCTTTAGCTGGTCGTGTTGCGGGAGTTCAGGTAACTTCCGATAGTGGTCAGCCGGGAGCAGGTGTGAATATTGTGATTAGGGGGAATAATTCGGTTACACAGGCTAATAGTCCTTTGTACGTAATTGATGGTTTTATTGTTGAGGGTGCAGATAATAATGCGATCAATCCTAGTGATATTGAATCGATGCAAATTTTAAAAGACGCATCTGCTACCGCAATTTATGGGGCAAGAGGTGCTAATGGTGTAATTGTAATTACAACTAAAAAAGGAAAAAAAGGGAAGACCGTTTTTAGTTTTTCCAGTTCTATAGGTGTACAAAATAGTATTAGTAAAATGGATTTAATGAATCCTTATGAATTTTTAAAATACCAATTAGAACTGAATCCTGCCTTAACTTCAGTGCCTCGTTCTCCAACAGAAATATATCTTTCAGATGGCAAGACACTGGATTATTACAAAACACAAAAGGGTATTGATTGGCAGGGCTTAGTAACTCGTCCTGCATTATTTCAAAATAATGATTTTTCTGCAAGAGGGGGGACTAATAAATTGAAGTATTCTTTTTCAGGATCTACTAGTAATCAGGATGGTGTTTTGTTAAATTCAAATTATAAGAGATATCAAGGGCGTGCCGTTATAGATTATAACATCACTGATAAATTGAAAATAGGTGTTAATGCTAATTATAGTCACTTAGAGCAATCTGGGATTAACCCAGGAACCTCAACTAATAGTGCTACTACTAATATTATGGTGTCGGTTTGGGGGGCTAGACCAATACTTACAGATCCTTCAGTACTTGATTTACTTCAGGATCCGGATATTAATGGGGCGAATGATTATAGAGTAAATCCAACTATCAATTTAGAGAATTTATATCGTTTAAATACAACTAAAAGTACCATTGTAAACTCTTATATCGAATATCTTTTTACAAAAGATTTGAAGTTTAAAACAACTTTTGGTATTAGAGAAAACCGATTGAGAGTAGAATCTTTTAATAATTCGCAAACCCAGTATGGATTTCCGGGAAACACAAATGGAGTGAATGGATCAATTTTACATAGTAATTCCAGTAACTGGCAAAATGAGAACACCTTAACCTGGAATAAACAACTATCTAAAAAATCAAAACTAAATGTTTTAGGAGGGTTTACAGTTCAAAAAAATGATAGTTGGAGTTTTGGGCAATCAGCAACCCAATTACCTAATGAGGATTTAGGGTTAGCAGGACTTGATCAAGGAGTACAACAAAGGGTAGATTCGCTTGGATCTGTGTGGACAATGAGTTCTTTCTTAGGAAGGGTTGATTACAATTACGCATCTAAATATTTCTTAACAGCTTCATTCAGGGCTGATGGTTCGTCTAAATTTCCTTCTAAAAATCATTGGGGATATTTTCCTTCTGCTGCTGCTGCTTGGAGTTTTGGTAAAGAGAATTTTATCAAAAACAGTAAAACAATATCAGAGGGTAAATTAAGAGCAAGTTACGGTGTAACAGGTAATAATAGAGTAGGGGATTTTGATTATTTAACTAATTATTTTAATCCATTAATAAATGCTTACGTCTTTGATAATGACTATGTTCCTGGAGTGGTACCTACAATAATTGGAAATTCTGATTTAAAATGGGAAACTACTGAGCAGCTTGATGCAGGTGTTGACTTAGGTTTTTTTAAACAACGAATTACTTTAACAGCAGATGTATATAGAAAAATTACTAAAGATTTGTTATTGAGGGCTCAACTTCCGCCTTCTTCAGGATTTGGTAGTGCTTTCAAAAATATTGGTAGTGTAGAGAATAAAGGTTTGGAATTAACCCTGACTACTAAAAATATTCAGACTAAAGATTTTAGTTGGACCTCCAGTGCTAATATAGCTTTTAATCAAAATAAATTATTAGCCTTGGCCGAAGGACAGGATAGACTTGAAAGTACTATCAGATGGGATAACAATTGGCAAAATACCAGTGCTTACATTGCAAAAATAGGGCAGCCTTTGGGATTAATGTACGGATATGAGTGGTTAGGCACTTATAAAGATGCTGATTTTGATATTACAGTAGATGGTAATGGCAATAATGTTTATACCCTAAAAGCTGATGTCGCTACTAATGGAAATACAAGAGCAAATATTCAGCGAGGTGATATTAAATATAAAGATCAAAACGGTGATGGTATTGTTAATGCTAGTGATTATACCGTAATAGGGAGAGGGTTACCAAAACATACAGGTGGATTTTCTAACAACTTTACTTATAAAGGTTTTGATTTGAATGTATTTTTCCAATGGTCTTATGGTAATGATATTTTAAATGCTAACAAACTTTTGTTTGAAGGGAATACTAAAGGTCAGCAATATTTAAATCAATTTGCCAGTTATGAAAATCGCTGGACACCAGAGAATTCTAATTCTGATATTTTTCGTACTGGAGGTTATTTTGGAGGTGGCTATTCCTCTGCTGTTGTTGAGGATGGTTCTTACCTAAGATTAAAAACAGTTTCTTTAGGTTACAATGTAAATTCCGATTTGGTTTCAAAATGGCATCTTAAATCATTAAGATTCTATGTTTCAGGACAAAATTTAATTACCTGGACAAAATATTCAGGACCAGATCCTGAGGTAAATGCTTATAGTTCAGCATTAACTTCTGGTTTTGATTTTTCAACATATCCTCGTGCCCGTACTATTGTTTTTGGAACTAATATTTCATTTTAATAACATTAATTCTTTTCAGATGAAAAATATATATATACTATTAGTTTTAGTGGCGGTAGTCACTAGTTCTTGTGAAGATTTTTTAAATACCGAACCAAAAAATAAGATTGCCTTAGAACAATATTATACTGATGAAGAAGGACTTACTCAGGCTTTAGCAGGAGTTTATGATCCATTGGGTGCAGAAGCATTGTATGGTAATAATCTGTTCTACAAATTAGAAGCCTGTACAGATGAAGGTTTTTATGCTCGATCTGCTCAAAAAATAGGGGTAGAGGTATATAGTTTTGATTTTACAAATGTAGATATTGCTAATATGTGGAGTACACTCTATACTGGAGTGAATAGAGCTAATGATTTAATAGCGCATATTGATGTTCCCCAAATGGACGAAGATAAACGCCAACAGATATTAGGAGAAGCTTTGTTTTTAAGAGGCTATTACTATTTTATGCTGGTAAGCAGATTTGGAGATGTTCCTTTAAAAATGAAACCCACTACAAGCCCTAACAATGTTCAAATACCTAGAACACCAACTGCTGAAGTATATGCTCAAATTTTAAAAGACATGACAGAAGCCGAAACAAAGGTAAGTACAATTACTGATTTGGGATACCCAAGCCGTATTTCGAAAACGGTAGTTCAGGGAATTCTTGCCAGAGTATGTTTGCAAATGGCAGGTTATCCTTTAATGGATACTGCAAAATATGCAGATGCTTTATCCTGGTCAAAAAAAGTGATAGATTCAGGAGAACATGCTTTGAATACAACGTATGATACAGATCCTGCTTTGGCATCTTTTAATCCAACAATAGCAATTAATACCTCTAATAATGCATACCGTCAAATTTTTATAAACATGGCAAGAGATGTTTATGATATAAAAGAGTCTATGTGGGAAATAGAGTTTAAAGGAAATCGTGCAGATGGACTTCAAGAAACGGGGCGTTTAGGTAGTCAAAATGGTATTACTATGACAGGAGTTAATTTTGAATCAACATTGGGGTATTGTTATGGTTTTATAAGAGGAACAAGCCGATTATTTAATGTTTACAATAAATACGGAACGGGTACAATGGATTTGCGCCGAGATTGGACATTAACAACTTATACTTTTAACGGTTCAACAGGAGCTAAGGTAGCTATTACTAATAAAACTACACCTTATGGCAGGGATTGTGCAAAATGGAGAAGAGAATACGAAGTGTTACAGCCTAAGAATAAGAATCACACGCCAATTAATTTCCCTGTTTTAAGATATGCTGATGTTCTATTAATGCATGCAGAAGCTGAAAATCAGGTAAATGGACCTACAAATGCTTATCAATATGTTAATCAGGTGCGCCGTAGAGGGTTTGGACTTCCAATTAATACTACCAGTTTAGTAGCTGATTTACCTGCAGGTCTTTCTAAAGCTAATTTTCAATTAGCTCTTGAAGATGAACGTATGCGTGAATTGTGTTTTGAAGGAACAAGACGTTTAGATTTAATTCGTTGGAATAAATTTGTTTCTACCATGAATGCAGTGGGAGCTGAAATGAGTGCAGCACCAACACCTGCAAACCAACAATATGGTGGTTTTGGAGGTGTAAATGTTACTCAAAAACATTTACTTTATCCAATTCCTTCTTCAGAAATACTATCTAATAAAGCAATACCTGCGACTGATAATAACCCAGACTGGTAAAATTAATTAATCTATAATCTAAAAGTTGGTAAAAATACTTTAAATCTTTTTACCAACTTTTTTATCACTGAGAAAAATTCATGTAATGAACATGATGAGTTAGTTGTAATATAATTGCATCAATGCTAATTGCTTATGACTAAGTAAAAAACAATAAATATTCCATATGAAAACAATTAAGTATTATTTAATACTATTGTCCTTTTGTAGCTTATCCATTTTTGCACAAAAAGACAATAGCAAGGATCGTTTTGTCATGAAAAAAATGATTCAAGACAATTTTGAATTTGCAGCAAAGCAATACCAATTTTTAGAGAAGGCAACTCCACAGGATTCAATGCCAAAAACATTTGATAAAAATCGTAATATTAGTTCCGATGTTTATTGGTGGTGTAGCGGTTTTTATCCGGGAACACTTTTGTATATTTATGAATATACTAAAAAGCCATCAATCCTTGATGACGCCAAAAAAAGACTGGCAATTTTAGATACGGTAAAATATTATACTAAAAACCATGATTTGGGTTTTATGATGTACTGCAGTTTTGGAAATGCTTATCGATTGACAAAAAATGAAGAATACAAAAAAGTAATTCTTGAATCGTCTAAGTCATTGGCAACAAGATATCGTCCAGATGCCAAAGTGATTCAGTCTTGGGAAATTACTGATGGAGGTTTGAGGCAAAAAGGTTTTGTAGGTCCAGTTATTATTGATAATTTGATGAACCTTGAAATGCTGGAATGGTCAAGCCATAACAGTACAGACAAAAAATTTGCAAACATAGCTGAAAGTCATGCCAATACAACCATAAAGAATCATTTTAGACCAGATTACAGCAGTTATCATGTATTGGATTATGATTTAAATACAGGGGAAGTTCGTAAGAAGGTAACAGCTCAGGGATATTCTGATTCCAGTGCCTGGAGTAGAGGTCAGGGATGGGCATTGTATGGCTACACTATGATGTACCGTTTTACAAAGAATCCTGCTTACTTAAAACAAGCACAGGGAGTTGCTAAATTTATATTGAACAATCCTAATTTGCCAACAGATAAGATTCCGTATTGGGATTTTGATGCTCCAAATATTCCTAATGAATTGCGAGATGTATCGGCTGCATCGGTTTACGCATCGGCATTGTTAGAATTAGGACAATATACATCAGGAAAGGAAAAGCAAAATTATATTAGTGTAGCCAAAACCATTTTGAAATCATTATCCAGTTCAAAATATAGAGCTGATTTAGGTTCTAATGGAGGTTATTTATTGAAGCATAGTGTAGGTTCAATTCCGCATAACAATGAAATTGATGTTCCGCTTACTTATGCCGATTATTATTTTGTGGAAGCATTATTGCGTTACCAAAAATGGTATTTATGATCTAATAGGTTATAATTATTTAAGCACATAGAAACGTGTTTTTTTAAAATTTATGTTTCTATGTGCTAAATACAATTTTGCTAAGAGTTAAAAGTAATATTGCTATCATATTAAAATAGATTACAATGTATAATTACAATAAAATACAGATTCAAAAGGGATTAGTTGCTATTTTTAATTTGCTGGCTGTAGTAGCTGTTTTTGCTCAAAAGGAAGCCAAAATATTTGACGATTATAAGAAGGATAGAAGTATCTTACCTGATTTCTCTTATGTGGGTTACCATCAGGGTGAAAAGAATATCCCTAACATAACCGATTATAAATATTTTGATGTTACCGATTTTGGTGCAAAACCAAATGATGGAAAATCAGATAAAATAGCAATACAATTTGCCATTGATGCCGCTAATAAAAATGGTTCCGGGATTGTTTATTTTCCTAAAGGGCGATTTTTAGTTAATGAAAACGGCGATGCTACGAATTCTATTATCTCAAAAAAAAGTAATATTATTTTCAGAGGAAGTGGTTCTGGACCAGGTGGTACTGAATTGTATATGAAAAATGCACTTCCACCTGCAAATCCTGCTCAAATGTGGACGGTTCCACCTTTGTTTATTTTTGGAAGTGGCGGCAGTGATAAGAAAATAGGCGTGGTTACCGAGGCAGCTGCTATTGGCAATTTGACTATAAAATTAAATACCACCGAAGGTTTAAATCCGGGTGACTGGATTATGCTAAGTTTATTGGATAACAATAAAGATTTAATAGCATCCGAACTAAAAAATTATAAAGCCGAACCTCAGTGGACTTATTTAGTAAAAAAAGGAATTGATGTCAAAGTTTTTTATCAAATTAAGAAGATAAACAAGGAGACACTCACACTTAATGCACCCATTTCCTATACTATCGACCCAAAATACAAATGGGAAGTTTCTAAATTCGCTAATAGTGAGGAGGTTGGGATAGAAGATATTGCGTTTGTGGGTAACTGGACAGAAAAATTTGTTCATCACCGTTCCTGGAAAGACGATAGTGGTTATACGATGTTGAATATGAGGAGAAACACTAATTCGTGGATAAAAAATTGTCGTTTTACCAATTGTAGTGTTGCTGCAACCATTGCGCAAAGTGCTAATATTTCGGTCTTAAATTGTAAAATTGATGGAAACGCAGGTCATCAGGCTATTAACTCTAATGGTTCAACTAATGTATTGATTGCTAATTGCGTTGATGAGGCATCACAATGGCATTCTTTCGGTTCTTCACATGGATCTATGAATACTGTAATTTGGAAATGTACCTATCCTGCTACTACTTGTTTTGAGTCACATTCAAGCCAACCCAGAAATACATTATTTGATGAAGTTGAGGGTGGTTTGATGAACGGACGAGCCGGTGGAGCAACAGAAAATATGCCCAATCACATGCAGGGTTTAGTGTTGTGGAATTATAAGCAAACTAATGAACCAGTAAAAGATTTTGAGTTTTGGCCACCCACAGCGGTTTTCGAATGGTGGAAAATTCCTAATCCTGTAGTTGTTGGATTTACAAGTAAAGGAAGCACTTTTAAAATGGAACAGATAGGACAGTCAGAGTCACTGGATAAGGCTGTAGTGCCCGCTTCTTTATATTTGGCACAATTAAAATTAAGGCTGAATAAATTTCCAAAATGGATTAAGGAATTAGAATAAAAATAGAATATTATGAAACATATAAAATACAGTATTTATACTAATTTTTTTCTTTTATTTTCCCTATCAATAGGGATTTTATGTAATGCTCAAAACAATACAAAATCTAAAAAGTCCCCAAACTTACTTATTATTATTGCTGACCAATGGCGGGCTCAAGCTGTAGGATTTGAGGGGAAAGAACCAGTTATGACTCCTTATTTAGATCAATATGTTAAGGAAAGTTTGGTTTTAGAACAAATGGTAAGTAATTATCCCGTTTGTTCGCCAGCTAGAGCTATGTTGATGACGGGGCAATACCCTATTAAGAATAAGGTTTACAGTAATGTAAATTCTGCATCAGCTCCTTTTGGAATCGAATTGCAAGAAGATGCAATTTGTTGGTCGGATGTATTAAAGGAAAATGGATATTTTAACGGTTATATTGGCAAATGGCATTTAGATTCACCATATAAACCTTACATACCTACCTCTAACAATATAGGTGCAGTTGCTTGGAATGAATGGACTTCACCAGAAAAAAGGCATGGTTTTGATTATTGGTATGCATATGGAACTTATGACGAACATGATAAACCAATGTATTGGGATACCAATGATAAAAGAGAAAATTTTAAATATGTAAATCAATGGGGACCAATTCACGAAGCGGATAAAGCATTGGCATATTTGAAAAATGAAGAGGGTAAAATTCGTAACAGTGATGCTCCATTTTCTTTAGTAGTATCTATGAATCCACCGCATTCAGAATACCAAAGAGTTCCTGAAAAATATTATCAGCTTTATAAAGATATTCCCTTGGAAGATTTAGTAAAAGATCCAAATATTCCTCCAGCGGGGACTGTTATGGGGGATACTTATCGAAAAGATATTCGTTATTATTATGCAAATATTACAGGAGTTGACGAACAAATTGGACGTATTTTGAATGGTCTTAAAGATTTGAAATTAGACGACAATACTATAGTAATGATTATGGCTGACCATGGTAATTGTTTAGGGAAACATTCAGAAATTTCAAAAAACAACATCTTTGAGGAATCATTAAGGATACCATTTATAGTTCGATGGAAAAATCATATTGTTCCTAGAATAGATAGAGAGTTTTTAGGAAGTTTGCCAGATATTTATCCAACACTTTTAGATTTAATGGGCTTAAAAAGTAAAATTCCAAAGAATATAGACGGTAAAAGTTATGCACAATATTATCTAAATAGTAAAGGAAAAAAACCAACGGAACAATACATTTTAGGAGCTATTATTAGTGATAATGTTGATATGAATACTGGTTTTAGGGGAGTCCGAACTAAAGATTATAAACTTTCTTTTGTAAAGAAAAAAGGGAAAGGCGAATATGTATTATACGATTTAAAAGCAGATCCTTTTGAATTGACAAATATTTACAAACCGGATTTACCTATAGTGAAAAAATTACAGCCAGTTTTAAAACAATGGCTGCTAAAAACAAAAGATGGTTTTGTTATCAATCAATAAAAATTCTAACTATAAATTTAAAAATAATGTCAATTAACTTATTTGATTTAACAGGAAAAACAGCATTAATTACAGGAGGAGTTCATGGTTTAGGAATGGCTATGGCCAAGGGACTGGGATATGCAGGCGCTAAAATTGTAGTAAATGATCTTTCACAAGAAGCATTAGATAGCGCTATTGCAGAATATAAATCGGTAGGAATTGAAGCTTACGGATATGTATTTGATGTAACTGATGAGGCAGCTGTAATTGCAAGTATAAACAAGATTGAATCGGAGGTAGCCCCAATTGATATATTAATTAATAATGCCGGAATCATCAAAAGAACTCCTATTATCGAAATGGAGGTTAAAGATTTCGCTGCAGTAATTAATGTGGATTTGATAAGTCCTTTTATCGTTTCAAAAAATGTTGCCAAAGGAATGATCGAGCGTGGTGGTGGAAAAATCATCAACATCTGTTCTATGATGAGTGAATTAGGCAGAGATTCAGTAAGTGCTTATGCTGCTGCAAAAGGAGGTTTAAAAATGCTAACTAAAAACATGGCTACCGAATGGGCAAAATTCAATATTCAAACTAACGGAATTGGTCCAGGTTATTTTGCAACAAGTCAAACTGCACCTATTAGAGTAGATGGACATCCGTTTAATGAGTTTATTATTAGCAGAACACCAGCAAATCGCTGGGGAGACCCTGAAGATTTACAGGGAGCTGCAATATTTTTGTCTTCAAAAGCCAGTGATTTTGTAAACGGGCACATCCTTTATGTAGATGGAGGAATTCTTGCTACCATTGGAAAACCTTCTAATGAATAATAAATATTTTAAACAATTTTCTACTGATACTGTTATTTGAAACAGTATCAGTAGAAACAATATCTCAGAATTATACAGCTCAGCTATTATGAAATACATTAAACACATTTATTTGTTTTTTCTTTTTTTACCATTACTACTTTTGTCTCAGGAAAAAGGGATTATTGAAATTCAAAATAATTCGGATATTGCAAGAAATGAGGCTATTGTGGCTATCAAATGGGAGACTATTTTATCATATTATCCCCAAATAGATACTACCAATTTTATTGTAATCAATTCATCGACTAACAAGCAAATCCCTTATCAGTTAGAACATAAAGGACTGCCGGAAATTCAAAATTTATTGTTACAGCTAAGCGTGAAAGCTAAAAGTACAGTTCGTCTTTCTATAAAAAAAGGGAAACCAAACCCTATTGAAATTAAAACATATGCTCGTTTTGTACCAGAACGTAAAGACGATTTTGCCTGGGAAAATGATAAAATTGCTTTTCGTACCTATGGCAAAGCCATCGAAAACACCAATGAAGATGCCTATGGTTTTGATGTTTGGGTAAAAAGATCCACTAAAATGGTGATTAATGAACGTTATAAATTAGGGAATTACCATAAAGACAATGGCAACGGAATGGACTATTATCATGTTGGACATTCGTTAGGTGCAGGAAATATGGCTCCTTATGTTAAGGATACGATTCGTTATTCTGCTAATTATCATGGTTGGAAAGTATTAGATAATGGTCCTTTACGTTCTAGTTTCCAATTAATTTATGACACTTGGAATGCAGGAGGAATTAAAGTTAACGCTACAAAAATAATTTCTTTAGAAGCTGGTTCACAATTGAATCGCGTAGAGAATGTCTATACCTTTGAAGATTCAAAACCAATGCCAGTAGTGGTAGGAATTATCAAAAGACCAGAAGAAGGTGTTATTTCTTTAAATGAACAAAAAGGTATTATGGGGTATTGGGAGCCTACTGTTAAAGAATATGGTACAACTGGTGTTGGTGTCATTTTGACCACTACTATTAAGAATATGCTGGTAAATAAAGATCAATTATTAGCTGTAGCCGAAGTAAAAAATGATGAGCCAATTGTATATTATACAGGAGCTGCTTGGGATAGAGCCAGTAAAATCACTAATTCAGAGCAATGGCTTGAATATTTAAATCGTTTTTATAAGGAAGTAAAAAATCCTTTAGTAGTAAAAGTAAAATAACATCAATTAATTTTCCAATTTTTTAAAAATGATTTTCTAAACATTAAAAAATATCAAAGCCCTTAATCTACTTATATTTTACAAGAAAACTTAACTACTAATTATTTTTTGGTTTTTTTATAGCTTGTAGTAAAGATGAAGAAAAAGTTAGTCACATAACTATTTCTTTTAGTACAGATCAAAATTCTTCTTTGATGTTTAGAATGAGGAAGTATTAGGATTTAACTGAGGAAAATGTGCTAATGTATCCGGTTTAGGTGGAGGTTAACTATTAAAATCATATTTGTGATATGCCAAAAGGACCTTTGTTACTTTAGTGTATTTTTTAATCTTTAAATAATTAAAAAAAATGAAAAAGCAATCCTTAATTATAGATCAATTATCGAGTTTTAAAATTAGTAATGTACAAAAAGTGATTCCACTTTATGATAAAAAAGCACCTAATTCTAAAGACATAAATGCCACTGACATTTTTTTGAATGAAACAGAAGATTTTCAATTTATTACAACTGTTCATACTCCAGATTTAACCGTTTTTTTACCTGAGAAAAGTCTATCTACAGGAATCGCTGTTGTAATTTGTCCAGGTGGAGCTTATGTAGGTTTATCGATAGATAATGAAGGATATGATATAGCTAAAAAATTAAATGAAAAAGGAATTGCTGGTTTTGTTTTAAAGTATAGATTACCTAAAGCGGAATATGTAAATAATAAACAAATTGTTCCTTTACAAGATGCCCAGCGCGCCATTCAACTAATTAGGGAAAATGCTAAAAAATGGGGAATCAATCCCAATAAAATTGGTATTGCGGGAAGTTCTGCAGGAGGTCATTTGGCTTCTACTGCTGGAACTCATTTTCATAAAGAATATATCGATAATCCTTTAAAGACAAGTTTACGTCCCGACTTTATGATATTAAATTATCCTGTTATCAGTATGGCTGATAGTCTAACTCATGTTGTTTCAAGGTATAGTTTGATAGGAGAGGGATTGGCACCAAAAGAATTAAATTTAATTGTTATGGACAGGAAAACTTCAGTGCAAAAATTAGTGAATTTACCAATAGATCTTGAAAAGATTAAAGAATTTTCTAATGAACTTCAAGTAAGTCCCAATACACCTCCTACATTTATTACTCATTCTGTGGATGATAATTCGGTTAAAGTGGAAAATTCAATTTTATTTATAGCTGCTTTGCAAAAAAACAAAGTGCCAGTTGAATCTTTCTTTTATGTAAGTGGAGGTCATGGTTATGGTACAGATAATCCAACAAGTGATGTTGATTGGATAGATTCCTGTGTGACTTGGGTTTTGAAAATGTTTTGATCATTAAAGAAATAAATAACATTCCATATAATCTCTTATCTGGTAGGTCTCTACATTAGTTTCTAGAGATTATTAAAACAGTACTAAATTATCGAAATCAATCAATTGTAATTTTTTTTAGAATTTTGATTTGGTTTATTTTTTAGTTTTGACTAGGAAAGTATTTGTATCTATTTATTATTTTTTTCCTCTAAAAGAATTAGGATAAAGTTTTCATTGCTTGTTTTGTATTAGATAAAAAAAAATCTATCGAAAATAGTTAGTAAAAGTGTTCGACACTCCCGCTCACTTATTATTGGTTTTAGGTATTTAAGTGGCTTTTTTGTGAGTGTTTCATGTTATTTTATAAAATTAACTCTTATTTGTTGAACACCTCGTTAAGTCCTGATTTTACTAAATTTTTTACATAAAAAAAATCCAAAAATCATTGATTTTTGGATTTTGTGGAGTCGAGGGGATTACAATCGAACACCTTATACCGATATTAATGTTCTTGGATAACTTAGAGAAATAGTTTGTGAAACCTTATGCTTATTGAGGATTTTGAAATTCTTTATGTTGTTTTTGTATCTCATTTTTTAAATAATAATTAGGAGTTTTTTATATTTAATTTTAAATATATAGTTTTTTGCAATGCAAATTGGTCCGTTAAAAATGCCTTGGAGTGTTCGACTGTTGAACACCTTAAATTTTTGTATAAAATCTGTTAAAAGTTATTATATATGATATCTAAAGAATAGTTTTAGAGAAAAGGGAATTGTATTTTTCGTTAATGTGTTAACACAAAAGAATTATATATTTTTTACATATTTTAAGGTCTCGCTTTTACCCCTCAATGTAAATCTTCAGTAAAAAGTGGACTAATCTAGGTAAAATCTAAGGGAGTGTTTACATAGAAATTGTACTATTTAAGTTTGGGATTCAAAAAACAGATTCTAAATATTTCTTATTTTTTGTTAATGTATCAGACGATATTTAATTTTTAGGTAATTGTTACTTTGAAATTGTAATTTACCCCTGTTATAATTGTTAAAAAGCCTCCTTGTTAGCATTACAAAATAATTAAGTTTGCTGTGGTTAGTAATTAAATTACACTTAAAAAAATTATAACTGGTAATTATAGTTTTTATAAAATTAGTTTTGGTTTGTAATAAAAGGAAGGATAATGAATTAAATTTTATTATTCTTTCTTTTTTTAATGTAAAAGTAAAATATGAGAAGTGCCTGTTTTTTTTGTTTGCTTATCGGAATGATGTTGATTCCTATAAATTCAGTTTTTGCAAATAAAGATAAAAATACGTTTATCGTTGCCTTAGACGGTACGGGAGATTATAAATCGATTCAGGAAGCCGTTACGGCTTGTGGTGCTTTTTCTTCTACTGAAAAAAAGATATTTATTAAAAATGGAGTTTATAAAGAGAAAGTTTTAATTGATTCCTTTCATGCTAATATCAGTCTGATAGGAGAGAGTAAAGAAAAAACGATTCTAACTTATGATAATCATGCAGGGCAGAATTTTATAGGCACTTTTACCAGTTATACACTAAAGATTTTAGGGGATCATATCAAAATTGAAAATTTGACAGTTGAGAATTCAGCAGGCAGAGTAGGTCAGGCTGTAGCGCTGCATGTTGAAGGAGATTATTTTGTGGCATCCAAATGCAGGCTGTTAGGCAATCAGGATACCTTATATGCTGCGGGTAATAATAGCCGTCAGTATTTTAATGAATGTTTTATTTCAGGGACTACCGATTATATTTTTGGATCGGCTACTGCTGTTTTTGATAAATGTGAAATCCATAGTACTACCGATTCGTATATAACGGCAGCCAATACTCCTAAAGAAAGTCAATTTGGATTTGTCTTTTTTGATTGCGTGCTAACGGCAGAACCAGATGTTAAGAAGGTTTTTCTGGGAAGACCGTGGAGAGAATATGCCAATGTAGTTTTTATAAGATGTTTTATGGGAAAACATATCGTTCCCGAAGGCTGGCACAATTGGGATAAACCCGAAAAAGAGAAGACTACTTTTTTTGCTGAGTTTGGAAATACGGGACCAGGTGCCGATGTTTCAAAACGGGTAAAATGGGCTCATAGTTTAACTAAAAGTCAGCTGAAAGAATATGTAATAGACAAAATTTTTAAAGTTGAAAGCAAATGGTCATTCGATTCAATTGAACTTTAATTTTCAAAAACACCAATTTTTACAATTCTCCAAAAATAAAACCATACCAAAAAATACAATAATGAAAAAAACCACGATTCAAAAAATATGTACTTTGCTAATACTGTTCTTATCTTTTACAGGATACAGTAAAAGTTATGATATCAGAGCATTAGGTGCCGATAATACAGCTAAAATAAAATGTACGGATTTAATCAATAAAACGATTCTCCAGGCGGCAAATGAAGGAGGCGGAACGCTCTACTTTTCTTCAGGAACCTATCTAACGGGACCAATTACCTTAAAAAGCAACATTACTATTTATCTGGAAACCGGGGCAACGCTAAAGTTTTCTTCTGATTTTAAGGATTATCTGCCATTTCAAAATGTACGATACGAAGGGGTGTTTATGAATACATTCGCCCCTTTGATTAATGCATATAAAGCGGACAATATTACTATAAAAGGTGAAGGTACTCTTGATGGTAATGGCTTTGATTGGTGGAAGGAAGAAATGAGAATTTTTCAGGAAATTAAATTGAAAAACGGTATCGAAAAACCAAATGATTTCCAAAAAATGTGGACAGAGGCCAATAAAGATTTAAAAGTAGAACCTTATTACCAAGGAATATTTAAGAAGCAGTTTTTCCGTCCTCCATTTATCCAGTTTTTAGAGTGTAATAAAATAAGAATTGAAGGAATACGTATTCAAAATTCTCCTTTTTGGACCATAAATCCTGAAGGATGTAATGATATTGTGGTACATGGCGTTACGATTTTTAATCCTGCAAAAGATCCGCATGGTCCTAATACTGATGGGATTAATCCCTCGTCCTGCAGTAATGTTAGAATTTCAAATTGTTTTATTAGTGTAGGAGATGATTGCATTACTATAAAATCAGGACGGGATTTAAATGGTAGAAATTATGGTAAGGCCTGCGAGAATATCACGATAACTAATTGTGTAATGCTCGCCGGACATGGAGGTGTCGTGATTGGGAGTGAAATGTCAGGTGGTGTAAAAAATGTAACGATTTCTAATTGTGTTTTTGATGGTACAGATGCCGGAATTCGTATGAAAGCATCCAGAGGAAGGGGAGGTATTGTTGAAAATATCAGGGTTTCTAATATTGTAATGAGAAATATTAGTCGCAATGCTTTTACCTTTGATTTGTTTTATGATAGAGTTTCTAAACCGGAAGCTGTTTCTGAGCGGACTCCAATATTTAGAAATATTCATATAAGTGATGTTTCAGGTGTTGGTATAAATAAAGCCGGAGAAATAAAAGGGATTGAAGAAATGCCTATAAGTGAGTTGTCTTTTACCAATATTAATCTGGAAGCCAAAGAAGGTTTTAGTTCCGATATTACTTCAAATTTGACTTTTAATAATGTTGACATCAGTACTCAAAAAGGCTCGGCTCTAGAATTCAAAAAATGTGATGGTTTAGTTCTAAATGATATTCGATCTAAGAAACCTTTGCAAAATCAGCCAATAATAAAAGTAACCGATTCTAAAAATGTCTTATTAAACAATTGTTTTCAAAGAGTGCCTGCTGATGTATTTTTAGAATTTAAAAATAGTGAAGTAATTCAAGGTAATAATTTCCTTTCTTTGGTAAAAGAACCCATTAGAAAAATTCAATAATTAGGAATATTGATTATGAAAAAGAAATATATCATACTGAATTTATTATTTGTATTTGTGTCAGCTTCTGCCTTGGGGCAGGATTATATACCGCTTTGGCCTAAGGGGAAAATGCCCAATTCTAAGGGAATGAAGTTAGAACGTATTGAAGAACGTGAACGGGTGACTCAGGTTGATGTGCCTGGAATGTATGCTTTTTTTACTTCAAAAGAAGAAAATACAGGAGCTGCGGTTTTAATTTTTCCACCGGGTGGATATCAAAAACTGACTTACAATATTGCAGGGCTTCAACTGGCCAAATGGTTTAATACAATGGGAATAAACGCATTTGTGGTGATGTACAGAATGCCAACTTCGCCAGATTTAAAAAATCCAGCTTTTGGTCCTTTAACGGATGGACAAAGAGCCATTAAATTAGTTCGGGACAATGCTGAAAAATGGGGAATTGATAAAAATAAAATTGGAGCAATGGGGTGTTCTGCAGGAGGAGGTTTGACTGTAAATCTGGCTACTATTAATGAGGATTATTCGAAAATAAATGATACATTAGATACAACTGATTTTAAACCGAATTTCCAAATTGTGGTTTCGGGAGCAATCAGTATGAAACAAAATGCACACAAAGGAAGTCATAATCCTCTGTTGGGAGAAAATCCTTCTTTGGAGATGGAAAAGCTTTTTTCAGGAGAATTAAATGTAAGTAATACTACTTCGCCCGCTTTTATAGTTTGTGCAGCTAATGATCCAGTGGTTAATCCGTTAAATAGCATTTATTATTATGAAGCACTTTTAAAAGCCAATATAAAATCGGCTTTACATATTTTTTCGCAGGGAGGACATTCCATTGCTTTAAGAAACAATCCCGGATCTACTGAACTTTGGACAAGTTTATGCGAAGCCTGGTTAAAGGAAATGGGGTTTTTAAATAGGTGATATTTTCTTTAAATATTTTAACACTATGATTATTATTAAAAAAAGCAGGTATAATTATGCATAAATATTAATCAAAACAGCTTATATTTATATATTTGCAATTGTTAAAATTATTTTAAAAATTAATCTATTGGTAGCTGAACACAATATCATTGTTAAAAGTGAGTTACGGAAAATGTTTGACACATATTACGAAGCACTCGTAAAATATGCGAATCGATTTTTGATTTTAACAGATGAATGCGAGGATTTGGTTCAAGATGTATTTGTTGGTCTTTGGGAAAAAGAAAATACATTTCCAGATGAAACAGCTCTTAAAGTCTTTTTATATAAATCTGTACGTAATAAATGTTATAATGTTATTAAGCATAATAAGGTAAAAGATAATTATGCTGAGAATATAGTAATGTCAATCGAAGATGATAATTTGTTTTTAAATCAAATTCTTGAAGAAGAAATTGTTAGATTATTATATCGGGCTATTGATGTTCTACCCGAGAGAAAAAAAGAGATTATTAAGTTGAGTCTAAAAGGACTTACTAACAGCGAGATTGCTGAAGAACTCGATATTAAACTTCAAACCGTAAAAACTTTAAAGTCTCAATCATATACAATTTTGCGGGAACAATTTCGTGATTTGAGTACTATTATTTATTTTTTATTGATTTAAATTATTTTACAGTACTTCAATTTTTACAAGCTTTATATTATTAATTTGAAATCATAAACAACAATTTTAAAAGGTGTTGTTTATGATTTTGTTGTTTTTTTAAGTTATTTTTTTTATTAATGAAAAAAAAACAACTTTTTAATAGTACCATTACAAAATTGAGTTGTTATATATAAAACGCTAGAACTATGAATGATGTTTTTTATATAGCAGTATTAAAAATTAAAAAGAAATTAAATGTTTTATCATATTCTGAGAAAACGGAATTAGAAAAATTTCAAGGCAAGTATTCTTTTATAAATAAAGTTAAAATTAAAAATGTAATTAAAGGATTTGATATTTATTCGAAATTAGATAAAGATAAAGCTTGGGAATCAATTGAAAATAAAATTCAGGAAGAAAAGGATAAAGATGTTTTTATTTTTTATCGAAAGACTATGTATAAGTATGCAGCCGTCGCTGCAATTCTAGTTGGAGTTTTAATGACTATTTATTATTTCAAAGATATAATGTTTCAAAATGCAGTTCAGGTTTCTCCTTCAATAGTTAATTCAAATACAGTAATTCTTCCCGGAACAGATAAAGCAACTTTAACCTTAGAGGATGGTTCCGTTGTTGCTTTGGAAAAAGGAAATTCATATCATACACAAAATGCTCAAAGTAATGGTGAAGAAATTGTATATAAAAATAAAGAGGGTGTAGATAAAGATAAATTTAATTATTTGACTATTCCAAGAGGAGGACAGTTTTTACTTAATCTCTCTGATGGTACGAAAGTTTGGTTAAACTCAGAAACTCAACTTAAATTTCCAGTGAATTTTGTAGAAGGTAAAACAAGAAGTGTTGAATTAGTTTATGGTGAAGCTTATTTTGATGTTTCTCCAAGTTCAAAGCACAAAGGAGCTGGTTTTACCGTGTTACAAAAGAATCAGCAAATTCATGTTTTGGGGACAGAATTTAATTTGAAAGCTTATAGCGATGATTCAAATATCTACACCACTTTGGTTGAAGGAAAAGTAGAAATGCAATTTAATAATAGTAAACAAAATTTAATACCAAGTCAGAGAGCTGATTTTGATCTTAAAACAAATAAAGTTAAAATCGCCAAAGTAGATGTTTATAATGAGATTTCTTGGAAAGATGGTGTTTTTAGTTTTGAAGAGAAACCCCTCTATGAAATTATCAAGGTTTTATCCCGATGGTATGATTTTGAAGTTGTTTTTCAAAACCAGAATATCCGAAACCAAAAATTTAATGGTTCATTGATAAAAGATAGAGGAATTGATGAAATCATGGTCTCTATTAAAAACTATGGAATAATAAATAGTTATGAATTTAAAAATAAAACTTTAATACTAAGGTAAAAAAAAAGAGGGGTAGTAGTTTAGATGTTTAGCGGTGTCCTAACTACCTCCCTCTCCTACATTAATTAAACAATTGTCTAACTAACCCAACAAAATTATGAAAATTAATTTTACGAATGGCCGTTTTGTATATCAAAAACGGCAGCTGCTTATTATTATGATGAGAACATTTTTAATTTTATTCTGTACAACTGTTTTTAGTTTTAATTCAGCTACTACTTTTTCGCAGGAAAAAATAGCTATTGAAAAAGATCAACTAGTATCAGTAAAAGAGGTTTTTAAAATTATTCAAAAACAAACGGACTATAGTTTTCTATATCCAAATGATTTTTTTAAAAATACTCAAAAGATTCAATTGAAAAAAGGTATCATTGAAGTATCTAAATTATTGAATCAAATTGTTCTATCCGGTAATTTGAATTTCGAAGTTACGGATAAAAAAAGTATTATAGTCAGACAGGTTCCTGCACATAATATTATTGTAAAATCTGTTCAGGAATTAAAAATTTCAGGAAAAGTAACTGATGAGAATAGTCTTCCTGTTCCCGGTGCTAGTATTCTTGTTAAAGGAACTCAAATTTCTACCCAAACGGATTTTGATGGGAATTTTACAATTAGAGTGCCATCTACGGAGAGTTTTTTAGTGATTTCCTATATAGGCTATGGTACTAAAGAAATAAAAGTAAATAATCAAATAGTTATTAATTGTCAACTTTCTCCAGAAACCGCTAAATTAGAAGAAGTTGTAGTTGTAGGTTATGGAACTGTAAAGAAAAAAGATTTGACAGGTTCTATAGTTTCGATAGGGAATAAAGATATTAATAAAGTTGGAGCAACTAGTCCTATGCAGGCTTTGCAGGCTAATGCTGCCGGCGTGAATATATCTCAAAAAACAGGTTCAGTGGGAGCTGGTTTTGATATTAATATCCGTGGAATTAATTCTTTTGCAGGTCAGCAACCTTTATTTGTTGTTGATGGAATTGTTACAGAAAGTATAGATTTTTTAAATCCACAGGATATTCAGCAAATTGATATTTTGAAAGACGCTTCTTCAACAGCTATTTATGGTTCCAGAGGATCTAATGGTGTAGTAATTGTAACCACTAAATCGGGAGAAAGTGTTAAAAATAGAAAGCCATCTATTATTTATTCTGGTTTTGTAGGGGTTAGAAAAGTAGTTAACATGCCTGATTTTTTAAATAGCTATGATGAAAGTGTTTTATGGCAAAAAGATAGACAGGTAGCCCGAGATTTAGTTCAAGGTGTGCCAATTGTGGATTCGCCTACTTATGGTTTTCCAAACGTTATTGTAAATGGAGAAAACTACTGGGCAAAAAATTTAGCAGAACGAAATGGAACAAATTGGTTGGATGCGTTTTTGAAAAATAGTACACAGCAAAATCATTTTATTTCTGCTAATGGTGGTTCGGATATGGTTAATTATGTAGTAGGTTTTGGTTATCAAGGAGATAATGGGAATGCTGTAGGACAATGGTACAAAAAATACAATTTTAAGGCAAGTGTGGATGCTAAGGTAAATGATAAATTTTCAATTGGTACCAATATTAATTTAGCATTTTCAGAGCAAGAATTGGTTTCAAGACAAGGCTATACACATCAATTGTTTAGAATGCCAACATTTGCCCCTGCTTTCAATACTGACGGGAGTGTTATTCAATCTCCAATGCTAGGAATCTCAAGTAATGTAAGTCCCTATACGTTTTCTGACGGTAAGTCGGGATGGAATGTTGAGCAGTTTAATATTATCTCAAATTTTTATTTAAAATTCAATCCTATAAAAAGCTTGACATTTAAATCAACATTTTCTCCAAATGCAAGAATTCAAAGAGATGGTGAGTATAAAGATCGATTTGCTACAAGATCGATTTCAATTGCCAGATTCTGGACGAACAATAGGCTTTCTTATGTTTGGGATAATCAGATAAATTATACTAAGGAATTTGGAGAACACAATATTTCGTATGATTTTGTACAGTCAGCAACTTTTGATCGTATGGAAAGATCTTTTTCTTTCGGTAGAGATGTTCCTTTTAATTCTTCCTTTTATAATGTTCAAAGCGCACCACAACGTGATGCCGAAACAGGATTTAGTAAGAGTACTATTTTGTCTTATACAAATCGTGTGAATTACTCTTATAAAGGAAAGTATTTGTTGACTGGAACGATGAGATGGGATGGTGCTTCAAGGTTAGCCGAAGGTAACAAGTGGGCTTCTTTCCCTTCTGCAGCAGCTGCATGGAAAATGAATGAAGAGTCGTTTTTAAGAAATGTTTCGCAAATTGATAATTTAAAGTTACGATTGAGTTATGGTTATACAGGTGGATATGGACCGATAGGTGCTTATGCAACTCAGTCATCGTTAAATAGACAAAAATATTATGATTGGGATGGGACAATTGCTAATGGATTTGTGCCAAGTGAATTAGCTAATACTGACTTGACCTGGGAGCGAACAAGAGAATGGAATTTTGGTACTGATTTTGGTTTTTTTGGAAATAGGGTGACCGGAGAAATTAATCTTTACGACCGATTGTCAAAAGGGACTATTTTGAGTAGAAAGTTGGCTGTGCCAACAGGTTGGACTTCAATGTTTGATAATGTAGCTTCAATTAGCAATAAAGGGCTTGAGGTTCAGTTGAAAACGGTAAATGTTGACAAAGGAGATTTTAAATGGGAAACCAGTTTTATTTTCTCTTCAAACAAGAATAAGATTGTTGATTTGTACGGTAAAAAAGAAGATGATGTTCCTAACAGATGGTTCATTGGTCAACCTGTAAATGTTGTTTATTCAATGGTATTTGATGGGGTGTGGCAAAAAGACGAATTGGCTCCGACAAATCAGCAGGCATTAGAAGGTACAGCCAAAGTAAAAGATTTAAATGGTGATGGGGTGATTGATATTGATAACGATATGAAAGTTTTGGGTTCTCCAAATCCAGATTGGATAGGGACTTTTTCAACTACATTTACTTATAAAAATTGGGACCTCTCGGCTACAGTATTTACCAAGCAAGGTGTTTTTCAGTACAGTCCATTTCATCAGGAATTTACTGACTTTAACAGTAAGGTGATTTTGGACGTACCTTATTATGTAAGAGAAAATCCTATTACACCAGCGAGAAAATCAAATACATATCCTCAGGCTTCTTATATGGGGCAATATTGGGGTGAAGATGCAGAAGATTATGGCTATCCGGGATTTAGTAAAGATGCTTCTTTCGTCCGTATTCAAAACATCACATTAGGATATAATTTAAATCCGGAGTTGTTATCTAAAATAGGTTTGGCAAGCATGCGTTTGTATATGAACGCATTAAATCCTTTTACGTTTACTAAGTATGATGGTTTTGATCCGGAATGGGCAGGAGCTGATATGTCGGGTGTTGATGCTTCAAATACTGGTTATGCTATTTATCAACTTGGTGTAAATATTAAATTTTAAGATTATGAAAAGTATAAAATCAAAAATATATGCAATCTTTTTAGGGTTATCAATTATAAGCTGTTCAGGGTATTTAGAAGAAGAAAATTTAGGGAATACAACTGCGGAAAATTTTTATAGAACAAAAAATGGTTATGAAGGTTTGGTAAATGCTACTTATGCTACTTTACGTGATGTTTATGAACCAACTCCTTATGTTTTTTGCGCGGGAACTGACTTGTTTTTTGCAGCTCATGCAGAAGTCCCTTTAGGATTAGCATCTTATCAAACCTTGACACCCGGAGAAGCTAATGTCGAAAGATTGTTCAGAAGCTTGTATCAAAGTATTCAAATTTCCAATTTAGCTTTGTATCATGCAGGAAAAACGGAGGATTTTCCTGAGCTAGAAAGCAGAATTGCTGAAGTTAAAACTTTAAGGGCTTATTATTATTTCATGTTAGTTCAGGAATTTGGAGATGTTTCTATTGTTGAAAATTTGGTAAATGAACCAATTACACATTTTGAAAGAAAACCAGCCAGTGAAGTTTATCAATTTATTATTGATCAATTGAATGAAGCTATAGCAACATTGCCGGCTACCCAAACAAATTTCGGGAGAGTTACTAAACGTGCTGCACAACACATTTTAGCAAAGGTATATTTGACAAGAGGTTATGAAGTTTATGGGAATGGAACCGAAGATTTTGAGATGGCTGCTTCTTTGGCAGACACAGCTATAAATGGACAAGGACTTAATTTACCATATGGAGATTTGTTTAAATATAAGAATGATAAAAATGAAGAAATTTTATGGTCAATTCAGTATAATAAGTCTCTTTCAGGAGAGGTTTCTCATAACTGGGATTATCCTTGGGGACCTTTAGTTCAGGGAGCTAATGATGGAGTTGTGAAAAAAAATGCATTGCATCCAACAGAGTATTTATTTACTTTATTTGAAGATAACGATACCCGTTTTGAGGGAACCTTTTTAAATATAAAAACGGCACCTTATAGCGGTTATATTTTAAATCCGACAACTACTCCAGTTGAATATTATTATCCAAGAACTGCTGCACAAATCGCAGCAGTGCCAGCCTGGAGAGCAGCCGATCCTGCTAATAGAACGAATACTATCATTTCTCCAATTGGTGCACATTGGTGGGATGGTTTAAATCAGGTTGATTATCCTGCTTTGAAGAAATTTGACAGAGTGCAAACTGCTACGCCTTCTGTACAATATACGCATGATATTTACTTGGCAAGATTAGGAGAAACTTATCTTATAGCGGCAGAAGCCTATTTGCAATCTAATAATTCTACAAATGCTGTTGCCCGAGTAAATACAGTAAGACAGAGAGCAGGAGCTTCAATAGTAGCCAATGTCACACTTGATTTTATTTTAGATGAAAGAGCTCGCGAATTGGCTGGTGAGGGCTTTAGATGGCTGGATTTAAAACGTACGGGAAAATTGATAGATTATACTAAAGTTAGAAATCCGGATATTAAAGCTCTTTTTGATGGAGGCATGAATCCGTTTATGGGTGTTGGTGGACAATTAAAAATTTTGCGTCCGATACCTTTGGCAGTTATTTCATTAGATAGTGGTGATTATCCGCAAAATCCTGGATATTAAATTGTTTCTTTGGTTAGTTTGGTTTCGAAGGCAGATCGTAAGATCTGCCTTTGATTTTTTGTATTTTATTATTTTGATAGAAAAAGAAGTGGAATTTACACCGAAGCGCATAAGTTTGATATTCAACTCCATACCTTCTGGCTGTTTCACCCTGGATTGATCCGACGGCTGATTACATCAATGATTTTCTAACTAAAGTTTTTAATAAATAATAAATGAGAAAATTTATAATCCCTGCAGTTTGTGCGATAGCCAGCGTAATTATTATGGCTTTTAGCATAAAGAAATCAAATGCAACTACTGTTTATTTAATCGGCGATTCGACTATGGCGGATTATGCCAATAATTACGAACCGGGTAAAGATTACATGAAAACCCGATTTCCAGTTACGGGATGGGGACAGGTTTTTCAGCAGTTTTTGGTTAAAGACAGCTTGCAAAAAGTAAATAAATTAATAAAAACCCAAAGTGCTGTTGTGGATGACCGCGCCAGAGGAGGTCGCAGTACACGAACGTTTTTTCAGGAAGGAAGATGGCGTGCGGTATTTGAAAAACTTAAAAAAGACGATTTGGTGCTGATGCAATTTGGACATAACGATGGATCAGAAACCATGACCGAAAGATATGTTCCTATAGAAGGGTACAAAGAATTTTTGAGATTGTTTGTAAGCCAATCCAGATCCAAAGGAGCACGACCAATTATTTTGACACCGGTTGCCAGAAATTATCCTTGGAAAGACGGGAAATTACAAAATGTACACGGATTATATGATCAAGCAGCAAAAGATGTTGCTCAAGAATTGAAAGTTCCTCTTATAGATTTGAATAAAAAATCAATGGATTTTTTCACTAAAAAAGGAGAGACTTTTTCAGCCGAAAATTATTTTATGAATTTCCCGGCCGGTAAATATGAGGCTTATCCGGAAGGTCAAAAAGACAATACCCATTTTCAGACTAAAGGCGCGGTTGAGGTCGCCCGAATGGTTTTTGAGGGGATGAAAGAATTAAATTTGAATAATTAATTTTAATTTAAAAACACTTTTGATATTGTCTGTAATTTGCTGATAACCTCTTATAATTTGTTTTGAAAAGAGCTATAAATTTCGATTTGTAGCTCTTTTTTTTTGTGAGTATGATTTTTAATACATATTAAATAAGCTGTTGGAATTTTTGAAAATGTTCTTTACCTGTTGATTCTGATGCGTTGAAAAGATTGGTGTTTGTGTAATATGTCCCCTTTCAAATTGTGTTTTGACCCTATGTATTGAAAGACATAAATCTAGTTTTGTGTATTACTAAACGAACTAATGTTAAACCTTTTAAAAAAGTATTTATGATTATTTAATAAACATGTCAAAAAGAACTGATCGAATAATTCGATTCAGGGAAAAACACAAAAAAAAAATTAACTAACTAAACCAAAAAATTATGAATAACAAGTTGTCAAGGAAAAACTTTGGCTCTGCTAATGCTTTGATAGAAAAAAAGCATTTAGCTTTATTAGTTATGGTAGCTTTTTCATCTATTGTTTATGGAAAAACTAATACGCTGTTGAATGATGCCGTTTCGGAAAAATTTAAGGAAAAGAAATCTGTGTTAGCTGTTCAACAACAGACAAAAATATCAGGAAAGGTTTCCGATGATAAAGGACTTGGAATTCCGGGAGTGTCGATTCTTGTTAAAGGAACTAAAAAAAGCACAATTACAGATATGGATGGAAATTTTGTACTACCTGATGTTTCTTCAAATGCTGTTTTAGTCTTTACTTATATCGGGATGGAAACTCAGGAGATTCCTGTATCTGGAAAGAAAATAGTTAATGTACTCATGCAGGAAACCTCCAGCAAACTTGAAGAGGTAGTAGTTATTGGTTATGGAACTGCAAAACGAAAAGATTTAACGGGCTCTGTTGCATCTGTAAACATGAAGGATTTAAAGGATATTCCGGCTACCAATGCTTTACAGGCTATAGCAGGTAGATTAGCCGGAGTTAACGTAACTATTACTGAAGGAGCTCCAGATGCCCGAATTAATGTACGTGTAAGAGGGGGAAGTTCCATCACTCAGGATAATTCTCCTTTGTATATAGTGGATGGTTTTCAGGTAAACAGTATTAATGATATTCCTCCTGGTGACATTGAAACTATCGATGTACTTAAAGATGCTTCATCAGCAGCTATCTACGGTTCTCAGGGAGCTAATGGGGTAGTGTTGATAACAACCAAATCTGGAAAAAAAGGAAAAGTTGAGATTACAGCAAATGCTTATACAGGTTTAAAAAAGACTTATAATCTAACGGATGTTTTATCTCCTTATGAATATGTATATTTTCAAAAAGAGATTGATCCGGGATCAAGTGTTTCGGGTACCAGTTTTTATTCTGCTTATGGTTTGTGGAGTGATATTGATATTTATAAATCAAAAAAAGGATTCGACTGGCAGGAAAAATTATATGGTAATACAGGTTTTCAAACCCATACTGATTTAGGTTTAACCGGAGGGGATGAAAAAACACAATATAAGGTTAATTATACTCATGATTTTGAGGATTTTATAATGATAAATTCTTCTTATAAAAGAGATTATCTGAGTTTTAAATTAAATAAAGAGATTAGCTCAAAATTTCGTTTGGATTTTAACTCCAGATTTTCAAATACAATCATTACCGGACCTAGTGTTTCCAGTGGAAGTAAACTAAGAGACGGAATCAAATATGCGCCAGTTAGAAGTTTAACTTATCTGGATCCGGGTGCTTTTTTGGGTACTAGTGATAATATTACTTCTGCTGAGGCTTTAAGTAGTTTGAATGATCCGATTTATAATATTTCAAACGAATATAAAGAGCAAAACAATCTTAATATTACAATGAATGGAGGGTTAACTTATAAACCATTTAAAGGAATTACTATTGTTTCTCAGGGGAGTTATGCTGTAAATAGAAATTTTACCGATAATATTTGGTTAAAAAATACAGGTGAGGCCAGTGCTAATGGAGGTCAGCCGGTTGCTCGACGTCAGGATGTAAAAGGGGTTGATTGGTCTATGCAAAATACGATAAGTTACGATGGAAGCTTTAGTAATTCAAATCATCGATTGAATGTTTTATTAGGTCAGGAAGCACGTGATTCACACACTAACGAAACATTAATACAGTCAAAATTTTTTCCTGATGATTTTAATGCTAAAGATGTATTGGCTATGTGGAATTATGGAACTCCATTACCAACTTATACCACGATTAACGAGCCTACCAGAACGGCTTCTTATTTTGGACGTATCAATTATACATTACTGAATAAGTATATTTTTAGTGCGACTTCAAGATTAGATGGTAAGAATGTATTTGCACCAAAAAACAGATGGGGCTTCTTTCCTGGAGCTGCTTTTGCCTGGAAATTATCGGAAGAGAAATTTATGGAAAAAACGAAAGACTGGTTATCTAATGCTAAGATACGTTTAAGTTATGGTGAAGTAGGGAATGCCCGAGTGGGATCTTACTGGAGACAAGATTATACTTTTGAATCATCTGCTAACAGATTGATTTATATAGGTAATAATGCTCAGAGTACTTTAAAACCTTCGACAACTTTAAAGAACGAAAACCTGACCTGGGAAACTACAGTTTCAACTAACTTAGGTCTTGATTTAGGATTTTTTAATCAAAGATTAAATTTGAGCGTTGATGCTTATCAAATAGATACTAAGGATTTAATTCTTGCAGTTGCATTACCTTCTAATTCAGGATATACATCACAATATCAAAATATAGGGAGTACTTCTAATAAAGGGCTGGAGTTTACTTTAACAGGAGATATTATTGATGCAGATCAATTCAAGTTGTCAGCTAATTTTAATATAGCATTTAATAAAAATGTAGTAAAAAGTTTGGACGGTTCTAATGAAATGATTGCTGCTGCAAATTGGGCTCCCAATGTAGGACGTGATGATTACAGAGCCAGAGTAGGACAACCGGTGGGATTAATGTATGGCTATGTTTCAGATGGTTTTTACAGTTTTGACGATTTTACGTATGATACCACTCAAAAGAAATGGATTTTGAATCCGGGAGTAGTAGATGCTTCTAAAGTAATCACAACTTCGGGGAATTATTTTGGGCCGGGACACATGAAACTTAAAAAATTAAGTGGTACAGGTACGGTTATTAATCCGGATGAAGACCGTAAAGTTATTGGTAGAGCACAACCAAAACATACAGGAGGATTTTCAATCAATACTTCGTATAAAGGATTTGATTTGTCGGCTATGTTCAATTGGTCGTATGGTAATGATATTTACAATGCCAATAAAATTGATAATACTACTTTCAGCGGTTCTAAGCGTTATAATAATGCAAGTTCTATTATGAGTTTAGAAAATCGTTTTACAACCATCGATCCAACTACAGGAAACAATATTATGTTTGGTAACGATGCCAATCCGCAGTTGTTACAAGATATTAATCAAAACGCAACAATATGGCATCCATTATCCAATTCTACTATAATTACCGATTGGGCAATTGAAGACGGTTCTTTTTTAAGGCTTGGTAATTTAACATTGGGCTACACGCTTCCTGAAAGTATTGCAAAGGGAAAATTTGTTCAAAAAATCCGATGCTATGTAACGGGAAATAATTTAAAAGTTTGGACAAAATATTCAGGACAAGATCCAGAGGTAAGTACAGGCAGTTCCCCATTAACACCAGGATTGGACTGGTCAGCCTATCCAAAAGCCAGAACAGTTTTATTTGGAGCTAACGTAACATTTTAATTAAAAAGATTATGAAAAAAATAATATACTATTCTTTCATTATTGTTGCTTTGGGATTGTTCTCCTGTAGTGATGATTTTTTGGAAACAACTTCACCTTCTAAATTAAGTTCAGAAACGGTTTTTAAAACACCATCAATGGCTAAAGCCGCTATTATGGGAATTTACGGAAAGATGACCGACACGTACATTTATGGTCAAAAGTTATCGGTAAACTGGCAGGGAGTTTCAGATATCGAAACCAATTCAGGGTTTTCTACTACAGGTTATAATTCGACCAGTAGTGATTCGGGCGCAGGTAATTTTTATGATGATCCTTATAATCAGACGACTAAATGGCAAACTTTGTTTGAACTGGCTGAATTGGCTTCTACAGCTGTAGATGGAATTAGGAATTCACCAATCTTCGAGACCAGAGCTGCCGAAATGAAACCCTTATTAGGAGAAGCCTTAACACTTAGGGCATTGGCTTATTCCGAATTGGTAAAATATTGGGGAGATGTACCATTTAAGAGAGAAGCTTCAAAATCAGATCTTACTAATGTTTATATGGGTAAAACCGACAGAGATACTATTTATGCGGGTTTAGTTGAAGATTTGACAGAAGCTGTTCAATATTTACCATGGTTAAAAACAAATGCCGAATATTCAACTGTTGAGCGTATTTCAAAAGGTTTCGCAAAAGGACTTTTGGCTAAAGTGGCACTTTATGCAGGAGGATGGTCTCTAAGAGATGGAAATTTGTTTCCAGACGCCAATTTAGAACACCATCCAACTATAGTAGAAGAAAATGGTTATTATGTAGGGAGAGTTAAAAACTGGCAGGATTATTATCAAATTGCGGCTCAACAAACAGCTGAAATTTTAGGCAGCACTGAGAATCCACATACACTAGATCCGAGTTATGAAAATATTTGGAAAACGGTATGTAGTTTACAGCAAAATGCCAGTAATGAAAATCTTTTTGAAGTGGCATTCGGTCTTGGGAACAATGGAGATATTGGTTCATTGATGGGCTATGAAGTAGCCGGAAATACAAAATATGGAACCAGAGGTTTTGGAGGTAGTTATGTGTCTTCTCAAGCCTATTACTTCTATTCTTTTGATCGTGATGATAGCCGTCGTGATGTTACTTTAACCTGGACAAATTATACTAGTGAGAATAAGGAAGGTCTAAAAAATGATCCTTTAAGTGTAAGTTTTGCAAAATGGCGAATTTATTGGATGGCACCGTCTTATTTAGCCTTGCATAAAACAGCTAATTCCCGCATTGCTACAGGGGTAAACTGGATATTAATGAGATACTCTGATATATATCTAATGTTTGCCGAAGCACAAAGTCAGTTAGCCAGTCCGGATGCCGTTAATAGTACTGCAGGAATGTCTCCGCGTCAGGCTTTGGAGAAAGTAAGAGAGCGTGCTTTTGGTGCTGGTTCTCCAAAAATTAAACAATATGATGCTGATTTTTTTAATGCAATTGTAAACGAGCGCGCTTGGGAATTTGGTTGTGAATCCATTCGTAAAGGGGATTTATCACGTTGGGGTTTATTATACGATAAGATCGAAACAATGAAAAAAACATTGTGTTTAATGCTTGATAATAAAGTGCCTGTAACTATTTTTGATAAAACCTATCAACCGTCAGATTTCCCGCAAACGGTGTATTATAAGTTTAAAAATTCCGAGTTTATAGACCAGAGTTCCATTAATTTCTATACCAATCTTGGAGCAAGTCCGGGTCCGGAATATTTATCTAAATCATGGTTTCCTAAAGATGCGATTAAACCAATAAGTGGAACCAATACGAATTATAAAGAATGGCCAACTAAAGTTTTACTGGCAGCAACAGGTATAAATAAACAATATGATTATTCCGGTTTTCTGAGTTCAATGACAAATGGTGGTGACATTCAGGCAAATCTTGCCCAATATACGATGGGTAATAAGAGTTGTAATTACCGACAATATTTTGCCATCTATTACGAAGATATATTTGAGTCGAAAGGATATTTAGTAAATTCTTTTGGGTATTAGACTTTAAAAACTAAATTTTAATTTAAATGAAAAATAGTATATTAATTTTTGTGTTTTCCATACTCGCTTCTTTTATGATGAGTTGCGAAAAAGATTATAACGATTGGGTAGTAGAGTCCGGTCATGACCGATTATTTAAGTCGTTGATATTTGAGGTTTCAAAAGTGCAGTCCACTTCGGTTGAACTTAAATTTACAAAAGGAATTGGGGCAACTAAATATATTTTCGAATTTAGTAAAGACAATTTGGAATTTAAAGAAATCGTAAAAACGGTTGAAATTTCTGCAGCTTCCTTAGTTCCTTTTGCCACTTCTCCTAATCAGGCCAAAGTGGAGTACAGGGAATTATTCACCGAATTGGATGGAACTACCGGTTATTCGGTTAGAATGAAGAGTATTGATGAAACAACCGGATTAGAATCGGGTTATAACCAGATTTACTTTGAAACTCCTGCAGAACAACTTTTTACTAATTATTTTCCAACAACCAGCAGTATAAAATTACAATGGACAGTGACTCCCCGGGTTACTAATGTAGTTTTATATGATGAACAAATGCAGGTAATTAAAGATGTTGTATTGTCTCCAGAGCAGAAAACTACAGGAATGGTAACTTTTGATAATCTGACTATTGGAACAAAATATATTGCCAAGATTTTTAATGAAACAAATAATCGTGGAACTTTAAATGTACGTACTTCCGGAATTGCTAATAGTACTGTTTATAATGTATTAACTACTGATGACGCATCAGCTATAGGAACAGCTCTTTCCAATTTGGTTGTAGGAGGAGCTACTAATATTACTGTTGCTTTTGCTGAAGGAACAACATATAATATCGGTGGAGATATTACAATTCCTACCGGTGTTAATGATATTGCTTTTGTGGGTACTGCTGACAGTAATGGAAATCTGCCAGTATTGTCAAATGCAAGGTTTAGAGTCCAAACTCAAATTAACAATCTTATCATTCAATATTTGCAAACAACATCTTCCGGTTCTTTTTTCGTTGAGTTAAACGGAAAAACGGCCAAAGATATTTTTATTGAAGGCTGTAAAGTTTCCAATATAAATTCTATTGTCAGAATAAGCAGCGGTACCATTTTGAATGATATAAATGTCACAAATACATGGATTTCAAACACAGGAGGCTGGGGAGTATTTAATGTTGGTTCGGGAACTACAGTAAATTCAATCAATGTGTCAAATTGTACATTTACCGAAATCAGTACAAGATTTGCCGATGTACGTGTGGCTACTAAAGTTAATTTTAGCAATATTACCTGTGTCAATATTACAATGGCAATGAGTCATTTGTGGCTTTTTGATAACAATAAACCAGCTCAGGTTTCGCTGCAAAATTTAATTTTGGCCGGTCCAAATGGCGGAGCTAAAATTAACAGTACAAACGGGAATTATGGTAATATTCCGATGTCTTATGCAGGAAGTTATAAAACAAATGATTTAATTGTAGATACAAGACCATTTACTGGAATAACAGAAGTTCCTTTAAATATTTATGGATTGTTTGTTGACCCTGCTAATGGAGATTTCCATATCAAAGAAGGAGTAGGATTTGCAGGAACAGGTGTAGCCGGTGATAAAAGATGGTTTGATTAATGATGAATTAGTTATTAATAGGGGAGAATTCCTGAAGAATTCTCCTCTTTTTTAAAAAAGAATTAGTTCAAAATTTGTATGAAATGTTTAGTGTTAATTGTTGTATTTTAATCACAATAAAAAAATACTACTAATGATTAATAAAAATAAAAATAATGATTGCAAAATTTTTAATGGCTTCTGTGTTTTTAATGAGTAGTTTTTCAGCAGAAGCAGCTAATGATTCTCTAAGTACTAAAACTCCAATCAAAAAAGTTAAATACGATATAGTAGTTGCTCAGGACGGAAGTGGTGATTATAAAACGGTGCAGGATGCTTTGAATTCGGTAGCATCTCTTAAGACAACAGAGACCAGAATTTTAATAAAAAATGGCATTTATAAAGAGAAATTGGAAGTAATCAAAGATAAGAATAACATTAGCTTAATTGGAGAAAGTAAAGAAAATGTTATCCTTACTTATGATGATTATGCTTCCAAGAAAAATAGTGAAGGAAAAGAAATTGGAACATCCGGATCAGCCAGTTTTATTGTTACAGCCGATAATTTTAAAGCTAAAAATATCACCTTCGAAAATTCATCAGGACCTGTTGGACAGGCAGTGGCGGTAAGGGTTGATGGTGATAAAATTATTTTTGATAATTGCAAATTTCTGGGTTTCCAGGATACCTTGTATCCGCGAAGTACAGCCAGCAGCCAGTATTATAAAAATTGCTATATCGAAGGAACAACCGATTTTATTTTTGGTGCTTCAACGGCTGTTTTTGATCAATGCGAAATTTTTGCTAAAAAAGGAGGTTCCTACTTAACCGCAGCCAGCACTTTGGAAAACACTCCTTATGGCTTGGTGTTTTTAAATTGCAAATTGACTACAAATTCAGAAAATAGCAGCTATTATTTAGGAAGACCCTGGCGACCTTATGCTAAAACAGTTTTTATTGAATGCGAAATGGCTGCACATATTAAACCGGAAGGCTGGCATAACTGGAGTAAACCGGAAGCAGAAACTACCACTTTTTATGGCGAATATCATTCTACAGGAAAAGGAGGAAACACCGCTTCACGTGTGAGTTGGTCTCATTTGTTAACATCAGAACAATTTTCTAAGGAATATACACTTGCAGCTATTTTTAAAGATTGGGTTCCTGTTTTGTAGGTTTTAGAAATTAGGAATATCAGAAACTTTCATTAAACATAAAGAATAGAAAATGAATCGAATTAAGATTATTGCCGGCTGTTTAGTGCTGTCTATAAGTGTTTTTCAGGGAAATGCCCAACAAAAATTAAAATTGCAATACAATACGCCAGCGACCAATTGGAACGAAGCTTTGCCTTTAGGAAATGGCCGTTTAGGTGCTATGGTTTTTGGAAATCCTCAAAAAGAGGAACTGCAATTAAATGAGGAAACCGTTTGGGCTGGTGAACCGGGGAATAATGTGCCTAAAAATGTTTATCCAAATATTGAAGAAATTAGAAAATTACTTTTTGCGGGTAAAAATAAAGAAGCTCAGGATTTAGCTAATACAACATTCCCGAGACAGGCACCTGCTAATCTTAATTACGGAATGCCGTATCAAACCGTGGGGAGTTTATGGATTGAATTTCCCGGTCATGAAAGTTTTACAGATTATAAACGAGACTTAGATATAGAAAAAGCGGTTTCGTCTGTGAGTTATAAAGCAAACGGAGTAACATATAAAAGAGAATTTTTTGCTTCTTTTGCAGACGATGTTATTTTGGTAAAATTAACTGCCGATAAGAAAAAAAGCATTAGCTTTTCGTTGTCGGCAACAACTCCGCAAGTGGTTCATAATTTTAAGACAAAGGATAACAAACTATTTTTTGAAGGGACAACGGCAAGTGTTGATAATAAAATAGGTAAAGTGAAATTCATTGGAGAAGCGGCCTGTACTTTACAAGGAGGAAAACTAACTGCAACTTCTGATAAGTTAACCGTTAAAGATGCTGATGAAGTTATCATTCGTATAGCTATTGCGACTAATTTTAAAAATTACAAAGATTTATCGGCAAATCCTTCTGAAAAAAACGCTGCAACTTTAGTTAAAGCTTCTAAGAAAACTTATGCCAAATCTTTTCAAGATCACGTTATTGCCTACCAAAAATATTTCAACAGAGTATCTTTATATTTAGGCAATTCACCTCAATCCAATAAAACAACTGATGTGAGGATTAAGGAATTTGGAACTTCTTATGATCCGCAACTAGTAGCGCTTTATTTTCAGTTTGGAAGATATTTATTGATTTCAAGTTCACAGCCGGGTAATCAGCCGGGGAATCTTCAGGGAATTTGGAATCATAAATTATCGCCTCCATGGGACAGCAAATATACGGTGAACATTAATACTGAAATGAATTATTGGCCGGCGGAAATAACCAATCTGAGCGAAATGCACCAGCCGTTGTTTAGTATGCTGAAAGATTTGGCAATAACAGGGAAAGAAAGTGCTTCAGAAATGTATCACGCCCGAGGCTGGAATATGCACCATAACACTGATTTATGGCGAATGACAGGAGTGGTTGACGGTGGTTTTTATGGTCTTTGGCCAATGGGAGGCGCCTGGCTTACCCAACATTTGTGGCAACATTATTTGTACACCGGAGACAAAGCATTTTTAAAGGAATATTATCCTGTTTTAAAAGGCGCGGCGCAATTTTATCTGGATGTACTACAGGAAGAACCGGAACACAAATGGTTGGTGGTAGCGCCATCAATGTCTCCTGAGAATACCTATGAGAAAAGTGTAGGTGTTTCTGCCGGAACAACAATGGATAATCAATTGGTTTTTGATACTTTCAATAATATCGTTAATGCTGCTAAAGTTTTAGAAACCGATAAATCTTTTGCCGATTCGGTTGCGGTTGCCTTAAAAAGATTACCACCAATGCAAATAGGACAATATTCGCAATTGCAGGAATGGCTTCACGATTGGGACAAACCCAATGACCATCACAGGCACATTTCGCATTTGTACGGATTGTTTCCATCAGGACAAATTTCACCATTCAGGACACCACAGTTAATAGAAGCTGCTAAAAATACCCTGATTTCCAGAGGTGACGTTTCTACAGGATGGTCAATGGGGTGGAAAGTCAATTGGTGGGCGCGATTATTAGATGGAAACAGAGCTTTTAAACTGATAAAAGACCAACTGAGTCCGGCACCTATGGAAACTAAAGGTCAACAGGGAGGAACTTATCCGAATCTTTTAGATGCGCATCCGCCGTTTCAAATTGATGGTAATTTTGGTTGTACAGCCGGAATTACCGAGATGTTATTGCAAAGTTATGATGGTGCGATTTATGTGCTTCCTGCTTTGCCTGATGATTTTAAAAGTGGAAAAGTTTCAGGTTTAAAAGCTAAAGGTGGTTTTGAAGTAGCTATCGAATGGGAAAATGGCAAGGTAAAACAACTAACAGTAAAATCGGCTTTAGGAGGAAATTGCAGATTGCGTCTCGCATCCAATGTCATGTTAGTAGGTGATGTAAAATTAGAGGAAGCCAAAGGAGATAACCCGAATGTTTTCTACAATGTAACAACTATTAAAGATCCTTTAATTTCAGAAAAAGCTGCTTTAAAAGGCTATAAATCTCCTGAAACTAAGTTGTATGATTTTAATACAGTGGCCGGAAAAACCTATGTTTTTAAAGTAAAATAATTGAATTTTTATGAAAATCAACCCCTATCAGATGAAAATTGTAGTGGCAATTTTGCTGGCTAATTTAATCAACGTAGCATCTTTTGCTCAACAACGGCTAGTGCAGGATATTTCCAATAATGACTGGAAAATGTGGCTCGATCCGGCTGCAAAATGGCAAAATGATGTGTTATTCACACCTCCTGTTGTTATAAAAAAAATGCCTGTTAATATTCCATCCGGAGGCTGGCAGGCACTTGAAAAAGGAGAAAGTAAAACAGTACATCTTCCGGCAACGGTGGAAGAATTTCATTGGGGATGGAATACGAATTCTTTTGGAGTTTCAGGAAATTATTTAGGGGTTTCCTGGTTTTCGACTCAGGTGAATGTGCCTGCATCGATGAAAGGGAAACGAATTGTTTTGCATTTTGAAAGTGTTCGTTTCAGAGCTGAGGTTTTTGTAAACCAGAAGTTAGCAGGCTATGATTTAATTAACGGGACTCCTTTTGATGTTGATGTTACTAATTTCGTAACTGTTGGAAAAACAAATTCGATAGCAGTTAGAATTACTGATCCGAATGGTAATTTCGACTGGAGAGACAGTTCCAATTATATGTGGGGCGATTACCGGACTAATCCAACACACGGTTTTGGCGGAATTACCGGAAAAGTGAGCCTTGTGGCAACAGAGAATATTTTTGTGAATGATATTTTCGTCAAAAACAAACCAACATTGAATGAAATCGATGCCGAAATTTCATTGACTAATAATACTGCAACAACTTTTAAAGGAAATGTTTTATTAGAAGTAACTGAAAGAAAAACAGGAAAATTAGTTTTCGAAAAAAGTTTTCTAATAGAAGCTGCAAAAGGAGAGAATGCACCACATTCTTTTACCATTAAAGTGGATAATGCCAAGCTTTGGGATGTTGATAATCCGAATTTATATGTATTGAAAGCTTCGCTTAAAAAGGATGATGATGTAAAAGATGTTGTAGAGAAAAAGTTTGGTTTCCGTTGGTTTGAAGTCAAAGAAGTGGATGGAGACAAGCAGTTTTATCTGAACAACAAACGTATTGTGGTAAGAACGGCCATATCCTGGGGTTTTTGGCCGATTAACGGAATTGCACCAAGCGATGAACTGGCCAAAAAACAAATTGCCGATGCCAAAGCTGTTGGTTTGAATATGCTTAATTTTCATCGTACCATTGGTCAAACTAATGTTTTGGATTATGCAGATGAAATGGGCTTGCTGTATTTTCAGGAGCCGGGAGGAAATCAATTTCCTGCGAACCAGTTCAATCCTAAAAACGAATTGGAAAAGAAACAGGCTGATTTCTATTTTGCCGCCCGCGACGAGAAGTTTTTTAGAATGATAAAACGTGACCGAAGTCATCCATCATTGGTGATTTACAATATGCACAATGAAAGAGGGGCAGAGCCACAAAAGAAAGACAGCTTACAGATGTTGGCTGGACACAAATTAGATCCAACCCGAATTATGACTTATAATTCCAGTAATGGTCCAATAAAAAAAGGAATTGATCCACGTTTTAAATTACACTTATTGCCGTATAGCAATCAGTTTTACAATATTGGTTGGTTTGATCAGCACCATGCAGGAGGTCCCGGAGTGTATCATGATAACTTATACAGCAATCCTAAAAAGTATGCAAAATACACAGATAACAAAGAGGAGATTGTGTATTACGGCGAAGAAGGAGCTATTGGTACACCGCCAAGATTGCAATTGATTAGAGACGAAATCCTGAAAAGAGGTAAGGACATTGGTTGGGAAAGCGACGATTATTTGAAATGGTATGATGCTTATGATAATTTCTTGAAGAAAAATGATTTCGAAAAGTCATTTCCTAATGTGGACAGTCTGACCAGAAAAATGGGGAATGTGTCTTTTTATTATCAGGGTCGAACAATTGAAAACGTGCGAATCAATAATACAATTGATGGTTATGCAGTGAATGGCTGGGAAAGCATGAAATTGGAAAATCATTCAGGTATAGTTGATAATTACCGAAATCTAAAGGGTGATGCCGATTTAATTGCCCGTTACAACAAACCTTTGTATGTGGCTGTAAAATTGACCAATAAGGTTTTATCGGTAAAAGATACAACGATAGTTGATTTTTTTATTGTGAACGAAAAGGATATAAAAGGAAATTTTGATTTACGGGTTAAAGCAACAAACAACAAGCAACAAACAGTCTGGACAAAAACAATTCCGGTTACAGTTACTGGTGGAATTAAATATGGCGAATTATTGTCTGCTAAAAACACTTTTGTACCTGAAACAGAAGGATATACGAAGATTACAGCTGAATTAGTTTCGAAAGATAATACTGTTGTTGCTACAGGCAGCGACGAATTATTTGCCGTTAAACTGAATAAAGACAAAATGGCTTCTAATATTATGGTTGCCGATACGACGGGCGTTATTGGAAACTATTTTAATTCTGAAAAGATTGCTTTCAAAGATTATAAAAGCGGAACTCCGTCCGGGAATTGTTTGGTTATAGGTGGTTTTAAACCGCAGCAAACAGGAAATCCATTGGTTACTGACCTTTTGGAATGGGTGAATAACGGGAATACAGTGGTTGTTGTTAATGATACCGATACCTGGGCAACTTATTTTGCCAAGAAAGAAGCCGCTGATTATAGAGGTTTTAAAATATTGGGAACATCCTGGTATGGCGGGAATTATTTTGTAAAAGATACCAAATGGTTTGAAGGCCTGCCACAATCCTGTGTTTTTAATTGGGAGTACCAATGTTTTGCAACTTATAATAAAAACCGATTAGGGCTTAGAATGTTTAACGGTGAAACTATTGTTGGTTGTGTTTCTGATCACAAACAGGAAGTCTATTCTGCGTTAAGTGTAATTCCGCACGGAAGAGGGAAAATCATTTTTTGTGCACTGGATATTTTTAGTTGTATAAAAGAAAATGCAGTTGCTAATAAAGCTGAAGGTGATGGAGAAAACGCCTCTATGAAAACTTTTAATGTGTCTGCTAAAAATAAAGCCAATATTGTAGGGCAACAACTTTTGTTGAATTTGTTAAAATAGCCTTTCAGTTTAGTATGTGTTAAATAAAAAAATATAAAAAGTGAGAAAATTTAAGTTTGCTTCGGTATTTATTCTTTCTGTTTTAGGAAGTTCATTTGCCCAGAATGATAAAAAAAATATTTCAGAAGTCTGGGTTTCAGATTTAGGAAATGGCAGTTATAAAAATCCTGTTCTTTATGCCGATTATTCTGATCCGGATGTTTGCAGGGTGGGTAAGGATTACTATATGACGGCCTCCTCATTTAATTGCATTCCGGGTTTGCCTATTTTGTATTCTAATGATATGGTCAACTGGGAGTTGGTTAATTATGCATTGCCAAAACAACCGCCTTTTGAAGTGTATAATAAGATCCAACATGGTAATGGAGTTTGGGCACCTTGTATTCGTTATTACAAAGGTGAATTTTATATTTTTTACCCAGATCCTGATTTCGGGATTTATATGATTAAAACCAAAGACCCCCGCGGGAAATGGAGTGAGCCTGTTTTAGTAAAAGCAGATAAAGGTATTATTGATCCGGCTCCATTTTGGGATGAGGATGGAAAGGCTTATTTGGGGTACGCTCTTGCCGGAAGCAGAGCAGGATCTAAAAGTGTGCTTATGATTTGTTCTATGAGCGAAGATGCCACAGCAGCTTATGATGATGATAAGATATTATTTGATGGTCACGAAAAACACCAAACGGTAGAAGGACCTAAATTATACAAGAGAAACGGTTATTATTATGTGTTTGCCCCAGCAGGTGGTGTGGCCACAGGCTGGCAGTTAATTTTGCGTTCCAAAAATATATTTGGACCTTATGAAGAGAAAGTGGTTTTAGAACAGGGTAAAACCAATATCAACGGTCCTCATCAGGGTGCCTGGGTTGATACGGTAACCGGCGAAGATTGGTTTCTGCATTTTCAGGACCAGGGAGCTTATGGTCGTGTGGTACACCTTAACCCAATGTCATGGAAAGACAACTGGCCAGTTATGGGTGTTGATTATGATAAAAATGGCATTGGCGAACCTGTGTCGACTTACAAAAAGCCAAATGTTGGAGCGCAATATCCAATAGTAACTCCTCCGGAATCAGACGAATTTAATGAACCTTATCAGGGATTGCAATGGCAATGGCATGCTAATAAACAATTAGTCTGGGGTTATCCATCAACAGGAATGGGCTATTACAGAATGAATTGTATTACTAAGCCTGATAATTATGTGAGTTTATGGCAGGTGCCGAATATTTTGGCTCAAAAATTCCCGGCAAATGAATTTACCGCCACCGCAAAATTTGATTTTAAACCCAATTTTGATAATGAAGAATTTGGTTTCCTAATCATGGGAAGAAGTTATAGTTATATTGCAGTAAAACAAATTAAAGGAAAGTTGAAGTTGGTTCAGGCAATAGGAGACAAAGCCGATAAAGGAAAGGCGGAAATTAGTACCGAAATAGCCGATTTGACCAGTGGTTCACTGTATTTCAGAGTAAAGGTTGAAAATGGAGCCAAATGCCAGTTTTATTACAGCTATGATAATAAAAAATTCATGAAAGCAGGTGCTGAATTTAAAGCTTCAGAAGGAACCTGGATTGGCGCCAAAATGGGATTTGTGGCTTTAAGAGAAGGCAAAATTAATAATGCTGGTTATGTAAATGTGGATTGGTTTAGAGTGACAAAAGACTAAATTAGAATATCGATATAAAATTAAAAGGCTGTCTGAAAAGTAATTTTCGGACAGCCTTTTTTGGATTAAATGTAAAAATGTAAACTTTTTTAGGACGAGACAGTATCTACCTACTCAGCTTGGGTCTCGACTCCGCTCGACCTGACAATAGGAGTCGTATAATTGATTATTTTTGTCACCTCGAGCGTAGTCGAGAGGCGGAGTTTCTTCCCTTTAGTGTTAGACTTCTATTTATTTTCCTTACGATATTCACTCGGAGTTAGATGGTATTTGTTTTTAAAAGATTTAGTGAAGTATTTCATGTCTGAAAAGCCGGTCATATAGGCAATTTCTTTGATTAATAACTGACTGTTCATTAGTAACTGGGCAGCTCTTTTAATTCGTACATCTCGGATGAATTCAACAGGAGTATAACCCGTAAGACTTTTTATTTTGTAATAAAAAGAAGTGCGATTCAGTCCCACGACACTGCCTAAATCTTCTACCGAGAAATCATTGTTATCAATGTTTTCTTCAATGGCAAGCATTACTTTTTGCATGATTTGTTCGTCCTGATCCGTAATTAAATAAGGCTTAGGATTGTACTCTTTTGGGTCATCGCTTTTTTCGTAGGAATCAAAAATGCCCTGCAGTCTTTTTCGTTGTTCGAGTAAATTAACGATTCGCGCTTTTAAGTAGGAAACGCTAAAAGGTTTAGTGATGTAATCATCGGCACCATAAGAAAGTCCTTCCAGTTGACTTTCTATCGTAGTTTTTGCGGTTAAAAGGATAACAGGAACGTGACTGGTTTCGATATTGTTTCTTATCTTCTGTAAAAGTTCCACGCCGTTGAGTTTAGGCATCATAATATCACTGATAATAAAATCAGGAGTGGCTTCCAGAATTTTTAGGTACGCTATTTCACCATCTTCGGCTTCCAGAATTTCATAATCATCTTCGAGAACATTTTTAAGGAATGTACGTAGTTTAAGGTCATCTTCAACAACTAATATTTTTATTTTTTCCTGACTGTCTTCCGGATTATTATAAAGTGTTATCGGCTGTGTTTTGATTAATTTATTTTCAACTATTTCTTTAGATTCTTCTTCGGTAATAATTTCTACCTCGTCAGTAAAATGGCTGTATCCTTGTTTGAAAAACACAGAAAAGCTGCTGCCTTTATTGGTTTTACTTTCAAAATTAAGTTCACCATGATGTTTTTCAACCAGTTCTTTTACCATCGATAAACCAATACCGGTGCTTGGGTTATTGCTGTTTTTATTGAAAGAAGAAAAGCGGTTAAAGATGCTGTTGTGGTGCTCTTCGGAAATCCCAATACCTTCATCGATTACGGTTAATCCTATTTTTTTATCGTTTTTATAAATGCGAAGACGTATTGCTTTTTCATCAGGAGTGTATTTAAAAGCATTCGATAAAAGATTCATGATGATTTTTTCCAAAGCATTTCGGTCAGCCCATAATTTGATATCATCATCTAAAATTTCTAAGTTGTAGTTAATCTTTTTTTCCTGGGCAATTTCAATGAAATTATTAAAAATATCACTGGCAAATTCGGTTAAGTTTATTTCGGAGATTTTTAATTTCTGATCCTGAATTTTTCTGAAATCCAATATCTGATTAACGAGTCTTTGAAGTCTGCTTGTACTTTGGGATACGTAGGATAATTGTTTTTTTATGATCTCAGGTGTTCGGTTATCGTTTATTAAATATTCGATTGGGCCGGATATCAAAGTTAAAGGCGTGCGCAATTCATGAGAAATATCGATAAAAAACTTCTGTTTCATATCAAACATATCTTTTTCAATTTTGGCATTCGTTTTTAATTGGTAAATGGTAATCATTGTACGATTTATCAGAAGGATACACCCTATAATTAACAGCGCATAAATAATGTAAGCCAGCGTTGTATTCCAAATAGAAGGTTCAACTTTAATGCGTAAACTTCTTTCGTTTGCTACCCAATTTCCCTGACTGTTGGTCGATTTTACTTTAAAGGTATAGCTTCCCTTAGGTACATTGGTATAAAATGCTGTTCTCTGATTGTTGACAAAATTCCATTTCTCATCAAAACCTTCGAGTTTATAGGCATATTTGATGTTTTTTGGGTTTTTATAATCCAGGGCAGCAAACTCGATATTGAAAAAGTTTTGATTGTGTTTCAAAACGATTTTTTTATTGTTGTCCAAAGAAAGAATTAAAGGCGAATTATTACTATTGATTTCTACTTTCTTATTAAATAGCCGAAGATTAGTAAAAGCTAAATAGGGTGCATAATCATTGGTTTTTATTTGATTAGGAAAGAAGCGTACAATTCCTTCTGTATAGCCAAATAATAGTTCACCAGATTGTAGTTTTATTTTTGTTGCTTCAGAAAAATTTGTGTTGGAAAGAATCCACTTTAATTCAGGGAAAACTTCAAAGTATTCCTTTTTGTAATCAAAACGGGTTAATATATCATCAGTTGCTGTCCAGATTTTATGGTTGTTATCCTCAACTATAGAAAGCATATTCGCGGAGGGTAAACCTTCATTTCTTCCAAATGTTTTAAATTGAAGGGGAAATCCCTGATGATTTTTTGAAATCACTTTACTGATTCCGCCATCTGCTGTTGCTAAGATTGTTAGGCCTTTTTGGGTAATACAAATATCCATAATGTCATTACTCATTAAGCCATTTGGTTTATGGGAACTGATATTATAAGATTTTAAATTTCCCAGATTATGAAAACGATTTTTGCTTGATTTTATCGCTACTAAGCCTCCAGTACTACCCACCAGAATCACTCCTTCTTTAGTCTCTTTAATGCAACGAATCTTATTAAACGAATCTAATGGGTAATTTGTCCATCGATTTTTGTGGTTAATAAAACGAAGTTTCCCGAATTTATCCTCTTCAATAAGATTCAAACCATTGAATGTACCTATCCATATTAAACCATTATGATCTTCATATACCGAATAAATATCATTGCTGCTAAGGCTATAGTTATTTTTATTGTTATTTAAATAATGTTCAACTTTATAATGATATGCTTCTTTCAGAGGTGTCAATTTATATAGGCCGTCACCTCTTGTTCCAATCCAAACTGTTTGGTCTTTATCTTCAATAATACTATAAGCCGTTTTTGACCAGCTTGCAGATTGATTTAGCATTCCTGTTGGTGCAATCATGCCCAATTGATTTAAATTTTTATCAAAAAGTATGATTTGTTTTTGTTTTGTACCAACCCAAATATTTTGTCTTTTATCCTGAAATAGGGATCTGACGTTTCTGGGGGGATTTTGTAAAGGAGAATTTATAAAATTATAGTCGCTAAATGTAATTTTAGATAGACCAGTAGCTTCGATATTATACCATAAACTACCTTGGCGATCAAAAAAAGCGGTATGCAAACCATTTGATATTGAGCTGTTAGGTAGTTTAAAAGGAATAAGTTTTTTTTGAGCATTGTTAAATTTAGAAAATACACCTCCATATGGTTGAACCCAAATAGTTCCCTTTTTGTCAGTAATGACAAAGGCATTTAGAGGTGTGGTAGTATTTACCGGATCATTTTTAATTCCAGGAAAATTAAAAAGTTTTTTTAATTTAAAATCAAATAAGTAAATCCCCTTTTCTTTGGTAGTATTAAACCATAATTGATGTTGTTTTGTAAAGGCTATAGGTATTAAATCGTTTGTTTTTAATTGAGGTAATGTGTTTGAATCGAATTTAGTAATTACAGCAGTAATCAGATTGATTGTACAAAATCCTTTTTGGTCAGTTATTGCTAAAATAGTTTGAGGATCTAGTTTTTTTAATTGTATAATATTAGCATTTAATGGAAGGTTTTTTATTTTTAGTTTTTTGTTTTCTTTTGAAAAGATAACCAAGTTACCATTTGAACCCCCAAAATAAATTTCATCTTCCAATTCAATTGCACTATAGAATTCAAAATTTTTCTGATTCTTCTTTTGAAATGTAATTGATTGCTGTGCAGGTTTGAATGTATTTATTAAGGTTATTCCATTGTTAGTTAATATCCATGTTTGTTTTTTAGAATCTTCAAAAACATTGTTTATTTTGTTGTTTTTTAAGTTGTTATGTTTTTTGTGAAACACCTTTGTAGAGTATTTCGAATTGGAGACTAAAATACATCCATCATCATTTTTTGAAAGTAACCATACATTCCCGGATTTTGTGATTTTAATTTGTCCAATATTAAATTTTTTATTGACTAAGTTTGTTATAAGTTCCGGACTCCAAAAAGATTCTGTTCTAGGGTCGAAACAATATACTCTTGAGTCTATTGCTTCTGAGGTTATCCAAATTCTTCCAACAGTATCTTCAAGAATTTTATCAATACGATTATTTTTCATGATAATTTTATCTGAAACTTTGGGCTTGAAATTAGCAAATGAATAACCGTTATAGCGACTAAGTCCATTGGTAGTGGCGATCCAGATAAATCCCTTTTTATCCTGAATGATCCTGTTAATAATATTATGCGGAAGTCCGTCTTCTACGTGATATTGTTCGAATGCGTAGTTTTCCTGACTGAATATTACGGAGTGATACAGCAGATTTAGAATTAATATTAAATGCTTTCTTAAAAAGGTATTCATTGTAATTTTAGTGAGATTAAAACAAAATTATACAATAATAATTTTATTAATTTTCTTTTTGGCTTTACTTATTTAAAGTTTGTTTTTTTTTAAGTGTTTATTGAAAATGATTTCTTCCTAATAGAATACATCTGTTTTTTGAATAAACTTTTAATTTTTTTATTTTTCTGTTATTTGAAAAGTATAGCTCTTTCCTTTTTCGGTGGCAGTGTCATATTCAAAAACTGGAGGAGCTTTAATTTCTCCTAATTTAGCTTGAGAAGAAATTTTTGCTTTTTCTATAGGTTGAAATTTATAAAAATGGTTAGAATTGTCTCCCTTAGCTTTTGTTAAATTTTTTCCCATTAGTTTATTGTAGCTTCTTAATCGAAGGTTTCCACCCAAATTAGATTTAATCGTTACACTATACAATTTGTTGTTTTTCCATTCCATATTTTCAATTTCAAATCCTCCTCGAGCTCTTAAACCTGATACAGAACCGTCTTTCCATGCATCCGGTAATGCTGGTAGAAAACTTAGGGCACCATCATGGCTTTGTATCAACATTTCTGAAATGCCTGCTGTGCAGCCAAAATTACCATCAATCTGAAATGGAGGATGAGCATCAAACATATTGCTGTATGTTCCTCCGTCAGGCTCTTTTATTGTGGCACTTGCAGGTTTTAAATTCAACTGATTTTGAATTAATTTGTAAGCATGGTTACCATCTAAATAGCGTGCCCACAAACATACTTTCCATCCCATTGACCATCCTCGGCTGGCATCGCCTCTGCCAATCAAAGAATTTCTTGAGGCTTCAAAAAGTTCAGGTGTTTTAAAAGCTGATATTTGGCTACCCGGAAATACACCCCATAAATGAGAAAGATGGCGATGAGAATCATTTTTCCGATCCCAATCTTCAATCCATTCCTGTAATTGGGAGTGTTTTCCAATTTGCATAGGGGGTAATTGGGAACGAAGATTTTCGAGTTGTTTTGAGAAATCTTTATCAATTTCCAGAATTTTAGATGCTTCAATAGTATTAGATAAAAGATCGAATACCAATTGGTTATCCATTGTTACACCGGCAAAAACGTTGCATCTTTCTTTAACGACGCTACCATCAGGTTTTGTTTCTTCATAGTTATGCAAGCCTGGTGTGTGCTCAGGGGAAATGGATGGTGATACTACCAGATAACCTGTTTTTTTATCTTTAATTAAAAAGTCCTGATAAAATTCAGAGGCACTTTTTAGTATAGGATATATTTCTGTCAGATAATTTCTGTCACCTGAAAAAAGATATTTTTCCCATAGATGCGAACTGAACCAGGCATTACAGGTAGGCCATATTCCAGCTGTTTTGTCAACAGCTCCAGTCATTCTCCATAAATCAGTATTATGATGAAGCGTCCAGCCACGGCTGTTGTACATTTCTTTAGCAGTTTGTTTTCCGGTAATGCTCACGTCTTTTACCAGTTGTATAAAAGGATCGTGACATTCTGTTAGATTGGTAACTTCTGCCGGCCAGTAATTCATTTCGACGTTGATGTTTGTGGTGTATTTACTGTCCCATGCAGGGTATTGTCCTGAATTTGGATTCCAGATTCCCTGTAAATTGGCTGGTTGTGTTCCTTTTTGCGAAGAGCTAATTAGTAAATATCTACCAAATTGAAAATAAGTTGAAACCAGTCCGGGGTCATCATTAGTTGCAAATTCTGCAATTCTTTGGTCAGTAGGTTTGTTTTTCTGAGAAGATTGCCCAAGATTCAATGTAACTCTTTTGAATTGTTTTTGGTAAGCTGTTATATGGTCTTCTTTGGCTGTTTCATATTTTTTTGAAAAATTAGTCAAATATTCACTTGCTTTCTTTTCGGCATCTCCGGAAATATCTTTATAGTTTATAAAATTAGTTGCAACCGAAATATAAATAGTCACTTCGTCAGCATTGGATACATTGATATTGTTATATTCCGCATTTTGTATTCCGCCTTTGGAGTTAACTTTAATTTGGCAGTTAAAATGGAGTAAATTTAAAATGTTTTCTTCTTTTTCCCGGGTACATTTTCCTGTAGCGATAAGGAGTTCGTTTTGTTCTGTTGGTACAGTTGTAGCTACTATGGTCATATTTTTCTTTAACGGACCAGAAAAGGAAGTGCTGAAACTAATGCTTCCTTTTTTACTGGATGTTAGATGAATAATAATTAACTGGTCAGGAAAAGAAGTGAAAATTTCTCTTAGGTATTCAATATTACCAATTTTATAACTAGTAGTTGCTATTGCTGTGTTTAAATCTAGTTTTCTATTAAAATGACTGAAATTTTCATGTCCGGGAAAATTTAATATGAGATTGCCTATCGATTGATAAACCTGTCCATGAGAAGTGCTGTTTCGATTGGCTATGATATCGGTTAATGCCAGTTTTTGAGCTTCTACATAGTTTTCGTCTTCCAAATATTGTTGTATTTTATGGAGACTTTTTGACGCATTAGGATTGTTGTTTTGGTATGGACTTCCTGACCAAAATGTATCTTCGTTAATTTGAATAGTATCACGTTGAGGAATACCATATAGCATAGCTCCCAATCTTCCGTTTCCCAATGGTAAGGCATCAGTCCATGCTTTTGATGGAGTACTATACCATAAAGTTAAGTCATTTTGAGCAAAAGAATATGAATAGCCAAATAATAGTATTATGAGGAATAGCGTTTTTTTCATTTTTGGTTTTTAATTGAAATAATTCTTTTGTTCATTAAGGGAATTAAGATTTTGATTTGTTTTTTTTGTAGTCAAAAACATACATAAATAAACAGCAAGGTAGAGCAAAATTATTATTTAAATAAGTAAATAAGAGGGCTTATTTACATTTTTAATAGGGCTATTTAACAATTTATAAATTAGAAAATAAATTTAATCACATGCAAGGTGCTGGAAAAGAGAGTTTTTTGTGTGTAGTCTTCCCTGAAAATTTAATTATCAAAAATAAAGGTTTTCGAGCCAATTCCCTCTTTAATTTGATTTTGAAATATAACTAATCTAAAATCAAAATCCACCAACTATTTTTGACCACATTACCAAAAATAAAGTAAAAGAAATCCCGTACAGATTTACCAAACTTAAGACAAGTGTTGTTTTGTCGTACTGAAATAACTACAATTGATTGGGAAAAACACAAAAAGCCATTATCAAAAGAGTTTTTGAGCGTGGTAATGAGATGGAAAAAAATGAAATTATTCGTTTTTATGGTGCTAAAATAGTTGATACAATATTAAATAATCTATTCCTAAATAATAAATAGTACCTGTTGGGCGAAATTATTTGAAGTAAATTAAATTGATTAGATATCGGTCAAGACGCTGAAAATCAGTGTATTGAAGTCGATAAACAACCAATATCGATATCAAATATAGTTAAAAATTATTTTAAGGTTTTAAAAGTTATAAGTTCTTTGAATCATGATTCAGCATTTAAGATAAGAGTAGGACGAAGTGGCAAAATGTCTGATTTAGAGATTGTAGCACTTAGTTTGACAGCTGAATTTATGTCTATTGATAGTGAAAATTCACTTTTTAAACAAATTAGTCCAAGTATGATTTCTAATTTAATCCAGGAGGAAAATAACCTTTTTGATAAATATGGCAGAACTTTAGGTTATTTGATATTACCCAATGGAGATATGTTAAACGAAACGATGATAAAGGAAGGTTATGCAAAGCCATACAGCGACGTTTTTTGCGAAAAGCTTCCAATATATCAACAATGGAATTTAGAGGCTAAAACAGCTAAAAAAGGATTGTATTCTATTGTAAATAAGTTTTAAAGTGTTGTTGGGAAAATGTCGGGAAAATAGATAAAAAAAATCCGTAATCACTTGTTTTTTTAGTGTTTTACGGATTTTTTAAGTGGAGTCGCCGGGAATCGAACCCGGGTCCAAACAAGCAACTAAAGAGCTTTCTACACGCTTATTTCCTGATTGAATTTTCGATGTTAAGCAAGGCCAGAAACAGCCACTTAACACTTATCTTCTTAATTTTCGAAAATCACCCGAAGCTCATGATAATCTAGGTCTATTTTTACGGTTCCCCTGAACTGAACGCCACAAACCAAGGCTTTCAAGGAGAATCCAGCTTCCCTACCTTGTAGGGACGTGGCGCAATCGTACTATAATTCGGATTATGCAGCTAAAGCGTAGTTATTTTCGCCGTGTAAAAGTTTGAGATCTTATATTTACGAGCAAGGTCTCAATGCTCGACGTGCTTACTGTTCAATTCGACTTGCTGTCAAAACCAGTCGACCCCAGTTTTATACTCAAAAATTTGAGAGTGCAAATGTACAATTTTATCTTTTACTATTAGTATTCGAAAAAAATGTTATAGCAAAAATTATTCCTCTTTATCCTCTTTTCCTAATTTGAACGGATAATCACCAAACAAAGGAGCTATTTTTTTTACCTGATAGGTTTTTGTTGTAAACTTATTAGATAGTGCAATGATAGTGAGTTTTTCTTTTGGCAATGAAATATAGGATGAGGTGTTTCCGTGCCACCATCCGTTGTGAAAATAGAAATTTTGTCCGGTTTCCCAGTTAATCATTCGGATTCCAAGACCATAGTTTTTCTCTCCTTTACGTTCTTGACTAAAAGGCGTATAGACCAGTTTTAGTAATTTTGGACTTAAAAAATCTGGTGAATTTCTAGCCATATCAAACTTTAGTAAATCTCTGGGAGTAGAATAGATGTTTTTATCTCCGTAAATTTTATCAAGATAATCTTTCCCTATTTCTACTTTATTCCCTTTATAAGAGGTAACAGCTGAGTCTTTATCTTTTTCGTAATCAAAAACAAAAGTATGATTCATTCCTAATGGTTTAAAAATCATACGCTCCATTGCTTTTTTATAACTAAGTCCTGTTGCTTTTTCGATAATAAGAGCTAAAACGGCATAGTTTGTATTACAATAAGCAAAACGGGTTCCTGTTCTGGATTCAAGACCAATGTTTTTTGTGGCCATTAAATGCACAATGTCTTTGTTAGACAAGATGTCATGACGATCCCAAACTCCATCTTTTTTATCTGTGAAATAAGCATAATTGCGCATACCGCTGCGGTGATTTAAAAGCATTTTTACCGTTACTTCAGGAAAAGGGAAAGTTGGTAAAATGGTATTTACCTTTTGGTCTAAACCAATTTTTTTAGCATCAATTAATTTTAAAACAGCGGATGCCGTTAAAACTTTGGTTACTGATGCCAGATGAAGCGGAGTAGTGGCTGTAATAGGTCTTTCGTCTCTAAAATTAGCCATTCCTTCGTATTTTTCAAATATAATCTGACCGTTTTTTGCCACCAAAAAACTACCGTTCATACTGTTGTTAGGCCAGTTTTTATTATAAAAATGCTCTATTGCATTTTTTTTAGAATTGATGTATTGTGCGGTTAATTTAGGAAGTTTTGTTTTGGGAGGCTCCATGTGAGGGAGTGTATCCTTAGGTAACTCGTTGTCTGAAAGTATTCCTTCTTTATTCTTTTGGTTACACGAACTAAAAACTAAAATAAGCGTGAGTAATTGTAGTATATTTGTTTTTTTTATCAAAATCATTGTCATAGGGCTATAATGGCAAATATATAGAATCAAACGCTTTTGTTTTCTGTTTTTTTTAATGTTAACAGAATTTTTTGAAAGTTTTTGAAGAACTTTTTTCTATCTTTTTGGCTTTCAGCTTTTCATGTTTTTTGTCTAAAAAGGAAATAATTTAACAACTAAAAATCTTGTTTTTGTATGTAGTAAAATACTGTTTGAAAATGAGAAATTATAAGGAATATCGATATATGAAATTTGGAATAATAAAAGAACGAAAAACTCCGGCCGACAAAAGAGTGGTTTTTTCGCCAAGTGCATTAGTAAAATTAAAAACACTTTATCCGGAAGTGAGTATTAAAGTTGAAAGTTCATCTGTTAGAACATTTACTGATGAAGAATATCAAAATTTAGGTATTGAAGTGACGAATGATATCAGCGATTGTGATGTGTTGTTTGGCGTAAAAGAAGTTCCTGTTGAAGATTTGATTCCTAAAAAGTCTTATTTCTTTTTTTCGCATACTATAAAAAAACAACCGCATAACAGAGCTTTGTTACAGGCTTTATTGGCAAAAAATATTGATTTTTATGATCATGAAACGATTGTAGATGCTCATAATCATCGTCTGATTGGTTTTGGATATTATGCAGGAATGGTGGGAACTTATAATAGTATCCGTGCATTCGGAATAAAATTTGAATTGTTTAAATTACCAAAAGCCGAAACACTTTCCGGTAAAGAAGATTTGATTCGTCATTTAAAAAGAATCACATTGCCTCCCATTAAATTTGTGGTGACGGGAACGGGAAAAGTAGGAAGTGGGGTAAAAGAAATTTTAAATGCCATTAAAGTCAAATCTGTTACGGTGGAGAATTATTTGACTAAAAACTACACGCAGCCGGTTTATACTCAAATTGATGTTTTAGAATACAATAAAAGAAAAGACGGAACAGTTTTAGAAATAGCCGATTTTTTCAAAAATTCTCAGGATTACGAAAGCAATTTTGAGCGTTTTACTAAAGTTTCCGATATCCTGATTACGGCACACTTTCATGCTAATGAAGCACCTCAAATTCTCAGCAGAGCAATGCTTCAGTCTAACGATTGCAAGATAAAAGTAGTTGCCGATATCTCCTGTGATATTAATGGACCAATTGTCTGCACACTACGTTCTTCAACTATCGAAGAGCCTTTGTATGGCTATTTGCCAATAGAAAATAAAGAAGTGGATCTTTTTCATCCGGCAGCGATTGTGGTGATGGCGGTTGATAATTTACCTTGTGAATTGCCAAAGGATTCCAGTGAAGGTTTTGGCGAAATGTTTTTAGAACACGTAATTCCCGCTTTTTTCAATGGGGATAAAGACGGGATTTTACAACGAGCAAAAATCACCGAAAAAGGCAAATTGACTCCAAGATTTAGTTATTTACAAGATTTTGCAGATTATAAATTGGTCTGATTTTTACCGCAAAATACGCTAAGAAATTACTTAGGAAAGTTTAAATAAAAACGCAAAGTCCGCAAAGATTTGTGAACTTTGCGTTTTTCAAAACAATAAGAAGAAAGAGCCTTACGGACTTTGCGGTTAAAAATCACACCATCTCCTCCGGTTTTACCCAGTCATCAAAATCTTCCGGAGTTACGTAGCCTAAACGAACCGCTTCTTCTTTAAGAGTAGTTCCGTTTTTATGAGCAGTTTGGGCAATTTCTGCGGCTTTGTAATAGCCTATTTTAGTGTTTAGGGCAGTTACCAGCATTAACGAGTTGTCAACCAGTTCTTTGATGCGTTTGTAATTAGGTTCAATTCCCTGAGCGCAATGTTCGTCAAAAGAAACGCAGGCATCACCCAGTAATCGTGCCGATTGCAGAAAGTTAGCCGCCATCAAGGGTTTGAAAACATTCAATTCATAATGTCCCTGCATTCCGCCAACACTAATGGTAACATCATTGCCCATAATCTGGGCACAAACCATAGTCAGGGCTTCGCATTGGGTAGGATTGACTTTTCCGGGCATGATGGATGAACCAGGTTCGTTTTCAGGAATCAGGATTTCTCCAATTCCCGAGCGTGGCCCTGAAGCCAGCATTCGAATATCATTGGCAATTTTATTCAGGGAAACTGCCAATTGTTTCAATGCTCCATGCGATTCTACAATGGCATCATGAGCAGCTAAGGCTTCAAATTTATTTTGGGCCGTAACAAAAGGTAGTCCTGTAAATTGAGCAATATATTGAGCCACTTTTATATCATAATCTTTGGGAGTGTTTAATCCGGTTCCTACTGCGGTTCCGCCCAGAGCAATTTCGGATAAATGAGGTAAGGTATTTTTCAGTGCTTTTAGACCAAATGACAATTGAGCGGCATATCCTGAAAGTTCCTGTCCTAATGTTAAAGGTGTGGCATCCATTAAATGCGTACGACCTATTTTTACTACAGCTGCATATTCGGTTGCTTTTGCTGCTAGGGTTGCCTGTAATTTTTCTACTCCGGGAATGGTAATTTCCATAATCGCTTTGTAAGCCGCAATGTGCATGGCGGTAGGGAAGGTGTCATTAGAGGATTGTGATTTATTCACATCGTCATTGGCTTTGATAAAAGGTTCGCCTTCGCTAATATTAAATCCTTTTAAAACTTGTGCCCGATTGGCTATAACTTCGTTAAGGTTCATGTTGCTTTGTGTGCCTGAACCGGTTTGCCAGATTACTAATGGAAATTGATCGTCTAATTTTCCTGCAAGGATTTCATCGCAAACGGCAGCAATAGCATCTCTTTTTTCAGAACTTAAAACACCCAAATCACAATTGGCAAAAGCAGCCGCTTTTTTAAGATAAGCAAAACCATAGATGATTTCCATAGGCATAGAAGCTGAAGAGCCTATTTTGAAATTATTTTTAGAACGTTCCGTTTGAGCACCCCAGTATTTATCGGCAGGAACCTGCACTTCGCCCATGGTGTCTTTTTCTATTCGATAGTTCATGATTTTCTTTGTTTAGAGTTCGATTTGTCTTGAAAAATCTCTGTAAAACTTTTTTAATTAACAAAAAGCTGTTTAAATGTACGCATAAATGTATTTTTATGAAAATTGACTGTTGTTTTTATTGCTAACAAAAAAATTAACTGCTACATTTGTGGCTACATTCAAAATTCCGGAAAACATGTTTGAATTTTCACAGTATTTAGGCTTTTTACTTTTCTTAACCATCCTTACAATGGGGTTTTGGTTGATGTTTTTCTTGGTTAGCTTCGTATCTTACTGGGTAGGAGGAGCAGCTTGGGAGCGTTTCAAAGAAAAGAGAGCAAAAAAACAAGAATCTCTATAATTGAGATTTAATAAAAAAGGATTCGTGAAAACGAATCCTTTTTTTATTCCCAAAAAGTACTTTCTGTCAAAAAAAAATCCAAATTCCAACTGTTATATTTGGAATTTGGAATTTAAAATTTTGGAAGTTATTAGCTATTATCCGGGAAATTCTCCGCCGCCTTCACCGCCGCCATCTCCATTGTTTTTCGGCATGTTTTTGTCTTTGTCTGTTTTTTTCATGTTCAGACGGTACGTGAATGACAGGTTGATTTGTCTTCTTCTCCATTGGAACTCATTGTATGAAGAAAGATTATCCAAATTAGTTTCTGACATCATTTTTCTCGAATTAAAAAGATCACTTACATTCAATGCAATCGTAGCCTTGTCTTTTAAGATGTCTTTACTGAAAGCCATATTGATAACATAATTGCCTAAACTTTTTCCCTGGGCTGTATTTCGTGGACTAAAATACATTCCTGTTAATTGCCAATCTACTTTGGCAGGAAGTGTTAAACGGGAACTTAATCTTGAAAACCATGAAAAAGCTTCGTTGTTCAGTGATTCAGTAATAGGGTTTTCATTTATATCGTAATAGGTGTGTTCACCGGTTGTTTTCGCACTGGATAGGTTGAAACTACTGTTTATTTTCCAAATTTTAAACGGAGTGTAATTCAAAGTAAATTCGAAACCAATTTTTTGTTCTCTCCCTAAATTGATTGGAGTACTCAAAATTACAGGAGTTTGTGTTACTGTAGGATTATCAATATCGTCATCGGTATTGTCAATCATTTCTTCTACAACATCACCGGTTGGGAAACGTACAAAAGAGAATACATTTTTAGTGTTTTCATAATACAAAGAGGTGTTGAATGTTAGTTTTTCCCAACGTTTCAAATAACCTAAATCAAATTTATCTGTAAAAGAAGGATTCAAATCCGGATTTCCTCTAAACAAATTGATGTTACTTGAAAAGTTTGTAGCAGGGTTTAAGAAACGTCCTCTTGGTCTTGACAGACGTTTACTGTAGCTTAAAGAGATACTGCTCTCGTCGGATATTTCATAGTTGATAAAGGCACTAGGAAATAAATTGTTGTATTTTTTAGTGTTGAAACTAGTAGGTTCATCTAATAAATTAACGTTGATTTTAGTGTCTTCCCAGCGCATACCAAACAAGTAAGAGAATTTATTAACCTTAAAACCATATTGTGCATAAAAGGCATTAATTTGTTCTTTGTACTCTAAGGTATTCGAAAGATAACTGTTTTCGTTACTGTCACTTGTGATGTTGTATTTGCTGTCCAGATTGTTGAAATTTCCTTTGTATCCTGCTTCAAACTGACTTCCTTCTTTAAGAGGTAACACATAATCTACCTGCAATTGCAGTTGATTTTGTTCTTCATTATTTTTAGTAATATCATATTTAGGGGCAGCAGTGCTTCCTAATATTTGATCGGTAATAGTTGAGTTTTCGTTATCGGTATTAGTAGCATAAGAGAAGTCCATTGTTAACTTGTGACCTTCATCATTGAAGTTTTTCAGGAAATTAGAAGCAAATTCTAAATCTCTTCCGTTGTCATCTCCTTCACTTAAACGAGAACGTGTGGATGTGAAATTTTTATTAGCATCAAATGAATTGAAATAAACCAAATCATTGTTTGAACCTCTGTTATCGCGGTAACTAACAGAATTTGTCCAAAAAGTATTAGGAGCAACAGTCCATTCTACACCTGTTTTTGAAGAAATTCCTTTTCTGAGACGTTCGGTATTTCTGCTTTCATCGATGTATTTGCTAATGGCATCGTTAGCATCAAAATAGACTGAATTCGTTTTTCCGGATCCTTCACTGGTTCTGTAATCGTATCCTGTGGAGGTGAAAAAGTTCAATTTTTCGGTTTTGTAATTTAAGTTAGCACTTAATCCATAGGTTTCAGGAATCCCCGTAGAGGCGATAAAACTTCCGTTAAAGCCCAGGTTTTTCCCTTTTTTCAAAATAATGTTCAGAATTCCGGCGCCACCTTCGGCATCATAACGGGCTGACGGATTGGTAATCACTTCGACTTTGTCAATGGCATCGGCAGGAATTTGGCGTAAAGCGTCGGCCATATTCAAGGCATTCGATGGGCGACCGTCAATAAAAATACGCACATTTTCGTTGCCACGTAAGCTTACGTTTCCTTCCACATCTACCGTAACCGAAGGCACGTTTTCCAGTACATCGCTGACTGTTCCTCCTTTTACAATCATATCCTGTCCTACATTATAGACTTTTTTGTCTAATTTAATTTCGACAGTCGATTTTTCAGCACGTACCACTACTTCGTTCAGTTGTGCAACATCTTCAGCCAGAGCAATTGTCCCTAAATCAGTGTTTTTTTCGATGTTTCGTTGATTAAAAAGAATCGATTTAAAAGAGATAAATTCAATTTTGATATTGTAAATTCCTTTAGCGACTTCAATGGAAAAATTACCTTTAGTATTTGTTATTCCACCCGCAATAGGTTTTAAACTTTTAGTATCAGTAATGGTTACTGTAGCATATTCCAAAGGCTGTTTTGTAGTTTTTTCAATTACTGTCCCTGAGATTTTTACTTTTTCTTTGGCAGGATCGACTATAGGATCTCCTATTTTAGCAAAACTGCTCAGGCAAGTAAAAAGTAAGCTGAGACTTAAAATGAATCTTAATGATTGTCGCATTTTGTATTGTTTTATTGTTTGTGTTTGGAATCGATAAACTCAAATTGGTTTAACGGCACTATGTTAAATAAATATTAAATTGATTAGGACTCCTGAAAGAAAGCTTCGATTTTATCGGCTTCACGGGCTATAATGGCTTTATTTCCTTTGATAACGATAGGTCTTTCTATTAAAATTGGGTTTTCGGCCATTGCTTTGATTATGGTTTCATCGGTCATTTGCTGATTTTTAAACTGTTCAATCCAAATTTTTTCTTTCTGACGAACCAATTCAATGGGTTTGAGTTGTAGTTTTTCGAGTAAACTCTTAATTTCTTCATCACTGGGAGTTTCTTCTAAATATTTGATAATTTTATATTCCTGATTTGAATTGTCTAAAAAAGCCAGACAATTTCTTGATTTTCCGCAACGTGGATTATGATATACTTCAATCATTGGTCTATTTGTTAAGTTTGAAATCAATTTAAAATAAAATAAGTATTTTCGAAGAGGCAAAAATAGCTTTTGAAAGTGAAATAGTACCAAATAAAATCATAAAATAGATGTTTATAGCACAAGGGAATCATTCGGGCAATAGATTTTGGAAGTATCTGTTGGGCTCACTTTTTATTATTTCAGCTTCTTTTATAGGACAGCTTCCTTTATTATTGGCAGTTATTGGAAAATCAATAATTACAGGAGCAAGTTATCCGGCAACGAATGAAGGAGTAATGCATTTTCTGGATTCGAATTTGACTTTTTTGTTATTACTACTTTCTTTTGTGTTTGCTTTTGCCGGAATCTATTTTGTTGTTCGATATTTACATCAGCAAACATTACTTTCGGTAACCACTTCCAGAAACAAAGTCGATTGGAAAAGAATTGGATTTTCATTTGGATTATGGTCGGCATTTACCATAGGATCAACTTTGGTAATCTATTTCAACAATCCGGGTTTGTATGCGTTTAATTTCAAACTGATTCCGTTTGCTGTTTTGTTTGCTATTGCAGTGGTATTCGTTCCCTTTCAAACCAGTACGGAAGAATATGTTTTCAGAGGTTATTTAATGCAGGGTTTTGGGAATTTAGCTCGAAATAAGTGGTTTCCTTTGTTGATGACTTCTTTAATTTTTGGAGGTATGCACTTTTTTAATCCCGAAGTTGCCAAAGTAGGAAACATCATTTTTGTCTATTATATAGGTACGGGATTGTTTTTAGGAATCATTACTTTGATGGACGAAGGAATGGAATTGGCTTTGGGATTTCATGCTGCCAATAATCTTATCGGAGCTTTGTTAATCACTTCAGACTGGTCGGCTTTTCAAACGCATTCTATTTTTAAAGATTTGTCAGAACCTCATGCCGGAGTTGATGTTATTTTGCCGGTAGTGCTGGTTTACCCTCTGCTTTTGTTTATCTTTAGTAGAAAATACCAATGGAATAATTGGAAAGAAAAGCTCACAGGTAGAATTGATGTAAAAAATTAATATATGAGAAAAGTTACTTATAGAAATATTCACAATTTTTTTAAGTTCAATGGTGTTCATTTTGACAGTAATGGATTGCGGGTTGCTGCTTATTATTTGATAAAAGAAGGCAATGAGTATGAAAAAGCCATAGGCAATTTTTTGCTCGATTGGTTTGACGAGAATCCTTATATCGATTTAAAAACTTCAGGTACTACAGGTGTGCCGAAAATTATTAGAAAAAACAAACAGGCCTTGGTTAACTCAGCTTTGGCAACGGGAGATTTTTTCGGATTAAAACCGGGAGATACCGCTTTGTGTTGTTTGCCTGTTCAGTTTATAGCTGGGAAAATGATGCTGGTAAGAAGTTTTATTCTGGGTTTGCAAATTGATTTTGTAGCTCCAAGTTCGAATCCTTTAGAAAATTTGAATAAAGAATACGATTTTGTAGCCATGGTTCCTTTACAGGTTCAAAATTCATTGAACGAATTGCATAAAGTGAAAAAACTCATTATTGGTGGAGCTAAAATGGATAGCAGTTTAGAACAAAAGCTTCAGGGAATTAAAACAAAAGTATATGAAACCTACGGAATGACCGAAACCATTACACATATTGCAGCTAAGAAAATAGGGGAGCTGGCTTTTTCTGTTTTGCCTAATGTACGTATTGCTCAGGACGAAAAAGAATGTTTGGTTATCGATGCGCCACAAGTCAGTGAGGAACGTTTGTTTACCAATGATTTAGTTGAAATTATCAACGACCAACAATTTATTCTTTTAGGGCGTATCGATAATGTGGTGAACAGTGGCGGAGTAAAGCTCATTCCTGAAAAAATTGAGGAAAAATTGAGTGACAGTATTCCTTCCCGTTTTTTTGTTGGCGGAATTCCGGATGCGGTTTTAGGCGAAAAATTGGTTTTAGTTGTCGAAGGTGAAAAACAGCCATTGGACGATGCTATTTTTTCCGTTTTAGACAAATACGAAAAACCAAAAGCATTCTTTTTTGTTTCGGAATTTCAATCCACCGAAAGCGGAAAAATCAAACGAAAAGCGATTTTGAAGACTTTAGAATAGTATTTATTGGTCTCAAATAGAATTTAACTATGTACTTTTTCAGTGCATTTCTCTTTAGTTTCTAAAAAATGTTCACACTGCAAATTCGCAAATTTTAAAATTTTAGATATTGAAATAATTTGCGAATTTGCGGTAAATATTTACTGTAAAATAGTTGTTATTTATGTTCTATAATTTCAGCATTTAATTTGTCTGCTTGCAGTAAACCAATTCTTTTATTGACTATTTTGATGAGTCCTTCTTTCTTTAAACTCGAAAGAATACGGGTTACCTGTTCATCAGTAGTGCCGGCAAAATCGGCAATTTCTTTTCGGGAAAGATTGATGTTGAGCAGGTTGTTAGTATGACCGAATTTTTTCAGCAAATACAACAGGATATCGATGACTCTTTCGCGGACATTCATCTGAGCGATTTTTTTAACCCTGTTCTCGCTTTTATTCAATTCTTCAGCATAAAAAAGCATCATATCATAAGTAAATTCAGGAATCGATTTCAGAATTGAGTGCATAATATCATTACTGAAATTGCATAAAACAGTGTCTTCAATTGCCGAAGCAGCAATCAGATAACGGTTGCTGGTTCCAAAACCCCTGAAACCCAGTGTGTCTCCATCGGTTGTCAAACGAACAATTTGCTCTTTTCCGTAAATTCCGGTTTTTAAAACCTTGACTTTTCCTTTGTAGATAAAATACAGTCCTTGAATAGGAGCACCTTCAATCATGAATTGCTGTCCTTTTTTGCAGGTATAATTGGTTTTTTCCATAATATAATCCTGCATTTTTTCCAGATGCAAATGTTTTTTGATAAAACAATTTGCATTGATACAGCTCGTACAATCGGTAGTAATTCCTCTCATTTGTATCTTTTTTTATGAGTAAACTCAGGTTTTTACAGAACAAATGTAACTAAAAAATAAGTATTAATACGTATTTACAAATGCGATTTACTTAGTTTTTTGATTTTTTATGGAATTGGAAATTGAAGTGCCGCTTTTTGGCAGAATGCTAATTTTTAGATGAAAAAATAAGCAGATTCTTATTGGAGGTTTAAGGTGATCACTTTTTAAAAAAAAGTTGGACACAAATTACTATCTGCTTTTGGCAGATTCGTGTAATTAAAACGGGTGTAATTTGTGTTTATTTGTGTAATTTGTGGTGAAAATTTTTAAATGCGAACTCCTGATTGCAGTTTATTCTGATTCCAATTCTTCATACATTTTTAATAAAGTATTTACCGTATTCCAGTTTCGGATGGTAGCGGTTAAATTCAGTTTTTTCTCAATGTATTTTTGGTCTAATCTGGTTTTTCCTGCTGAAACAGCATATTTAATGTAAATTCTGTTTTTGTCAATATGTACTTCATCGGGTTTTACAGCACTCATTTTTAAATCGTGGATGCGGTCTTTGTGTAATTCCATCGATACAAAGGCTACATACAATTTTTTAGTATCGATATCTTTTTCTTTTAGAAAGAGATTGTTGCTGAGGCAGGAAACCAAATCATCTTTATTAATCACCACTACAGGAACATCGTGACCAAAAGTTTTGAATATTTCCTGTTTGATTCTGAATCCTACAGCGGCTGGGTTTTCTTCTTCGGTAGTTACAAATACATTTCCGCTTTGAATGTAAGTAGTCACATTCGTAAGGCCAATGTTTTCAAGCATTTTTTGAAGTGCATCCATTTTCATCATATTATGTCCCGAAACATTGATGCCACGAAGTAAAGCTAGATGTGTAGTCATTTTAGTTAAAATAATTTATTGTAAAAGTAAATCTAAGTTGGTCATATCATCAAATAAAGGAATGTTCATTTGCTGTAAAGCATCCCAATTAGCATGATTGGTAAAACCAAAAACATCAAAACCTCCTGCTAAAGCTGCCTGAACTCCGGCAGGACTGTCTTCGATAATGACACAATCCCGGACTTCAAATCCCATAGTTTTGGCTGCATGAAGATACAATTCGGGATTGGGTTTCCAGCTGTTGATATCGTAAGCACTAAAAATATTTCCGTTGAATTGATCAATCAGTTTAGTGGTGGTTAAATTGAGTTTTATTTTATCGGCAGGACCATTGGAAGCTACGCCTATTGGAACTTTAATTTTGGCTAATAATTCGTGAATTCCTTTTATGGGTTGTAGTTCTTTTCGAAAAGCTTCAAAAGTGCGTGCCCTGAATTCTTCTTCAAAATCAGCAGGTAACTTTTTATTGGCTAAGTTGGCAATATACTCGAAACAAAATTCCAATGATTTGCCTAAAAAGAGTTGGTGGGCATAAGTCTCATCGATAATTGCTCCATGTGATGCTGCCATATCCACTAAGGTACCAATGGAAATCGCTTCGCTGTCTACCAATACGCCGTCACAGTCAAAAATGATGCATTTGTATTTCATGATTTTATTTAATTAGGAAAAGGAACACAGATAAAACGGATTGTCACAGATTAGTTTTAAGAAATGAAAAAACCTTTTCATCTCTGGTCTTTTTTATTTCGAATTCAAATTATAAAAGTTCCAATAATTCCAGTGGATGATTGATTATCGATTGGGCACCTTCAGTCAGCAGTTCTTCTTTTGGTCTGTAGCCCCAAAGTACCCCTACAGCATACATATTAGCATTTTTTGCCGTTTGCATATCAATTCCGGAATCACCAACATAGAGAATTTCTTCGGGAGAATAACCTAAATTGGAACTGATTTCAATTGCAGCCGAAGGATTGGGTTTCTTTGTTGCTTCGCTTTTCAAACCCATTACAATTTCGAAATAATCAGGGAATAAAGTAAACCCAATTTTCTTTGTCAATTCGTCGGCTTTATTGGATAATACCGCCAATTTGATATTTCGGGATTTTAATTCATTCAAAAGCTCCATAATTCCGTCGTAAGCGGAGGTTTTATTGGTGCAATTCTCACGGTAAGTGACCATCATAGCCTGAAAAGTACTTTCGATAGTTGCTTCGTCTTTGTGGTTTTCAGGAAGTGCTTTGGTAACCAAATTTCTAAGTCCGCTGCCTATAAAGTCATTAATTACTTCGTAACTATGAGTCGGAAAGTTACGTTCCTGAAGAACCTTGTTTATCGAATCGGCGATGTCTATAAGTGAGTTGACCAGAGTTCCGTCAAGGTCGAATAATACTGCTTTAAATTTCATTTTTTTATGTAGTGTCAATGTCTGTTGATGTAACGCAAATAATTTTAACCGCAAAGTTCGCTAAGTTTTCCGCAAAGTTCACAAAGTTTTAAATAAAAAATGTTACACACAGATTTCACTAATTACCACAAAGTTGAATGCAGTCAAACTTTAATTACACAAATTTTTTCTGCCTTTGGCAGATTCGTGTAATTAAAACTAAAAAGTATTTCGTGTTAATTAGTGTAATTCGTGTGGAAACATAAGGTCTTATTTTTGATCCACCACAATTCTATTTTCTCTATTGGCTAATTCCCAGGCAATATTAAATGCCAGTTGGGCTCTTTTTGTCAAAGCATCGTATTCTATTTTATCAGGGGTATCCGTTTTTCGGTGATAATCGGCATGAACGCCATTAAAAATAAAAACGGATGGAATGTTATTTTTTGCAAAATTATAATGATCCGATCGGCGATAAAAATTATTAGGATCGTTGAGCGCATTGTATCTGAAATCCAAGTTTAACTGAACATACTTTTCGTTTACCGTTTTACTAATTTGATCCAACTCGCTCGAAAGTCGGTCAGCACCAATTAAATAAACATAATTATTTGAATCAGGATGGGCATCATCACGTCGGCCTATCATATCAATATTAATATTTGCAACCGTATTTTGCAAAGGAAATAACGGATTTTCGGTGTAATAACGGGAACCGTGCAAACCGTGTTCTTCAGCGGTAACATGCAGGAATAAAATAGAGCGTTTTGGTCCGTGACCTTCTTTTTTTGCCAATTGGAAAGCCTGAGCAATTTCCAGTAAAGCCACCGTTCCGGAACCATCATCATCGGCTCCGTTAAAAATGGCATCGTCTTTTGTTCCCACATGATCATAATGTGCCGAAATAACAATGATTTCATCCGGTTTTTCAGAGCCTTCAATGTAAGCCCAGATATTTTCGGTATCCGGTAAGTTACCATTTCTATTTGCATTCAAAAAAGCAGCCGGAACGTGCTGATAGTAATTTTGAGCTCCTTTAGGAAAAGGAATTCGCTCTTTTTGATATTGACTGATAAGGTATTTTCCAGCTTTTTTTTGCCCAATAGACCCCGTTTGTCTTCCTTGCATTGAGTCGGCTGCTACAATGTATAGATGTGTTTTTAATTCTTCAGCAGTAATAGTATTGTTGTATTTTATTGGAGAAAGTAAAATTTTAGAAGTAACTTCTTTAGTTCCCTGACAAGAAATTACTGCCCAACCAAAGGCGAGGAGATAGATTAATTTTTTCATTTTACAGATAATGATAATTAAAATGCCAATATACATAAATTAGTTTTGAAACTGATTTATTTTAATTATAAGTAAATTCTGTGTAATAAAAAAAGGCTTAACAATTCAAAATAATGAAGTTTTTACGCTTGAAAATCTTGTTTCTAGCCGGTTTTTGGAGGGTTTAAGGTTTTGATAGGCCATAAAATATACGTAATTTTGTAGAATTAGTAATAACAGAAAAACGATGAAACAAATGCAACAAATACTTTCTTCAAAATCAGAAGCCTTAATTAGTAAAGAAGACCATTATGGAGCTCATAATTACCATCCGTTACCAGTTGTTCTTGAAAGAGGAGAAGGAGTGTTTGTATGGGATGTTGACGGAAAAAAATACTACGATTTTTTATCGGCTTATTCAGCAGTAAATCAAGGACATTGTCATCCTAAAATTGTGGGAGTAATGATAGAGCAAGCGCAAAAATTAACGCTTACTTCCCGTGCTTTTTATAATGACCAATTAGGAGTTTATGAAGAATATGTGACCAAATATTTTGGTTTTGATAAGGTTTTACCAATGAATACCGGTGCCGAAGCTGTTGAAACCGCTTTGAAATTGTGTAGAAAATGGGCTTATGAAGTAAAGAAAATTCATGAAAACCAGGCGCAGATTATTGTTTGCGAAAATAATTTCCACGGAAGAACGACTACTATTATTTCGTTTTCTAATGATGAAACTGCCCGCAAAAGTTTTGGTCCTTTTACCGAAGGTTTTATCAAAATTGAATACGATAATCTGGATGCTTTAGAAAGAGCACTGGAGTCATCCAAAAATATTGCCGGATTCTTAGTAGAACCTATTCAGGGGGAAGCAGGGGTGTATGTTCCTAGTGAAGGTTATTTGGCAAAAGCCAAAGCCTTATGCGAAAAATACAATGTATTGTTCATAGCCGATGAGGTGCAAACAGGAATTGCACGTACCGGAAAATTATTGGCGGTACACCATGAAAATGTGCAACCTGATATTCTTATTTTAGGGAAAGCCTTGTCGGGAGGAGTATATCCTGTTTCGGCAGTTTTAGCTAATAATGGCATTATGAATGTCATAAAACCGGGACAACACGGTTCTACTTTTGGCGGAAATCCTGTGGCGGCAGCTGTTGCTATTGCAGCACTCGATGTGATAAAAGACGAAAAATTAGCCGAAAATGCTGAGCGTTTAGGGAAAATTTTAAGAGATGGCTTGAATGCTATTGCTTCGAGAAATCCTTTAATTTCTTTAGTGAGAGGAAAAGGATTGTTGAATGCTATAGTAATTGATTGTGACGAAGAGTCTGATTTGGCTTGGAATATTTGTTTGAAATTCAGGGATTATGGTTTGCTTGCCAAACCTACTCATGGAAACAAAATACGTTTGGCTCCGCCTTTGGTAATTACTGAAGATCAAATTCAGGATTGTCTTGCTATTATCGAAAAAGCTTTAAACGATTTTAAATAAAACGTTATGGATCGGGTAGTTAAGTTAATCAAAAATCGCTCGGATATTGGTGGAGGAACCCGCGGTGCTGATTTAGGGATTGATGCCTTAGAAATCGCAGCTATTAATCGTGGGAGCGAGTATTTTAATCAGTTTACTTATGAGGATGTTAAAACGCATAACGAGAGTATTTATGATAAAAACCGGAATACATTTGCTAAGCGAATCGAATTTGTTTTGGAACAATGTACCCGTGTTTCTTTTGCCATAAAGCGAAATCTGGAAGCCAATTTTTTGCCAATTGTTTTATCCGGCGATCATTCATCGGCATTGGGGACAATAAGCGGAATCAAAGCGGTTTATCCTCATGAAACCTTAGGCGTGATTTGGATTGATGCCCATGCCGATTTGCATTCGCCTTATACTTCTCCATCGGGAAATATTCACGGAATGCCATTGGCGGCAGCCTTGGGTATTGATAATTTGAAATGCCAAATTAATGAAGTTATTCCCGAAACCCAACAGCATTGGGAGGAAATGAAACACATTGGGATTGAAGCGGCTAAGATTGATCCGGAACATTTGATTTATTTTGGCGTTCGCGATACCGAAGAGGCTGAGGATAAATTTATGGACGAATTCGAAATTAAAAATTTTCGGGTAGAAGAAGTTCGATACAAAGGTTTAGAAGCCTGTGTGGAAAGAGCATTGACACAATTGGCTAATTGTGATATGATCTATATTTCGTTTGATGTGGATTCTCTGGATTGTGATTTAATTTCAAACGGAACAGGAACTCCTGTTTCTAAAGGATTTGATCAATACGAAGTGATTGCAATCATCAATCAGATTATTGCTTCCCGAAAAGTGATTTGTATCGAATTTTGCGAAATCAACCCACTTTTAGATACAAAAGGAAACAAAATGGCAGAAACTGCTTTTGAGGTTTTAGAGCAAATTACATCCAGTTTGGTTTTGCCTAATGAGTAGCTGTTTAAGGTTGTTTAACAGCTGAAACTCTTAAATTAATGCGTTTTTATGAAAATTCACTTTAGAGATTTATAACAAAAAGCAATTAAAAATTTGTTTTTTCGCAATTAATAGGGAGTTAATTCTATTTATGACATTTCGCTCTTTAAAAGCGTAAAATTATAACAGCACTAATTAAAAATACTTATATTTGCATAAGTATTTATACTTAGTTTTAAAATTGATTTTTTATGATTCAAGTAGCCGAAGCTTTAAACATAATAGCTGAGAATAGCTGTAAAATGCCAATCGCAAAAATCAAAGTGAGTAAATCACTGGGATATGTTTTGGCGGAAGCGGTTTATTCTCCAATAAATATGCCTCCTTTCCGTCAGTCGGCGATGGATGGATACGCTTTTACACACGGAGATTTGACACAGTTTGAAGTGGTGAGCACTTCTCAGGCTGGGGATTTCCTGGACGAGAAAATCCAACAAAATCAGGCAGTTCGTATTTTTACAGGTGCTTTTGTTCCGGATGATACTGATACGGTGGTGATGCAGGAGCATACAACAAGAACGGACAATTTGCTTCAAATAGAGAAAATGCCTGCTGCTTGTGCTAATGTTCGTGAAAAAGGCGAACAAATTAAAAAAGGCGAACTGGTTTTTGATGTGAATACAGTAATTACTCCGGCGGCTATAGGTTTTTTAGCCTGTTTAGGAATTACGAAAATCAAAGTATATGAAAAACCAAAAGTAGCTATTTTGGTTACAGGAAATGAATTAGTCCCTGTCGGAAATAAATTGCCGAAAGGAAAAATTTACGAGAGTAATTCACTAATGATAGAAGCGGCTTTACAAACAATTGGAATTAAAAAAACGACTGTTTTTAAAGTTAAAGATAGTTTGAAAAAAACAATTAAAGCGGTAGAAAGTTGTTTGGCTCATTTTGATGTAGTGTTAATTTCAGGCGGAATTTCGGTAGGAGATTATGATTATGTTAAAGAAGCCTTGTTGAAAAACGGAGTGACTGAGTTGTTTTATAAAATCAATCAAAAGCCCGGAAAGCCTTTGTTTTTTGGAACAAAAGAAAATAAAATTGTCTTTGCTTTACCGGGAAATCCGGCTTCTTCACTGACTTGTTTTTATGTATATGCTTTTCCAGCTTTGAAAAAAATGATGGGATTTGAAGCGATACATTTACCGGAAATGAAGAAAAAGATAAATACGGATTTTAAAAATACATCGGGGAAAACCCTGTTTTTAAAAGCATTGTATGGAGATGAGAAAGTAACGGTTTTAGAGAGTCAAAGCTCGGCAATGTTAAATACTTTTGCAGTTGCAAATGGTTTAATTGTTATACCACATGATATTACTCATGTTAGGGCAAATGAAGAAGTAGTAGTTTTGCCTTTTAATTGAAAGAAAAATGGAAAAAGTAACAGTTTCAATTCTTTGTGGAGGTAAAAGCAGCCGAATGCAATCAGAGAAAGGATTGGTACTTTTTCAGGGAACGCCGTTTATAGAGCATATTATTGAAGCGGCTTTGCCAATTAGTGATAAAATACAATTAGTGACCAATACATCTGATTATGATTATTTGTCCTATTCGAAAATAAAAGATATTGAATTAGATAAAGGACCTATTGGCGGAATTTACACTGCTTTGGTTAACTCTCAATCGGAGATTAATTTGATATTAAGTTGTGATATTCCTTTAATTTCGACAGAAATTTTATCGGAATTAATCGCAAAACATACAATGGATTTTGAAGTTTCTGTTTTTTCAGATGCCAATAAAATTCATCCTTTGATAGGAATTTATTCGAAGAAAATAATTCCGATTTTAAAAAGGGCTATTGATGAGAATGATTTAAAAATGATGCGCTTGCTAGATAAAGTGAATCACCAAATAATTGAAGTTGCGGGAGAACGAAGCAAGCAATTTAGAAATGTCAATTCGCTTGCCGAATTAAATGAATTGAATACCAATTTACACTGAAGAATATGAAAAAGACTAACACACCAAAGTTGACAATTGTAGGAGCTGGACCTGGCGATGTGGAGTTAATTACCATCAAAGCCATCAAAGCGATAGGAGATGCGGATGTAGTGCTTTATGATGCACTGGTGAATGAGGATTTGTTGCAATATGCTGCTGCAGGAACTGAAATAGTTTTTGTAGGTAAGCGTTTTGGTTGTCATGCTTATACTCAGGATCAGATAAATGATTTGATTGTGGTTATGGCTCAGAAATACGGTCATGTGGTGCGATTGAAAGGTGGAGATCCATTTGTTTTTGGAAGAGGAAGTGAAGAAATTGAATTTGCTCAAAAACACGGTTTGCAAACAGCTATTGTACCGGGAATATCTTCGGCTTTAGGAGTTCCTGCTTCTAACGGAATCAGTTTGACACAACGTGGAATTTCGGAAAGTTTTTGGGTAATTACAGGAACTACATCAGCACATAAATTGTCTACTGATGTTAGTTTGGCAGCACAATCTTCGGCCACAGTGGTCATTTTGATGGGAATGCATAAATTAGACGAAATTGTTGCTATCTATCAAAACAATAGAACCGATGATTTGCCAGTGGCTATCATTCAAAACGGTACAAAAGACACTCAGAAAAAAGTAATAGGAACGGTAAGTTCTATCAGTAAATTAGTAGCGGAAAACCAATTATCTTCACCGGCAATTATTGTGATAGGCGAGGTGGTAAAACATGCTTCTGAACTAGCTGTTTTTACAAAAGAAGCTTATAGTGATGACGAGTTTATTTTTCAAAATTTAAATGTAATCGAATAATGTTAAGTGTAAAATATTTTGGTGCTGTAGCCGAGAAAACAAAAGTACAAGGAGAGAATATTCCTTTTTCTAATCTATCTTTACAGGAATTAGTAGATGAATTAGAACAAAAATATGATTTAGGCTCGCTTTCTTACAGCATTGCAGTCAATCAAAAAATAGTGCAGGACACAAATGGTTACATGTTAATAAGCAATGATATTGTTGCTTTATTACCTCCTTTTGCCGGAGGTTAAAAAACAATTTCTTAATTGGTAGCAATTATGCGATACAATCGACAAATAATACTTCCTGAAGTTGGCGAAAAAGGCCAGCAAAAACTAGGTCAAGCTAAGGTATTGATTATTGGTGCCGGTGGTTTAGGTGCGGCAATTTTACCGTATTTGGCAGCAGCCGGAATTGGAGAAATAGGAATTATTGATGATGACTCCATTGAAATCAGTAACCTACAACGTCAGGTAATTTACAGAAATGATGCGGTAGGAAAATCAAAAGCACTGGAAGCTAAAGAAATGGCTTTGTCTTTGAATCCTTCGATACAAATTAATGCCATTACCGATACTCTTAATGCTAAAAATGCTCTTGCACTATTCGAGTACTATGACATTATGGTCGACGCCACGGATAATTTACACACCAAATATTTAATTAACGATGCCTGTGTGGTTACCAATAAACCTTTTGTTTACGGTTCCATTTATAAATTCCAAGGGCAGCTTTCGGTGTTTAATTATCAAAACGGACCTACATACCGCTGTCTTTTTCCGGATGAATCTTCTAACAGTAAAAACTGTGTTGATGCCGGAGTAATGGGGATTTCGGTGGGAATTATTGGAATGTTTCAGGCCAATGAAGTTTTGAAAATGGTTCTTGGAATAGGGAATGTACTTTCGGGTGAATTGTTGATTTATAATATGCTCAACAACGACCAACAAAAATTTGAGTTGGTTAAAACCAATATAACTCCATTGAGCCAATTGGATTTCGAAAATAAATACAATGTAGTTGCTACTTCTGTTTTAGAAATTTCTCCCAAAGAAGCTTTGGAACAAATAGAAAATCCTGATGTTCTTTTTCTGGATGTTAGAAATGAAGAGGAATTACCGAAAATAAGTTTGCCTAATAATATCCAAATTCCATTGGTGGATTTAGAAGAGAATTTAGATCAATTAGATCCGAATAAAATGTTGTTAGTGTATTGTCAATCGGGAATGAGAAGTAAAAAAGCAGTTGAAATACTAAAAAAACATTCGTTTTTAAAAGTACAGAGTATTGCAGGTGGTGCTTTAAAATTGCAAGGAATTATAGCAACTAATACTGTTTCTGTTTCTTAAAAAATAAAATCATGAGTAAAAAAGTTTTCATAGAAGGAGCAATTTCTCCTGAATTTATAGCCGAATCGATTGCCAAACATCAAGGAAAGCACACGATTGGGGCACACAATATTTTTTTGGGTCAGGTTCGTGCCGATGTTCATGATGAAAATGTGGTAAAAGCGATAGAATATACCGCTTATGAAGAAATGGCTAATGAAGCTTTAAGTGTAATCAGAGAAAGGGCTTTTGCTCAATTTGACCTGGTTTGTATGCATATTTATCATAGTTTGGGCGTGGTTAAAGCAGGCGAAATTTGTTTGTTTGTCTTTGTTTCTGCAGGACACCGCTCACAGGTTTATGAAGCTACTGAAGCCATCGTAAACTGGATTAAAACCGAAGTACCTATCTTTGGTAAAGAAATATTTGAAAATGAAGACTTCGTTTGGAAGCAAAATAAATAAAAATGGTAGATATTACCCATAAAATAAGTACGTTGCGCTCAGCAACAGCTATGGCAACTGTAAAAGTGAGTTTGCCGGAAACTATTGAAGCTATTGAGAAAAATTTGGTTCCCAAAGGCAATGTGCTTGAAATGGCTAAAACAGCAGGTTTATTTGCTGTAAAAAACACACATTTATCGATTCCTGATTGTCATCCGCTGCCAATTGAATATACGGCGGTGGCTTATGAAATCAAGGATTTAACGATAGATATTCTTTTTACAGTAAAAACGGTTTACAAAACCGGTGTTGAGGTAGAAGCCATGCACGGCGCGTCTATTGTGGCGTTGACGATGTATGATATGTTGAAACCGATTGATAAGAATATCGAAATTTCGACTATTAAATTAGTGGAGAAAAAAGGTGGAAAATCATCTTATAAAAACAAGTTCCGTGATGTTTTAAAAGCGGCTGTTTTTGTTTGTTCCGATTCTATTTTTACAGGAGATAAAGAAGACCGTTCAGGTAAAGTTATCGTTGAGAAATTAGAGTCTTACGGGGTTGAAACCTCGCATTACGAAATCATTCCTGACGAAATTGATTTTATTCAAGACAGAACTAAAAAATATGCTGAAGATAACCAATTGGTCATTTTTACCGGAGGGACTGGGCTTTCGCCAAGAGATGTCACGCCAGAAGCATTAGAACCATTATTAGAAAACAGAATTCCGGGAATCGAAGAGGCGATTCGCAATTACGGTCAGGACCGAATGCCGTATGCCATGCTTTCGCGTTCAGTGGCGGGAACTATCGGAGACAGTTTAATTTTGGCTTTGCCGGGTTCAGTTAACGGTGCTAAAGAATCGATGGATGCTGTTTTTCCGCATGTTTTGCATGTTTTTCACATCCTAAAAGGGAGTAATCATGATACCAAATAACACCATATTAACGGATGATTTTGGTCGTAAACACAACTATTTGCGTATTTCTTTAATCGAGAAATGCAATTTACGTTGTACTTATTGCATGCCTGCTGAGGGAATTGCATTAACTCCAAAAAAAGAGTTAATGACTGCCGATGAGGTTTTTGCTATTGCCCAAACATTCGTAAATAATGGAGTTAACAAAATAAGATTGACAGGAGGCGAACCGCTGTTGCGAAAAGATTTTCCTGAAATTATTGAGAAACTGGCTCAATTAGAAACCGAAATTTCGATTACTACCAACGGAATTTTAATTGACAGACATATAGAAGTTTTAAAGCTATTTAAAGTCAAAAAAATCAATTTGAGTCTGGATACTTTAGTTCCATCCAAATTCAACACGATTACACTTCGCAATCAATTTGAAAAGGTAATTGATAATTTGCATTTACTGCTAAATAATGATTTTAAGGTAAAGGTAAATGTGGTTTTGATTAAAGGTTTTAACGATAACGAAATCATTGATTTTATTAATCTTACAGAATCTTTACCTATTTCGATTCGTTTTATCGAATTCATGCCTTTTGCTGGAAATCAATGGGACAGAAGTAAAATGGTTTCTCAAACAGAAATTTTAGACCAACTTTCTACTCATTTTTCGGAATCTAATTTGGAAAAACTACAAGATGAAAAAAACTTCACCGCCAGAGAATTTAAGATAAAAAATTATTTGGGAAGCTTCGGAATTATTAGTTCGATTACGAATCCGTTTTGTGATGGCTGCAATAGAATTCGTCTTACGGCAAATGGAAAAATCAAGAATTGCTTGTTTTCTAATTCAGAAACCGATTTACTTACCGCTTACAGAAATGGGGAAGCAATCGAGAGTATTATTACCACAGCCATTAGAAACAAGAAAAAAGTTAGGGCAGGAATGACAACCATTGAAGATGTCGATAATCCTGTTTTAAATCAGGATAATCGTTCTATGATTGCGATTGGAGGGTAGATTTGAAAAGTTTTTTAACCGCAAATTGCACAAATTAACGCAAATCTATTTGTGAAAATTTGTGTAATTTGCGGTTAATTAATTCAATTTTTGATGAAGTAAAAAATGTTATTAATACAAAAAGCACAGCATTATACTGTGCTTTTCACGTTTTTAGATGTTGTATAGATAGATTCTCATTTTAGACAATTTGGGTATATAATAATATTTATTTTCAAAAGGACATATCAGTTTAAAACAATAACTACCAACTATTTTGAGTCAAATTACCATAAGAATTATTCAATCCATTTAGCGAGTGTTTTTTCTACTACTCCTTTTACGATTGGTTTCGAAATGTAGTCGTTCATGTCTATTTCGAGGCATTTGCTTCTTTCTTCTTTTTCGGCTCCGGCAGTAATGGCAATAATAGGCACATTTTTTCCAGATGTGAGTTTTCTAATTTCTTCGGTGGCTTCATAACCATTCATTATTGGCATTTGAATGTCCATAAAAATAATGTCGGGCAGGATAGTTTCAAATTGGGTAATTGCCTCAAGACCATTTGCTGCTTCAAAAATTTTTGCTTCCGGAATGGTGTTTTTTATAATGGTTTTTAGTAAAAGCATGTTGATTTTGTTGTCTTCAACAAGCAAAATTTTAGCATTTTTATAATTAGGATTCTCTTTAAAAAAGTTCGGATTTTCTACGTTGATTATTAGTTGTTCCGACGGTTTTAATTCTAATTCCTGATTATTTGTTTTTAAATCCAAATCAAAATAGAAACAGCTTCCTTTTCCTGTCTCACTTTTTAATTTCAGGCAACTCTCCATTAAGTTCAACAGTTTGTTTGAAATAGTCAGTCCTAAACCTGTACCTCCGAATTTCTTGGTTGTTGAACTGTCTTCCTGAGAGAAGGCTTTGAATATTTTCTTTTGATTTTGCTCTAAAATTCCTATTCCTGTGTCAATAACAGAAAAGCGAATTTTAGTTTGATTATCGGTTATTTTTTCTTTTACACTAATGTTTAATTTTACAGAACCTTTTTCGGTAAATTTAACAGCATTAGAAAGTAAATTCATTAGTACTTGTTTGACTCTCACAACGTCTATCCAGAAATAGTCAGGAACATCGCTGGCGATATTTAATTCTAATTTTAATTTTTTCTGATTGGCTTCAAATTGGATTAGGTCGATAACCTGAGTCAGTAATTCTTTTATTTTTTGTTTTTCAACGTGTAGTTCCAGTTTTCCGGCTTCTATTTTTGAAAAATCCAAAATATCATTTACAATTTCGAGTAAAGTATGTGCCGATTGATTGACGGTAATCATGTGTTTTTCCTGGATGTGGTCCAGTTTTGTTTTCATCAGTAAATCGGTAAAACCTATAATTCCATTGAGTGGCGTTCTGATTTCATGGCTCATATTAGCTAAAAATTCCGATTTCGCTTTATTAGCCGTTTCGGCATATTCTTTCGCCTTAATTGCTTTTTCGGCCTCTTTACGTTTGCTAATATCCAGCATGATGCCTTCGATGTATTTAATTTCACCGTTTTTTACAACTGTATCTACAAATTCATCTACCCAAACAATGTCTCCTTTTCTATTGATGATACGATACGTTAAATGAAAAGCTTCTAATTTTGCCAGTTTAGCACTTGATTTTAAAAGTGTTTTTTCTAAATCATCGGGATGAATTAGGTTTTTATAAATGATTCTTTTTTCAAGAAATTCCTCTTTAGGATAGCCGGTTAGTTTTTCAATTTCGTCGTTGAGATAAATTTTAGTGTAATCTTCGTCATTTTCAGATAGATAGACTGTTCCAGGAATATTATTGGCTAATAATCTGAATTTTTCTTCACTTTCATTAATAGTAATTTCGTTCTCAATTCGTTCAATTGAAGAGCCAATATTCATCGTTAATGTTTGTAAAATTTGAACTTCATCTTCTGCCCAAATCCGATCTTCATTCAAATCGTTTAAACCCAGTACACCATGCAATTTGTTTTTTACAAAAACAGGAAATAACATCAGGGAAACTGCATCCAGAGTTTGAAGTTTTTGTCGTAATTCGGGATTTTCTATAGCAGAAGTAAGAACATGATATCCTCTGTTTTCTATCATATCAGGATTGAAACCGCCAAAAAAAGCATAAGGCAGATTTTGATAAGCCGGATTGATTTCGTTTAAAAATTCGTTACCGCTTGTCCAACGGTATTTTTGACTGATGGTTTGGTTTTCGGAATCGAGTTGGTAGTAAAAACTTCGATAGGATTTGGTCGATTTTCCAATAATAATAAGAAGATCCGTAAAAATAGCATCAATGTTTTTAACCTTCAGAAATCGTTCGGTACATAAGTTCATTGCCGAAAGCAAATCACTTTTGTAAGTCAGTTTTTGTTCTACTTCCAGTCTTCTTTTCGATTCAAATGCGATGGTGATACTATCGGCAATGGCTCTGGCAAAATTAATATCTTCGTTATCCCATTGTTTGATGGCATCGGTAACTTCGATACACAGAATACCGATTAGTTCTCCGTTGATAAAAACAGGTGTGTCTATCATCGAATAAATATCGTTTTTCTTAAGATAATTAGCGTATAATTCCTTTGTTAACGGATTGTTTTTAACATCCGAAGCTACTAATGGAGTTTTGTTTTCTATGGAGTTAAAATACTTAGGAAAATCCTTTTTATGTAATTCGCAACCATTGGCAAATTCATTGGATTTTAAATCATAAAATTGAAGGCATTTAATGGAATCGTTGAAATATTCCCAATAACTAATTCGGTTGGCTTCGATAGTTTTTGCGGTATTTTCGAGAATGAGTTTTAATTTGCTCTCTAAGGTTTCTTCTGTCGAATAGCTTTTAGCAGTAAATTGTTTTAAATTCTCATTGTATTTTTTATTTTTTTCTTCTCTTTTTTGCTTTTCAATATCGATGTTTTTAATAAAAGTAATATCTCTGGCAATACTGGAATAGCCTTTTATTTTTCCAAAATCATCTTGAGCAACCATTAGTTTTTGGGCAATCCATACTGTTTCTCCGTTTTTTCTTAAAACAGGAACTTCCAGTACCGGAAATTCTAAATTACTTTCCTGATGATTGTTGTAAAAAGCGTCAATTATACTAAGGAAGTCTTTGCGTATGAAACAGGAATAAGGTTCGTTGATTACTTCATTTTCTTCGTATCCTAAGGTTTTTAAAGTATAATTGTTGGCAAAAATAATTTTGCCTTCCAAATCAATTTCATAGATAAAATCGGGAGCGTTTTCGACTAAATTTTTATATTGATTTTGTATGTGAATTTCATTGGTAATATCCTGACCAATACCGATAATTAAATCGTCAGAGAATTGCTTGTTCTTCCATTGAATAAATTTGTATTGTCCGTTTTTGCATTTTAATTTCCGTACAAAAATTTTATCGTTTATTTGACTTTCAAAAGATTCTTTGGAGGTGATTTCCGGATTATCGGTTAGATTATAATAACCGTAACCCATAATTTCCTTAACGGTATAACCTAATATGGACGCTACATTTTCGCTGCAAAAAACAATTTCGTTTTTTTTGTTTTTCGCCATAGTAAGCGAATTTCCTTTATTGATTATTTGGTTGTTGAATTGAAATTTTTCGTTCACATCCTGAATCGACATGTGACGGATAAAATTGATACAAACTACTACCAGAGTATAATTGAAAGTAACCGTAATGTTATCAAGAGGAGCAAGTTTTAGTATAGAAATACCAATGAGGTAAGCAAATGTAAAGAATACAAAAAGGACATAGAGTCTTAAAGGTTTTAAGATGTTGTAGGAGAAATAGACAAAGAGTAAAAAACTTAAAAAAGGTATATTGTCATTACTGGAGTAAATTAAATTAGAGGCTACTTTAAGAAATCCAAGGAAGAAAACAATTCGGAAAATCTTTTTTATGTTTCGAAAAATAAACTCAAAGCGGGTGCTTAAATAAGCAATGCTAATTAGTAACAACGAGATACTTACGTTAACAAGCAACATGCTTTTGGGTCTTAATTTAAAGAACTCAAAGGTTAATTCTAAAATTAAAACAATAAGTCCCAGAAATAGAAAATGAAGCTGGCATTCTTTGTTTTCAGCATTTTGCGGGGTAAAATCTTTTATAAATTTATTTCCTAAAGCGTATTTGATTTTATGGAATTTATAAATCAATAAAAAGATGCTGAAAAATATAAACGGAACAACTGTTCGATATAAATTTTTATCAATTGGCAATTGATTCATTATGTCAAACATTTTAATTGTAGATAAATTTTTACTAACACTTGAAGCAATACTTTCCGTAAGTTGATTTAATAAAAAAGTATAGTATTGTATCATATTTAAACAATTAAAATCGTAATGTTTTAACAAATAGTTGTGGAAATTTTGCTAAAAATAACAATAATAAAAAGAAAATGTAACGCTTTTATGGAAAAAGATTTAGAGAAAATATTTTATTCTCTAAATCCGATAATACAGCTGTAAACGGCATAATACATAGAGTACATAAAAGGCAGTGTGAAGAAAAATCCAATGAAAAAAAAGAAAATTCCGGTTAGAATAGCCAAATAAACAATAATCATTAATGCAAATAACAGCAACGGTTGTTTTAAAACTAAATTGATACTGGTTGTTATGGCTTCTACAGCATTGAATTTGCTGAAAATAATTAACGGAATTGTAAGTATATTTAGTACTGAAATTGTTAACGATACCATGAAACCTAACATAGGAATTCCTGTTGCATCCAGCATTGAAGAAAATCCCATGCTTAGAATTGTAATGATTAATGTGGCCAGGAAAAGCTCTTTAAAGTAAGAAAAACGATAGTATTCGAAAACATTTGCAACATGAAATTCCTGATCGATTTGAGCAAAATGAGCCATTTTGATAAGTCCCGCTAAAAAAGGACTAATTAAACAATTCAATAAAGTAATACTGCCGATGTAAGTTAGTAAAAATTTATCTGTCAGGTTTTTAGGGTCGAAATTTCCAGGCGTTATTAGTTGCTGAAAATTTTCCAAACCGTAGGTAAAACCAATGATAATTAAAGATGCAATTATAAAAAAGACAGTAAAAACTAAAATTAGTAAACCGGCATATATTGCAATTTTTTTATAATTTTCAAAAGCAAGATTAAAAACAGTTTCAAATTCTAAGGAATAACCATTTTTTTTCAAGTCCTCAATATGCTCTTTAGTTGATTTCATAGTTGTTTTTAGTGCCAATAATTGAGCTATAAAGCTACGGTTTATATTTTTAAAACGGAATTACAAAACAATTTATACAGCATTCCAAATAACATCATTGGGTACCGGTGCAATGATGGTGAGTGTTTCTTTGGAAACAGGATGTACAAAAACTAATTTTCGGGCGTGTAAATGAATGCCTCCATCAGGATTGCTTCGGTCAAATCCGTATTTCAAATCGCCTTTTATAGGACAGCCAATAGCAGCAAGTTGCGCTCTAATTTGATGGTGTCTTCCTGTGTGTAAATTGATTTCTAAGGCAAAATAATTGTTGAGTTCTTTGATAATTTGGTAATCTAAACTGGCCACTTTGCTATCAGGAACTTCTTTTAAATAGGCTTTAGAAGTATTGTTTTTTTCGTTTCTTTTGATGTAATGAATTAGTTTAGCTTCGTTTTGCGAAGGCTTATTTTTTACAACCGCCCAATAGGTTTTTTGAGTTTCTCTGTTTTTAAACAATTCATTCAATCGGGTTAAAGCCTTACTGGTTCTGGCAAAAACTACAATTCCGGTTGTAGGACGGTCTAAACGGTGTACCACTCCCAGAAAAACTTCACCCGGTTTGTTGTATTTGTCTTTGATATATTCTTTAACAACTTCGCTTAATGGTTTGTCTCCTGTTTTATCGCCTTGAACAATGTCACCCACACGCTTATTGACAACAATAATGTGATTGTCTTCATGCAAGACCTGAAGGTTATTTTTAGTAGAAAGCTCTTTCATTAATCCGGTTATTTAGATATAAAAATAGCGGTTTTGTAATTTTGATCTTTTAGGGTCATTTTACTTAACTGGTTTTCCGGAATGCTATGTTGTGCTTTTTTTAGTGTTACCAGGAAAAACTTAGGATGAATTTTAGAAACCGAATCTAATTCCTGTTCGTTTTTAACCAATTGTGCTTTTCCATTAGAGTAAAATTGTCCGGAATAGTTTTTTTCCTTCCAGTAATACAATTGAATGTTTTGATTGTTTATATCTAAGCGTTCCAGCATGTACTTGTCGGAATTCATTTTATAATCTAAATTTCCTGTTGCCACAAAACCAAAATAAAACACAAAAATTACTGCAGGGAAAAACAATCCAAGGCGGAAAAGGACTTTTTTACTTTTAAAATCTTCCCAATAATGTACCATTAAAAGCATAATAGGCACGGTTACAGGTAACATATAGGTATGTAAAATGTTCTTAGATAAGGTAAAGAAAACAGGTGTCCATAGTAACCAAAGTACTAAAAAGCTAACCCAGTTATTTTGAAGAATATTTTTTCTGTTTTTCCAAAGTTTATAAAAAACAATTTGTACCCAGGGAAATCCAAAAGCAAGCATAAATGCCCAAATCATTCCTATAGGCTGAGTTTTAGGTTTTCCGTATAAATCACCTTTCCAGCCCGATTCGACAAAGCGTTTGTAATGTTCGCCAATAATAAAATAATTTAAAAATCCCGGTGATTGCTGTTCGGCAAAATAATACCAGGGAATTGCAATAATTGCTGTTATAAGTATTCCGATAAGGATTGCAAATTTTGAAAAAAGCAGTTTAAAACGATTCCAATCCAAACAACACCATATAAAAAGAGGAGGGAAGGTTAATACCATTATTAGCGGGCCTTTGGCTAGAAATCCAAGACCTAACCCCACAAAAAAGAGGTAATTCCAATAATTTCTTTTTTCGCTGTTGATGGCTTTCCAAAACGAAATCATCATTAATGTCACGCAAAACAATAAGGTAGTATCAGTAGAAACTACACCGGTATGAATTAAAAATTCTGGCATAGTTAATAATATAAATCCCGGAAGATAGAAAGAAGCTCCTTTTTTCTCGACTAATTTCCCGCACAGAATAATTATCAGCACATTGATAAGTAATGAAGGAAAACGAGCGGCAAATGCACTCACGCCAAAAACCAGAAAACTAATTGCTGATGTCCATGTTGACAATGGAGGTTTTGCCCAAAACGGAACTCCATAATCGGTTTCCGGAACAATCCATTGATTGGTTTCCCACATAATTCGGGCAATTTCGGCATAGCGAGCCTCTGTTTTATCTAACAACGGAATACTTGCTGTGAGAAATAATCTGAAAAGAATCAGTACAATTACCGAAAAGAAAAGAATGTAATTATTTGATTTGAATTTATCTAAGAAGGTTTTCAACATAATCTTTGATTATTATTTAGTGTATCTTTTTTTGATGTTGTATAAATCAAGCCAAAGTTTAAAAAAGTAAGTAGGCTTTACTTTTGAATTTCCTTTTTCAATCCATGATTTAAGTGGAATTTCTTTCATTTTAACCAAGGCTTTTTCTTTTCCAAAATGATTCATCATTCTGAAAAATAATTCCACATCAAATAACCATTTTGAAATAAATTCTTTTTCAAATACAAGTGGCGCAATTTCTTTTGTAAAAACTTTGCAGCCACACTGCGTATCGTAAACTTTTATATCCAGAATATTGGAAATAAAGGTGGCAATAATACGTCCAATCAGGAATCGGCTGTTTTCTCTTTCAATAGTAGAACCTATTTTTCGAATACGGGAACCAAAACAAAAAACAATTTCACTATCTAAATTATTTTTAACAACCATGAATTCTTCCAGTGTTGTCGCTAAATCAGCGTCCAGATAACCAATATTTTCGAAATCAAAATTTTCAATACAATACTGAATACCTTGGCGGACAGCTTCTGCTTTTCCCACATTTTTTTGTAATGGAAGCACAACAATCTGGTTGGGGTGTTTTTGTTTTAATTGCTCTAAGATAGCAAGTGTATTATCGGTTGAACCATCATTTACAAAGCAAATGGAGGCATCGGAATAATTTTCTAAAAAATGCGAATACTCGCCGGAAATAGCATTCTCCTCATTATAACAAGGAATAACTATAAAAGTATGTGGTTTTTGGAGCATTTAATCTTTATGTTGATTTGTTAAAGAGAAGATTTATGTAATAACTTCCAAGTTGTTAATATTGTTCTTTTTCGTTTGGAAAATCTTTCGACTTTACATCATCAACATATTGGCTAATGGCAGAAGTCATTCCCTCGTAAAGATTCATATAACGTCTTAAAAAACGAGGACTAAATTCGTTATTCATTCCCAGCATATCGTGAATAACCAATACCTGACCATCAACACCTGAACCGGCACCAATACCAATTACAGGAATTGAAATACTTTCGGCAATTTGTTGGGCTAATTTGGCAGGGATTTTTTCTAAAACTAAAGAGAAACATCCTAGTTTTTCTAACAGTTTAGCATCTTCAATTAATTTTAGTGCTTCCTGTTCTTCTTTAGCTCTTACGGTGTAAGTTCCAAATTTATAGATAGATTGCGGAGTTAAACCTAAGTGTCCCATTACAGGAATTCCGGCATTTAATATTTTTTTGATGGATTCTTTAATTTCTTTACCACCTTCTAATTTCACAGCATGACCGCCACTTTCTTTCATAATTCGAATAGCTGAACGCAAAGCTTCTTTAGGATCTGACTGATAACTACCAAAAGGTAAATCGACAACGACTAAAGCTCTGTCGGCACCTCTAACAACAGAAGAAGCGTGATAAATCATTTGGTCCAGAGTAATAGGCAAAGTGGTTTCGTGTCCCGCCATCACATTAGAAGCTGAATCTCCCACAAGTATCACATCGATTCCGGCAGAATCCACAATTTTAGCCATAGTAAAATCGTATGCAGTTAACATGGAGATTTTTTCTCCCTGCGCTTTCATATCGATTAAGGACTTTGTTGTAATTTTTTTATAGTCTTTTTTTGCTGTGGACATAGTCTTATGTTTTAGGAACTGCAAAAGTAGTAAAACAAATTTGGATGAAATAAATAAAAACCAATTTAGCTGTATTCTAAAAGTAGTTTAAAATTCTTCAACTGCTTTTTTTCCTTCTAACCAGGCTACCATGTTCAAAACAAGGTAATTCCAGTTTTGAAATCCTTTGTTCAACATAGGTACACCTGTTTCGGGTTCGTAATATTCATGTAAAGCACCATTTTTCTTGAAATCTTTTCCAAACAAACTGATTGTTTTTTGGGCTAATTCGTTGGCTTCTTTGGTGTAACCGTATTTATCTAAGCCTTTAAAAACCATATAGTTTGAAATTCCCCAAATAGGACCTCTCCAGTTAGACGGATTGGCACTTGATCTCAAACTGTACATTTTTTCCATTTTTGAAAGGGTTCGCACTCCCGCAGGAGCATTGAATGTTTTTGTATTCGAATAATGTTCTTTAACAATTCTTTCCGCCTGTTCAGGTGTAGCGATGCCTGCCCAAAGAGCTAAAAATCCGCTCCAAGCGCCAATACGTTGAATTAAACAATCGTAATCTCTTGGATAACCGCTGTGAATGATAAAAGAACGACCTAAAGTATTGTCTTCAACATTTGCAACAGGACGTAAATTTAAATCCACACTATAAAAGAAACCATCTCTTTCATCCCAACAATTTTTTTGAATAGCAGCTTTCAGGTTTTCAGCATCGGCAGCAAATTCTTTACCTACATTCGATAAATTCAGTTGATCTGCTAAGTAAACCATTGCTAGTAATTCTTTGTACATCAAACAATTTAGGTAAATAGAAGCCGAACTTTTATTTGGTCGGAAGAACGTTGCAGGATCATTATCTACACCTATAGCAACATCACTTTGCCAGTAATAAAGTCCCGTAGCTTTGTTTCTGTGATGCGATTTGTAGTTGTTTACAAATGTTTGAAGATGATAAAATTTTTCCCGAATCCACTCAGCGTCACCGCCGTTTGTTTTTGTAATGAATGCTGCGTGTTGCGCTAAAACCGGTTTGTGCATATTGACATCGTAAATGTTTTCAGGACGAATATCACGCGGTTTTGAATCTTCCCAAATTACAATTGGCAAATAGCCATCCCAATCTCCGTAATGTAAAAAGTTAAGCACACAACCTTGTTCGTATTTTATAGCTTCTTCTTTGTCTTTTGCTGTGCCAATGTCTGTTAGAATTTGTCGGAGCGCAATGTTACTTAACCAGGAATCCCAATCCCACAATACATTGTCATATTGATTACTTCCCGGAGTAAGAAAAGGATAGACTAATGATCCTCCGCCTTTACGATACATTTTTTTGTAATCTTTATAAACATTTGTCTTGATAACCGAAATATAATCGGTTATGGAATCTTTTATCTGACTATAAGAAGACAGACTTCCAGCGAGTAAAACTAAAATAAGAAAGGTGGTTTTTCTAGTCATAATTTTATTATTAAAGTGTTATATAGCTATTGTATTCCGCATTTTTCACGTAACCATTTCATGGATTGATCATCTGTTTCTCCAAATCGCCAGTGAGCCGAAATAGGAGTAATAACGATTTCTTTTGGCGCTGTCACCGAATTAAATGCCGCAAGGGTAGAAGTAGGCGAGCAGGTATTGTCATTATATCCAGCGGAATAAAAGCCCGGAACGCTGATTTTTTTGGCAAAATTCACTACATCATAGTACTCCATTGTTTTTATTTTTTCAGGGCTGTTGTTTTGGTATTTATCGCTAAACATAGAGGGCCAGCCTCCGGCTCTGTTATATAAATAGCCTGAATTATCACTTAATGCAGGATAAAAAGAAGAGATGTAATTGACTCTTTTATCAATTCCGGCAGCAACAATGGTTAGTGCACCACCCTGACTGCCTCCGGTTACAACTACGTTTTTCTTGTCAAATTCAGGAAGACTTGTCAGGAAATCAATAGCACGAACGCAGCCTAAATATACACTTTTATAGTAATAATTGTCTTTGTTGTTTAAATTAATAGCCCAATAATCGCTAAGATTTTTTCTCATTTCCTGAAAGTTACTTTCATTTATTTCAGGATTAACTCCGTGAATTTCGATGCTGAGACTAATAAAACCTTTTTCGGCGTAAGCAGTTACGGGAACAATTTTTTTAACTCCGGCACCGGGAGGATTTAATAATACCGGATGTGGTTTATTGTCTTTGGGTTTGCTTAAATAACCATAAAAATAGTTGCCCAATTTATAATTTTGTAAACGAACCAAATATACATCAACTGTAGCGGTTGAGAATTCAGGTTTGTGGGTTACTACAGCGTCCATTGGGATTTTGTTGTTCTCATCAATTGCTTTTTTCCAAAAGCTGTCAAAATCCTTTGGTAAACTTACGGTCGGCTGAATTTCAAAAGGAGCGTAACCCGCCTTAATTTCGTTTTTATACACATAGCCATCAATTTTGGCCTGTACTTTTAACTGACGAAAACCGGGAGTATTCATTGTTCCAATATTGATTTCGCCAACACCATTTTTTAATTTAAGTATTCCTTTTTTCTCGGGATTCAATTGTTCCGGACCGTATTGGTATTCTATTTCTACATTGTCAACAGGAGAACCATATCTGAGAATACTAATTTTTACAGTTGCCTCTTCGTTGAGTTTGTAGTTCCAATCGGGATGATTAGCTGTTAATAAAATATCGACTAATTTAATTGGAGCAGGAGTGTTTTGGGCTTTTAAAGTAATGCTTAGTAATCCCAGAAATAGTGAAAAATAGGAGAGGAGTTTCATATATGTAAAATTTATTTTTTAGTGGTCATATATGTTATCGCTTTTTTATTATTGGTGTTTGCTTACGCAAACTTGTTGTTAATGGCGATTTCATAGAAAAAGGGGTTATAAATTACAAAGGGCATAATAGATTATATTATACCCTTTGATGATTAGATTAGCTGAAAATATCTGTAATTATTTAATTGTTTTGTTGTTGACCACGACGTTTTTAAGTTTTAAACCTTTGATGATACTTTTGTCTATAGCGTCATTTTTAGCTTCCACTTTTAAGTTTTCAAAAGTAAAGTTGCTCAATTTGTCGTATTCAGTGATTTTCATGTCATAAAAAATATCACATTTCATATCAATATTTCGCATAGTAATGTTTTCACAATAAGATAATGGAACATCTTTTCGTCCTTTTAAATCAAAAAACTGAGTCCATGGTTTTACATAAATCATACTTTTGGCATAACCAGTAATGTTTTCAACGGTAATGTACTCGTATTTTTGAGGTGTATCAGGACGCATTTTTAACCATAAAAGACGAATTGCATTATCAACAGTACAGTTACGAACAACGATATTTTTGTTATGAATAGCTTCACTTCCGGCAGTTAAAGCACCGTGACAAAATCCAAAATCACAGTTTTCGATAATGATGTTTTCGTTTCCACCGTTGCTGGCATCTTTATCAGCCCATGGACCTTTTCCACCTTTTAAAGCAATAGCATCATCGTTTACGGCCATGTAACAACCTTTGATTAACATGTTTTTGCAAATGTCAATATCGATAGCATCTGTACTTGGTGCTTTTACAGGCGCGTGTGGTGAAGTGATGCGTACATCAATTACTTTTACATTATTACATTGGTAGTAGTGACTGGTCCAGAATCCGGAGTTGCGCAATTTTACGTCCTGTACCTGAACATTGTCGCATTTCCAAATAAATACTAAACGAGGTCTTGAAACTTCAAGGTTAGTACAGTTTGGATTTTCTTTTCTTCTTTGCCAAAAAGCTTCCCAGTATTTCAAACCATTTCCGTCAATAGCTCCTTTACCGCTAATAGTAAAGCCATTGTTACCATAAGCATTAACTAAGGCAGGAAAATATTCAATACTTTGTCCTTCTATTCTGGAAGGCATCATAGGATAATCACTAATATTATCAGAACCTTTTAAAATAGCTCCTTCTGAAACGTGTAAATGAGTATTAGGATGAAAAAACAAAGCACCGCTCATAAAAGTTCCCTTCGGAATTACTACAACTCCGCCACCATTACGATAAGCTTCATCAATAGTTTTTTGGATAGCTTTCGTTTGTACAATTGTACTGTCGGTTAAAGTACCGTAATCGGTTACGGAATAGAATTTTCCTAAATCGCTCGGTTCTATTTTTTTTGCATCTAAAAACCAGGTTGGTATTTTAGTTCCGTCAGGGAAAATATCTTTATTGTTTTTTTGCGAAAATGCTTTTGGTACAATTGCTGTTAAAGCAATAAGGAATAAACAGATTTTTTTCATTTCTTTTTATAATGGTTAATAAAGTTTTGTGTTCACAAAAAAAAGCGCCTCTTTTATTTTTGAAAGGCTTTTTTTTTAATAAAAACGAAGATATGAAATTTATAAGCAAACAGACATCCTGCATTAGGGGCAGGACACTTTATAATCGGAAATAATTGGACATAAATTTACCTAATTATCACAAATTAGTAAGTTCCTAAAAGTAGCATTCCATGAATTATATCTGCTTTGTAAATTCGTGTAAAAGCATAATTGTTATTTTTTCTTCGAAAAACGAATTACAACATAAATAACAGATAAAACACCAATTGCAATCAGCGTTCCAATAATTTCATTCTGAGTTAAATTGGATAAAAAATAAAGAATAATAGCGATGGAAAGAATAGGGACGATTAAGCCTCCCGGAATAGTAAATTCGTCTGCCTTTGTTTCCCGGCTGTAACGCAATTTAATTACTGAAAACACGACTCCCAAGTAAACAATTAGTATAGAACTGCTGGCAATAACCACCAGACTTTCAAAAGTTCCTGTTGCAGCAATAATAAATCCAATTGAAGCATAAGTGATAATGGATAGGTAAGGAGTTGCAAATGAAGGATGGATTTTGGCCAAAGCTGCAATTGGAATAGTTTTGTCTCGTGACAAAGCATACAGCATTCTCGGATTGTTTAAAATATCACCACTTAAAAAGCCAAACATCGAAACGGCAGCTCCCACAGTCAGAATTACAAAACCAATTGGTCCAAAAATTACATTGGCTGTTGCGGCAAGCGGAGTAGCGGTAAATTGCGGTAATTGATCTCCTAAAACACCCTGTGCCACAGTTTGAATCAGCATATATAAGGCTACGATTGCTGAAATACTTATAAAAATTGCTTTTGGGATAGTACGTTTGGGATTGATTACTTCGCCTGAAACCACAATCCCCGATTCACAACCCTGAAATGCAAAAAACAGTACCAAAGAAGTTTTTCCCAGTTGCTGGATATCAGGAAAACTTTCGATAGTCAGATTGTTTATCGAAACAGCTTCCCATCCAAAAATAACTAATAATAAAAGTGGAATTAATTTAGCAACAGTGTTAATTTTGACTAAACCAATTCCTTGTTTTACACCAATGACATTAATAGATGCCAGTCCTCCGAAAACAGTAATTAAAAACAATAAACGTATCCATTGTTCCTGAAAAAGCGGATGCGTCGAACCTAAAACATTTACCAAAGCATTAGAAACGGCAGCATCGGCAAGAAGTGTGCCGCCAACGGTAAAAATACCCGCCAGAAAACCTGCATAAGGGCCAAAAGCTGTTTCTATATAGGAATAAACACCTCCAGTTTGGGTTACTTTGCTGGAAGCTTCTGCAAAACACAGCATGATAAGTGCCATTAAAATTCCACAAAAAACATAAGCAATAATGCTAGAAGCTCCCATGGATGCTGCAACAATGGCGGGAAGTGCAAAAATTCCGGCTCCGATAATAACATTCATAATATTAGCAGATAAACCGATTACGCCTATGGTTCGTTTGAATTCTTCTTCTTGATGGATCATTTTTAGACTACAAATAGTTGGTTACAAAAAACGAAGTTATGCAAAAAAGATTTTGGTTGTCTATAGAAAAGTGTTTGGATTGTAAATTCAACATTTTAAAATCATTTGTCGTTTTTTTACATTGCTGTTTACAGATGTAGTGTTTCAAAATAATTTTGAACTATCAAAAGCATTATAAAAACCTAACAAAATATCTTATTTTTTAAAGTTTAAACAAAATAGAATTCCCTATTTTTGCTCTTCGAGATTTTAAAAAATAATAAAAAACAATATACTATGAATTCATTTGACGTAGTCGTTATAGGTTCTGGACCCGGAGGATATGTATCAGCGATTCGTTGTGCGCAACTGGGCTTCAAAACAGCTATTATCGAAAAATATTCCACATTGGGAGGAACTTGTTTGAATGTAGGATGTATTCCTTCAAAAGCCTTGTTGTCTTCTTCTCACCATTATGCTGAAATTGCTCATTTTGCCGATCACGGAATTGAGGTTTCCGGAGAAGTAAAAGTAAATTTAGAGAAAATGATTGCTCGTAAAAAAGCAGTTGTGGATCAAACTTCCGGTGGAATCAACTACTTGATGGATAAAAATAACATCACTGTTTTCAATGGTTTGGGTTCTTTTGTTGATGCTACGCATGTTGCTGTTGCAAAAGCAGACGGAACTTCTGAAACAATTGAGGCTAAACATACTATTATTGCAACAGGTTCTAAGCCTTCTTCTTTACCTTTTATCAAAATAGATAAAGAAAGAATTATTACTTCTACTGAGGCTTTAAGTTTGACAGAAGTACCAAAACACCTTGTAATCATTGGTGGGGGAGTTATCGGAATCGAATTAGGTCAGGTGTATTTACGTTTAGGAGCTCAGGTTTCTGTAGTGGAATTTATGGACAGAATTATTCCTGGAATGGACGGTGCTTTGTCTAAAGAATTGACAAAAGTATTGAAAAAACAAGGAATGAAATTTTATACTTCACACAAAGTACAATCAGTGGAAAGAGCTGGAGATGTTGTTACTGTGAAAGCTGAAAATGCTAAAGGTGAAGTAATTACTTTAGAAGGAGATTATTCATTAGTTTCTGTTGGTCGTCGTCCTTATACGGATGGATTAAATGCAGAAGCAGCAGGAGTGAAAATTTCTGAAAGAGGTCAGGTGGAAGTAAACGATCATTTACAAACTTCGGCTTCTAATATTTACGCTATTGGTGACGTTGTACGTGGTGCAATGTTAGCCCATAAAGCAGAAGAAGAAGGGACAATGGTTGCTGAAATTTTAGCAGGTCAAAAACCACATATCGATTATAACTTAATTCCAGGTGTTGTTTATACTTGGCCTGAAGTTGCAGCTGTTGGACAAACAGAAGAGCAATTGAAAGCAGCTGGTGTGGCTTACAAATCAGGAAGTTTCCCATTTAAAGCTTTAGGACGTGCGAGAGCAAGTGCTGATTTAGATGGATTTGTAAAAATATTAGCGGATGCTAAAACAGATGAAGTTCTTGGTGTTCACATGATTGGAGCAAGAACGGCTGATTTAATTGCCGAAGCAGTAATAGCTATGGAATACAAAGCTTCTGCTGAAGATATTTCAAGAATGTCTCACGCACACCCTACATTTGCGGAAGCGGTAAAAGAAGCAGCATTAGCAGCAACTGAAAACAGAGCGATACACGTTTAAAATTAGTTATATATATTTAAGGATAGGCTGTCTAACAAAGGCAGCCTATTTTTTTAATTCAACTTTTTATATTGCATAGGAGACAGACCAATTTGCTTTTTGAATGATCGTGAAAAATAATAAGGATCATCAAAACCAACTTCCTTGGCTATTTCTTTAATATTGAGATTGGTAAAATGTAGGTATTCACAGGATTTTTGAATTTTCAATCGGATAAAATATTGAATAGGTGAATAACCTGTTTTTTGTTTGAACAGTTCAGAATACCTGGAAACCGAATAACAGGCCTGATTAGCCAATGCTTCGATACTTAGTATTTCATTCAAATTTTTCTTCATATAAATAATGGATTGACTTATTGCATCATCAATATTGTTATCCAGTGTATTGGAATAGCATAAAGAACTTAAAAGAGCAATCAATTTAAAGTGTGTAAGTTCAATTTTTTCTTCATTAAAATCACTTTCCAGAAGTTTCATTATTTCGTTCAATATTGTAATCCGGTTTTCATCGAATGCTATTTTGACGGCTTCTTCATTGGTATCCGAAAAACGCTTATAAAGTGTAGCAGCATAATGCCCTGAAAAATGAATCCAGTAGATACTCCAGGCATCTTTTAAGGAACTACCATATTTATGTGCGGTATTTTTAGGAATGATAAATCCGGTATTAGGAGTTAATTTAATTGTTTTTTTATTGATTTTTACCCAGCCTTCCCCTTTAAGACAGTATAAAAAAATATACTCTTCGATGCCGTTTTTTCTGGAACGGTTGTGGTGTTTGGCATTTGGAAAATAGCCAATAGCATCGGGGAAGAGGTTATCAAAAAAAGGCAGTTGCTGTGCTTTTTCTTTTTGTTCAGATGATAGAACCACCATTGTTTGTCCTAAGAAGCCTTCTTTTATTTTTGTTTTCGGCAGATTATTCATTATAAAATATATATTTAGCTATAAATTGATTTATGGTCGTAATATAATCCATTTATTTCAATAAATAATCCATTTGTAGATGAATTCCTAAATGTATTTTTGTTTTAGTATTAATTCAATCACAATATAATTTTATGACAGTTCAAAATAAACAATTTAACAATTCTTATTTGTTTGCAATATCCATGGTTTCGGCAATGGGAGGATTACTTTTTGGTTACGACTGGGTTGTAATAGGCGGAGCAAAACCTTTTTACGAACGTTTTTTTGATATTACCACATCGGCCAATTTACAAGCCTGGGCCATGAGTTCGGCTTTGATTGGTTGTATTCTTGGTGCAGTTGTATCAGGTGTAATTAGTGATAAGTTTGGTCGAAAATGGCCCTTATTGCTTTCTGCATTTTTATTTACCGTTGCTTCATTAGGTACGGGATTGGCTTCTTCTTATTGGATATTTGTCGTTTTTAGAATTATAGGTGGAATTGGAATTGGATTAGCATCAGCTCTTTCTCCAATGTACATCGCCGAAGTGGCACCTTCTCATTTGCGAGGACGATTTGTTTCTTTAAATCAAATGACACTTGTTGTGGGGATTCTTGCGGCTCAGATTGTTAATTTGTTAATTGCCGATAAAGTTCCGGCAGGAGTCAGCGATGAGTTTATCCGTGCTTCATGGAACGGACAAATGGGATGGCGTTGGATGTTTTTTGCCTGTGCAGTACCTTCGGTAATTTTTTTTCTGTTAGTGTTTACACTTCCTGAAAGTCCGCGTTGGCTGATGAAAGCAGGTAAAGCCGATAAAGCATTCCCAACGTTGCAAAAAATTGGTGGCGAAGTTTATGCCCGCGAAGAAATGACTAATATAAAAGCAACTTTAGATGATGTGACCGAAAAGCTGGATTTTAAAGCACTTTTTAATCCCAAATTTAAAGATGTATTGCTCATTGGAATTGTTATAGCGGTATTTCAGCAATGGTGTGGCATCAATACGGTTTTTAATTATGCCGAGGAGATCTTTACAGCTGCCGGTTATGGTGTAAGTGATACTTTATTCAATATTGTGATTACCGGAGCCGTTAATTTGGTATTTACTTTGGTCGCGATGTTTACAGTAGATAAATGGGGACGCAAAAAACTAATGATTCTAGGAGCTTCTGGTTTGGCTATTACCTATTTACTTTTAGGAGCTGCCTTTTATTTTGAGTTGAAAGGGGTTGCTGTTCTTTCGTTGGTGGTAGTGGCAATCGCTATTTATGCTATGTCATTGGCACCAATCACCTGGGTAATTCTTTCCGAAATTTTTCCAAACCGTGTGCGTGGAGCCGCTATGGCGTTGGCAACTTTTGCTTTGTGGATTGCCTGTTTTATTCTTACCTACACCTTTCCATTACTCAATAAATCGTTTGGAGCAGCTGGAACTTTCTGGGTATATGCGGGAATTTGTATTCTCGGATTCTTATTTGTCCTAAGAAAATTACCTGAAACTAAAGGAAAAACATTGGAAGAAATTGAAAGCGAATTGGTAAAGTAATTTTGTCGATTTCTTTAGACAAAGTCAACTACAGATTACACAGATTTCTTTTTTTAAATCTGTGAAAATCTGTTTAATCTGTGGCAAAAAATAAATAATCATAATAATAAAAATACAAAATAATGAGTGTTAAAGCTTGGCAAGAGGAGGTAATCATTCCTACATACGAAATTGGGAAAGCAGAAAAAAATCCCATTTTTCTTGAAAAACGTGTGTATCAAGGGAGTAGTGGAGTAGTGTATCCGTATCCTGTAGTGGAGAAAATTGAAGATGAAAAATCAGACAAAAGCTATCAAGCGGTTTATCTTGAAAATGAATACATCAAGGTGATGATTTTACCGGAGTTGGGTGGTCGTGTGCAAATGGCTTATGATAAAATCAAACAACGTCACTTTATTTATTATAATCAGGTAATCAAGCCTGCTTTGGTAGGACTTACTGGACCATGGATTTCAGGTGGAATCGAATTTAACTGGCCACAACACCATCGTCCGAGTACTTTTTTGCCTGTAGATCATACTATTGAAACGAATGCCGATGGCAGCGTTACAGTTTGGGTAAGTGAAAATGAGAAAATGTTTCATCAAAAAGGGATGGCGGGATTTACTTTGCATCCAGGGAAAGCTTATTTAGAAATTAAAGGAAAACTGTATAATCCAACTCCTGTTCCTCAAACATTTTTATGGTGGGCTAATCCTGCCGTAGCGGTGAATGAACATTACCAATCGGTTTTTCCACCGGATGTGCATGCCGTTTTTGATCATGGAAAAAGAGATGTTTCTACTTTCCCAATTGCAACAGGGACTTACTATAAAGTAGATTATTCTGCGGGAGTGGATATTTCGAATTATAAAAATATTCCGGTTCCAACGTCGTATATGGCCATTAATTCTGAATTTAATTTTGTAGGAGGTTATGAAAATGATACTCAGGCAGGTGTTTTGCATGTGGCTAATCATCATATTTCACCAGGAAAAAAACAATGGACCTGGGGTAATGGCGATTTTGGAAAAGCCTGGGATAGAAATTTAACCGATGAAGATGGACCTTATATTGAATTGATGGCTGGCGTTTTTACGGATAACCAACCCGATTTTAGTTGGATGCAACCTTATGAGGAAAAGACTTTTACTCAGTATTTTTTACCGTATCGCGAGTTAGGTGTAGTTAAAAATGCTTCTCAGGATATTTTGATGAATATTGATAAAAAGGAGGATAAAGCAGTAATCAAAATTTTTGCTACTTCTTTGCAAAAAAATACCAAGATTGTCTTGGAAGGTTTTTTTGAAGAAATAACAGATTTAAGTCCTGAAGCGGTTTATGAACGTGAAGTGACTGTTGGAACAGCAACAATAATCGATTTAGCATTATTTGTTTTTGCTGAAAATGGTCGTGAATTATTAAGTATTAAAGCCGAAGAACAACAGGAAAAAGAAAAACCTGAACCGGCCAAAGCGGCTCTTTCACCTGAAGAAACGCCTACTTGTGAGCAATTGTATTTAACGGGATTACATTTGGAACAGTACCGTCATGCCACTTACAGTGCGACCGATTATTATCTGGAAGCTTTAAAAAGAGATGCTTCGGATGTACGTAATAACAACGCTATGGGACTTTGGTTACTTCGCAGAGGAAAATTTGCGGAAGCTGAAAAGTATTTTAAAGAAGCTATCAAAACACAACTGCAACGCAATCCGAATCCTTATGATGGAGAACCACATTATAATTTAGGTTTGGCTTTGCAGTATCAAAGTAAGTATAAGGAAGCTTACGATGCATTTCATAAATCCTGTTGGAATGCTGCTATGCAGGATGCCGGTTATTTTGGATGCGCCCAAATTTCCTGTGTAAATACTAATTTTCAAGAGGCGCTGTATGAAATAGATAAGTCTTTAGTACGCAACTGGCACAATCAAAAAGCGCGTACGTTAAAAGTAGCGATTTTGCGTAAATTATCTAAAAATGAGGATGCTTTAGCATTGATTAAAGACAGCTTGAAAATTGATTTATTCAATTTTGGATGTCGTTTTGAGGCTTATTTAATTTCCAATGATTCTAGTATTTTAGAAGAGATGCATGCTGTAATGAGAGGCGAAATTCATAATTATGAAATAGTAGCTTTGGATTATATAGCTGCCGGAATGTATGATGAAGCTGTACAAATAATCCAGGAAGGGATAAAAGTTTGTGCAACTACTCCAATGACCTATTATTATATGGGCTGGGCTTTGAATTTGGCATCGAAAGATTCTAAAGTTGCTTTTGAAAAAGCAGCTTCTCATGCTCCTGAATATTGTTTTCCAAATCGTTTAGAAGCTATTTTGGCTTTAGAAACAGCACAAAAAGTAAATCCTAAGGATTCTAAAGCACCTTATTATTTAGGGAATTTATGGTACGACAAACGTCAGTATTCTGAAGCTATTGAGTGTTGGGAAAAATCGGTTACAATAGATGGTAATTTTCCAACAGCGCATAGAAATTTAGCTTTAGCTTATTTTAATAAATTGGGACAGCAAGAAAAAGCAATAGCGTCTTTAGAAAAAGCTTTTTCTTTGGATACTTCAGATGCTCGTATTTTAATGGAATTGGATCAATTGTACAAACGTATTTGCAGACCACATCAGGAACGATTGGAATTTTTGAAAAAACATTACCATTTGGTACAGCAACGGGATGATGTTTATTTGGAATGTGCTACTTTATGTAATCAGTTAAATGACTTTAAGCAAGCAATTTATTTAATTGATAATAAGATTTTTCATCCTTGGGAAGGTGGAGAAGGGAAAGTACCCAATCAATATCAAATTGCAAGGGTTGAGTTGGCTAAAAAATACCTTTCCGAAAAAGAGTTTGAAAAAGCAATTGTTTTGTTGAATGCTTGTTTAGAATACCCTCATAATTTAGGCGAAGGAAAACTGGATGGCGCTCAGGAAAATGATTTTCATTATTGGTTGGGCTGTGCTCATGAAGGTTTAGGTCAAATGGACGAAGCTCACAAATATTGGGAATTAGCCAAAGATGGTAGTAGTGAACCAGCTGCTGCAATTTTTTATAACGATCAAAAACCGGATAAAATTTTCTATCAGGGATTGGCTTTGTTAAAATTGGGATTAGCAGAAGAAGCGAATACCAGATTTGAAAAATTGATTGCTTTTGGAACAAAACATTTGAACAAAACCATAAAACTGGATTATTTTGCAGTTTCTTTGCCCGATTTGTTAATATGGGAAGATGATTTGACATTCCGAAATAAAATCCATTGTCACTATATGCTTGGATTGGGGAATTATGGATTAGGCGAATTGGCTATAGCCAAAACACATTTATCCGAAGCCGCAGCAATGGATGTTAATCATCAGGGAGTTCAGGTACATTTGGTAATGATTAATGAATGTAGAGTAATTAATTCTGAAATTGTGTAGATAATACATTCCAAAACATTTAAATAGATATTCATGAGAAAAAATAAATTCGTTACGGTATTATCACTAACGCTATTCTTGTTCTGTGCTGCATCAATGGATGTAACAGCGCAAAATAATTATGCTATTGATATTACAACTGCTAAATATGAGGTAAAACGAGGCCATCTTGATTTGGGAGGAAGTAATGCCAAAGGGGAAACTATTGGTGTAAACAGTTTTTATCTCGAAAGAAATGGGAAGCCTTTTATTCCGGTTATTGGGGAGTTTCACTTCAGTCGCTATCCGCATCAATATTGGGATGAGCAGCTGAAAAAAATGAAAGCGGGAGGAATTACTGTGGTGGCAACCTATGTATTTTGGAATATGCACGAATTCAAGGAAGGCAAATTCGATTGGACAGGAGATTTGAATGTTCGTAAATTCACAGAATTGTGTGCCAAGAATGGTTTGGATGTTTTGATGCGTATAGGCCCTTTTGCTCATGGCGAAATCCGTAACGGAGGTTTACCGGATTGGTTGTACGGTCGTCCGATTGATGTTAGAAGCAATGATCAGGTTTATTTATACTACGTTAACCGATTGTATCAGGAAATTGGGCAACAATTGAAAGGATTACTATTTAAAGACAACGGTCCTATTGTTGGGGTGCAATTAGAAAACGAATACCAACATTCTACAGCTCCTTGGGGATTTACTTATCAGGATGCTCCTAAAGAACGTACAGTAGCGGGGCGTGATAAAAAGATTATTCAGGATGGTGTGGGGATTAATACGATGGGGAATGAGTTTGCCGATGTAGGACGTGACCACATGAAAACGCTTAAAAAACTTGCTATTGATGCGGGTTTGATAACACCTATTTATACGGCCACGGGCTGGGGATATGCGACTATTGTAGAAAAAGGATCTATTCCGGTTATGGCAGGATATGCTTATCCGTTTTGGACAGCGGGGAATAGTCCGTCCCCTTTTTATTTGTTTAAAAACATACATCAAAAACCGGATTATGCTCCGGTTAGTTACGATGTCAATTTATATCCGTCGTTGGCAGCCGAATTAGGAACAGGAATGGCAGTTACTTATTCCAGACGTCCGCGAGTTTTAGGAGAAAGTTTTCTGCCTATGATGGTTCGTACCGTGGGAAGTGGAACGAATGGATTGGGATTTTATATGTATCACGGTGGAACTACACCTTCTATAGGTAATTATTTCTTTACTGAAGGTGCGGGGCTTCACAATAAATCCTACGATTATCAGGCTCCAATTGGTGAGTTTGGAAATGTAAGTAGTGGCTATTTTCCGTTAAAGCTGATGAATTACTTTTTGAAAGGCTACGGCAGTGATTTAGCACCATTATATCCAATATTGCCTTCGACTAATGATAGTATCAAAGCTACTAATACCAGCACTTTGCGCTATGCTGTAAGGGGAGATGGCAACAAAGGCTATTTGTTCATGCACAATTTTCAGGATCATTTGGAAATGAAAGATTTACAAGGACTGAAAGTTAGTGTAACTACAAAATCGGGACAGCTAATATTTCCGGAAACTGGAACTTTTACACTTAAAGCGGGCAGCTCAGCGATTTTTCCTTTCAATGTCAATTACGATGGGGTAGCGATTCGCATGGCAACAGTGCAGCCTTTTTGCAGATTTACCAATAACAATAAAAAGTACAATGTGATGGTTTCGGTGGATGGCATTGCTCCCGAAATAATACTTCAAGGTAAGCTGAAAGTGAATGGTACAGGAATAAAAACTTTAATTAGAGAAGGGAATACTGTTATAGTTTGTACTGAAGGAAAAATCAATGCTTTCGAAATCAACGGAGTTTCATTCTTGGTTTTACCAAATAACGAAGCCAAAAATACCTATTTGATTGGTCAAACCAATAATCAAAAGTTGGTATTGAGTAATGCCTTGGTATTGGATAATAACGGAAAAATAACATTAGTTAGCAATAATCAGGAAAATATTGATTTCTCGGTTTATCCTGCTGCAGCTGGTGTAACTTCAGTTGATGGAAAGTTAACTAAAGGCAAATCGACAATTAAAAAAAGTAGTGCCTGGCAAATTAGTGTACCAAAAGCGGATACAGGAATTAAATTGATACAGGCCGATAACAGTCACTATGTACTTAAAGCAGGCAGTCTTGATTTGTCAAAGGTAAACGATGTTTTCATCACCTTTGATTATCGTGGCGATCGCGGAATTTGTATGATGAACGGCGAGTTACAAACAGACGATCTTTATACCAGTAAACCATGGACAATTGGCTTAAAAAGATACCAAGAAGCTTTAAAAACAAGCGATATGTACTTTCATTTTTTACCAATGCAAAAAGATGCGCCTTATTTGAGTTATTTGGATAAGAATGTTTTACCTGATTTTAGTGATAAGAAAAGTTTTCTAGAGATTAAACAACCTCAGATTTCAGTTGAATATAAAGTAAATGTGGAGTTTAAATAAATCAAAGCAAATTCGACTGATTTTAAAAACTAATGATTTGACAATGAATTAATATCTAACAGGAGAAACCGAAAAATACCGAAATAAAACAAGCTTTAATTTTGGTATAATATATGCTAAATGTATTTTTGGAAAAAAAAGATTGTTAAAACAAATGAGGATATCAAAACTAATTCTTGTCATTGTTATTTTTATGACTTTGGCAACCCAGGCACAAGATTTTGGAAAAGCCGGAACTTTTGAGGCAGCAGAGAAAAATTTCCTTCTAAACGGAAAACCCTTTTTAGTACGAGCCGGTGAAATCCATTTCCCGAGAATTCCCCGGGAATATTGGGAACACCGAATCCAAATGTGTAAAGCCATGGGAATGAATACAATTTGTATTTATCTTTTTTGGAATTTTCATGAGCAAAAACCGGATCAATTTGATTTTACCGGACTAAAAGATGTGGCAGAATTTGTACGACTCATCCAAAAAAACGGAATGTATTGTATTGTTCGTCCCGGACCGTATGCTTGCGCTGAGTGGGATATGGGTGGTTTGCCTTGGTGGTTATTGAAAAAAAATGATCTTCAAGTACGAACTTTAAATGATTCGTATTTTATGGAGCGTTCTATCAAGTATTTGAAGCAGGTAGGAAAACAATTAGCACCTTACCAAATTCAAAATGGTGGAAACATCATTATGGTACAGGTCGAAAATGAATATGGTGTTTTCGGGAATGATGCTGTTTATATGGCTAAGGTGCGTGATGCCGTTCGAGCTTCAGGCTTTGACAAAGCGCAATTGTTCCGTTGCGACTGGAGTTCTAATTTCTTTAAATATGATGTTGATGGAGTTTATACGGCTTTAAATTTTGGAGCAGGTTCAAATATCGATAAACAGTTTGAAAAGTATAAACAAGTTTATCCAAAAGCGCCACTGATGTGTAGTGAGTATTGGACGGGTTGGTTTGATTATTGGGGACGTGCCCATGAAACCCGATCAATAAGTAGTTTTATCGGCAGTTTGAAAGACATGTTAGATCGCAAGATTTCGTTCAGTTTGTATATGGCACATGGGGGAACTTCGTTTGGACAATGGGGTGGAGCTAATGCACCTCCTTTTGGTGCGATGGTAGCCTCGTACGATTACAATGCTCCAATTAATGAGGCGGGACAACCTACGGATAAGTTTTACGCAGTGCGTGATTTGATGAAAAATTATCTAAATCCGGGAGAAATTATTCCGGAGCCACCGGCTAATTATTCTCTAATTTCGATTCCTAAAATTACGTTTAGCGAGTCGGCTTCGCTTTTTGACAATCTTCCTAAAGCAAATCAATCGGAAGATATCAAATCAATGGAATACTTTGATCAGGGTTGGGGACGTATTTTATATCGAACGAAATTACCTGAAATTAAGACAGAGTTTCAGCTAAAAATTACCGATTTGCATGATTGGGCTCTTATTTATATTAATGGAAAACTCATTGGAAATTTAGATCGTCGAAAAGATGAAAATACAATCAAAATTCCTGCGGTAAAACAAGGCGATGTATTGGATATTCTTGTGGAAGCGATGGGACGTGTAAATTACGGGAAAACCATAATTGACAGAAAAGGAATCACTGAAAAAGTAGAAATGTTAGTTGGTTCTAATGCCACTAATTTGAAAAATTGGGAAATATTCAACTTCCCTGTTGATTACGATTTTCAGAAAAAAATGAAATTCAAAAAAGAAAAAGCGAATGGTCCGGCTTGGTATCGTGCTAATTTTAATTTGAATGAAGTAGGAGATACTTACATTGATATGAGTGGCTGGGGTAAAGGAATGGTCTGGATTAATGGTTATAATATTGGAAGATATTGGAAAATTGGTCCGCAACAAACCCTGTTTATGCCGGGATGCTGGTTGAAAAAAGGAAAAAACGAGATTATAATTTTAGATTTAGAAACTCCAACAACAACCCAAACTGCAGGTGTTATAGTTCCTGTTTTAGATAAAATAGTGATAGACGAATCACTTTTACATCGAAAAAAGGGAGAAATGCTTGATTTATCTGCTGAAACTGTTTCGAATAAAGGAACTCTAAGTAGCGGTCAGGGCTGGAAAGAAGTAATTTTCAATAAAGAATTAGAAGGTCAGTATTTTTGTTTTGAGGCATTGGATTCTCAAAATCCAAAAGATCAAAGCAGCAGTATGGCCGAATTAGAATTAATAGGAACTGATGGTTTGTCTATAAATCGCTCGAAATGGAAAATAGTTTATGCAGATAGCGAAGAGATTTCGGTAGGAAATTATTCGGCTGAAAAAATATTCGATCAGCAGGAATCTACTTTCTGGTCAACAGCCTGGACGGTTTCAAAAACGCCACATCCACATCAGCTTGTTGTAAATATGGACGAAAAAGTTAAAATTAAAGGTTTTAGGTATTTACCACGTACGGATAAAAGTACTAATGGAAATGTAAAATCGTATCGTTTCTATATAAAATCAAATCCTTTTTTTATTAAAAAATAAGGTTGCATAACTATTTGTATGAAAGAAAAATATTTGAACCATTAAGTTCATTAAGATTAAAAAACTTAATTTTCTTAATGAGCTTAATGGTTTAAAAGAAATAATTAATTGTTTAGTTTACCGACAGTAATAAAATAATAACACAATGAAAAAATACAGTTACACTTGCCTTCTATTGTCAATCTTGATCGCTTTAAGCAGTTTTAAAGGGAAAGACGAAGTGATTAATTTGGCTGGCAATTGGCATTTTGAAATTGATCGGAATGACGTAGGTGTTACCGAAAAATGGTATCATAAAAACCTCTCGGATAATATAAAACTGCCGGGTTCTATGGCAGAGTTTTTAAAAGGAGATGAAATTACTTTGAAAACCAAATGGACAGGTTCTATTTACGATAGTTCGTTTTATTTCAGACCCAGTTTAAAGAAATACCGTGAGCCGGGAAATATCCATATTCCTTTTTGGTTAACTCCTGCCCGACATTATGTGGGTGCCGCCTGGTATCAAAAAGAAGTCAATATTCCTAAAAACTGGAAAGGCAAAAGAATATTACTTCGTTTAGAAAGAGCACATATTGAAACCAGAGTTTGGGTAAATGATAAAGAGGTAGGTTTGCAAAACTCGCTGGTAGCTCCTCATGTTTATGATTTGAGTCCTTATTTGACTATTGGAAAACAACGTATTTCTATTCGAATTGATAACAGAATTAAAGAAATCAATGTAGGTCCTGATTCGCATAGTATTACCGATCATACGCAAGGAAACTGGAACGGAATTATAGGAAAAATGGCGCTGGAATCTTCTTTACCAATTTATATTGATGATGTACAAATTTATCCTGATGTCAAAAACAGAATAGCCCGCGTAAAAATTACAGTTAAAAATAGTAGTCAAAGTAATTTTAGCGGAAAATTAGTTATCTCAGCTAAAAGTTTTAATGTAAAATCGTCTGATGAAACCAAGGAAGTAGTCAGTAAAATTGCAGTTTCAAAATCAGATAATAAAACTATTGAACTCGAATTGCCTTTTGGAAAAGGGATGCTGACTTGGGACGAATTTAATCCTGCTTTGTATCATCTGAATGTAAAGTTAGCTTCAAAAGAAATAAATAACAGCAAGAGTGTTCAGTTTGGAATGCGAGAATTCAAAATTGAAGGAAACCGATTTTTGATAAATGGTGTTCCGGTTTTTCTAAGAGGAACGGTTCACAATTGCGAATTTCCACTAACAGGTTATCCGGCGACTACGGTGGAAGCTTGGGAAACAATTCTAAGAAAGATCAAGTCGTATGGATTAAATCATGTGCGTTTTCATTCCTGGTGTCCTCCAGAAGCCGCTTTTATTGCCGCTGATAAAGTGGGGCTTTATTTGCAACCCGAAGGACCAAGCTGGCCTAACCACGGTCCAAAAATAGGTTTAGGACAACCTGTAGATCAATTTTTATATGATGAAACTACCCGAATGGCTAAGGAATACGGGAATTACGCTTCCTTTACCATGTTGTCTGCGGGGAATGAGCCTGCAGGAAATCAGGTGAAATACCTCAACGAATTTGTAGATTTCTGGAAAGCAAAAGACAATAGGAGAGTATATACCGGAATGTCAGTAGGAGGAAGCTGGCCTGTGGTTCCTAACGCTGAATACCAGTCACGTGGTGGTGTAAGAGGTTTGAAATGGGAAAAAATGCCGGAAACAGAATCGGATTTTAGCTCAGGCATTGCGCCGTTTAAAGTTCCTTTTGTGGCTCACGAAATAGGTCAATATTGTGTTTTTCCAAATTTCGAAGAAATTAAAAAATATACAGGCGTTTACAGAGCCAAAAACTTTGAAATGTTTCGCCAGGATTTGGAGGATCACCACATGAGAGATCAAAGCAAAGACTTTTTGAATGCTTCCGGAAAGTTACAGGTTTTGTGTTATAAAAATGAAATCGAAAAAATGTTGAGAACACCCGGTTATGCAGGTTTTCAAGCATTAGGCTTACAGGATTTCCCAGGCCAGGGAACAGCTTTAGTAGGAGTGTTGGATGCTTTTTTTCAGGAAAAAGGATATGTTACAGCTCAGGAATATGCAAGATTTTGTAATTCAACAGTTCCTTTGGCAAAGATTCCAAAGTTTGTATATAATAATGGAGAAACTTTCAAGGCAGAAATCGTTCTTTTCCATTCGGGTAAAACAGCATTACAAAATGCAGTAATTAGTTGGACGGTTAAAAACGAAAAAGGGGATGTACTTTCTTCGGGGAAATTTGATCCTAAAACTTTCGAAAATGGAAATGGACTTTTTGTAGGTAATTTTGATTTTGCTTTAGGACAAATAAAAGAAGCGTCAAAATTAATTTTGGAAGTAAAAGTTAATGGTACTGATTATGTAAATGATTGGAATTTTTGGGTATATCCTGAAAAAAACTCCGAAATAGCATCTGAGGTTTATTACACAACCGTTTTTGACGATAAGGCTAAAGATGTTCTTAATAAAGGAGGAAAAGTGTTTTTAAACGCTGCCGGAAAAGTGGTAAAAGGAAAAGAAGTAGAAATGCACTTTTTACCGGTTTTTTGGAATACTTCCTGGTTCAAAATGCGTCCGCCACATGTAACCGGAATGTTGATTCAGGAGAAAAGTCCCGCTTTTGCTGATTTCCCAACGAGTTATCACAGCGATTTGCAGTGGTGGGATATTCAAAACCGCGCTCAGGTAATGAATTTAGAAGATTTTCCGGCTGATTTTCGTCCTTTAATTCAACCAATTGATACCTGGTTTATGAATCGCCGATTGGCTTTGGTTTTTGAAGCGCAAGTTGGGAACGGTAAATTAATTGTAAGCAGCGCTAACTTAGGACCTGATGTACAAAACAAGCCTTCGTCACAACAATTATTTTACTCTATAGTGAAGTATATGAACTCAAATCAGTTCAATCCCAAAAACAAATTGAATTTTGAGGTGATAAAAGATGTATTTACAAGTCCATCCCGTGAAGTTTTTAATACTTATACGAAAGACAGTCCTGATGAGTTGAAGCCCAACTCCAATCAGAATAAAGTAAAATAGCAGATGGTTGAAAATACTATGTTTGAACTTTGTATAAAGTTTAGCCATACGTTAATTTGCTGTTATTTCGGGAATTGTTTGCTGAGCCTTCGGTGTATTTTAGGTATTTTTGCAATGAATTAGACGAAATGATATATGATAAAAGACAATATAAAAGTCATTGTAAGTGATTTAGACGGAACATTATTAAATAGTGATCACAGAATTTCAGATTATACTAAAGAGGTTTTTAGAGAATTATACAATCAGGATTATTTAATTATTGTAGCTACAGGACGACATCATTTGGATGCGATGCCTATAGTTGAAACCTTGGGATTCCCTATTTATTTGGTTACTTCTAACGGAGCCCGAATTCATGCTCCGAATAAAGAATTGATTTTTGCTACTAATATGAAAAGTGATGCTGTAAAATCGGTCTTAGAAATGGATATTCCAGCCGAATATACTACGGTACTTTTTAAAGAAAATGTTTGGCAAACTAATAAGCACAATGATAAACTATTGGAATTCCAAACCGAATTGAATTATGTTCCGGAATTAGTAAATTATAAAGAAGTAACAGAATTTGATGCAATCAAAATATTTTTTACTCACGAAAGTCATGGAAAATTAATCGAGTTAAGAGAGATGATTCTGGAAAAACATCTGGATATTTTCAGTCATGCATTTAGTTTGCCGCATTGTTTGGAATTTATGGATAAATCTGTTGATAAAAGTGTGGCGATTGCCCGTATTTTAGAAAAGGAAAACTATCAGTTTCACCAGGCGATTTCTTTTGGTGATGGTTATAACGATGAAGGGATGTTAAATGCTACTCATAAAGGTTTGCTCATGGGGAATGCACCGGATAGTTTGAAAAGTAAATTAGCTCATCTTGAAGTGATTTTAAAAAATCATGAAGATGGTGTTGCTAATTATTTGACTGAAAAAATACTGGAAAATGTTAGTTTAGTTAGCAAATAAACTGCTACATAATACTCAAGTCTATTTTTCGCAACAGATTTACAAAGATTAGCACAGATTTTTTTGAACCTTTGTTCTTTGCGCAACCTTTGTGTTCTTTGCGGTTAAAAACTTTTACAGTTGAATTAAAATCTTTATACTCTGAAAATAATCTGTGTAAATCTGTAGCAAAAAAAGGAGATATAGAATACTTTCTTTGCTTTTCTGTTTAAAATAATCCTAAATTTGCATTCTTATAAAATCAAAACAATACGTATCTAAATGAGCAATACAATCACGACCACTAATTTTAATTTTCCAAATCAAAGATCGGTTTACAGAGGTAAAGTTAGAGAAGTTTACAATATCAATGATGAATTATTAGTAATGGTGGCAACCGACAGGCTTTCGGCTTTTGATGTGGTTTTGCCAAAAGGAATCCCGTACAAAGGACAAATTCTAAATCAAATTGCTACTAAATTTATGGAGCTGACTCAGGATATTGTTCCAAACTGGTTGATTGCTACTCCGGATCCAAGTGTTGCTGTAGGTCATTTATGTGAGCCTTTTAAGGTAGAAATGGTAATTAGAGGTTATCTTTCAGGTCACGCTTCACGCGAATATGCTGCAGGAAAAAGACAAATTTGTGGAGTTACAATGGCAGAAGGTTTAAAAGAAAACGATAAATTCCCGGAACCAATCATAACACCAACTACAAAAGCCGACAATGGAGAGCACGATGCTGATATTTCAAGAGAAGATATTTTGGCAAAAGGAATTATTAGCGAAGAAGATTATTTGGTTTTAGAAAAATATACCAGAGCTTTGTTTCAAAGAGGCACTGAAATTGCTGCCAGCCGCGGATTAATTTTAGTGGATACTAAATATGAATTTGGAAAAACAAAAGATGGTGTAATTGTTTTAATTGACGAAATTCACACTCCGGATTCTTCCCGTTATTTTTATGCTGAAGGTTATATTGAAAGACAGGCAAAAGGCGAGGAGCAAAAGCAATTGTCTAAAGAGTTTGTACGTCGTTGGTTAATTGAAAATGGTTTTCAAGGGAAAGAAGGACAACAAATTCCTGAAATGACGGATGCTTATATTGAAACAGTTTCGGATAGATATATTGAATTATACGAAAACATCATTGGTGAGAAATTTGTAAAAGCAGATATTTCGAATATTAATGAAAGAATCGAAAAGAATGTTTTGGCTTATTTGGCAAGTCAAAAATAATTTAGTCAAAAAAATAAAAATTAAAAGTCGCAATTTACTATTTTAAAATTGCGACTTTTTTTATTGAAGCTCTTCCTGATTAGCTGTTGGAATCTGTCATCCGCTGCAATCAGGGCTAGGGTAGTGGTGTTAGAAAACAACTTTGATGCTAAAAACCCTTAGCGAATCCCTGCGTTTTCTTAGTGAACCTTTGTTGTAAAACCCAAAAACGGTGTAGTCTTCCATTTAAACTCCTACAAAGAGTAAAAAAGCTGAAAAATAAGTTTCACGTTTCCAGTTGATTAAAAAATAAATAAAAAATAGTTTCGAAAAGCTATTGTCAAAACGAATAAAGGTTCTACTTTTGCACCCGCAACAACGCAGACGTTCTTTAAAATACTGATAAACTAACAAAGTAAATTAGAAGTTAATTTCTAAAAAAAAAAGCTTTGAAAAGTTTGTGAGATTTAAAAACAGATGTTACATTTGCACCCCGCAAACGAGCGACGTTCCTTGAAAAGCTGATAAGAAAAAAAAAGAAAACGGAAAATAAATTTTTCTAAAAAAAACTTTAAAAAAAGCTTGTCAGAAAGAAAAGAAGTTGTACTTTTGCACCCGCTTCGAGAAATACACCACGGTGTGAAAAACGAAGCGAAAAAATAAGAAGAACACGTTCCTAGACATATTGAATTGACAGCCGTTCCGATGCAAATCGGAACAAATAAAATAAGAGTAATAGAATCGATAGATTAGAATAAAACCACTAGAACTTCAGTCAAATACAAATAGTCCGCCACGGCGGACAAAC
>NZ_BMGA01000005.1 GCF_014639535.1 Flavobacterium palustre | reverse complement strand
GCGGCGGGGCTCACCTCTTCCCATCCCGAACAGAGTAGTTAAGCCCGCCTGCGCAGATGGTACTGCAGTTTTGTGGGAGAGTATGTCGTCGCCTTTCTTTGAAAACCCCGTTTCTAACGAAACGGGGTTTTTTGTTTTGTAGTTGCGACGTGTTCGGCTAAAGCCGGTTCGTCGCCTTTAGCTTCGCTCAATTCGGGCTGTACCCTCGAGTCTTTGAAAAACCTATCCAATTGGATAGGTTTTTTTGTTTTGTATCAAAATTTTTATGTTTAATCCTTGACTTTTTTGGATCAGCTTCAAAAGGTGAGGATTAAGTAAAAAGATGGTTTAATCTTCTATTATAGGATTATAAAAAAAACTGCTTAAGGTTTTTTTAGTCTTAAGCAGTTGTATATTGTGTAGTTTTACTTTTAAAATAATCCGTTTAATTCGGCATTGATTCGTTCGATGATGTTTCCTAAATCTTCCGGATTATCCACAAAATTGATACGATCTACATCTATAATTAATAATTTCCCTTTATTGTAAGTGTGGATCCAAGCTTCATAACGCTCGTTCAAGCGGCTTAAATAATCAATAGAAATAGAATTTTCATATTCGCGTCCGCGTTTGTGGATTTGACCTACTAAATTAGGAATGGAACTTCTTAAATAGATTAATAAATCCGGAGCTTTAACCGTAGATTCCATCAATTCAAAAAGCGTAGCATAATTTTGAAAATCACGATTGGTCATTAATCCCATAGCATGTAAGTTTGGGGCGAAAATATGAGCATCTTCATAGATAGTTCGGTCCTGAATTACTTTTTTTCCGCTTTCGCGAATTTGCATCACCTGACGGAAACGACTGTTGAGGAAATAAATCTGAAGATTAAAAGACCAACGCTCCATTTGATGGTAAAAATCATCCAGGTAAGGATTGTCAACTACGTCTTCGTAATGTGGTTCCCATTTAAAATGTTTGGATAGTAAAGCGGTTAATGTTGTTTTTCCTGAGCCTATATTTCCTGCTACTGCTATGTGCATTATGTTGTTACAGTTTTATGATTTGTGTTTTACTTAAGATGTAAAAATAGAAAAAAAATAGTCTTTATTGTAAGTGATTTGAATGATTTTAAATTTTGTTTAAGCTGTTGTTTTTTTGTAATTTCCAATATTGAATAAAATGAAGAAGCCGTCTCAAAATCGTATTATTGAGACGGCTTCTTTTCTGTTAGGAAATTGAATTTTATAACGAATATTTCAAAGTAATTCCATAAGTTCTTTGATCTCCTAAAACTCCGGCATAGTGACCAGCATTACCACCAGCAGGTAATAATTGTTCGAAGTAATCTTTGTTTAAAAGGTTACGCCCCCAGAAGTTGATCGATAATCCTTCTGTTGCTCTAAATCCTAAACGACCATTGAAGATTGCATATCCAGGTACAACCAAGTATTTTGAAGCTGATGGACTTGATGAAAATTCAGAACGTGTATAAGAATCAATTGCTACAAAGAATTTACCTAAATTTCCAAAGAATTTTGCGTTTGTAGTGTATTCACCACCTAAACTTCCGGCCCATTTAGAAACTCCGGGTAAGCTGCTTCCTGAAACATCTTTGTATGCTACCTGAACTCCATTTTCAGTCTTTCCTGTTTCTTCTAATGGAAGTGGTGCATTAGTAAATTTAATATATTTTCCATCACTATAGGTTGCTGCTCCATTTACAGTGAAGTGACTATTGATAACAAAGCTGGCATCAATTTCAGCACCTCTCACACGTACTTTATCAGCATTAGCTAAATAACCACGATTTACACCTAATTCAGCGGCTTGAACGTTAGTTTGATAATCTTTAATATCAGTATTAAACAAAGTAAAGTTCAAGATAGCATTATTAAAAGGTGATGTTTTTGCACCTACTTCAAAATGGTTTACTTTTTCAGGTTTAATTACAGCAAGGTCAAGTGCTGGTTGTCCATTCACTGTAGGAAGTCCGGCAACGTTAACACCTACAGGTTTGTAACTTTTAGCATATGTTGCGTAAGCATTCACCCTGTCAGATGCTTTGAAAGAAACAGTTAAGTTTCCAGAAAAGTCAGTAGCATCAGTATTTTTGTTGAAACTTTGATCTGTGTAAACTAATTTTTTTAATGCAATTAATTCAGGATCATTTGTTTGTAATCCTCCATAAGTTGTACGGCTATAATCGGCATCTTTTTTATCATAATTATATCTGGCACCAGGTAATACATGTAAACGGTCAGTGATAGCCCAATCCAATTGACCAAAAATCGCAGCAGATGTAGCGTGAATACTTGCGTCAGTATTTATTCCGTATCCTTCAAAAAGATCGGGTGTTGCCCATTTTGAGCTTGTTGTGCTTTGAGAAAAACGCCATTGTGCACTTCCTGATTCTTCTGTTCCGGTTGTTCTTGATGTTTGATCGATGAAAAATAAACCGGCTACACCACTTAACTTAGATGATATTTGACCTGCGTAACGTACTTCTTGTGTAAATTGGGTTTGTCTGGTAGGATTTTGTGATTTTGCCAAAACTTGTAAACCTGTAAAATCTCTGTCATTAGAAGGATCCCAGTTCCAAAAACGCCAAGCTGTAGTTGAAGTTAAAGTTCCTTCTCCAATTTTGGTATCCACATTAAGAGATACTCCACCTAAATCCTGATTAGAACGCCATGGTGTATCATGGTCAATTTTGCGATCAAAAGGATTCAAACTTGGAAGAGTATAATTTAAATCGGCAATAATTTGATTAAACTGACGGTAAGTAGCTCTTTGAGTAGGAGCAACACCGGCAATTACTTGAGCGTATCCATCAGGACGTTGTGTAGTGATATCGGCAGCTAATAAAATATTAGTGTTTTCTGATGGAGTGAAAAGCAATTGCCCTCTGATTCCCTGATTGTTTAATGTATTTGTTCTTTTCTCTGTTGCTACATTTTCAATTAAACCATCACGTTGTGTTCCTGAAAAAGAGAAGCGTCCCGCAATTTTTTTGGCTATAGACCCTGTAATAGATGCTTTGGCCTGCAAGAAAGAGTAATTTCCATAACTTACTTCAAAATCAGCGCCCGGAGTGAAACTTGGTTTGCGTGTTGTGATGTTAAAAGCTCCTGCTGTTGTGTTTTTTCCAAATAATGTTCCTTGTGGTCCACGCAATACTTCAATTTGACTTACGTCAATAAAATCAAGTGTGGTGGCTGCCGGACGGGCATAATATACTCCGTCAACATAGAAACCAACCCCTGGATCGATACCATCATTAGTAAGTCCAAATGGAGAACCTAAACTACGAATATTAATTCCAGTATTTCTTGGGTTTGAAGAATAAAGTTGCACAGAAGGAATCAATTCTTTAATTCTGTTCACATTGAAAGCACCAGCTTGTTCTGCTTGTTTTCCGCTCACTACCGAAATTGGAATAGGTACGTTTTGTGCTTTTTCAATTCTTCTTCGGGAAGAAATAACTACTTCTACCAGCTCGTTCTCTTCAGAAAGTTTTATAGATAAGGGAGCTGTTTGATTTTCAGTAATAACAATTTCTTCTGTTTTGTATCCCACATATTGGATTAATAAAGAAAAAGAAGTCTTGTCTTTCGTGTCAATTGAAAAATCTCCGTTGGCATCTGTAGTAGTAGTGTATTTTGTTCCTTTCAGGATGATGTTTGCTCCAGATAACACTTGATCCTGAGCGTTTTTTACATTTCCTTTTAAGGTATTTTGTGCGTTAGAAATTGAGAAAAATAATAGTAATGCAATTAGGGTTATTGATTTTGTATAAAATGTTTTCATGTTTATTATTTATGTATGTTATATGTAATTAGTAGAATTTAAAAATAAATTTTTTTTGACTAACACATACACATCATAATAGTTCTGGTTGTATTACTATTTAGAGTTTGGTATTCTTTTGAATAATTTTCCGAAAAAATAAATTTTGTTCGTTGCCTTTTCATAAGTTTCATTTTTGGGTTCTTTATATTTGATTTTAATTCTGGGGCAAATGTATATAATTAATTCTATATAATTAGTAGAAATTAAAATATATTTTTTTATTTTTTTACCAATGAGTTGATAGTAATGCCTTGCATAGCTTTTAAAGTTTCTTCTCTAATAGTGATTAATCCGTGTCGTAGCAGGCATTCCGACTCATCTTTACAATCTAAACAACGTTCGTAAAAATTTATTGAAGCACAAGGTAGTAAGGCTATAGCACCGTCAAATAATCGGTGAATATCGGCTAATGTGATTTCGTTTCCTGATTTTAAAAGATAATATCCGCCAAATTTTCCTTGCTTGCTGCCTACTAAATGACCGCGTTTCAAGTCTAAAAGAATTTGTTCTAAGAACTTTTTAGGAATATTAGCTGCTTCGGCTATATCGGTTGTTTTAGAGATATGGTTAGCATCTTGTTGCGCCAGATAGAGTAAGGCTTTAAGTGCGTATTTGGTTTTTTGTGAAAGCATTTGTATTGGTTATCTTATGTGGTTCAGATAAATTTAGGATAAAGATAAATAATTTTACAAAGGAGTCAAGTAATTTCTAAAATAAATAAACCATTAGCTGTAGCCAATGGTTTATTAGTTTAAACTAGATGATTGTATTTCTATAAAGAGTTTTACCAACTTCCGCTGGAACCACCGCCGGAGAATCCTCCGCCGCCAAATCCTCCACCGAAGCCGCCTCCGCCAAATCCACCTCCGGATGAACCTCCGCCAAAGCTTCCGCCTCCAAATCCGCCACTGTTGCGTCCCAGATTGCTCAGGATTATTACATCTAACAAACTTGGGCCTCCACCACCACTATTTCCTGAGTTTCCTCTGCCACCTCCTTTGTTTCTGGATGCTAAAATCAAAATAAAAACGATGATGATAATAAAAGGAAGAACAGGGAAATCTTGTTGTTGTTTGTTTTGTTTTCTGCTGCCTTTGTATTTGCCTTTAAAAACATCAAATAAAGCATCAGTTCCTTTGTTGATTCCGTTGTAATAACTGCCGGCTTTGAATTCTGGAATGATAATATTTCGGATGATTTCACCTCCAATTCCGGCTGTTAATCGGTCTTCGAGACCATAACCGGGATTGATAGCAATTTTTCGATCATTTTTCGAGACCAAAATTATTACGCCATTATCATCTTTTTTAGTTCCGCCTATTCCCCAGGTATGTGCCCATTTGGTAGCAAGTAAACTAACGTCTTCGCCTTTTAAACTTTCTATAGTAATGACTACAATTTGCGTGGTCGTAGTGTCGGCATAATGAATGAGTTTTTCTTCTAATTGCTTTTTTTCACTGGCATTAAAAAGATTGGCATAGTCATAAACGGATGTTTGTAAATCAGGTATTTTAGGAATTGTAAATTGAGAAAAAATACAATTTCCGGATAAAAGCATCATCAGCAGGAATGCAAATTGAAAAATTCCTTTGGAATTTGAGTTTTTCTTTGTTGGAATTTTCATATTTATCCTTTTGAAATTTCGTTTGATAATTCGTTACTGTTCCCTTCCTGCCATGGGAAATACTTTTTTAGTTGCTCTCCGGCTCTTAAAATTCCGTTGACAAGTCCTTGTTTGAAATTATGTTGCTTGAATTGTGTAGCCATTGCATCACGGGTACAATTCCAAAAATCGGCTTCAACAACATCGTTGATTCCTTTGTCTCCGCATATTACAAAATGATGATCATCCACTGCCAAATAGATTAAAACCCCGTTTTTCAATTCGGTTTCATCCATTTTTAATTCATGAAAAATTTCTCTGGCACGATCATAGGCATCCATAGTTGTTGTTCTTTCGATATGAACTCTAATCTCGCCGGAAGTGTTTTTTTCGGCTATGCGAATAGCTTCAACGACTTCCTGTTCTTCTTCCGGGGTTAAAAAATCTTCTACTTTTGACATGGGTGAAATTTTTGAATGAAGATTAACGTCCCGATAAATATCAGGACGTTAATCGAAAATCTGAAATATCTTTTTAGAATTTTACTTCCACTGGTTTATCAGCTCCTTCAACAGCATTGAAATACGCTTTTTCTTTGAAACCAAAAATACCAGCAAATAAAGTATTTGGGAAAGTTTTGATGTGTGTGTTGTATGGTTTTACCGCTTCGTTAAAACGGGTACGGGCCGTTAAAATCTGATTTTCAGTACTGGCTAATTCGTCTTGTAGTTTTAAAAAATTTTGATTGGCTTTCAAATCAGGATATTTTTCTACCGTTATTAATAAGCGAGACAATGAACTGCTTAGTCCACTTTGAGCAGAATTAAAGGCAGCCAATTGTTCTGGTGTAATGTTAGTTGGGTCAATTGTAGTTTGAGTTGCTTTAGCACGGGCTTCAATTACTGCCGTTAAAGTGCTTTTTTCGAAATCGGCAGCTCCTTTAACAGTGTTCACCAGATTTCCTATTAAGTCATTACGCCTTTGGTAAGAAGTTTGTACGTCTCCCCAGGATTGTTCTACATCCTGACCTAAAGTCACAGCAGTATTGTTAATTCCTTTAACCCAGCTGTAACCACCAATAATGATAATTGCTAAAATAATCCAAGGTAAAAATTTTTTAAAATCCATGTTTCTGTTTAATTTAAAGTTTACTATTTATTGTTTTAATTTATTTCAAATTGATATTGCAATCGATTAAAGTTCGTTCTTAATATTAGTCAGCTGTACTTTAATCGCTTCTAGTTTGCTGATAATTTCAAATTTGTCTAAGGTTTTCTTTTGCCCTTCTTTCAAATGGGTTTTGGCTCCTTCCAATGTAAATCCGCGTTCTTTTACCAAATGGTAAATTAATTGAAGATTCTTGATGTCTTCGGGAGTGAACATTCGGTTTCCTTTGGCGTTTTTTTTAGGTTTGAGAATATCAAATTCACTGTCCCAAAAACGAATCAACGAAGCATTGACATCAAAGGCTTTGGCAACTTCGCCTATGCTGTAATATCTTTTTCCGGGTTGTAATTCTATATGCATTTATTTTTGTTTTTAGTTTTTTAAATCTAAAATCAATAATCTGAATTCTAAAATCGTTAATCCAGTGATTGATTTTCCTGATTAGCCAGTTTCGAAATAGCAACGTATTCCACTGCCGAGATATTGCCGTAATAAAAATTAAGCGGATTAACCACCCGACCATCTTTGTGTACTTCATAATGTAAATGCGGTGCTTCTGATCTTCCTGTGCTTCCTACATACCCAATAATATCTCCGCGTTTAATGCGTTGTCCTGCTTTACAATTGTATTTGCTTAAATGGGCATACAAGGTTTCGTATCCGTAACCGTGTCTGATTACTATGTGATTTCCATATCCGGAAGCTCTGTTGTCAGCTTGTTTTACTACGCCATCACCGGTTGCAAATATCGGTGTACCTGTTTTTGCTGTAAAGTCCATACCTTCATGCATTTTTCGTGCTTTTGTAAAAGGATCCGTACGATAACCAAAACCGGAAGCCATTCGTTTTAAATTTTCATTCCTGACAGGTTGAATAGCAGGAATGGCAGCCAATAATTTATTTTTTTCTTTGGCTAATTTTAAAATATAATCCAATGATTGAGACTGGATTACTAATTCTTTTGTTAAAATATCGACTCTTTTAGTGGTTTGTAAAACCAGTTGACTGTTGTTGTAACCCTGAAGTGCTTTGTAGCGGTTTGCATCTTTGTAGCCTGATTTTCTTTCTTCTTCCGGAATAGGAGCAGTATTGAAATAAGTACGATACAAATTGTTGTCGCGCTCTTCAATGGCTTCTACAACATTGTCGAGTTGGTCTATTTTTTTATTCAAAAAAGCATAGTTTAATTTTAAATTTTCAATTTCCCGAATCAAAAGACGGTCTTTTGGAGTATCAAAATAAGGTGTATTTAACAAAACCACAAAACTGATAAAACCAAATAAAGCGGAAGCCAATAAAAACAAGGCAACAAAGCCAAATTTTGTTCTTTTTTTGACTTTGATTTTGCGATAAGCCAGATTTTCAGAATCGTAATAATATTTTACTTTCGCCATATTTTAAAATACCCTATTTTTGCACCTCTAAAAAAGCACATTGGAACAAATTTAATAAATGTTTTATTTGTTTAGGGCTTTTTTAAATATTAAATATTGCATAAAATTGATTTAAAGATTTAAAAATTTAATGATTTGAAAATTGTTGAATTTATGAATTTTACAAGAGATTTAATTTAGTGGTATAGCGAATAATTGAAGTTGTTCAAAACCAGATATTTGAATTTTTTAATTTTTAAATCTTTTAATTTTAAATTATAAAAATGAAATCACAAGACATTCGCAAAGCGTATCTACAATTCTTTGAAAGTAAAGGACATTTAATTGTTCCTTCGGCACCTATTGTCCTAAAAGACGACCCCACCCTGATGTTCAACAACTCAGGAATGGCACAGTTTAAAGAATATTTTTTAGGAAACGCCACGCCTAAAAGTAATCGTATTGCCGATACGCAAAAATGTCTTCGTGTTTCAGGAAAACATAACGATTTGGAGGATGTAGGTTTTGATACTTACCACCATACGATGTTTGAAATGTTAGGGAACTGGTCTTTTGGTGATTATTTCAAAAAAGAGGCTATTCCATGGGCTTGGGGATTTTTGACTGAGGTTTTAAAATTAGACAAAGACCGTTTGTATGTTTCTGTTTTTGAAGGAAACGAAGCAGAAAATGTTCCTTTTGACCAGGATGCTTTTGATATCTGGAAACAATTTGTTTCCGAAGACCGTATTATCCTTGGAAACAAAAAAGACAATTTCTGGGAAATGGGAGATCAGGGACCTTGTGGACCATGTTCAGAAATTCATATCGATTTGCGTACCGATGCTGAAAGAGCGGAAGTTTCAGGATTTAGCTTAGTGAATGCCGATCATCCGCAGGTAGTGGAAATATGGAACAATGTATTTATGGAATTCAACCGTAAAGCCGATGGTTCATTAGAGAAATTACCAGCACAACACGTAGATACAGGAATGGGATTTGAGCGTTTGTGTATGGCGATGCAAAACGTAACTTCAAACTATGATACTGATGTATTTACACCGCTTATCGAAAAAGTGGAGCAAATTACAGGATTGAAATACACTTCTAATGAAGTTAAAAATATATCTGAAGAACAAAACAAAATCAACATTGCTATTCGTGTAGTAGTGGATCACGTGCGTGCGGTAGCCTTTGCTATTGCCGACGGACAATTGCCTTCTAATACAGGAGCCGGATATGTAATCCGTCGTATTTTACGTCGTGCTATTCGTTACGGATTTACTTTCCTGAATACCAAAGAGCCTTTTATCAATCAATTAGTTGCTGTGTTAGCAGATCAAATGGGTGAATTTTTCCCTGAAATCAAAAAACAACAAACATTGGTTACCAATGTAATCCGTGAAGAAGAAGCTTCTTTCTTAAGAACTTTAGATCAGGGATTACAATTGTTAGAAAATGTAATGGCGGAAACCAAAGGAAAAGAAGTTGTAGGAGCAAAAGCTTTCGAATTGTATGATACTTTTGGTTTTCCGATCGATTTAACGGCTTTGATTCTTAGAGAAAGAGGATTTAGTCTGGATGAAGCCGGTTTTGAAAAAGCCATGCAGGAACAAAAATCACGTTCCCGTGCTGCTTCGGAAGTTTCTACTGACGACTGGAAAATCTTGGTTGATGGAAATGTAGAATCTTTTGTAGGTTATGATCAAACAGAAAACGAAGTAAAAATTACCCGTATTCGTAAAGTAGATTCTAAAAAAGACGGTGTTTTGTACCAAATCGTTTTAGATGCTACACCATTTTATCCGGAAGGCGGAGGACAGGTAGGGGACAAAGGGATTTTGGTTTCGGCAAATGAAACCATCGAAATTATAGATACTAAGAAAGAGAATAATTTAATTCTGCATTTTGCTAAAAAATTGCCAGAGAATTTAGAAGCTACTTTTATTGCTAAAGTAAATACCGATTTAAGAGCGGATACCTCTAAAAATCACTCGGCAACCCACTTGATGCACCAGGCGTTGAGAAGCATTTTAGGAACACATGTGGAGCAAAAAGGATCTTTGGTAAACCCGAAAAATTTACGTTTTGACTTTTCTCATTTCTCTAAAGTAACTGACGAAGAATTACAACAAGTAGAAGATTTTGTAAATGCCAGAATTCAGGAGCAATTACCATTAATTGAGAGAAGAAGTATTCCTATTCAACAAGCTCTTGACGAAGGTGCGATGGCTTTATTTGGAGAGAAATACGGAGATAATGTTCGTGCAATTAAATTTGGAGACAGTATGGAATTGTGTGGAGGAATCCATGTGAACAATACTGCAGATATCTGGTCATTTAAAATTGTTTCTGAAGGAGCGGTTGCAGCGGGAATTCGTCGTATTGAGGCAATTACGGGGGATGGCGTAAGACAGTTTTTTGCTTCACAGGAAGAATTGTTAGGCGAAATTAAATCAGCATTGAAAAATCCACAGGATACTGTAAAAGCAGTGGTTTCTTTACAGGATGAAAATGCTAAGTTGAAAAAACAAGTAGAAGCTTTGTTGAAAGAGAAAGCTAAAAATATGAAAGCCGAATTGGCTAGCGAACTTCAGGAAGTAAACGGAGTTCAGTTCTTAGCTAAACAAGTGGATTTGAATCCGGAAGGGGCAAAAGACTTAGCTTACGAATTAGGTAATTTAGGTAACAATTTGTTTTTAGTTTTGGCTACAGCCGAAGAAGGAAAACCAATGTTAAGCTGCTATATTTCTAAAGAATTAGTTGCCGAGAAAAACCTAAACGCAGGTCAGGTAGTTCGTGAATTAGGAAAATTTATCCAAGGTGGAGGAGGAGGACAACCGTTCTTTGCTACAGCCGGAGGTAAGAATGCAGCCGGAATTTCGGAAGCTTTAGCTAAAGCTGTAGAATTTGTGAAGTAATAATTTAAGCTTTATAAAAATAAGAACCCCTTTTAGAATGTGTAAGCAAACTAAAAGGGTTTCTCTTTTTAAATATGAAAAAGTTATTTTTAAGAATGGTTAAGTTCGATTCCGTTTTCTTCCAAAATATCCAGTAAATAATTGTTTTCTTTAGGATCGTATTTTTCAATACCACTCTGATACCATTTTACTAAAACACTTATTTGAAAGTGTGTATAACCTTCGGTGTCAATATTGATGCCCAGTAATCCGGCCATGAGGAATTCTTCCAGAATTTTTTCGTTGATAATTTTTTTAGGAATTCCATCAACAATGCTTCCGTTTACACTTTCATAATCAATTCTGCCTGAGTTAAATCCGTCATTAAAAGCAGTGTTGTTTGAGTCGTCTTTTGCTTTTGAATAAGGATCCAGACCTTTAGAATAACCTTCTAAATAATCTTGTCTGTAAATTGGGTTGAATATATTTTTCATAGTGTTGGTTGTAGTATTCATTATCAAAAGTAAAAGCAAAAAATGAGTTCACCATTTAAAATCGTTGAAAGGATAAAATACTCTTCAAATCACCGGGTGGTTGTATTTTGTCGATAAAATCAGTAGTTTGCTTAGGATAAGGAATTCTTTTTACCGTGAAATTTAAGGAATAAGCCGGCTTGTTTTTTTAGAATTGGTATTTTGCGATATTTCTTTGTAAAATATTCTTTTTAACGAGTTTTTAGGTTGTTGAACTTGTTTTGTTGGCTTAGCTGTATTTAATATATAGCTTTGAAGTCCCCAATATACTATGTTCAAAAATTAACCTATAAGGATCATGAGAAAATTAAACAGAATATTTTTTTTCATTACAATAGTTGCTGTTCTTTTTAGTTCCTGCTCTAACGAGAAAGAAGTTAAAGGAAAGAATTTTGTTAAAATTATTGAATCTACCGAGAATGGTATTTCTGAAAATTCCGTTTTTACATACAATCAAAATCAATTACTAAGTTCCGATAATTCTAAGGAAAGAATCGATTATACTTATACTGACGGTTTGATTACCAAAATAGTTAAGTACAACAAGCAAAACCAACTTAGTGTTACCTTACAATATACTTATCAGGAAGATAAATTAATTAAGGTGATTTCGTCGGATGATTATGTGATTTATTATACTCATCAAAATAGTGAGACAATTTTGTATGAAAAATATAAAATTAATACTCAAAATCAAGAACAAAAAGTACAACACGGAACCTTATTTTTTAAAAATAAAAATCTAATTAAAATCGAACGTACATTTGATAATGTTGACGAAGGAGTACTTTCAACTTCTAAAACTACTTATGAGTACGATACTTATAATAATCCTTATTATGCTATTTTAGGATACAGTCAATTATTAGATAATGCGTCTTTAATTTCTAAAAACAATGTTGTTTTGACTGTTGTGGAAACAAAAGTTGTTAATGGAGGAGAAGTAATTACTTCGGCAAATTTATACCCAACCACATTTAAATACGATGCCGATAATTATCCTACGGAACAGGTTTCAGAATCGAGTGTAAGCAATCCAAATTATTTGAAAATCCAGTATTTGTATTAATATTATAATACTTAATTTTGGGAAAAAACCAAAATGCAATTTCGAACGCCAATACCTATTTCAGAAAGTAATTTTCCTATTGATTATAATGCTAAAATTATGTCTTTAGGCTCTTGTTTTGCAGTGAATATGGCTGAAAAATTGGAGTATTTCAAATTTCAAAACAGCTGCAATCCGTTTGGGATTATTTTCAATCCCGTTTCAATCGAAAAATTGATTGAAAGAGTGGTAAATAAAGTTTTTTTTACCGAAAATGATATTTTTTTTCATAATGATTTGTGGCATTGCTTCGAAGTGCATTCAGAACTTTCTCATCCTGACAGAGAAGCTTTTTTAAGTACGCTGAATCAACTAATCGAAACAACACATCAGCAGATAACAGCATCTACTCATTTCCAAATAACTTACGGAACAGCTTGGGTATATCGCTATATCAAAAATCAGCATATAGTGGCTAATTGTCATAAAATACCCCAAAAAGAATTTACAAAAGAATTACTTAGTATTGAAAGGATTCAAAATGCTATTCAAAATACAATTGAGCTGATACAAAAGCTCAATCAGGAGGCAAAATTTACTTTTACTGTTTCACCGGTACGCCACATTAAAGACGGTTTTGTAGAAAATCAAAGGAGTAAGGCGCATTTAATTTGTGCAATTCATGCAATTGATAACTCACAACTAATAACTCATAACTACTTTCCCAGTTACGAAATCATGATGGACGAACTTCGGGATTATCGTTTTTATGCCGAAGACATGGTGCATCCTAACCAAGTAGCAATAGATTATATTTGGCAACGATTTAAGGAAACTTTTATTTCTAAAACGGCTCTTAGTGTTATGGAGGAAGTTCAGGGAATTCAGAAAGGCTTATCTCATAGGTCGTTTAATCCACAATCAGAAAGCCATCAAAAATTTCTAGCAAAACTTCAGTCAGGAATTACTAAATTGTGTTCGGAATATCCATTTATGAAATTTTAATTATGATAAAAAATATACTTATTGGAGCCGCAGTCATAGTTGCTGCCGTTTTGTTATTCAAGTTTTGTGATTTCAAAAAAAGTGATGAAGCCGAAATTAGTTACAATACTAATCTGATTCAACAGCAAATTGTTAACGTAGGGAAATTAGTGGTTACCGAAGGGCATTTTTCAGAAGTGATTACCTATAAAAATCAGGAAAAATACCTGATGAACATGCTTTCGTTCGAAAAAAAAGCATTAATTGTGGTCAATGCCGATGTGACAGTAGCTTATGATTTGCACCAAATGAAATACGATATTGATGAGAAAAACAAAACCATCACAATTATAAGTATTCCAAAAGAAGAAATTAAAATCAGTCCGGATCTTCAGTTTTATGATGTGGAGCAAAGTAAACTGAACCCTTTTACCGGCGATGATTACAATAAAATCAATAAGCAGGTAAAGGCTAATTTGTCAAAGAAAATTGCAAAATCATCCCTGAAATCCAATGCTCAAAACCGATTGATAAGTGAATTGTCTAAAATCCTGATTCTTACCAATACTATGGGATGGAAACTGCAATACGAGGGCAAAGTGATTGAAAGTGAAAAGGAATTAGGGCAGCAGGTTAAAATGTAGGCTTTAATTTTCAAAAAAATTCCGTCCTCCGTTTCTGAAATACTCAATTTTATAAAAGAACATTTCAGCCATGTTTTTGGCTCTGAGCTTAGCTTCTTCGGCTAGTTTTCCTTTGAATAAAGAATCAATGGTTTGAGTAAAAATTTCCATCCAGCGATTAAAATGTTCTTTTTCCACCGGTAAATGCTTGTGCGGAGGAAACGGACTGCCTGAATAAGTGTGTTCTTCCAGTAAAATAGTTTGCCAAAAACGGTACATTCTTTCTAAATGTGTAGGCCAGTTATTGCCAATTTTTTCATTAAAAACAGGACCAATTAAGTTGTCTTTTTGTACTTTTCCATAGAAAGTGTCAACCAATAATTTGATGTCGTCCAGATTTTTAATGTCGGTTAATTGTGTCATGTTTTGTAAAATAATCGGTGGTAAAAGTATCGAATTCAGAATAATCTAACCTATTAATTGGTTGAATAAATCTTGTTTCTCGTTAAGGTATTTGTATTCAAAACCTTTGTTGTCCATTTTTGTTTTTATGGCAACAATATCATTTTTGTTTTTGAGTTCTAAACCTACAACAGCGGGACCTACTTCACGGCTGTTTTTCTTGGTAAACTGGAAATAGGTAATATCATCATCAGGCCCTAAAATATCGTTGACAAATTCTTTTAAAGCACCCGGACGTTGCGGAAACTGGATCATAAAATAGTGCATTAATCCTTCATAGAGTAAAGAGCGTTCTTTTATTTCGGCGGTGCGTTCAATATCGTTATTGCTTCCGCTCACAATGCAAACTACGGTTTTTCCTTTTATTTTTTCTTTATAAAAATCCAATGCCGAAATAGTCAATGCGCCTGCGGGTTCGACTACCATGGCTTCTTCGTTGTACAAACGCAAAATAGTTGTGCAAACTTTTCCTTCAGGGACAAGAATAATGTCGCTTAGGTTTTTTTTACAAATGTCAAAAGTCAATTTTCCAACTTGTTTTACCGCAGCTCCGTCAACAAATTTGTCTATGTTTTCCAATACACTTACTTTACCATTGGCAATAGAAGTTTTCATCGATGCTGCTCCTTCGGGTTCTACGCCGATGATTTTAGTATCAGGACTCAAATGTTTAAAAACTTCCGAAAGACCAGCGGCTAATCCACCGCCGCCAATTGGGACGAAAACATAATCAATCGGTTTTTTGTAGTTTTCCAGAATTTCAAGACCTACAGTTCCCTGACCGGCAATAACTTTAATGTCATCAAAAGGATGAATGAAAGTCATTTTGTTCTTAGTAGCATCAGCCATTGCAGCGGCATAAGCATCGTCAAATGTGTCTCCTGTAAGTACAATTTCCACGAAAGAGCCGCCAAAAAGCCTTACTTGTTTAATCTTTTGTTTCGGAGTAGTTTTAGGCATGTATATTTTGCCTTTTATTTGCAGCAATTTGCAGGAATAGGCTACGCCCTGTGCATGATTTCCGGCGCTGGCACATATTACGCCCTGCTCTTGTTCTTCAGGATCAAGCGTGCTGATTTTGTTGTAAGCACCTCTGATTTTATAAGAACGAACGGTTTGTAAATCTTCTCTTTTTAACAAGATTCGGGCATTGAATTCGGTTGATAGATTCAAGTTTTTCGATAATGGTGTTTCCATAACCACGCCCTGTAATTGTTTTTTGGCTTCTTGTATTTGGTTTAGTAGTTTCATTTTTATTGGTATAAAAAAACCTCCCGTATTGGGAGGTTGAATAAATGGTATCTTGATTACTTATTTACATAACACTCCATCATTATTGGATAATAATGCTAATTGTGGTATTTATGTTAATAGTATGATTCATGTTTTGTGATTGTATTACAAATATACGGATTCTTTAGTTGCGGGAATGAAAGAATTATTTTTTTTCAGTAGGAGGAAACTGAGCCAGAATTTTCGATACAAATTCATTGATTTGATTTTCTTTTTCTCTTCTGTTTTCGGTCAGTGTTCCTATTCCTTCTCCTTGCCAAATTAATTCTTTTTTCTTAGCATCGATTAAATCAATATAAAGTGTGCCTTGGGTTGATGAAGTAACATAGGTGTTGCCGCCCCATAAAAAAGGATTCCAACCCCATCCCCAGCCGTATCCCCAACCCATATTGAATTGGTTTACGTCAAGTTGTTCTCTTTCTTTAGTGAAAAAATTGATTAGTAAATCAGGGTTTTCACTTTTACTCATTCCTTTTTTACTTAATTCATTGTCAATAGCATGAAGTATTCTTTTTTTGTCTAATTCAGATATTTGAACCCGGTCAATGCCTTTTTTGTGAAAAGCATAGGTTTTGTATTGACTAAAATCAGCACGGCTGTCAAAATCAGAATAAACTCTTACAGAGCTGCATGAACTCAATAGAAAAATAAATAGTAGCGGTAGTATTTTGAGTGTTTTCATAATGCAATTATTTGATTGTTAAATAGATGAATAAAAATGGGTTGTTTCTTATATATGCTAAAAAATGATAATTAGATTCAAATTGCTTTTATAACTCTTATTTCTTGTTTGTGCCTGTTTTTTTGTCGTATCCATAAGGACAATGACGGCAACCACTCTTGCAACAATAACCTCTTTTTAAATGATATTTCTCGGTAAAACATTTATATCCTTCAGGAGTATAATAGAAATCTTCACCTTCTATTAATTTATTTTCATTACTTTGTTCAATCATTAATTGGGTTTTGTTGTTGTTAATTTACACAAATTTATAAATTTAAGAACCAATGTTTTTTGTTGTTAACAAGTATTTAATACCAAAAGGTTTCCGTGGATTAACGGCTTTTCCGTTTGTGTTTTTAAAATATCGTATTGATAAAAAAAATGCAGTTTTAATCAATCACGAGCGCATTCATTTGCGACAACAAATAGAATTATTAATTCTTCCTTTTTTTATTTGGTATTTTATCGAATACTTTGTTCGTTTATTACAATTCCGCAGCAAAAATCGTGCCTATCGAAACATTTCGTTTGAAAGAGAGGCATATACGAATGAATCCGATTTGAATTATTTGAAAAAGAGAAAGTTTTTTAGTTTTTGGAAGTATTTGTTTTTAAATAAAATTTGAATTTTAACCGCAGAGATGTCGCAAAAGCTTTCGCAAAGTTTTTAAAGTTCAAAGATTAGAAAAAATCATTCGTGTCCCGATAGCTATCGGGATTGTGGCTAAAACCAGTTTTGTCTGTGTTCGCTATTTATATAAGTATAAATTTTACCTTTGTAAAAAATAATTGTTTTGAATCAAAAGTTAGCTATACAATTTCCAAACTCGATTTCGCTTACTATCAAGAGGGAAGATTTGCTTCATCCTGTGGTTTCGGGAAATAAGTTTCGAAAATTAAAGTACAATTTGCTTCAGGCAAAAGCCGAAAACAAAAAGACACTGCTGACTTTTGGAGGGGCTTTTTCTAATCATATTGCAGCTGTTGCTTTTGCTGCTCAGGAGCAGGGTTTTCAATCCATTGGGATTATCCGTGGCGATGAATTAAGCGATAAAATAGAAAGTAATCCCACCTTGCAATTTGCTCAGGAATGTGGTATGCAATTTGAATTTGTTTCCCGGGAAGCCTATCGTTTGAAAAATGAAGCAGCTTTTTTAGCGGATTTACAATCAAAATTTGGCGATTTTTTCCTGATTCCCGAAGGAGGAACTAATTTATTGGCTATAAAAGGCTGTCAGGAAATTTTAACGCAGCAAGACAGTGAGTTTGATTATGTTTGCTGTGCGGTTGGAACAGGCGGAACCATTTCGGGGATTATCAATAGTGCGCTGTCTCATCAAAAAGTTTTAGGATTTCCGGCACTGAAAGGCGATTTTTTACAAGATGAAATCCGTATTTTTGTACAGAATCAAAATTGGGAGCTGATAACAGATTATCATTTTGGCGGATATGGTAAAGTCAATGAAAATTTGATTCATTTTATCAATCGGTTTTATATTGAGAATCAAATTCCGTTAGATCCCGTATATACAGGGAAAATGGTTTTTGGTGTTATGGATTTGATACAAAAGGATTATTTTCCGGCGCATTCCAATATTTTACTAATCCATACCGGAGGATTGCAGGGTATTTATGGAATGAATGAGCGATTAAAAAATAAACAATTACCAACAATAGCTATCGATGTTTAAGAAAAACCTACTTTTATTTATTCTTCTTACGCTGGTTAGTTGTCATGCTACAAAATCCCCAATTGTAACAACTAAAAAAGCAGCGGGCAAAAACACTACTTATTCTAAGAAAACAAAATCAATAAAGGGCAGAAACGAAGTGATTGAATCCACTTCGAGAACAATTGTAACCAATGATGTTGTTAGCGGTTATGTGTTGCAATACAAAGATATTGCCATGAACAACATGAAGACTTATGGTATTCCGGCAAGTATTATTCTGGCTCAGGGAATTTTAGAATCAGGAGCGGGAAGAGGTAAATTGGCTGAAACGGCCAACAATCATTTTGGTATCAAATGCCACGCCGATTGGAAAGGAGATTCTGTAAGACATGATGATGATAGCAGTCAGGAATGCTTCAGAAAATACAATAAAGTAGCAGAATCTTATCGGGATCATGCCTTGTTTTTAACGGGTAAAGGGAGGTATGCCAGTTTATTTGAACTAGATAAAGACGATTATCGGGCCTGGGCAAAAGGCTTAAGAAAAGCAGGTTATGCCACCGATCCGCAATATCCAGATAAATTGATTTCCTACATAGAACGCTACAATTTAGGACAATATGACGCTCAGGTTTTAGGGACAAATTATTTGCCTGTAGAAAATCAGAATAGAAGGATTATTGCCAGGGATTCCAGAAATGATACTTTTTATGAGGTTCAAAAAGGAGATACGCTGTATTCTATTTCAAAAAAGTACAATCTGTTAGTAGATGATTTAAAGCAAAAGAATAATCTTTTAGATAATACTCTTTTTGTGGGGCAAAAGTTGAAAGTGAATTAATTATAAGTTATTAAAAAATAATGAGTTGTTAGAAATTAAGATTGTAAATCTAAATTCTAAACTCTAAAATCAGAAATTTTAAATTAAAAATGTTATACCAAAGAAGTAGTCAGCTATTTGCTGAAGCAGAAAAAGTAATTCCAGGAGGCGTAAATTCGCCAGTTAGAGCATTCAAATCGGTAGGAGGAACGCCTATTTTTGTAAAACAAGCCAAAGGAGCTTATTTGTATGATGAAGACGGAAACCGATTGATTGATTATATTAATTCCTGGGGACCGATGATTTTAGGACATGCTTATGAGCCGGTAGTTCAGGCGGTAACTGAGAAAGCTAAACTAGGAACTTCCTTTGGTATGCCTACCGAATTAGAAACTCAAATTGCTGCTTTGGCAGTTTCGATGGTGCCAAATATTGATAAAATTCGTTTTGTAAATTCAGGTACCGAAGCTTGTATGAGCGCCGTAAGATTAGCGCGCGGATTTACTAAAAGAGATAAAATAATAAAATTTGCAGGTTGTTATCACGGACATTCTGATTCTTTCCTGATTCAGGCCGGAAGTGGTGCAATGACATTTGGAACGCCTAATAGTCCTGGTGTTACCGCAGGAACTGCTAAGGATACTTTATTGGCTAAATACAACGATTTAGAGAATGTAAGAAGTTTAATCGAAGCGAATCCTAACGAAATTGCAGCGATTATAGTAGAACCGGTTGCCGGAAATATGGGTTGTGTACCGCCAATCAAAGGTTTTTTAGAAGGTCTGCGTCAATTGTGTTCTGAGAACGGTATTTTACTGATTTTTGATGAGGTAATGACAGGTTTTAGATTGGCTAAAGGTGGTGCTCAGGAATTATTAAACATCAATGCCGATATTGTTTGTTTCGGAAAAGTAATTGGTGGTGGATTGCCTGTAGGTGCTTTTGCTGCCCGTGAAGAAATTATGAATTATTTGGCTCCACTTGGACCAGTTTATCAGGCGGGAACTTTATCAGGAAATCCATTGGCTATGGCTGCAGGTAAAGCTATGTTGGAATCTCTAAATAATGATGCGGCTATTTTTCAAAGATTAGAAGAAAAAACAGCTTATCTGGAAGCAGGAATTCATAGAGTATTAAAAGCAAATAATATTGTTTATACCATCAATAGAGTAGGATCTATGATTTCGGTACATTTTGACGAAAGTCCGGTTGTTGATTTTCAAACGGCGGCTAAAGGTGATAATGAAACTTTCAAGAAATTCTTCCACGGTTTATTGAAAGAAGGAGTTTATATCGCGCCATCAGCTTATGAAACCTGGTTTATAACCGATGCTTTGAGTTATGAAGATTTGGATTTTACAATCAATGCGATTGATAAAGTTTCGAAAACATTGTAATTTTTAAAGAGCAAAAAAAAAGCTTCGAGTTTAATCTCGAAGCTTTTTTTTTAGTTTTCCATATTACCGCCGGCAGGTCTGTCATCTCCCATTCCACCACCTTGTCTCTCACTCATTCTTTGCTGCATTCTTTGTTGCATTTTTTCCTGATTACTTTTCCATTTTGCTAATTGCTCAGGAGTTAAGATAGCGGCCATTTTTCCTTCCATAGCTTTTCTTTGTTCAGCCATCATTTCTCTGCCTTGACCTTTTTTGTCTTTCATTTCCGCCATTCTGGCTTCTCTGTTTTTAGCTTCGTCAGCATAAAGTTGTTTTAGTTGCTCCTGTTGTTTTGCATCTAAGTTTAAATCTTTAGTCATTCTTGCAACACGTTGTTCTGTACGCTGCTCCGGAGTCATGTTTCCCATGTTACCTCTTTGTGGTCTGTCATTGTTGTCCTGAGCAAAACCTGCTACTCCAACAATCAATAATGCGGCAATAATTAATTTTTTCATTTCTTTTTTGATTTATGTTAAAAGTTATAGCATTAAGATAGTAAAAAGAATAAAAGGTTTAATTATTAATAAAAAAATGTTGAATGACTTTTTAAATGATAAATTTGACTTAGGAATTTTTTTTAACGAATGAAGCCGATTCAAATTTTACAAAACCACCACGATTTTCATGTCTTTCAATAGATTGGGTTACAATCAAATATCCTATAGTAATCATGTTTAATAATTCATAATAGGAAGTGTTGATTTGATGTGTTTTACCAATTGCTTCTATTTCCTGTTTCCAATTTAAAAGTTGTTCTTTAGCTTTAATCAAATCCGCGTCATATCTAACAATACCTGCATTTTGTCTCATTAAGTGCTGAAGATTAGCTTTTAATTTTGTCAAATAGTTAGCATCTATTTCCGGTTTTTCAGATGTTTCTGTTTCCTGAATCTCCTTCTTTATTGTTTTTATTTCCAAATTAGGATTGGCCAGATATTCGTAAATTCTACTAGAATACACTAATGCTTCTAATAATGAATTGGATGCTAATCGGTTGGCACCATGCAAACCGGTTTGAGAACATTCGCCACAGGCAAATAAATTGGTTACCGATGTTTTTCCGTTCATATCAACTACAATTCCGCCACAAATGTAATGTTGTGCCGGTACTACCGGAATCCAGTCTTTTGCAATGTCAATTCCTGATTTCAGACAATGATTGTAAATCATTGGAAAATGCTTTTTGAAAGCTTCTATATCCAGATGAGTGCAATCTAAATAGACACAATCATCACCTGATTTTTTCAGTTCCAAATCAATACTTTGAGAAACAATATCTCTGGAAGCCAATTCTTCACGGGCATCATAATCGATCATGAAACGATGTCCTTTTTTGGTACGCAAATAAGCACCAAAACCGCGAACCGCTTCTGAAATCAAAAATTTAGAACCGGTAGATTCTTCATAAAAAGCGGTAGGATGGAATTGGATGAATTCCATTTCTTTAATCTTGGCATGCGCACGGTATGCCATAGCAATTCCGTCTCCGGTTGCAATTACAGGATTAGTGGTATGTCCATAAAGATGACCTATTCCGCCTGTTGCCAATAGCGTAATGTCAGATAGGTAAGTGCTTATTTGTTTGGTGCTTTCGTCTAAAACAATAGCTCCTAAACAGTAGTTGTCAGCGGTAATTAAATCGGCAGCAAAATGATGATCCAGAACTGTGATGTTTTCTTTTTGATAAACTTGCATCAAGATTGCGCGTTCAATTTCATGACCAGTTTGGTCTTTATGATGCACCACACGATTTTCTGAATGCCCGCCTTCTTTACCTAAATTTAAATTACCATCGGAGTTTTTGTCAAATTTAGCTCCCCATTCGATTAGTTCTTTTAATCGTTTGGGACCTTCGGTAACGACCATTTTTACAACGGCTTCATCACATAATCCGTCTCCACAAATCAAAGTATCTTCGATGTGTTTTTGGTATGAATCTTCGTTTTTATCGGTAACAATAGCTATACCACCCTGGGCATATTTGGTATTTGATTCGTCGGCATTGGCCTTGGTTACAATGGTTATTTTTTTGTTCGGAAATTGCTCTGCTATCCGAAGCGCAAATGTCAAACCGGCAACACCAGAACCGATAATCAGGTAATTGGTATTTGTCATTATTTTGATAATTCAAGCATTCTCTCAATTGGAACTAATGCTTTTTGGATAATGTCTTCGGATACGTAAACTTCAGGGCTTTCGTTTACTAAACAATCGTATACTTTTTGTAAAGTATTCATTTTCATGTAACCACATTCGCTGCAAGCACAAGTATTATCCTCTTTTGCCGGAGCAGGAATTAAGATTTTATCAGGTACTTCCTGTTGCATTTTGTGCAAAATACCAAATTCAGTAGCTACAATGAATTTATTGTTCGGATTGTTTTTTACATAATCAATCATTCCTGAAGTCGAACCAATATAGCTGGCAGTAGCTAAAATATGGGTTTCAGATTCCGGGTGCGCAATGATTTTTGCATCCGGATGTTGTTTGTGCAATTCGATTAATTTATCCAACGAAAAGGCTTCGTGCACTACGCAGGAACCATCCCAAAGTAACATGTCACGACCTGTTTTGCTAATTACATATTTTCCTAGATTCTTGTCCGGAGCAAAGATAATTGGCTTGTCTTTTGGAATAGATTCTACAATTTTCACTGCATTTGCTGAAGTAACCACAATGTCAGTCAAAGCTTTTACTTCGGCAGAACAATTCACATAAGTGATAACGGTATGGTCTGGATGCTGATTGATGAAATTTTTAAATAAGTCCGGAGGACAGGATTCTGCCAAAGAACATCCTGCATTCAAATCCGGAAGAATTACTTTTTTGTTTGGATTTAAAATTTTAGCTGTTTCAGCCATAAAATGGACTCCTGCAAAAAGAATAATATCGGCATCCACTTTCATTGCTTCTTGTGATAATCCCAAGCTGTCCCCTACATAATCCGCGATATCCTGAATATCATTTTCCTGATAATAATGTGCTAAAAGAACTGCATTTTTCTCTTTTTTTAATTGTAAGATGCGCTCTTTCAGATCTTTTATTTTGTTTGTGTCCATTGTTTAATCTTGATTACAAGTGTACTATGTTGTTGTTTGTTGTTTTTGTTTTGTAAAGCTAATTTAGTTTAAAAAGTTAATACCTTAAAAAAGTATCTCCTGATTTAATTCCCATTGCTAATTCCTCCAAATTAGTGTTTTCTAACATAAAAGCCAATTCATTTCTAATCGATTTGAATTTTTCATGTACCGGACAAGGATGTTCCTCAGAACAATGGCTTAAACCCAAACCACATCCGGTAAAAACAGAATCGCCTTCCAGTGCCGTTACAATTTGAGACAATTTGAGTTGACTCATTTTTTCTTTTGGAATCTCAAAGCCACCGCCCACACCTTTGATAGAATTGATAATATTGTTTTTGGATAAAATCTGTAATATCTTGGCAGTAAAAGCCTCAGGAGAATCTATCTTTTTGGCAATATCTTTCAGTCCGACTCTATTGTTTTGATAGGATTCAGATGCAATGAAAATAGTTGCCCGAATCCCGTATTCACAGGTTTTAGAGAACATAATTAGTTTTTTACAAATTTATAGAAAATAAGCGTTATTATTCGACTCAATTTTCAGTATTTATGTGATTTAATTGTGCCTTTAAAAAGCCCTAAAACAAGCATAAAAATAGCTATAGGTAAGAAAATACTAGATAAAAATAGATTTTGGTAATAACATGGAAATTGTCCAAGGCCTAAAAAGAGATAAATGCCTTGTCCGAATAACAGCAATTCGGTTAGTACAAAGCTAAAAATGAATAGTTTTATTTCCCAATTGGATATTTTTTTTGAGTCGTTTAAAAAAGAATTTTTTAGCAGAAAAGCAAACAAAAAACCAGTGATAATCCCTAACATCGTCAGATGGATATAACCAATGACAAAATTCCGAATCTGATGTGAAATTTGGGCTAATTCCGGAATTAAAACCACTAATTGAATGATAATTTTCAAGAACAATGAGGTTAAGGCAAAACCATAAACCAGTTTTTCAACGGGTTTTAAATTGGCAAAGAAAGTTTGAAAATGCGGTCTGATTATTTGAATAAAAAGGATAAAAGAAAGCAGTTGCAATAGCACTCCCAGACTGTTTATCCAATGAAAAGCAGGATTAGGAAGATACCAACTCACCGGCAAAGCAAGAGTTAAAACGGTAGCTGTAACCAATAAATTATAGAATAGTTGAAATTGCTTTTCGTTGATATTGCCTTTTAACTGATTAAAAAATAAGGCTAAAATGGCAAACAAAAACCAACCGTTAAATTGGAAATGCAGGAAAAACTGAATGGCAATTTGATAAAAAGCACTGGCTTTACCTAATAATCCAACTGCCGGACCCAAACACCAAACACCTAAAGTTGATACAATCATAAAAAATAAAGCCGTTCTCAAAAGTAGTTTTTCAGGCAGCGACTCAGTACGGGCATCTTTCCAGGCTAATCGGCAGAAATAATAACTGCAAAAAATATGTAGTGTAGAAAAGGTAATCGAAAATAAAGCATATCCTTCAACAGGAAAGCGAAACATCATACCGATAACAGCAATTTCGGTTAGCCAGAATAATCGGTTGTAAACGGGTTTTTGTTGTGCTGTTTTTGGAATAAAAAAATGAACAATCAAACTGTAAATCATCAGGTAAACCCAGCCTAACATGGCAACATGAGAATGTCCGTGCAATAAAAACTGATAATTGATACTTTCAACAGAGAATACATACAGCAATCGAAGCAGTAATCCCATGAGAGCTGCGATAAAGAAATTGATAAAACAGATTAAAAGCCAGGATTTTTGCATAATTATCCTCTAAAATGGACGTTGATTTTTGGTGTAGAAAGTTGTTGACTGTCTAATTTCCGGAACGAATGCCCTAATTTTTCCAGAGTTTTTACATCATTTACAAAATGCTGGATGTAATAATTTCCGGTGTAATTTTTCTTTTCTAAATAAACAATCATTTGTTGGATGTCTTTCTCAGTAAGCAATTCCGAATGAACAGTGGTGCGTACTTCAAACGGAAGCGGGCTTTCCAGCAATAAATGTAAGGATTTTTCAAACGGAGAAAAAAGCAGTGATTGGGTTATTTTTTCAAAATGCTCTGGCAGGGTTTTAAAATCCAAAGCGACATAATCAATTAATTGCTTTTCTATCAGTGTTTTTAGGATATTTGGTTTTGAACCGTTGGTGTCAATTTTTACCAGGAAGCCCATTTTTTTGACTTCGATAATCAGTTCAATGATGTTTTTGTGTAACAAACATTCGCCTCCGCTAAAAACAACTGCATCGAGTAAATTTTTACGGGAATGAAGAAAAGCAAGCGTTTTTTCGAAAGAAATACTTCCTTTTCCAAGAACAATTTCGGGATTGTAACAATAAAGGCAACGCATATTACAGCCTGCAAACCAAAGAATACAGGCTGATTGATGCGCATAATCTAATAAAGTAAAAGGCGTTATGCTGTAAATAGGTGTACTAACATTTTCCTTCATTGAAATGAGTGCGTTGTTTGTGTTCTCCTTTTTTTCCAATGTTGAAACTTTCTACAGGTCGGTGATAGCCCATTACTCGGGTGTACACTAAGCATTTGGTTCTTAAATGCTGTTTTTCTTCTAAAATAGGGTTCGTGGCTGTTTTCATGTTTTTCGGATTATGAGTTATGAGTTATGAGTTATGTGTTAAGGGTTAGGAGTTAGTTGCCAATTTTACTGACGCTTAACTCTTAACATCTAACTTTTTTCCATTAATAAAAGATCATCACATTTCGGGCAATATTCATGCTCGCCGTTCAAATAACCATGAACAGGACAAACACTAAATACCGGCGTTACGGTGATGTAAGGCAGTTTGAAGTTAGACAACACTTTTTTTACAAATTGTTTACAGGCTTCAGGAGAACTGATTTTTTCACTCATATACAAATGTAAAACCGTTCCTCCGGTGTATTTGCATTGTAATTCATCCTGTAAAAACAAGGCTTCGAATGGATCTTCGGTATGATTTACCGGAATTTGCGAACTGTTAGTGTAATAAATATTTTCTTCCTGTCCCGCCTGATAAATATCGGCAAAGCGTTTCTTGTCTTCTTTGGCAAAACGATAGGTCGTTCCTTCGGCTGGCGTGGCTTCCAGATTATATAAATTTCCGGTTTGTTCCTGAAATTCTTTCATTCGGTTGCGAATATGATCCAGAATTTCAGAAGCTAATGCGATTCCTGTGTTGGAAGTTATTGTGTCCTGATTTTCGGAAAAATTGACAATCATTTCGTTGATTCCGTTTACGCCGATGGTAGAAAAATGATTTCTGAAATGTTGCAGGTAACGCTTGGTGTACGGATACAAACCACGGTCGTACATTTCCTGAATAAAGATTCTTTTTTTCTCCAAAGTCGATTTTGAAATGTATAATAATTGGTCTAATTGTTCGAATAATTCGGCTTTATTTCCTTTGTACAAATAGCCCAAACGCGCCATGTTGATGGTCACAACACCAATACTTCCCGTCATTTCGGCACTTCCAAAAAGACCGTTTCCGCGTTTTAACAATTCGCGTAAATCTAATTGTAAACGACAACACATAGAGCGAACGGCATTGGGTTTATAAGCATTCGGATTTTCTGTTTTATTTCCGTTTTCATCCAAAACATATTGGCTCCCGATAAAGTTCTGAAAATAAGAAGAACCAATTTTAGCTGTATTTTCGAAAAGTAAATCGGTATTTTCTCCGTTCCAGTCAAATTCTTCGGTGATATTTACCGTTGGAATCGGGAAGGTAAAAGGCTGTCCATTGGCATCGCCTTCGGTCATTACGGTGTAATAAGCTTTGTTGATGAGATTCATTTCGGCTTGGAAATGCTCGTAACGCAAATCGGTTAATTTAGTTACACCTCGTTCTTTGGCTCTGACTAAAAGATCATAATTGAAGTTACCTTCAAAAAAGTGTAAATCATTTTTCGTCGGAATTTGCGTTTTTAAATCTTCAGGAACCACCCAGTCCAAAGTGATGTTGGTAAAAGGCGATTGTCCCCAACGCGCCGGAACATTCAGATTGTAAACAAAACTGCGAACCGCTTTCAGTACATCATCAAAAGAGAGATTGTCTTTGAAAACATAAGGCGCCAAATAAGTATCGAAAGAACTGAAAGCCTGAGCACCTGCCCATTCGCTTTGCAAAATCCCAAGAAAATTTGCCATTTGTCCCAGCGCTTCCCTGAAATGCGACGGTGCTTTGCTTTCCACACGACCGCGAACACCGTTAAAACCTTCGTTCAATAATACCCGCAAACTCCAGCCGGCGCAATAGCCGGTCAGGCAATCCAAATCATGAATGTGAATATCTCCGTTACGGTGGGCATAACCTTCTTCTTTGGTATACACTTTATCCAGCCAATAATTAGCAATGATTTTTCCCGCTACATTATTGACCAAACCGGCATTAGAGTAGGAGGTATTGGCATTGGCATTAATGCGCCAATCGGTTTGTTCAATGTATTCTTCGATAGTCTGAGTGCTGTCCACATAAGTGGTGTCTTCGTTTAAACCATCAATATGCTCGCGTTGCAGTTTTCGGGTATGGCGGAACAGCATAAACGAACGCATGACTTCAAAATACTTTTTTTCAAAAAGATTTTTCTCGATTAAATCCTGAATTTCTTCTACCGCCCAGGTTTCCTTAGACTCTAAGTCCCGGATAACATTTTCAAAAATGTTTTCATCAATTGCCATGGAAACACTCAGGAAGCTTTTTTCGATAGCGTCTTTTATTTTAAAAGGTTCAAAAGGCTTGTATTGGCCGTTTCTTTTTATAACATATTTTTCCATAGCATTTGATGATTTTAGTTTACTTACCTGGGATTCACATTTAAAAATAATTACCACAAATTGTACTCTTTTTAATTCCACGAATCTGCCAAAGGCAGAAAGAAATTTTGTTATTTGATTTTTTATTGATTAGAATTAGTGACCATTGGTGGAATTCGTGTCTAACTTTTTTTTAAGCGCTCCCCTGTTTACTTATTTGTTTTTATTATTGTGCTGAAATTTTTTTCTCTAATTCGACTGCTTTTGGGAATAAGATGTTGTTTTCCAGGTGAATGTGTTTGTGTAAATCCTGTTCGAATTCCTGAAGCATGGCAAAGGTTACTTTGTAAGTATTGCAGGCATCTGCCGGTGGGGTATAATCATTGGTTAATCCGGCTATTTTTCTAAAACGCTCTCCTTCGGCATCGTGTTCGTGCATCATCATGGCAATTGGATTTTCGACAGTTCCAAAATGAGGTTGTTCTACTAACTCATCCTGTAGTGTTGCTTTGACCATTTTTTTGATAAAAGGAAATAAAATCAGTTCTTCTTTTTTCATGTGTTGTGCCAACTCGCCTGCGCAGCCAATGAACAATTCATTGATGGCAAATAATTCAGGATGAGATGCGCCGTGTACTCTGCACAATTTGTCTAAGAAAGGAAGTAAGATTTGAGTTTTTTCTTCCACATAACGGTGATGGGTTTTCTCGATATAATCGGCTAATAAATCCAGAGGCCATGATTGAAAATCGATGTTGTTATCATTTTTAGTGTTTAAAACAGCATTGATTTCATTTAAAATAGTTTCTGAATCATGTCCTTTTTTGTCACAGGCTTCTTCAATTGTTCTGTTTCCTTTGCAGCAAAAATCGATGCCGTATTTTGAAAAAATGGCTGCTGTTCTGAAATCTTTTGCTACATATTCTCCGATGGTTGTTTTTTCTAATGTTTCCATAATTGTTGTTCTTTAAGTTTTAATTTTTTTGCTATAAAATAATGTTTTAAATAAAAAGGATAAAATTGTCCTAAATTATACTGTGCCAAATTATGTTTTGTAATTTGTTTTTAATTAGTTGTTTAGGATGGTATTGAATACTCTTATTTGAGAATGTAATTTTAAGAAGAATAAAAAAGACAGAATATGATTTAAATCATATTTTAAATTTCATATCAGCCTTTTCTTTGCAATATCAAATAAAAGACAAATTTATCCTTTATTTGAATTCGAGTAATTTTATTAACAAAAAAAAACAAGTAATTATGCTTTCAAAATCACAAGCAAGAGCATTTTTTTTGGGAGGAACCCTGGTCACCTTTTTAATTTTTATAGGACTGACCATTTATTCGTTCATGCCCCGAAATGACCAAACAAATTATACCAAAATTGATAAACAGGTAGTACGGGGAAAGGAGCTTTGGGAAACCAATAATTGTATGGGATGCCATTCCATTATGGGAGAAGGAGGTTATTATGCTCCGGAATTGACAAAAGTAGTGGAGCGAAGAGGAGAAGGATATATCAAAGCTGCTTTGATGTCGCCGGTACCCTGGGCACCCAACGGACGAAAAATGGTAGTTTATAAAATGAATGAAAAAGACGCCGATGCTGTTGTTGCCTACTTAAAATGGATTGGGAAAATTGATTTGAATGGTTTTGACCGAGTGGTTTCACCATTAGCAAAAGAAAATAATTAAATTTTACAAATATGAAATATAAATCACAAAAAGTCGCCTATTGGTTTTTTGCATTGTGTATGTTATTGTTCTTATTGCAAATTGTTTATGGCTTTATCATGGGCTTTGACCGAATAGGAATTCAGGGATTACACGATATTATTCCGTTTAATACAGCGCGTGCCGTACATACTAATTTACTGGTAGTTTGGTTGCTAACGGGTTTTATGGGAGCAGCCTATTACATTATTCCTGAAGAAGCGCAACACGAACTCATAAGCGTAAAATGGGCTTATGTCCAATTAATTTCCTTAGCAGTGGTAGGAGTTGTAGCCATTATTGGTTTTCACTTAAATCATTGGGAAGGAAGAAAGTTTCTGGAGATTCCAAGAGAGCTGGATTATTTAGTAGTAGTTAACGTTTTACTTTTCTTATCTCTAATTATAGGAACGCTGTATAAAGGAAAACAAAAAACGACTACTGCAATAGTGCTGGTCATGGGCTTATTCTTTGCCGCTTTATTATATATCCCGGGAATGATTTGGTTTGACAGTCAGGTAACGGATTCTTTCTTCCGTTGGTGGGTAGTGCATTTATGGGTTGAAGGAGTTTGGGAGTTAATTATGGGAGGGATTCTTTCATTCCTGTTAATCAAATTAACCGGAGTTGACAGAGAGGTTATCGAAAAATGGCTGTATGTAATTGTAGGTTTGACTTTTCTTTCAGGAGTTTTAGGAACCGGACATCACTATTATTATATTGGAGTGAATAAAATCTGGTTGATTGTTGGTGGAATTTTCTCTGCTTTGGAACCTCTGGCTTTCCTGGCTATGGCATTATTCGCAGTGAATATGTACCGCAAAGGAGAAAAAAGTCATCCTAACAAAATAGCTTTATTCTGGACTATTGGCGCTTCTATTGTTTCATTTATTGGAGCCGGATTATTAGGTTTTGCACATACTTTACCTCAAACTAATTTATATACACACGGAACATTAGTAACGGCTATGCACGGACATTACGCTTTTTGGGGCGCTTATGCGATGATTGTTTTGGCAATTATCAGTTATGCACTTCCAAATTTAACTGGGCGCAAACGCTACAATAGTACACAGGGAAATGTAGCATTTTGGTTATCCAATGTTGGAATGCTGGGAATGACAACTGCTTTTGGAGTTGCCGGTGTGGTTCAGGTCTATTTGGAACGCAAAATGAAAATGGAATTTATGGTGGTTCAAAACGAAATCAGTATTCATTTTGTTGTGCTGCTCATTTGTGCCACGATGTTTACTATCGGAATAAGTCTGTTTATTTATGATTTCTTTAAATACGGACGTCCTTCGGATGAAGCTTTAGAAATAAAATAACTAACGAATCCCTTTTTTTTAAACCGGAAGACTTTAACAACTGTTTCTTAGTTACTGCATTTCCATGAAAACCTTTGTTGGGAATTCCGGTTTTTTTCTAAAAATTTTAAAAATATGTTAGTAGATACTTTAATAAATATACCTTATTACCATGCTGTTGGCAAAGAGATGGATGTTTTTAAGCAAGCTTATAAAAACAAAATTCCTATTTTATTGAAAGGACCAACAGGAACGGGAAAATCCCGTTTTATAGAATACATGGCGCATCAATTGGATAAAAAACTAATTACGATTAGTTGTCATGAAGAAACTTCTTCCACTGATTTAATTGGGCGATTTATCATCAAAGGAGCAGAAACCGTTTGGCTTGACGGACCTTTGACAACAGCCGTAAAAGAAGGTTCTATCCTTTATCTCGATGAGGTTGCCGAAGCCCGTCCCGATGTGATTGTGGCCATCCATTCCCTGACCGATCACCGACGCGAATTGTTTATCGATAAACTGGGCGTAACGGTAAAAGCACATGAGGATTTTATGTTGGTTGCTTCTTTTAATCCGGGTTATCAAAGAGGTTTTAAAGAACTAAAACCATCCACACGCCAGCGATTTATTGCAGTTTCTTTTGATTATCCCGAACCAAAAATTGAAACAGAAATCCTGATTAATGAAACCGAAATTGATTCGGATACCGCTAAGAAATTAGTCGCCATTGGGAATAAAATTAGGAATCTGACTGAATTAGGATTGACCGAAACGGTTTCCACCCGATTGCTGGTTGATGCCGCTAAAATCATCCACAGCGGATTGCCTAAACGATTGTCTGTTCATGTGGCTATTGTTGAACCGTTGACAGATGATTTACAAACAATTCAAGCCCTGAAAGATTTATGCGATTTGATGATATAGAAAAGAGTGGTCAGTGGTCAGATTTTTAGTGTTCAGTGAACTGGCGAAAATATTGACTATTCTAAATCACTGATTACTAATTAACCGAACACTGAATACTAAAAAAAATATGGGATTTGAATTAGACGAATATTTAGTTGGGAAGTTTTTCAAGCAATTGAAAAAAAGAAAAAAAACAGCTCCCGAAATTTTAGAAAAAACGGTTTTTCTAATTGACATCAAACCGCGATTGACCATTCTGGCGCGGGCATTAACCGGAAAGGCTATCGCTATTTATCCGGCTGAAAGGGAAGGCGGTTATAAAAACAATAATTTTTTCCTTCCAATTTCCTTTGCCGAATTAGATACGAAAGAAGAAAATCTGACTTTTTATCTTTTTCGAACACTGTTTTTAAGTGTTCAACAACGATTAAATCTCAATTGGACTTCTGAAGAAAATGAACCGTCACTGGAACTTTCGCAGCAAAAAGCATTCGAAAGTGCTGATGCGATTTTGAAAATTATTTTCGAAGAATATGCTATCGACAGAAATTTTCATTCCCGGGCAAAGCAGCATTTTATCGAACAGGCAACTGAGAAAAAAGCTGCTGATTTTTCCTGGCTTTATGGCAAATGGATGAAAAACGAAGTGGAACAAAATTCTGAAACGTTACTCGAAAATTTCGCTGATATTACCAAAAAAGGAATTGAAAATCAGCCGACAACTACATTGAAAGCAACAGCAGTGGAAGAAGTGGTAACGGTGGAATTGGATAAAAAACAACAGGAAGATTATGTCATGCTGCATAATTTTGAAAAGGTAGAAACGGCTGAAGAATTCAATGGAGTTTGGCGCGATTTTGATGGTAGTGACGAACTTGAAGAACATCAGGATGCGCTGGAAGAATTGAATATGAAATATACCGTTCGTGTCGATGATACGGCACATTCGGTTTATCAGGCTGATTTTATCGAAAACACTTCTATTTCAGAAAGTGCCGAAGTGGATGCTAAAGGTTATCATTTGCTCTATGACGAATGGGATTGTAGCAAAGCGGTTTACAAACAAGACTTTTGTAAAGTCTATCCCAAATTACAGCAAAAAACGGATGCTGATTATTACAAAATGACAATTGCAAAAAACGCTTCAACTTTATTAGGCTTGCGCAAAATGTTGACGAATGTTAACAACAAAATGCAGCAGCAAAAGCGTCAGACACAAGGCGAGGAATTTGATATTGATGCCATTACCGATTTGTATGTTGATGTGCATTCGAAAAGAACACCTTCGGAGAAAGTTTATATTTCAAATCGTAAAAAAGAGAAAGATTTATCCATTCTGATTCTTTTGGATATCAGTCTGTCCAGTGACAGTTATGCTGCCGGAAACCGAGTGATTGATGTAGAAAAAGAGGTTTCAATTTTGTTTGGAGAAATCCTGAACGAATTCAATATCGATTTTTCGATAGACAGTTTTTATTCAAAAACCCGAAACTATTCGACCTATTTGACGGTTAAGGATTTTGATGAAAATTGGAACATTGGCAAACATAAAATTGGAGCCATAGAACCTAACGGTTATACCCGAATTGGCGCTGCGTTGCGTCATGCCGGTGCCCGACTAGATCAAAGAAATACTAAAAATAAATGGGTCATCCTGATTTCTGACGGAAAGCCCAATGATTACGATAAGTACGAAGGAAAATACGGCATCAACGATGTCAAACAGGCACTTCGGGAATTGAATAGTAAAAATATTAATTCTTATGCTTTGGCAATTGAAGCTGAAGCCAAGTACTATTTGCCGCAAATGTTCGGGCAAAATCATTATCAGATTTTAACAACAGCAGTCGAGCTGTTACAGTCTTTAGTCAAATTATACGAGAAGATAAGACACCAAAAATAACTAAAATCCACCCCGCCTTTGCTTCGCCAGTTCGCTGTCGCTTGTGTCAGGCACCCCTCCAGAGGAGGGGAAGTCGCTTAAATTCCCCTCCTCTGGAGGGGTGCCCAACGGGTGGGGTGGGAAAAATTTATTACAATGATAAAAACAACACATACTACAAAACTTCCTGAAGGACATCCCATTCGGGTGTATTTTCAGGAAAATGACCTGATTCATTCTCTTTTAGAAGAATTATCGAATACCATTCCAGAAGAGGATTTTCAAAAATATACCAATGTTTTTAATCAGTTATCCACGATTGAAAAACGATTTGCGCGAAAAGAAAACCAGCTTTTTCCCTTTTTAGAAAAGAAAAACTGGGTTGGTCCTTCACAGGGAATGTGGTCATTTCATGATAATTTGAGAGATCAATTTCGTTTGATTCGTTATTATCTTAGGAATCAAAATTTTGAGAAAGTAACTATCAATACTCCGTTTCTGGTGGATGGGATTTATCGGCTGATGCATGTGGAAGAAACGGTTTTGTTTCCCAATGCGTTGGACTTGCTTACTGAAGAAGACTGGATAAAAATGCGTGCCGGTGAAGAAGAAATAGGCTGGATGTTACCGCAAAATCCTGCGCCTTTTACTCAAGAAGAATACATTCATCCAAGTGAGGATTTTACACAGCGGGAGTTGCCTTTTTCGCTTGAAAACACTTCGCATTATGATGAAGGTTATATGACTGTGGAGCAGGTGAATTTACTTTTCAGAACGATGCCTTTGGATTTGACTTATGTGGATGAAAATGACAGAGTGATTTTTTACAATCGCGGAGAAGAGCGCGTTTTTCCCAGAAGCGCCGGAATCATTGGTCGTGAGGTGAAATTTTGCCATCCGCCCAAAAGTGTAGGAACGGTTCTTAGAATCCTGGAAGAATTTCGAAAAGGAACCAAAAATGAATCTTCTTTTTGGATCAATTACAAAGAACGTCTGATTTACATTCGCTATTTCGCTGTTCGTGATGCTGATAAAAATTATAGAGGTGTTATCGAAATGTCTCAGGATATAACCGATATCAGGAAAATTGAAGGCGAAAAACGATTGCTGGATTGGGAGTAGGTTTGATTTAAGAATTTAGAATTTAGAATTTAGAATTTAGATTTTTTCCATGATTGTATTACTTTTTATTTTTTCCATTTTACAATCTAAAATCACAAATCTGCAATCTAAAATTATTATATATGGAAACACTAAAAATCAATTATAAAAATATTTATTATCCGCCGGGAGGTATTCTGATGTGGATTATTATTTTTTTGGAACTGATTACTTTCGGGATGGCAATGGTTGCATTGGTTTTTTACGGAAGTGAGCAAACAGAATTATTCCATCAATCAAGATTACAACTCAATACTACTTTTGGAGCCATAAATACTGTTTTTCTGTTGTCAAGTGGTTTTTTTATGGTCAATGCGGTGCAGCAATTTAAAGAGAAAAATATTCAAAAATCATCGTTTTATTTTAAACTGACCATGCTGGGCGGATTATTATTTTTACTCCTAAAAAGCCTGGAATATTATCATAAAATCGAGTCGGGGATTGCATTGGATACCAATATGTTTTTCACGTTTTATTGGTTGTTAACAGGATTTCATCTGATTCATGTTATTATCGGATTGGTTATTTTAATCTGGACGAATTACGGAATGACAAAGCAAAAATCGGATACTCAAATTGAAGATGTGGAAGCCTGTGCTGCTTTCTGGCACATGTGCGATTTGATCTGGTTGTTGTTATTCCCAATTCTCTATTTAATTTTTTGACAAATGAAAAAATCACTGGTATTTACGTATGGATTATTGATTGTACTGACTTTGGTTACTGCTTTAATTTCAAATGCTGACCTTTTTTCTGATGATATAATCCTTTTAATTCTTTTTTTTTCTTCTATAAAATTTCTTTTAGTTGCTTTCCAATTTATGGAACTGAAGAAAGCAAATCCGTTTTGGAAATATAGTTTAAGTCTGGTTTTAGGAGTCTTGGTTTTAGTCATTTTTTTGATGAAATAAATTAGAATAAAAAGTACAAACATGACAAATATCATAATAAAGGATGTTTTTATCTTTTATATTTGTAGTACAAATCAAGATAAATTTAACACCAAATAACTATGAAACCCAAACTAAATTTAAAGAAACAAAGCATCAGAATTGCCGTAGCAATTGCAATGGCTTTTGGTTTGTTTTCTTGTGCCAAAAAAGAAGACAAAGATGCTCAATATTATCAGGACATCAAAGTCGAAGGTCAAAAAGAAGCCGAGCTTACAGCACCGCCATTGGTTCCTAAACCGGTGGGAGACCGGGCGGCGATGAAACTGATAGTCAATATGGAAATTAAAGAACAGGAAGGCGAAATGGCCGACGGGGTAAAATATACCTATTGGACTTTTGGTGGTTCTGTTCCGGGAAGTTTTATCAGAACGAGAGTAGGTGACGAAGTCGAATTTCACTTAAAAAACCATCCTGATAATAAAATGCCGCATAACATCGATTTGCATGCCGTAACCGGACCGGGTGGAGGAGCAACTTCTTCTTTGGTAGCGCCGGGACACGAAAAAGTATTCAATTTTAAGACTATAAATCCCGGTTTGTATGTCTATCACTGTGCCACAGCGCCTGTTGGGATGCACATTGCTAACGGAATGTATGGTTTGATTTTGGTCGAACCCGAAGGAGGATTACCGCCGGTGGATAAAGAATACTATGTGATGCAAGGGGATTTTTATACCAAAGGAAGTTATGGCGAACAAGGAAAACAACCCTTTGATATGAATAAAGCCATCAAGGAACAAGCTGATTATGTAGTTTTTAATGGAAAAGTAGGAGCGGTAACAGGAGATAAAGCCATTACGGCCAAAGTAGGAGAAACGGTTCGTATTTATATGGGTAATGGTGGGCCAAATTTGGTTTCTTCATTCCATGTTATCGGGGAAATTTTCGATAAAGTACACATCGAAGGAGGAGATGTAATTAATAAAAATGTACAGACTACTTTAATTCCTGCGGGTGGTTCAGCCATAGTCGAGTTTAAAGTAGATGTTCCGGGAACTTTTATTCTGGTTGATCACTCTATTTTCAGAGCATTTAACAAAGGAGCTTTGGGAATGCTAAAAGTGGAAGGCGATGAGAATAAAAAAGTCTATTCAGGAACAACCCAGGAAGGAATTTATTTGCCTGAAGGCGGAACAATACAAAACATGCCAAAAGAGAATGGTACTGCGAAAAGTGTTGTAGCTAAAACCGTTGCGGAGCAAATTAAATCAGGTAGAGAATTGTACGGAAGAACCTGTTTTGCCTGCCATCAATCAGAAGGACAAGGAGTACCGAATGCCTTCCCTCCGTTAGCAAAATCTGATTTTCTGAATGCCAATCCTAATAGGGCCATTAGCGCCGTATTACATGGATTGAGTGGAGAAATTACAGTAAATGGTAAAAAATTCAATAATGTCATGACCAGTCAGAATTTAACAGACGAAGAAGTCGCCGATGTGTTAACCTATGTGTACAACAGTTGGGGAAACAATAAAACAGTTGTAACTCCGGCCAAAGTAAAAGCAATCAGAGCAAAGCCGGCACCAAAAGTAACAGCCGAACATTAAAATTCAAATAAATAATAAATAAGAAATACCAATGAAAAAGTATGTATTAAGTATCGTAATGATGGGAATAGGTTTGTATGGTTACAGTCAGAATGCAACCAAAGGAAAATCAGTTTATATGCAAACCTGTGTTGCCTGTCATCAGGCAACAGGAGTAGGGGTGCCGGGTGCTTTTCCTCCTTTGGCTAAATCAGATTATCTTAACAAAGATGTTAACAGAGCTATCAAAGGGGTAGTAAAAGGATTGAACGGTCCTATAGTTGTAAATGGCAAGAAATTTAGTGGAGCCATGCCTCCTCAGGCATTAAGCGATCAACAAATTGCCGACGTACTCACGTATGTATATTCAAGCTGGGGAAATAGCAAAAAAGTTGTGACAGCAGTTATGGTAAAGGCGCAGCGAAAATAAAATAGTCATTTTAAAAGCAGTGAGTCATGATACAGGCAAAAATAGTTTTATTCTCATTTTTATTAGGAATTGGGACAACGCTTTGGGCTCAGAAAACACCAATGGTTTTAATAAAAGGAGGAACTTACGTTCCTCTTTATGGAACTGCCGATAAGAAGCCGGTTGCAATCACTGCTTTTGAAATCGATGTGTTTCCTGTAACCAATGCGCAATATCTGGCTTTTCTAAAAAAATATCCTGAATACAGCCGTTCTAAAATCAAAGGAATTTTTGCTGATAAAAGCTATTTATCACATTGGCAGAGTGATTTTGATTATGGTAAAAATAATTTGAGTAATGCTCCCGTAACCAATGTTTCCTGGTTTGCTGCTAAAAAATATTGTGAATGTCAGGGAAAACGTTTGCCCGCCATGGACGAATGGGAATATGTAGCTATGGCAGATGAGAAACGAATCGATGCCAGATCCAAAGAAGCTTTCAACAAATACATCATGTCCTGGTATGAAAAACCAAAAACTTATGCTAATCCGATAGGGCAGACTTTTAAAAATTATTGGGGTGTTTACGATATGCACGGATTGGTTTGGGAATGGACGGCCGATTTCAACAGTATTTTTCTTTCCGGTGAATCCAGAAAAGACAGGGATACCGATAAGAATTTATTTTGCGGAAGCGGTTCGGTGAATGCTACCGATTTAATGAATTATGCTGCCTTTATGCGCTATGCTTTCAGAGGTAGTTTGAAAGCGCGATATACTACCAGAAATTTGGGATTTCGTTGTGCTAAAGATAAAGTTGCTTTTGTAAAAACCTTTCAAAATCTAAGATGATGAAATCAAAAATAGAATGCCAGAAAATAAAAAAAGGAATCCTTAGCCTGCTTTTTTTAGGAATATTTGCGTTGGCAATAACATTACAATCCTGTAACCAAAAAGCAAAAGCTGCCGAAAAAGACAAAGCGATTTCTGATTTATCCATTTATAATCTTCCATCAAAATGGACCAATCAAAACGGACAAAATATCGAAATGAAAGATATGAAAGGAAAAGTTTTGGTGATGGTGATGATTTATACTTCCTGTAAAGCTGCTTGTCCCCGTTTGGTTGCTGATATGCGTAATATCGAACAGCGTTTGCCGGAAAATATCAAAGACAAGGTGAAAATGGTTTTAGTGAGTATTGACCCGGAAGCAGACACACCTAAACGTCTTAAAGCCTTTGCTATCGAAAATAAAATGAATAGTAATCAATGGGTTTTCCTGCGTTCTACTGAAGAAAATACCCGAGAGTTTGCAGCGGTTTTGGCGGTAAATTATAAAAAAGTTTCACCAATGGATTTTTCTCATTCTAATATCATAAGCGTATTCAATGCCGATGGAGAACTGACATATCAGCAAGAAGGTTTGGGTGTTAACTCCGATCCAACAATTGCTAAAATCAAAGAAGAAGCTCAAAAAATAAATTAAAATTATGAAAGCACTTAAAATAATCGGTTTATCATTCATAGCAATGATAAGTCTGGGAACTCATGCACAGGAATTGGATGCCAATTTACAATTCAGACCCCGTTATGAATATCGAAACGGATTTAAAAGCCCGATTTCAAACGGAGAAGATGCGACTTCATTTGTTTCTCAGCGTTCCCGTTTGAATTTTAATTTCAAACAGGAAAAATTAAAAGCCAAACTGACTTTACAGAACATCCGAAGCTGGGGTGATGTTAGCACAACTGCTACCGCAGATAAAAATGGAGTGGCTGTTTTTGAAGCCTGGGCACAATATGATTTTAGTCCTAATTGGAGTGCCCGCTTTGGACGTCAGGTGATTTCGTATGACAATCAGCGTATTTTGGGTGAAATCGATTGGATACAACAAGGACAAAGCCATGATGCTGCTCTGTTTTCTTTTCATCCAAAAAATCATCAACTGGATTTAGGTTTTGCCATGAATGCCAATGCTGAAAATTTAGTTGCTCCCAAAACCCCTTATATCACTAATTATAAATCGATGCAATATGCCTGGTATCATACGCAAATTGGTAAAATAAGCAGCAGTTTTTTAGTGTTGAATACGGGTTATGAATTCGAAAAATCGGTTGGAAATTTAGAAGTCGATTACAAACAAACTTTTGGAACCTATCTTGTTTTTAAAGATAAAAAATGGGATAGCAATTTAGGTTTGTACGGACAAACAGGAAAAAGTTTTAATAACAATGTCAGTGCCTGGTATGCCGGAGCTAATTTAGGATATGCCTTAACCGATGCTTTTAAAGCAACTTTGGGATATGAATTCCTCTCAGGAAAAGATCAGGACAATACGAGTTTGACTGTCAAATCATTCAGTCCGATTTTTGGAACCAATCACGCTTTTAATGGTTTTATGGATTATTTCTATGTAGGTAATCATCAAAATAGCGTGGGATTGCAAGATGCTTATTTGAAATTAAATTATTCTCTTAAGAAATGGCAGTTTACCTTAACTCCCCATGTATTTAATGCGCCCAATACAGTTTTAGATGTTTCCAATGAAAAAATGGACAGTTATTTAGGAACAGAAATTGATTTTACTTTGGGCTACGCTGTTCAAAAAGATATTATGGTTTCCGCTGGATATTCACAGATGTTTGTTTCTGCAACTTTAGAAAGACTTAAAAATGTAACGGATGCTGCAAATACTAACAATTGGGCGTGGGTCATGATTTCTTTTAATCCTAAACTATTTTCATTAAAATAAAGTCTATTAATTCATTTTTTTTAAGAACCTCTATAGGAAAGCTTTAGGGCTTTTATGTAGAGGTTTTTGTTTTAAAAATCAATGTTTTTCCAATTCATTAAGAATATTAGTCTAGCTGATATTTATCATATTTATAGATAAAGGACTATTTTATCTTTACATCATAATTAATTCAGGGAATTTATGAGCAATTTATCACAGTCACATCGTATTTTATTTTTGAATACACTGGCATTTACAATCAGTTTTGCCTGTTGGACTTTAAACGGTGTTTTGGTTACTTTTTTAGTAGATAGAGGAATTTTCAATTGGTCGGTTGTTGAGGTAGGATGGTTGTTAGGATTGCCTATTTTATCGGGAGCCATTTTTCGTTTGCCAATTGGGATTTTGACCGATAAATACGGTGGTAAAAAAGTATTCTCGACTTTGTTGTTACTTTGTTCTATTCCATTGTTTTTATTGCCATTTGCTGGTTCATTTTGGGAATTTGCCCTATTGAGTTTCTTGTTTGGATTAGTAGGAACCAGTTTTGCTGTCGGAGTAGGTTATACTTCAGTTTGGTATCCTAAAGAATGGCAGGGGAGAGCCTTGGGGATTTTCGGAATGGGAAATGCGGGTGCTGCGGTAACAACGTTTTTTGCACCAACTTTATTAAATTTTTTATCAGAAACAGATACCGAAAACGGCTGGAAAATGCTTCCTGTGATTTATGGAATTGTATTAGTAGTAATTGGATTGTTGTTTGTGTTTTTTGCCAAAAATAAAAAAGCAGCAACAGTATCCCGATCAACTTCAGAGTTATTGGCTCCTTTAAAAAATGTACGTGTTTGGCGATTTGGAGCTTATTATTTCTTAGTCTTTGGATGTTTTGTGGCTTACTCACAATGGTTGTTACCTAATTTCATGAATGTGTATCACACCACTTTAGTAATGGGAGGAATGTTTGCCACTTTATTTAGTTTGCCATCAGGAATTATCAGGGCTTTTGGAGGTTATTTGTCTGATAAATATGGAGCAAGATCGGTTATGTATTGGGTTTTAGGTTCTTCAATAGCAATTAGTTTTTTATTGATGTTTCCTAAAATGGAAGTTTTTACATCAGGTCCCGGAGTTTTAGCCACAAATAATGGAGTGGTTAATCAAATATCAGCTTCTGAAATTAAAGTAGGAGAAAGAACCTATAATGTTAATGCAAAATCAACCATTAGTTCATCTGATTCTGATATTTTGCCTGTTCGAAATTCATGGCAGGAAATCGTAGTCAAACAAAATCAGGAAGTCAAAAAGAAAGAACTGTTGGCAGAAGGAATCACCCAAATAAAGTTTAATGCCAATATGTGGATTTATCTTGTACTGGTAGTTTTAATCGGGATTTCCTGGGGAATTGGTAAAGCAGCTGTTTTTAAACACATACCTGAATATTTCCCTAATGAGGTGGGAGTTGTAGGTGGAATGGTGGGATTAATAGGCGGTTTAGGCGGATTTATAGGGCCAATATTATTTGGATACTTATTGAATGCAACGGGTTTATGGACGAGTTCCTGGATATTTATCTTCCTGATTTCTGTGGGCTGTTTATTATGGATGCACCGAACCATTATTAATATTATGAGAGAAAAGATGCCTCAGTTTACAAAAGGAATTGAGCGCAACCAATAAAATATAATAATTTTAAAAAATAATATTATGGATACTTACTTAAAAAAAATAGGATCAGAGCCTGAAAATGTATCTAATGAAACCCAAACCAATCAAAGTACTACATGGTTGACCAAGTGGGAGCCTGAGGATGAAGCATTCTGGGCAGCAACAGGTAGCAAAATTGCCTGGAAAACATTAACAGTAACCACTCTTTCATTAATCTTATCATTTGCTTCCTGGTTTATGATGAGTGTCATTGCGGTGAAACTTCCCGGACTTGGTTTTTCATTTTCTAAAGATCAGCTTTTTTGGTTGGTCGCTATTCCGGGATTAGCTGCGGGTTTTTTACGAATTATACACACCTTTATTCTGCCTATTTTCGGTACAAGGCATGTAGTGACTGTGGCAACTTTACTCAAATTAATTCCAGCAATTGGAATCGGGTTTGCAGTGATGGATACGACTACTCCATTTTGGGTATTTGTTCTTTTGGCTATTACCACTGGTTTTGGTGGCGGAGATTTTTCATCTTTTATGCCTAGTACAAGTCTGTTTTTTCCAAAAAGATTAAAAGGAACAGCGTTGGGAATCCAAGCCGGTATTGGGAATTTTGGGGTTTCTTTAGCTCAGTTTATTACTCCGATTATTTTGAGTGTTAGTATTTACGGGACCACTTCGGTATTTACAAGTATCGATGCTAAAGAAACACAAAATGTTTTAACAGACTCAACAATTGAAAAGCAAAAAGAAGTTTTTGCTGCTTTGGACGTCAAAACGCAAAATAAAATTTTGGCTACTGTAAAGAAACCGGTTTTAGATTCAGTAACAACTGCCGTAAAATCAGCAGATAATACAGTAGTTTTTACAGCTTTGCCTTTGGAAGTAAAATCTAAAGCCATAGCTAATGCCAATCCTAAATTAGCTGAAAAAATATTAAACAAAATAAGCCCTCAAAATGAGGCGGTAAATAAAAGGAGTATCTATATTCAATCTGCTGCATTTTGGTATATTGGTTTTCTCTTGGTTTTGGCGTTTATGAGTTGGTTTTTTTTAAAAAGTATCCCGATGAAGGCTTCGGTAAAAGAGCAGATGGATATTTTTAAAAACAAACATACCTGGTATTGTACAATTACTTATCTAATGACTTTTGGAACGTTTGCAGGATTATCGGCAGCTTTTCCTTTGATGATAAAATTTTTATATGGTGATTTTCCAAATGCTCCGGATCCGTTAGTGTATGCTTTTTATGGTCCGCTTATTGGTTCTGCCAGCAGAATAGCTTTTGGATTTATTGCAGATAAAGTAGGAGGAGCCATCTTGACAACTATTACAGGTATTGGGATTTTAGCAGGAGCTGTTATTTTAATTACTCAGGGATTAGTATCTCCTACCAGTATGGATCAGTTTCCGTTATTTGTTGGAGTAATTTTAGCAATGTTCTTTTTTACAGGTATTGGAAATGCGGGTACTTTTAGACAGTTTCCAATTATCTTTTCAGAAAATCAAAGACAGGCAGCAGGTGTTATTGGTTGGACGGCAGCCATTGCAGCTTTTGGTCCTTTCATTTTTTCAAAATTAATTGGAAATAACATTTCTGCCAATGGAACTGTGACTCAATTCTTTATTGGTTTGATTGTTTTTACAATATTAGCTACTGTTATAAATTGGTGGTTTTATAATCGAAAAGGATGTGAAAGACCAAGTTAAATGAAGTACTACTTAATTTGAACATTCATTGAACTAAGCTTATATTCAATAAAGCAGTCCGTTTTTTACAATTTTATATCGAAAATTCATGGTTTGATGACAATTGATGGGATTTGTTGTTGTAAATTAGTGATTTATACGTGAATTATAACATATTTAAGTGTTTTTGTACTTTAGAAAACTACTTAAGTAGTTTCACTTAGTTTTTCTTTTGTTTAATTTTACTCCCGAAGAAAAGCCTTTGGATTTTTGGATAAAATAGATTTAAAAACAGATTTGTAATTGTAAGCGTCTAATACTATAAATTAAGATGAAAAACAGAACATATAATGTAAAAGCATTGCTCATTGCCACACTACTTTCGGTATTTATGATTGTGTTAGTGTTTTATGGTTCCAGAGAATTGCAAAATTTTGATGCAGCTTTAATTACCTATTTATTTGGGACTGTATTTGCTTTCTTTGGAATTGTTTACCGTTATACGGTATGGTTGCAAAGACCACCCACCTGGATTTATTTCAAAAGAGGAATTACCTTTTTATTTACAGGAAAAGTGTTTTCTCATTTTTGGTTTGCTTCTAAGGAATCGATTGAAAATATTGCCTTTCAGAAATTTATTTATCCAAGGGGAAAATACCGTTGGGTGGCGCATTTTATGATTGCTATAGGCTGTACATCTGCTTTTTTAATCACCATTCCGCTTACGTTTGGATGGATTCACTTTACAATGGCTCCTAATTCGATTTCGGTTTACGAAGCACATTTCTTTGGTTTCAAAGTAATGGATTTTGAACTGGATTCTATCATGGCATTCCTGACATTTCATGCATTAAACTGGTCATCTTATTTGGTGATTTTTGGTTCTGTTTATTATTTAAGAAGACGATTGACTAATCCGGGATTGATTGCAACTCAAACTTTTGAAGGCGATTTGTTACCGTTGATTTTATTGATTGCTATTTCGGTTACTGGATTGGGATTGACTTATTCGTACCAATTCATGAAAGGTTTTGCTTTCGACTTTTTAGCGGTATTGCATGCGGTTACGGTAATTATGTTTTTGATTTGGATTCCGTTTGGAAAATTCTTTCATATCATTCAGCGTCCGGCGCAAATTGGGGCACACATATATAATAAGGAAGGAAGAAGAAAAGGAATGGCAGTTTGTCCACATACAGGTGAAGAATTTGCTACCAAATTGCATATTGATGATTTGAAACTAGTAACTAAACAATTAGGTTTTGACTTTTCAATGGAAGACGGAGGTTCACATTTGGATTTGAGTCCTGAAGGAAAAAGATCCCGATTGGCTCAAGCACACTTGAGAGCAAGACAGACAGGCGGGAATTTATTTGGATAATTTAAAGATAAAAGTATATAAACATGGCAAAATTACCTGTTTCAGAAGAGCATATTATTGCACAATTTGGACCACATAAAAATTATAGTCCAAAGGAAGGCTATGAAGGAAGAGATGAACCAGATGAGTTGGTCAAAACACATTGTTGTTTTTGCGGAATGCAATGTGGAATTCAATTATCTGTAAAAGAAAATAAGGTTGTAGGTTTTGAACCCTGGATGGAATTTCCTTTCAACGAAGGGCGTCTTTGTCCAAAAGGAGTGCAACGCTATTTGCAAAATAACCATCCCGACCGATTGATGTCTCCGCTTAAAAGCGTTCCGGGACAGGGATTTGTACCTACTTCTTGGGATGAAGCATTGACCAAAACGGTTTCGGAAATCAAAAGAATTCAGGAAAAATATGGTAACGATGCTTTTTCGATGCTTTCGGGAGTTTCATTAACCAATGAAAAAAGTTATTTGGTGGGGAAATTTGCTCGTGTGGCATTAAAAACCAAAAACCTGGATTACAATGGACGTTTGTGTATGGTAAGTGCAGGAGCAGGAAACAAAAAAGCATTTGGTTTAGACAGAGGTTCTAATAATTATTCGGATTTAGAATATGCTGAAGTGATTATTGTGGCCGGAGCTAATATCAGCGAAACCTTCCCTACATTGACCCATTGGATTTGGAAAGCCAGAGACCGAGGAGCAAAAATAATAGTGATAGATCCAAGGATGATTCCATTGGCCAGAACAGCCGATCTTCACTTGGATGTGCGTCCGGGGACGGATTCGGCTTTGTATGGTGCGATGTTGAAATATTTGGCTGATCATGATATGCTGGATCATGATTTTATTGACAATCATACTTCAGGATTTCAGGAAACTTTAGATGCTGTAAAAGATAATACATTAGAATGGGCTGAAGAAGTTACCGGAATTAAGAAAGAAAAAATTAAAGCTGCCGCTGAGTTATGGGGTAAAGCGAAAACGAGTTTCTTACTTCATGCCCGTGGAATTGAGCATCATTCTAAAGGTGTAGATAACGTTTTGGGCTGTATTAATTTGGTTTTGGCAACAGGTAGAATTGGAAAACCTTATTGCGGTTATGCAACTATTACCGGACAAGGAAACGGTCAGGGAGGTAGAGAACACGGACATAAATGTGATCAGTTACCAGGGAACAGAGACATTGAAAACCCGGAACACCGTAAATATATTTCGGAGGTTTGGGGAATAGATGAGAAAGATTTACCCGGAAAAGGTTTATCGGCTTATGAAATTATCGAAGCTATTCACAGAGGAGAAATTAAAGGATTATTGTCTATTTGTTTCAATCCGTTGGTTTCTTTACCTAACAGTAATTATGTGCGTGAGGCTTTGGAAAAATTGGAATACTACGTTTGTATTGACTTTTTCTTAAACGAAACCGCTCGCCATGCCGATGTTGTTTTAGCAGGTTCCTTGCAAGAAGAAGAAGAGGGAACAACTACCTCAGCCGAAGGGCGTGTGATTCGTATTCGTCGAGCTGTAACACCTCCCGGGAATGCTCATACCGATACGGATATTATTCTGGAATTAGCCAGGCGTTTGGGAGTTAAAGATAAATTTACTTATGAAAATAGTGAAGCTATTTTTAATGAATTGCGTGTAGCATCCAAAGGAGGAACAGCTGATTATTACGGAATCACATATAAAAAAATTGAGGATGAAATGGGTGTTTTTTGGCCTTGTCCAGAAATAGGTCATCCTGGAACGCCTCGTTTATGGGAAGACAGAAAGTTTAAAACGCCTGATGGGAAAGCCCATTTTAATCCGGCGCCTTATAAACTTCCGGGTGAAGTAACCTGTGTTGATTTTCCAGTGATTTTGACAACAGGACGTGTGGTTTCTCAATATTTAAGTGGGACACAAACTCGTAGAATTGGAAAATTAGTAGATCAGTATCCTGAGCCATTATTGGAAATTCATCCTAATTTGGCTAAACAATATGGTATTAAACAAAGGGAATTAATTCGTGTTTCTACCCGAAGAGGTGAAGGAATTTTTCCGGCTAATATTGTGGAAACTATCAGGGAAGATACTGTTTTTATTCCGTACCACTGGTCCGGAAAAAAATCAGCGAACCAACTGACACCGGGAACATTAGATCCAATTTCTAAAATACCTGAATTTAAAGTTTGTGCCTGTCATTTGGAACCACTTAATGAAATTGCTCCGCCTTCAAGTGAATCGACGGCTTATGCGAGTATTTAATCTATAAAGAATTGATATAAAATGAACTATACTAGTTTTAATAAAAATGAAGAGTTTTTTGTAGATATGCAACGTTGCATTGGCTGTAAAGCTTGCGAATTGGCTTGTGCAGAATGCGAAACTAACGGTCAGGAATCGATGATACATGTTAATTATGTAGATCGTGCAACAACAGTTCAAACAACGGTACAGGTGTGTATGCACTGTGATGATCCCGTATGTGCTAATGTTTGTCCGGCCGATGCAATTTCAAAAGACGAATTCGGAATTGTTCACACGGCTAATACCGAAAGATGTATTGGATGTTCTAATTGTGTGATGGCTTGTCCTTTTGGAGTGCCAAAGAAAGAGGAAAATTACGATTTGATGATGAAATGCACGATGTGTTACGACAGAACCAGTGTGGGGAAAAAACCAATGTGCGCAACAGTTTGTCCGAGTGGGGCTTTATTCTATGGTACAAAAGACGAAATTCAGGAAATGCGTCCTAATAGTACTCCGGTAAATAGTTTTGTATTTGGAAAAGAAATAGTGAATACGAAGGTCAATATTATGATGCCTAAAGGAAGTACCGAACTGATAATATATTAAAGAATACACACATGTCTAAAGAAGATAATTTAAATAAAAATTGGAAAAAGGATTTTCCGATTGAAAAACAGCAGGCAACTAATGTAAGTCGTCGTGATTTTGCAAAGTTTTTGACTTTAGTTTCCGGAGGGTTGATGGTAGGTAGTGGTTTAGTTGCCGCTAAGGCTTATATGTATCCCAAAGAAGAAGTAGAAGGTGAGCATTTTGTATGTAAAAAAGAGGAAGTACCATTAGGAGGAACCCGCGCTTTTGTAATCGAAGGCAGTACTATTCCTTATATTTTGATTCATCTGGAAACGGGCGAGTTTAAAGCTTACGAGCAGAAATGTACCCACCTTTCCTGTTCTGTTTTTTACAAGCCAGGAACCGGAATAATCCATTGTCCTTGTCACGAAGGATCATTTGATGCAAAAACAGGAGATGTTTTGGCAGGACCGCCGCCAAGAGCCTTACCAAGTTTGGATGTGTTTTTTAAAGGAAATGAGGTATATGTAAAAGCAGCAACTCCAATTCAGGAAGCGAAACTAGGATAAATCATTAAAATAAATCAGTATGAGTAATTTTAGAAGAAGTCAAAACCAGTCTAATCCTAATAAATTAAACGCCATTCTTTCGTCGTTAATTTTTATATTAATACTTAATGTGAGTATCCAAATCTGGTTGTTGTATGCGTCACTAAATAATGCTTTAGATAATAACAAAGAGATTCTTATTCCTGCTTTTGTAGCCTCTTTAATTTTATTTTTGATAGGTTTTAGCTGGCTCTATTATTTGCCAACAGGAAATGGAACTCATACAAAAAAATAGGTACGTTGGTATCACTGATTTTAATTGTCAGGGAAAAAAGGATTAACTTAATTATAAAAGTTAATCCTTTTTTTGTTATCGTTTTTAGACTTATTTATTCTTCTTTATAAGAAAAGGCTCCGATTATAAAAACCGGAGCCTTAATTTTTCAACTTACACACTTTTTGGGATAGTGTCTTATTTTTCCGTACCAACTGTTTCAACTGCAACCAGCTCTTGTTTTGAAGTGTTATTCCAAGGGCCATGGTTTTTATACGCCGGTCCGGTTAACTTTTGTTTTTCACTACCAGTTGTTTGTACTAAAACCAGATTTTCTTTTGGAGTGTTTTTCCAGGTTTGTTGGTTTTTGTATGCCGGTCCCTGAAGTGACACTTTATTGCTTTCGGAATATACTTTAGTTGGCACAGCTTTGTGCATCCAGGATTTAAAATTTTTATACGCAGGACCTTTTAAATCACTTTGTTTTACATTGTTTTCTTCTTGTGCCATTGCGTTGAAAGATATTACTAAGAATCCTAAAATTAATGCTATTTTTTTCATGACTATTACTTTTAATGTTTTTTTACAAATTTACATTCAGTAACAGGCTTTTAGGATTCTGTGAATTTACTCAATTTGCATCCGTATTTATACGGATATTGTTGTTTTTAATGCGTTTAAATTAAATTCTTTTTTGCTGCTTTTTTAATGAGTTCGGCGGTATTTTTTACCTCTAATTTTTTCAAAATATTAGCGCGATGGGTTTCTATGGTGCGGGAACTCACAAATAGTTTTGTGGCAATTTCTTTTGTGGTTAATCCTTTGGCAATTAATGCTAAAACTTCGGTTTCTTTATTGGATAAAATATTCTCACTGATACTTTGTTCAGACATGAAGTTGATCATTTTTTCCGAAATTTCAGCACTGAAATATTTTTTTCCGTTAGCAACGCTTCGTATTGCAAGGATTAATTCCGATTCATCTGTGTTTTTTAACAGGTAGCCGTAAGCACCCATTTTAGCACATTTTGCGATGTAATTACCATCATCGTGCATAGAAATTACAATGGGTTTTATTTCAGAATTTAAGGCTTTTAATTCTTTTAAAACCCCAAAACCATCCATATTAGGCATAGTAATGTCCAGCAATACAATATCCGCCTCAAATTGAGTATTTACAAGTTCCATCAATTCCAAACCATCAGCAACGCTTTTGACAATTTTGATGTCGTCATGCTTTCTTAACAGCTCAGCAAGTCCGTTTCTAAAAAGCTCATGGTCATCAGCTATTATTAATTTAATTTCGTTCATAATTCTACGGGTAATTCAATTTCAAAGTTTGTATTTCCGGGAGTTGCATTGATAGTAATGGTACCATTGCAAATTTCTACCCTTTCTTTGATGTTACTAATTCCGAGTCCTAATTTAACAGTATTGATGTCAAACCCAATGCCATCATCAAAATAATAGAGAGAAATAAAATCATCAAATTCGGAAAGTGTAATTCGGATGTTTTTGGCATTAGCATGTTTTAACGAATTATTAATTAACTCCTGGCAAATTCTAAAAAGATGAATAGCCTGTTGATTAGTAATATTAGAACTTTCCTGCCGCGTTAAATCTTCATATTCAATAGTTACCGTTGTCGATTTTTTCAGGTTTTCAATGAAGTTGGTTAAGGTAACTCCAATTCCAAAATCATCTATGGAAGCAGGCATTAAAGCATTGGACATCAGTCTGATTTCAGAAATAGTATCATCTACTATTTTTTTCATTTCTGTTTTTTTTACTTCATTTTCCACTCTGTTTTCGATATAGTGTTTCAAAGAAGTTAAATACGGACCAATACCGTCATGGAGTTCCCGCGAAAGTCGGCGTCTTTCATTTTCCATACCGTTTACTAACATGCGTTTGGATAGTATTCGGGTATTTTCTTCATTATTTCTAAATTCTATTAGCTTATCTCTCATTGCCAGAAGACTTTTTCCCAGCAAATCATTCGGACTTTTAGGTTTAAAATCGGTATTCAGATTCATTTTTCCAATGTCATCAGAGAATTTTACGGCACCCTGCAAAGAAGCTTTTAAATTGGCCAAAGCATCAAACATTTCCTTTATTTCACTGGAGTTTTTTATAAATTCATTGGTTTGGTTATAGTCTCCTTCCGCCATGATTTTGAGACTTTTTTGCATATTTTTAATTGGGTTGGTAATAATTCGTGTCAGAAAAAGAGAAAGCATAACAGCCAGTAAAAAAATAGCAATAGTTAGGCCTACAAGTCTTTCTTTTAATTCTTTTAAAGGGATAGTAACTTCTTCAACATCCATTTCAGACAGAATAACCAGCTTTAAATTTCGAACTGCAATAAGGCTGTACACACTATATACATTAATTCCTCTGTAGTCCTTAAAGACACCTCTGCCATTTATTTCCTTAAAAGCTTTGCTCACGCCTTCTGTTTTAGCAAATAAGGAGTAAGGGATTTTATTGGGATAAAAACGCGACTGCGAACGCATCCGGTAATCTTCTCCCACAAGATAAGATTCTCCACTGTCGCCCATTCCGGTACGTTCAAGGAGAATTTTTTTGATTTTGTTGTAATCCAAAATTTTAATTTGGGTACCCCTTTTCGAATTAGAGATAAAACCTATTGTTGTTTTTTTAGCAACATGATAAGGTGTCAAATCATAAATTCCGGTACTGTTTTTAATACTGTCCGGAAGCTTCATAACAGTAGTGTCAATATTTTGGCTGTACGTTCCGGAAGTTTCAAAACGCTCCCATTCTGATTTTAATAAATGTTCAATTTGGTTTTGCTTGAGTGTTTTAATCGAATTTAATTGCAGTAAAATACGATCGTTTAAAACGTTCGAAAACTGTTTGTATGAAGAAAAAGATAATAAAGCAATTACCAATGCGATTAAACTATTAATTATAATCAGTATTAATGTTTTGATGTGCATGCTTTTCCAGTTTTTTATTTATGTAAATATACTTGGTTTGCTGTTTTAAAAGAAACTTTAAGCAATAGTTCTGCTCAATTGATGTTTTATGCCGATTTATATACTCAATGTAGTTTGATAAAATTAGTCTGTTTTTTATTCAAATAAAAAAAGGAACTCCTTGATGAAGTTCCTTTTTTATATTATTTAATCCAGTTTGGAATTTGTCCCGAAGCTTCGGGATAAAATTGGAATTTTGAAATTTACCCCACTAATTCCACCACTTTACTTTCGCCATCAACAGCTACTTTAGTCAAACCGTGTTTGGATAAGTTTTTCATGGAAGCATCCCATTTTTTTCCGCTTAAACCAGCTGTAGATTTAAGTTGAGATAAATCCATTTTATTTTCGTTTCCTTTTAATAAAGTAACAATTACTTTTTCCTCGTCAGACAGTTCAATAGTTTGTTTTTTCTCAGGTCTCATTTGCGGGAACAGTAATACTTCCTGAATAGAAGCATTATTAGTCAGGAACATCATCAAACGGTCCATTCCAATTCCTAATCCTGATGTTGGAGGCATTCCGTATTCTAAAGCTCTTAAGAAATCCTCATCAATAATTCCATTCGCTTCATCATCTCCTTTTGCAGCCAAACGCATTTGGTCTTCAAAACGTTCTCTTTGATCAATAGGGTCGTTCAATTCCGAATACGCATTCGCAACTTCTTTACCGCAAACCATTAATTCGAAACGCTCTGTCAATTCCGGATTGTCACGGTGCTCTTTACAAAGCGGCGACATTTCTTTTGGATAATCGGTAATGAATGTTGGCTGAATATAATTTCCTTCGCATTTCGCTCCAAAAATTTCATCAATCAGTTTTCCTTTACCCATGGTTTCATCCACTTCAATTCCCATGCCTTTAGCAGCTTCATATAATTCAGCTTCGCTTTTTCCTGAAATATCAAAACCTGTAAAGTGTTTGATGGAATCCGTCATCGTTACACGGGCAAAAGGTGCTTTGAAACTGATGTTGTGGTCACCAAAAGTAACATCACTTGTTCCGTTTACCGCAACAGCACAATGCTCTAATAAACGCTCGGTGAAATCCATCATCCAGTTGTAGTCCTTGTAGGCTACATATATTTCCATGGCAGTAAATTCCGGGTTGTGCGTTCTGTCCATTCCTTCGTTACGGAAGTTTTTCGAAAACTCATAAACACCGTCAAATCCACCAACGATTAATCTTTTTAGGTACAACTCATTCGCAATACGCATGTATAACGGAATATCCAATGAGTTGTGGTGAGTAATAAACGGACGCGCCGCAGCTCCACCGGGAATGGATTGTAAAACCGGAGTTTCTACTTCAAGGTATCCCGCATCATTAAAGAAACCACGCATGGCGTTGAATAATTTGGTTCTTTTGATAAAGGTTTCTTTTACCTGTGGATTTACCGTTAAATCTACATAACGCATACGGTAACGCAATTCGGCATCGTTGAAAGCGTCAAAAACTTTTCCGTCTTCATCTACTTTTGGTAATGGAAGCGGACGTAAGGTTTTGCTTAGAAAAGTAAAACCGCTTACGCGAATACATTTCGCACCTACTTGTGTAGTAAACAATTCTCCTTCAATTCCAATATAATCCCCTAAATCGGTTAGTTTTTTGAAAACCTGATTGTATAAAGTTTTATCGTCACCTTCACACAAAACATCACGGTTCACGTACAATTGAATACGTCCTTCGCTATCCTGCAATTCGGCAAAACAAGCTTTTCCCTGATCTCTCACACTCATCAAACGCCCCGCAACAATCACCTTCTTACCTTCTTCAAAAGTTTCCTTTATTTGCATTGAAGTATAATTTACAGGAAAAAGATTAGCAGGATAAGGATTGATTCCTAAGTTGCGTAAAGATTGAAGTTTTTCTCTTCGGATGATTTCTTGTTCTGATAATGCCATTATAGTCTGATTTTTAAGACCGCAAAGATAAAAAAAAGAATGCAGACTTTAGAATGCAGATTTTTAGAATTTTTAGGAGCAGAAAATTGCCGTTTTTTATCACGATTTGTCCTGCTGTACACTCTATCTTTTAAGCCGAACCCCGGCTTAAAAGGATGCCGTTTCCATCAGGGCTATTTTAAAAAGTTTCGTTTTCATAGATTGAATTTTATCTCATAGCGAATATTTCCTTATCATTATTAATTTGCCAAATTTCAAAATCGTAATCATTATCATGTTTTATTTTTTGTAATAAATCGGTAATATTTACTTTGTTTTCAACTGAAATATTATATCCAAGGATTACTCTTCTAATTTCAATTTGGGGAAATTCATCTAATATTTTTATTGAATTTTGTGATTCATAATCTTTTAAATAAGGATGTTTTCCTTTTAAAAATAATTTATTAAAATATTTTACTTCTTGGTTTGAATTGAAGTCTTTGTAAATCGTTTCAAGTTTGTGTTCATCATATTGTTGCTTATTCTCTTTCATTAATAATCGAACTTCATTTTCATGATTGTATTTTTTTGATTTGTGAAAAGCTTGTAATTCAAGGAGAAATTCAGGAAAGTTGTTTGGGATAAAATTATCGTTTTTAGAAGCAAATTCTTCAGTTAATCTTTTGATTTCTCTGATTGGTTTTAATTTTTTATTTCCATACAAAACAGATCCTAACAGAAAAAAATCAGGATTGTTTTTTGTGAATTCAATTTCTATAATTACTCCTTTGCCTTTATCGCCGTATACTTCCCACATGAAATTGTTTTTATGTGTTTTATCTTTTGACTCACATAAGGATAAGCAAAAAACATTTTCTTTTAGTGCTTTAATTTTATCTTCGGTAATTTTAAATAATATATTATTATCTTCAAATACCGAAGTAGCAAAGAGGAGTTCATTGTTGTCTATAAGATTTCCAAATTCAGACATTCTTAGAAATCCTGATTCTAAAATAGCTTTTAAGCCAAATAGAGAAGTAAAGTGTGTGAATTTATTATTGCCTTTGTATTCGTAAGGGCTGTTTTCAAATAATTTGATAGGGGATAAATCACCTTTAAAATTTTTAGCGGCTTCTCCAGGAGTGGTAATCATTAGACTTGAAGCAAATTTAGCGTTGGGTAAAACAGGATTAATTACTTCTTTTTGGAAGTCGTTGACTTTTTCGAAATCTTGAAACATTTGGTCGTTCTCCCGCATATTTATATTGGCTTTTTTAGATTTTATTTAAAATAATATATTAAACAAATTTAAATATTTAATATAAGTTCATGGATGGTAAAATTTAAAAGAAGACTTATTACATTTGGAAAAAACAAAACCATGACAAAATTATACAAATTACTTAGCTTTTTAATCTTGTTAGTAACTTTAACAAGTTGCAACTTCACCGAAAACATCGATGTACAACCTGACGGAACAGGGAAGTTTTCATTAGAAATGGATGGGGCAGGTTTGCTGGCGATGGCTGGTGATAAATTAGGAAATGAATTGGGTATGAAAAATAACGCTAAAGCAATAGATTCCACTTTTTCATTCAAAGAAATTTTTGAAGCCAAAAAAGACAGCATTGCTAAGTTGTCTCCGGAGCAACAGGCTATGATTAAAAAGTTGGAAAACTTTGTAATGAATATTAAAATGAATCCTGAAGCCCAACAATTATTGTTTTCGATGAATACGCCTTTTAAAAGTGTCAACGAATTAGGAAGCTTGATGGAAAGTATGTCGGCTATGAAAGATTTAAAGGGAAAATCAGATAAGAATAGCAATCCTGCTGCGATGTTAAGTGGTATTGGGAATGATAATTCTAAATTGACTTTTAGCTATGATGGAAAGCAGTTTACACGCAAAGCAATCGTTTCTAAAGAGGCGCTTTCAAAGATTGCAAACGATTCAACCGGAATGGCAAAGATGATTTTTGCTTCGTCCAAATATACTTTGAAATACCATTTTCCAAAAGCGGTAAAATCGGTTTCCAATCCTGATGCCTTATTTAGTGCCGACAGAAAAACCATTACGGTGGAATATCCTTTTACGGACTATTCCGAAAACCCGGAGAAGCTGAATTTGAATGTGGTTTTTGAATAATCAATTCTTGTTATTTACGAGATTCAAACGTCCTTAGCTTCCGCAGTCGAGTGTCAAATGTTTGAAGAATGCGTAAAAAGAAAAGCTGTTTAAGTCCCGAAAGCTTTCGGGACGAGTTCTTTTCTTTTAGCATTCGAAAACTAATTTGACCGACGAGGAAGCGCAAGACTTGATTTTTTTGTTTCTTTTTTGATCAAGCAAAAAAGAAAATAATATTTTTTAATAAAATACTTAAACGGACTTTTGGGTAGCTAATTCAATAGATTAAGTACAATAAATAACAATCTTTTCGACTTTGTGACTTCGTGGCAAAAGAAAATAATTAATTGTATTTTTGCAGTTCACAAATAAAAGAACGAAATAAGATTGCTTTGCTTCGTGCCTCGCAACCCCTCGCAATGACTAATGAATAAAACAATCCAACTTCAGGACTTAGGACGCAAAGATTATAAAACAACCTGGGAATTTCAGGAAGCTTTGTTTAAAGGAATTGTCGATTTGAAAATCCAAAACAGGAGAGAAGAAACCAATCTGCCAACGCCTAATTATTTTCTTTTTGTGGAGCATCCGCATGTTTATACCTTGGGAAAAAGCGGCGATTTTGAAAACTTATTGCTTTCTGAGAAACAGTTGGAAGCCAAAGGCGCTACTTTCTACAAAATCAATCGTGGCGGCGATATCACCTATCACGGACCGGGACAAATTGTAGGTTATCCTATTTTGGACTTAGAAAATTTCTTTACAGATATTCATAAATACCTGCGTTTTCTGGAAGAAGCGATAATTTTAACCTTGGCTGAATACGGAGTTGAATCGGGTAGAAGTGATGGTGAAACCGGAGTCTGGCTGGGTGTAGGAACGCCATTTGCCCGAAAAATTTGTGCTATGGGAGTTCGTGCTTCGCGCTGGGTTACCATGCACGGTTTTGCATTAAATGTCAATGCCGATTTGGGTTATTTTGATAATATTATTCCTTGTGGTATTCGCGGAAAAGCGGTGACTACTTTAAATGTGGAATTAGGTGTTGAAAAAGTCGATGAAGAAGAAGTAAAAGCAAAAATTCTGAAGCATTTTACTCAGTTGTTTGAAGCTGAATTTGTGACTGATTAAATTGAGATGGCACACGGATGACACTGATGTAACAGATTGTCACTGATTTTTCTCTGCTATAAAAATATTGGCACGCAGATTTAACAGATTTTAGCAGATTTTTTTCTAAAACTTCTTTATGGGTAAATCTTTGCGAACTTTGCGCCTTCTTTGTGTGCTTTGCGGTTAAATATAAATGAACTTATGTGACTTATATGGTTTAAAAATTAGCAATCAATTCCGATAGCTATCGGAACGTTAATCTACAATCATAAATCTAAACTCAGCTGTTCCGGCAACAATCTAAAACTCATTCGGTGGTATTTAGTTGGACCGTATTTTTCAATGGCTTCGCGATGTTCTTTGGTTGGATAGCCTTTGTTTTTTTTCCAGTTGTACATTGGAAATTCTTCGTGGATTTTATCCATATATTCATCGCGATAGGTTTTGGCCAGAACTGAAGCCGCAGCAATACTTAAATATTTAGAATCTCCTTTTACAATACTCTGATTCGGGATTGATTTTAATAAATTGATTTCTTCAGTAGTAAATCGTTTTCCAAAATTATTCTTTAAGCCCAGTTTGGCATTCATAGCTCTGTTGCCGTCAACAATAATAAATTCGGGTGATGGATTTAATTTCAATACCGATTCCTGCATGCCTTTCATTGAAGCGTTTAGGATATTGATTTCGTCAATTTCGTTTGGGAATAAATGCGTTACAGCAAAAGTAAGCGCCTGTTCTTCGATAATCGGTTTTAGTTTTTTCCGAACTTTTTCAGATAATTGTTTACTGTCATTCAGAATGCTGTTTTCAAAATCCAATGGGAGGATTACTGCAGCGGCAGTAACAGGTCCGGCAAGACAGCCACGACCGGCTTCATCGGTTCCGGCTTCAAGAATGAGTTGAGAAAATTTAGCAGTAAGCATATCGAAAAGTTTTGGAGTGGCAAAGATTATAAAAATTTTAAGATAATTGTTCGTTATTCTAACGTTTACTTATAACTAAGTCATAATTAAGTTGTTTTTTTATACGGTTTTATCGTTTACCTTTGCTTCGTTATTAGTTTTAAAATAAAAGCCCAATTATATAACTGTTTCGGATGAGAATTCTCTTTTATTTATATTTTTTAGTACTGCCAACAATACTGTTTTCTCAAAATAAAAATTTGAAGAAAGATTCAAGAGAGAACGAATCTCCTAAGCAAAGTTTTTCTGACCGTCTAAAAGGAGGAAAAGAAAAAGATACTGCCAAAGTAGCTTCCATCGATATGTATCGATTTATTACACTGGAAAGAGATACCACTTATTTAGACACTTCGCTTACTATTCAAAGAGAATACAGTCATAATTATCTTCGAAGAGATCTTTTTGGATTATTGGCTTTCCCAAATGAAGGACAGGCTTATAATACGCTTTATTATAATTTAGGTGAAAATTCGCCATATCCGGAATTTGGTTTTAAGGCCAAACATTTTAATTTTTTAGAAGCCAATCAAATTCGATATGGCTCGGTGGCGACTCCTGTAACCGAATTGTTTTTTAAATCAACTTTAGGAAGAGGACATTCGGTTGATTCTTATTTTACGCTGAATCTTTCGCCAAATTTGAATTTATCCATTGCTTACAAAGGATTGCGTTCAGAAGGGAAATACATTAATCACTTAACCAGTATAGGCAGTTTTAGGTTTACGGCGAGTTATAATAATACCAGTAAACGTTATTATTTGAACGCCCATTTTACAGGTCAGGATGCTTTAAATGAGGAAAATGGCGGGATTACAACCATCGAAGATTTTGAAAGTGAAGATCCTGATTTTCAAAACAGACAGCGTTTGCAGGTATATTTGACTGATGCAGAGTCTTTTTTGAAAGCCAAACGCATTTTTGCCGATCATAGTTTTAGAATCAACCCAACCAAGGGTGATAATAATTTATATGTCACGCATCAGTTGAATTATGAGAATAAATTTTTCGAATACTACCAACCCACATTGCTTTCGGCGGTGGGAACACAGTCAGTAAAACGATTTGGAGATGCTATTGTGACTTCAAATTTAAAGGATCAAACGCATTACAATAAAATGTACAATAAAGCAGCTGTAGTGTATGAGAATAATTTGCTGGGAAAATTTCAGTTTTTTATAGATGATTTCCGCAGTAATTTTTATTACAATCGAATTTTGATTAAAGATACAGATACTATTTCTTCTACTTTATCCAGAAATATAAATAGTGTAGGCGGTCAATACGAATATTGGAAAAACAAATGGCACGGAAGATTTTTGCTGTCAAGATCAATCACAAAGCAGTCTTTATTTAATTTAGATGCAAAGTTGAATTATGATTTGAACGATGATTTTCAGTTTGTTTTTGGATACCAGAATCTAAGTAAATTGCCTAATGATAATTATAATTTGTACCAAAGTAATTATGTAAGTTACAATTGGTCGAATAATTTTAAAAATGAAAAGATTAATGTGCTTAGCGGAAGTGCCGTAACACCCTGGCTCGAAGCTACACTGCAATTGTCGGCTTTGACAGATCATTTGTACTTTAAAAATACTGCAACCGATGCCACCCAACAAATTGTAACGCCAAATCAATTTGGAGGAACTATTAAGTACCTTTCTTTAAAATTGAGCAAAGAGCTTACTTTTGGAAAATTTGCTTTGAATAATACCATTTTGTATCAAAAAGTAGATCAAAGTGAAGCCGTTTTAAATGTTCCGGATTTAGTGACCAGAAATACTATTTACTACAGCAATTATTTCTTTCAGAAAGCTTTGTTTCTTCAAACAGGTATTACTTTGAATTATTTTACGAATTATTTTGCCAATGATTACAATCCTGTAATCGGCGAGTTTTTTGTTCAACAGCAAAAAGAAATAGGAAACTATCCCAATCTGGATTTCTTTATTAATGCAAAAATTCAACGCACCAGAATCTATCTAAAAGCCGAACACTTTAATGCGGCTTATACCGGAAATAATTATTACTCAGCTCCCAATAATCCGTATCGTGATATGACCATTCGTTTTGGTTTGATCTGGAATTTCTTTAATTAATTCAATATGACTTTCACCGCGATTGATTTTGAAACGGCAACCTCTTTTCATCCTTGTTCAGTAGGGATTGTTACGGTTGAAAATGGAATTGTTGTTGATGAATTTGTTACTTTAATTCAGCCGCCAAATAACCTTTATAATCCTTATACAATACAGGTGCATGGGATTTATCCGAGTGATACAGCCAGGGCTAAAAATTTTTTACAGGTTTTTCCGGAGATTCAAAAGCGACTACAAAATAGATTAGTTGTTGCCCATAACGAGAGTTTTGACCGTAATGTTTTGGCTAAATCTATGGCGTATTATGGCTTGGATTATGCCGATTTGAACATCGCTTCCCGATGGGAGTGTACCGTAAAAATTTATAAAGCCAAAGGTATAAAACCTACTAAACTCAGCGATTGTTGCCGGGAAATGAATATTCAACTGCATCACCACGAGGCATTATCTGATGCCAGAGCCTGTGCTCAACTTTTTCTTAAAAGCTAAAATTATTTCTTTCAAAAGTAAATCATGTAAGTTATTTCATTAAATTAGTGAGCTAACTTATAAGTTTTTATAATGAAAGAAGATTTTTTACATTATATATGGAAGTATAAAAAGTGGAATGGCCTTGATTTGAAAACAACTAATGGTGAAGCAATAAATATTACCAGAGTTGGACAATATTTAGAACAAGCCGGTCCTGATTTTTTTAATGCCCAAATTGTTATTGGAAATCAAAAATGGGCGGGTAATGTAGAAATCCATCTTAAATCTTCTGACTGGTATGTACATCATCATGAAAAAGATGCTGCTTATGAAAATGTAATTCTTCATGTAGTCTGGGAGCATGATGTAGATGTTTTTAGAAAAAACAATACCGAAATTCCTGTTTTGGAACTTAAAAATTATGTGGATAAGGCTGTGCTAAATAATTACCAGCGACTGTTAACTCCAAAATCATGGATTTTTTGCGAAAAACAACTTAGAGAAGTAGATGATTTTGTTTTTAAAAATTGGCAGGAACGTTTGTTTTTTGAACGTTTAGAGCGAAAGTCAAAAGCAATTTATGAATTGTTAGAGGAAACAAATAATGATTGGGAAGCGGTGTTGTTCTGTATGCTGTCTAAAAATTTTGGTTTGAATACTAATGGAGAAGTCTTTCTGAAAATTGCCCAATCAATTCCTTTTTCAGTTATAAGAAAAGAAAGTTTTGAAGTAGAAAATCTGGAAGCGCTTTTGTTTGGAAAAGCAGCATTATTGGATTCAGAGAAAGAAGATACTTATTTCAAAGATTTAAAATTCCGATATTTTTATTTACTGCACAAATACCAGTTAGAATCAAAATCAGAAGGACAGCTTCAGTTTTTTAAACATCGTCCGGATAATTTTCCCACTATTCGACTTTCGCAATTAGCTCATTTGTATCATATCCACCAGAATGTTTTTTCGAAAATCAACAGCGTTTCTTCGGTAGCAACTATTTATGAATTGTTTCAACTAAGCACTTCCGCTTATTGGGAAAATCACTATCAGTTTGATAAAGAAAGTCCGAAAAAGGTTAAAAAACTATCTAAGTCTTTTGTTGATTTGTTATTGATTAATACCATTATTCCCATTCAGTTTGCTTATGCTAAAAGTTTGGGTAAGGAATCCGTTGATAATTTAATAGAAATGTTGGTATTAGTTGCTCCTGAAAAAAATGCTGTTATTGATAAATTTACTTCTTTTGGTATAAAAGCAGCTAATTCGTTTGAAACGCAATCTTTATTACAGTTAAAGAATGAGTATTGTGTCAGCGGAAGATGTTTAGACTGTGCTATTGGAATGGAATTGCTAAAGAAAAGTAGTTAAAGGTTTGTTTTTTTATAGCTATCATCAGATAAAATAAAATGTTTTGCAATTGAGTTCCTTGCCGCTTTGTTGCAGTAAATGAGATTGGTATATTTTTTTATGATATTGAAAAGAAATAATTATTTTCAATGGTCTCTATTTTTTAGCGGCTTTTGCTTTTTCCTTTTCTTGTTTTTTGAAATATCCTCTAAACAGGAAATTATGTTTCAGGGCTTCCATATTTTGATTCAACTTGAAACTGGCATCATTGATGTTTGTCATAGTGGAATCAATTTTTTGAACTAATTCGGGATTGTTCGAAAGGTAGTTTATCGTGCCTTTTCCTTCTTTCAGATTCAGGATTGTTGCATCAAGATGACTAATTACTTTGTTTAATTCAATGGTGGATTGATCTAAATTGGTGACCATGTTTTTTATTTTATTGGCTACAGCCGGATCTTTAATCACTCCTATAGTATTGTCGCTTTTGTCTAATGAAGTTATAAGGTTGTCTATTTTTGTTACTGTTTCAGAGGTTTTCTTGGTGGTTGATTTCAAATAGCGCATGGTTTCTCTCAGGTCTTTGGACATCAAAGTGTCATTGAGTAACAAGCCTAATGTTCCTTTTCCTTCAATTATTTCATTGGTAATTTTGAGTAAATTGGCTGTAAGTTTAGCTGCATTTTCATTGGTTACACTTAGAGTGTTCATCATGTCTTCTGTACGAATCCGATTGCTGGAAGAAATCTCATCGCCCGGATCAACTGATGATTCGTTTCCCTTTCCGGGAATAATACTAATAATCATGTTGCCTACCAGTCCATCGGAACTGATGGTGGCCACCGCATCTTTTTTTATGTAGGGAAAAATGGTTTTGTCTATAATCATATCAACACGAATGGAGGTGTCGTTTATCATTTCAATTCCCCGAACTGTTCCCACACTTATCCCAGAATAACGAACACTGTTACCTAATTGTAAACCATTGACGTTGTTGAATATGGTTTTCAGGTGATTGGTTTTGCCAAACATTTTTTCTTTGTCGCCAATGAAATAAATGGCAAGTATAAAAATCAATAATCCAATGATTACAAATAAACCAAGGCGTATTTTTTGTGATGTTGTTTTTTCCATTTTTATGTTATTTAAAAAATGCTTGTATTTTTGGGTCTTTTGAAGTATTTAATTCTTCAAAAGTGCCTTCTGCATAATTGACACCGTCAACAAGTAAAATCATCCTATTCGAAATGGCTCTTGCACAGTCCACGTCATGAGTAATTATGATAGATGAGGTGTTGTATTTTTTCTGGATGGATTTCATCAGCAAAATAATTTCTTTTGCCGTTATGGGATCTAATCCTGTTGTGGGTTCGTCATAAAGAATAATTTTGGGTTGAAGAATCAATGTTCTTGCAAGGGCAATCCTCCGTTTCATTCCGCCTGAAAGTTCTTCCGGCATTAGGTTTAGCGTATGTGTCAAGCCTACGTTTTCGAGGGCTTCCATGACTAATGGGGTGGTGTCTTTTATGATGCCAAACTTCTTGGTATGGCGTCTTAATGGAAATTCAAGATTTTCCCTGACCGTCATCGAATCATAAAGGGCACTTCCTTGAAAAAGAAATCCAACTTCTGTTCGAAGTTCATCCAATTCTTCACGTTCGAGTGTACTAATGTCTTTTTCCATCACCATAATGACGCCACTGTCCGGCTTTTCTAGTCCAATCAGGCATTTTATCATCACCGATTTTCCGGAACCTGATTTACCCATAATGACTAAATTCTCACCTTCAACCAAATGCATATCGAAACCATTCAAAACATGATTGTCGCCATAACTTTTTTTTAAGTCTTTAATTTGTATGACAGTTTTTGGAAGGTTCATCATTCTAAGTTGTTTTATAAATCGTAAAAAATATTAGTAACAAATACTGCGATAAAATCAATTATAAACAGCAACATGGAGGTGAATACCACGGCAGAATTAGCTGCAAGCCCAACACCTGCAGTGCCTTTTTTACAGTTATAACCTTTAAAACAGCCCACTAATCCTATAGCAAATCCAAAAAAGAGTGTTTTGATTGTGGCGGGAATTAAATCGCTAAATTCCAATGCTTCAAAGACTTTATTAAAATACAACAGAAAAGATACATTTCCTTTGATGTTTTCCACGAGATAAGAGCCATAAAGAGCAATGGCATCACCAAAAAAAACCAGAATAGGGAGCATGAAGGTAGTAGCTAGAATTCGGGTAACTACCAGGTATTTAAATGGATTCGTTCCCGAAACTTCCATAGCATCAATTTGTTCTGTCACTCGCATGGAACCCAGTTCGGCACCAATTCCGGAACCTATTCGTCCTGCACAAATCAAGGCAGTAATGATGGGGCCAATTTCCCGAATGATAGAAATGCTAACCATAGATGGCATCCAGGAAACAGCGCCAAATTCTTGTAAGGTAGGTCTAGATTGTAATGTAAAAACCAAGCCAATGATGAATCCTGTAATGGTAACCAAAAGCAAAGAACGGTTTCCCATATAAAAACATTGTCGGATGAATTCTCTGTATTCTGAGGGGCTTTTAAAAACTTCTTTAAAAAAACGACCGGCAAATAGGGAAAGTTCTCCAATATCAAGTAAGAATGACTTGAATAATTCGATTATTTTTAAAATAGTTTTCATCTAAAAAATAAATTATTTTTTTTTAAGAAAAACACACTGAGTCAGGTATTGTGAATGGCTGTAGTAAATATATTAATAATCTATTGATTTTCAGTGAATATGATTGGGTTTTATCTGCTATTTATGGATTCTGATTTGAATTCAGTAAGAATTATAAGCTCATTTTTGATAAGACAAGAAAAATCCGCTGAAAAGCGGATTTTAATGATGTCAAATGAATAGAAAATAATTTTTGTTAGACTCATTTGATTATATTTAATAAAGTTAGTTGAATTAATAATCGATTATTTTCTTCCTTTTTAAATTGAAAGCAAGATTATTAATGTGAAGTTGAAACTTTAATTTTGTAATTTTACCCAATATCAAAAAGATAAAATGTCAGCTATAATCAAACTTAAATTTTTCTTCGAAAAATACGGATTTCATGTTTCTTCGCGTCTTGCCGATAAACTGGGAATGCGGGTTACAAGCGTGCGTCTGTTTTTTATTTATATTTCTTTTGTAACGGTAGGCTTAGGTTTTGGAGTGTATTTAACACTTGCTTTTTGGATTCGACTGAAAGATTTAATTAGAGCCAAACGAACATCCGTTTTTGATTTATAAAAAAAAGCCCTCTGATAATTTTTTAGTTTCAGAGGGCTTTTTTTATGTGGGATGCAGATTATTTTGTTTCCTGAGGATTGTTTAAAACGCTATTTTTTCGGCTAAATGAGAAATAAACAACGATTCCTAATCCCATCCATATTAATAAACGTAACCAGTTTATCCATCCTAATCCGTACATCATTGCCAGACAAACAAGAGCGCCCAGTATTGGTATAAAGGGTACAAATGGGGTTTTGAATTCGCGAACCATGTTTGGTTCTTTTTTTCTTAAAATAATTACAGAAATGCAAACCAAAACAAATGCAAATAAGGTTCCTATACTGGTCATATCTCCTACGATGTCTCCGGGGATAAATGCTGCAAATCCACCAACAATTACAAGGATTGCAAGATTAGCTTTGTATGGAGTTTTGAATTTTGGATGTACGTCGCTAAACATTTTTGGCAATAATCCATCTCTTCCCATAGCGTAAAATACTCTTGATTGACCTAAAAGTAATACGAGAATTACTGAAGAAAAACCTGCTAAAATTGCAATAGTAACAAATTCTCCAAGCCATTCGTAACCAATCATGTATTTGTTGATGGCAAATGCTACAGAAGCTTCTTTTCCTCCTGTTCTAAAATCTTCTACTGTAGCAACGCCTGTAAGGACATGTGCAAAAAGAATGTAGAGTACTGTACAGATGGCTAATGAACCTAAAATTCCAATAGGCATTGCTTTTTTAGGGTTTTTTGTTTCCTGTGCTGCGGTACTTACTGCATCAAATCCAATGAAGGCAAAGAAAACTGTTCCGGCCGCACCCAGAATTCCCATTATTCCTCCAAAAGAATGATCAATTCCATGTTCATCAGTAAAAACAGAACTTTGTGGTATGTATGGAGTATGGTTAACAGGATTAATGAATTTCCACCCAATATAGATAATTAGGATTACAATGGTTGTTTTTAGAATAACAATTAAACCGTTGACAAAAGCGGATTCTTGTATTCCTTTAATTAGTAATAAACTAATAATAGTAACAATAAATAAAGCAGGTAAATTGATAATACCATGGACACCTTCCGGAGAAGTTTGAAAAGGAGAGTGTGAGTATTCAAATGGAATTGGGTTGGTATGTAAAATATTTACCAGTAAATCATTAAGGTATTCACTCCAGGCAATTCCTACTGTGGCTCCTCCTACAGCATACTCTAAAATTAAATCCCAACCAATTATCCAAGCCAGAAATTCACCCATAGTCGCATAGGTATAGGTGTAGGCGCTTCCTGAAATAGGTATTGAAGAAGATAATTCGGCATAGCAAAGACCTGCCAAAGCGCAGCCGATAGCTGCTACAACGAAGGCTAAAGTTACAGATGGTCCAGCGCTTTGTGCAGCTGCTGTAGCGGTTCTCACAAATAATCCGGCGCCAATAATTGCTCCAATTCCTAAGGCAATTAAAGACCAGGCTGTAAGGGTTCTTTTCAATCCTTTTTCGGAATCTTCTGCTTCTGCTAAAAGTTTAATTAATGGTTTCTTGTTCCAAATAGACATGGTTTTTATGGTTTGTTGTTGTTAAGTGTCAAATGTATTGTTTTTTATGAAAAAAACAATGACTTTGGTTTTAGGTTGTGGTATTATTGTTAAAATCATTTTTAGAATGGGTTTTCTTTATAATTTGTTAGTTCTGTGTAATTATTTTATATATTTAATTGAAAAAAACACATTTAGGAGCTACCAATGAATTTTAAAACAATCAGGAATTATTTTAATTTCTCAAAAGATCAACAAAAGGGAATTCTTTTGTTGTTTTTTGTAATTATTGTGCTGCAACTGCTTTATTGCGCTGTTGATTTTAGTCCGGTTTCCAAAGAAAATCCGGAAAAACAGCGATGGCTCGCACTTGAAACACAAATTGATTCGATGGAACTGAATCTGAAAAATCGAGTTCCTAAAATGTATCCTTTTAATCCTAATTTCATTACCGACTATAAGGGCTATAAATTAGGAATGTCGGTAGCTGAAATAGACCGATTACATGCTTTTAGGGAAGGAAATAAATATGTGAATTCGGAAAAGGAATTTCAGGCGGTAACCGGAGTTTCCGATTCTTTATTAAAAGTAATTTCGCCTTATTTTAAATTTCCGGATTGGGTTAACAATAAACAAACTCCCAAATTTGTTGCTTCTTCGAATACAAAGCCAGACTATTTTTCGAAAAAAGAAAAAGTAGTTGTTAAAGATATCAATCAGGCAACTCAGGACGATTTGATGAAGATTTATGGGGTTGGAGAAGCAATTTCAATGCGGATTTTAAACTTTAAAGAAAGTTTGGGCGGATTTGTTTCGATGGAACAAATGAAAGATGTTTGGGGATTATCTCCCGAAGTTGTTGAGCGTTTGAAAGCTGGTTTTAAGGTTGGAGCGCTTTCGGATATTAAAAAAATAGATATAAATAATGCTTCTGTCAATGAGTTAGCTCAGTTTCCATATTTTAAATACAAGCTTGCCAGAGAGATTGTAATTTACAGGAGTATGAATGGAGATATTAAAAATGCAAGCGATTTAACAAAAATTAAAGGAATGTCTATTGAGAATGCAACTATTATAGCCTTATATTTGGACTTTTAAAAAAAAAGCCATAATGATGTATTTTGATTACAGTGAGACACAAAATATGATTGCGCAATCCATAAGAGATTTTGCAGAAAAAAATATCAGACCTTATATAATGGAATGGGATGAAGCTCAGGTTTTTCCGATTCCTTTGTTTAAGCAGCTAGGTGAAATGGGGTTTATGGGGGTTTTGGTTCCTGAAGAATTAGGCGGTTCCGGTTTGGGTTATCACGAATATATTACTATAGTTGAAGAGATTTCTAAGGTAGATCCATCTATTGGATTGTCGGTAGCGGCACATAATTCTTTATGTACAAATCATATTCTGACTTTTGGAAACGAAGAACAGAAAAAGAAATGGATTCCTAAATTAGCATCAGGAGAGCATATTGGTGCCTGGGGTTTAACGGAACATAATACAGGTTCGGATGCCGGAGGGATGAATACTACAGCTATAAAAGATGGAGACTATTGGATTGTTAACGGTGCTAAAAATTTTATTACCCACGCAATTTCTGGTGATATAGCCGTGGTGGTGGTTAGAACCGGAAAGAAAGGAGATTCAAAAGGAATGACAGCTTTTGTATTCGAAAAAGGAATGCCTGGCTTTTACTCCGGTAAGAAAGAGAATAAGTTAGGAATGCGTGCCAGTGAAACAGCCGAATTGATTTTTGATAATTGCCGAATTCCGGATGCGAATAGATTAGGAGAAGTGGGGCAGGGGTTTGTTCAGGCGATGAAAATTCTCGATGGAGGAAGAATTTCTATTGGAGCATTGTCATTAGGAATTGCAAAAGGTGCTTATGAAGCGGCTTTGAAATATTCGAAAGAAAGACAGCAGTTTGGGAAAGCTATTTCCGAATTTCAAGGGATTTCTTTTAAATTAGTTGATATGGCAACCGAAATTGAAGCTTCGGAGTTGTTATTGCATAAAGCGGCTTTCTTAAAACAACAGCATCGACCGGTAACAACAGCAGGAGCTATGGCTAAGATGTATGCCTCTGAGATGTGTGTGAAAGTAGCGAATGAAGCGGTGCAAATTCATGGAGGTTATGGTTATACAAAGGATTATCCTGTTGAGAAGTTTTACAGAGATGCCAAGCTATGTACTATAGGGGAAGGAACTACCGAGATTCAAAAAGTAGTGATTTCAAGAAATTTGTTGAAAGATTAAGAAGAAAAAAGAATAAAGAATATAGAATAAAGAGCCAGGAAGTGAGAGATTAAAACTTGCTCTTTCGATTCAATCTATTCTCTTTTTTCTATATTCTTTATTCTTTTTTGAAATAATTTGGAATTCCTGGTTGTAATTAATAATTAATTTTTACTTTTGCAGCCTTAACGAGAGGAGGTGTCAAAATTATGTTAATTATACCAATTAAAGACGGAGAAAATATCGATAGAGCATTAAAGCGCTATAAAAGAAAATTTGATAAAACTGGAACAGTTCGTCAATTAAGAGCACGTACTGCTTTTGTTAAACCGTCTGTTAAAAACAGAATGAAATTCCAAAAAGCGGCTTACATTCAAGGTTTGAAAGATAGCTTAGAGAGTTAATAAGTTTTTTGAAAACAAAATAATACCGTTAGTGGTCAGATTTTTTATAAATTTGATGCTAACGGTTTTTTTATGGCTACAAATTTAGAGGCGTTTGCGGATTATCTTCAAAAAGAGAAAAATTATTCTCCTCATACCGCGTGTGCTTATGTGAAAGATGTGTTTGATTTTCAGAATTATAATATGGTTAATTTTGAACAGGAAAATGTGGATTGTGTTGAATATGCTCAAATTCGGTCATGGATAGTGTTTTTGGTAGAAGATGGTTTATCGGCTATTTCTGTGAATAGAAAAATAGCTTCTTTGAAAGCGTTTTATAAATTTCTTTTAAAAATAAAACAAATAGAGGTTAGTCCTTTGTTGAAACACAAATCATTGAAGGTGTCTAAGAAGATTCAGATTCCTTTTTCTGAGAAAGAGTTGTTAGGGGTTTTAGAAAGCATAGAGTCGGAAGAAGGGTTTGAAAGTGTTAGGGATAGGTTGTTGGTGGAGTTGTTGTATTCTACGGGTATAAGAAGATCGGAATTGATTCATTTGCGGCTGGATGCGGTTGATTTTTCTAATTCGACAATCAAGGTTTTGGGTAAAAGAAATAAAGAGCGGATAATTCCGGTGCTGGCTGTGGTGTTAAAACAAATGCGATTGTATCTTAAGGAAAGGAGTGGTTTGGAATTGATTAAGGATACTGACTATTTTTTTCTAACAAAAAAAGGGTTAAAATTAAGTGAATCGTTTGTGTATCGATTAATAAATTCATACTTTAGTAAAGTCTCGGAAAAGGTAAAAAAGAGTCCGCATATGTTAAGGCATACGTTTGCGACACATTTATTGAATAACGGGGCTGATTTGAATTCTGTGAAAGAATTGTTAGGGCATTCTAGTTTGGCTTCTACGCAGGTATATACTCATAATAGTTTGTTAGAGTTGAAAAAAGTTTATGCTGTGGCGCATCCTAGAGGTAATGACGATTCTGAAGTTTAACCATAAAAAATATTAATTATGAAGGTAAATGTTCATGCTGTTAACTTTGCTGTTGATGGAAAACTAGTAGATTTTGTTCAAGGAAGAATGAATAAGTTGGAAAAATACTATGACAGAGTGGTTTCTTCGGATGTCTATTTGAAAGTAGAGAAGACTAGTGAGAAGGAAAATAAAATTGTGGAGGTAAAGATTAATGTGCCGGGAGATGATTTTCTGGTAAAAAAACAATGTAAAACTTTTGAAGAAGCAGTTGAATTGTCAGCGGAATCATTAGAGCGTTTGCTTGTGAAAAGGAAAGAAAAAATAAGAACTCATATATAATTGAAAATTTTTTTAAAAAATGTTTTGATTGAGAGATAAAATCTATACATTTGCAGTCCGTTAGAAATAGCGGACTTTTTTTATTGTAAATGCCGATGTAGCTCAGCTGGCTAGAGCAGCTGATTTGTAATCAGCAGGTCGTGGGTTCGAGTCCCTCTATCGGCTCAAAATATTCCAAATGCGATTTGGAATTGGTTCTTAAAATATTGGGATTTTAAAAATTAGGGGAGATACTCAAGCGGCCAACGAGGGCAGACTGTAAATCTGCTGTGTGAACTTCGCAGGTTCGAATCCTGCTCTCCCCACAAAATGAAGTTTAGGTTTTAGATTGTAGATTTTTTTAGGGTAAAAAGTCTAAATTCTTAAATCTGCAATCTGAAATTAAAACTCTGCCGGTGTAGCTCAGGGGTAGAGTGCTTCCTTGGTAAGGAAGAGGTCTCGGGTTCAAATCCCGACATTGGCTCAATTAAGTAGGAAATTGAAATTAATATATAACTAAGATTAAAAATTAAGTAAAATGGCAAAAGAAAGTTTTAATCGTTCGAAACCACACTTGAATATTGGTACTATCGGACACGTAGATCACGGAAAGACTACTTTGACTGCTGCGATCACTAAAGTATTATCTGATGCAGGATACTGTCAAGCGAAGTCTTTTGATCAAATCGACAACGCTCCAGAAGAGAAAGAAAGAGGTATTACTATTAATACATCACACGTAGAGTATGAAACTGCTAACCGTCACTACGCTCACGTAGACTGTCCAGGTCACGCGGATTACGTTAAGAACATGGTTACTGGTGCTGCTCAAATGGACGGAGCTATCTTAGTAGTTGCTGCTACAGATGGTCCAATGCCACAAACTCGTGAGCACATCCTTTTAGGACGTCAGGTAGGTATTCCTCGTATCGTTGTTTTCATGAACAAAGTGGATATGGTTGATGATGCTGAGTTATTAGAGCTTGTTGAGATGGAAATCAGAGATTTATTATCTTTCTACGAGTATGATGGTGATAACTGTCCAGTAATTCAAGGTTCTGCTTTAGGAGGATTGAATAATGATGCTGCTTGGGTTCCTAAAATTCTTGAATTGATGGAAGCTGTTGATAACTGGATCGAAGAGCCGGTACGTGACGTAGCAAAACCATTCTTGATGCCAGTTGAGGATGTATTTACAATTACAGGTCGTGGAACTGTTGCTACAGGTCGTATCGAAACTGGAGTTGCTAATACTGGAGATCCTGTTGAAATCATTGGTATGGGAGCTGAAAAATTAACTTCTACTATTACAGGGGTTGAGATGTTCCGTAAAATCCTTGATAGAGGTGAGGCTGGAGATAACGTAGGTTTATTGTTGAGAGGTATTGATAAAGCTGATATCAAACGTGGTATGGTTATTATTAAGCCAGGTTCAGTAAAACCACACGCTACATTCAAAGCTGAGGTTTATATCTTGAAAAAAGAAGAAGGTGGACGTCATACTCCATTCCACAATAACTACCGTCCACAGTTCTACGTACGTACAACTGACGTAACAGGAGTTATTACTTTGCCAGAAGGTGTAGAGATGGTTATGCCAGGGGATAACTTGACAATCAATGTTTCTCTATTGTCTCCAATTGCTATGAATGTAGGTTTACGTTTTGCTATCCGTGAAGGTGGTAGAACTGTAGGTGCAGGTCAGGTAACTGAAATCGTAGAGTAATCTATTATTAAATAAAATAAAGCCAGTTGATTTTCTTAATTGAAGTCACTGGCTTTAATTACGGGCGTAGTTCAAGGGTAGAATAGCGGTCTCCAAAACCGTTGATGGGGGTTCGAATCCCTCCGCCCGTGCAAAAAAAAATATATATCATAATGGCAAAAATTGTTAATTACATATCAGAAGCATTTGAAGAATTGAAATCAAATGTAACTTGGCCAGAATGGGCTCAGGTGCAAAGTCTAACAATTGTTGTTGCTGTTTTTTCAGTACTATTCGCTTTAGCTACTTGGGGAGTGGATGAGTTTTTTGCAAAAGCATTAGAAGGATTTTTTAACTGGATGAAAGCTTAGTTTTTGTTATGGCAGATAATAATGTTAAAAAATGGTATGTTGTTCGAGCAGTAAGTGGACAAGAGAATAAAGTAAAAGCATATATAGAGACAGAAATCGCAAGATTAGGAATGTCTGATTATGTGTCTCAGGTTCTTGTGCCTACTGAAAAAGTAGTATCAGTAAAAGATGGAAAGAAATTAGTTAAGGAAAAAGTATATTTTCCCGGCTATGTAATGATAGAGGCAAATTTAGTTGGAGAAATTCCTCATATTATTAAATCAATAACTAGTGTTATTGGTTTTTTAGGAGAAACTAAAGGAGGGGAACCTGTTCCTTTAAGGCTTTCTGAAGTAAATAGAATGCTTGGTAAGGTTGATGAGTTAGCTGTTAATACAGATACGAAATCAATTCCATTCAGCTTGGGTGAAACGATTAAGGTTATTGATGGGCCTTTCAATGGTTTCAATGGTTCAGTTGAAAAAATTAATGAAGAAAAGCGTAAACTTGAAGTTATGGTTAAGATCTTCGGAAGAAAAACACCATTAGAATTAAGTTTCATGCAAGTAGAAAAAGTATAATTTTCGTTACACTATAATAATCACTTCAATTGCTTCCGTAAATTGTTGTGTTAAATTTTTTAAAAAATGGCTAAAGAAATTAGTAAGGTAGTTAAACTACAAGTTAAGGGAGGTGCTGCGAATCCGTCGCCACCGGTTGGACCTGCTTTAGGAGCTGCTGGGGTTAATATCATGGAGTTCTGTAAGCAGTTTAATGCTAGAACACAAGATAAACCTGGCAAAATATGCCCAGTACAAATTACTGTGTATAAAGACAAATCATTCGATTTTGTTGTTAAGACTCCTCCTGCAGCAGTTCAGTTATTGGAAGCTGCAAAGCTAAAATCTGGTTCAGGTGAGCCTAATCGTAAAAAAGTAGCAAGTGTTACTTGGGAACAAATTAGAACTATTGCTGAAGACAAAATGCCAGACTTAAATGCTTTTACAATCGAGAAAGCTATGAGTATGGTTGCTGGAACAGCTAGATCTATGGGTATAACCGTATCAGGAGACGCTCCTTTTTAATTAAGAGAAAGACATGGCAAAATTGACAAAAAAGCAAAAAGAGGCTGCTTCAAAAATTGAAAAGAACAAATTATACTCTTTAAAAGATGCAGCTGCATTGATTAAAGTTGTTGCTTCTGCAAAATTTGATGAGTCTGTTGATATCGCAGTACGTTTGGGTGTTGATCCAAGAAAAGCGAATCAAATGGTGAGAGGTGTAGTAACATTGCCTCATGGAACTGGTAAAGATGTAAAAGTATTAGCATTAGTTACTCCAGATAAAGAAGCGGAAGCTAAAGAAGCTGGTGCAGACTATGTAGGTCTTGATGATTATTTACAAAAAATTAAAGACGGTTGGACAGATGTTGACGTAATCATCACTGTGCCTGCTGTTATGGGTAAATTAGGTCCATTAGGTCGTATTTTAGGACCTAGAGGTTTAATGCCAAACCCTAAAACAGGAACTGTAACTATGGATGTTGCTAAAGCTGTTGCAGAGGTTAAAGCTGGTAAAATTGACTTTAAAGTTGATAAAACTGGTATTGTACATGCAGGAATTGGTAAAGTTTCTTTTGGAGCTGAGCAAATTTATGACAATGCACACGAAATTATTCAAACATTAATCAAACTTAAGCCAACTGCTGCTAAAGGTACCTACATTAAAGGTATTCACCTTACAAGCACAATGAGTCCTGCGATTGCATTAGACCCAAAAGCAGTATAATTGGTAGTTAAAAATTTTTAGTATGACTAGAGAAGAAAAATCAATCGCGATTGAAGATTTAACTGCACAGTTAGCTGGTACAAACATAGTTTATGTATCTGATATTTCTGGGTTAGACGCAGAGACAACTTCAAACTTGAGAAGAGCTTGTTTTAAAGCAGGTATTAAATTAGAGGTAGTAAAAAATACTTTGCTTGCAAAAGCAATGGAAGCTTCTGATAACGATTATGGTGATTTACCTTCAGTATTGACTGGTAACAGCGCTATCTTTATTTCAGATGTTGCAAATGCGCCTGGAAAAGTTATCAAAGATTTCAGAAAAAAAGCTGCTAAGCCACTTTTGAAAGGAGCTTACATCAATTCTGAAATTTATATTGGTGATGATCAATTAGATGCATTAGCTACTATTAAATCTAAAGAAGAGCTTATCGGAGAAATCATTGGATTATTACAATCTCCGGCTCAAAGAATTATTTCTGCACTTCAAAACCAGTTTTCTGGAGAAGAAACAGAAGCATAATAAAATGGAGCTAACGCTCTGTTTTATTTAAGTGTGCGCACAATAAATAAATTATAATTTCACAAATCATTTTAAAAGATAGAAAAAATGGCAGATTTGAAACAATTCGCAGAACAATTAGTTAACTTGACAGTTAAAGAAGTTAACGAATTAGCAACAATATTAAAAGATGAGTACGGTATCGAACCAGCTGCTGCAGCTGTAGTAGTTGCTGCAGGAGGAGACGGTGGTGCTGCTGTTGAAGAGCAAACTGAATTTACAGTTGTATTGAAAGAGGCTGGAGCTTCTAAATTAGCAGTTGTAAAATTAGTTAAAGAATTAACTGGTTTAGGTCTTAAAGAAGCTAAAGACGTGGTTGACGGTGCTCCATCTAACGTAAAAGAAGGTGTTTCTAAAGAAGAGGCTGAAGGTCTTAAAAAATCTTTAGAAGAGGCTGGAGCTGTAGTTGAGCTTAAATAAGCTTACTCAGTTTTAAGAACTAGGTTTAGGTATTGAGTTAATCACTCAATGCCTAAACCATTTTTCGTATAATGAAAATATCAAGTTTTATTATAATAATAGTTTAAAATACGAAAAAGTTTTTGATCAATACGAAGACAGAAAACCGGACTGGATTTTATCAGTTAGTTTTTAAAGATGTATTGATTACAAAAAGAAAGTATAAATTAAACAGTGTGTTTTTACACAAAAAAATTACTTTTTTTAATCAAAATTTTGTCCATTGATGATAACAAATCAGACTGAAAGATTGAATTTTGCCTCTACAAAAAATATACCTCAATACCCCGATTTTCTGGATGTTCAGGTTAAATCTTTTCAAGATTTTTTTCAATTAGAAACTAAATCAGACGAAAGAGGCAACGAAGGTTTATACAACACCTTCATGGAAAACTTTCCAATTACAGATACAAGAAACAACTTTGTATTGGAATTCCTAGATTATTTTGTTGATCCACCACGTTATACAATTCAAGAATGTATAGAGAGAGGTCTAACGCATAGTGTACCTTTAAAAGCAAGGTTGAAACTATATTGTACTGACCCAGAGCACGAGGATTTTGAAACTATTGTTCAGGATGTTTATTTAGGAACTATTCCTTACATGACTCCAAGTGGAACTTTCGTTATTAATGGTGCTGAACGTGTTGTTGTTTCTCAATTACACAGATCTCCAGGGGTTTTCTTCGGACAATCATTCCACGCAAATGGAACAAAACTATATTCTGCCAGAGTAATTCCTTTTAAAGGATCCTGGATTGAATTTTCTACTGATATCAACAGCGTAATGTATGCTTATATCGATAGAAAGAAAAAATTACCTGTAACAACTTTATTCCGTGCTATCGGTTTCGAAAGAGATAAGGATATCCTTGAAATTTTTGACCTTGCTGAAGAAATTAAAGTTTCTAAAACAGGACTTAAAAAATACATCGGTAGAAAATTGGCTGCCCGTGTATTGAATACATGGCATGAGGATTTCGTAGATGAGGATACCGGAGAGGTAGTTTCTATCGAACGTAACGAGATTATCCTTGATCGTGATACAATTATCGATAAAGATAATGTTGAAGAGATCATCGATTCTAACGTTAAATCTATTTTGTTACATAAAGAAGATGCTAATCAGGCTGATTACGCTATCATTCATAATACATTACAAAAAGATCCAACAAACTCTGAAAAAGAAGCTGTTGAGCATATCTACAGACAATTGCGTAACGCAGAACCGCCTGATGAAGAAACTGCTCGTGGTATTATAGATAAATTGTTCTTCTCTGACCAACGTTACAACTTAGGTGAAGTAGGTCGTTACAGAATGAACAAAAAATTAAGTCTTGATATCCCTATGGACAAACAAGTTTTGACCAAAGAAGATATCATTACTATCGTTAAGTATTTAATTGAGTTGATTAACGCTAAGGCGGATATCGATGATATTGACCACTTATCAAACCGTCGTGTGAGAACAGTTGGTGAACAATTGTCTCAACAATTCGGTGTTGGTTTAGCTCGTATGGCCAGAACTATTCGTGAGAGAATGAACGTTAGAGATAACGAGGTGTTTACACCAATTGATTTGATTAATGCTAAAACATTATCATCAGTTATCAACTCTTTCTTTGGTACGAACCAGTTATCTCAATTTATGGATCAAACGAATCCATTGGCTGAGATTACACACAAAAGAAGATTATCTGCACTTGGACCAGGTGGACTTTCGAGAGAAAGAGCCGGATTTGAGGTTCGTGACGTTCACTATACGCACTACGGACGTTTATGTCCTATTGAAACTCCTGAGGGACCAAACATTGGTTTGATTTCTTCTCTTGGTGTTTATGCTAAAGTAAACGGAATGGGATTCATCGAAACTCCTTACCGTAAAGTAAATGAAGGTGTAGTTGATTTAGTTTCTGAGCCTACTTACCTAAGTGCTGAAGAAGAAGAAGGAATGTTGATTGCTCAGGCAAACATCGAAATGGAAGATTCTGGAAAAATTACAGCTAGTAATGTTATTGCTCGTGAAGAGGGTGACTTCCCGGTCGTTGAACCAACTGCAGTTCATTATACTGACGTTGCACCTAATCAAATTGCTTCGATTTCTGCATCTTTGATTCCTTTCTTGGAGCATGATGATGCGAACCGTGCGTTGATGGGATCTAACATGATGCGTCAGGCGGTTCCATTGATTCGTCCTGAAGCTCCGATTGTAGGTACTGGTTTAGAGCGTCAGGTAGCTTCTGACTCCAGAGTATTAATCAATGCTGAAGGGCATGGTACTGTAGAATATGTAGATGCTAATATCATTACTATCAAATACGATCGTTCTGAGGAAGAAAGAATGGTAAGTTTTGATGCTGATGAAAAGACATATAATTTAATTAAATTTAGAAAAACTAACCAGGGAACAAGTATCAACTTGAAACCTATCGTAAGAAAAGGAGACAGAGTTGTTCCAGGACAAGTATTGTCAGAAGGATATGCTACTGAAAATGGTGAATTAGCTTTAGGTAGAAACTTAAAGGTAGCGTTCATGCCATGGAAAGGGTACAACTTCGAGGATGCGATTGTAATTTCTGAAAAAGTAGTTCGTGATGATATCTTTACTTCAATCCACGTAGACGATTATTCATTAGAAGTTCGTGATACAAAATTAGGTAACGAAGAGTTAACGAATGATATTCCTAACGTTTCTGAAGAGGCTACTAAAGACTTAGATGAAAACGGTATGATTAGAATTGGTGCCGAGGTTAAACCTGGTGATATTCTTATTGGAAAAATTACACCAAAAGGAGAATCAGATCCAACTCCGGAAGAGAAACTTTTAAGAGCTATCTTCGGGGATAAAGCTGGTGATGTAAAAGATGCTTCATTAAAAGCGTCTCCATCTTTACACGGTGTGGTTTTAGACAAAAAATTATTTGCAAGAGCTGTAAAAGACAAACGTAAACGTACTCAGGACAAAGATGCTTTAGGAGCACTTGAAATGGAGTTCGAAGTTAAATTTACAGAGCTAAAAGATAGATTAATTGAAAAACTTTTCTTAATCGTAAACGGAAAAACATCTCAGGGTGTAATGAACGATTTGGGTGAAGAAGTTTTACCAAAAGGTAAAAAATATACTCAAAAAATGCTTTACGCTGTTGAAGATTTTGCTCACTTAAGCAAAGGTCAATGGGTAGCTGATGATGCAACTAATAAAATGGTGAATGATTTGATTCATAACTATAAAATTAAGTTGAACGATTTACAAGGTGCTTTAAGAAGAGAGAAATTCACTATTACTGTTGGGGATGAATTACCATCAGGAATTTTGAAATTAGCTAAAGTTTATATCGCTAAGAAACGTAAGTTGAAAGTGGGGGATAAGATGGCGGGACGTCACGGTAACAAAGGTATTGTTGCAAGAATCGTTCGTCACGAAGATATGCCTTTCCTTGAAGACGGAACACCAGTTGATATCGTGTTGAACCCACTAGGGGTGCCTTCTCGTATGAACATTGGTCAAATTTATGAAACTGTTCTTGGATGGGCTGGACAAAAATTAGGTAGAAAATATGCTACTCCAATTTTTGATGGTGCTTCACTTGACCAAATCAATGAATTGACTGACGAAGCTGGAATTCCACGTTTTGGACATACACATCTTTATGATGGTGGTACAGGAGAGCGTTTCCATCAGGCAGCAACTGTGGGTGTAATTTACATGTTGAAATTAGGACACATGGTTGATGATAAGATGCACGCACGTTCTATCGGACCATACTCGTTGATTACTCAACAACCACTTGGAGGTAAAGCTCAATTTGGAGGTCAGCGTTTTGGAGAGATGGAGGTTTGGGCATTGGAGGCTTATGGTGCTTCTAGTACACTTAGAGAAATCTTAACTGTTAAATCGGATGACGTAATTGGTAGAGCTAAAACTTACGAGGCTATCGTTAAGGGTGAAACTATGCCAGAACCAGGATTACCAGAATCATTCAATGTATTGATGCATGAATTGAAAGGTCTTGGATTAGATATCAGATTAGAAGAATAGTATTCAGTGAACAGTGTTCAGTTTTTAGTAATCAGTGATAAACTGAACACTAAAGACTGAATACTGAACACTTTTTTAATTAGTTTTCAGGATTTATACCCGTAAACCGTTCCGATTTTTTATATGAACCAAAAGGTTTTTATAACTAGCACTTCAAAAAATGCGTTTTGAAGTTTAGAGAAGTAATTCGAGGTAGTGGTTTTTTGAATTTCATAAACCAAAATCAATTTTTAATTGCAAATAAATCAATAGTAAAAACTATGATGAATAATAGAAATAATAATAAAGAGAAAAACCAAGTAAAAAGGTTTGACAAAATTTCGATAGGACTAGCTTCTCCTGAATCCATCTTGAAAGAATCAAGAGGTGAAGTTTTAAAGCCGGAAACTATCAACTACAGAACTCACAAACCAGAGCGTGACGGACTTTTCTGCGAAAGAATCTTCGGACCGGTAAAAGATTTCGAATGTGCTTGTGGTAAATACAAAAGAATCCGTTATAAAGGAATTATTTGTGACCGTTGTGGTGTTGAAGTTACTGAGAAAAAAGTACGTCGTGACAGAGTTGGACACATCAACTTGGTGGTACCAATTGCTCATATTTGGTATTTCCGTTCTCTTCCTAATAAAATTGGTTATATCCTTGGACTTCCATCTAAGAAATTAGATATGATTATTTACTACGAAAGATACGTAGTAATCCAGGCAGGTATTGCTAAAAATGCAGATGGAGAATCATTACAAAGATTAGATTTCTTAACTGAAGAAGAATATTTGAATATTTTAGATACACTTCCTCAGGACAACCAATATTTAGATGATTTTGATCCTAATAAATTTGTTGCCAAAATGGGAGCAGAGTGTATTATGGATTTATTAGCTCGTATTGATTTAGATCAATTGTCTTACCAATTAAGACACTCAGCTAATAACGAAACGTCTAAACAACGTAAAACAGAAGCATTAAAAAGATTACAAGTTGTTGAATCTTTCCGTGAGTCTAACTTAAACCGCGAAAATCGTCCTGAATGGATGATTATGAAAGTGGTTCCAGTTATTCCACCGGAATTACGTCCGCTTGTGCCGCTTGATGGAGGTCGTTTTGCAACTTCAGATTTGAATGACTTATACCGTCGTGTAATTATTCGTAACAACCGTTTGAAAAGATTAATGGAGATTAAAGCTCCGGAAGTTATCTTAAGAAACGAAAAACGTATGTTACAAGAATCAGTAGATTCATTATTTGATAACACTCGTAAAGCTTCTGCTGTTAAAACAGAATCTAACAGACCATTAAAATCATTATCTGATTCCTTAAAAGGTAAGCAAGGACGTTTCCGTCAAAACTTACTTGGAAAACGTGTGGATTATTCTGCTCGTTCGGTAATTGTTGTTGGTCCTGAATTGAAATTATTCGAATGTGGATTGCCAAAAGATATGGCAGCTGAATTATACAAACCTTTTGTTATCCGTAAATTGATAGAAAGAGGAATTGTAAAAACAGTTAAATCTGCTAAGAAAATTATAGATAAAAAAGAACCTGTAGTTTGGGATATCTTAGAAAATGTAATTAAAGGACATCCAGTATTACTGAACCGTGCTCCTACTTTGCACAGACTAGGTATTCAGGCTTTCCAACCAAAATTAATTGAAGGAAAAGCGATTCAATTACACCCATTAGTATGTACGGCTTTCAACGCGGATTTTGATGGTGACCAGATGGCGGTTCACTTGCCATTAGGACCAGAAGCAATCCTTGAAGCTCAATTATTAATGCTTGCTTCTCACAACATCCTGAACCCTGCTAACGGTGCTCCTATTACAGTACCTTCTCAGGACATGGTTTTGGGTCTTTATTATATGACCAAAGAGCGTTTGTCAACTCCGGAAAAGAAAATTTTAGGAGAAGGATTAACTTTTTACTCTGCTGAAGAAGTAAATATTGCCTTAAACGAAGGCAGATTAGAATTGAATGCTCGTGTGAAAATCAGAGCAAAAGATTTTAATGAAGAAGGAGATTTGGTTTACCAAATTATCCAAACCACTGCAGGACGTGTATTATTTAACGAAGTAGTTCCTCCGGCAGCTGGATATATCAATGAAGTATTGACTAAGAAAAATCTTAGAGATATTATCGGTCACGTATTAAATTCAACAAGTGTACCTGAAACGGCTGCCTTCTTGGATAACATGAAAGATATGGGGTATAAATTCGCATTCCGCGGAGGATTATCATTCTCATTAGGTGATATTAGAATTCCAGAGCAAAAAACACAATTGATTGCTGACGCCAGAGAGCAGGTAGAAGGAATTTCTTCTAACTATAACATGGGTCTTATTACTAATAACGAGCGTTACAACCAGGTTATTGACGTATGGACTTCTGCGAATGCACAATTGACAGAATTAGCAATGAAAAACATTAGAGAAGACCAACAAGGTTTCAACTCTGTGTACATGATGCTTGATTCCGGAGCTCGTGGATCTAAAGAACAGATTCGTCAGTTAACCGGTATGCGTGGTTTGATGGCTAAGCCTAAAAAATCGACTGCTGGTGGTGGTGAGATTATTGAAAACCCGATTCTTTCTAACTTTAAGGAAGGTCTTTCTATCCTTGAGTACTTTATCTCTACTCACGGTGCTCGTAAAGGTCTTGCGGATACGGCTCTTAAAACTGCCGATGCAGGATACTTGACTCGTAGATTACATGACGTTTCTCAAGACGTTATTGTTAACATCGAAGATTGTGGTACTCTTAGAGGTGTTGAAGTTTCAGCATTGAAAAAGAATGAGGAAATTGTTGAGTCATTAGGAGAAAGAATCTTAGGACGTGTTGCGTTACAAGACGTAATTAATCCTTTGACTAATGAAGTATTAGTTGCTTCAGGGCAACAAATTACCGAAACTATTGTTAAAGCTATCGAAGCTTCTCCTTTAGAGAAAGTAGAAGTTCGTTCTCCATTAACTTGTGAGGCATTAAAAGGTATTTGTGCTAAATGTTACGGACGTAACTTAGCAACCGGAAAAATGACTCAAAGAGGTGAGGCTGTTGGTGTAATTGCTGCTCAGTCTATTGGTGAGCCAGGTACACAGTTAACACTTCGTACATTCCACGTTGGAGGGGTTGCAGGAGGTATTTCTGAAGAGTCTAGTATTATTGCTAAATTCCCAGGAAGACTTGAAGTAGAAGACCTGAAAACAGTAAAAGGAGAAGATAACGAAGGAAATGAAGTAGATATCGTTATTTCACGTTCTACTGAATTGAAATTAATTGACGAGAAAACAGGAATTGTTTTAAATACGCATAATATTCCTTACGGATCTAGTATTTATGTGAAAGACGGTCAGTCTATCGGAAAAGGAGAGGTTATCTGTAAGTGGGATCCATATAACGGGGTAATTGTTTCTGAATTTACAGGAAAAATTGCTTACGAAGATTTAGAGCAGGGACAAACGTTCATGGTTGAAATCGATGAGCAAACAGGATTCCAGGAAAAAGTAATCTCTGAAGCCAGAAATAAAAAATTAATTCCTACTTTATTAGTTTATGGTAAAGATGGTGAATTGATTCGTTCTTACAACTTACCGGTAGGTGCTCACCTTATGGTAGAAGATGGAGAGAAAATTAAAGCAGGTAAAGTATTGGTTAAAATCCCACGTCGTTCTTCTAAATCAGGAGATATCACGGGAGGTTTACCAAGAATTACTGAGCTTTTAGAGGCTCGTAATCCTTCTAACCCAGCTGTAGTTTCTGAGATTGATGGTGTTGTATCTTTTGGAAAAATCAAAAGAGGTAACCGTGAGATCATTATCGAATCTAAATTTGGTGAGGTTAAGAAATATTTGGTGAAATTATCCAGCCAAATTCTTGTTCAGGAAAATGACTTCGTAAGAGCAGGTTCTCCATTATCTGATGGTGCTATCACACCTGACGATATCTTGAGAATTCAAGGGCCATCAGCTGTTCAACAGTATTTGGTTAATGAAATTCAAGAGGTTTACCGTTTGCAAGGGGTAAAAATCAATGATAAGCACTTTGAGGTAGTTATCCGTCAAATGATGCGTAAAGTTCAGGTTCAGGATCCGGGAGATACATTGTTCTTAGAAGATCAATTGATTCATACAAAAGACTTTATCGTTGAAAATGATAAGTTGTATGGTATGAAAGTGGTTGAGGATGCAGGAGATTCTGCAAACTTAAAAGAAGGTCAAATTGTGACGCCACGTCAATTAAGAGATGAGAATTCTTTATTGAAACGTACTGATAAAAACCTGGTAGTTGCCCGCGATGTAGTTACTGCAACTGCAACTCCGGTGTTACAAGGTATTACCAGAGCTTCACTTCAAACAAAATCGTTTATCTCTGCTGCTTCGTTCCAGGAAACGACAAAAGTATTAAACGAGGCTGCTGTTGCCGGAAAAGTAGATCTTTTAGAAGGATTGAAAGAGAATGTTATCGTAGGACACAGAATCCCTGCTGGTACAGGTATGAGAGAATATGATAATGCTATTGTTGGTTCTAAAGAAGATTACAACGATATGATGGCAAACAAAGAAGAATATATTTATTAAATAAATAATATACTTTAAATTAAAAAATAGAAAGATTACCCTGTGTAGTCTTTCTATTTTTTTTACTTTTAACTTTTTAGTTTATAAAAAGATCTGATATGAAAGAACAACAAGAACAAATCAATATTGAATTAGACGAAAAAACAGCCGAAGGAATTTATTCTAATTTAGCAATTATTAATCACTCGGCTTCAGAGTTTGTTTTAGACTTTGTGAGCATTATGCCGGGGGTACCTAAGGCAAAGGTGAAATCAAGAATTGTTTTGACTCCGCAACATGCTAAGCGGTTATTAAAAGCTATAGGCGAAAATATTCACCGTTTCGAAATGGCTCATGGAGAAATTAAGGAAACAGAGCAAGCTCCTATTCCACTAAATTTTGGTCCGGCAGGACAAGCATAAAGATAGAGGCTTTCGTTGAGAAAGCCTTTTTTTATGTCTTTGGTTGCGGTTTTTTAGTAAGTAAACGAGTTTTAGAGTAGTTTGTCGGAAATGTTTTTTACTGTTTTTGTATTGCAATAGATTTGTTTCATAATAAAATCATAATTGTAATAACAACGCCATGAACAACGTAAAAACAAATAACACTGATTCAAAATTGACACAAATAATAGTTGTGTTAGTGTTGTTTTTCATGTTTTCTTTTTCTGCTTTTGCACAAGATCAAGCTATTTCCAATGTTGGTTTTGACGGAAAAGAGGCTACAACAAATGTAAAATTAGAAAGTTCAAGAGCTACCTCAAATATGGAATTTGCATTGTGGTTTATGGGTACCAAACAAGATCCTAATTCTACTTTATCTGCTGAAGCTAATGCTAAAAAATCAATTATTACATCAGGGATTGCACCTAATCGTTTATTGATTAAAGCTTTTTTGAAAAAAGTAGTAAATTATGAAAATTCATTGTCTTAAGAATACTAAATAAAATTATAAAAAAACGTCCCGATAGCTATCGGGACGTTTTTTTATGGAGTAAAGTGTTGTTTTTAGTCTAATTCAGAAGTAAAAAACAATTTAACACTAGGGTATTTATTTTGAGTCATTTGAATTGTAAAATCTGAATCTGCCAGAAATACCAATTGATCGTATTTGTCTTTAGCAAGGAATTTTTGTTTGATTCGCTTGAACTCTTTAAATTCCTCATTTTTGGCATCATCCGGTTTTACCCAACACGCTTTGTGAACCGGGAAGTTCTCATAAGTACATTTTGCGCCATATTCGTGTTCTAAACGGTATTGAATTACTTCGTATTGAAGTGCTCCTACAGTACCAATTACTTTTCGGTTGTTCATTTCTAAAGTAAACAACTGCGCCACACCTTCGTCCATTAACTGATCTACACCTTTATCCAATTGTTTAGCTTTCATTGGATCGGCATTATTGATGTATCTAAAGTGTTCCGGAGAGAAACTTGGAATTCCTTTAAAGTTCATGATTTCGCCTTCGGTCAAAGTATCTCCAATTTTAAAGTTTCCGGTATCGTGAAGACCTACAATATCTCCGGGGTAGGATATATCAACAATTTCTTTTTTCTCAGCAAAAAAGGCATTCGGACTGGAGAATTTTAAATTCTTCTTTTGACGAACATGATAATACGGTTTGTTTCTTTCAAAAGTTCCTGAAACAATTTTGATAAAAGCCAAACGGTCACGGTGTTTTGGATCCATGTTGGCGTGGATTTTAAAAACAAAACCGGAAAGTTTTTCTTCTTTTGGATCGACTAATCTGGTTTCTGATTCTTTCGCTCTTGGAGATGGTGCAATGGTGACAAAGCAGTCTAACAATTCGCGAACTCCAAAGTTGTTTAAGGCAGAACCAAAAAATACAGGTTGTAATTTTCCGTCCAGATAATCCTGCTGATTGAATTTTGGATAAACTTCATCAATTAATTCTAATTCTTCACGTAATCTGTCTGCCGGTTTTTGACCAATTATTTTTTCTAATTCAGGACTTTGAACATCTTCAAAAGCAATAGTTTCTTCGATGTTTTTACGGCTGTCTCCGCTAAATAAGTTGATGTTTTGTTCCCAAAGATTGTAGATTCCCTGAAAATCATACCCCATTCCAATAGGAAAACTCAAAGGTGTAACGGTAAGACCTAATTTTTGTTCTACTTCATCCATCAAATCAAAAGCATCGTGTCCTTCGCGGTCTAATTTGTTGATGAAAACGATAATTGGAATTTTTCGCATTCTGCAAACCGCAACTAATTTTTCAGTTTGTTCCTCAACTCCTTTTGCTACGTCAATTACCACGATAACACTGTCAACAGCAGTTAAAGTTCTAAAAGTATCCTCAGCAAAATCCTTGTGTCCGGGCGTATCGAGAATGTTGATTTTTTTGTCTTTATAATTAAATGCTAAGACAGAAGTCGAAACCGAGATTCCTCTTTGACGCTCGATTTCCATAAAGTCACTAGTAGCTCCTTTTTTAATTTTGTTGTTTTTTACCGCTCCGGCTTCCTGGATTGCTCCTCCAAAAAGCAGTAATTTTTCAGTAAGAGTTGTTTTTCCGGCATCGGGATGCGAGATAATTCCAAAGGTTCTTCTACGTTGTATTTCTTTTAAAAAGCTCATATTTTGTATAAATGGTTTGCAAAAGTACTATTTATATATGCGATTTGAAAATAAATAAGTAAGCTGTTTATTTGTTGGTTTTCTGATGTGGATATATCTTTTTTAGGCTTTGAGATTCAGTATTGGTATATCCTCTATCTGAATTGCTTGTTTTTTGAAGATAATTTTTTGTTAATAGTCAGGTGGATAGTTGTATAATGTAATTGAATTGTTATTTTTGTTCGTTTTTATCATAACAAATTATAAATAATGTGCTTTTAAGTTGTTGTTTTGTCAATTGATCAATTGCGTTCCAATAACAACAGCCGAAAATAAAATTCCCAAAAGAAAATGCCTTTAAAATCCTTAAGAATGAAATCCGTAAATATTAAAATTGCACTTCTGTTTTTTGCACTTTTTTCTTTAAATACTGTTGTGGTTGCTCAGGAAATAATAAAAGACAGTGTTGTTGCAGAGAAAAAAGTAACAACCGGTCAAAGGCAAAAAATTGACGGAGTTATAGCTAATGTTGGAGATTATATTATTTTGGATTCGGATATTGATAAGGCATTTTTAGAAATTTCCAGTCAGGGTGGTTCTGTTAAAGATATTACAAGATGCCAGATGTTAGGTAAACTACTTGAAGATAAATTATATGCACATCAGGCTATTCAGGATAGTGTTAAGGTAACCGATACTGAGGTAAAATCGATGATGGATGAACGATTGAGTTATATGGTGCAACAGCTTGGTTCGATGGAAAAAGTGGTTAAGTATTATAAAAAAGATACTGAGGAAGAATTTAGAAGCTATTTTTTTGATATTTTAAAAGAGAATAAGTTAACAGCTGCAATGCGTGATAAAATTGTTGATGGAGTTGAAATCACACCGGAAGAGGTTCGTAATTTCTTTAAAAAACTGCCAAAAGATGAATTGCCGGTTTTTGGTGCCGAGATGGAAGTTTCGCAGATTATTGTAGAACCTAAAATTACTCAGGTTGAAAAACAAAAAGTTATTGACCGCCTGAATGGTTTTAAGAAAGATATTCAGGAAGGTTCCAGTTTTGCTACAAAAGCCGTTTTGTATTCTCAGGATCCGGGTTCCAGGTCTAGTGGTGGTTTTTATAAAATGACCAGAAAAACCCCTTTTGTAAAAGAGTTTAAAGATGTTGCTTTTAGTTTAGAGGAGGGGGAAATATCAGCTCCTTTTGAAACGGAATATGGTTTTCATATTATTTATTTAGAAAAGATTAAAGGTCAGGAGCTGGAATTGCGTCATATATTATTAACGCCAACAGTGAGTAAAGAAGCTTTAGATGAAGCAAAAGAAAAAATCAATTTGATTAGAAAGCGTATCGTAGATAAAGAAATTTCATTTGCAGATGCAGCAAGAACGATGTCGGACCAAAAGGAAACAAGAGCTAATGGCGGAGTTTTGATTAATCCTAATACTCAGGATACTCGTTTTGAACTGACTAAGATGGATCCTGAATTGTATTCGCAAGTTTCAAATTTGAAAGATAGTGAGATTTCGTTACCGGTTTTGGATGAAACAAAATCAGGGAAAAAACAATATAAAATTGTGACTGTTACCAATAGAATTAATGAACATACTGCCGATTATGCCCAGGATTATGTTAAGATTAAAGATTTGGCATTAAAAGAAAAACAAATCAAAGCTATCGGAAAATGGTTTGACGAGAAAATTAAAGAGACTTACATTAAAATCATTGGAGAATACAGAGATTGTAGTTTTACAAATAATTGGTTGAAAAAATAATTTGGTCAAAATAACTAAAAAGAGTTAGCTTTATGAATTCATAGGGTTAGCTCTTTTTTAATTTAAAATAGTTTATAATGTCTGATGTAGCGGCAATACATAATTTAGTTCAGAAAAGAGCTGAGTTGAAAAAAGAAATAGCGAAAAAAATTGTTGGTCAGGAAGAAGTTATCGATCAGTTGTTGTTGTGTGTTTTTTCAGGAGGACATGCGCTTTTGGTAGGAGTTCCCGGTTTGGCTAAAACCTTGATGGTGAATACCATTTCGGAAGCTTTGGGACTACAGTTCAAAAGGATCCAATTTACGCCTGATTTGATGCCGTCGGATATTTTGGGAAGTGAAATTCTGGATGAAAATCGTCAGTTTAAATTTGTAAAAGGACCTGTTTTTTCGAATATTATTTTAGCCGATGAAATCAACAGAACTCCGCCTAAAACACAGGCTGCTTTGCTGGAAGCCATGCAGGAGCGTTCGGTAACGATAGCCGGAGTGAATCATAAATTAGATTTGCCTTATTTTGTTTTAGCTACGCAAAATCCAATCGAGCAGGAAGGGACTTATCCTTTGCCTGAAGCACAGTTGGATCGATTTATGTTTGCGGTGAAATTGGTTTATCCTTCTTTTGAAGAAGAAGTTCAGGTAGTTAAAAGAACAACTTCTGATGTAAATCAAAAAATAAATCCATTGTTTACGGCTCAGGAAATTATCGATTTTCAGCATTTAATCCGTCGAATTCCTGTTGCTGACAATGTAGTGGAATATGCAGTGACTTTAGTAAGCAAAACCCGTCCGGATAATAATTTGGCAACAGATTTTGTTAGGAATTATTTGGATTGGGGAGCCGGTCCGAGAGCATCACAAAATTTGATTTTGGCAGCAAAAGCGCATGCTGCTTTTAATGGGAAATTCTCTCCTGATATTGAAGATGTAGTGGCTGTGGCGACTTCAGTTTTGAGGCATCGAATTATTAAAAATTACAAAGCCGATGCTGAAGGTATTACCGAAGAAATGATAATAGCAAAACTTGTCTGATCTCTTTTAAATAGTAAGCTTAGTGCTCAAAATAGTATTTTCTATGTAACAACATGTTTTAAGTTTGTTAGAAAATAGTTTTACGCATTATTGATTGTTTATAAATTAAGTTAAAATTTGTTTTTTTCTTAGTTTAATGCTTTCTGAATGAATAATTTTCAATAATAATTGTTTTGATTAGGCAGGGGAATTAAATTGTTTTTAATTCTCGGCTTAAATACCTAAATTTGCATCACAAATAAATAAAAATCACCTAAATATTATGGCTTTTGGAATTGATTAATCAAGAAATTTGCCATTAACAAAGAATTCAATTATGAACATTTATAACGATTACATCAAGGAAATCGAAGAACGTAAAGTACAAGGACTTCATCCTAAACCAATTGATGACGCTGCATTGTTGAGCGAAATCATTGAGCAAATTAAAGATTTAGAAAACGCTCACAGAGAAGATTCGCTTAAATTTTTTATTTACAACACCTTGCCTGGAACCACTAGCGCTGCTGGTGCTAAAGCGAAGTTCTTAAAAGAGATTATTCTTGGTGAATCTGTGGTGAAAGAAATTACACCTGCTTTTGCTTTTGAATTATTGTCACACATGAAAGGTGGACCTTCTATCGAGGTGTTACTTGACTTAGCTTTAGGTAATGATACTGCTGTTGCTCAACAGGCTGCTGATGTACTTAAAACTCAGGTTTATCTTTATGATGCCGATACAGCTCGTTTGAAAGAAGCTTTTGAAAATGGTAATGCTGTTGCAAAAGATATTTTAGAGAGTTATGCAAAAGCGGAATTCTTTACAAAACTTCCTGAAGTTGCTGAAGAGATTAAAGTGGTAACTTATATCGCCGGAGAAGGAGATATTTCAACCGATTTACTTTCTCCGGGAAATCAGGCTCACTCTCGTTCAGACCGTGAATTACACGGAAAATGTATGATTACTCCTCAGGCACAAGAGGAAATCAAAGCTTTGCAGGCACAACATCCTGATAAATCAGTGATGTTAATTGCTGAAAAAGGAACAATGGGAGTAGGTTCTTCACGTATGTCAGGAGTAAACAACGTGGCACTTTGGACAGGTAAACAAGCAAGTCCTTATGTTCCGTTTGTGAATTTTGCTCCAATCGTAGGAGGTACAAACGGTATTTCTCCTATTTTCTTAACTACAGTTGATGTAACCGGTGGTATTGGACTTGATCTTAAAAACTGGGTTAAAAAAACTGATGCAGCAGGAAATGTTGTTCGTAACGAAAGCGGAGAGCCTGTTTTAGAACAAGCGTATTCTGTAGCTACAGGAACTGTTTTAACAATCAATACAAAAACTAAAAAATTATACAATGGCGATGAAGAATTAATCGATGTCGCTAAAGCATTCACTCCTCAAAAAATGGAGTTCATTAAAGCGGGTGGGTCTTATGCTATTGTATTTGGAAAAAAATTACAAACATTCGCTGCTAAAACTCTAGGAATTGAAGCTCCTTTAGTATTTGCTCCTTCAAAAGAAATTTCTCATGAAGGTCAAGGTTTAACAGCGGTTGAAAAAATCTTCAACAGAAATGCTGTAGGAACTACTCCAGGAAAAGTATTGCACGCAGGTTCTGATGTTCGTGTAGAAGTAAACATTGTAGGTTCTCAGGATACTACAGGTTTGATGACAGCTCAGGAATTAGAGTCTATGGCTGCTACAGTGATTTCTCCAATCGTTGATGGTGCTTACCAATCAGGTTGTCATACTGCTTCTGTATGGGATAAAAAAGCGCAGGCTAATATTCCAAAATTGATGAAATTCATGAATAACTTTGGTTTGATTACGGCTCGTGATCCTAAAGGTGTTTATCACTCAATGACTGACGTAATCCACAAAGTACTTAATGATATTACTATTGATGAATGGGCTATCATTATTGGTGGTGACTCTCATACAAGAATGTCAAAAGGTGTTGCTTTTGGTGCTGACTCAGGAACTGTAGCTCTTGCATTAGCTACTGGTGAGGCTTCTATGCCAATTCCGGAGTCTGTAAAAGTGACTTTTAAAGGAGAGATGAAATCTTATATGGATTTCCGTGATGTAGTTCATGCTACTCAGTCTCAGATGTTGAAACAATTTGGTGGTGAAAATGTATTCCAAGGTAGAATTATTGAAGTTCATATTGGAACACTTACTGCTGATCAGGCCTTCACATTTACTGACTGGACTGCGGAAATGAAAGCGAAAGCTTCTATCTGTATTTCTGAGGATGAAACTTTGATTGAATCATTAGAAATAGCTAAAGGCAGAATCCAGATCATGATTGATAAAGGTATGGATAATGCTAAGCAGGTATTGAAAGGATTGATTGCAAAAGCAGATAAAAGAATTGCTGAGATCAGATCTGGTGAAAAACCAGCTTTAACTCCGGATGCAAATGCTAAATATTATGCTGAAGTTGTTGTTGATCTTGATGTAATTGCTGAGCCAATGATTGCTGATCCGGACGTAAATAATGCGGATGTTTCTAAACGTTATACTCACGATACTATCAGACCACTTTCTTTCTACGGAGGAGAGAAAAAAGTAGATCTTGGATTTATTGGTTCTTGTATGGTTCATAAAGGAGATATGAAAATCCTTGCTCAGATGCTTAAAAATATTGAAGCGCAACAAGGTAAAGTTGAATTTAAGGCTCCTCTTGTAGTGGCTCCTCCTACTTACAATATTGTTGATGAATTGAAAGCGGAAGGTGACTGGGAAGTGTTACAAAAATATTCAGGTTTTGAATTTGATGACAACGCACCTAAAGCGGCAGCACGTACAGAGTATGAAAAAATGTTGTATTTAGAGCGCCCTGGATGTAACCTTTGTATGGGTAACCAAGAGAAAGCTTCTAAAGGAGATACTGTAATGGCAACATCTACTCGTTTATTCCAAGGAAGGGTTGTGGAAGATACTGCTGAGAAAAAAGGAGAATCATTACTTTCATCTACTCCGGTTGTAGTTTTATCTACAGTGCTTGGAAGAACACCAACAATTGAAGAATATACAGCAGCTGTAGAAGGAATCAACTTAACTAAGTTTGCTCCTTCTCACAAGTTATTAGTTAAATAATAACATAAATAGTTAATATTATCAAAAGCCTGAGTCATTGACTCGGGCTTTTTTTGTTGCTACTCTATTTTTTTGTAACTTGTAATGTTCAAAAAAGAATAATAAATCATAAAAAGAAATCTTATGGCTTTTGATATTGAAATGATTGAAAAAGTGTATGCTAACATGGCTGGTCGTGTTGATGCAGCACGTAAAATAGTTGGTCGTCCGCTTACTCTGACTGAGAAAATTTTATACAGTCATCTTTGGGACGGTGTTGCTAAGCAAGCTTATGGAAGAGGTGTAGATTATGTTGATTTTGCGCCGGATAGAGTAGCTTGTCAGGATGCGACTGCTCAAATGGCTTTGCTGCAATTTATGCACGCAGGAAAATCAAAGGTGGCTGTGCCTACAACGGTTCATTGTGATCACTTAATTCAGGCAAAAGTTGGAGCTTCTACAGATTTAGCTGTAGCAAATACACAATCTAAAGAGGTTTTCGATTTCTTGTCATCGGTTTCTAATAAATATGGTATTGGTTTCTGGAAACCGGGTTCGGGGATTATTCATCAAATCGTTTTGGAGAATTATGCTTTTCCGGGTGGAATGATGATTGGTACTGATTCACACACTGTAAATGCAGGTGGATTAGGAATGTTGGCAATAGGTGTTGGTGGAGCTGATGCTGTGGATGTTATGTCGGGAATGTCATGGGAATTGAAATTTCCTAAATTAATCGGAGTGAAATTAACCGGGAAATTATCGGGCTGGACAGCTCCAAAAGACGTAATCTTAAAAGTAGCCGATATTCTTACTGTAAAAGGAGGAACAGGTGCTATTGTGGAATATTTTGGAGAAGGTGCAACCAATATGTCTTGTACTGGTAAAGGAACCATTTGTAATATGGGAGCTGAAATTGGTGCTACAACTTCGACATTTGGATATGACGATTCAATGAGAAGGTATTTAGCTGCTACGGGGCGTCAGGATGTTGTTGATGCTGCTGATAAGGTGGCTTCTTATTTAACAGCTGATGCTGAAGTTTATGCTAACCCAGAGCAATATTTTGATCAGTTAATTGAAATTAATCTTTCAGAATTAGAGCCGCATATCAATGGACCTTTTACTCCTGACAGAGGAACTCCGGTTTCGCAAATGAAAGCCGAAGCTGAAGCCAATGGTTGGCCACTAAAAGTAGAGTGGGGATTAATTGGTTCCTGTACCAACTCTTCTTATGAAGATATGTCCCGTGCTGCTTCGATTGTAGAGCAGGCAGTCGCACATGGTATTACGCCTAAGGCTGAATTTGGAATCAATCCGGGATCCGAGCAAATTCGTTATACTATCGAAAGAGATGGTATTATAGCAACTTTCGAAAAAATGGGGACCAAAGTTTTTACCAATGCTTGCGGACCTTGTATTGGACAATGGGACAGAGCTGGAGCCGATAAAGGAGAGAAAAATACAATTGTGCATTCATTTAACCGTAATTTCTCAAAAAGAGCCGATGGGAATCCAAATACGCATGCTTTTGTAACTTCTCCTGAAATGGTGGCTGCTTTGGCAATTTCAGGAAGATTGGATTTTAATCCGTTGACCGATACTTTGTTGAATGACAATGGAGAAGAGGTAAGATTAATTGCTCCTACAGGTGACGAATTGCCTAAAAGAGGTTTTGATGTCGAAGATGCCGGATTTCAGGCACCTGCTGAGGATGGAAGCGGAGTGGAAGTGGTAGTTTCACCAACATCCGACAGGTTACAGCTTTTAAAGCCGTTTGAAGTCTGGGATGGAAAAAATATTGTGGCTGCTAAATTGTTGATTAAAGCTTATGGAAAATGTACTACAGATCATATTTCTATGGCTGGTCCCTGGTTGCGTTATCGCGGTCACTTAGATAATATTTCAAATAATATGCTCATTGGGGCGGTTAATGCTTATAATCAAAAAACAAATTCAGTTAAAAATCAATTGACGGGAGAGTATGATGCGGTTCCTGCTGTAGCTCGTGCTTATAAAGCTGCGGGAGTTCCTTCGATTGTTGTCGGGGATCATAATTATGGCGAAGGGTCTTCACGTGAGCATGCTGCTATGGAGCCTCGTTTCTTGGGAGTAAAAGCGGTATTGGTGAAATCATTTGCCCGTATTCACGAAACGAATCTTAAAAAACAGGGAATGCTTGCATTAACATTTGCTAATGAGGCTGATTACGATAAAATTCAGGAAGACGATACGATTAACTTTTTGGATTTAGTAAATTTTGCTCCGGGAAAACCACTGACATTAGAGTTTATACATGCTAATGGAACTAAAGATGTTGTTGTGGCTAATCATACTTATAATGAGAGTCAAATAGGTTGGTTTATTGCCGGATCTGCACTAAATTTAATTGCTGCCGAAGCATAATTTATATTTAATTATAAAAAAATGCGTTCTGTTTATTCAGAGCGCATTTTTTTTGATTATTTACTAAAAAATAACTGAAAGTGCTGTTAAAGTTGGTTTTATTGGCATTAAAATGTTAAATTCGCTTTCGTCAAGTTTTCGTTCTGGAAAACAAGATTTTTTTGTATTGATTCTGCAAGGTTCTGGAAATGAAGGAACTGTTTTTTTAAACTTAAAATTATTTTATGAGGTATCAATTTTGGATTGTTTTATTGGTTCTATTTGCTAAGTTCGATGGTTTTTCTCAGGAAAAGTTCATTCAGCACGTAGTTGCTAAAGGTGAAACAATATCTAAAATTGCAGAACAATATAATGTAAAGTCAACGGCTGTTTATGAACTTAATCCCGATGCAAAAAAGGGAATTAAGTTTAAGGAGGTTTTGCTGATACCCGTTGCATCTACTACAGTTAAAAAACAAAAAGATGTTGCTAATGTGGCTGAGCATTCTGCTGTAGTAACAAAACAGGAACAACATGTTGTTTTGGTAAAAGAAACACTTTATGGAATTGCAAAACAATACGGAGTTAAGGTTGCCGACTTGTATGCTATAAATCCTTCTTTAGAGAAAAAAGCTTTAAAAGTTGGTGATGTTGTTAATGTTCCAATAATTGAAACTAAAGAAGAGGTTGTAGATAATTCACCTAAACAAGAGCTTGCGAAAGCAGAAGTTAAATCTGAGGTTAAAACAGAAATTAAGCCGGAGATTAAAGCTGAAATTCCTCAAGTTGTCGTTGATAAGAAAGGCTTAGCTTCAGTAGAACAACTAAGTGCAAAAGGGAATTTGATAAAAGAGGTTTTGCCTAAAGAAACGCTTTACGGAATTGCTAAGCAATACGGTGTAACTGTAGCTGATATTGAAAAAGCCAATCCAATACTAGCCACTCAGGCTTTACGAATAGGTCAAAGTGTTGTTATTCCAACTCAAAAAGCAGCTGTAATCCAGGAAGAAAATACAGGTATGAGTAAAAATGAAGGATTGCAGGAAGCAAACAATAAAAATACTGTTGTAGTTGATGTTGAAAAAAAATCGTCAGAAATAAATGCAGAGACGGTAGAAATTACGCATGAAGTTTTGCCTAAAGAGACAAAATACGGAATTGCAAAAACATTTGGAATTACTGTAAAAGAGTTAGAGACGCAAAATCCAAAAATTGCTGATAAACTTTTAGTAGGTGAAAAATTAACGATTCGTACATCAAAATCAAATGTTAAAACAGCAGTTAAATTCGATTTTAGTGATGATTCTTTAACGGCAGATATGGATGTTAATGCTAAGAAATCGTTTTATGATGCTGATTTTGTAGATCAGTTGATTTCGAGAGCTTCTGAAAATATCGGTGTGCGTTATCGTGCCGGAGGTACTACTAAAGAAGGTTTTGATTGTTCCGGTTTGATGTGTTCTACTTTTGGAGCATTTGATATTCAATTGCCGAGATCATCTTTTGAGCAGTCTCATTACGGAGTAAAAATTGATGCAGAAAATGCTCAAAAGGGGGATTTAATATTCTTTAAAACTAATGGAAGAAGCCAGATTAACCACGTAGGAATGGTTGTAGAGGTTTCTGATGGTGACATTAAGTTTATCCATGCTTCAGTTGGTGGAGGAGTTATCATTTCGTCAATAAAAGAAAAATATTATAGTACCAGAGTAACTCAAATTAATAGAGTTCTGTAAGCTATTAATTGAAACTATAATATAAAGCGCTGTTGAGCGCTTTTTTTGTATTTAAAAATCTAAATGGTTTTTATTTTTACACAGGAAATGTTTTTAAGTTTTAGTTTGCTGGTCTTTTTTAGTAAACCTGTTTTTGAATCTCTTTTAAAAACAATTACACTTTCGCTATTCATATTGGCAACAATTAAAAATTTACCGGAAGGGCTAATAGCAAAATTTCGGGGGTGAATGCCTAAACTGGATTGTGTGCCTGCATTTTTTAGGGAACCGTTTTTTTCGATACTGTAAATAGCAATATTGTTTTCCATTCCTCTATTCGAAACATATAAAAATTTTCCATCTGGAGAAATAAGGATTTCAGCGCTGCCAAAATCAGTCACTTCTTTTTTAGACTGAATTTTAGTTCTTTCAATAAGGTTTAATTGCCCTTTTTCTATTGTGTAAGCGCTGATTGCTCCAGCAATTTCTTCAATTGAATAGCCCCATTTTTTATTGGGATGAAAGGCGAAATGTCTTGGTCCACTTCCTGGAATGGTTTTTATAAAGCTGGTGTTTTGAGTGTCTAAAGGCTCCTTTTTATTGGTGTCAAAAGGGAAGATTCTAATTTTGTCAGCACCTAAATCAGGAGCGATGATATAATCATTATCAGGTGAAAAAAATACGGAATGTATATGTGAACTTTTTTGTCTTTCAGGATTGATGCTTCCTTCTGTAAAAGGGATATGTTGTACAATTGGATTTATTTTTCCGTCTTCAGCTAGTGGAAATACCGAGAGACTGCTTCCGGTATAATTGGCGTCGATTAGCCATTTTTCTTTTTGATCTAATGACAGATAGACCGGGTTTTCTCCATTTGTCTTTTGGCTGTTAATGAATGTTAGGCTTTTTTCTTGTGGATTAAATTTAAAACTACTCACACTGCCTGCATTTGGGGTCTTGCTTTCGGTACAGGTATATAAAAACCGACCATCATTTGATACACTCAGATAAGAAGGGTTTAATATGTTATTAATCGAAGTTATTTTGGATAATTTTCCATTGATAGTATCCAGTTCGTAAACATAAATTCCTTCGGCTGTTGTATCAGGTGTATAAGAACCAAAAAACACATAGCTTTTTTGGGAATAAGTAGTGCAAAAACAAATTAAGAGTAGTACTGATGCAATTAATTTTTTCAAGAGTTTTTAATTTTGATTGAAGTTTAAAAGTATTTCTTTTTAAGAAATAAAAACACAAAAGCCGGTAAAAAAAATACCGGCTTTTGAAATAAGTGGGTGATAAAAAAAGATTAAATGATAATTCGAATAATTTCACCGTTTTTATTAATCATTTCAATTCGAACACTTTGGCGTTCATCTTTATTGTTTAAAAGTTTAGAAGCCGTTTCAATATCTTTGATTTTTACGTTATCGATGCTTAAAATAATATTTCCATTTAATTCTTCGGAATATTGACTTAAATTTTCGTTGTTGATTGATTTGATTTTGACACCATAATCAACGCGGAATTTCTTTTTATCAGCTGCCGAAATATTTTCTAATTCGATTCCTTTGAATTCAGTATTAAACAATTCGTTTTTACTCAATGTTACAGGAATAGTTTGGCTGTTGCCCTCTCTAATAATTGTTACCGCTACCTTGTCGTTCGGTCTTTTGGTATTAATGTAACCTGTAAGGTCTGCAAATGAAGTTATGTTTTGATTATCTATTTTAACAATAATATCTCCTTTTTTCAAGCCCGATTTGTCCGCTCCAGTATTTTTTCTAACATTATTAATGTAGAAACCCTCTGTTTGTTTGATGCCTAGCTCTTTGGATGCTTTTGCATTCAATTCGCCACCTTCAACTCCTAAAATTCCGCGTTGAACATTACCGTATTCCATAATGTCTTCGATAATTTTTCGGGCAATATTAGACGGAACCGCAAATGAATATCCCACATAAGAACCGGTCATTGAGGTAATCATCGTGTTGATTCCTATTAAATCACCACGTGTATTTACCAATGCACCTCCACTGTTTCCAGGGTTTACTGCGGCATCAGTTTGTATGAACGACTGAATGCCGTCTGTACCCAGGTTTCTGGCTTTTGCCGAAATAATACCCGCGGTTACCGTAGAGTTCAGATTGTATGGGTTTCCTACAGCGAGTACCCATTCTCCAACTTTTACATCGTCAGAATTTCCAAAAGAGCTGTAAGGTAACTTTTCATCGGCATCAATTTTTAAAAGGGCAATGTCCATTTTTGAATCGGTACCAATCAGTTTTGCTTTGTATGATTTTTTGTTGTTTAGGGTAATTTCAATTTCTGAAGCATCCTTAACTACGTGATTATTGGTTACAATATAACCATCTTCGGAAATGATAACTCCTGAACCGGTACCTACCTGTTCCTGAGGTTGTCCTCCGCCTCTGTAGCCGTAGAAAAATTCAAGAATAGGATCGTTTACTTTTTGATAAGAAACGTTTTTTACGTGAACTACCGTATGAATGGTTTTATCTGCAGCTTCGGTAAAATCTAACAACTCTGACGATAAGCCAACTCTTTTTGTGTAAGTATCGGAAGCAAGTGTTGTTAACGTTTTTTTGTCATTCGAAAAATAACCGTCATTGTCAAATAATAACTTATAAGCCCCTAAAGTAGTGGCTCCACTTAAAAGTGAAACTAAAAACAGATTTGAGAATTGTTTCATAATAGCTAACAGTTTTATGTTATTCATAGAGTAAAATTAAAATGAAAATTGAATGTTAAAAAACACTTTAACGCTGTTTAACAATGATTAACATTTCATTAATAGTTTGTACTTTTGTAAAACAAATTTAGAAATAATGTTAATACAATTTTATAAATATCAAGGTACGGGAAATGATTTTGTGATTATTGATAATCGTACCAATTTTTTTCCAAAAGAAGATACAAAACTCATTGAACGTCTTTGTGACAGACGATTTGGAATAGGAGCTGACGGCTTGATGTTGCTTGAAAATGACCCTGAAACCGATTTTAAAATGGTTTATTACAATTCTGACGGAAATCAAAGTACTATGTGCGGAAATGGTGGAAGATGTCTGGTAGCTTTTGCGAAACAATTAAATGTAATTGGTGATACTACTTCGTTTAATGCCGTAGATGGATTGCATCATGCTTCAGTAGATAAAGACGGAATTGTTTCTTTGCAAATGATTGATGTTGATGGTATAAAAATAAATCCGGATTACAGTTTTTTAAATACAGGTTCGCCACATCATGTGCAATTAGTAGATGATTTGGAGCATTATAATGTAAAAGAAAACGGAGCAGCCATTCGTTATGGAGAATTGTATGGCAAAGCAGGAAGTAATATCAATTTTGTCAAAAAAATAGACGATTCCACTTTTGCACTTCGTACTTATGAGCGTGGGGTAGAAGATGAAACCCTGGCTTGTGGAACCGGGGCAACGGCCGCTGCTATTGCGATGAATGCTACCGGACAAACGGATTTGACTGCCATTAACATGAATGTTGAAGGCGGAAAATTATCGGTTTCTTTCGAAAAAGAAGGCAATAAATATGTGAATGTTTTCCTGAACGGACCTGCAAAATTTGTTTTTGAAGGTACTATCGAAATTTAATCATTCCAAGAACTTACTTCAAAATGATTACTTTAAAAGGAGATAATATCTACATTCGTGCATTAGAACCCAATGATTTGGAATTTATTTATGCCGTAGAAAATGATCAAAGCATTTGGGAAGTGAGTAATACCCAAACTCCTTACAGCCGGTTTTTAATACGCCAATACCTTGAAAATGCCCATCAGGATATTTATGAAGCCAAGCAATTGCGATTAGCCATTTGTCAGGATCAGGATTTCCCTGCACTGGGTTTGATTGATTTATTTGATTTTGATCCTAAAAATAATCGGGCGGGAGTAGGAATTATGATATTGAATGATGAGAACAGAAATCTAAAGATTGGTTCTGAAGCTTTGGAATTGTTGATTCGCTATTCTTTCCACCATCTTAATTTGCATCAATTGTATGCAAATATTGGTGTAGAAAATGAAGCAAGTAAAGCTCTTTTTACTAAATTTGGCTTTCAATGTATAGGTGTTAAAAAGGATTGGAATCTTATCAATGGAGTATATCAAGACGAAGCCATCTATCAATTAATTAATCAACAATTTTAAATTTTTAGCTTTGACCCCAAAAAAAATTATTTCAATCATTTCTGTTGCGATTATTTCGGCATTGATTATTTATGGCTTTATATTAATTAGCCAAATATTTTCTGATAATACAAAATTTACTGAAAAAGAAGTATATGTTCACGTTCCTACTGATGCCACTTATCAGCAGGTAATGGATACCTTGAAGACTTATGTGACTAATCTAGACCGTTTTGAGATGGTTGCCAATAAAATGAGTTACCCTGAAAATGTAAAATCAGGACGTTTTTTGTTAACCAAAGGGATGAACAGTTACGAATTGGTTAAGGCCATGAGAAATAACGTTCCTGTAAAATTAGCTTTCAACAATCAGGAGCGAATTGAGAACTTAGCAGGTCGTGTGGGGTCTCAAATTGAAGCTGATAGTTTGTCTTTGTTGAATTCTTTTAAGGATTCTGTTTTCTTAAAGGAGAATGGTTTTACCGAAGAGAACGTCTTGTCAATGTTTATTGCCAACACTTATGAAGTCTATTGGAATACTTCGGCTGAAAAGTTTAGAGATAAAATGATTAAGGAATACCGTAATTTTTGGGACAAAGAGCGTGTAGCTAAAGCCGAAAAACAAGGATTATCACCTATAGAAGTGACTACGCTGGCTTCTATCGTGCATAAAGAATCGGTTAAAAAAGACGAAAGACCGAGAATTGCAGGTGTTTATTTAAACAGATTGCGTGCAGGAATGCCACTTCAGGCCGATCCTACAGTAATTTTTGCCAAAAAGAAAAAAGATAATGATTTCAATCAGATTATTAAACGTGTTTTTTATAACGATTTGTTTTTGAATTCGCCATACAACACTTATAAAGTAGTTGGCTTGCCTCCGGGACCTATTGCAATGCCTGATATTACAGCCTTAGAAGCGGTTTTGGATCCTGAAAAAAATAATTTTATTTATTTCTGTGCGAGTGTGAATCGTTTTGGATATCACGAATTTGCGGCTACTTTGGCAGAGCATAATGTTAATGCTAAAAAATATGCTGATTGGGTGAATGCTCAGGGAATCAAAAGATAGTTTTGAGGTTTAAAAGTTTTTTATTTTTTGGTTTGTTGCTTGCAATTTCAAATTGTGTGGCACAAAGTGGAATAGAATCTTTTTTAAAACCTTCGGATACTTTAAATAATAAAAGACAAAAAGCTGTTTTCGTTTCGGAAGCAGCTTTTTCTGCTATAAGCTTAGTCGGATTAAATCAGTTGTGGTATGCCGATTATCCCAAATCTAATTTCCATTTTGTTAATGACAATCAGGAGTGGTTGCAAATGGATAAGGCAGGACATGTTTTTTCTTCGTATCATCTGGGGCGTTTGGGAAGCGAAATGTTGCAATGGAGTGGTGCCAGTCCTAAAAAGCAATTAATTTACGGTGCCGGATTAGGATTTACTTTTTTAACAGCAGTTGAGGTCTTAGATGGTTTTTCGTCCGAATGGGGTGCTTCAACAGGTGATGTAATTGCTAATGCAACAGGAACGGCTTTATACATTTCTCAGGAATTACTTTGGAAAGAACAACGCATCACTCCCAAATTTTCATTTCATGCCACCCGATTTGCAAACTACCGACCGGAAGTTTTAGGAAGGAGTTTCAGTGAGCAAATTCTGAAAGATTATAATGGTCAGACTTATTGGTTGTCGGCTAATTTAAAATCCTTTTTTAAAGGTTCAAAAATTCCAAAAATTTTGAATATTGCTATTGGTTATGGAGCTGATGGAATGCTGGTTGGAAAAGGCGAAAATTCTGTAATTAATTTAGATGTAAATCAACCGAAATCAAGACAATTTTATCTCAGTTTAGACCTTGATTTGACAAAAATTGAGACCAAATCCCATTTTTTAAAGACATTTTTTTCTGTTTTTTCTGTTTTAAAAATTCCGGCACCCACTCTCGAATACTCGGCTAACGAGGGACTTAGAGCGTACGTTTTGTATTTTTAGAAAACTTTAATATGTTGATTTACAGCTTTCTGTTAAAAAGTTGTATATTTGCATGCAGAAATTTCTAAATGTGACAGGTTTAGAAGAAATCTAATTTATGATAAAAAAATGGTATTTTTACACTAGTCTGACTGTAATTGTGGTCTTTTTAAGTTACAGTTTCAAACCACACAAAAAGGATACAAATGAGTGGTTTTTTACAAAAAATAATGATAGCGTTTCGTATTCATTTCCATCACTCGAAGAACAAGAAAATACGAACTTGAATATTCCTTTTACAGGGAATTTCTTCATCGCCTTCAAAGAGGCAATTGGGTTCAAAGAATCCCAAAACAAATACAAAAAAGTCAATTCATTAGGGTATTTAGGAAAATACCAATTCGGAAATGAAACTTTAAGGTCTATTGGAATTCACGATACCGATAAATTCCTAAAAAGTCCGAAACTACAAGAAAAAGCATTTGTCGCTTTATTATCCAAAAACAAATCAATTTTAAAGGATGTTATCGCTAAATATGACGGAAAGGTCGTAAATGGTGTTTTGGTAACAGAATCAGGTATTTTAGCAGCCGCTCATTTAGGTGGGGCAGGTTCAGTAAAAAAATACTTTAGAAGTAATGGCAGAAGGTATATTAAGGATGCTTACGGTACTTCGATACAAAGTTATTTAAAAGCATTTGGAGGTTATGATACTTCTTTTATTGTACCTGATGTTAATGCGGTAGTTACTCTTTAATTTTTTCATACAAAAAAGTAAGCCCATTTGTGTTTTGATACAAATGGGCTTTTTTTTGGTTGTTTGCTTAAAAAAAAAGTTGAACACGAATTATACTAATTGTCACTAATTCTAATCAAATTAAAATCGAATGACACAAATTTCTATCTGCGTTTGGCAGATTCGTGTAATTAAAACAGGGGGTAATTTGTGTTTATCTGTGTAATTTGTGGCAAAAAAAATAATAAATCCAAATGCTTTATTTATGAATTTTGTTCTTCATTTAAAAAGAGGGTCAAAATTTTAATTGCTATTTTACTGCTGTTAGTCCCCGGACCAAATACAGCTGCGGCTCCGGCATCAAACAGAAATTGATAATCCTGTGCCGGAATAACTCCGCCCACGATAACCATAATATCTTCTCGTTTTAGTTTTTTTAGTTCTTCAATGAGTTGAGGAACTAATGTTTTATGTGCAGCAGCCAGCGAAGACACACCTAAAATATGAACATCATTTTCCATGGCTTGTTTAGCTGTTTCGGCCGGAGTTTGAAACAACGGACCAATATCAACGTCAAAGCCAATATCGGCAAAGGCTGTTGCCACTACTTTTGCGCCTCTGTCATGACCATCCTGTCCCATTTTGGCAATCATAATTCTTGGGCGACGACCTTCCTGTTTGGCAAAAGCATCGGCTAATTGTTTTGCTTTTTCAAAACTCTTATTCTGTTTGATTTCTTTACTATACACCCCGCTAAACGATTTAATTTGAGCTTTATGTCTTCCAAATACAATTTCTAGTGCCTGGCTAATTTCGCCTAAAGTAGCTCTTTCCCGGGCTGCTTCGATGGCTAATTCCAGTAAATTTCCATCTCCGGTTTGTGCGCAAAGCGTGATTTTTTCTAAAGCTGCTGTAACTTTTAAAGTGTTTCGTTTGGCTTTAACCTGATGGAGTCGTTCTAATTGTTGGTTACGAACTTTTTCAATATCAATGTCTAAGATGTTTAAAGGTACTTCTTTTTTTGCCTGAAATTGATTGATTCCTACAATAATATCCTGTTCACTGTCGATACGGGCTTGTTTTCGGGCTGCGCCTTCTTCGATTCGCAATTTCGGAATTCCCGTTGCCAGTGCTTTGGTCATTCCGCCAAGCGATTCTATTTCTTCGATATGTTTCCAGGCTTTTTCAGCAATTTCATTCGTCAGTGATTCAATATAGTAGCTTCCGCCCCAAGGGTCAACCGTTTTGGTAATTTTGGTTTCTTCCAATAGAAATAATTGGGTGTTTCGGGCAATTCGAGCCGAAAAATCACTTGGTAATGCCATAGCTTCATCCAAGGCATTGGTGTGAAGTGACTGTGTGCCACCAAAAACAGCTGCAGCAGCTTCAATACAAGTGCGAGCCACATTGTTAAAAGGATCCTGAGCCGTTAAACTCCAACCGCTGGTTTGACAATGTGTGCGCAATGTAAGCGATTTAGGATTTTTGGGATTAAAAGTTTTCATTAGCTTCGTCCAAATCATTCTGGCGGCTCTCATTTTGGCAATTTCCATAAAATGATTCATGCCAATTCCCCAAAAAAACGATAACCTCGGAGCAAAATCATCGATTTTCATTCCTGTTGCAAGTCCGGTTCTAATGTATTCCAATCCATCGGCCAGCGTGTAGGCTAATTCAATATCGGCGGTACCTCCGGCTTCTTGTATGTGGTATCCTGAAATAGAAATGGAGTGGAATTTAGGCATTTTTTTGCTGCAATATTCAAAGATGGCAGCCGTGATTTTCATTGAAGCTTCCGGTGGGTAGATGTAAGTATTACGCACCATGAACTCTTTGAGAATATCATTTTGAATCGTTCCTGAAAGGAGTTCCGGTTTAACACCCTGTTCCTCAGCTGCCACAATATAAAAAGCCATTATGGGTAAAACCGCTCCATTCATAGTCATGGAAACTGACATTTTATCAAGCGGAATCTGGTCAAATAATATTTTGAAATCTTCTACCGTATCAATGGCAACACCTGCTTTTCCAACATCTCCTTGCACTCTTTCATGATCCGAATCGAAACCGCGGTGTGTGGCCAAATCAAAAGCAATGGAAAGGCCTTCCTGTCCGGCTTTGAGGTTTTTTTTGTAAAAAGCATTGCTTTCCTCCGCGGTGGAAAAACCGGAATACTGACGGATAGTCCAGGGTTTTTGAACATACATGGTTGTGTGTGGACCACGTAAATAGGGCGGAAATCCGGCTGCAAAATCCAAATGGTCTAAATGTTCGATATCCTGTTCTGAATAGTTTTGTTTCAGTTCGATTCCTTCGGCCGTAACAAAGTTTTCAATTGCCGAATTTTCTTTTGCAAAAGTAAATTCGAAGCTGCTATCAGTTCCTGAGTTTTCAGATTTTAGTTGAATATGTCGGAGGTCTTTTCGAATCATTTGGGTATTTTTTGCAAATTTATTTTAGATAATTGAATTCGTTTTGATTATTCGGAAGCGAGACGTTCCTGTTCTGATTTTTCAGCCAGACGTTTTTCAATTATAGGCGTAATTAGCGTTTTTCGGGGTTTTATTTTTACAAAAGGATACAATTCGATTTGCTCTTTCATTTTATCTTTTGGGTTCGAATATTTATTGGTTCCAATAAGAATTTCTTTGCCCGAATCAAAAAGTTGTTGTTCTTTATCGGCGCTTTCCTGAATTTTTCTTTTAATTATTCCGTCGTTTAATTGTTTGAGAAAACCGCCATTGGCTTCGATTTCTTTGAATAAAGTCAGGGCTTTTTCGGCTAATTGCTGGGTTAACGTTTCAATATAATAACTGCCATCAGCCGGATTGTTTACCTTGTCAAAATAGCTTTCGTTTTTCAGAATCAGTAATTGATTTCGGGCTATTCGATCGCCAAATTCATTGTTTTTATGATAAATGGCATCATAAGGCAAATTAGCAATCGTATCAGCACCTCCCAAAATGGCTGACATACATTCGGTCGTGGTACGCAGCATATTCATATTGTAATCATATAAAGTTTTGTTGCGTTTTGTGGGCGTTACTAAAAGATGACAATCCTTGTCGTGGTAATATTCTTTAGCGATTAATCGAAACAGTAATCGCAGCGCACGTAATTTGGCAATTTCAAAAAAGTAATTGCTTCCTACGGCAACTTCAAAAACAATCGCCTGATGTATGGTTGGGATTTGGTTTAAATATTCATTGGCGTGAGCCAGACTGTAAGCAATTTGCTGTACCATGTTGGCTCCTGCATTTTGATATAATGCAGCATTGATACTAATCAACGAACTTTCTCTGCTTGTTTTAGAAAGTAAACGCAGCGTTTCAAAATTGTCTTTTTCTTTAGTTGAAAACCAATTGCCTTCTTTGGCTAATTGCCCAATGGGATCCAGATTGAAAAATACTTTTGCTTTTTTTTGTTCTATAATGGAATTTATTTTTGAAATAAAATCAACCGATAAAAATTTTAGGTCAAAATAAATTGCGGTGTTTTCCAGTGGCAATTTTTCTAGTAATTTATCGATGTCAACCAATTCGTTATCGATGGTGAATCGTAAACTTTCGGCTCCTCTTTGCAATGAATCTAAAGCTCTTTCTACTGATTTTTCAATATCAAAAACAAAAATATTCTGGCAGATTTTAAAGTTTGCAGCATGGGAGGGAGCAGTAGTGGTTTTGCTAAAATCATCCCGATGGTAAAAAGGTTTTACTTTGATGTCTTCCGGCGAATTCCATACTAAGCTTTCGTTATAGTCAGCTCCATCCAATTCAAACTGGATTTTTTGTTTCCATTGTTTGGATGAAACCGGGTCGAAATTTTCGAATAGAGGAGTAGCCATTTTAGTTTGGTTTTAATTCCCCTCTTGAGAGGGGTTAGGGGTGTGCTATTTATTTTTTCTCAATCGTGTCGCCTTCAAATTCGACAATATAAATGTCCTCACTGTCTTTTTTCATATAGTATTTTTCACGGGCATATTTTTCTACCTGCTCCGGATTTTTGAGCTGTTTTATCTGGGCTTCGTCTTTTTTGATTTCTTCCTGATAATAGGTTTTGTTGTCTTCTAATTCTTCAATTTGGTCATTTAAAACACTATGGTCAAAGTAGGAGTAATTGTCTAAAAATAGCATCCAGATTATAAAAAATAATAAGGACCAAATGTATTTGTTGCTTAAAAACTGGAACCAGGCTTTGTCTTTATAGGGATTTTTCATTCGTTGTTTTTTTATGTCAGTTTCAATTAAAAACTATTTTCGATACATTTTTTGTTCCGTTTTACTACACAAAAAACACTCGAATTGACGTTTTTAATATTGCAGATATGTATTTATAAATTTACAATAAAATTATAGTATTTTTTGATTGATTACCGTGCGAAGCATATCTATGGCCACCGTATTGTATTTGTTGTTGGGGATAATAATATCGGCAAATGCTTTAGTAGGTTCTATAAACTGTTCGTGCATGGGTTTTAAGGTTTGCTGATAGCGATTTAAAACTTCTTCCATATCCCGTCCGCGCTCGGCGATGTCCCTTTTAAGACGGCGAATCAGGCGTTCATCGGCATCGGCATGAACAAAAATCTTAATATCAAATAAATCCCTTAATTCGGCATGTGCTAAAATTAAAATTCCTTCTACAATCATAACTTTTCGGGGATGAGTGCTTATGGTATCCTCGGTTCGGTTATGGGTTACAAAAGAATATACGGGTTGCTGAATGGTTTTACCAGCTTTGAGTTCTTGTAAATGAGCTACTAATAAGTCAAAATCAATGGCTCTGGGATGATCAAAGTTAATCAGTACCCGTTCGTCATAATTCAGATGATCATTTTTTTTGTAATAGGAATCCTGAGAAATAACGCCCACTTCGGCATCCGGTAACTGATTCATGATTTGGTGTACCACCGTTGTTTTTCCACTTCCTGTTCCGCCTGCAATTCCTATAATGAGCATAAAATGGTTTTGTTTTATTAGTACAACAAAAATAGGAATTTAATTGGGAGTAGGTTTTGGTTTTGGGGTGAAATGTTGAAGGGTTTTCAACAGGATCTAGAGTGATTGTAGAAGAATAATGTTTTTGTAGCTGTGATCAGCAGTGTTTTTTACTTATAACCGAATAGTTCTGTTTCTTGAAAATCGATTATTCCTTTTTTACGTAGTATTTCTGTATAAGCATCAATTCTCGTTGCGATTAACCTATCTCTATTTGATATCGACCATTCATTCATGATTCCAATTAATTTTGGTTCGCTTTTCAAATCAAAATGATTGATATACCATAGACCGCATCCGCTAATTCCGAATAAATCAGGGCCATAACTTATTGATTTAGATTTTGTATTGGGTGTGTTTTGTCTGTCATATTCTACAATAAGATTTAAATATTCATTTCTTTTTAATTTTTTGTACTCATTCAAATTCACACATTTTGTTATACCAATATATGGACTGGAGTGGAAAGAATTTGTTGAATATTTCTTTTTTAACCAACTACTTGGATATCCAAAAACTATGTAACTCATAAAATCAACAGAAGAATGATTAATCTCTAAATTTGAACTATCAAGAAAGGAATAATCAATGCTCAAATCTTTTACGGATTGATTGTCTAAAATCAAAATAGCAACATCTAATTCATCAGAATTTCTATCTTTTTTTGGATTGTTTTTAATAATATTTCCACCAGGTTTTATTAATGTTTTACCTTCTTCGACTGGTATGAATAGTTTTTCAAAATCATCAAAAACATGAGCAGCAGAAAATAGAAAATACTTATCTCCAATTTTAATAAAAACACCAGTTCCATGTTGTTTGTAAGAATCTAGATTTTTAAAAAGTGTACAAGTGAAATTTCTAATTTTTGGAAGACTATTTATATACTTTTCGACAATTTCTTTCATACTAGTCTGTTTTAAAATCTAAAAAAAATGTTTGTATTTTGTTTTGATTTATCCTGAATATTCTTTGTTTTAGTGGTGAATTGCAGAGTATTGTTTTGCATAAAATCGGAAAGCTATTTTTAATTTGCGAATTTGAATATAAAAAAATAACATTCAAAGAATCACTTATTCTTCTTCGCTTTAATCATCATTTCCAGTTGATCCCATAGTTCCTCGGGAATGGCTTCCAGAATATTAAATTGTCCCGCGCCTTTAAGCCATTCTCCTCCATCAATCACTACGACTTCTCCATTGATATAAGCTGAAAAATCAGAAACTAAATAAGCAGCTAAATTGGCCAGTTCCTGATGGTCGCCCACACGTTGCAGAGGTACTTTTTTAGCCATGTCAAATTTCTGAGCTAAATCTCCCGGAAGTAATCTGTCCCAGGCACCTTTGGTAGGAAATGGTCCCGGAGCAATCGCATTGGTACGAATTCCGTATTTAGCCCATTCCACAGCCAGACTTCGGGTCATGGCGAGTACACCAGCTTTTGCAGTAGCGCTGGGCACTACATAAGCCGAACCTGTCCAGGCATAAGTGGTGACAATATTTAAAACCGTAGCCGAAGTTTGTTTACTGTCAATCCAGTGTTTACCAAAAGCCAGCGTACAGTTTTTAGTTCCCTTTAGAACAATATCAATAACGGTGTCAAAAGCATTAGACGATAAGCGTTCGGTAGGAGAGATGAAGTTTCCGGCTGCGTTGTTGAGTAAAACATCCACTTTACCAAAGCTTTTAAGGACTTGCTGCAACATGTTTTCCACTTCTTCATAATGACGCACGTCACATTGTACAGGCAAACAAATTCCGCCTGTTTCCGATTCCAGTTCGATAGCGGTATTTTTAAGTTTATCTAAATCGCGGGAAGTAATGGCAACTTTTGCGCCCAGCTCCAGGAAATATTTCGTCATGGCTTTTCCCAGTCCGCTGCCGCCACCGGTTACTACAATTACTTTCCCTTTTAAGGCATCGTCACGTAACATTTTGTTGCTAAAGTTCATTTGATTTTTGTTTTAGGTAAATATACAAATTCAACTTTATGGATTGAAAAAATAATAGGATTCTCTGAGGTGAGTTTGTCAGGAAAAAAGAAGTGCAAATAGGTAAATTAAAATTCGTCATTATCATTTTAAAAGTTGCGATTTGTTTTTCGGCTGTTTTGTTATAAAAGTAAAATTGGAGTAGTTTGTGTCGAAAATAACCTTAAACTGATGTTTTTTTAATATTAAATCTGTCATAAAATAAATGATTAGTAGTGCGTTTTCTATTTATGTTTTTATATTTGTTAAAATGAGATAATTCATTTGCAGCAAGGGATTTTGAATGTTGTTTTTACAATCGTAGAGAAACAGACAGCATACTTTTGTTTCCCGTTTATTTTTTGAAAAGCTTCAGTTATCTCTAACTTGTTAATTTACAGACTAAAAATAAATCAGAATATGACGGACTTTTTAAAGCATTTAATAAACGAATTTGACTTGCCATTAGGAAACCCTGTATTGGTTTTTTCGCTAATCTTATTTATTATATTATTATCTCCCATTCTTCTAAAAAGATTGAATATTCCGGGGATTATTGGTTTAATTATTTCAGGGGTTGTTATTGGTCCTCATGGTTTGAATATTCTGGAGAAAAACTCCGCTATTGATTTATTTTCGACTATTGGGTTGTTGTATATCATGTTTATTGCGGGTTTGGAACTGGATATGAATGAGTTTAAGGCTAATAGAAATAAAAGTCTGTTGTTTGGCTTTTTTACGTTTATTTTTCCTTTGACTATAGGTTTTCCGGTGTGTTTTTATTTTTTAGATTATGATTTTAATGCCAGTTTTTTAACCGCCAGTATGTTTGCCACTCATACTTTGGTAGCTTATCCTATTGTGAGTAAACTGGGTATTGTTAAAAATCAGGCTGTAGCTATTACTATTGGCGGAACCATACTTACAGATACCGCCGTGCTGATTATTCTGGCAGTAATTATGGGAAATACCAATGGTAATCTAAATCAGGAATTTTGGTTGCGATTAGGAATTTCGTTGGCTATTTTCTCGGCAATTATGTTTTTGGTTATTCCTAAAATTGCCAAGTGGTTTTTCAGAAAGTTAGAAAGCGAAAAGCATTCTCACTATATTTTTGTTTTATCAGTGGTGTTTTTTGCTGCCTTTTTAGCCGAAGTAGCCGGTGTTGAACCTATTATTGGAGCTTTCGTTGCCGGTTTGGCTTTAAATAAATTAATACCACATTCTTCGGCATTGATGAACCGAATTGAGTTTATTGGGAACTCGTTGTTTATACCTTTTTTCCTGATAAGTGTTGGGATGTTAGTGGATACCAGTGTTATTTTAAAAGGACCTACAGCATTGATAGTGGCGGGAACACTTTCGGTTGTTGCCCTGGCGGGTAAATGGGTTGCAGCGTTAATTACCCAATATATTTTTAAGTATTCTACTGTACAAAGACAGCTGATTTTTGGTTTGAGTAGTGCTCATGCCGCAGCAACTTTAGCAGTGATATTGGTAGGTTATAAAGCAAATATTCTTGATGAAAATATTCTGAATGGTACCATTATTTTGATTTTAATTACCTGTGTTATCGCTTCTTTTGTAACTGAAAAAGCGGCAAAACGTATTGTAATTGAAAGCGAAGATGAAAAAACCGATTCAGTTGTTGCTAACAGGATGAACGAAGAACACATTCTGCTTCCTATTGCCAATGTTAAAAAGATTGCGAAGTTACTTGAGTTTTCGGTTTTGATTAAAGATAAAAAATCACCTAATCCGGTTTCGATTCTTTCTGTTGTTTCGAATGATGAAGAAGCAGAATCGAATATTATTAAAACCAGAAATAAGCTGGAAGAATTTGTTAAACAAGGTTCGGCGACGGAGACTAAAGTTAATGCAATTACAACCATAGATCACAATGTTACCAGTGGTGTCACCCGTGTTTCAAGAGAAATTATGGCGAATATTATTATTTTAGGCTGGCCCGTGCGTACCGGTTTACTGGATAAGATTATTGGTATTGATGAAAAAACAGAAAGTATTATAGGGAATACCGATAAAACCGTTTTTATTTGTGATTTGGTTAAACCATTAATCCTTCATAAACGAATTCAGGTAATTGCACCACCGCTTGCCGAGCATGAAAATGGTTTTGATTTATGGATTATTAAGATTTCTAAATTGGCTCAGGAATTGAGTATTCCGTTGTTTTTAGATTGTAATCAGGCAACTAAAAAGGCAGTTGAGAAATTTTTAAGTGAAATGAAACTGCCTGTTAAAATTACAATAAACCTTTTTGATGATTGGGAAGATTTTCTGGTGTTGTCGCGAAAAATAAATGAAGATGATTTATTTGTTCTTGTTTCTGCAAGAAAAGGTTCGGCTTCTTATATGAATTTGCTCGAAAGATTGCCTTCAAAATTAGGGAAACATTTTGCAGCCAATAGTAAGCTGATAATCTATCCGCAACAATTTGATAAAAATTATTTTCCGCAGGGATATGAAGATATTTCATCGCAACCTTTAAATAAAGGGATTGAAACCATACAGAAACTGGGAAAGGATATTGGAAATATTTTTAAAAAAGAAACCAATAATTAAATTTTACATAATCTTCTGGCAGCTTCTTCTAAGGTTGCATTATCCTTCGCAAAGCAAAACCGAATCAAGTGTAAATCTTTGCCATTTTCATAAAAATTAGAAATCGGAATGGCAGCCACGCCATGTTCGGTGATGAGGCGTTTGCAAAAATCCACATCGTTTTCATTTGAAATGGCTGCATAGGAAACGACTTGAAAGTAAGTGCCTTCGCAAGGCAATAATTTGAATCTGCTTTTTGAAAGCAATTGTCTGAAATAATCTCTTTTTTCCTGATAGAAATCGCCAATTTCATCAACAGAAACGATATCTAAATAATTGCTAATCGCAGCCTGAGCCACGCTGTTGACGCTGAAAACCAGAAATTGATGGACTTTTTTGATTTCTTTCATCAAATGTTCGGGAGCCACTAAATAGCCTACTTTCCAACCTGTAATGTGAAATGTTTTTCCAAAGGAAGAAACCACAATAGCGCGATTGCGAAGCAATTTTCGGGTGTGAACAGAAATGTGTTTTTGTTCAAAAGTGATGTATTCATAGACTTCATCTGAAAGCAGGATGATTTTAGGGAATTTTTCAAGTATTTTTTCTAAGGCTTCAAAATCCGTTTTGGTTAAAATTTTCCCCGTTGGATTGTGCGGATTATTAATGATAATCATTTTGGTTTTCGAAGTACAAGCCGCTTCAATAGTTTTCCAATTGGGAGTATAGTCGTCGTTTAAAGAAACCCGAACCGGCTTTGCATTGCACAATAAAACAGGCGCTTCGTAAGAATCATAACAGGGGTCTAAAATGATTACTTCATCTTCATTTTCTACCAATGCCTGAATGCTGGTGAAAATTCCCTGAGTGGCTCCGGTTGTTACCAGAATTTCGGTTTCTGTTTGTGCAGTTCTTTGATAGGAGTCATTAACAAGTGCAGCAATTTTGGTTAACAAAGGCGGATATCCTGCCATTGGCGTGTATTGATGTACGTCTTCCTTAGCTAGTTCGGCTACAATATCAGTCAGTTTTTCATCAACCGGAAAGTTCGGAAATCCTTGTGATAAATTAATGGCATTGTACTCTGTCGCCATTTTTGACATGACAGTGAAAATGCTGGTGCTGATATTGGGAAGTTTAGACATCTTTTATTTTTGAAAGTCTAAAAGTAAGGAAAGGTTCTGATTTTTGGAAAAAGAAAACAGAGAAAAGAAAATAGAGGCAAGAAGAAAGAAAAAAGATGAGTATTTTTTTTACCATATAAGTCATATAAGCTTTTAGATTAAGTTATATTCTTATGTCTTAAATGATTTTTCTAAGCTCATAGTAGAAAAAGATTAGCTTATATGGTCTGAAAATTTACTATTTAGAAAGCTTAGATGAACTTACATGACTTATATGATTTAGAAAAAATCACATTTTATGAATAATGAAAATAGTAGGACGCTTGTGTAAATCGACTGTTTCTTTTTTCCAAGCTGCAATTTTCTTTGTTTTAATGTATTCTGTTGGTAAAGTAATGTCAGTTGCAATGCACAAATGAGTTTCAGGATGTAAAGTCTGAACTAAATCTTCCAGTAATTTATTGTTGCGATACGGAGTTTCAATAAAAATTTGCGATTGATTTTTTTCAAATGAAATACGCTCTAAGCTTTTTAGAGCAGCTTTTTTTTCGTCTTTTTCAATTGGTAAATATCCGTGAAAAGTAAAACTTTGTCCGTTCATTCCTGATGCCATCATCGCTAATAAAATAGAAGAAGGACCAACCAGTGGAATAACCTGAATTCCTCTTTCATGTGCCAGTTTTACGATTACAGAACCTGGATCGGCAACACCGGGACAACCGGCTTCGCTCATTAAACCAACATTTTTTCCTTCCAATAAAGGTTTTATGAAATCCAAATGTTCTTTGGTTTCTGTATGTTTGTTTAATGCAAAAAGTACTAAATCGGATTGTTTTTTTTCAGGATGCACCGCTTTAATCGATTTTCGGGCGGTTTTTTCGTTTTCTACAATATAGTAATCAATGAAATCAATCGTTCTTTTTACGGTTTGCGGTAAAACATCCATCGGGTCGCAATCTCCCATTGTAGTTGGGATTAAATAGAGTTTTCCAAAAAGATTTGATTTCATCGGATTGTGTTTTAAATACAATTAAGCAGATTAATGGTGAGTGGCTTTTAGTTTGGCAGCGATATTGTTGCAGGCTTCGTCAAGCATTTGGTACACTATTTCAAATCCATTGGCAATGCCGTAATAAGGATCCGGAACATCTACGTTTTCGTTAGGGTATAATTCGTTCAGGATGATTTGAACTTTCGTTTTATGATTTTCATTTTTTGCTAAATGAATAACATCTCTGTAATTGGATTTGTCCATCACATAGATGTAGTCAAAAGTGTCAAAATCTTCGGGTTTAAATTGTCTTGCTCTTTGAGAAGAAATATCCAGCTGGTATTTTTTGGCAACGGCAATAGAACGTGAGTCGGGCTGATGTCCCACATGCCAGGAGCCTGTGCCGGCAGAATCAACAAAGAATTTGTCTTTAGGTAGTTTGGAAGCCAAAATTCCTTCGGCCAAAGGAGACCGGCAAATATTGCCCAAACATACCATTAAAATCTTTACAGGCATAAGGCTTTTATAGCGTTAGTTTCTTGTGGATGTCTTCGACAAATTTTTTGAATTGTTTGTCGGTAGCTACCAGATTGTCTACAGTTTTACAAGCGTGTAATACTGTTGCGTGGTCGCGATCACCTATTTGAGAACCAATATTTGCCAAAGAAGACTTAGTGAATTTTTTAGCAAAAAACATTGCTAACTGTCTCGCCTGAACCACGTGTCTTTTTCTTGTTTTTGATTGCAAAGTTTCTACATCCAATTGGAAATAATCGGAAACGATTTTTTGAATATAATCGATAGAGATTTCGCGTTTTACATTCTTAACAAATTTTTCAACAACGCTCTTTGCCAGTTCAATAGTAACTTCTTTTTTGTTGAAAGAAGATTGAGCAATCAAAGAAATGATAGCGCCTTCTAACTCACGAACATTTGATTTGATGTTGCGGGCCACGTATTCGATAATTTCTTCCGGCATTTCTACACCATCGCGATACAATATGTTTTTTAGAATCGAAATTCTGGTCTCGTAATCCGGTTGGTGCAATTCAGCTGATAATCCCCATTTGAAACGGGATAGTAAGCGTTGCTCAATATCCTGCATGTCAACAGGTGCTTTATCGGAAGTCAGGATAACTTGTTTGCCGTTTTGGTGTAAATAGTTAAAGATGTGAAAAAATACATCTTGCGTTCCTGATTTTCCAGATAGGAATTGTACGTCATCAATGATTAATACATCGATTAATTGGTAGAAATGGATAAAATCATTTCTGTTATTTTTCTTTACCGAGTCGATATATTGTTGTGTGAAAATTTCGGCAGAAATATATAAAACGGTTTTCTCAGGATATTTGTCTTTAATTTCAACGCCAATAGCGTGGGCAAGGTGTGTTTTTCCTAATCCAACACCACCAAAAATCAATAATGGATTAAATGAAGTTCCTCCCGGTTTATTGGCTACAGCCATACCAGCCGAACGGGCTAAACGGTTAGAATCACCTTCAAGGAAGTTGTCAAAACTGTAATTAGCGTTTAGTTGCGATTCAATCTTCAAATTTCTGATTCCGGGAATCACAAAAGGATTTTTTAATTCCGGATCCAGATTTTTTAACGGAGCATCTACATTTTGCGGTTTTACAGGAGAACGGTTGGCACTTGGCAATTGTTCCGTAAAGGGTTGTTTGTTGCCATAAGTGTTCTCCATTTTAATTTTATAAAGTAACTTTGCGTTTTTTCCAAGTTCTTTAGTAAGGGCAACCTTTAATAGTTTAACATAGTGTTCTTCTAACCATTCGTAGAAAAATTTACTAGGAACCTGAATATACAATGCGTTATCGGTAAGTTCAACTGACTTGATTGGCTCAAACCAAGTTTTGTATGCTTGGTCTTGAATATTGTCTTTTATAAAAGACAAACAGTTATCCCATACTGATTGAGCAGTTTTGTTCATAAATTCTGTTAAATTATTATATTTTTTATTCTGTTTTCTGAAGTAAATAATATCGAAAAAGATGTTATTTCTTGGGGTAACAAATATGTGAACAATTTTCGTTAAAAAAAAATAAATAGGGGTTGATTTTGAAGAAATATTATTGTAAGTAAGGAGAAAAATATTTCAAATTAGAAGATAAAATAATTACAGTTTAAAATGAAAATATACGAATTTAATGTGCGGGTAAGATATTCAGAAACCGATCAGATGGGAGTGGTTTATCATGGAAATTATGCGCAGTATTTTGAGATGGGACGCGTGGAATGGCTTAGAAACATTGGGATTTCATACAAGTGGATGGAAGAAAACGGTGTGATGCTTCCGGTGGTTTCTTTGAATATTAATTACAAAAAACCGGCCCGTTATGACGATTTGTTACGGGTAAAAACTATTTTTAAAAGTCAGACTTCGGCTAAGATTGAATTTGATTATGAGATCTACAATGAACAAAATGAGTTATTAACAATTGGGAACTCAATTTTGGTGTTTGTGAACATGAAAACGGGGCGTCCAATGGCTGCTCCGGACTATGTGAAAACGCAGCTTTTACGAATATAAAAATCTATAAAAAAGATATTGATTATTCTTTAATTTTTATGTCGATTTCAAATAGAGAATTGAAAATATCGAACACTTGTTCGGTATTTTTTTTTCGGGTTTTGATTTCGATTTCGCAGCTCATTTCCATTTTTTGATGAACAATGTCTAAATTTTTCTCTTTGATGATTCGCATCACCTTGTTCATGTTTTTGTAATCAAAGGAAATTAAATAATGGACATCGATGGTTTTTTCGATGATGGAACAATTTTCAAGAGTAATTTGTGCGGCAGTTTTATAAGCGGTGATTAATCCGCCTACGCCTAATTTAGTTCCGCCAAAAATGCGAACGACAACAACAAGGGTATTAGTTACTGAAAAAGACTGAATTTGTCCGTAAATCGGCATTCCGGCGCTATTGCTGGGTTCGCCGTCATCGTTGGCTCTGTAACTTGTTTTTTCGGAGCCAATTTGGTAAGCATAACAATAATGACAGGCGGTAGGGTGTTGTTTTCTTAAGACTTCTAGTATTGGTTTGACTTCCTCTTCAGAAGCAATAGGGAAGGCGTAACCAAAGAATTTGCTTCCTTTTTCCTTAAATAAAATTTCTTCTGACGCAAAGGCGATAGTATTATAAGTATCCTTCATTTTAAATAACAATAGCAATGACAAATTTCAATGTCAAAATAAGTTTGTCATTATTCATTGCCATTGCTATTGATTTTTTGATATTGCTATTTTAGACTATTTTTTTGTCAAATAAATCCACTACATCTTCTTTGCCTACCTGAAGATTCCAAACATGAATGCCTAAGGCTGCTGCCGCATCGGCGTTTTCTTTTTTATCATCAACAAATAAAGTGTTTTTAGCTTGTAGCTGATGATTGTTTAAAAGGGTCAGGTAAATTTCGGCATCAGGTTTTCGCATTCCCATTTCGAAAGAAAAATATACTTTTTCAAAACATTGGTAAAAATCGCTGTAAAATGAAGCGCCTACTCTTTGTTCGAAAGTGTCAATATGAATCGAATCGGTATTGCTCAACAGGAACAAACGGTATTTTTTGGAAAGCATTTGTAAAAATTCCAATCGATACAGAGGGAAATCGGCTAAAATGGCGTTCCAGGCTTCCAGAATTTCTTCAATACCGGCATTGGGCATTTGTTTTTGAAATCCGGCAAGAAATTCATCTTTAGAAATGTTTCCTTTTTCGAATTGGAAATTCAATTGGTCTAAATCGGCATTCCATTCCTTAAGACCTAAATTTTTGAAGCCGTCCATGGTTGCTTTTTTATCCAGATTGATAAAGATATCTCCAAAATCAAAAATAATAGTATTAATCATGGTTCTTGAAAATTATAAGTTCATCTTCTAAAACGAACTGTTTTTGGTTTGTTTTTAGTGTTATAGTTGGTGCTTTTGTTCCGTTTTTAAAGATAGTTTTCCCTTTAAAAATTCGTGCTTCGTCCCAAAGATTGGCATCAATAAAAGTTTGTAATGTTTGACGTCCACCCTCAATGATAATTGATTGAATTTGGTGTTTGTATAGAATTTCTAGTATTTGAAACGCTATATTTTGCTCAAAATCAATTCTTTCAAAGATAAGGTTTTCTTGGTTTGCATGAGTGTTTACTTGGTAAAAAACTATTGTTTTTACTTGATTGTCAAATAAATTATTGTCTTTTGAAATACGATTGTTTTTGTCTAAAACTATTCTTACCGGATTTTTTCCTATCCAGTCACGAACATCCAGTTTTGGATTGTCGTCAATTGCAGTTTGGGTTCCAACGAGAATAGCCTGCTCTTCACTACGCCATTTATGAACTAATTGTCTCGAATATTGATTAGTAATCCAAACCGGTTTTTGCTCGTCTCTTTCGCTTGGAGCAATAAAACCGTCCTGACTTTGTGCCCACTTAAGGATAATATAAGGACGTTTTTTTTGGTGAAAAGTAAAAAAACGTTTGTTCAGTGCGTTGCATTCGTTTTCGAGAACCCCCACAGTGACATTGATTCCTGCTTCAATTAGTTTTTTGATTCCTCTTCCTGCTACTTGTTCATTAGGATCTACAGTTCCAATAACGACATTAGGAATTTGATTTCGAATAATCAAATCGCAACAAGGCGGTGTTTTTCCAAAATGACTGCAAGGTTCTAAACTCACATAAATTGTCGCTTTTTGCAATAAAGATTTATCTTTAACCGAATTTACCGCATTCACTTCGGCATGAGGCTCTCCGGCTTTTTTGTGCCAGCCTTCGCCAATAATTTGGTCTTCATAAACAATAACGCTGCCTACCATCGGATTAGGATAAGTGGTTCCTAAACCGTTTTGAGCCAGTTGAATGCAGCGCGCCAAGTATTTTTCATCTTTCTTCACGGGGCAAAAGTAGTTTTTTTGAGTTTATGATTTAGTTTTGGAAAGGCTAAAAATAACAATAAACTATTTCTATTTTTGTAATATAAATCAATATTTCAAGAAAATGGAAAATTGGGTTCTCAGAAGAATAGAAAAGAAAGATAATCAATCGATTGCTCAATTAATACGGTCTGTTTTCGATGAGTTGGATATTCCAAAAGAGGGAACTGCTTATGCTGATCCGTATTTAGATTTGATGTTTGAGGAATATACCAAACCAAAATCAGCTTATTTTGTAGTTGAAAATAATGGTAAAATTATTGGAGGAGCCGGATTAGCTCCGCTTAAAAACGAAGCCGAAATTATCTGTGAATTGCAAAAGTTTTTTTTCCTTCCGGAAGCTCGCGGTTTGGGAGTTGGAAGTAAAATGATGGAAATTTGTTTGCAAGCGGCTAAAGATTTTGGTTTCGAAAAATGTTACCTTGAAACAATGCCTTTTATGTATGATGCCCAAAAACTGTATAAGAAATTTGGCTTTGACTATATTAATGCTCCAATGGGATGTACAGGTCATGATTCTTGTCCAGTCTGGATGTTGAAAGATTTGCATTAAAAATACTAATAAAGAACAAGTTCTAAACTTAAATAATACCAATGAAAATAAAGACCTACAGATCTCAATTTATTCAGGAACTTTCATCTATTTATGATGAAGCGGAGGCTGAAAGTTTTTTTTATTTGATATTGGAAGAAAAAAATCAATTGAAACGAATTGACTTGGCTTTACAGCCTGATTTGAGTTTCTCAGAAGCTGATTTGCAGCTTTGGAATTCGATTTTAGAACAATTGAAATTAGAGATTCCGGTTCAATATTTATTAGGGAAAACCCATTTTTACGGGTTGGAATTTGAGGTAAACGAAAATGTTTTGATTCCAAGACCGGAAACAGAGGAGTTAGTTGACTGGATTATTTCAAATAACCAAATAATCAAATCAACAAATCCACTTAGGATTTTAGATATAGGAACAGGAAGCGGTTGTATTGCAATTTCGTTAGCTAAAAATCTTTCGAATGCACAGGTTTATGCTATTGATGTTTCGGAAAAAGCTTTGGCTACAGCCCAAAAAAATGCTGTAAGGAATCAGGTTGAGGTCAATTTTATAAAAACCGATATTTTAAAAACTAATGATTTAGAAAAACTCCCAACTTCTAACTTCCAACTTCCAACTCAATTCGATATTATTGTTTCTAATCCGCCTTATGTTCGAAATTTAGAAAAACAGGAAATTAAGAAGAATGTTTTGGATAACGAACCGTATCTGGCACTTTTTGTCGAAGATGATAATGCTTTGATTTTTTATAGAAAAATAGCCGAATTAGCTCAAAAGAATCTAAGTCCCAACGGACAATTATACTTTGAAATCAATCAGTATTTAGGAAAAGAGATGGTTGAGTTGCTTGAAAATTTGAATTTCAGGAATATCGAATTGCGTAAAGATATTTATGGGAATGACAGGAAGATTTTTGGTGAGAAATAAGATTTCAGAATGCAGAATGCAGTTTTTGGAAAGCAGAAATTAAATACAGAAAGCAGATTTTTAAGAGAATTTATCCGGATTGTTAATCATGTAATTGATTAGTTTTCCAACTTCTAAACTTTTGGTAGTTAATTCCGTGAATAATTCTTCTGAAATATATTCACAAGCTAATGAGTATTCCAACCAAGATTGAGTTTCTGCGTTTTCTGCATCACAATCAGTGAGTTTTGAAATAAAGTGTTTTTCGTACTTTATTTTTCTTGAAGCCTCTGCTAAATTAGCTGAAACACTTCTTCAAGAACGTCTAATTTGGTCTGTTAATGAGTATTTTTCTTCAATTGGAAAAGATTTTGTCATTTTGAAAATCAACATTGATAATTCAAATGATTTTTTATAAGCTAATAAATCTTGAGATCTCATCTTTTATTTTTTTAGTTAAAACTAAAATCTAATTTCTGCAGCCTGACAACTCTGCCTTCTGCTTTCTAAAATCTGCGGTCTGAAAACTATTCATAACGTAACGCCTCAATAGGGTCTAACATAGCTGCTTTGATAGCAGGGTAGGAACCGGAAACGATAGCTACAACAAAACTGGTTAAGAATGCAGCCATAATGGCTTGCCAGGGGATGACAAAAGCAAAACTTAAAGCAGTGGCAATTCCGTAGCCAATTAGGATTCCGAAAATAATTCCGGCTATGCCGCCTAATTGTCCAATTAGTAAAGTCTCAATGAAAAACTGAATAGCGACAGTAGAACGTTTAGCTCCTAATGCTTTTCGAACACCAATTTCGCGGGTGCGTTCGGTAACCGAAACAATCATAATATTCATCAACGCAATCGAAGAACCCATAATGGTAATGATGCCAATAACCCAGGATGCCCATCCCAGATATTGCGTGATGCTTAAAATTCGATTGATTAAATCGTCGCTTCGAACTACACCAAAATTATTGTCTTTCACAGGACTTAGTTTTCTGATGCTACGCATGGTGCTAATGGCGTTATCCGAAGCCTGATCGAGAAATTCTTTGTTGTTGACCATTACACTTATGCTGTAATTGATATTGGGGGCTGTAAAAAAGGAACGAGCAATCTGGATAGGAATCAAGATTCTTAAATCCTGACTGTTGCCAAAAGTGGAGCCTTTTTCTTTTAAAACGCCAATAACTTTGAATTTTGCACCACGAATTGAGATGATTTTGTTAATAGGATTGACGTCTTTTAATAGTCCTTTTTCAAAATCAGATCCTACTACACAAACATGATTGTTGTTGCTAATGTCAAAATTGTTGAAATTACGTCCAGAACTGGTTTCTAATCCTGAGTTAGGAATAAAATATTCGTCAACACCCATAATGGAAATTTCAGGATCGGTTTTTTCGGATTCAAATTTGACTTCGGCTGTGGAAGTAGCTTTGAAAGAAAGGGATGTTTGCGCAAGCGGAAAATTGTATTTGTTTTTAAAAGCCACAGCTTCGGGGTAAGAAATAATTGGGTTAATGATTTCCCGTTCTTCACCGCCATGTCTTTTTATGGTGTTTTCGTATCGGTTAATGTTAAATGTATTGGCTCCCATCGAAGCAAAATCGGAAGAAATGGTGTTTTCTAAAGCCGAAACAACAGTGAGGATTCCCACCAATGCCGTGATACCAATAGCGATAATTAGTATGGTCAGGGTGGTGCGAAGGATTTGGGTTTTGATAGAGCCCAAAGCAATTTTTATATTTTCTTTTAATAAACTGTTCATTAATTGTAGTTTGTTACGAAAATACAATTTTTGAGAGAAGTTTGTTTTCAACGCAGGTTATTTATTTTAAAAATAAGATATTTGCAGTCGAAATTTAAGATTTAAGAAATTAGATTTTAGATTTCCTGAATTAAAATGATTTTGGAATTATAAATCTAAAATCTGCAATCTAAAATCTGCAATTAAACAAAAATGGCATCAAAACCAAGCATTCCTAAAGGAACAAGAGATTTTTCACCTGCTGAGGTGGCTAAACGTCAATATATTATCCAAACTATAAAAAGCAATTTTGAGAAATTTGGTTTCCAACCGATAGAGACACCTTCGTTTGAAAATTCAGAAACCCTGATGGGTAAATACGGAGAAGAAGGAGATCGATTGATCTTTAAGATTTTAAATTCCGGAGATTATTTGGCGAAAGCCAATGCTACTCATTTAGATGCTAAGGATAGTACGAAATTAACATCAAGTATTTCCGAAAAAGCTTTGCGTTATGATTTAACAGTGCCTTTTGCGAGATATGTGGTGCAACACCAAAACGAAATTGAATTTCCGTTTAAAAGATACCAAATTCAACCGGTTTGGCGTGCTGACAGGCCGCAGAAAGGACGTTTTAGAGAGTTTTTTCAATGTGATGCCGATGTAGTAGGTTCAAAATCCTTGTGGCAGGAAGTGGAATTGGTGCAATTATACGACACCGTTTTTAGTACTTTAGGTTTAAACGGAGTAACGGTTAAAATCAATAACCGAAAAATATTATCAGGAATTGCTGAGGTAATTGGAGCTTCGGATAAGTTGATTGATTTTACGGTGGCTTTGGATAAACTGGACAAAATAGGCGAGGATGGTGTAAAGAAAGAAATGATCGAAAAAGGAATTTCGGAAGAAGCCATCGTAAAAGTACAGCCGTTGTTTAATTTTACGGGAACAATTGCTGAGAAAATCGAAAAATTATCTCAACTTTTAGCTGCTTCAGAAGAAGGAATGAAAGGAGTAGAAGAATTGCGTTTTATTTGTGAGAACGTGACTAATTTAGCATTAGCAACGGCTATTTTAGATTTGGATGTTACCTTGGCACGTGGTTTAAATTATTATACAGGAGCTATTTTTGAAGTGGCTGCGCCAAAAGGAGTCGCTATGGGTTCTATTGGAGGTGGTGGTAGATACGATGATTTAACAGGGATTTTTGGTTTGAAAAACATGAGTGGTGTTGGTATTTCTTTTGGATTGGATCGAATTTATTTGGTTATAGAAGAATTAGGATTGTTTCCGGAAACGGTAACAGAAAGTTCAAAGGCTTTGTTTGTGAATTATGGAGATGCTGAAGCTTTTTACGCTTTGCAAGCCATTAAAAAATTGAGAGCTTCAGGTGTAAAAGTAGAATTGTATCCTGACAAAGCTAAGGTAGGGAAGCAGTTTCAGTATGCTGATAAAAGAAATATTCCTTTTGCGGTAATTGTTGGAGGAGAAGAAATGAATTCGGATACCTATTCGCTTAAGAATTTAGTTTCGGGAGAACAAACAACAGTAGATTTTGAAGGATTAAAAAATGCTTTGATTTAATTCTGTAGAATTCTTGATTAAATCTCATAAATAAGAATTAGGTTGCTCCGCTGGAGCTTCATAGAACTAATAATTACTATAAACATTTCGCTCCTAACGGAGCTGGTTTAGTCCCATCGGGACAATCTGTTTGTTGAAAAAAATAAAAAACAAAAAAAGCTTTGTCGGTTTGACAAAGCTTTTTTTAGTATAAGTAATCGCGAATTAATAATTGTTTTGAAATCAACTGTAATTTTTAAACTGGTTTATGAGTTAAAAATCAGAGATTGATTTGAACCTAATAACAAACATATAGAATCTATTTGAAATATGTCTTAAAAATTTATTAAAATTTTAATTTTAACATTAAAAAAAAGCAGATTAAGAAAAAACAGGCTGTAAAAATAGTTATTAGGGAAAACTGTGACAATTTGGCATTTAGTTTGGTTTGGCAGTACTTTTGCTATCCAAAGGAAAGTGTAAAAATGAAGAAGTTTAAAAATATATTTAAAAATAAGGGAAATATGAGTACTGAGAATACAGAGATCGATAAAGAAATGGATGAGGCAACAGTAGAAAATACGGCAGGTCAAGAGCAGGCAGCTACTGAGGAGTTAAGCGTTGAAGAGCAATTGACAAAAGACTTAGCAGATGAAAAAGACAAACATTTACGATTATTTGCTGAATTTGAAAACTATAAAAGAAGAACTTCAAAAGAACGTGTTGAATTGTTTAAAACTGCCAATCAGGAAGTTTTATTAGCAATGTTACCGGTTTTAGACGATTTTGACAGAGCTTTAGTTGAAATTGCAAAATCAGGAGATGAGACTTTGACAAAAGGAGTTGAGTTGATTCATGAGAAATTAAAAAGTACCTTGTCTTCTAAGGGATTAGAGTTGGTTGATGTAAAAGTTGGAGATGCTTTTGATGCAGATTTTGCAGAAGCAATTACACAAATTCCTGCTCCGTCTCCTAAATTAAAAGGGAAAATAGTAGATGTTCTTGAGAAAGGATACAAGCTGGGAGATAAAATTATTCGTTACCCAAAAGTAGTTATCGGGCAATAAATTCTGGAGTAGAAATGCACTGAAGTGTATTTTTTAAAAAATAAATACAAATGAAAAAAGATTTTTACGACATATTAGGTGTTTCTAAAAATGCGGATGCTGCGGCGATAAAGAAAGCCTACAGAAAAAAAGCGATTGAGTTTCACCCTGACAAAAATCCCGGAGACAAATCGGCAGAAGAGAAGTTCAAAGAGGCGGCAGAAGCTTATGAAGTTTTAGGAGATCCTGACAAAAAAGCAAAGTACGACCAGTTTGGACATCAGGCTTTTGATGGTTCCGGAGGATTTGGCGGAGGTCATCACATGAATATGGATGATATTTTCAGTCAGTTTGGTGATATTTTTGGTGGCGGTTTCGGTGGATTTGGCGGAGGCGGTAGCCGAGGCGGGGTTCGTCGTGCTAAAGGAAGCAATTTACGTATCAAAGTAAAATTGACTTTGGAAGAAATTGCTAATGGAGTTGAGAAAAAAGTAAAAGTAAAGCGTAAAGTTCAGGCTCCCGGAGTTACTTACAAAACTTGTTCTACCTGTAACGGTCAGGGGCAGGTAATGCGAGTGACGAATACTATTTTAGGGAGAATGCAGTCAGCGACAACTTGTCCTGCCTGTGGAGGTTCCGGTCAAATTTTAGATAAAAAACCATCTAACGCTGATGCTCAGGGAATGATCGTAGAAGACGAAACCGTTTCTATTAAAATTCCTGCCGGTGTGGTTGATGGTATGCAATTGAAAGTTTCTAACAAAGGAAACGATGCGCCTGGAAACAGTATTCCGGGAGATTTAATTGTGGCTATCGAAGAGTTAGAGCACGAATTCCTGAAGCGTGAAGGAGAGAATTTGCATTACGATTTGTATGTAAGTTTCCCTGAAGCTGTTCTTGGAGTTTCTAAAGATATTGAAGCGATCAATGGTAAAGTAAGAATTAAATTAGAAGAAGGAATCCAATCCGGAAAAATCCTTCGATTAAAAGGTAAAGGTATTCCAAGTATCAATGGATACGGAAGCGGAGATTTGTTGGTTCATGTTAATGTTTGGACTCCTAAAACATTGAACAAAGAGCAAAAACAATTCTTCGAGAAAAACTTAGAAGACGATAATTTTTCACCAAATCCTGAAAAATCAGATAAATCGTTTTTTGAGAAAGTAAAAGATATGTTTTCTTAAGCTTTTTAGATAAACTAAAATTATACTATAAACCCATTCGCTGAGGCGAATGGGTTTTTTTATGAAACAATTGTAATCGATTTAGGTAGTAATTATTTACTTTTACAGCCGCAAGGTCGAAAAGGCCTAATTGAAGAAGCAAATTCAAAAAATCAGCATGAGTACCTTATTAGAAGTCAATAAAGTAGTGAAGCAATATGGAGATTACGTAGCGCTTAACGAAGTATCTTTGTCTGTTCCTAAAGGCAGTATTTATGGGCTTTTAGGTCCTAATGGTGCCGGAAAAACTTCCCTTATTCGAATCATCAATCAAATTACGCTGCCTGATAGCGGTCAGGTTATTTTGGATGGCGAAAAATTGCAACCCAAACACGTGCAATATATTGGTTATCTTCCCGAAGAAAGAGGCTTGTACCAAAGTATGAAAGTGGGGGAACAATGTTTGTATTTGGCACAAATGAAAGGCTTATCAAAGGCTGAAGCCAAAAAACAATTGGAATACTGGTTTGACCGATTGGGAATTCAGGGCTGGTGGAACAAGAAAATTCAGGAGCTTTCTAAAGGTATGGCGCAAAAAATTCAGTTTGTAGTTTGTGTGTTGCATAAGCCTAAGTTGTTGATTTTTGACGAACCTTTTTCCGGTTTTGACCCGGTAAATGCCAATGTGATTAAAGACGAAATATTGGCGTTGAAAGAAGAAGGTGCTACGATAATATTTTCGACTCATCGTATGGAAAGTGTAGAAGAATTATGCGATCACATTGCTTTGATTCATAAATCGAATAAATTAATCGAAGGCAAATTAGATGATGTTAAAAGACAACATAAAACAAATAGTTTTGAAGTAGGTGTTTTAACCGATAATGTGGAAGGTTTGATGTATGATATTACTCAAAAATTCACTGTTAGTCCGGCTAATTTTAAATCGTTGAATAAAGAGTTAAAACTCGAAATTCAAATTGGTAACGCGCTTCCTAACGAATTATTAAATCTAATAACCCAACGCGGACAAGTCACTCATTTCGTTGAAAAAATTCCGAGTGTGCATGATATTTTTATCCAATCAGTAACCGAAAAGCAATAACCAATATTTAAAATTCCAAATTCCAATTCTCACACTGAACTTGTCGAAGTGTAATTGGAATTTGGAATTTGAGAATTGAATATTTTAAATTATGAGTATAATATCACTGATTATAAAAAGAGAATTTTTTGCCAAGGTGCGCAATAAATCCTTTATTGTAATGACCTTTTTAAGTCCACTGTTATTTGTGGCAGTGGCTGTATTTATAGGCTATTTGAGTTCTATGAAAGCCGATGTGAAGCGAGTAGCTATTCATGACGAAACCGGTTTGTTTGCAAAGGAATTTATTGCTCAGAATAAAGAAGACGACCAATATAAATATCTGGATTTATCGCAAATTGACAGTCAGTTCCTGAAAGACAGTATTGCTAATAATGGTTACGAAGGATTATTACTTATTCCCAAAACGGCTGCTGTAACTGATTTAGAAAACAAAATCGAATTTATTTCTAATGGGAGTCCGAGTATTTCGTTTATTGAAAATATTCAGGGTATTATTGCTAAAAAACTAACCAAAATCAATCTGGAAAATGCGCATTTGGATACTTTGGCTATAAAAAAAGCGCAGGCTCATGTCAATGTCAATATTGCAAAAACATCCGGTGAACAAGGGTTAAAAGGATTGAACGAAGCTAAAATAGCCATTGGAGGTGCTTTTGGTTACCTAATCATGATGTTTATTATTATTTATGGAAATATGGTCATGCGATCAGTGATTGAGGAAAAAACAAACCGAATCATAGAGATTATCATTTCTTCGGTAAAGCCTTTCCAATTGATGATTGGTAAAATTATTGGTACATCATTAGCAGGGATTTTACAATTTACTATTTGGGTAATTATAGGATTATCGTTGTTGTTTGCTGCTTCGGCATTTTTTGGAGTAAATGTAGGTCCGTCGGCTAATTTATCGCCTGCGTTGATGGAACATTCACAGACCGAATTTACCGGAACCGCTCAGTTGTTTATCAAAGAATTATGGAATTTACCTATTGCCAGCATTTTGATTGGTTTTGTGGTTTATTTCATTGGAGGCTATTTTTTATATAGTTCTTTTTATGCAGCTATTGGTGCCGCTGTAGATAATCAAACCGATTCGCAACAGTTTCTTTTACCTGTAATAATACCTTTAATGTTGAGTGTTTATGTTGGTTTTTTCAGCGTAGTTAATGATCCTAATAGTACAATTGCAGTTGCTTTTTCGATGATTCCGCTCACTTCGCCAATCGTAATGTTAATGCGCATTCCTTTTGGAGTGCCGTGGTGGCAGTTGGCCATTTCAATTGCATTATTGTTTGGAACATTCTTGTTAGTAGTTTGGTTTGCTGCTAAAATATACCGAGTAGGAATATTGATGTACGGGAAAAAACCAAGTTGGAAAGAATTATACCGTTGGTTAAAATATTAATTAGAAGATGCTAATTTTTTTAGCTGTTTTTAAAAAAGGACTCAGAATCTTAGTAACTTAGAACCTCAGAATTTAAAAAAATATGAGCAAAATATTAATTATCGAAGACGAAGCTGCTATCAGAAGAGTGCTTACTAAAATCCTTTCGGAAGAGAATGACAGTTATCAGGTAGAAGAAGCAGAAGACGGTGTTTCGGGCTACGAAAAAATAAAAAATAACGATTTTGATTTGGTTTTATGCGATATCAAAATGCCTAAAATGGATGGTGTCGAATTATTGGAAGAAGTCAAAAAGATAAAGCCAGAAATTCCGATGGTGATGATTTCCGGTCATGGCGATATGGAAACGGCTATTCAGGCGATGCGTTTAGGCGCTTTTGATTATATATCGAAACCGCCGGATTTGAATCGTTTACTGAATACGGTTCGCAATGCTTTAGACAGAAAACAACTGGTAGTTGAGAATAAAATTCTGAAGAAAAAAGTTAGTAAAAACTATGAGATGATTGGCGAAAGCGAAGCTATTAATCATATCAAAGTGATGATTGATAAAGTAGCTCAAACCGAGGCGCGGGTACTTATTACCGGACCTAACGGAACCGGAAAAGAATTAGTAGCCCATCAATTGCATGAAAAAAGTGAACGTGCTGCTTTCCCTTTAATCGAAGTGAACTGTGCCGCGATTCCTTCTGAATTAATTGAAAGTGAATTGTTCGGTCATGTTAAAGGTGCTTTTACTTCTGCGGTAAAAGATCGTGCCGGAAAATTTGAAGCAGCCGATAAAGGAACTATTTTTCTGGATGAAATTGGTGATATGAGTCTTTCGGCTCAGGCCAAAGTATTACGGGCTTTGCAGGAAAATATCATTACCAGAGTAGGTGCTGATAAGGACATTAAAGTGGATGTACGAGTAGTGGCGGCGACTAATAAAGATTTGAAAAAAGAAATCGAAGAGGGACGTTTCCGTGAGGATTTGTACCATCGATTGGCGGTAATTTTAATTAAAGTACCTTCGCTGAATGATAGACGCGAAGATATTCCATTATTAGTGACTCATTTTGCCGAAAAAATCGCTTCGGAACAAGGAAATGCCGTTAAGAAATTTTCGGATGACGCAATCAAATTATTACAAGAATACGACTGGACAGGAAATATCCGTGAATTGCGCAATGTGGTGGAGCGTTTGATTATCCTTGGCGGAAGCCAAATATCAGAAAACGATGTGAAGCTGTTTGCTTCTAAATAATTGAAAATAAATTTAATGATTTAAAAATTTAAAGATTTAAAGATTCTGCCTTGGTTGTAATTTTTCAATTTTTCAATTTTTTAATCTTTCAATCATAAATGATGAAACTAAAAAAAATAAACGAAAAGTTACAGCAGGCATTAATTGAAAACGGCTTAACAGAAGCCAATGATTTGCAACAAGAGACTTTTTCGACCATAAAAAGTGGTGTAGACTGTATTGTAATTGCTCCTGATGGAGATGGAAAAACCACTACAATTGTGTTGAATGTGATTCAGCGATTGATTGGAGCAACTGAAGAATCGCCAAGAGCTTTGATTATTGTGGAGGATAAAGCCAAGGTTCTGGAAATGGAAGTGCTGTTTGAAAAGTACGGCAAATACAGCAATCTTGAGGTTTATGGCGTTCATGACAAAGGTGATATGGATTATGATAAAAATTATGTTTCTACCGGAATCGATGTTTTAATTGGTACACCAAACAAATTGAGCGATATGTTTTCTACTGCCGGTTATAACGTAAACCGCTTGAAAATGTTTATTCTTGATGATGCAAATCCGATTTTGAAATTGCGACATGAAACTAAAATCATGCGTATTTCGAATAGTATTGCCAAAACGCAACGTATTATTTTTGGAGATCAGTTAACAGAAAGAATAGAAACTTTGGCTTACAAAATGATGGAAGATCCTGAAGTTTTTGATTTTGAATACAATGAAGATGAATACGATTTCGAAGAAGAAGACTTAGACGAAGAAGAAAACGACACAGAGGAAGAATAAAACATATAAAAAAAGTAGCATGGGATTAATGAAAGTGTTTTCGGGAAGTGAAGTATTGGCTTTGGCTTTAAAAGAAAAAATAGAAGCGGCAGGTGTTGATACAATAATAAAAGATAATATTCAATCGGCCAGATTAGCGGGTTTTGGCAGTTCAGGTTCGGCAGTAGAATTGTTTATTCAGGAAACTGATTTTGCTAAGGCTAATCCTGTTATTGAGGAGTTTAGATTGAATATTTAAAATTTGTATATTTGTTATTCTAATAATGCTACAATGGATTTAGCTGCAAAAAAAATAGAATTGATGGATTGGTTACTTCATATTAACGATGAAAGTAAACTTAAAAAAGTAATGGCGCTAAAAACAGTTTTAGATAAAGAAGCCGTTGCCCATACTATTAGTGGCTATCCGGTAGATAAAGAAGAATATATTAACATGGTTAAAGAAGCCGATGGACGAATTACTTCTGGCAACTATACTACAATTGAAGATTTAGAAAAGGAAATAGAAAATTGGTAAAATGCAAAAACCAATTACGATACTTTGGGATAATCAGGCTAAGGCAGATTTAAAACTCATCTTCGAATTTATCCGAATACAATCACCACAAGGAGCTAAAAATGTTATTAACGATATTGTTGCTCAAAGTAAAAATATTCACTTTGTGGAGCAATATCAGGAGGATGAATTTTTAGGAGAACCTTTTAGAAGAATGATTGTCAGGGATTATAAAATTATTTATAAAATCCATTCGGAAACGGAGATTAGAATCCTTCAAATTTTTGATACGAGACAAGATCAATTTAAAAAATAAAATAGTAATTGGAATGACCCATCGAGCGAAATCGCGATGTGTTTAATTATAAAGAATAAAGATGAAATACAAAATGTTAGTTCTTGACATGGATGATACCCTGTTGAATGATGACCATGAAATCTCAGTTGAGAATAGAACGATGTTAGAAAAAGCCAAAGAAAAAGGCATACAGGTAATTCTTGCTTCCGGACGTCCAACGCCGGCGATGATTGAATATGCTAAGGATTTGGGATTGATGGATTCCTATATGATTTCGTTTAACGGAGCAGTAATCACTGATTTGAAAACAAACGAAGTCATTTTTGAACAAAGTCTGACGCAGGAGCAAATTCATACTTTGTATGATTACAGCAAAGAAAAAAATACGCATATTATTACGTATCTAGACGGAAAAGTAATCAGTGAAACTCACTCAGAATATATTGATGTTGAGGTAAATATTACCGGTTTAGAACACGAGGTTGTTCCTAATTTTAAAGAACGAGTACAATCGGCGGCGATTAAATGTATTTTGCTGGAAGAACCGAGCTATTTGAAAGAAGTAGAAGAAGATTTAAAAGCAACGATGCCGCATTTGAGTGTGTGTATGTCGAAACCTTTTTTCCTGGAAGCGGCTCAAACCGGAATTGATAAAGGCGCCAGCGTGAAATTCTTAGCCGATAAATTAAACATTTTACAAGAAGAAGTAATTGCGGTGGGGAATGCAGGTAACGATTTATCGATGATTGAATATGCCGGATTAGGCGTTTGGGTTGATAATGTGGATGCGCATTTAAGAGACAAAGGCAATGTGGTTGTAGCTTCAAATAACAATCACGGTGTGGCTGAGGTTATCCAGCGATTTATTTTGGCTTAAACGGTTTTTATCATTTTTTTGAACCATTAAGAAATTAAGGTATTTAAGAGTAGTTCTTAATCTTGATTTCTTAATGGTTTTTTTAGTTATGTGGGTAATGATATATCAAAGAAATAATGCTGTTTTACCACATCTCATCGCAAGGACAATCTTCAACAAAGCCTTCTTTGTAGAAATTAAAATATAAAGATATTGCTTTGAATGTTTCATCATATTTGAAGTTTAATAATTTTTTTAAGATGTCAGCATGATTTTGTCCAGTTAAGTCAGATTTTGTATGGACAATATCATTTCGTAACTCTTTAAGATTATATATATGTGAAGTGGAAGGAGTTGGTTTCGAAAAAAAATCTTTTCCAAGAGCTTGTGGTAAAACTTTTTTTAATTTATCCATGAATGGAATAAATTCTTGAATTTGCTCTTTGTTGTATATTTCTGTACGTTTTGTGTCAGAAATAATATATTGAAAGTCGGCTGGGATTATATCGTTTACAAAACATTCTATCGATGTGAATAACATTATTATACATGCACTTGCACAACCTTGGAATTCATAGGCAAATGCAAAATTTTTGTATTCTTCGCTATTTAAATCTTTAAAGTGCTTCATTAACTCTTTTCGAAGTTCTTTTCTATCAATATTATATTTGTATGCTTGGTTAAAATTCATTAATGAAAAATCTGGAACAGGAATCATACAGTATGTTCCATTATCATTATAAACCATACTAAATATATTTTCTTCATTGTTACGTTTTATAATACCAACATGCCCTTTCGCGGCTTTTAAAATTTTTTGAGAGTCTATATTCTGTGGTAATGGAATTTCTTCAAAATCATTTTTAAATATTTTTTCATCATCTTTATTCTGTAAAAATTCATGAAATAGAAATTTCTTTTTGATGTGTTTCATAAACAATGATTAATTGTATTTTAGAAATATTGTAATTAAAATCTTTTAATCAAATATATCAATAAATAACTACAAAATTATCTCTCGGAATAATATAAAAATTGGTTGTACAATTTCCGTATTTGTTTGTAAATTTGCGCACGCTATTTTTTTGACAACGATTTCATTAGATAGCGCTTACTTATGGAAAACAGAAAAAAAGTGGCCTTCTATACCTTAGGCTGTAAACTGAACTTTTCAGAAACTTCGACAATTGCCCGTAACTTACAGGACGAAGGTTTTGACCGTGTGGATTTTGAGGAAGTGGCAGATATGTATGTGATTAACACCTGCTCCGTTACCGAAAATGCCGATAAACAATTCAAACAAGTCGTTCGCAAAGCGATGAAATTAAACGACAAAGCTTTTGTTGCTGCCGTGGGTTGTTATGCGCAATTAAAACCCGAAGAACTGGCGAGTGTGGATGGAGTGGATTTGGTTTTGGGAGCTACCGAAAAATTCAAACTGAATGATTATATCAATGATTTGTCTAAAAATGATATGGGCGAAGTGCATTCCTGCGAGATTGCTGAAGCTGATTTTTATGTAGGCAGTTATTCCATTGGCGACCGTACCCGTGCTTTCCTGAAAGTGCAGGATGGTTGCGATTATAAATGTACTTATTGTACCATTCCGTTAGCCCGTGGTATTTCGCGTAGTGACGAATTGCAGAATGTATTGAAAAATGCTAAAGAAATCTCAGCGCAAAATATCAAAGAAATTGTGCTTACAGGAGTCAACATTGGTGATTACGGAAAAGGAGAGTTCGGAAATAAAAAACACGAACATACATTCCTGGAATTGGTTCAGGCTTTAGATGAGGTAGAAGGAATTGAGCGTTTGCGAATTTCGTCTATTGAACCGAATTTGTTGAAAAATGAAACGATTGAATTTGTTTCGAAAAGCAGAACTTTTGTGCCGCATTTCCATATTCCGTTACAATCGGGGAGTAATGACATTTTGAAATTAATGAAACGTCGTTACCTGCGTGAAGTCTATACGGAGAGAGTAACTAAAATTCGAGAAGTGATGCCACATGCCTGCATTGGTGTGGATGTGATTGTTGGCTTTCCGGGAGAAACCGATGAGCATTTCTTGGAGACGTATCATTTCCTGAATGATTTGGATATTTCGTATTTACACGTTTTTACGTATTCAGAGCGTGATAATACAGAAGCTGCCGAAATGGAAGGAGTTGTTCCTTCGAATGTGCGTGCCAAAAGAAGTAAGATGTTACGAAGTTTATCGGTAAAAAAACGTCGTGCTTTTTATGAAAGCCAGTTGGGAACTCAAAGAACTGTACTTTTTGAAGGAGAAAATAAAGAAGGTTACATTCATGGTTTTACCGAAAACTATGTTAAAGTAAAAACGCCTTGGAATCCGGAATTAGTCAATACTTTACACCAAATCAATCTGACTAAAATTGATGAAGACGGAAGCGTGAGAATGGAATTTGCTTCAGCTTTAGTTTAATATAAAAGTTTTAAACCATTAAGAAAATTAAGGAATTTAAGTATAAGAGCTTATGAAACTTAATTTTCTTAATGGTTTTAAATATTTCAGTTATTGAACGGTTTCCACCAATCTCACAAATTCGGCTTTGTATCCTTCAGGATCTTTGGAAAGGGCTTGTTTGGATAGTTTTAAAATTGATTTGGATTCTTTGTCGGTTACGAGTTTAGAATCTCTTAATTTCAATCCAAACCAGGCTACAGCAGCGCTAAATTTGAAATCTTCAGAAGCTGTAACTAAGTTTTTGGTTTTGTCTTCAATGGTCTGAATCATCTCAATACTTTTTTCGCCATCCGGTTTTTTGTAACGGAATTTGATAGTGGCTAATTCGTTACTGTAATTAGCCGTATTAGTGGCTTTGGTATATTTTAAATCAGGAACGCTGTAATCACTTTCAATGCCGGTTGGAATAATTTCGTATAAGGCGGTAACAGTATGTCCGCTACCTAATTCTCCGGCGTCAATAGCATCATTTTTAAAATCTTCGGGACGCAATTTTCGGTTTTCGTAACCAATTAATCGGTAAGCCTGAACATGTTTTGGATTGAATTCAATTTGGATTTTGACATCTTTGGCAATGGCAAACATAGAACCTTTGAATTCTTTCCCTAAAAAGCGATTGGCTTCCTGAATGTTATCGATATAAGCATAATTTCCATTTCCTTTATTGGCAAGGATTTCCATTTTGCTGTCTTTGTAATTTCCCATTCCGTAACCCAGACAAGTCAGGAAAACACCGGATTTTCGTTTTTCTTCAATCAAAGTTTCCATGTCTTTGTTTGACGAAGTACCTACATTAAAATCGCCGTCAGTAGCCAGAATCACACGGTTGTTTCCTCCTTTGATAAAGTTGGCAATAGCAGTTTTGTAAGCCAATTCAATTCCGGCTCCTCCTGCCGTGCTACCTCCTGCATTTAGATTGTCTAAAGCATCAATAATGGTTTGTTTTTGATCTCCGGAAGTTGGAGGCAATACCAAACCAGCTGCTCCGGCATAAACTACCATAGCGACTTTGTCTTCTTTTCTTAATTCGTTTACTAAAATTTTCATGGATTGTTTGAGCAAAGGCAATTTGTTGGGATCACTCATCGAACCCGAAACATCAATTAGGAAAACCAAATTAGATGCCGGTAGATTTTCGGTTGGAATGTTTTTTCCTTGTAAACCAATTTTTAGCAATTGGTGCTTACTGTTCCAAGGGCAATCACTGTATTCGGTATTGATGGAAAATGGATTGTTGTCCTTAGGTTGTGGATAATTGTATTTAAAAAAGTTCATCATTTCTTCTATACGAACGGCATCTTTAGGAACAGCTTGTCCATTATTGATAAAACGGCGAATGTTAGTATAAGAGGCATTGTCCACATCGATGGAAAAGGTTGAAAGTGGCGCATTTTTAGGTGTTTCAAATTGGTTTTCTACAAAGGCTTCGTAATCTTCCTGATTGGGAGTACTTGGTAAAGGAGGATTGATGTTTACAGTGTTGGTATTTCCATATATTTTTGAAGGTTCAGCAATTGATTCAGTTTTTGCTTTAGCCGGCATTGCCATTGCAGCCATTCGAACAGTGTTGTTTGATTTGTTTTCTTTATAAAGTACAGCATCAGCAGAGCGAAGCTTTACTTTACGAGTGTTTCCATATCCTACAACGACAATCTCTTGCAGTGATGAGGTATTAGGACTTAAACTAACATTGATTATTTTGGCGTTTTCTTTGACAATTTTTTCATATGTGTTGTAACCAATAAAACTAAAAACCAGAATTTTTCCTTTTTGAGCTTGGATGGAATAATGTCCGTTGAAATCAGTAGTGGTAGATTTTTGAGTTCCTTTAATAGTTACTGATACACCCGGAATAGGTGTTTTTGTTTCATCAGTTACGGTTCCGGAAACGGTGATTTCCTGTCCAAAAGTTAGGATGGAAAAGAGCATAGCAAGGGCTAATGAAATAAGTTTTAGACTTTTCATGATAATAAGATTTAAAATGTTTGACAGTATTTTTTGCGTATTAACGCTTCAGTGGAATTCCGTTTTCAGTGGTGATGATGATGACTTTATTTTTGCCTTTTTCGCCATATTTTGAAATAGCTTCTTTTTTCGATAAAACCTGAAGACTTTCAATTTTTTGTTCACTTAAAGGCGCATAAGGACTGCTCGGTTTTGGTCCAAATAAGGAAACTTCGTCGAATGCTTCTCCGTTGATGACATACAAAGCATCTTTAATATGCGGAACTGTTTTTTCTTTTTCAGCCTTGTAAAATTTTGTAGTTCCGTACTTAGCAATTGGGATGGCATTTTTTGCCTGATTTTTTCTGGCTTTTCCATAACCTATGACCACTACTTCGTTTAATGCATCACTGGTAGGCGAAAGTTTAGGATTGATTTTATTTGAGTTACCCACTATAGCTTCGTGACTATTGTATCCTATCATATTGAAAACAAGTTTCTCACCTTTTTCGGCATCAATCGTATATTTTCCGTCAAAATCGGTTACAACACCAGTATTTTTACCTTTAATTTGAATTGTTGCCCCCGGAATAGGTAAGTTGTCTTTTTCGTCTGTAATAATACCCGTAATTGTTTTTCCTGTGCTGTTAGCTATAGAAGCAATTTCTGCTTTTTCTTTATATTCATAGGCAATAGGAGCAAGACTTTTTGCTTTTACAGCAGCCATAGGCGCTACCGCTAAAGTACTGCTTGGTTCTTGAATCATTAAGGCATCTGACTGAGATGTAGTTTCTTCTGCTTTTGCTTTTGAAACTATTTTAGTATCAGAAAGGATCGTTTCTGAATGATTTTCAACGATGGCAACAGGATTTGGTTTCTCTAATTGTTTTTTTAAAATCGTTGTGGCTTCTGTTTTTATATTTTCAGAAGGAACAATGCTGTTGCTAATGGTTTCGCTTTTTTGAATAACCACTTTAGTCTCATTAGTTTCAGTTGGTGCAACTATTTTTGAATCTGTTTTAAGAAATTGGTAACCCAAAGAAACAAACAATAATAGTGAAGCCGCAATGGCTAATTTTTTCCAAAGTTGTGATTTTGATTGTAATGCTTTTTGTTCGAGCTTGTCTTCTACACGCGCCCAAACCTTATCCATTCCCGGAAAGTCTTGTTGCTCTGCCTTTTGGGCTGCGCTTTTGATTTTGTTAATTATTTTATCTTGATTATCCATGACTAATTTGATTTTTGGTAATACAGCTTGTTTACTAATTCCTTCAATTTGGTTTTAGCGGCATTCAATTGTGACTTTGAAGTGCCTTCAGAAATGTTAAGCATGCCGGCTATTTCTTTGTGATTGTAACCTTCAATAACAAAGAGGTTAAAAATAGTTTTGCATCCTACAGGAATATGATTGAGTAAATCCAGTAAATCCTCTTCTTCAAGATTCGTCATTTCATCAGTAAATGGTTGCGACAATGTTTTAACATCATCGAGATACATATTGAAGTTGGTTTTCTTTTTAATAGTTGCCAAACATTGATTGACGGCTATTTTTCGGGCCCAGGCTTCAAAGGCTCCCATTTCTTTCAATTGGTCTAATTTGGTAAAAATGATATAAAATGCATCTGCCAAAACTTCCTCAATTTCCTCTTCCTGTTTCAAATAACGTTTGCAACTGGCGTAGAGTTTTGGTGCCATAAGCGAATACAGCTCACGCTGGGCATCCCGTTGCATTTTTTTGCAGGCTATTATTAGATTTTCGTTTATCACAATTGTTGTCTTTCTACTAAAGAGGATAAAAAAGAGAAAAAGGTTGGGAGAGAAGTTGTTTTTTTTTGAAATTTAAAATAAAATCACTGAAAATCAATAAATTAGTATTTTGTTTTTTTGCAATATAAGGCATATAAGTTTTTTAAACCATTAAGAGATTAAGAAAAATTAATTGTAAGGCTTAATAAACTTAATTTCTTAATGGTTTTTATTCTTTAGTCCATATAAGTTTTTCTAGTGGATTTTAATGCTTGTTTTGATTTTCCTGAGCAACGAGTTTCAACGAATTGATATAATCGGTATCAAATTCAATTACTCTTATTTTTTCAGGATTAAAACTCAGTTCACCACCAAATTGGCCTTTTGTATCTAAAAAATCGATGATGAGTTCTTCGTCATTTAGTTTAATCAATTTTCCCAAATAAGCCGATGTAGCCGATTTTTTGGCAATTTGAAAAATACCATACTTTTTATCCACAAAGCTTATAATTGACGCTAAATCTCTGATGGGAATAATGTCTTTGGCATTTGTTTTTAAACCTTTTAGTCGAATTACTTTTTCGGTAAATTCATGGTCGCTGTCTCTGTAAATGCGCTCGATATTTTTGTTTTTCAGAATCACAAACCCATCAATGATAAAATCAACGGGATTGTTTTTTAATAAAATCCAATCATCGGAGTAGTCAATAAGAAATCCGGTATAAACTTCTTTTTTATCCAGAAATTCTATTGATACCAGTTGTCTTAAATAGTTTTCCATTTGTTATGTTTTTTAAGAAATTCCAATACTCAAATCCCAAATTCCAACTTTGTTTGAAACTCTAATAATTGGAATTTGGAATTTAATACTTGGAATTTAATGTTTTTAGGGATTAGTTGACCAAATACTACTGTTTTTGATGAACACGCGTCGGTTTAATTTTAGTTGGGCAATAATCAGTTCAGCTATATCTTCCGATTGCATTACTTTTTCAGGATTTCCATCGGTTAGATTTAATTCTTTTGCCATGTCAGTAGCCACTGTGCTTGGTGTTAAAGCTGTTACTCTAATATTATGTTTACGTACTTCCTGCATCAATGAATCGGTTAATCCTAAAACCGCAAATTTAGAAGCACTGTAAGCACTTGTCAAAGCATTTCCTGCTAATCCTGCGGTTGATGAAATATTGATAATATCCCCGCTTTGTCTTTCAATCATATTAGGAAGAACGGCGCGGGTTACATAATAAGTTCCCATTAAGTTAACTTGTATGATGCGTTCCCATGCTGCTGGTTCCAGTTCCATAAATTTTCCAAAAGCAGCAATTCCGGCATTATTGATTAAAATATCAATGGTTTTGAATTCAGTTAAGGCTTTTTCTACAGTTGAATTTACGGAATTTATATCAGAAACATCGGCTGTTAATGCTAAAGTTTTTACTCCAAAAGCCTGGATTTCATCAGCAACTTTGTCAATATCCGATTGGGTTCGGGAAATCAGGATTACATTTACGCCTTCTTTAGCCAAAGCAATAGCAACTGCTTTACCTATTCCTTTTCCGGCACCTGTAATTAGTGCATTTTTATTTTTTAAGTCAGTCATGATTTATTTTAGGTTTAATGATAATTTATAAATGGCGGTTTCAAGAATTTCGGTATCCTTGTCTTCGCATAGTAAAAATTCTATTTTATTGTTGTCGTTTTTTAAAACGGTTAATCCTTCAAACTTATGGCTATCACTGATTTTTTGAGTGAAATCAATTTTCATGGTTTCTAAATTAATGCGTCCAATAATGCTTCCCAGTACTTCGCCATCGTCATAAGTGGATTGGGTATCTTCGGCTGTAGCCAAAAAATAGATTTTGTCATCAACTAAAACTGCATCGGTAAAACTACTTACTATTCCGTTTATTTTAGGTAATTCATAATCATTAGAGCGCATGTTGAATTCCTGATTCAGTTTTTTGGCATGAAAACTAAAAAGTGTGTTTTTATTAGAAATACCATTGCCCCGATTCAAGAAATACCAGTTTTCGCCATCGTGAATTACGCCTTCAATATTGAAATCTTCGGGTTTGATGGAAGCAAAATTTTGCATCGCAGCGTATAAATCGGCGAGATTGTCAGAGGCAATTTTCTTTTTTTGTGTCCAATCAAATTCAACCATTTTATTTCTTTTTGAGGTTGAACCTGAGCCAAAAGCATACATGCTGTCTTGAAAACAAGTCAGGGCTTCAAAATCGGGTTTGTCCTTTTTGATGATGTTTTCGGATGGATTTTCAATTAACGGATAACGGTTTAAATGCTGTGAATCAATATGATATTCATATAAAAAACAGCTGTTGTCGCCAACTATGAATAAGGAATTGTCTTTGTAGCATATTCCTGAGGCAGAACCAATTCCGATGATCTGAAATAATAATTCTAATGTGAATTTTTCCATGGATATTGTTTTGAAATCCGCTATTTTAGATTAGACTAATATCTTCCGATAGCTAAATTTAAAAGTCTAAAATTATAGTATTTATTCCTTATATTTGAGAGTATAAAGTTAAAATATTCCCTATGAAATCGATTAATCCGGATGATTTTAAAGTAACCGAACCTATTAGACTTTCTGAAATACCAACGAATTTGTACAGTAAAGCCAGTGATGATGATAAGGAAGAAAAGCTTGAAAAAGTTCAGGAGAAGTTAAGTGTATTGCAGGATGTAATGTATGCCCATAATCGATATGGAGTACTTATTTGTTTGCAAGGAATGGATACTTCGGGAAAGGACAGTTTGATTCGGGAGGTTTTTAAGGAATTTAATCCCCGTGGTGTGGTGGTACATAGTTTTAAAACACCAAATTCTACTGAGCTGGAGCACGATTATTTGTGGCGGCATTATTTGGCTTTGCCTGAAAAAGGAAAATTTGCCGTTTTTAACAGAACACATTATGAAAATGTATTGGTTACCCGAGTACATCCCGAATATATTTTGAATGAGAATTTGCCCGGAATTGAAAAGTTAGAAGATATTACAGCTGAATTTTGGGAAAATCGTTTCGAACAAATTCGAAATTTTGAGAAACATATTACCCAAAACGGAACGATTGTTTTAAAATTTTATTTTCATCTAAGTAAGGAAGAGCAACGTAAACGTTTGTTGCGTCGATTAGAAAATATGGAACACCACTGGAAATTTTCGCCAGGAGACTTAAAAGAGCGCGAATATTGGGATACGTATATGCAATATTACGAAGAAGCTATCAATAAAACCGCTGTTGAAAAGGCGCCTTGGTATATTGTTCCTGCCGATGATAAAGAAATGGCACGCTATATTGTGGCTAAAATTATTTGGGAAGAAATGCAAAAACTGACTGATATTCAGGTTCCGGATTTAGAAGAAAAAGTAAAAGCTAATTTTGCGATGTATAAAGAGCAATTGACTAAAGAATAAAGACTTTTAATGGTTCGCTTTTTAAACTGACAGGTTTCAAAAACCTGTCAGTTTTTTTATTGCTATTACAAATTACAGTTTAAAGCCATAAGCCAGTCTAAGTGCAAATTGACCAAAACCTTTGCCCGGAGTACCATCATTATTGATAGTTGGAAAATCAGAATAGTGTTCGTAACGCGCAGAAATGTCAATGTATTTGTTAGCATATCCAATTCCCGGAGATAATAATAAAGAGGTGTCGTTGTAATTATTAGTTACTGCAAAAGCCGCACCTGCTTCCCCTGTTAAATAAAATTGGTCATTCCATACAAAGGCTTTCAGACCCGCTTTTACTGGAATAAAACCCAAGTCATCACCATCATTTTCACTAACAAAGATGTTGTTGAAACCTGTTGTTAAGGTGATGGAATATCTTTTGGTCAGGTCATATTGCAATCTGGCATCGGCTCCCAGAGCAAGTTTGTATGGGTCTTCGTTAGCATAACCGGCATTTAAACCAAATCCAAGTCTAAAACCTTGGTCATAATTTGTAGTTTCTTGTGCCTTAGTTTCATTAAAATTAAATAATGCCAGTGCAAATAGTAAGGCAGCGGTAATTTTCTTTGTTGTTTTCATGATTTGAGGGTTTTTATGATTTATTTTTTAATATGATTCGAATTAAAAAAAGACTTTCTAGTGCTAAAAAACGGCAATTGTATTCAAATGTTGTGGTGGTTGTTGCTTTTTTACTTCAAAAAGCAGTTGGTTACTGATATTCAGTACAGTAGGAAACCGCAGTATCGCTTTACTTTTTAAAAGAATAGTTGTAGCTAATATTAGAGTAATCTATGGAAAATGTTTTGGTAAACTAAGATTGGGTATTTCGGGTTTTTTGATTCAAAAAACAGAATAATTCTTTAAAGTTTGGTAATGTTTAGTTCATCCTGTTTTAAAATTACTGGACTTTCTTTGTTTCGAAAAAAATTAAAAAAACAAACCAAGATGAAAAAAATTATTTTAGGGCTACTTTTAAGTACAGCTTTTTTCTCGTGCGAGAACGACAAATCAGGGTCAGAGGTGGTTTTAGCCGATCAGTCTGAAACACCGGTATTAGTAAAGAAAAAGGAAGGTTTTGAAAATTTGGAATTATTTTCTTTAATCACGTCTGATGATGTGTTGTCTCAAACTCCAAATTTTGTTTTCGGAGGTTCGGCGGACGGAAGTGGATTATTGAAAAATGCCGATGGAACTTTTACTTTTTTAGTAAATCATGAAGACAATTTTGCTGTTTCAAGAGTTACATTAGACAAAACGTTCAAACCGGTAGCCGGAGAATATTTATTGAATTCTAATGGTGGAGTTTGGAGATTGTGTAGTGCATCAATGGCTACTCCTGAAATTCATGGTTTTGGTCCTTTGTATTTAACTTCGGGAGAATCAGGAGAAGAATCCCGTACACATGGTTTGGATCCTTATGGAGATGTGGAGTCTAATAGTGTTTCAAAAGAATTACCTGGTTTAGGTCGTTTAAGTGCAGAGAATGCTTTGCCATTAAAAGCTTCGGCATTTCCGGGTAAGACAGTTGTTATTCTTGGTGATGACGATTCAGGAACTAATGGCGGACAGGTGTTTATGTATGTTTCTAATACTGTTGGGGATTTGGCTAACGGTTCTTTGTACATGATGAAAAGAAACAACGACAATCAAAGAGAAACTGATATGGTTGTGGGTAAAACGTATCCGGTTTCATTTGTGAAAATTGACAATCATACTACTTTAACAGGTGCTCAAATTAATGCTACTGTAAATACTTTAAAAGGACTTAAGTTTGGTAGAGTAGAGGATTTAGATTATAGAAAAGGAGAAAAAGCTGCTGATAGAGAAATCTATTTTAATGTAACCGGACAAGACAGAACCGGAGCTAATGCTGATGCTTCAAGAACAAAATATGGTAGAGTTTACCAATTGGATTTAGACCAAAACAATCCGTTATCAGGAAATTTAAAAGTGATTTTAGATGGAGATGATCGTAGCGGAATTGCTAAAACTTTCCAAAATCCGGATAACATTTGTGTGACTAAAAACTATGTTTATGTTCAGGAAGACTCAAATGGTTACGGAGACGAAACGCATGATGCTTACATTTATCAATACGATATTGCTAAAAAAACAATGAAAGTAGTTGTTGAATTAGATCACCGTCGTACCGAAACGGATGCTGCTAAATACAATGTAGGAGGAAGTTCAAGATTTGGTAGCTGGGAATACGGAGCTTTAATTGATGTATCGGAAGAATTAGGGATTGATGATACTTTCTTATTATGTGTTCAGCCTCACACCTGGAATGGTGATAAATACAAAGGTGTAGATGGAGGAACAGGTCGTCCGAATGAAAAACAAGCGAGTCAGGTGGTATTAATAAAAGGATTAGCCAGATAATAAAATTTTTAAAAAAATATTTTCAGAAGTCCACGGTTTCTCAATTTGAAATCGTGGCTTTTGTTTTCCAATTCTTTTTCTGTTTATTATGAAAAAATGTTTCCTTTTTTTACTGTTACTGTTTGTGGTTTCCTGCAGTGAAACTCCTAAAACTACACAAGTAAAACAATTATTTCAAGCCGATATAACTACTTTAATTCAATCAGTAAATGATTTAGAAGCTTTGATACAATCCAATTCGGATTCTAAGCAACTGCAGCAACAGTTTTTGGCAGCGCATTCGAATTATAAAAAAATAGAAGTTTTTAGCGAATATTATTTTCCGGAAGTTTCTAAGGCAATCAACGGTCCTGCTCTTTCAGAGTTTGAGGAAGATGATAAAATGACTTTACCACCGCAGGGATTTCAGGTAATTGAAGAGTTTTTATTTCCTGTTTATGATGTGAAATCCAAATCGGAATTATTGAAAGAAATGGGGATTCTTTCGGCTAATTTAAAGCGTTTGAACCGAATTGCAGCAACCAATGAATTGACCGATGCTCATGTTTTTGATGCTTTACGATTGGAAGTTTTTAGAATAATAAGTATGGGAATTACAGGTTTTGATTCGCCAATAGCACAAAAATCAATTCCAGAAGTGGTAGCTTCATTGGAAGGCATTCAAAAATATTATCAACTCTATACCGATAATGAATCGGATGCCGGTTTGAAAATCATCAATCAGGCAATTAGTTATTTAAAAGCCAATCCTAATTTTAATGCTTTTGACCGTGCTGCTTTTATTCAAAATTATGCCAATCCATTAAGTCGAAAATTATATCAAAGTCAAAAAGATTTGAAGATTCCTTTTTTCAATGAAATGCGAGGATTGAAAACGAATGCTCAAACCTTATTTGACGCAGCAGTTTTTGATGAAGAAGCTTTTTCGGCTTTTCCGGATTATGAAACAACCCAAGAAAAAGCCACTTTAGGGAAATTACTTTTCAACGATCCTGTTTTGTCAGGAAATAACAGTCGTTCCTGCGCTTCTTGCCATCATGCCGATAAGGCTTTTACTGATGGTATGGAAAAAGCACTTTCTTTTGACGGTAAATCTTTTGTGAAAAGAAATACGCCAACATTGACCAATATTGCTTTCCAGCGTGTTTTCTTTTTCGATTCGAGAGTGAATTATATAGAAGATCAGGCTGTAGCTGTGATTACTAATGCGGATGAAATGCACGGATCATTAGAAGAAGCGGCTCAGAAAATTAAAAAAGATGAGAAATACATTCAAAAGTTTGAAAAAGCCTTTCCTAAAAAAGGAATTACTGCTTTTGAAATTAAAAATGCTTTGGCATCTTATATTCGAACATTAAGCAAATTCGATTCTAAATTTGATGCGTATATGCGAAACGAAGTTGCTTTTACAGCTGATGAAAAAGCAGGATTTAACCTTTTTGCCGGAAAAGCTAAATGTGCTACTTGTCATTTTATTCCGTTAACCAATGGAACAGTACCGCCAAATTTCATGAAATCAGAAAGTGAGGTTTTAGGAGTTCCTGATGCTAATGGAAAATTAGATACCGATTTAGGGAAGTACAATTTGACAAAAGCCCTGATTCACCAATATTCTTTCAAAACGCCAACCATTAGAAATATAACTTTAACAGCACCTTATATGCACAATGGTGTTTTTAAAACTTTAGAAGAAGTGGTTGATTTCTACAACGAAGGTGGCGGAAAAGGATTAGGGTTTTCTCTTGAAAATCAGACCTTGCCTGAAGATAAACTTAATTTAACCGATTTAGAGAAAAAACAATTGGTTGATTTTATGAAATCCCTGACTGATAAAAAGTATTTGAAATAAACAAAAAATCACTGCAAATTACAGGTTTAGTAAGGTGTTGTCTGCTTTTTTAACCGCTGTAATTTGCGGTGAATTTTTAACTGCTGCATTTATATTGTAATATTATACCAAAGAAAATTAGCTATAATGCCGGTATAGTATAAAATAGGCTAATTTTATTAGGCAATATTGAATATATAATCGGTATTAGTGAATATCTTTGCAGTATTATGATTAACATTATTCTGATTTTTGTCTATTTATTGCTGGGAGTTGCGTTGCAACGCATTAAATGGTTTCCTTCTGATGCTTACAAGCTGTTAAACAAGATTGTAGTTTATATCTGTCTTCCTTCATTGGCATTGTATTATATTCCTAAAGTAAATTGGGATAATGAACTGTTGTACCTGATAGGAGTTACCTGGATAGGATTTACACTTTCCTTTTTTTTCTTTCGTTTTTTAGGAAAAAAATATGGTTGGTCCAGAAAATTAGTAGGTTGTTTAATTATCACTGCAGGTCTGGGAAACACGTCCTTTTTGGGCTATCCCATAGTGAACGCATTATATGGTTCCGAAGGTTTAAAAATGGCCATTTTAGTCGATCAGCCAGGGACTTTTGTTGTGCTTTCAACTCTTGCTGTTGTTGTGGCTACACTTTATTCTAAAGAAGCGACCAGTGGCGGTAAAATAATTAAAAAAGTAATGCTGTTTCCGCCTTTTATTTGTTTTTTGATAGCCGTTTTTGCTAATGTATTGGATTTGGAATTTCATGATTATTTTCAGTTGGCTTTACAAAAAGTGGGGAGTCTGCTTACACCGTTAGCCATGATTTCTGTTGGTTTACAGCTGCATTTTGACAGCAAAAGCCAGCATTGGAAATTTCTTTGGTTGGGCTTGGCTTACAAATTATTAATTACCCCCGCCATTCTGTTTGTACTGTATGTCGTCATTCTGAAACAAAATTCGCTGATGATTCAGGTGGCTTTAATAGAAGCTGCTATGGCACCTATGATTATGGCAAGTATTTTAGCTTCTTCTCATGGATTAAAACCAAGACTGAGCAGTATGATGATTGGTTTTGGAATTCCTATTTCTTTTATTACGCTGGCTTTTTGGTATTTTTTACTCCAAATGATTTAATTTCTGTGTTTTAGAAAATCTATTGTTTTAAGTTGGTCTATTTGTACTAAGAATTCGTTCGGGATTACTTTTTTTTGACTAATTTTATAGGACTTATATAAAATTAGAAATTATGGCAACAATACGATTAGGAGATATCGCTCCGGATTTTACAGCAGAAACGACACAAGGTACAGTACAATTTCACGAGTGGCTAGGTGATTCCTGGGGTGTTTTATTTTCACATCCATCTGATTTTACACCGGTTTGTACAACCGAATTAGGAACGGTAGCTAATTATTTTCCTGAGTTTCAAAAAAGAAATACTAAGGTTATTGCGTTAAGTGTTGATGGATTAGAATCGCACTTAAACTGGATTAAAGATATCGAAGAAACTCAAAATGTTACTTTGCAATACCCAATTATCGCAGATGAGAACAAAGAAGTCGCTAATTTGTATGATATGATTCATCCAAATGCCAATGATACTTTCACAGTTCGTTCCGTATTTATCATTGGTGCTGATAAAAAAGTAAAATTGATATTGACCTATCCGGCTTCAACAGGAAGAAATTTTGATGAATTGTTACGTGTCATCGATAGTTTGCAATTAACAGCTAATTATAGTGTGGCAACGCCGGCTAACTGGAAAGACGGTCAGGATGTGGTTATTTCTCCATCAATACCAGACGAAGATATTCCTGCTAAATTCCCAAAAGGATTTAATCGCATTAAATATTACTTAAGAATGACACCACAGCCTAATAAATAATTTTTTTAGGTTTCACCAATAAAAAAAGTACAATAAGATTTTCTTCCTGTTGTACTTTTTTTGTTTTTTCAGATAATTGATAAATATGCAAAGCTTAATCATAATGATGTCTGCATTTTACAATTTGTATTTCATCTTCCAGATATCTGTAAATTAACCGATGTTCGTCATCAATTCTGCGAGACCAAAAACCGGCATATTTATGTTTAAGTGGCTCGGGTTTTCCTATTCCTTCAAATGGAGTGCGGGCAATATCCTTGAGTAAATCATTGATTTTTTTTACTTTTTTCTTATCGATTTTTTGCCAATACAAATAATCTTCCCAAGATTCATCTACAAAGACATATCTCATTTTATTCTTCGATTAAATCTTTAGAAAATGATCGATTTGTTTTTAATTTTTCGATAGCAGCATCAAGACGTTTTTCATTTAAACGGGATGATAATTCATAGTTTGTTGCCATTAACGAATTATATTCTTCAAGAGATATCACTACAATCCCTGAATCTTTCCCTCTGTTGATTATAAGAGTTTCAAAATTCTTTGCTACTGCATCAAAGTAAGATTTAATATCTTTTCTAAAATCGGATATATTAGTAATTACCATAACTGTATTTTTTAGTGTACAAATATATGTACAATATTTGGTATTGTGTGTTGTGAAGTTGTTAAATTATAATCCTAAATTAATCTTGGCATACTGTAACAACATAATCGTTTTGGCATCTTTTAATTCTCCGGTTTCAATCATGTTGTAAGCCTGTTCAAAAGGCATTTCTAAAACCTGGATGTTTTCCTGTTCATGATCGAGTCCGCCGCCTTCGCTTACTTTCATAGAAGCATCATATTTGCCAATAAATAAATAAAGGATTTCAGTTATGGCTCCCGGTGACATATAGGTTTCCATGATTTTTTTGACCTTAGAAATTCTGTAGCCCGTTTCTTCTTCGGTTTCTCTGATGATGCATTGTTCGGGTTCGTCCTGATCTAATAATCCGGCACAAACTTCTACCATCATTCCGTTTTTATTTCCGTTTAGGTAAGTTGGTAAACGAAACTGACGCGTTAGAATGATATTTTTAGATGTGGTGTTGTAAAGCAAAATAGCAGCTCCGTTTCCGCGGTCATAGACTTCTCTTTGTTGGGTAATCCAGCTTTTATCTTCCTTTTGATAATCAAATGTTACTTTGTTCAGGATGTACCAGTTATCTGAAAGTAATTTGGTTTCTTTAATTTTTATTTCCGGATTGCTCATGTGTTTTTCTTTTACTGCAAATTCGCAAATTAAAAATGCAGAAGCAAAAAATAATTTGAGAATTTACGGTTTGTTTTTTGTTTTTGATGTATAAAAAAAAACGCCCTGAAAAATCAGAGCGTTAATTGTTTTATTTTGTGATTGTTTGTTTTCTATCCGGACCTACAGAAACAATTTTAATAGGCACTTCTAATTCTTTTTCAATGAATTCGATGTACTCTTTTAATTCAACCGGAAGCTCATCATAAGTTGTCATTCCAGTTAAATCCTGTTTCCATCCTTTGAATTCTTTATATACCGGAGCAACATTTTCTTCCTCAACATTGTATGGGAAGTGAGCAATGTTTTGTCCTTTATAGTTGTATTCAGTACAAACTTTCAAAGTATCGAAACCAGAAAGTACGTCGCCTTTCATCATCATCAATTGGGTAACTCCGTTTACCTGAACAGCATATTTTAAAGCAACTAAGTCTAACCATCCACAACGTCTGGCTCTTCCTGTAACTGAACCAAATTCGTTTCCTACTTTGGCCATAGTAGCACCTACTTCGTCAAAAAGTTCTGTTGGGAATGGACCGCTACCTACACGTGTTGTGTAAGCTTTGAAAATTCCGTACACTTCTTTGATTTTGTTAGGAGCAATTCCTAAACCGGTGCAAGCTCCGGCAGCAGTAGTGTTAGATGAAGTTACAAATGGATAGGTTCCAAAATCAACATCTAATAAAGATCCCTGAGCTCCTTCGCATAAGATTGATTTTCCTGCTTTTTGAGCCTGGTGCATGTATTCTTCACTGTCGATGAAATCTAATTTTTTAATTTCTTCGATGGCTTCAAAAAATTCAGTTTCTAATTCTTCTAAATTGTATTGTAATTCTACTCCGTAGAATGCAATCATTGCTTCGTGTTTGTCAGCCAAAGAACGGTATCTTTCTTTGAAGTCTTCTAATTCAATATCTCCTACACGTAATCCGTTTCTACCTGTTTTGTCCATGTAAGTTGGACCAATACCTTTAAGAGTAGAACCAATTTTAGCTTTCCCTTTAGAAGCTTCAGAAGCAGCGTCTAATAAACGGTGTGTAGGTAAAATTAAGTGTGCTTTTCTTGAAATGATTAATTTCTTTTTGATATCGATGTTGAATTTTTCCAATCCTTCGATTTCTTTTTGAAATACAACCGGATCAATTACAACACCATTTCCAATAACATTTACCGCTGATTTATGGAAAATTCCGGAAGGAATGGTTCTAAGTACGTGTTTAATTCCGTCAAATTCTAATGTGTGTCCTGCATTTGGGCCTCCTTGAAAACGAGCAATAATATCGTAATTTGAGGTAAGAACGTCAACAATTTTTCCCTTTCCTTCATCTCCCCATTGTAATCCTAGTAATAAATCTACGGTCATTTTTAATTTATTTATTTTATCGTTAATTCGTAGTGACAGTAAAAAAAGCCACTTTTTTTAAACTAAATGTTATCGTTATTGGTTTCTTCTTTATTTTCTTCTGTTTTTGGACTTCTCTTTGTACCATAAAAATACAAGGAATGATTGGTGATGTCCACATCAAAAATTTCCTCGATAGTTTTTTTGATGGTTTGTATCCTTGGGTCGCAAAATTCTACTACATCACCAGTATCAGTCATAATAAGGTGATCATGTTGTTTGTCAAAATAGGATTTTTCATAATGTGCCTGATTTTGCCCAAACTGATGTTTGCGCACCAATGCACAGTCTAAGAGTAATTCTATCGTATTGTACAGCGTAGCTCTGCTGACACGGTAGTTTTTGTTTTTCATTTTGATATATAGGTTTTCTATATCAAAATGCTCTTCGCTTTCATAGATTTCCTGAAGTATAGAGTAACGTTCAGGCGTTTTTCTATGCCCGTTTTTTTCAAGATACATTGTAAAAACGTTTTTTACAATCTCTTGATTTTTGTCGTTATTTGTGGAAATGAGTGTCATATTCGGCAAAGATAAATTTTTATTTTAATAGTTTTCAAGTTTAAGTACTTATAAGATAATAATTTTGTTTTTTTTAATAAAACTAACCCCTGACTTAAGGCTCTTTTTTGAAAACAAAATTTTAGGGCTATCCGAAAAAGTATTTAGAACAGAATGTGTTATGAAAGAAACTAATTTTTGTAAACACGGGTTACGCGGTCAATTCCGTCAATCTTTTTGATATTATCAATTAGTTTTTTCAAAATGGTGATATTCTGTACAATTACTGTTAGTTGTCCTTTGAAAAGTCCGGCGTCTCCACTCAACGAAATACTTTGAATATTCACATTCATGTTATTCGAAATTACTTTTGTTAATTCATTGGTCAAACCGATGGTATCCATTCCTGTGATATTCAAAATAGCCTTGAATTCCTGCTGAGAAGAATCAATCCATTTAGCTGGCATAATTCGATAAGCATAATTCGATTGTAAAGAAATGGCGTTAGGACAGTCTTTTTTATGCACTTTTATTCCTTCGTTGATAGTAACAAATCCAAAAACCTGATCGCCCGGAATTGGGTTACAACAAGTAGAAAGTTTGTAGTCTAATTTATCTTGTTCTTTACCAAAAACCAACATGTCATAATTGCTGTTGAGTACGGGTCTGTGGATATCGGTATCGGCTGTATTTCCGCCGGTGCGCTTGATTTTGCTTTTGAAGAAATTGATTAAAGTATTGCTTTTTTGCGCAGCAAAGTCTTTTAATTGCTGGTTGTCAATGGTGCCAATTCCCACTCGGTAAAATAAATCCAAACTGGTTTTAAGGTGAAAAAAGTTAACTAATTCATTAATCACCCCTTCGTTCATAGTAACTTTAAGGTGTTTTAATTTACGGGTAAGCACTTCTTTTCCTTCTTCGGCAATTTTCTTAGTGTTTTCGTTAAGAACGTTTCTAATTTTGTTTTTTGCTCTGGAAGTGGTTACGTAATCCAACCAGTTCGCGGTAGGTTTTTGATTTGGAGAAGTAATAATCTCTACCTGGTCACCACTTTTTAATTCGTAATTCAAAGGAACTAATTTTCCGTTGACTCTGGTTCCGCGGGTTTTGATTCCAATCTCGGAGTGGATGCTAAAGGCAAAATCAAGTGATGTGGCTCCTTTAGGTAGTGATTTAATATCGCCTTTAGGAGTAAAAATGTAGATTTCTTTTGAATACAAATTCATTTTGAAATCTTCCACAAAGTCAATGGCATTGGTTTCAGGGTTTTCTAATGCTTCCCGAAGTAAGTTAAGCCAAACGTCCAAACCACCTTCTTCGGTAGCTCCGTTTTTGTATTTGTAATGGGCGGCATAACCTTTTTCGGCAATTTCATCCATACGTTCACTACGCACCTGTACTTCAACCCAACGTCCTTTAGGTCCCATTACGGTAATGTGCAGGGCTTCATAACCGGTTGATTTAGGTGACGAAATCCAGTCTCTTAAACGGCTTGGGCTGGGTCTGTAATGATCTGTAACGATAGAGTAAATTTTCCAGGCAATGAATTTTTCATCGTGAGCATCTGATTTATAGACAATTCGAAGGGCAAATTTATCATAGACTTCGTCAAAGCTTACGTTTTGAGCCTTCATCTTTCTACGAATAGAGTAGATGGATTTTGGGCGTCCTTTTATGATGTAATCGATGCCTTCAGCGTCTAAAGAAGCTTTAAGTACGTCTGAGATGTCTTTGATGTAAGCATCCTGTTGTTCTTTAGTTTCTTTTATTTTGCTGACAATGTCATTGTATATGGCAGGTTCGGTGTATTTTAAACCTAAATCTTCCAGTTTTGTTTTGATGTTGTATAATCCTAATCTATGGGCAAGCGGCGCATAGATGTATAGGGTTTCAGAGGCAATTTTGACTTGTTTGTGATCGTCCATGGACTCCATAGTTTGCATGTTGTGCAATCTGTCGGCTATTTTTATCAGGATTACGCGCACGTCATCATACAAGGTCAATAACATCTTTCGGAAGTTCTCGGCCTGCATAGAGACATTCATGTCTTTTTGTACGATGGATATTTTGGTCAAACCTTCAACAAGTTGCGCTACTTTAGGGTTGAACATGCGTTCAATATCTTTGACTGTTGTTGGAGTATCTTCAACAACATCGTGCAATAATGCGGCTGCAATAGAAGTAGCTCCAAGACCTATTTCGGAAGCAACAATTTTAGCTACAGCAATAGGGTGGAAGATATAAGCTTCCCCTGATTTTCGTCTTTGGTCTTTATGGGCTTCTACAGCAACGTCAAATGCTTTACGAATGAGCTTTTTGTCGTCAGTAGTTAATGTTTGGTAACTAATGCGAAGTAATTCTTTGTATTCTTGAGCAATTGCTTTATTCTCTTTTTCAATATCTATTTCTGTCATAATTGCAGGGTTCATTTTCTAAAAATAGCGATAAGTTTGCATATATGCAAGAGTTGGGATTGTTGATTTTAGATTTCTGACTTTTGATTTTAGATTTGAAAACATCTGCAATCTAAAATCTAAAATCTGCATTCTACGATTTAAAATCCTCTTTGTCTTTTGGCTTCGAATATTAATATGGCTGCGGCTACCGAAACGTTCATGCTGTCAATTTCTCCCTGCATGGGGATGATAATGTTTTGTGTGGCAGCATCACGCCATTCCTGAGTGAGTCCGGTGGCTTCGGTTCCAACGACCAAGGCGGTTGGTTTTGTGTAATCCTGAGTGTGGTAGCTCGTTGAGTTTTGCAGGGTAGCACAGTAGAAATTGATGTTTTTTTCTTTTAGAAAAGAAATAATTTCTGTGGTGCTTGCTGTTGCAATTTGGTTCGTAAACAAGCAGCCCACACTGGAGCGAACAATATTAGGATTATATAAATCACTTTTTGGATTTGCGATAATTACGGCATCAAGATTAGCTGCATCGGCGGTTCTTAAAAGAGCACCAATGTTTCCGGGTTTTTCGGGAGCTTCGGCTACTAAAATTAAAGGTGTTGCGGATAATTTTAAATCAGCAAGTTGTAAAGATTTGGATTTGGCTACAGCCAAAATTCCTTCGGTAGTATCCCTGTAACTTAGTTTTTGAAATACTTCTTTGTTTATTTCGATTAATTCAGCTGATTTGGCTAATTTTCTAGCTTCGGTTTCGCTGCAAATTTCAGGATAGAATAATACCGTTTCAATTTCATAATGACCTTTTACAGCTAATGAAATTTCGCGTACTCCTTCAATTAAAAATGTTCCGGTTTGTCTTCTGTTTTTTGCTTTTTCCTGTAATAATACTAAAGATTTTATGAATGGATTTTGAATGGATGTAATTTGTTTCAAGAGATTCTAAATTTTAGTATTGGGAAAAATTAAACGGTTCTTTGGACTACTTCAAAAATTTTAGCATCCTCACATTTTAATGTTTTTGAAGGGAATTTCATTAATAAAGCATAGTCGTGAGTTGCCATCAGGATGGTTTTTCCGTTGGCATTAATTTTTTTCAAAACATCCAGAACTTCTACGCTGGTTTGTGGATCCAGGTTTCCTGTAGGTTCGTCGGCAAGGATTAGTTCAGGGTCGTTCAATAAGGCTCTGGCAATGGCTACACGCTGTTGCTCGCCACCCGAAATTTGATGAGGCATTTTTTGAGCATAGTTTTTCATGCCTACTTTGTCGAGTACTTCGTCAATTTTTCGATTCATTTCGTTTTGGTCGGTCCATCCAGTTGCTTTAAGAACAAAAAGCATATTATCCTGAATAGAACGATCCGGTAATAATTTGAAATCCTGAAAAACAATTCCAATTTTACGTCTTAAAAACGGAATATCATCTTCTTTCATGGTTTCTAAATCAAAGTCAACAATGTGTCCATTACCTTCAATTAATGGTAAATCGGCATAAAGAGTTTTCATTAAACTACTTTTTCCTGAACCGGTTTTTCCAATAATGTATATAAACTCTCCTCGGTTTACTTCCAGGTTAACATTCGATAAGATTACTTTATCTTCTTGATAGATAGTTGCATTTTTTAAGGATAGTACGGCTTGAGACATAATTAGCATTTGTTTATGGTGTAAAAGTAATTATCAATTATGAAATAGCAATAATCAAATACCAGTTTTTTAAGTCCTGTTAAAATATTTGTTCATAATAAAACCAATTAAGTAGTCGTTATCAAATGTAGAATATAATATATTTGGGTACTAAAATAAGATAAAAATGCGTAAACTTTTCTGGCTCTTTTTTTTGTTGGTTTTTGTTAAAACCACTACGCTTTTAGCACAAAAAACCTCTGTTTATACTAATGATTTTAAGGATTATAATAAAGCTGTTGCTTTGTACAAAGACAATCAGTATGCTTCGGCTCAGTTTCTTTTTGAAAAAGTTAAATCCGAAGTAAAAAACGAGGAAATTCAATCAGATTGTACTTTTTATGATGCGAGTTGTGCGGTTCGATTGGGTCATGCTAATGCTGATGTGTTGATGGAATCCTTTTTGGAAAAATACCCAACAAGCTCTAAAACTAATCAGGCTTATGTAGAATCAGCTCATTTTTATTTTAATCAAAAAAAATATTCAGAAGCTTTAAACAAGTTTGAAAAAGTAGATGAAAGCCAGTTGAGTGCTAAGGATAAAGACCGATTTAATTTCCAAAAAGGCTACAGTTTGTTCAGCTCTAACAATAAAAAAGAGGCTGCAACCTACTTTAATAAGGTTTTAAAATCAGAAGTTTATGGTTCTCAGGCTAAATATTATCTGGGTTTTATGGCTTATGAAGGTAATAATTATCAGGAAGCCAATAAATATTTTGATCAGGTAGCAACGGATGAAAAATATGCTGAGAAACTTTCCTACTATCAGGCTGATATGAGTTTCAAATCAGGGAATTTTGAAAAAGCAATTGCCTTAGGTCAAAAAGCGATGGACAAATCAAATGAAGCCGAAAAATCAGAATTGAATAAGATTATTGGCGAAAGCTATTTTAATTTAAAAAAATACAACGAAGCCATTCCGTATTTGGTGGCTTACAAAGGCAAAAGAGGGAAGTGGAATAACACCGATTATTACCAGTTGGGTTATGCTTATTACAAGAAAAATGATTTTGAAAACGCCATTGCTCAATTCAATAAAATCATTGGAGGAAATGATGGTGTGGCTCAAAATGCCTATTATCATTTAGGAGAAAGTTATTTAAAACTAGATAAAAAACAACAGGCTTTGAATGCTTTTAAGAATGCTTCCGAAATGGCTTTTGATGCTGCAATTCAGGAAGATGCTCATTTGAATTATGCCAAATTAAGTTATGAATTAGGAAATTCATACCAAAGTGTACCTGCTGTTTTGCTGGGTTTTATTAATAAATATCCAAATAATTCCAGCCGTCCTGTGGTGGAAAAATTGTTGATTGATTCTTATATTTCTTCTAAAAATTACAAAGAAGCGTTGGTTTTATTGGAGAAAAATAAATCACCGGAAAATAAATCGGCTTACCAAAAAGTAACTTTCTACAGCGGTTTAGAATCTTATACCGATAGAAATTATACTTTGGCTTTGCAAATGTTTCAGAAATCGTTAGCTAATACTGTGGATGCCGAATTTACAGCCAGAGCTACTTTCTGGAAAGCAGAAACAGAGTATGTTTTGGAAGATTACAATAAGTCGTTGTTAGGTTTTAAACAGTTTGCAGGAATGTCAGCTGCAATTGCAACACCCGAATATAAAAACAGCAATTACAATATAGCGTATGCCTATTTTAAATTAAAAGAATACGATGCTGCCGGAGATGCTTTTCAAAGATTTATTGATAAGGTAAAAGATGATAAAACCAGAATTACGGATGCTTATTTGCGTTTAGCCGATTGTCGTTTTGTAACAACTAAATATTGGCCGGCAATGGATGCTTACAACAAGGTGATTGAGTTGAAAAGTGTGGATGCGGATTATGCCTATTATCAAAAAGCAATTTCGTATGGTTTTGTTGGGAAAAACGACAAGAAAATAGACGAATTAAATGCGTTTATACAGGCTTATCCAAAATCAGCTTATCGTGATGATGCGATGTTCGAATTAGCGAATACCTATGTGGCAACTAACAAACAGGATTCGGCTTTAAAAGCTTACGACCGATTAATAAGCGAATATAAAAACAGTGCATATATTTCCAGAGCTATTTTGCGTCAGGGATTAGTATATTATAACTCCGACCGCAATTCGGATGCTTTGATGAAATTTAAAAAAGTAGCTGCCGAATATCCTAAAACTCCTGAAGCTCTGGAGGCCGTTGCTACAGCAAGATTGATTTATGTGGACAGCGGAAAAGTAGGCGAGTATGCTGCCTGGGTTCGTACATTAGATTTTGTAGCTGTAACTGATGCTGATTTGGATAATGATACTTATGAATCGGCGGTGAAACAATTTGAGCAAAATAACAATGCTCAGGCTATTTCCGGTTTCAGAGCGTATATTTCGAGTTTTCCAAATGGGATTCACGCTTTGAAAGCTAATTTTTATTTGGCGCAGGCCTACTATGCCGAAGGTCAAAAAGACAAGGCAATTCCAAATTATCAATATGTTGTAAACGAACCAAGAAACGAATTTAGCGAGCAGTCTTTGTCAAGATTAGGACAAATTTTATTAGAAAGTGGGGCGAAAGACAAAGCTATTCCGGTATTGAGTCGTTTAGAAAATGAAGCTGATTTGTTTCAAAATAAAGTTTTTGCACAATCTAATTTGATGAAATGTTATTATGAAAATAAGGATTATGCTAATGCGGTGGTGTATGCCGAAAAAGTTTTGAATAATCCAAAAACCGATGATAGTGTAAAAAGTGATGCGCAAATAATTATTGCCCGTTCAGCAATGAAAACTGCTGATGAATCTAAAGCTAAGGCGGCTTACGCCAAAGTTCTTTTGATTGCTAAAGGCGAACTGGCAGCAGAAGCATTGTATTATGATGCTTATTTTAAAAACAAAGAAAATAAGTTTGAAGCATCGAATGCTGTTGTTCAAAAATTAGCAAAAACCTACGCTTCTTACCGTTATTATGGAGCAAAAGGATTAGTGTTAATGGCTAAGAACTTTTATGGTTTAAAAGATAGTTTTCAGGCAACTTACATTTTAGATAACGTAATTCAGAATTTCTCTGATTTCCCGGATGTAGTTGCTGAAGCACAAACTGAATTAAGTGCTATTAAATCAGAAGAAGCTAAAACCAATTCGTCAGTTAAATAAAAGTTAGAAGTTAGAGAATAGAAATAAGAATATAGACAAGAGAATAGAAGTAAGGACAGAAAGAACATAGCTTGAATTTACCGTTTAGTCTCTTTTCTATATTCTTTTTTCTCTTTTCTTTTCACCAAAATAAAAAACAAGAAATATGAAGTTTAATTTCTCAAAAAAAATAAGCCTGTTACTTTTTCTAATGCTGTTTCAATTTTCTTTTGCCCAAAAGAAAGACAACGCCATTGGTTCAGAAGAGGTAAATATTGTAAAATCATATACACCAACAATATCAGATGCTTCTAAAATTCAGGAATCTCCTGTTCTTGATGATGCCGGTAATGCTAAAAAAGAAACGATAAAATATAGCATTTTTTCTTTTCCGGTGGCTTCGACTTTTACGCCTGCCAAAGGGAAGGCTGAAGGTGTGGAAAAGGAATCAAAAGAAAAGTTTTTTAACAATTACGCTACTTTGGCAATTGGAAATTACGGAACACTTAACGCAGAGTTGTTTGTCAATCAGGAATTAGAAAAAAATGATTATGTGGGAGGAATGTTTCGTCATTTTTCATCTCAGGGAGGGATTAATAATATAAAATTAGATGATTGGTTTTATGATACGGCATTGGATGTGACTTATGGTGCTAATTATGATAAAATGTCCTGGAATATTGATTTAGGATACCAAAATCAAGTGTATAATTGGTATGGTTTGCCAATGGATTTTGGAAGTACATTGTCTGCTGCCGACAGAAATAATTTGATAGGAAGCATTGATTCAAAACATGTTTATAACGGGATTTCTTTAGGAGGAAAACTTGATTTTTCTGAAGGGTTTTTTAAAGAAATGGCAGTGAAATTCAATCATTTTGCAGATAGTTTCGACTCAGCTGAAAACCGTTTCTACGCTAAACCAAAGTTACAATTTGATCTGGGCGGTCAATTTGTTACAACGGATATTACTGTGGATTATGTGGGGGGAACTTTCGAAAAAAATTATGACAATACCAATACAGAGAAACTAAAATATGGTTTTACTAATTTGGGGATTTCTCCTAGTTTGAATATTCAGGAAAATGGCTGGGATGTAAAATTAGGTGCTTCGTTGTTTTACAGTATCGATAAAATGGGAAATGATAATAAGTTTTTAATATACCCAAATGTGAGCGTTGCTTATCCGGTTGTTGAGGATTTGATGATTTTTTATGCCGGAGCCGAAGGAAGTTTAGAGCAAAATTCTTATGCCGATTTTGTGAAAGAAAATCCGTTTTTGTCGCCAACTTTAGCCATTATGCCTACCGATAGACAATACGATGTTTTTGCCGGTTTAAAAGGAAAATTAGCCTCAAGTGTAAGTTATAATATTCGTGGTGCATATACCAATGAAAGAAATAAGGCTTTGTTTAGAAGTAATGATTATACTGAGAATACAACTAATGAAGATTATGCTTTTGGAAATTCATTTCAGGTGGTTTATGACGATGTGCGAACCTTTCGCTTTTCAGGGGATTTGAAAGCTGATTTTTCCGAAAATGTGAGTTTTGGAATTGGAGGAACTTTTAGTAGTTATAAAAATAGTAATGAGCAAGAAGCTTGGAATTTGCCGTCTGTTGAAGTTAATTCATCCATAGATTTTAATATTACACCAAAATGGTATGCCGGAGTTAAGGTATTTTATGTGGGAGAACGTAAAGATTTACAAAGTAATACTGATGCAGCAGTGGTTTTGTCGCCAGTGAAATTAGGCAGTTATTTTGATTTGAATTCTCATGTGGGGTATAAATACAATGCCCAGCTAACAGGATTTATTAAGTTGAATAACATGACTAATAATTCTTATCAAAAATGGCTGAATTATCCTGTACAGGGTTTTCAGGTGATGGTAGGGGCGAATTACAAATTCGATTTTTAACATTTAACCGCAAAGGACGCGAAGAAGGCGCAAGGTTCACAAAGATTTTAATCTGTGATGCTTGCGCCTTTTTTATATGGCTTGACGGCCTTGCGGTTAAAAAAGCTTTATTCTGTAAACGGAATAGCGATACGCATTTTGTCCCATCCAATGTTTAGAACCATACCTTTTTCGGCTGGAGTAAAAACCATTGAAAGTGCTTCCAGAGATTCTTCTGCCTGAGTTACAGGAACAACTAATCGGGCAACATCATTTTCAGCCTTGTAGTTGTAAGCGCCCCAAACATTAATACTTTTGTTGATGATAATAGTGTAGTTGTCTTGTTCTGGAATAGTATATAAGGAATAAGTTCCCGATTTGATTTTGGTTTTTCCAAGCATAACATCCTTGTAGAATGTAATTTCGGTAGCTTCATTAGCACCGGTTCTCCATACTTTTCCGGCAGGAGCCAATTCGCTTAGCGAACGTCCTTTCAACTGTGGACGGCTGTAAATTATTTTGGCTGTTTTTACCGGAATTTTATTATCGGCAGGAAATAAAGCCTGATCTAACGGACTTTTGTCCAGACCCGGAAATTTTTGAGCCTGTGTTTCTGTGGCTAATAGTAATAAGAAACCGAAAGCGATTGCAGAAATAAATTTTAATTTTTTCATAGTGATTAAAAAGATAAGATTAGTAATGATTCTTTTACGAAGTTAAATAAAAATTGTTTCCCGATTGGTTAAGAATTTCAAATACCAATAAAATAGTTTGAGATTATGTGGGAATTGAATTAGTGTTTCAACTTTTTAAATAGCATTGCAACCCTTGCGAAAAACTTTGCTTACTTTGCGGTTAAATACTTCAAATGACTTTCAAACAAAAAATACATCAATATTACAGCCGATTAGTTGAAGACAGAATTGATGCTTTTCGCGATATGATTTCAGCTTTGACCGAAGATTCTAAAAATGATGCTAAAGGTTCGGCTGGCGATAAACATGAAACGGCTTTGTCGATGATGGATCTGGAACAGGAAAAATTCAATACTAAACTACGAGAGGTTTTGGAACAAAAAGCAGTTTTAGACAAAATTGATGCTTCAATAGTGGCGAAAACAATCGCTTTAGGAAGTTTGGTAAAAGCGAACGGGATTTATTTATATCTGTCTTTGGCTTTGCCAAAAATTACTATTGACGGAATTAATGTAATTGCTTTGTCACCACAATCGCCATTAGGGAATAAATTAATGGGAAATTCCGTGGGATTTACTTTTGAAATTAACGGTACAAAGTATTTGATTGAGAAAGTTGAATAGTGATGCGAAATTGTAAAAAATGACTAAAAGAAATGTTTGTTACGTTTAAAATTAATATATTTGTACGTATAAAACTTTAGGTATGGATACTAAACTCACATTAAAGCTTAATCAAGATGTAATTGAAAAAGCAAAGTTATATGCTTCTGAAAAGAAATTAAGTTTATCTAGATTGATAGAAAATTATCTTAATTCTTTGACTTCAGAGAAGCCACATGATGGTTTGGAAATTTCTCCTTTTGTAAAAAGTCTTTCTTCTGGAGTTGAAATTCCTGCCGATTATGATTATAAAAAAGACCGTGCTGATTATTTAGATCAAAAATACAAATGACACGACTTTTTTTAGATACAAATGTAATATTAGATTTGTTAGGAGAAAGAATTCCGTTTTTTGATTCAATTGCTAAGATTGCTACTTTAGCAGATATGGGAAAAATTACTTTAGTTGCTTCTCCTCTTTCTTTCACAACAATAGATTATGTTTTAAATAGATTTGAATCTTCTGAATCTGTTTTGAATAAACTTCGAAAGTTTAAAATAATCTGTGAAGTTTGTGAAGTGGATGAAAAAACTATTGAAAAAGGGCTAAATTCTAGTTTCAAGGATTTTGAAGATGCTGTTCAATATTTTACCGCTTTACAAGCTAATTGTTCCATTATTATAACTAGAAATGGAAAAGATTTTAAGAACTCTACAATTCCAATTATGACGGCTGAGGAATATTTGAGTAGTATTTTATAAAGCAATTTTTCTAATTAGGATATATTCTTGAAATAAAGTATTTGATTGAAAATATAGAATAGGTTCTTTTTTTTTCTATGACTCTTAAGTATTTGAAATCATTTAAAAAAACACCATTCCCTAATAAAACTTTTTGTAATTTCGCGAGCTTAAAAGTTTGACTTTAAAACTACATAAAATTATGAGTAAAATAATGACAGTCGACGTTTTGTCGAGTATTAAAGGAGCACAGCCTTCCGAGAGTGTGAACCAATTATTTGATGTGATTAAAAATGCACAGCCATCAAATAATAATGCTGTAAATAATGTCAATCGTAATTGTGTGTCAGTAAGTGATTTAAGAGAAGATGTTGTGGTAGAGAGTTCGGCTATTGAAAAAGAACTTATTTTGGAAAACTTCCCGAACAAGAAAAATGGTTTTTTAGTTGTTGCTAAAGTTATTGAGAGTTAAAAAAAATATCTTTTGATTTTAAACCATTAAGAAGTTTAGTTAATTAAGGCTTAATGGAGCTTAATTTCTTAATGGTTTATTTTTTGAAAATTAATTGTAAAATTAAAACTCATATAAAATATGAGTACAATATAAAATGGAATCTCAGATAAAAAAAATACACCAACAATTGGTGTCCAAACAAATAAGCTGTACGGCTTTAGTACAGGAAAAATTAGACTTGCTTAAGCAAAATACCTATAACTCTGTAAATTCTGTATTGGATACTTTGGCTTTGGAACTAGCAGCTAAAGTGGATGCTAAGATTGCAAACGGAGAAACCATCGGTTTACTGGAAGGAATACCTTTCGGAATCAAAGATGTGTATATGGTTCAGGGAACTTACACCACTGCAAGTTCTGAATTGCTTAGAAATTATAAATCACCTTACACGGCTACTGCCATTCAAAAATTGTTGGATGCAGGTGCTATTCCGTTAGCAAAAGAAAACTGCGATAGTTTTGGTCATGGTTCATCCAGTGAGAATACCATTTTTGGTGCGGTTAAAAATGCAATCAATCCGGAATTAGTAGGTGGAGGATCGAGTGGAGGATCGGCTGTGAATGTGGCTAAAGAATATACGGTGTTTTCTATTGGTGGAGATACAGGAGGTTCTATTCGTCAGCCTGCCGGATACAATCATATTTATGGTTTAAAGCCAACATACGGAAGAATTTCAAGATACGGATTGATGGCTTATGCGTCTTCTACCGATTGTGTGGGTCCATTGGCAAAATCAATTGAAGATATTCGAATTGTACTAAATGTGATGAGCGGAAAAGATCCAAAAGATCAGACTTCAATCGCTTCATCAGAAATAAGTGAAGATGCAATTGCAACTTCTGCTGTGAAAACAGTTGGTTATTTTAAAAACTTTATCGAAAGCGAAGCTATTGATGCGAAGATAAAAGCAGATTTCTTAGCCAGCATCGAAAAAATAAAAGCTAAGGGAATTGAGGTAAAAGAATTGGATTTCTTTAAATCGGATATTTTAGTTTCTACTTATTATACGCTGGCAATGGCTGAAACGGCTTCGAATTTATCCCGTTTAGACGGAACGAATTACGGAAACCGTATTGAAGGAGAAAATTTAATTGATACTTATGCAGTGACGCGTTCTGAAAATTTCTCAGAAGAAACGAAACGCAGAATTGTAGGTGGAAACCAGGTTTTGTCTCAGGGATTCTCGGATGAGATTTATTTGAAAGGATTGGCTTTAAGAGATCAGATTTCTGAAAATTTCAGTAAAGATTTCGAGGAAGTGGATGTAATTTTATCTCCGGTTACTCCTAGTACGCCTCCTAAAATTGGAGACAGTTTAAAAGATCCTTTGGCGATGTATTTGTCTGATGCTTATACAGTAGGTTTTAGTTTAGGGCAATTGCCAACTATCACTGTGCCACAGGGAACAACTACAGGATTGCAGATTACTGCAGCAAAAAATAATGATGAATTAGTATTGCAATTTGCAAACTTCTTAAAAGATACAATATAATGGAATTGGAACAATTAACGGCGGCTATTAAAGCCCACGATTTAGAATTGGTTATCGGACTGGAAACACACGTTCGATTGAATACCAAAACCAAGTTGTTTTGTTCCTGTCCAAATCAGGAAATAGAAACACCTAACCAAAATATATGTTCGGTTTGTACCGGACAAATGGGGGTTTTGCCTGCAGTAAATAAAGAAGCGGTTACTAAGGCTATTTATTTCGGAAAAGCAGTGGATTCTTCATTTAGTAATGAAGTGATTTCCTGGGATAGAAAGCATTATGAGTATCCGGATAACCCGAAAAATATTCAGATTACACAATTTCATAATCCAATTATTCCTGACGGACACGTTTCTTGTTATAGAAACGACGGTACACAATTTACCGTAAATTTAACGCAGGTTCATATTGAGGAAGACGCTGCAAAATTGATGCACGAAAAGAAAATTTCGTTAGTCGATTTTAACAAAGCCGGTGTACCATTGATTGAGATTGTTACCGAGCCTTGTATCCGTAATATCGAAGATGCTTCGACTTATGCGCAGTATATTCAGCGTATTGTTCAGAACTTAGGAATCTCTGAAGCGAATTTGGAAAAAGGAGAATTCAAATCGGATGTTTCGGTGTCTTTGCGTAAAAAAGACAGTAACGACTTGAATCCAAGAACGGAAATCAAAAACCTGAACTCGTTTAAGTTTATGGTGGAAGCTCTGAAAGAAGAGGTAGAGAAGCAGTTTAATTATTTTGTTGAGCACAAAGAGTTTCGTCCTGATCAAACGACTGTGTTGTGGGATGCTGAATTAAAGCAGACCAAAACTATGCGTAAAAAAGAATTTGAAGCGGATTACCGTTTCATTTCTGAGCCGGATTTACCTTTTGTAAATATTAAAGCGGAGATTGAAGCTATTAAGGTGGATGCAAGCGCTTTGCCTTATGCTGTTGAATCGATATTGATTAACGGAGGTGTTTTGCCTCAGGATGCTAAGTTCTTTACAGCAGATGCTTTGCGTTCCAGAACATTTGTTACTTTAAATAACGAAATTAACGATCCTTCGTTTGTTGCTAAAACTTTGGCTAATAATGTTAAGGCCGAAGATTATGCTAAAATCCATAATATTGAGCATTTAGTAACCATTTTTGTGTTGTTCAAAGCTGAAAAAATCACGGCAGTTTTAGTTCAAAATGCTATTGCAGGTTATTTAAAAGATCAAAATTTTGACTACAATAAGTATTTCGAAGAAAATACCATTTCGGAAGACAAAATCCAGGAAGTAATTTCTAAAGTAATTGCCGAAAATGAAGCTGTTGCTAAAGACATTGCTGCCGGAGATCAAGGGAAAGCCGGGATTTTAGTTGGTAAAGTTCTTGGGATTATCGGAAAAGGAGCAAACGGAAAAGTAATCCGTCAGATTATTTTAGATAAATTAGGAGCTGATACTCTTGTAGAAAATAAAGAATCTCAGGAAAAAGTTTCAAAAGAAGCAATTGCCGAATCAAAAGAAGCTCAGGAAGAAGTGCTTCCTGAAATTCCTATTGTTGTAAAAGATACCTACAGAACACATAAAATTTCGCAATTATCTGAAGAAAGTGTTAGTCAGGAGGTAATGCTTTCCGGTTGGGTTGCCAGTGTGCGTGACCACGGAGAGTTGATGTTTATTGATTTGCGTGATTCGAGTTATGAAGTATTTCAGGTTCGTATCAGCAGGGAATCTTTCCCTAATATCGACGAATTGGTAAAGTTAAAACCGGAATCGGTTATTTCGGTAAAAGGTATCGTAGTTGGTCGTAACGAAGATGATTTTAATGCCGGATTGCGTACGGGTAAAATCGAATTGGAAACATCGGAATTAGAGATATTAAACCTGTCTAAAACTTTGCCATTTGAAATTAAAAGAGCTGCAAAAACTAACGAAGCTACTCGTTTTCAATACAAGTTCTTAGATCATAGAAATGACGAAGTGCGTCGTGCGATTGTTAATCGTCATAAGGTGATTAAATTAATCCGCGATATTTTGGATGGTGAAGAGTTTTTAGAAATAGAAACACCTATTTTAAGTGCCGGAACCGATGAGGGAGCACGTGAATTTATTGTTCCTAGTCGTAAACAAGCCGGTTTCTTTTATACATTGCCACAAGCGCCACAGCAGTTCAAGCAAATGTTGATGGTGAGCGGTTATGAGAAATATTTCCAGGTAGCGCGTTGTTTTAGAGATGAGGATTCCCGTGGGGATCGTCAGCCTGAGTTCACGCAGCTGGATATGGAAATGGCTTATGCAAGCATGCAGCAAATTATTGATTTGAATACCAAATTGTTCAATGAGATAGTTAAAAAAGTATATGGTAATAAGTGGATTTTACGTCCGTTTGAAGTGCTGACGTACAAAGAAGCTATGGATTATTATGGTTGTGACCGACCTGATTTGCGTTTTGGTTTGAAAATGCAGGATATTACAGAAATTGTAAAAGATACTACTTTTCAGGTTTTCTCTAAGCCAATTGAAGAAGGCGGAATTGTAAAATGTATCAAAGTTTCGGCTCAGGAACAAGGAAACAAGCGTATTTCTAAAGGACAAATAGAGGCTCTAACGGCTATAGCCCAGCAAAATGGTTTGGGTGGTTTGGCTTATATCATTGTGAATGAAGATGAATTGCAATCGCCGATTATTAAATTCTTAGGAGAAAAAATTGCAGCTGGAATTATAAAGGCAGCAAATGCTCAAATAGGTGATATTGTGTTCTTCTCAGCAGCCGATTATGCTACGGCAAATAAGGCTTTGGATGCAGTGCGTCAGGAACTGGGCAGAATGTTACATTTGATTAATCCGAAGGAATTGCGTCCGGCCTGGGTAGTTGATTTTCCAATGTTTGAAAAAACCGATGAAGGAAGATGGACATTTACACATAATCCGTTCTCGATGCCTGCTGTTTATGATTTGCAAAAACACATGGATGGTAAAGAAGAGGAAATCGGAACTATCATTGCGCAACAATATGATATTATCTTAAACGGTTACGAAATTGGAGGAGGATCCGTTCGTGCACATAAATCGGAAATTCTGGAAGCAACTTATAGAAATATGGGTTACAATAAAGAAGAGATGATTAAGAGTGTTGGAACGATGTATAAAGCTTTCCAATACGGAGCACCGCCGCACGGAGGAATTGCCTGGGGAATTGACCGTTTGATGATGATTTTAGAGAAAAAAGCTTCTATCAGAGAGGTAATGGCTTTCCCTAAAACAGGAACGAGTGATGATTTATTATTCGGAGCTCCATCTGCTTTATCTGATAAAAAGGTAGAGGAGATGAATGTGAGGATTATTAAATAACAAAAATCAATCTCAATTGCAAATTCAAATTTCCAAAACAGCATTTTTAAATGTTTGTTTTGGAAATTTGTGTTTTATAAAAGTTTGGGTTTAAAATTGAAATTTATTTTTGAAATTGCTATTGCAGCTAAATTTTATGATCGTGGTTTATTGCGACCTCTGTCGTAAAGAACAATGCTTCCTGCAACTGATACATTCAGGCTTTTTTCGGATTTGAATTTTACCAAATAATGGCATTTTTCAATCGCTTTTTTCGAAAGACCATTATCTTCGGCGCCTAATAAATAAAGACAACGTCTTGGGTGTTCGAAAGTTTCTAAATCTTCTGCTCTGTCATCTAATTCAACGCCAACCAAACGTGCGCCTTTAGGCAGGTTTTTGAAAAAATCTTCAAAAGTCTCGTAATGGAAATAAGGCATCGATTTTACGGCATTGTGCGTGTCGCAGGCTTGTTTGGCGTATCGGTTTCCGATAGTAAAAATAAAACTGGCGCCCAGGTTTTGCGCTGATCGCCATAATACGCCTAAGTTTTCAGGGGTTTTTCCGTTTTGTATTCCTATGCCGAAAAATTCAGTTGTAAAATTGTCATTCATAAAGGCAAAAGTACAAACAGTTAGCAGTAATGACAAATATTAATTTGTTTGAAATATTCAGCTGAATATCGATTTTAAAATTTCGAAATTAGTTTTTAGTAGTCTTGAAATTGCTATTGGTATTTTGAATTTTGATATTGTTGTCGAAATTGATTTTTCTTGTTGAAATTGACATTTTTTGTTGATAACTTAAGGTCTGGTGAGCTTGTTTTTAACTATATATAAATTGCGTTTTTATATATTTGCGTGTTATACAAAAAATATATTTAGAATAGAACATATGAGCGAAGAAATCAAGAACAATTATTCAGCAGATAGTATTCAGGCATTAGAAGGAATGGAGCACGTAAGAATGCGTCCTTCCATGTATATAGGGGATGTTGGGGTTCGTGGACTTCATCATTTAGTTTATGAGGTGGTTGATAACTCTATTGATGAGGCAATGGGAGGGCATTGTGATACCATTAGTGTTTCTATAAATGAAGATGGATCTATCACAGTAGAGGATAATGGACGTGGTATTCCGGTTGGAATCCATAAAAAAGAAGGAGTTTCTGCGCTTGAGGTTGTAATGACTAAAATTGGTGCCGGAGGTAAATTCGATAAAGATTCGTATAAAGTTTCCGGAGGATTGCACGGTGTTGGGGTTTCCTGTGTGAATGCCTTGTCAACGCATTTAACAGCTACAGTTCATAGTAGTGATGGTAAAATTTACCAACAGGAATACGAAAGAGGAAAAGCTTTGTATCCTGTTAAACAAATTGGAGATACATCCAAGAGAGGTACAATTGTAACTTTTTATCCGGATCCAACCATTTTTACGCAAACTACCGAGTATTCTTATGATACTTTGTCGGCTCGTATGCGTGAGTTGGCTTTTTTGAACAAAGGAATTACAATCAATTTTTGTGATAAAAGAGAATTAGATAAAGACGGAAATCCTGTTGGTGAAATGTTTCATTCTACCGAAGGGTTAAAAGAATATATACGTTATTTAGATGGAAATCGTGAGCCTATTATTGGCCATGTAATTTCTATGGATAATCAAAATGCGGAAATTCCTGTTGAGGTAGCTTTGATTTACAATACAAGTTATTCTGAGAATATTTTTTCTTATGTAAATAATATTAATACTCACGAAGGAGGAACGCATTTGCAGGGTTTCAGAATGGGATTGACCCGTTCGCTTAAGAAATATGCGGATGCTTCTGGAATGTTGGATAAACTGAAATTTGATATTTCAGGAGATGACTTCCGTGAAGGTCTTACTGCTATTATTTCAGTAAAAGTTTCTGAACCTCAATTTGAGGGACAGACAAAAACCAAGCTTGGAAACAGAGAGGTGGTTTCTCCTGTAAGTCAGGCGGTGAGTGAGATGGTGGAGAATTATTTGGAAGAAAATCCAAATGATGCAAAAATCATTGTTCAAAAAGTAATTCTGGCAGCTCAGGCACGTCATGCGGCTAAAAAAGCCCGTGAAATGGTACAGCGTAAAACTGTTATGGGTGGCGGTGGATTACCGGGTAAATTATCAGATTGTTCTGAGCAGGATCCGGCAAAATGTGAGGTTTATCTTGTCGAGGGAGATTCGGCGGGTGGAACTGCTAAACAAGGTCGTGACAGAAATTTTCAGGCTATTTTGCCATTGCGTGGTAAGATTTTGAATGTGGAAAAAGCGATGCACCACAAGGTTTTTGAAAACGAAGAGATTCGAAATATTTTCACGGCTTTAGGGGTGACAATTGGAACAGAGGAAGATAGTAAGGCTTTGAATATATCAAAATTACGTTACCATAAAGTAATTATCATGTGTGATGCCGATGTCGATGGTAGTCACATTTCTACTTTGATTTTGACATTCTTCTTTCGTTTTATGAAAGAATTAATCGAAGAAGGACACGTTTATATTGCAGCTCCTCCTTTGTATTTGGTTAAAAAAGGAAATAAAAAAGAGTATGCATGGAATGATGTACAACGTGATCAGGCTAACGAAAGAATGGGTGGAAGTGCTAATATTCAACGTTATAAAGGTCTTGGAGAGATGAATGCGGAGCAGTTGTGGGAAACTACAATGGATCCAAATTTCAGAACGTTACGTCAGGTAACTATTGAGAGTTTAGCAGAAGCTGACAGGGTGTTTTCTATGTTGATGGGTGACGAAGTACCACCTCGTAGAGAATTTATCGAGAAAAATGCGGTTTACGCTAATATTGATGCGTAAAAAAAGTTTATTCGGTGGTTATTTTAAGCAATAAATTGTAGATTAGCGGGAGTTAACCAATTTTTTACTTAACCGAATAAACATTAAAATATGAAAGTTACTATTGTAGGAGCAGGAAACGTAGGAGCAACCTGTGCAGATGTTATTTCTTATAGAGGAATTGCCAGTGAAGTGGTATTATTAGATATCAAAGAAGGTTTTGCCGAAGGGAAAGCTTTGGATATTATGCAATGTGCTACCGATACAGGATTTAATACCCGAGTGATAGGAGTTACCAATGATTATTCAAAAACGGCCAATAGTGATGTGGTGGTGGTGACTTCAGGGATTCCCAGAAAACCGGGAATGACTCGTGAGGAATTGATAGGAATTAATGCAGGAATAGTAAAATCGGTTGTTGAAAATATTTTAAAATATTCTCCGGAGACCATTATTGTTATGGTTTCGAATCCAATGGATACGATGACGTATTTGGCATTAAAATCCACAGGTTTGCCGAAGAACAGGATTATAGGTATGGGGGGGATTTTAGATAGTTCCCGTTTCAGAACTTATTTGTCTTTAGCTTTGGATAAACCGGCAAATGATGTGTCAGGAATGGTAATTGGAGGTCATGGTGATACTACGATGATTCCGTTAACACGTTTGGCTTCTTATAATGGAATTCCGGTTTCGCAATTTCTATCAGAGGAGGTTTTACAAAAAGTTGCTGCTGATACTATGGTAGGAGGTGCAACTCTTACAGGGCTTTTAGGAACATCAGCCTGGTATGCGCCCGGAGCTTCAGTTGCTTTTTTGGTTGACAGTATTTTGAATGACCAAAAAAGAATGATTGCCTGTTCTGTGTATGTTGAAGGTGAATACGGTCAGAACGATATTTGTATAGGAGTGCCTTGTATTATCGGTAAAAATGGTGTTGAGGAGATTCTCGATATTCAATTAAACGACAATGAAAAAGCCTTATTTGCAAAAAGTGCTGATGCGGTTAGAGCAATGAATGATGCTTTGAAAACGATTTTAGCTTAAGTTTTTTTCACATATAAAGTGAAGACTGCAATTTTGCAGTCTTTTTTTTGAGATTAATTCATAAATAAATTGGTTAATCTTAACCAGAATTATATATTTGCTCGGTTTAAAAAAAGATAGTTAGCTTTTGTAGTTTTTTGATTTTGAATAAATAGGAGCTAAGGTGTTGTTTATAAGGTTTTAACACAAAATAATAAATTTAAAATAATTAATTTTTAGTAATAATGCAGAATAAAGGACTTATTAAATTTTTCGCAATTCTATTTGCATTGGTAAGTATTTACCAACTCTCTTTCACTTTTGTGGCCAATAATGTCAAAAGTGATGCTAAGGCTTTTGCAGGAGACAATCCTGATAAAGAGTTAAAATATTTGGATTCTATCGGGAAAGAAAGTGTGTTGAATCTTGGTTTTACAGAATTTACTTATGATGAAGTAAAAAATAAACAATTAAATAAAGGTCTTGACTTAGAAGGAGGAATCAACGTTATTCTTCAAATTTCTATAAAAGATGTTTTAAAAGGATTATCTAATAATTCTAAAAATCCTGTATTTAATAAGTCATTAGCTGATGCAACTGCAAATACGCAAGGAAACAAAACGTATTTAGACAAGTTCTTCGAAGCTTTTGAAGCTAATTCAAAAGGAACTGTAAAATTAGCTTCGCCTGATATTTTTGCTAACAGAAGTATGCAGGGAGAAGGTGGTGTTGATTTTCAAATGACAGATGCTCAGGTTCAAAAAGTAATCAAAAGAAAAGTTGATGAATCTATAGAAAGTGCTTACAAAGTATTAAGAGAGCGTATTGATAAATTTGGTGTTACACAACCTAATATCCAAAAATTAGGAGAAACAGGAAGAATTCTTGTAGAACTTCCGGGAGCTAAAGATGTAGATAGAATTAAAAAACTATTAGGAGGAAAAGCGCAACTTGAATTTTGGGAAACTTATAAAGTTGAAGAAATAGGTAACTTTTTAATGGCTGCTAATGAGGCATTGAAGAAAACAGAAGTTGCTAAAGTTGAGAAAAAAGCAGTAGTTAAGGATTCATTAAGTGCATTGTTGACTGACACTAAAGATTCTACTGATACTAAGAAAGGAAATAATCCACTGTTTGATAAAATGTTATCTCAAAGTGGAGGCGGTTTAGGATTGTATGCTCCTAAAGATACTGCTGTGATTAATGGTTATTTGAAAAGAGCAGATATCAGAGTTTTGTTATCACCAGACCAGCGTTATGCAAAATTTGTTTGGGGAAAAGTAACGAAGCTTAAAGATGCTAAAGAAAAAGAAGTTGAAGCTGTTGAATTATATGCTTTAAGAGGTAACAGAGACAACACACCGGCTATGCTTGGTGCTGTGGTTACAGATGCAAAAGATACTTTTGACCAAATGGGTAAACCGGCAGTTTCTATGCAAATGAACGGACAGGGAGCTAAAGCTTGGGAAGAATTAACAGGCAGAGCTTATACTCAAAAAACAAATATTGCTATTGTTTTAGATAATGTGGTGTATTCGGCACCTGGAGTTTCCAGCGGACCTATCTCCGGAGGAAGATCTGAAATTACAGGTTCATTTGATATTACTGAAACTCAGGATTTAGCTAATGTGTTGAATGCAGGTAAATTACCGGCTTCGGCAGATATCGTTCAATCTACTGTTGTAGGACCATCTTTAGGACAAGCTTCTATCGACGCAGGTATGATGTCGTCAATAGTAGGATTTGTTTTAGTGTGTTTATGGATGATATTTTATTATGGCAGAGCAGGTTGGTATGCTAATCTTGCATTATTATTGAACTTATTGTTCTTATTTGGTATCATGGCAAGTTTTGGTTTTGTGTTAACATTACCGGGTATTGCAGGTATTGTATTAACATTAGGTACAGCGGTAGATGCTAACATTATTATTTATGAAAGAGCAAAAGAAGAATTGCGTGATGGTAAATCTTTATTAGAAGCCGTAACTTCATCTTATGGATGGCATGGTGCTATGCGTTCTATTATTGATGCTAACGTTACTCACGTTTTAACTGGTGCTATCTTGTTTATTTTTGGAACAGGACCTATTAAAGGTTTTGCATTGACATTGCTTATTGGTATTGTTACATCATTGTTTACTTCTATTTTTATTGCCCGAATTTTTATTGATAAAAATATTGTAGGAAAAGCTAATTTGACTTTCTGTACTAATACAACTAAAAATTGGTTTACTAATTTTAATTACGACTTTATCAAGATTAAGAAAATTACCTATGTATTCTCTTCAATTGTAGTAATTGTGAGTTTGGTATCTATTTTCTTCGGTAACGGATTGGATCAGGGAGTTGACTTTGTAGGAGGAAGAACTTTCCAGGTTAAATTTGAAAAACCGGTTGATGCGGTAGTAATCTCAGAAGAGCTATCTACAGCTTTCGGAACTCCTGTTGAAGCTAAAGTTTTAGGAGATGATGATCAATTAAAGATTACTACTAAATACAAAATCAAAGAAGATGGTATTGCTGTAGATAAGGAAGTAAACGAAAAATTATACAACACCTTAGCTAAGTATTATCCAAATACTTCTTATGATAAATTTATCAATACTTTTGATGGTAAAAAAGTGGGAGTTTTACAAGCTTCTAAAGTTGGAGCTTCTATCTCAGAAGATATTAAAACGAACTCCTATTGGGCAGTTTTAGGAGCTTTAGCTGTTATTTTCTTATACTTAATGATTTCATTCCGTAAATGGCAATATTCATTAGGAGCGATTGCAGCTGTTGCGCATGACGTAATCTTTGTATTGGGTATTTATTCATTATGCTATAAATTTATGCCTTTCCACATGGAAATGGATCAGCACTTTATTGCCGCTATTCTTACGGTTATTGGTTATTCGATGAATGATACGGTAATTGTATTTGACAGAATCAGAGAGTTTATCCTTGGAAAACGTAAAGGAAGTTTTGAAGATATTGTAAATGCTTCTATTAATACTACTTTGTCAAGAACATTGAATACATCATTAACGATGATTTTAGTTTTGCTAACAATGTTCCTTTTTGGAGGTGAATCTATCAGAGGATTTATTTTTGCTATGCTTGTTGGAATCATTGTAGGTACTTATTCATCATTGTTTATAGCGACTCCTGTATTGGTGGACACTATTTCAAGAGAAGAGAAGACTACTGTTGAAAAACAACACGAAGCAGCTTAAGATGCTTTTATACTAATAATTAAGACTCAGCTTTTTTAGCTGGGTCTTTTTTTTTGAGAATAAACTACCTCGGGGCAAAGCTCCAGAGGTATTAGTGAAATAATCGCCACGATTCACTAATTTCTTTTTCATTCGTGAATTAGTAGAAAAAAGCGAGTAGAACATAAAGGAGTTAAACCTAAAGGAATAGATTTGCTGTTTTTTTAGAATCACTTTTATATTTCGCAATTCCTTTTAATAAAACTTGGTTTTTTAATATATTTACCTAAAAATAGGATTCCCCCAAATCTTAAATCTATTTCTAAAAATTAGAACAATGAAAAAGAATCTACTTTTATTTGTCTTTGTTTGTCTGGCTAATATATTATTTAGTAGTAGTGCTTTTGCACAAACTCCTGCACCAACTCCCAATCCAGCGTTTTTATATTATTGTTTAAATGAAACAGCAGTCCCTTTGGTAGCAACTCCATCTGGAGGAGGTACATTAAGGTGGTACACAGCTGCAACTGGAGGAACTTTTTCTACAACAGCACCAACGCCTCCTACAAATGTTGCAGCGACAGGAGGTAGTCCACTAGTTTATTATGTAACGCAAATTATTGGAGCTGTTGAGAGTACGCCTAGGACTCCAATAACTGTATATGTGAATCAGAAATTAAGTTTGTATTGTCAAACGGTTACTCCTAATTCAATTAAATTTGATTTTGCCAATACAGGACAAACAAGTTTTACTTATAGTTATACAATTGATGGGGTAACTCAGGCGCCAGGAACAATTACTTCACCAACTAATTTTACGGTTTCTGGATTAAATGAAGGACAAACAGTAGTGTTTACATTATCTGCTGTCGGTGCTAAAGCTTGCGTTACACCAGAAACTGCAAGTTGTAAGACAACTTGTTCAGCAACTGTAGCAACTCCTACTTTCACACAAATCGCGCCTATTTGTCAAGGAGATTCACCTCCAACATTACCGGCAACTTCAAATAACAGTATATCTGGAACTTGGTCACCGGCAGTAATCAATACTAATACACCGGGAACTGTAACTTATACTTTTACTCCTAATTCCATTGCGTTTCCTTGTGCAAATCCTCAAACAATGAATGTTACTGTACTTCCAAGAGTGACTCCAACGTTTAGTTCTATTCCTGCAACAGTATGTCAAGGTGCTTCAGCTCCTGTTTTGCCGTTAAACTCAAATAATACAACTCCTGTTTCAGGAACCTGGAGCCCTGCTACGGTTGATACTTCTGTTTTAGGACCTGCTACTTATACTTTTACACCAAATCCCGGACAATGTGTTGTGGCTACTCCTACGACAGCTACAATTACAATTATACCCAATGTTGTAACTCCCGGTTTTACACCAATTGCTCCAATATGTATTGGAAGTACACCACCTGTTTTAAACACAACTTCACCATCTGGAGTAACAGGTATTTGGTCTCCTTCAATGATTAATACCAATTCCATAGGTACAACTACATATACTTTTACTCCAAATCCGAATCAATGTGCCAATCCGCAATCTTTAAGTGTAACAATAATTGCGAAGACGGTAACGAATTTTGCTCAAATAGCTCCTTTTTGTGCAGGTGATCCTGCTCCAATATTAACAACAACATCACCTAACGGGGTTTCCGGTACTTGGTTTCCTGCTACTGTAGATAATTTTGCCAGTGCTTCTTATGTATTTACTCCTAATACTAATGAATGTGCTACTGTACAAACAATGAACATAACCGTTAATCAGCCAATTAATCCCGGTTTCAGTGATTTTTCTATTTGTTCGGGAACTGCTGCGCCGACATTAGCTACTACATCACCTAGTGGTGTTACAGGAACTTGGGATCCAGCTGTAGTTGATGAATTTAATAGTGATTCCTATATTTTCACTCCTGATGCAGGGCAATGTGCCACTCAGCAAACTATCGATGTTACAGTTTTGCCAAGTAATGTCTTAGTCGATTTTACCTGGACGGTATCAGAGGCTTTTGCAGAGAATCAAAAAATTACTGTTACTGCGATTAATCCGGGAGGAGATTATTTGTATCAACTGGATGACGGGCCTTTTCAGGTGTCTAATGTTTTTGAGTATGTCGCTTCGGGAACACATTCAATAACTGTTCAGGATCAAACACAATGTAGTGCGCCTATTACTAAAACGGATATTATGGTTGTCAATTATCCGAAGTATTTTACTCCTAATAATGATGGTTATAATGATTTATGGAATATTACAGAGTTGAGTTCGCAACCTTATGCTTACGTTCGAATTTTTGACCGTTATGGAAAATTTTTAAAACAAATAAGCCCGAGTGGAGCAGGATGGAACGGAACTTATAACGGTTATTTTATGCCTGCTGATGATTATTGGTTTGTGATTCATTATGTAGAAAACAATATTGTGAAAGAATTCAAATCTCATTTTTCATTAAAGAGATAAAAACTAAAAAAGGAATTGTAGTATTGATACAATTCCTTTTTTTTTATGCAGATTCCAATTCGGAGAGGATAAATTCTGAACCATTTTTAAACTGGCTGTTGATATAAATTTTCGCATCATTTCTTTCGGCCAGTTTTTTAACTAAATTCAATCCAATTCCTGTTCCCGAATCGCCTCTTGAGGACTGTCCAAGGGTATAAAACATTTGGAATATCTTTTCTGACTGACTTTCAGGAATTCCGGGGCCATTGTCTCTTAGGACTATTTGTTGGAGTTCGTCGTTGTATGCAATCGTAATTTCGGTAATTTCTTTGTCATTGTATTTTATTGCATTCGATAGTAAATTTTGAATAATTTGTTTGAATGCCACCGATTGAAAACGTACAGTGTGATTTAGGTTTTCTTTTGTAATTTGAATGTTATTACCTGGATTAATTAATTTAATCACTGCATTAATTTCGCTTAGGATATTAATGTTTTCTTTTCCTTCGTTGTTTTCTACATTTTTAGAATAAAACAATAAATCGTCAATTAGTTTTGACATAGTCATAGCCGATGATTTTACCATGTCAAATAAGTCGGTTGCTTCTTCTTTTAAGTCTAAAAGATGTTCTTCTTCAATAAATTCAACTAAGGATTTTATATTGTTTAAAGGCGTTTTTAAATCGTGAGCAATAATATTGGCAAATTGCTCTAATTCACCATTTTTAGCGACTAATTTTTCGTTCAACCTTTTCAATTCCTGATCGTAATCCCATATTTTCAGAAAGGAAGCTACTTTCTTTCGTGTAATTTCAATGTTTAATGGTTTAAATAAAAAATCAATTGCGCCTAATTCATACGCCTTGTTGATGAACTTGTCTTCATTGCTGATTGCCGTTACAAAGAGCGTTGGAATATTAGCTGTATTAGGATGTTGTTTAGTGATTTCAACAAATTCATAGCCATCCATTTCGGGCATTTGTACATCGACCAAAATAAGCGAAACTTTTTCTTTTAATAATATTTGCAGTCCTTCATTACCGGAATTGCAGGTTATGATTTCTCTGTCAGGGCTTTCCAGAATACTTTTTAAGGCAATTAAATTAGCGGGTTTGTCGTCAATTAACAACAGGGTATGTTTTTTAACGGTATTCATTATTCAATGTATTTATTATGTTTGTGGTATTTAATTCTTGATGTTGATTATAAATTGTTTTTGCTGCTTTGGGCATCATGGCAAATTCGGCTTCGTTGCAATCCTGTATGATAGTTGTTCCATTGTTCTCGGCTATGATTTTTAAACCATTTGCACCGTCATGGTTAGAGCCTGATAATAAAATTCCGCAGCATTTTTCCTTTAATATTGTCGAAAATGACTCAAATGTTACGTCAATTGAAGGACGACTAAAATTGACAGCCTCTGATACATCGAGCGAAAAACTAAGATCTTCTTCTAAGAGCAAATGATAATCGGCAGGAGCAGTATAGATACAACCTTGCTCTATTTTTTGCTTGTCTTCTATTTCTTTGACCAAATAATGAGTGTTTCTTTGTAAAATAGCTTCAAAAGAAGAAACCGTATTTCTCAATCGGTGTAAAACAATAACAATAGGGATATTGATATTTTTGTCTAAATGATTTAAAATAGACAAAATTGCTTCAAAAGCTCCTGCTGAGCCACCTATTACTATTAATTCCGGTTTCATTTTATTTTTTGATAAATTTTTTCTTCCCGGTCAATTTCTTTAAAATTCTCATAAACACTGCTAAATCGTAACGATTCTTTTTTTCCAATAGCTAAAAAACCGTGAACTGGCAAACTTTCGTAAAAAAGTTCTAACGCTTTATTTTGTAATTCATTGTTAAAGTAGATTAATACATTCCTGCAAAGAATCAGTTGGCATTCTTTGAAAACGCCATCGGCAACCAGATTATGATTGGAAAACAAAATATTTTGCTTCAATTCCGATTGTATCATGGAGTGTTTTTCGTCGGAAATAAAATAGTTTTTTAAGGATTCTTTTCCGCCACATTCGTAGTAATTCTTAGTGTATTCTTTAAAATTACCATTGTCATAAATTCCTTTTCGGGAGCGTTCGATAGCATTACTGCTGATGTCAGTGGCATAAATTCTACTTTTAGAAAACAGATTGTTTTCATTTAAAAGAATATTTAAAGAATAAGTTTCTTCTCCAAATGAACAGCCCGCACTCCAGATATTGATTTTAGGATAACTTTCTAAATACGGAAAAACTTTTTGCTGTAGGGATTTAAAAAAACTGGGGTCTCTGAAAAATTCACTCACATTTACCACAATTTCATTAATAAAATCCTGAAATATGGCTGGTTTGTTAATGAGTTCAAATTTTAAGTCCACAGCGTTTTTCATGTTGTTAATAGTCATAAAACGATTGATTCTCCTGAGCATTGATGCTTTGGAATAATCACTAAAATCATAATCAAATTGTTTTTTTATGGTAAAAAGCAATTCGTCCAGTTCGTTTAAAGTTATCATTTATAAATCCAAATGCTGATTAAAGAAATAAGTTTTTGAATATCAATAGGTTTTGATTGGTAATCAGACGCTCCGGCTTTTAGTATTTCGTCACGATCACCTTTCATGGCTTTAGCAGTTAAGGCAATGATGGGTACGTTTTTCCATTTTGGATTTTCTCTGATTTTTTTAGTGGCTTCAAATCCGTCCATTTCCGGCATCATAATATCCATCAGTACAATATCAAAACTTGGATGTTCTTCGAGGGCATTCAATGCTTCTATTCCGTTAAAAGCAGTGGTTATTACAGCACCTTTACTGGTTAAAGCGGCCGATAACGCATAGATATTTCGGATATCATCATCTACAATCAGAATGTTTTTGTCTTTTAAAATAGCACCTCCGGTTAAGTTTGGAGCTGTTTTGTACTCGGTATTTTCGGTAGTTTCTATTTTGTTTAAAAACAATAAAATTTCATCTTTTAATCTTTCGGTGGCATTATTGGTTTTGATTACAATGCTGTCCGCACTTTTTTCAAGTTCTAATTGTTCGTTATCCGATAAGTTTTTCCCCGTATTGATGATAATCTTTATGTTTTTGTTTTTAGAGATGCTTTTTAATTCAGAAATGGCTTTTACATTGTCAGAATCAGGTAAGCCCAAGTCTATTATGGCACAATCGATGTCAACATTAGTCAGAATGTTTTCGGCTTCTGAACGGGAATACGCCTGAATGCAAATGGTGTTCTTGTCATTGGCGTGCAGCAATTGTTTGATTGAATAGTTTAATTTTTCATCATCTTCTAAAATCAGTACTTTTTTGAATACTTTGTTGATTTCTTCATCGATAGAAAGAAAAGCATTTTTAAGTTTTTCGGGCGTAATTGGTTTGACTAAGAAATCAAAAGCACCCATTTCTTTAGCTAATTTTTCTCTCTTCATTCCTGACATTACGTGTACCGGGATGTGTTTTAAATCAGGGGCGTCTTTAAGCCATTTTAAAACTGTCCATCCGTCAATTCCGGGTAATTTCATGTCCAGGATAATGGCTTTAGGATTGTATTTTTTAGCATATTGAAAACCGGTTTCACCCTGATGAGCAATAATGGCTTTAAATCCGTTATTATGAGCTACTTGTAGTAATACCTCGGCAAAGTTTGGATCGTCTTCGATAATTAAAACAGTTTTATCATCAAAATCGGCTAAGTTTCGATCGTCGTTGATATTTGCCGAAAGATCTACAAATTCGTCATTCGCTTTCGGATATTCAGATTCTATTTGTGTTTCTTTAACAACAGTTTCGGGAACTGTAACAGCAATTGGTTCTGTTTTAGTAATGTTGCTGTTTTCCTCGTATTTTATTGGAATCAAAACCCCAAAAGTACTTCCGTTATTGAGCTGGCTGTCAAAAAACACTTCTCCGTTGAGTAATTGTGCTAATTGTTTAGAGATGGATAATCCTAAACCGGTTCCACCATATTTTCTGCTGGTTGAGCTATCGGCCTGCTGAAAACTCTGGAATAATTTTTTCTTACTTTCTTCAGATATTCCAATTCCGTTGTCTTTGATTGCAATGGCTAATATTTCGTTTTTGTTCAATAATGCCAATTGTGGATTGCTGTAGTTCCAGTTTTCGGCAGCACAGTCAAAAGTCATCGAAACGGTTCCTCCGTCGGGCGTGAATTTTAAGGCATTAGATAAAAAGTTTTTAAGAATTTGTTCAATTTTGCCTACATCGCTGTAAATTTCTCTTGGACATTTTTCGGTAATTTCAGTTTCAAAGCGAATGTTTTTTTTCTGCATTTGCGTTTTGAAAAGTCCTTCCATATCTGAGTAAATACGCTCTGTAACCGTGTTTTCAGGATGAATTTCGACTTTTCCGGCTTCGATTTTAGAAATATCTAAAATATCATTAATCAGGTCTAATAAATCTTTTCCGGAGGTGTTGATTACCGATAAGTTTTCTAATTGCGCATTAGTCAAATTGCCCGATGTATTGTCTTTTAAAATATCCGAAAGAATTAAAATACTGTTCAGTGGCGTTCTTAATTCGTGCGACATATTGGCTAAAAACTCCGATTTGTATTTGCTGGCCTGAGCAATTTCTTCCGATTTTATATTGAGTTCTTCCTGTGCAATAATAAGGTCGCTGTTTTTTTTCTCAATTTCGTAGTTCTTCGTTTCCAGTTCCCTGCTTTTTTCTTCAAGATAGGCATTCGTTTGCTCTAATTCGGCAGCCTGATTTTTTAGTTCTTCTTCCGATTGTTGCAGCAATAAACTGTGTTTGTTGAGTTCTTCGTTATTTTGTCTTAATTCTTCTTCCTGTACCTGTAAGATATTGTTTTTACGATTGATTTCCTCAACAGAAATTTTTAATTCTTCATTTCGGATAAAAACAGCTGTTGCATTGCCTAAGGAGTTTTTTAAGCTTTCCAGTAATTTTTTATCCGCATCGGTAAAGTTGTTCAAAGAGCCAATTTCGATAACGCCTATAATGGTGTTTTTGTATGCAACAGGAGTAATCAAAACATTATAAATAGCTGCTTTTCCTAACGATGAAGTAAGGAAAGAGTATTCTTTGTCTAGATTATTCAGGCATTTTTGTTCGTTGTTTTTAACTGCTTCGCCAATTAATCCTTCTCCAAAAGCAATTTTTGCCGGACTATTGTTATCATCAGCATAACTGCCAATTTTGATCAGATTGTCTTTTTTGTCAATGTAATCGGTAGTGTAAAAAGTAGCCTGGCAAGCATGGGTTTGATGGCTTAGAATTTTACTGATATTGGCCCCAAAATCATTGATTTCTTTAGAAGTTATAATAGCGTTGTTAATTTCGACAATGTTTTTTTCTAATAAACTGTTGGCTTCTGCTTGAATTTTAAGTCGTTTTAACTCTAAAGACATGGCGTTTAACGACTCGTTTAAAGTATCTGATTTACTGCGAACTTTAATGGTGTCGCCCAGATTTCCTGAACTGATTTTTGTAGCCAAATCAATTTGCTCTCTTGTAGCATCCGTTAGTTTTTCCATAGAAATTCGGATGGAGTTAAGTTCAGTATTACCAGAGAGTTGGTAATTGTGTTGGTTGTTGCCTGTTGCAATTTTTTCTATAGCATAAGTAATTGTATTGAGCGAATTAGAAGTATTACGAATTAATTTATAAATTAAAAATCCGGTTATCAATAGCAGTAATGAAAAGGCTATTAATGCAATTATGGTGCTTAAAACAGTTGCGTTTCTTTCCTGTTCTGTAGCCTGAATGGTAAAATTGAGTTTTTGAATTTTTAAGTCATTGAGCCGGTTGTTTACAGCAGTTGATTGTGTCCACCAGGTTTCGGGTGTAATTGTAGAATTGTTTTTTAATACTGCTTCGGCTGTAGCCAAAAAAGATTGAAATTCTGCTGATTTTTTATATCGAATAATTGCATCATTAATGTTCAGTTCGTTGTAATTTTCTAATTTAAAATCAGCATTTCTATTTTGGTTTTTTATATTTTCAAAATAAGTATCTAAATGAAATTGAACTGCTTTGTCGGTTAATTTAGCGAAAACAATCGCTCTGATCAGGTTTGCTGCCGATTTTGAATCAATATAAGATTTGAAATTATTAGCCAGTTTGGTCAGATTGGCATTGTTAGAATTGACAATTTCCCGGTCAATTAAATTGTTCAGGATATTGTTTAAAGTAGAATATTCGTCAAAGTTTGTTAGAGTTGTAGTGCTGTTGTTGGTGCTAAAATGAATGCGATTAAATATTTTTTTCGCTTCTTCAATGTTTTTAAGAACAACACTATCAGTAGTATTTATTTTAGAAAACCATTCCAGAGTATTGGTCTTGTTGAGTTCTAATTCCTCTTTTTTATCCGGATTAAATTTGGAGTATTCACTTAGTGTTCTATCGTTATTAATCAGCATAATGCCTTCAGAGAAAAGCGCAATATTCTCAATTCGCCGGCTGCTGTTTTCAATTCTTAATTTTTTTTGATAGGTGGTGTTAATATTGGTAATTGTAAAATACAGTAGTCCGCTAACGGGTATTAAGAGAATTAAGATTAATTGTTTTTTAAAAGATAGATTTTTCCACATAGTAATAAGTAGGTTAGATAGCTAAGATATTTATTTTTTTGGAGACATTTTATTTTTTGAGATTAAAATGATTGGAAAGAATCAGATTTGTAAAAAAAGCAAAAAAGCATCTCAGTTATGGTCTGAAATGCTTTTTTAGTACTTGAATTATGTAGAATTTTTAATTGGATTTTTTGATGTTAGCTACATATTCGGTTAGTTTTTTACCGTATAAAGATTGTGCTACTTTAGGCGACATTGCGTTTTTAATCGTGTCCAAATATTTAACGTTAATGTCATAGACTTCGGCTAAAGCAATGTAAGGAGCAATTTCATAATCTTTATTGTTCATTGCAAAATTAACCGCAAACAAGTATTTACGTTTTAGATTTAAGTCTTGTAACTTTGTTAGACTGTCAATCGCCTTAAGGTCTTTTCTTTTGATAGCTTTGAATTTTTTTTCAATCAGTTCCAGATTTTCATCCTTGTATCTCGAAGTTGTTTTTTTGTAATCTTCGTATAAATTGTGATTTTTTGAACCTGTAATTTTGGCTTCGGAAAGGAAACCGTCTAAATTAGTTTCGATATTGATAATTCCCGGTTCGGCAAAAAACATCAAATTGTTGTCTAAGGAATTGCTAACACCGCGATCTAAAAACAGATAAAGCATTTCAGGTGATTTTAAATCAAGGTTACTTTCAAAATGGGAGCTTCCGTCAATTTTAATGGTATCGATAGCAACTAAGGCTGTGTCAACAAATTTTTGAATGTATAAAGTTCCTTCTTTTAGTCCTTTGACATTTCCTGTAATGGTTAAGTTTCCTTTAAGCTCTTTTTTGTTGCAAGAAACAACAAGTGCCAGCGTAATTAATGCGAGAATTGATTTTTTCATTGATGAATTGATTTTGTGCAAAATAAAGAAAATAGTTCAACAAACTAATAGATAATTCTTGATTTGCGTTTTGATGTTTAGATTATGCTTTTAGCCAGGCTTCTTTTAATTGTTTTTTAGAATCGTCTGTAACTTCTATTTTTTCTTTCCCTTCATAAGGTAATTTTACGGTTCCTGTAAGCAATTCTTCCTTACCGTTACGTCTTATTTTTACAGTAATGGATTCGTTTTCTTTCCATTTATCACTCTGATTAATCATGTCGTAAATGTTGTCATAAGAATAAGCTACGTTGTTGATTTCTAAAATAACATCATCTCCTTTTAATCCCAAATTGGTAAAAAATACATTCAAATCCATATTTGGGACAACACTAATTTCGTTATTATTAGGGTTTACCATAACATAAGGTGTCTGACCTTTAATAAAAACGGGAGCTGCCATCTGTACAATGGATTTTGCCAATCCTACTTTTGCCAGATAAAAATCATACGGAATAGGAGTAGATCCTGCAACATAAGTCTTTAAAAAATCGCCTACTTCAGGGTAAGTCAAAGCGGTAATTTTATCAAAAAGTTCCGGATCATTAAATGGTTTTGCAACACCATATTCGTTTGATAATTTTTGCATTAAATCCAAAATTCCACGCTGTCCGTTGCTTTTTTCTCTGATGATGATATCAATGCACATTCCTATCAGAGCTCCTTTTTGATAAACATTCAGGTATTGGTCTTTGTAAGGTTGTTTGAGTACATTAGCACTCATTTCGGTAAAAGGCATGGTGTCATTCAGTACCCGGGCGCCTTCGATTTTTTCGGCAATTCTGTTGTAGAAATCTTCTTCTGAAATCAGACCTTGGTTGATTTGAAATAAATTGGCAAAATATTCGGTTACACCTTCATACATCCATAAATGTTGAGACATTTTAGGGGCATTGTAATCAAAAAAGTGAATTTCTTTAGAATGAATGGTTAAAGGCGTTACAATATGGAAAAACTCGTGAGAAACCACGTCCATCATTGATTTAACCAATTCGTCTTTTTCCATCATTTCTGGCAATACTACTGTAGTGGCAGTTGGGTGTTCAAGAGCACCAAAACCACGGGCATCATCAGGTTTTAAACTCGACAAATACAGGATAACAGTGTATTTTTCGGTAGCGTTAATTTTTCCTAAAAAATGTTTCTGAGCCGTCATCATGGTTTTCATTTCAGCAGTAATACTTTCGGCAGTATATTTTGCTGTTGGTGAATACACACAAATTTGAATGTCCATACCATCGACGTTAAAAGTAGTGTAATCCGGTTTTGCATACATGATGGGATTTTCTACTAATTCGGCATAGCGTGAAGTAACAAAAACATCGTTTGTAGTACTGCTGTCTTTGTCAACCATCGATGTGCTTCCCAATAAATTAGCAGGATGACTTATCGAAACCTGATAAGGTGTGGCTAAGAAATTGTCAAAATAGCCTACAAAACAATGCGTATTAATCATAAAATTGACCCCTGCATTGATATTAGAACCTGCCGGTGAAAAAACATCATCCTGACCAAAACCGGTTCCTTTTTCGCTGTCAAAAGTATCGTTGACTAAGTAGGTGATTTTACTTAAAGATTTAGCTTTGCTGATAGACCAGGAATTCTCGTCGGTTTTTTTAACAGTCAGTAAGTTTCCTTTTTTATCGTAAGCCTTCAGGTTTTCGATGTATTTACCGTAATTGTCTTCCGAGTAAGTTCCGGGAACTGTTTTAGGAATGCGATAGATAATTTCGTCACTATTGCTTTTAGGCGCATTGACGGTTACTAAAACCTGATCGTTGGTAACCTCATTCAAATTAATGCCTACCTGAATCATTTGCCCTTTAGGAGTTTGGGCATCAATAGTTTGATAGTTGAAAAACAGTGCGGCAATTGCCAGGACTAAAAAAGTTTTTTTCATGTTTAAGGGATGTTTCGGTGCAATAGTTTTTACTGTTGTATGCTTTACAACTTATGAAAATTAAAAAAAGCACTTCAGGTTGAGAGTGCTTTTACGGTAGGTTAATCTAATTTATTTTTGATATAATACTTTCCATCTAAATCGTCATCAAAATCATCAATTTTAAGCGGCTTAGGTTTAGGTTTAGTAGCTGTAGCTTTCTTTTTCCACATCTCAAATTTTTCCAGAGGCATCTTTTTCTTCATAATTTCCAGAACTTCTTTTTCAGCCAATCCAAATTCTTTTTTGATTATTTCAAAAGGATTCTTTTCCTCTAAGGCCAATGTAACAAGTTTTTCAGTTTGTTCCCAAGTCAGTTCTTTACGGTTACTCTTTTTCATCAGGTGAAAATTAATTCTAAATAGTTTTTTTTTAAATTAAAATGATTCAGTAATAGATTTCAATATTAATAAAAAAAATAATTACTTCAATTCAAAAGTTTGTTTTTTTTGTGTGATTGTTTACTTTTTATCAAATTCTCTTTAGCTGCGACTCCTGTTGTTTTTTTAGCTGTTTTTGCGTTCTTTTTTTAGCTGTTTTTAGCGTATAAAAAAGCAAATGCAATTATTTTTTGAAACGAATATTCATCAAAATAATTGCTGTAAGAATTAGTACAATACCCAGCCATTGTAACCAGTTAACTTCTTCGGCTAATAAAAAATAAGCCATAGTCACCGAAACGGGAAGTTCTAAAGCCGAAACAATACTGCCCAATCCAATTCCTGTAAGCGGAAATCCGGTATTGAGCAGGAAAGGAGGAATAATAGTGCCAAATAAAGACAGTATAATACCCCATTTAAGGAAAATGTAATAGTTAAAAGGCGTATTTTGTGTGATAAATCCAAATAATATTACAATTAAAGTTCCTCCGATAAGCATAAAAAAACTGCGTTGTATTGAAGGAATTTCAACAGCCACCTTATTCGCTCCAAACATTGTCGTTGTGAATGCCGCAGCGGCTAATAATCCCCAAAAGAAACCACGCCAGTCTAAAGTAATTTCGTTATGGAGTAAATTAGTTGCCAGTACTGTGCCTATTAAAGTGATAACAACTGAAATTATTTTTTGCAGTGAAGGTCTTTTTTTGTCTAAGAACATTTCGAGTAAAACGCCCATCCAAACCGTTTGCATCAATAAGACAATTCCAATGGAAACCGAGATGTAACGCACGGATAAATAGTAAAATACGCTGGTAAATCCCATTGAAGTTCCTGCTAAAATGAGTTGCAGGATTTGGTGTCTGGCTATTTTTACTTCGTTGGTATTCTTGTTTACTTTTCGAAAAATATTTAAGAGCAAAACTGTAAATAGACCTATCGAAAACTGAGCGCCACTCACTTCGGCAGTGGTGTAGCCTTCCTGATAAGCCATTTTGACAAAACTAGCCAGCATACCGTAACTGCTGGCCCCTAATGCTACAAATAGGACACCTTTTAGTGTTTTATTTTGAATCATGTTATGATTTTTGAACTTGCAAAAGTAGGCTATAACAGGAATAAATAAGACGAAAAATAGGTTATAATGTTGTTAAAATAAACCTTGTAATGCCGGATTCTTAATTCCGATTTTAGTGTAATCAAATTCCATTTTCTCTTTTAACAAACTGGCATAAACGGATCTGAAATCAATTTGGTATTTCAAATCCCCTTGAGATAAATCGGCAAGATTAGGATTGTTACCAATCACTTTTCCACGGTTTTGTCCACCAATGACAAACATTGGGGCTGCCGTTCCGTGGTCGGTTCCATTACCGTTGTCTTTGACTCTTCGTCCAAATTCTGAAAATACAACGATGGTTACATTTTGCAGTAAATTAGCCTGCTTTAAATCCTGATAAAAGCTAAAAACAGCACTGTCTAATTCGTTGAATTTGTTTTTTTGGATTACCAATTGATTGTCGTGTGTATCATAACCACCCTGCGAAGTGTAATATACTTTTGAATTCAAATTGCCTTTAATCAATCGGGCAATCCATTCCAGATTTTTCCCCAGAGCATTTTTAGGATAAGATGTTTCGGTAGTCGATTGGGTAAGGGCTTTTTGAATTTCTTCAGAACCCTCTAAGACCGAATTGGCTACTTTTCGAACAAAATCCAACGAAGCATTCTCGGATAATACACCGGTTTCTTCTTTTGTATTTTTAATCTTAAATCGGTCAGGATCTTTTACGGTTATGGAATTAGGACTATCTCCTTTTAGCGATAAATTATCGATCGAATCGATGTTGATTCCGGCTGTAGGTGTATGGTTCACACATTGTAAATCAAGATAGCGTCCCAGCCAGCCTTCATTAATGTATTTGTCAGAATCCGAGGCAGTTTGCCAAATTTCCTGACTTCTAAAATGCGAACGATTCGGCTCAGGATAACCCACATTTTGGATTACCGATAAATCGCCGTTTTGTTGCATTTGGGCAAATCCCTTTAATGCAGGATGAAATCCCATGCCTTTGGTTGTGGAAATGACCTCATTTTTAGAAATAGCAATTTTTGGGCGAAAGTTATAATACAAAGGATCTTCAAAAGGGATAAAAGTATTTAGTCCGTCATTTCCGCCATTCAATTGTACAAAAACCAGACATTGGTTGCCTGCAATTAAGTTTTTTTGAGAACCGTAAGCAAATAAAAAATCAGGTAATAACAAGGCTCCTCCGGTTAGTGTTCCTGTAAGCGATAGAAAATTTCTTCTGTTCATAATCGGTATTGTTAGAAGTTTGCTTTTAAATTAATTGAAATTCAGGTTCTTTAACCATAGCGTTGAAGAGTCTTAAGACAGCCTGATGGGCATTTTGAGCATTAAAATCAAAATCGTATTTTATGATGTTTTCGAAATCTTTTTGGGTATCATTGTCCACCTGAAACAATAATCGATCGGATAATTCGCTGATGATTTCCTTGTTAGTTCCTTTTTTCCAATCCAGTTGAATGACCGTTTTTCTCAGCGCAGCACGATTGTTATTTGGATTTTCTTCCATCATGTTAGCCATGGTTCTCTGATTGAAATTTTCCCTTCCGCTGCAGTACAAATCCGCCAGATTGTTGCGTTGCAAGTAGATTTGAGAAGTCAGCCAGGATTTTCCGCCTTCCCAGCCTTTTACATTGGGCTGATTGAATAAATCCATGCCCTGGCTTTTTAGAAAAACCACTATTGGTCGGTTATTTCGGGGATTAATGTGCAATTCGGAAAGCAATTGTAAACTATATTCCAGAGGGTTTTTAATTTTTGAACCAGCGGTTTTTTTATCAAATTCTTCGGTGAAAATTTTTTCTAACAGAGGTTTTATTTCAAAATTTTGTTTCCTGAAATAATCACCATAATAAGTCACCAGTTTTTCGCTGGGATTGTCATAAATAAACCATTGCAATATTTTTCGGGTAAAAAGGTACGGACTGTTTTTTTGCTTAAAAATAATATCAACAATGTCATCAACCTTAAAATGTCCTTTTTTGCCAAAGTAGATAATCTCTGAATCGTCGGCTAATTTGTCCCGATACACACCTCCGTTTTCACCAATTCCTAATCCTGCCAATGCTTTAGCGCCGTTTTTGATGTCCTCTTCGGTGTAGTTGCCAATGCCCAAAGTGAAGAGCTCCAGTAATTCCCGACTCAGGTTTTCGTTGATTTTGCCTTTTCGATTATCAACATTGTCTAAGTAACGCAACATGGCGTTGGATTTTAACATGGCTTTCGTTAATTCTTTGAAATTGCCAAAAGCGTGTTTTCGCAGCAATTGATTGTGTTCGAAAATCCAATAGTTGACTTTTACTTTTTGATAGGTTGAAACAAAATGATTGTGTAAAAAAAGTGTCATTTTTTCCTGTAAAGGATAGTTGTTGTGCATCATTTTGTCCAGCCACCAGGCTTTCATTTCTAATGAGGTGAGGACTTCCTGTTTTTGGATTTCTTTTTTTTGATCTTCGGTAAGAGCTTTTGCTTTTTTTCGTAGTTCACGATAATCAGCCAAAGTTTTCGGGCTGTCTTTTAAAAAATCGGGAATGCTGTTGTCAAAATTACTTTTAAACGAAGCATCCAGGAATTTTTCGATTCCCATTTTTTCAATTGCTGTAGCTTGCTGGTTTGAAAAACCTAAACGGAGGGACCATAGCGTATTAGGATTCATAGTTGATTAGGTTTAGTTCCGTACCGTAACTTCGGTATCGGGGTTGGTTTTTTATAGGTTGTTATCAGTTAAGATGTTAAAGTGTCAAAAAGGTTTAATGGAGTTAAAAAAAACTAAAATACGCAATTTATTTTTCCATTAGGGTAGGGTAAAATTATTCACGGTTGTCTTAATTATAGAAATACTATTACTAACGATAATTAAAAATGAATATTATGAAAAGGATTAACAGCTTATTCGGATTCTTTTTTTTAGGAACAATGCTAACGGTTCAGGCTCAGGAAGCTCAGACGGGAGCCGAAATAAATAGCCGTAACGGTTCTGATAAACTTTCGTATTACCATAAAAGAGGTGTCGAAGATGCGCAATATGAGTTGCGTTTTGAGGCAAAAACCAAGTCGGAAGAAAAAGCTTTTTGGAAAGAACAGAAAGCCTATGAAAAAGAATTGAAAGAAAGAGACAGAAAAGCCTACCGCTCTTATATTACCAGTAAAAAAGAGGTTTATACCGAACATTATGATCATTGCGATGCCCATTGCCATCACGACGATTATTTTTACACACACGCCCGATTTTATTATTACCAATACAATCAGCCTGCTTATTATCAAAGGACTCCAAGTACAAGTACGAGGATAAATACTCAAATAGGTGTACGTACCCCCAGCGTACGATTAGGACTTTAATTTATTTCAAAGTCAGGAAGCCGTCTCATTTTTAGAATGAGATGGCTTTTTATTTTATGACTGTCCGCTAAGCGGACTAATAACCTAATGAAGAACACAGATGACGCTGATTAGACGGATTTTTACTGATATTAATTTAAAAATCCGTTTTTATCGGTTGAAATCTGCGTCATCCGTGTGCCATTTTCAAAATTGGTATAAGTAATGGATAGGCATATTTTATTTTATGGATGCAGATTTAATTTTTTCGAACAGTTTTTCGTTCGATTCTTCTTTTGCAGAATAATAAATTTTCGTGCCATCTAATTTTGTTAAAAGGATATACGGCTTATTGTCTCCGTTCAAAATCAGTTTTACAGTTTCGCCTCGATCTGTTTTGAAATAGCCTTTTTTAATAGTTCCCAGTGAAAAACCATTGGTTCTTCGGTTGATTTTTGGTTTTTCGGGAACTAATTCGATACTTTTTATCGTATTCAAAGGTACAGTTTCGCCATAGCTTCCTTCAAATTCAATAGAATTGGAATTCAAAATAAGTTTGTTTTCCTGAAGGTCACGTCCGAGAAAAACAATCATAACAACTAAAATTCCCATAAGAAGATAAGCACCAATTTGATTCTTTTTAGAATTAAAGTATTTAGCCGACGTGGTAACAAAATAGATATAGCCCAGAATAGGATAGATGACCATGAAAATTCCGGCAATGTTTTCATGTACAAAATAATTCAGTAGGCTTCCAATTAAGAAAAGCGAACCGCCTAAAAAGAAGTGAAACTTTTTACAATAAGGGATGTAATTTTTGATGTCAACCTTTTTTCGCTCTTCTTCACTCATGGTATTGTATCCCGAAAGCAAATATTTGGCATTATTTTCGGTAAGAATAAATCCTATAGCGATAAAAATCAGGCTTATAGCAATTAATGTCAATGTCATTTTATTTTTTTTTATATGTGAAAATTAAACTTTTAAAGCTCCACGAAATCCTCTGGCAGCATAGTACGATTCAGCGCCGTTGTGGTAGATGAACACATTGTTATAACGGAAATCAGCAAAAATGGCACCGCCCAGTTTTCTGATTTCATCAGGAGTTTGAATCCAACTGGATGTTTTAGTGTCGAATTTTCCCAGTTTTTGCAATTCCCGATATTCTGTTTCTGATAAAAGTGTGATTCCCATTGCAGCAGCTACATCTTCTACATTGTTTTTAGGTTTGTTTTCTTTTCTGGAATCCAATGCCTGACGGTCATAACAAAGACTTCTGCGCTCTTTGGGACTCTCGGCAGAACAATCATAAAAAATATATGCTCCTGTGTTTTTATCATAATTTACCACATCCGGTTCGCCGCCTGTTTTTTCCATTTCGTTTAGCGACCAGAGTTTTTCAGGATTGGCTTCGAGTTTGGCTTGAACTTTATTCCATTCCAAACCTTCATGGCGATTCCTATTTTGTTCAAAACGGGATTTTATTATTTTTAATAGTGCTTCTAATTCTGTTGCTGTTAATTTCTTTTTCATAGTTGTAATTATTTTGTAATGTCAGTCTGTCCCGAAGCTTCGGGAGTCGAAGACCTCGCTAAAAGCACTTCGACAGGCTCAGTGTGACAGTTGTATTTATCCTCTTGCTTTACAATTTCGCTCACACAAATTGATAATTTGAACAATTCTGTTCTGTCTTGTTGCTGACCGTTTGGCTTGGTTTAGCCAATGCAAATAGCCTTTTTTATATGATTTAGCGAAATTTTCATAATGAGTAAATGCAACAGGATTTTGATTAAAAGCCAATTGCAAATCCTCTGGAATTTCCAGGTTTTCAACAGCGTCCAGACTTTCCCAGGAACCATTATTCTTAGCTGTTCCAATTTTTTTCAAACCACTTTCATGCATTAAGTTGGATGCAATCAATTCTTCGATGTAGGTTTTGTTGAGTTTACTCCAAACACTTTTGTCTTTTCGTGGCGTAAAAAGTTGCAGCCTCCGGTCTTCGTCCAGTTTTTTAACGGTTGAATCGATCCAACCATAGCAAATAGCGACTTTTACAGCTTCTTCCCAACGCATACTTTCGGCTTCGTGTGCCACTTTGTAAAAAATCAAATACACTGCCTTGTGTGTGCTATGATTTTCATGCAGCCATGCTCTCCACTCGGAATCATTTTTAAAGTATAAGGTTGGTTTTTCGTTCATTGGTTTTATTCGTAATCTCCTAAATAGAGTTCGTCAAAATCTTTAATTTCTGATAGTTTGATGAGTGGATTTTGTTTTATAGTTTTCCAAGTATCTTTAAAAACTTCCTGACCACCTTCGTCATTTTTGTTAGTGTTTACTCTTTGAAGTTTCTTTTTAGTTAGGAAATTAATACTGGTTTCATCGCTAATAACTGCTCCGCCATTGCTTATGTCATAACCAATTAAATCAAAATCAGTGTCTTTATATCGAAAAGTATATTTCCAATAACCGTATCTACCATGTCCGTAATGTACAATTAATTTTCCTTTTTCTATTAAAACGCTTAATTCTGGAGGGAAATAAACGCCTCCATCTTCATTTTCAGAAGAGAAACAATTGTAGTTTTTCGCAGCCAATTCATAACGGTTTTTTTTGTTCCATAAAATAATAATCCCTCTGCGGTTTCGGTCTAATTCTCCACGATTTTCGTCTTTAATGATTTTATTTTTATCAGTAGCTTTTATGATAAGTACACAATCTTCAATGCCATCCTTGTCTAAATCACCATTTGTTTTTTCAAAAAGAACATAACCTTTAGGGATAAAATCAGTTGGTTTTTTCCCTTGAGCAAATAGTATTGTTGTAAAAAATGCTGTAAGAAGAATTTTTATTGTTTTCATTGTATTTTCTAATTTTTATTTATACCATCTGACCGGAAAAGTGTTGATGAGATTCCTCATTCTTCGGAATGACAGACTGGACGGTTTTACTTTGTGTAAAAGAACATTTTGAAAGCAGTTTTACCCGCAATCTTGTCATTCCGAAGAATGAGGAATCTCATTTAGTAACTCTACAAAGTTGCTTATTGTTGTAAATAAGAATAATATTTACTCGCTATTAAATTTTATTTTAGTAAAAAGGGGCAAACCTCTGATTGTTTTATGTTTAATTTATAATCTTTAAAATTGTTTAAATTTTCTTTTGGCTTGTCTAAAAAATATTCACAAGTGAAGTCTTTTAAAATTTTGTATTTTACTAATGCGGTTGATAATTTTAATTTCATTCTTTCGGCATCAATTTTTTCTAAAAATTTGATTAAAATATCTGTTTCTTGATCCGATTGGAGATTTTGATAATTCGGAATTGAAATGATATAAAATTCTGTGCATTCAAGTTTATGATTATTCCAACAGTTTTTTATTTCGGTTTCTATTTTTTTTAGATTAGAAAGATCACAAGTTAAAACTTTGAATAGTTTTAATCCACTTGATTTTCCATAACTTAAATGACGTATTTGATAATTTTTTTTATCAATTTTCAACGAATCAGATTTGATATAATCTTGAGAGTAAATAGATGTTTGAATCAGAAAAATTGATATTATAAAAAAGTATTTTTTCATTCGATTATTTTTGTTAAGTCAAATATATTAAAATATTCTTACAAAATATAGTTCTAATTTATTCCTAAAACAAAAAAAGACCCGCAAGTTTGCACTTGCAGGTCTTAGTACTTAATTCTATTTACTTGATACTATTTAATCATCTCAAAACTACGTTTTACGAAAGTAGTTAAGGCTTCACCTTTTAACAGGTTTTGTGATAGTTTAGCTAAATCCAAAGCCTGTTTTACCAGGTGTTCCTGATTGGCTTTGTCTTCGGTGTTTAAAATGGTAGATGCCAAAGGAGAGTTGGTGTTAATAACCAAATTGTACATTTCCGGCATGTTGTTCATTCCGAACATTCCGCCACCCCCGGTTTGGCTCATTTCTTTCATTCTGCGCATGAATTCCGGTTGCGTAATCATGAAAGGCGCAGCCTGGCTGTCTAGAGCTTCCAACTGTACTTTGTAAGTTTGTTTAGAAACTACTGCTTCAACAGCTGTTTTTAAGTTGTTTTGTTCGTCTTCAGATAATTTAGAAATAACAGTATCATCTTTCTTAATTAGGTTGTCGATATGATCCGAATCCACACGAACGAAAGTAACATTCTGATTGTCGTTTTCTAATTTCTGAATTAAATGCGAGATAATTGGCGAATCTAAAAGTAATACTTCGTATCCTTTTTCCTCAGCAATTTCGATGTATGAATGTTGCGCTTCTTTGTTTCCTGCGTATAAAACAACCAGTTTTCCGTCTTTGTCGGTTTGTTTGTCTTTAAGGTTTTCTTTTAACTCCTCAAGTGTATAGTATTTGTCGTTTACTGTTGGGTACAATACAAAAGCACCTGCTTTTTCGTAGAATTTATCTTCCGAAAGCATTCCGTATTCTAAAACAATTTTGATGTCGTTCCATTTTGATTCGAAATCGGCTCTGTTTTCGTTGAATAACGATTTTAATTTATCAGCAACCTTACGGGTAATGTAGTTGGAGATTTTCTTCACCGCACCATCAGCCTGTAATCCTGAACGGGAAACGTTCAACGGAATATCCGGAGAATCCACCACTCCGCGAAGCATCATCAGGAATTCAGGAACAATTCCTTCTACGTTATCGGTAACAAAAACCTGATTTTGGTACAATTGGATTTTGTCTTTTTGGATTTGTAAATCAGCTCCTAATTTAGGGAAATACAAGATTCCAGTTAGGTTAAACGGATAATCTACATTTAGGTGGATGTTGAATAAAGGCTCCTCAAATTGCATTGGATACAATTCGTGGTAGAAGGTTTTGTAATCTTCGTCGTTTAAATCAGCAGGTTGTTTCGTCCATGCCGGATTTGGATTGTTTACAATATTGTCAACTTCAACGGTTTCGTTTACATAATCTTCAGGAGCATCTTCCGGTTTAGGTAAAGTTTCCGTTCTTGTTCCAAATTTAATTGGAATAGGCATGAACTTATTGTATTTGTTCAATAATCCGCTGATTTTTGAATCTTCCAAAAATTCTAAAGAATCATCGGCAATATGCAGGATAATTTCTGTTCCGCGCTCGGTTTTGTCAGCCGGTTCAAGAGAGAATTCTGGACTTCCGTCGCAAATCCAGTGCGCTGCCGGTTCGTCTTTGTAAGATTTAGTGATAATTTCCACCTTAGAAGCAACCATAAAAGCAGAGTAGAAACCAAGTCCAAAATGACCAATAATTCCCGAATCTTTAGCGGTGTCTTTGTATTTTTCCAGGAATTCTTCGGCACCTGAAAAAGCCAATTGGTTGATGTATTTTTCCACCTCGTCGGCTGTCATACCGATACCCTGGTCAATAATGTGCAGTTTTTTACCTTCTTTATCAATCTTTACCTCAAGAATTGGATTGCCATATTCTACTTTGGCCTCACCGATGTTAGTCAGGTGTTTTAATTTTAATGTTGCATCTGTTCCATTCGAAATTAACTCACGTAAAAAGATCTCGTGATCGCTGTATAAGAACTTTTTAATTAGCGGAAAGATATTTTCCACCGAAACATTAATTTTTCCAGTTGTCATATTTAAAATTTTTTAATAGTGTTTTACAATCGGTTACAGCTTATTCAAATAAAGTACCAATTTAATTAGGGGTGACAAAATGTCTTGCTCGTAAATTTTGTAATAAAATAATATCATTTTGAAACAAAATCCGTAAGTTAGATTGTATCTTTGCCTAAGTTTAATATTAAAAATGATAAACGATGAAAAAAATATTTTTAGTTGCAGCGTTTTCGCTGGCATTATTTTCCTGTAAAACATCTTCGGTTACTGCCACTAAATTAGACAGAGGAATTCAAACGGGGATTAAAGGAAATTGGGTAATTAGTTCTGTTTCTTATCCGGGATCAGAATACATTAAAGTGAATTCTTTTCAATTAGCCGATTCAAAATGTTTTGAAGGAAGTACCTGGAAGTTTGTTTCTAATAACAACAAAGGAACAATGGCTTTAACGAAGTACGACTGTCCTGTTTTTAGTTCACCTATTACATGGTTTGTGAATACTAACGGAGAATTTGTTTTGAAAATTTTAGATGCAGGTGAAAAAGCTAAAAAAGTAAGAGATGGTTATGTCTTACAAGTGGCTAATCAAACAGAAAGTTCTTTTCAATTAATTGACAGAATTGATGTGGGTGGAAAATTAACAGCTGTAGTTTACCAATTTCAACGTGTTAACTAAGAATAATAAAATAAAATTTTAAAAAAGATAACTATGAAAAATATATCCGTATTAGCATTAGCTTTCGTAATGGTTTTAGGTTCGCTTTTTACAAGCTGCGAAGCCGTTAAAAATACAAATAAAACACAACGAGGAGCGGCCATTGGAGCTGCCGGAGGAGCAATTCTTGGAGGAATCCTTGGAAACAACCTTGGAAAAGGTGGAAAAGGAGCTATGGGAGCTGTTATTGGTGGTGTTGTAGGTGGGGTTGCCGGAGGTGTTATTGGTAACAAAATGGACAAACAAGCCAGACAAATTGATCAGGCTATTCCGGGTGCCGACGTAGAGCGCGTAGGTGAAGGAATCAAATTGGTTTTAAATGAAAATGCAATTCGTTTTGATACAAACAAATCGACTTTGACAGCTGCTGCAAAAGCAAATTTAGATAAATTAGTTACCGTTTTCAATGAATATCCGGATACTGATATTACTATTTTTGGATATACTGACAGTACAGGACCGGCTGATTACAACCTGAAACTTTCAGGAGAACGCGCTACTTCGGTTAAAAATTATTTAGCAGCTAAAGGAATTGCAGCCAGCAGATTTACTATTCAGGGAATGGGAATTGCTGATCCAATTGCTGATAATGGTACTGTAGAAGGAAGAAGCCAAAACCGTCGTGTGGAATTTGCAATTGTTGCCAATGCTAAAATGAAAGCTGACGCTGAGAAAGAAGCAGCGAAGTAATTTACTGTTTTAATAAAATCACAAAGGTCGTCCCGTCCCGATAGCTATCGGGATTTCGGGACGATTTTTTTTGATGAATTTCCACAGATTAATTTGTGAAAATTTGCGCAATTTGCGGTAAATATTTGAGTTATCTTTTTAAAGATATTCTTTTTTTATACCAAAGAAATCTATCTTTGCAATCCAAAAAAATAACAATCAATACTAATGCTTCAAGTTCAAAATATCTCCTTTGGTTATACCGAAAAACCAGTGGTTCAAAATATCAATTTCTCTGTTAAAAAAGGACAAAATATAGCTGTAATTGGCGAAAGTGGCTGTGGCAAAAGTACTTTGTTGAAACTGATTTACGGTTTGTATGATTTAGATGAAGGACAGATTTTTTGGAATGAAACAGAAGTCTTAGGAACGAGTTTTAATCTGGTTCCCGGAATGCCATTTATGAAATATTTGTCGCAGGATTTTGACCTGATGCCTTATATAACCGTGGCTGAAAATGTGGGTAAATATTTGTCGAATATTTTTCCAGAAAAGAAAAGAGCACGTGTTCAGGAGTTATTGGAAATTGTAGAAATGACGGAGTTTGCCGATGTAAAGGCGAAATACCTAAGCGGAGGTCAGCAACAACGTGTGGCTCTGGCAAGAGTTTTGGCCTTAGAACCCGAAGTTTTATTGCTTGACGAACCTTTTAGTCATATTGATAATTTCAGAAAAAATGCACTGCGCCGTAATTTATTTGCGTACTTGAAAGGACAGGGAATTACAGTACTTGTGGCTACTCATGACAGTACCGATGCGCTTTCTTTTGCCGATGAAACCATTGTTTTACAACACGGAAAAATGATTGTGAAAGCTAATTCGCATGATTTGTATCACAATCCAATTAATAAATACGTTGCTTCACTTTTTGGGGAAGTAAATGAGTTGCGATTGTCCCAATTAATCAGTTTAGAAGGCGAAGAAGACGAATTGGTATTACTGTATCCACATCAGTTAAAAGTAACTGAAAATGGGGTGATGAATGTATTGGTTAAGCAATCGTATTTTAAAGGAAGCCACTATCTTATTAAAGCCGTTTTTGACAGGAAAGTTATTTTTTTCGAACACAATTCAGCACTGACTAATGATACTGTTGTTTGTTTGAATTTTAATATTTAATTAAAGTTTGATCTCGTTTTTTTTATTATTTTTAATTCAGCTAATAAGAAAATTCTTTGCAGAGTTTTGATTTTTAGAGAAATAACTATTGTGAATTAAAATTTTAATTAAAAATGGGAAAATTTGTAATTACAAAAAGAGTTAACGGCGAATTTCAGTTTAACCTGAAAGCCGGCAATGGTCAGACAATTTTAGCAAGCGAAGGTTATTCAACTCAAGCTGCTTGTGATAACGGAATTGAATCGGTTAGGAAAAATGCTCCCGATGACGACCGTTATGAGCGCAAAGAATCTTCAAACGGGAAATTTTATTTTAATTTAAAAGCCGGCAATGGCCAGATTATCGGAAACAGCGAAATCTATGAGTCGCTTGCTGCCCGCGAAAATGGTATAGAATCGGTAAAGAAAAATGCGCCGGATGCCGTTGTGGATAATCAGGCAACATAATAAAAAACAGATTGAATAGAATTAGTAAACCAGTTGTTCAGACTGGTTTTTTTTATTTACATTTATATCTGATGCTAATGTAAAAAACTATTAATATGTACCATTCAAAGATTTCGGGCTTGGGTTTTTATGTGCCCTCCAATGTGGTTACCAATGACGATTTGTCTAAAATAATGGATACGAATGACGCATGGATTCAGGAAAGAACCGGTATTCGGGAGCGCAGGCATATTGAAAAAGGAAAAGACACTACCACAACAATGGCAGTTAAAGCGGCTCAAATTGCTATTGAACGCTCCGGAATTGCCAAAGAAGACATTGACTTTATTGTTTTTGCCACCTTAAGTCCGGACTACTATTTCCCTGGACCGGGCGTTTTGGTGCAGCGTGATTTGGGTTTGAGAACCATAGGCGCTTTGGATGTTCGTAATCAGTGTTCGGGTTTTGTGTATGCACTGTCGGTTGCCGATCAATATATAAAAACCGGAATGTATAAGAATGTTTTGGTGATAGGTTCCGAAGTGCAATCTTCCGGACTGGATATGACTACAAGAGGACGTGGCGTTTCGGTGATTTTTGGTGATGGAGCAGGGGCTGCTATTTTGAGCAGAGAAGAAGATTTGTCGAAAGGAATTCTTTCGACCCATTTGCATTCAGAAGGAATTCATGCCGAAGAATTGGTGTTGACAGCTCCGGGAATGGGTGGGCGTTGGGTAAATGATATTTTAGCCGATAATAATCCCGATGACGAAAGTTATTTTCCGCACATGAACGGACAATTTGTATTTAAAAATGCGGTAGTCCGCTTTGCAGAAGTGATTAATGAGGCTTTGGAAGCTAATAATTTAACTGTTGCTGATATTGATATGCTGATTCCGCATCAGGCTAATTTGAGGATTTCACAATACATTCAGAATAAATTTAAGCTGAATGATAATCAGGTTCATAATAATGTGCAAAAATATGGAAATACTACGGCAGCTTCGATTCCTATTGCATTGACGGAAGCCTGGGAACAGGGAAAAATAAAATCGGGCGATACGGTTGTTTTAGCCGCTTTTGGCAGCGGATTTACCTGGGCAAGTGCTATTATTAAATGGTAAGAAGCGGGAAGTAGGGAGTAGGAAGGAAGTTAGGAGTTTTGTATTTAATAAAAAAGGAAACCCCAATTTTGAGTTTTTCAAAATTGGGGTTTTGTTTAATATTTGGGTTCGTAAATCAATCGCAGGAAGGAACTGAATCGTTCGTTTTCCCTACTAACAGGAATTCCGGTAACAATACCCACCAACAGATTTTCGGCAACCGCCACCCGCATTTGTGGTCTGATGGTCATATCAAAATCTTTGGTTTGTATTTCTTTGTTGAATTCGATTCCAATAAAATTTTTAGTCCCGGGAATCATATAATGAAAATTACTGTTGATTTCCCATGAAGTATGCGTAGAATTTTCCTCAAAATGATGCTCTATTACCGGACCGGTATATAAAAGAGTATGAAAATTGTTGCCCCAGCGTTTTGCAACAATAAAAATCGGGTTGTAAGTGTTTCCGGTAAATAATTTATCATTGCCGTAGTTGTTAAAGGAAGTGAGCCCGAATTCATGAATGTAGCCGATAGCCATGGACGTTTTTAATTTTTCGGATACAAAAAAGGAATATTGAGTGGCTAATTTTAGTCCGTTTAGTTTGCTTCCCGGAGTAGTGGCATTAGTAGCCGACGGATATAAAGTAAAAGGAAGTTCTACTTCAAGTCCTAATCGGTCAATAGGCGCCCATTCATATTCTATCAAGGCCTGGTATTCGTCGTAATTGTTTTTATCAGTTAGTCCAAGACCTACGTTCCATTCTCTCTCTCCTTTTCGGGCACCGAGATCCCGAATTAAATCAATGTAGAGAGGTTCGGCATGTAAAACTTTCGCTCGTTTGTTTTTGTTTTCTGTCTCCTGGATGTAAAGGCTGTCAATAATACTGTTTTCCAGTTCTTTTTCTGTTTGCGCTTTGGCGTTTATAGTAACGAACAGCAAAGCTAATATTGAGAAAGCAGCTGTTTTTAAAGTGTTGTTTTTCATTTTAAAGTTTGATTTTGTTGTACGTAAAGTCGCGTTTTGTTTTTTGTAACAAAAACAAAATCGCATAAAGACTCAAAAAAACAAATCAAACTTCGGGAGGAGGAGAGTGAATTTCGAAATAGGTTTTCAATATATTAGCTTCAATAAAACGGCTGTTTTCCGGATGAGAGCTAAGTAGAATTTCTTTGATTTTGGTATCAAAATCGGGCAGGATATAAAAAGCAACCGAGATTGTTTTTTTGAAAACAAGCTGGTTTTCACTATCGGAATCTTCATTTTCAGGAATGGCGTTTTCAAAACCCAAAACCTTTTCAACAATAATTTCGATAATGGTTTCCTGATCGTTAAAACTTAAATCTTCGGGAATATATTTTGGAGTGATGTCGCTGGTGTCAACACTACAATTGAGCAGATAGAGTGCCATAAAAGCACAAAACAAGCGAAGGACTTTGTTTTTTCTAATTGTAGCTAACATAAGGCAAAAGTAAAAACTTTTCAGTTAAATGCGGTTTGCTTAGCATTTTATTATGATAATGACTAAAATATCTGTCGGAATGCGATATATTGTGTGTTTTACTATTTCTAATTAATGAATTAGGATTATCTTTGCCAACCTAAAAAACAAAGTTTACATGTCATTACAACAGATTCTTACACCATCTATAACCAAAGCGATTCAAAATCTTTTTGAAGTAAGCGTAGAAAAAATTGAATTTCAAGCGACCCGTAAGGAATTTGAAGGCGATATTACTATGGTAATTTTCCCTTTGTTGAAAATTATAAAAAGCAATCCGGTTGAATTAGGGAATAAAATAGGAAACTATTTAGTTGAAAATGTGGCTGAGGTAAGCCGTTTTAATGTGGTTTCAGGATTTTTAAATATTGTTATTTCAGATACTCATTATTTGAATTTCTTTAATTCAATTAAGGATGATGTACAATATGGTTTTGTTACTCCGTCACCGGAAGACAAAGCGGTAATGGTAGAATATTCTTCGCCAAATACGAATAAACCTTTGCACTTAGGACACGTTAGGAATAATTTATTGGGTTATTCGGTAGCTGAAATTATCAAAGCTTCTGGTAAAAAAGTATATAAAACCCAAATTATCAACGACCGTGGCATCCATATTTGTAAATCAATGTTGGCCTGGCAGAAATTTGGTCAGGATCAAACTCCGGAATCAACGGGTTTAAAAGGTGATAAGGTAGTTGGAAATTTCTATGTGGCTTTTGATAAAGCATACAAAGAAGAAATTAACCAATTAATGACAGAAGGAAAAACAGAAGAGGAAGCTAAAAAACAAGCGCCTATTATTCTGGAAGCACAGGAAATGTTGCGTAAATGGGAAGCCGGAGATAAAGAAGTAATTGCACTTTGGAAAACCATGAACCAATGGGTTTATGATGGATTTGAAGCGACTTATAAAAACCTGGGAGTTGATTTTGACGCTTACTATTACGAAAGTGATACCTATTTGTTAGGGAAGGATGTCGTTCAAATGGGATTGGAGAAAGGGATTTTCGAAAAGGATCCTGATGGTTCGGTTTGGATTGATTTGACTGCTGAAGGTTTGGATAGAAAAATTGTATTGCGTTCTGACGGAACAGCAGTTTATATGACACAGGATATTGGAACGGCAATTCAGCGTGTAAAAGATTATCCGGATGTAGGCGGAATGGTATACACAGTGGGGAACGAGCAGGATTACCACTTTAAAGTATTATTCCTTATTTTGAAAAAACTGGGCTTTGACTGGTCAGAAAATCTATTTCATTTGTCTTACGGAATGGTGGATTTACCTTCCGGAAAAATGAAATCCCGCGAAGGAACAGTAGTGGATGCTGATGATTTGATGCAGGAAATGATCGATACAGCTCAGCAAATTTCAGAAGAATTAGGAAAATTAGAAGGGTATTCGGATGAAGAGAAAGCCAAACTGTACAAAACGATTGGTCTAGGTGCTTTGAAATATTATATTTTAAAAGTAGATCCTAAAAAACGTATTTTGTTCAATCCGGAAGAATCGGTTGATTTTGCCGGAAACACCGGGCCATTTATTCAATATACTTATGCCCGGGTTCAATCGATTATAAGAAAAGCTGATTTTGATTTTTCGAATGTTTCAAAAATTGAAACGCTGCACGAGAAAGAAAAGGAGTTGATAAAACAATTGGAGTTATTCCCTGAAGTAATTCAAAATGCGGCTCAAAATCACAGTCCGGCTTTGATTGCCAATTATACGTATGATTTGGTGAAAGAATACAATTCGTTCTATCAGGCATTGCCAATTTTAGGTGAAGCGGATTTGGAAGTAAAAATCTTCCGTGTGCAGTTATCCAAAAGAGTGGCCGATACTATTGCAGATGCTTTCCGTTTGTTAGGAATTAATGTTCCGGAAAGAATGTAATTGATAATTTAATTGTTCCGCTTAGCGGACAAAAAATAGATCACAGATAAAATATTTAACCATTAAGAGCGTTAAGGAATTTAAGAGCTACAAAACTTAATTTTTTTAACGCTCTTAATGGTTTTATAAAAATATCTATTCCAGTAGAATCAAGTTTATAAATAAAAAGAAAAGAGCCGATAATTCAGGATTACCGACTCTTTTCAAACAAACTAACACACAAATTCAACTAATATTTATTTCAGAAAACGATCAATTATAGCATCGCTTTCTGTTTTTGGCGCATCTGCTTTTAATTTAAACAAATGCGAGAAGAGAGATTTCTTATCTACTTTTTCTTCCAGTTTTACATCTTTGTTTTGAGCAAAAACACTATCCCATTTACTCCTTACATTTTTCCAAAGGGCCTGGTTTTCTAACCACCATTTTTGCGCAGCGGCACATTTAGAATCGGCAACTTTAGTGTAAACATCAAATCCTTTTTCATTACTGTTTTATTGCGAAAAAAATTTTGACAAATATAATATATTTATTTAGAATAAATAAAAATAATTATACATTTGCAAAGTTTTAAAGATTTAAGAAGAAATGTCTCGTTCTGAAAAATGGATTGTTTTTATGTCGTTAAAGATGCAGCTGGAAACTATTATAAATTAAAATTTCTTACTATGACAAATGTGGCAGGTGAAAGAGGACATGTTACATTTGAATGCGATATATTAAATTAATGGCCGATACTCATTAACTTAATTACTTGGTTTTTTTTATTTTTTTTTGTCAAAAGAGGTTGGATCTTTCCAGCCTCTTTTTAGTTTTGGTTTAAAGCGAAAAAAATAAGCTAAGTCAGCAAAACTTTAAACTTTAAACTTTTTAACTTTAATCGTTTATCTTATATTTGCAACTTCAAAAAAATCAATACTATGTTCGATAATTTAAGCGAAAAATTAGACAAAGCTTTTCATATATTAAAAGGTCACGGTAAAATTACCGAAGTAAACGTTGCTGATACCTTAAAAGAAGTACGTCGTGCCTTACTGGATGCCGATGTGAATTTTAAAATTGCGAAAGATTTTACTGCCAGAGTAAAAGACAAGGCAATAGGTCAGGACGTATTAACTACTTTACAGCCAGGACAATTATTGGTGAAGTTAGTTAAGGATGAGCTGACTGAGTTAATGGGAGGTGATGTAGCCGGAGTTAATTTACAGGGAACACCTTCTGTAATTTTGATGTCAGGTTTGCAAGGTTCTGGTAAGACTACTTTTTCCGGAAAATTAGCTAATTATCTAAAAACAAAGAAAAATAAAAAACCACTTTTGGTTGCCTGTGATATTTACCGTCCTGCGGCGATTAATCAGTTGCATGTAGTGGGAGATCAAATAGGTGTTGAAGTATATTCAGAGCCTGAAAATAAAAATCCGGTTGCAATTGCTCAAAATGCGATTGCTCATGCAAAAGCCAATGGATTTAATGTGGTAATTGTCGATACTGCCGGACGTTTAGCGGTAGATCAGGAAATGATGGACGAAATTGCTCGTGTTCACGCGGCTATTAAACCACAGGAAACTTTATTCGTGGTGGATTCGATGACAGGACAGGATGCGGTAAATACAGCAAAAGCCTTCAACGATATTTTGAATTTTGACGGGGTTATCTTAACTAAATTAGATGGAGATACACGTGGTGGAGCTGCATTATCAATCAAATCTGTTGTAAATAAACCAATTAAGTTTGTAGGTACGGGTGAAAAAATGGAAGCAATTGATGTTTTCTATCCGGATCGTATGGCGGAGCGTATCCTTGGAATGGGGGACGTTGTTTCGTTAGTTGAAAGAGCACAAGAGCAATTCAATGAGGAAGAGGCCAGAAAACTGCAAAAGAAAATTGCGAAGAACGAATTTGGTTTCGATGATTTCTTAACTCAGATTCAGCAAGTAAAGAAAATGGGTAATATGAAGGATTTGGTAGGAATGATACCGGGTGCTTCAAAAGCCATGAAAGATGTAGAAATTGAAGACGATGCTTTCAAACATATCGAGGCTATAATCTATTCGATGACTCCTTTAGAAAGAAAAAAACCGGCTTTGATTGATGTGAAAAGAAAAGCCAGAATTGCAAAAGGTTCAGGAACTAAGGTGGAGCAGGTGAATCAGTTGATGAAACAGTTTGACCAAATGAGCAAAATGATGAAAATGATGCAGGGTCCAGGTGGAAAAAACCTGATGAAAATGATGGGCGGAATGAAAGGAATGCCAGGTGGAATGCCGGGAATGAAATAAATTAGTTTTTTGTTTATGGTTTATAGTTTAAAGTTTTGAGTTGATTCGAATTTTTAAACAAGTCAAAGCCTTAAACAAAAACAACAAACCATAAATAATAAACAACAAACAGTCTTATGCAAATACTAGACGGAAAAAAAACTTCGGAAGATATTAAAAATGAAATAGCTGCCGAAGTACAACAAATGAAAGCCAATGGGGAAAAAGTACCTCATTTAGCAGCGATAATCGTTGGTAGCAATGGAGCTAGTTTAACTTATGTAGGGAGTAAAGTGCGCTCTTGCGAGCAAATTGGTTTCGATTCAACTTTAGTTGCTTTACCTGAAGAAACTACAGAAGCTCAATTATTAGCTAAAATCAAAGAATTGAACGAAGATGACAACTTGGACGGTTATATCGTTCAGTTGCCTTTGCCAAAACATATCGATGAGGAAAAAATCCTTTTAGCCATTGATCCTCAAAAAGACGTGGATGGTTTTCACCCAACAAACTTTGGACGTATGGCTTTAGAAATGGAAACTTTCTTGCCGGCAACACCATTTGGAATTATGGAGTTGTTAGAGCGTTACAAAGTGGAAACTTCTGGAAAGCATACTGTAGTTATTGGTCGTAGCCATATTGTAGGTCGCCCGATGAGTATTTTGATGAGCCGTAAAGGAAATCCAGGTGATTCAACCGTTACTTTAACTCACAGTCGTACTAAAAACTTAGAAGAATATACTAAAAATGCCGATATCATTATTACAGCTTTAGGAGTCCCTGAATTTTTAAAAGCTGATATGGTTAAGGATGGCGTAGTAATTATTGACGTGGGAATTACCCGTGTGGAAGATGCTAGCAATTCAAAAGGATATGTGATTAAAGGAGATGTTGATTTTGATGGTGTAAGTAAAAAATCTTCTTTCATTACTCCGGTTCCGGGAGGAGTAGGACCTATGACTATTGCCATGTTATTAAAAAATACGCTTTTGGCAAGAAAAATCAGAAGCCGTAAATAATAAGAACTACTATTCTATAGAAAGCCTTAAACGCAAGTTTAGGGCTTTTTTTATGGGAGAGCAATCATAAAAAAATGTTTAAATTTTAAACAAATGCGATAGAAACTGAATTTAAAGAATACTTTTGCAGCACTTTTAAAAAACAATCTTTCCAATGGACGATTATTATTCGAAAATAATATTTTAATATAGCATTTGAGTCATTATTCAAAATGCTGTTAACCCTTTTATAGCATTTTATAATGAGAGCATTTTATAAAAATAATGACGGATTAATTGAAGTTGAAGCATGGACTCCTAACTGCTGGATCAACGTGGAGTGCCCAACTGAACAAGAAAAAAAATATTTATTGGAGGAACTCCAAATTCCGGAAGCCTTTTATAATGATATCGAGGATATTGACGAAAGACCTCGTATTGAGATAGAAAATGGTTGGACATTAATCATTATGCGAATTCCTGTGAAAAGTCAGGATATAAAATTGCCTTTCCAAACTATTCCTGTGGGTGTTGTATTTAAGGGAGAAATTTGTGTTACTGTAAGTTTTCAGCAAACGGAGATGCTGACTGATTTTGTAGCTTATACCAAACGTAAACGTATCAATATTAAAGACAACTTCGATTTGGTTTTAAAATTATTGCTTTCGTCCAGTGTTTGGTACCTGAAATATTTGAAACAGGTCAATCAAAAAATTAAACTGGCCGAAAATAATTTGGAGAAATCCATTAAAAATGAAGAGCTGCAGGCATTGTTACAAATAGAAAAATGCCTGGTTTTCTTTATGACTTCTTTGAAAGGGAATGACATTTTATTGCATCGCATTCGAAACATCAAATCACAAAAAGAACATTTTGACCCGGAATTATTGGAAGATGTAGAAATTGAATTGCGTCAGGCGCAGGAAACTACTAATATTTACAGCGATATCTTAACGGGGACAATGGATGCGTATGCTTCGGTGATTTCAAATAACATGAACACCATTATGAAACAAATGACTTCGATTTCGATTATTTTGATGATTCCCACTTTAATTGCGAGTTTGTACGGAATGAACGTGCCTAATAATTTAGAAAACAATCATTATGGAATATGGATTGTGATTTCTATTTCTTCTTTATTATCTCTTTTTGGTGTGTTTTTGTTCAAAAGAAAAAGATGGTTTTGATATTAAAAAAATAATTCACTTTTTTAACTCTAATTCTCCAGTAATTTATAGGGTTTTCTTCTTTTGAGAAAAAATAAGTAAGATTTTTTGCCAAAAGGTTTGTTTTGTATGTACTTTTTTTATTCTTTTGTGTACTAGAAAACTAGTGCACTAATAAAATATATTATGATAAACATTCAACATTTGACTTTTCAGTATAAAAAGCAGGACGCTTTGTTTACTGATTTATCCTTTGAACAGCAAAATGGAAGTATTGTTGGTTTGCTGGGTAAAAACGGAGCCGGTAAATCTACTTTGCTCAAGTTAATTTCGGGTTTACTTAAACCGCAAACAGGAGAATTGACAATTAATGGTTTTAAACCTTTTGATCGATTGCCTGATTTTTTGGCTGATATCTATATGGTTTCTGAGGAGTTTTCGTTTCCGTCAATTACTATTGGATTGTACATCAAAGCAACTGCTCCTTTGTATCCCAAATTTGATTACGAAAAAATGAATCGCATTTTGCAGGAATTCGAATTGGATGCTAGAAAAAATCTCAACGGACTTTCGCACGGACAACGTAAGAAATTCTTAATTGCATTTGCTTTATCAACCAATTGCAGTTTGTTAGTATTAGATGAACCAACTAATGGTTTGGATATACCGTCTAAGAGTTTGTTTCGAAAAATTTTAGTGAGTTCGGTTTCCGAGGAACAATTGGTTTTGATTTCGACCCATCAGGTAAAAGATATTGAAACTATCATTGATACCATCATAGTTTTAGACGAAGGAAAAATAGTCTATAACGAATCGGTTTTTGAAATTAGTCAACAATTACAATTCAAAACCGTTGCTACTTTATCAGGTTTAGAAAAACCAATTTACCAAGAAAAGTGTCTAGGCGGTCATCGCATTATAACGGAATCCAACCTATTTGAAGAAACCGAAATAGACATTGAATTGCTCTTTAACGCTATTATCAATAAAGTAAACTTAAAACCTCAAAGCCATGCTGTTAAATAATCATTTTAATATTAAAAGATTTAGTCTTTTGTTGAAACAGGATTTGTTCATTAATAGAACAAAGTATCTACTGACTATTTTAGGATTAGGACTTGTGACTTATTTATTGAGTTATTGGTTTCTTAGTTCGAGTAAAAGCAGTATAATGAATTATGCTGAAAATATTAATAATCATTATGTAGTTTGTTTTGTGTTTTATATGATGGCAGTTGGTGTGGTTGTAGGAACTGCATTTCCTGATTTGACTGATAAAATTAAAACTGCTAATTATTTACTTTCTCCAGCTTCAACTTTCGAAAAATTTCTTGTGCAGTTTTTGTTACGAATTGGTTTGTTTTTACCAATTGCATTGGGAATATTTTGGATAGCCATTCGTTTGGCCAAAGCTTCCTTAATTCCTGAAATGATTAATGGAAGTCAGTTTTTTGATCCGGCTGTGGTTCCTTATTTTGAATTTCGTTCTTTGGTAACTAGAGAAGATAAATTGTGGGATACCTGGCAAATACTTTTTTTTATTTTCGGTTTTTTCTCGTATAGTACTTATCTTTTTGCGGGAACAACATTATTTAAGCGTTATGCTTTGGTTAAATCCGTATTGATTTCGGTTATTTTATTCTTTAGCTGTATTTTGTTTTCTATGTTACTATCTAAAATTATTTATTCCTCACCTCGATTTTTTGATATACAATTTTACACTTTTCAAGTTACTCAGAATTTTGACAGTACAGAGTTTTCTTTACTATCCTTATCGTTATTTTCCTGGATATTTTTTTTAGGAATGGCTTATTTTAAATTAAAAGAAAAGGAGGCTTAATATGGATTTTAAATCAACCAAAGGGATTTATCTGCAAATAGTAGATAATCTCTGTAGGCAAATTTTAGAAGGACAATTGCAATCGGGTGATCGGGTGGCTTCGGTGCGGGATTTGGCAGCCGAATTTGAAGTGAATCACAACACGGTAATGCGTGCTTACGCTAATTTGCAGGATTCCGGCATTTTTGACAACAAACGAGGCATTGGATTTTTTGTTTCCGAAAAGGCTTTCGAACTTATTAAACAAACTGAAAAAAACAATTTTTTCAGCCAAGATTTACCTGATTTCCTTCTTAAAGTAAAATTACTCCAACTAAACAGTGCCGATTTAAATGAATTATTATCTGTAATTAAACACAATGACCATGAAAACATCTAATATTATATTAATTTCTTTTTTAACCTTTCTTTTCGGAGGGATTACTTTGCTATTTATTGGTTCAAAATATTATAAGGGGATTGATAATAAAGCTGATTTTGCCATTCAAGAAAAGAAAACAGCTCCTTTTTCGGTCGTAGTTGCTGAACCAGGTGCTTATCTGGTTTTAAAAAACGGCAAAGAATTTAGTGTTTCACAGGCTTACAAAAAAGAAGAAGCTCCTGATTTAGCTCCTTTTGAAGTTAGAAACGATACGTTATTTGTGTCTGTAGTAAAATCAAGAAAAGATGGAGAATGGTTCGTTATTCCTGAAGTCTATTGCAAAAATGTGAAGTCTATTCTTGCAAAAGAAAAAACGAATGTTACTTTAAGAAACTACCAAGTGGATAGTTTGTCAATCAGCTTAAATAAGTCTGATTTCTTTTGGGATTTTAACAAACCGGCTTTCGTAAATATAGAAGCTAAAAATTCGAATTTGCATTTTGATGGTGATAATATTGAAAAAATTAATTTGCAATTTGATAAAACTAAATTATATCTAAATTCTCAAAAAGGGGCTAAAATGTTGTCAGGTAGCTTAGCTAATGATTCCTATATAGATGGTGTTATTGTAGATGGAAAGATTAATCTTGGAATAGATAATTCAAGCCGAATGTATTTTAGAAATTAATGAAAATTAAAGATAATTACTATTCAATTTGTTTTCTACAGAGATTGTATAGTTGTTGTAATTTCTTTCTTTTTAACAAATTATTGTAATCTTTTTTCGAATTAATAATTAAGTTTGGAATCGATTAAATAAAAACCTACAAATATTTACCACCATTTAACCAACCTAAAAAATTATGAAAAAAATCCTTTTATTGTTTGCAGCACTGTTGTCTGTCAGCAGTTTATTTGCACAGAAAATTATCGACAAACCTGATTATGGGTTGAGTAATATTCCGGGTAGTATTACTAAAATTGAATTGACGGAAGAAGCTACCATACTCCATTTTCACATTGAATATTATCCGGGACAATGGATTTTTATTCCTAAAGAATCTTACATACAAGATGTTAATGGCGGTGACAAGATTTTTGCGACAAAAACCGAAGGAATTCCTATAGGAGAAAGATATACTATAACAGAGAGTGGCGAAGTTAACTATCAATTGTATTTTCCTAAATTGGACAAAAGAGTCAATAAAGTAGATTTTGGTGAGGCAAATGAAGGAGGAAATTGGTCAATTTATGATATTGTGATCAATGAGCAGGAAGCGGTATCATTAATGCCTAAAACTTTACAAGGCACTTGGTTTCAAACTAATGGAAGCAATCAATGGGATTACGGATTTTATCCAAATCAGGCTATTATGGATAAAGCCGTTTGGAATTATAAAACAGTAGAGAGGAAAAAAAACAATTACACTATTGTTCTTGAAAAACAAGGAAAGCAAAAAACAGTTTATGCCCAAATAGACAAAAAAGATGCAGTAAAATTAGGCGAAGACAAAGAAAAATTAGCTCTTTATAGTAAGGAAAAAGTTGATAACCCAAACTATAAATTAGCTAATGATGAGGTATATACTTCGAATGTTTTTAAGTCTGATTCAGCTACGTATTCCGGTTTTGTAAAAGGTTATACTAAAAGAGCAGGAATGAAAACAGCCAAAGTATATGTAAATAATGCTTTTACGGGAAGCCAGGATACTTATTTGGTAGAAATTGCCAGTGATGGGAGTTTCTCAGTAAAATTTCCAATAAATCATCCACAATCGGTTTATCTTAATTTGTTTGATAAGATGACTGCCGTTTTTGTAGAACCTGGCAAGGAAATCTTTCAAGTTGTCGACAATGACATGGTATTATTTATGGGTGATTGCGCCAGAATAAATACAGACTTTAAAGCTTTGGAAAAAGCCGAATCTTATAAAGAGTATCAAAGTCTAAGAAAGAGGATTTTAGAAATGAGTCCGGAAGATTTTAAAAAAGCCTGTTTAGAAATAAGAGACAAACAACTACAAGCTTTAAATATTATTGCTCAAAAACAATTTATAAGTCAGAAAGCGCTTCAAATTAAGAAGATGGATATTGAATTTTTAGCTTTTGCACAGATTTTTACCTATAACTCATACAGGCAGTTTACACAAAAAGATAAAGCTACACTTGATGAAGATGTAAAACTAGAGGCTTCCTATTATGATTTTATTACAAAGTCAATGTTGAATAATGAAGTGGCAGTAATGTCTAAAAATTTCTCTTATTTTATCAGTAATTTAGCTCATGTAGAGGCTTTAAGTGATCCTATTGTTTTACCTGCATTCAGAAATATGGCAGATATGGCTAAAACACTTCAGGAGAACGATATCGTATTGACTAATGATGAGTTAGAAATGGTGGAAGCATATAGGAAAAGAGAAAAAGGAGATTTAAGGTTGCTCGATTTTAATACGACTAATAAAGTAAAAATTGAGGCATTTAGTAAAAATCACAAAGAGGCTTACGAAGTATTGCAAAATAAGAAAGGACAGAATGATGTTTCTGTGGGTGATTTAGCAACTTATTTAAACACGAAAAAAGTCTCTCTTACTGCAGAAGAAAAAGAATTAATTGCTGATTACGAAATAATTCAATTATCAAAAGATGAGCTTGTCGTCAAAAAAGCATTTGAACAGAAGTACGGCAAGAAACCTGAAGAATTTGGTAAAAAGTACATGAAAGATATTCAGAATATCATGTCGGAATTGTATTCTAATAAATCTTATAATAAAATGAAAGAGGTTTACGGTTTAAAGGATGCTTTTTTTATTGATGCGATGATTTTGCAACAAAAGACCAGAAATTTAGAAAGGAATTTTACTCCTTATACAGAAAGTGAATTGCAAAAAATTCGGGAAAAAATAAAACATCCATTTTTATCGAATTATATTGTTTTTGAAAACGATAAGATGAAGGCTCAATTAGAAGCTAATAAATCAAAGACAGGTTATGCTGTTAATACCGTTAAAAAAACAACAGCAGATGAACTTTTTGATTCCATGATTGCTAAGTTTAAAGGAAAAGTAATTTATGTCGATTTTTGGGCAACCTGGTGTGGTCCTTGTATGTCAGGAATCAAAGAAATAGCACCTTTAAAAGAGGATATGAAAGATAAGGACGTAGTTTTTCTGTATATAACCGGAGAAACTTCACCTTTAAAAACATGGGAAAACAGTATTCCCAATATTAAAGGAGAGCATTACAGAGTTTCTAAAGATGAATGGAATTATTTAACCCAAAAGTTTAATATTTCAGGAATTCCACATTATGTTTTGGTCAACAAAAATGGAGAAGTGGTGAATCCAAAATTAGGACATCACTCTAATGAATCTTTGAAAGTGATTTTAGAGAAGCAGATGTAATAGTTCTGAAAAAAGAATAAATCCTCATTAAAAGCAATTGTAATAACTGTTTTTAATGAGGATTTTGTGTTTTAAAAAGCATTAATAAAAAATCTATTTTCAGTATTGTCATTTCAAAATAAAACATAACTTTGTAACTCAAAGTACTTTAATTATGGTTCAGAAACATCAAGAAGATTTGTTACACATACGTTCCATGATGGAGCGTTCTTCCCGATTTATATCTTTAAGCGGATTATCAGGCGTTTTTGCCGGAATCACAGCATTAATAGGAGGTGGTTTTGCTTTTCAATTATTAGAGGCTAACGGTATTGATTGTTTAAACGGAAAGGCGGAATATAGTGCTGAATTGATCCAACAACTCATCATTATTGCGGTTGCAATATTGTTGTTGGCTTTATTCTTTGGAATTCTGTTCACCGTCAGAAAAAGTAGAAAAAACAATCTGGCTATTTGGACGGCCACAACTAAAAAAATGTTACTGGGCTTGTTTGTGCCACTTTTGGCTGGTGGATTGTTTTGTATAGCATTAATTTACCACGGAATGTTTGTATTAGTTGCTCCTGCAACGCTTATTTTTTATGGATTGGCTTTAATTAATGCAGGACATTATACTTTTTCGGATATCAAATATTTGGGATTTTCGGAAGTGGTTTTGGGCTGTATCGCTATGTTTTTTCTGGGAAGTGGTTTTGTTTTTTGGATGTTGGGATTTGGAGTTTTGCATATTTTTTACGGATTACTTCTTTTTAAAAAATACAAATAGTTCATGGGAATTATTGATAAATTAAATAAAAATTTCGAAAGTCGGGTACGATTAGGAATCATGTCGATTCTGATTGTAAACGACTGGGTGGATTTTACCGAAATGAAAGCCTTGTTGAATATTACCGATGGTAATTTAGCGAGTCATTCTACGGCATTGGAGAAATCAGAATATATAGAAATCAAGAAAGAGTTTGTGGGCAAAAAGCCTAAAACCTCTTATCGTGTTACCAATATAGGAAGATTGGCTTTTAAGGAACACTTAAATTATCTTGAAAAATTAATCAATTCTAAATAATCCTTTTTTTAACTTTAAACTTTGAAAAACAAAGTACTTTTAAATTTATCAGCTATGAAAAAATACCATCTTATTTTAGTGAGCAGTCTGGTTTTTGTACTGCTTTTTTACAAACAAACGATAGGTCTTAATTTGGGTCTTTTTGGTTTATTTCTTTTAGGATTAGTGAGTTATAATAATAGCAACAAATTCAATAATCGATTGAATTTCATGCTGTTTGGAACTTCGTTTTTATCCTGCCTGGCTTTTGCCTGGTATGCCGATTTTGCTTCTTTTCTGGCATTATTCCTGTCTTTGGTTTTTTTGCAATTCAGATTACAAAATCAGGAACTTAAAATCATACAGGTAATTCCATTGATTTTTTTAAACGGAATAACTTCTTTTGGTCGTATATTGATGTTTAGCCAGTATCTTCCAAAAAGAGAAATCAATAATGATTTTGTCAAAAAGTTAATTGCCTATTTTATTATTCCGGCTGTTTTTTTAGCCTTGTTTTTTATAGTGTATTCTTTTGGGAGCGATCATTTTTCGTCTTTGTTTACCGATTATTATTTTGATATTAATCTGTGGATACTTTTTGTGATTTCATCTTTAGGATTTTATATATCGTTTACTTTTTGGAATTATTGGATTCCGGAAGTTTGTTATGAAAAAAACAAATTATTGGCTAATGATTTCGATGAGGAAGCTAAACATCAAAATCAAAGTACCTTTTCATTTCTGGATATTGATTTTGAAAGAAAGAGTGGAGCCATTACTTTGTTTCTTTTAAATGTTTTGTTGTTGATTTTTATCGTCACTTATAATTATGAACAGTTTTTTGAAGTTGTCCAAAAATCAAAACTGAGTTCAGACACGCACGAACGTGTCAATGCTGTTATTTTCTCCATCGTTATGGCTGTTGGTGTTATCTTATTTTATTTTAAAGGCGGATTTAATTTTGATGAAAAAGCAAAAAAGCTAAAACAATTAGCTCAAATATGGATTTTCTTAAATGCGGTTTTGATTGTAAGCGCTCTGATTAAAAATTCCGAATATATCTTTCACTATGGATTAACTTATAAAAGGTTAGGGGTATATGCTTTTTTGATTTTAGCTTTAATTGGTTTGTTTTTTTCTTTGAGAAAAATAACAAAGCAAAAAACAAATGCTTTCTTATTTAATCAAATGGTTTGGTATTGCTACGGTTTAATCCTTTTGTGCAGTTATTTCAATTGGGGAAATTTGATTACCAAATATAATATTTCGGTGAACAAAGGGATGGACAAGGAGTTTTTGAGAAATTTAAATTATAATGACGAAATATATTATAATTTGTATCCCGAAGAGCTTAAAAATATTGATAAGAAAAATTCCAAAAGAGAAAATTTACTGGAATATCAAAATGCTAGTTCTATATCTAAAGTTTTGTATTATGAATCAATTGATTTGAAATAATACCACTTATGATTATAAATAAGTCTTATTGTCAGTTCGAGCGGAGTCGAGAACATTTACAGCATCTCGACTGCGCTCGATGTGACAAAAATAAACGGATTGTTATATATTCATAAACGGCATAATTTAATGATCAAACCCGTGACGAAAATCCCGGGTTTGTTGTTTTTTAGACATGATGATGCAGTTGCATTTGTTTCACAATGGTTTCTTCCAGATTTTTCAGAACAATAGGTTTGCTTACAAAATCATCCATTCCATTAGCAATGGCTTTGATTTTGTCTTCGTCAAAAGCGCTGGCAGTAACGGCAATAATCGGAATGTTTTTGGATTTGTATTTGGCTAACGAGTGGATTTTTTTTGTAGCCTCAAAACCGTCCATTTCCGGCATGTGCAGGTCCATAAAAATGATGTCGTAATCGTTTTTTTCGAAAAGAGCAACGGCTTCTAATCCGTTGTTTGCAATATCAGCAGGAATGTTTATTTTGTCCAGCAGCTTTCGTAACACCTTTTGATTGATGATATTGTCTTCTACAATCAGAGCTTTATTGACAGTATTGTTGTTTGCGGCAGTAGATGTGTCATTTTGATTTTCGAATGCCAATGTGTTGGTGCTAATTTTAAAGGGAATATCAAAACTAAAACTGGAACCTCCTTCTTCCAGAGCGATGATGTTTAATTTGGAACCTCCCATCAAACTGATTAGCTGATTTGAAATGGTGAGTCCAAGTCCTGTTCCGCCGTATTTTCGGGTGGTTGTCAAATCGGCCTGTTCAAAGGCCAGCAGTAATTGTTCGGTTTTATTAACATCAATACCTATTCCTGAATCCATCACCCGAAAATTGACTTTTTGAATACCTTGCTGTTGTTCAATAAGGTTTACTTGCAGTTTGACATCTCCTGCTGTTGTAAACTTAATTGCATTGTCCAAAAGGTTGATTAAAACCTGTTGGAGTCGTAAATTATCGCAAAGAATATTGCTTTCAATTTGTTCATCAAAGTTAAAATGCAGGTCTATGTTTTTGTCTTTGATACGGTATTCGAATAGTCGGATTAATTTTGAAAGTTCATTTTTAAGATGTGTTGGATGCTGTTCCAGTTTGACTTTTCCGGCTTCCATTTTAGAATGATCCAAAATCATGTTGACAATCCCTAAAAGGTGATTGGCACTGTGTTCGGCAATTTCAATATATTCGGATTGGTCACTGTTTAACGGACTTGTTTTAAGGATGTTCAGCATCCCGATAACTCCATTTAAAGGCGAACGAATTTCGTGACTCATATTGGCCAGAAATTGTGTTTTAAATTTAGCGGTATTGTTAGCCGCTTCGTTGTTTTTTTCAAGAGCAACCAAGTTTTCGTGTAGTTTTTCTTTTAGTATTTTATAACTGTTGAGTAAAAAATCGACTTCTTTAATGGAGGATTGCTGAAGCAGCTTGGGATTAGTATTCTTAAAATTAGAAAAAATGAAATTAGAAATATCCAATGAAAGCAGTTTGATGTCTTTAGTGAAATATTTTGAAATGTAAACACATAAGAACAACGCAATGGCAATCATTAAAAGGGTTTGTCCCAATTGAAAATAGAACAAATTTGTTTTTAATTGGTTGATTCTAATTTCGTTATAAGAGATAATTTGGGCAAACAAATTTTCAATTTCTTCGTTGGATTGGTTTATTTTGCCATTCAAACCCAGATTTTGTGTATAACCTAACTGGTTTGTAAGTACTACCAGAGTATCAAAGTAGCGTTTGTAATCTTGTAGAATTGGTTTAGAAACCGGGCTGATTTCGTCAGAATGAATTGTTTTATTGTATAATTTTTCAAATTTTTGAAGATAGGTTTTTTCAGACCGCAACATATAGTCTTTTTCGTGACGGCGAAATTGCAGGATGGTAAAAGGTTTCAAGTACTTTTTTTCTTCCAGAAAATGGGCTTTGTTACGCATTTTACCCTCAATTCCATAATCTTTAAAACCTCTGATTAAAGCAATTTTTTTGTACTGATTGACATTTTTAATAAGTAAATCAATTGTATTGAAAAGTTGAAGCATTTGTTTTTCGTCAATTTCAATATGGAGTTCCCGGGCTTCTTTATAAATCGAATTAATGGCTGCTCTTTGTTTGTTTAAATCAGAAAGGTATTGGGTTAAATCTTTTTGATTGTGACTGATATAAAAATCTTTTTCCTTGTAACCGTACAGCAGAAAGGTTTGAAAACGCTTGATATTGGTACTGAAATCTTGTGAAACACGATAGGATTGATAGCTGAAATTATTCAGATTATCGATTTTACGATCGATGGTGAGGTACATAAGAAACCAAATCAGAATTAAAAAAATCATTACAGAGAATGATAAAAAGATTTGGGTTCTGAAATTGCGAACGTTGGGGAATGAAAATTTCAATGGTATTATATTGGATTATACCGCAAAATTAGGGGCTTCAACTAAAATGTAGTTTACTATACTTCGAAGAAAAGGTTAAGGAATTGTTTTGTTTTTTTAATGTATAAGAATTGAAATAATTTATTGCTTTAAATGCAAAAAGAGGAAACGAATTTCCTCTTTTTGTTGTTATAAATGAAGTATGGATAATGTTTTTGATTAATAATCCCCACGTTTTTTAAATCTCGGATCATTTTTTTTGATGAATTCCGTTTGGCGTTTTGGTGCTTCCGTTTTGGGTAAGCTCGCTTCTTCCGTTTTACTCGAAGGTTCGATAAGCGTATTTAATTCTTTAATTTCAGCATCGGTCAGTTCACGATAACGACCTACAGGAACATCCAGTGAAATATTGATAATCCGGATGCGTTTCAAAGCAGTTACTTCGTATCCTAAATATTCACACATTCTGCGAATCTGACGATTCAAACCCTGAGTCAAAATAATTTTGAAGATGTATTTGCTTATTTGTTCGACCTTGCATTTTCGGGTTACGGTGTCTAAAATTGGTACGCCATTGCCCATACGTTGGATAAAACGTTCGGTGATAGGTTTGTTTACCGTTACGGTATATTCTTTTTCGTGATTGTTTCTGGCGCGCAATATTTTATTGACAATATCGCCGTCATTGGTCATAAAAATAAGTCCTTCCGAGGCTTTGTCTAATCGGCCAATAGGGAAAATACGTTTGGGATAATTGATATAATCGACAATGTTGTTGCGTACTTCTAAGTTAGTGGTACACTCAATCCCAACAGGTTTATGGAAAGCAAGATAAACGGGTTTTTCATTTTTCTCATGAATGAGTTTGCCGTCAATACGTACTTCGTCATTAACACTCACTTTAGTTCCCAGTTCCGGAACCACATCATTGATGGTTACACGACCTTCTTCAATATATCTATCGGCTTCACGACGAGAGCAAAAACCTGTTTCGGCTATGAATTTGTTGAGACGTTTTAGATTTTCTTCCATGGTGCAAAAATAAACAATAATACAATAACAATTAGCAATGGCAATAACAATAGCAAAGTCTATGCAGTTCTATCTTAAAATTGATATTGCTATTGTCATTGATTTTTGAGATTGAAACCTTATTCAAATAAGAACTGATACACTTTTTGGTACAATTCGTCATCATGTAGTTTGTGTCCCAATCCTTTTGTTTCTATAAATTGGACATTTTCCCAGGAATGAGCTATTTTTTTTCCTTCATTAAACAATACAACAATATCATCAATATCGTGTGCCAGAAAGCCTTTTACGTTGATTTTTGAAGCAAATTCCTGTGCTGTAAAAAGATTCAGATTCTGTTCGAGTATGCCGGTATATTTATTTTCTAATGCTTTTATGACTTTATTGTTTAAGCTTAACAATTTTATGAAGTTGTTAAAAATAATAGTAAAATCACTTGGAGCTCCCAGTATTACCATTTTTTGAACATTCGGGTTTTGATATTTGTATTGGTAATACAAACTTGTTTTTCCTCCTAAGGAATGACCAATGATATAATTAGGTTGGTATTTTTTGGCAGCAATGTCAATAAACTCGGCATATTTTGTTACAGTAAATTCGGTACCACTGGATAAGCCTTGAGCAGGACCGTCGATAGCAATGATAGTACTTCCGGACTTTTTGAGATAAGGAAGCATTTTTTTCCACCTTGAGGAATTGCTTTCCCAGCCGTGAATGAGTAAAATAATGGTTTCGTTTCCTTTCCAAATGTAGGTTTGAATAGAGTCACCGTTATGTGAAATTGTTTCTTGTTGGGCTTCTTCTAGAATTTTAGGAAGTTTTTTTTGGTTGAATTTTCCTTTTCGTGGTATGCTAAAATAACCATGAGCAATTTGAGTTGCTTTTTCAGGAGCAATAAAACTCAAAACATTGATGTACAAACCAATGGATTTAGTCAATAAAAAATAAAGGGCTTTTTTCATAATCAAAAAAACGATAGCTACTTCAATTTTATTTTGCAAAAGTTAAAATGATAAAGAGAAATACAGTATCTGCGGCTGCAATTTTCGTGGTAACTACAGTCGCAAATTTACGATATTAACGATGACAAACCATTTATATTTTTTAAATACAAATAGTGGTAAAAGTAATTGTTTGGGATAAAAAAAAAGGACTGCTGGAAGTAGCAGTCCTTTATCAGATAATTATTTTTCGAGTTGTAGTGTTTTACCAGTGACATTGAAACGACCGCTCTGGTTGTCTTTAGAGCCATCAGGCTGTTTACCTCCTACAGATATGGTAAACCATCCCGGTTCTACAACACGTTGGTTTTTGTTATTGATTAAAGAAAGTTGCCTTGGTGTAATTGTAAAACGCACCGTTTTAGTTTAATGCGTTCAAAACCTTCTAATTGTACAATAGGTCGGGGAGTAGAGGCTTTTTCATCTTTTAAATACAACTCAACTACTTCATCACTATTAGACTTTCTGTAAAAAAAAAACTAAATAAACAGAAATCTGGTTAATTCAAACTTCTATATTCATTAGGAGTATATCCAACTCTTTGTTTAAACAGTCTGGAAAAATGTTGAGGATATTTAAAACCCAGTTCGTAAGCAATTTCGTTTACCGTTTTATTATTACTTAAAATTTGGTTTTTGGCTACATCAATTATTTTATTCTGAATGTATTCTTGAGCTGACTTTCCAGTTTCTTTTTTTATCAAATCACCAAAATAATTGGCTGATAAATGAAGCTCATCTGCACAAAAAGCAACTGATGGCAAACCAATTGTATTGGGCTTTTCAGATGTGAAATAATGATTTAAAACATCCTCAAATTTTTCTAAAACACCTTTATTTACGTTTTCTCTTGTTATGAATTGTCGGTCATAAAATCGGTCACAATAGTTCAAGAACAACTCAATATTAGAAGCAATTAGTTTCTTGCTGTGCTTGTCAATACCAATTTCTAATTCAGATTTAATTTTTGAAAAACTGTCTAAGATTATCTGACGTTCACGCTCTGATAGATGCAAAGCTTCATTTGTATTATAACTAAAGAAATTATAATCATTAAGACTTTTAAAAAGTGAAGTCCCATGTACTAAATCAGGATGAAAAACTAAAGCATATCCTTTAGGTTGATATACTTCACCTGTTGTTTCAATCTCCATTACTTGTCCGGGAGCAGTAAAAACCAAAGTGCCTTCTTGATAATCGTAATAGTTACAACCATAACGCAGATCACCACATTTAATATCTTTCAAAAAAATACAATAAAATCCATAATAAATTTTGACACTTTTCTGTCCATTCCATGATCTTTCATGTGCTTTTGAAAAGTCAATTACACTAATTAATGGATGTAAGGTTTCTGCATTATTAAAATCATTATACTGACTAATGGTCTCAAACTTAACTATATTTTCCATAATGGTTGCTCTTTTTCTGATACAAATTTAGATAATTAATTGCATCAACCACCACGTTATTAAGGTGATAAGTAATATTGGTAGAACAATCCGTAATCAATATACTATCAGCTTCAGTTTTCCGACGGAAATTTGCATAACAGAAATAGTAAGTTAGTCATTTCTGAAATAGTGAATCAATTTTAAAATAAAAAATTATGCAAACAGTTAAATTAAATAACGGAATTGAAATGCCAATTTTAGGATTTGGTGTTTTCCAAATACCTGATGAAAAAGAATGTGAAAAAGCAGTTTTAGAAGCTATTGAAAGTGGTTATCGTCTTATTGATACAGCTGCATCTTACATGAACGAGACAGCTGTAGGTAATGCCATTAAGAAAAGCGGTGTTCCAAGAGAAGAATTCTTTATTACTACAAAACTTTGGGTTCAGGATGCCGGATATGAAAATACATTGATTGCTTTTGAAAAATCATTAAATAAACTACAATTAGATTATTTGGATCTCTTCCTTATCCATCAGCCTTATGGTGATGTGTTTGGATCTTGGCTCGCCATGCAGGAATTGTATTTTCAGGGAAAAATAAGAGCCATTGGTGTTGCCAACTTTCATCCGGATAGAGTAATGGATTTAATTGTAAATAGTGGATTTGCACCTGCTGTTAACCAAATAGAAACACATCCTTTTTTACAACAAACAGAAGCCCAACAATTTCTTGAAGAAAACAATGTCCAAATCCAATCTTGGGGACCTTTTGCCGAAGGGAAAAATAATATTTTCCAAAATGAAGTTCTTTTATCAATTGGAGAAAAGTATAACAAATCGGTTGCTCAGGTTGTGCTTCGTTGGTTAACGCAACGTGGTGTAGTTGTAATTCCAAAATCGGTTAAAAAAGAAAGAATGATTGAAAATTTCAACATATTTGATTTTCAACTTTCTGATGAAGATATGCAAGCCATAGCAGTATTAGACACTAACCAAAGTCAGTTTTTTGACCATAGAAATCCTCAAATGGTTAAAAACTTAAGTGAATATAGAGTAAATTTATAATAGTCAATAGTATCCTAAAAATATAAATTATGAATCGTAGAAACCTTTTGAAAACAGCAGGATTAGCTATTGCAGGAAGTGCGCTAATGCCTTTTGATACTTTTGCTAAAACATCTAGTGAAAGTGAAAATCAGTTATTAAATGACAATTCATCATTATTAACTTCAAAGAAAAGAAAATTAGGCAAATTAGAAGTTTCTCCAATTGGTTTAGGGGTTCAAAATATGAGTAGGACCTATCAAACTACAATTCCATCACGACCGGAAATGCACAATATCATAAGAACTGCTTTTGATAAAGGTGTTACTTTTTTCGATGCGGCTGAAGCCTATGGTCCTCACGAAGTAGAACGAATTCTTGGCGAAGGAGTTGCTTCTTTTCGTGATAAAATAACCATAGCAACAAAATATGGATGGAATATTGACCAGGCAACAGGCAAACGATTACCCGGATTAAATAGTCAACCTGAACATATTAAAAAAGTGGTTGAAGGAATGTTAAAGCGACTAAAAACAGATCGTATTGATTTATTATATCAACATCGTGTTGATCCACAAGTGCCAATTGAAGATGTTGTAGGAACAATAAAAGACCTTATCAAAGAAGGCAAGGTTTTGCATTATGGACTTTCAGAACCGGGAGTACAAACAGTAAGAAGAGCGCACAAAGAACATCCAATTACTGCAATACAAAACGAATATTCACTTTTATGGCGTGGACCAGAAAAAGCAATTATTCCACTTTGTCAAGAACTAGGAATTGGTTTTGTGCCTTGGAGTCCATTAGGTGTTGGTTTCCTAACAGGAGCAATTGATGAAAACACCCGATATGCTCCAGGTGACATTCGTGGAAATGAAACTCGATTTTCACAAGAGAATATAGCAAATAATATGGAATTGGTAAATCTATTAAAAAAATGGAGTGTACAAAAGCAAACTACTCCTGCCCAAATTTCATTAGCCTGGTTATTGGCTCAAAAACCTTGGATTGTACCAATTCCTGGAACAACACAAATGGCACACATGCAAGAAAACATAAGTGCAAATGCATTAAAATTCACTTCAAATGAATGGCAAGAATTTAATAGTCAGTTAAATACTATTCAAATTTCAGGAGAACGATTACCTGCTTTCGTACAGGCTTTTTCAGATGTAGAAGCTCCACTTAAGAAATAATAAAATTAAAAGCATAATTGAGTTCTAACTGTTAAAATTGATTATATGAAAGTATTAATTATGAGCATCATTGCTGTAGCTGGTCTACAATATTCGTTAGCACAAGAGAAAAAAATAAGTACAAATGAGATACACTATAAAGTAGCTGAACAGGAAATCATTCAACTTTCTAAACAAAAATGGCAATGGATGGCGGATAAAAATGTAGATAGTTTAGCACTTTTATTTCATAATAAATCGGTCTATGTACACATGGGGGGAAGCTGGGGCAAAAACCAAGAAATCAACGTTATTAAAAGTGGCGGAATTCATTATAAAAAAGCAGATATACATGAAGTTTCTGTAAATATTATTGATAATACTGCAATCATTCTGACCAAAATGGATTTACTGGCTGTGGTTGGCGGAAATGAAGTAATCAATCCTTTTATTGTGACGGAAGTGTATGTAAAACAAGGCGGGAGTTGGAAATTGGGTTCACTCTCATTCACTAAAACAATGACATCAGGAAAGAAATAATTATGAGAAATAAGACAATAAAGCATTTAAGTTTGATTTGTTTTGTAGTGTTTTCAAACATAGCAATTCACGCACAGAAAAACAGTAAACAAGAGCCATTGATGATTATCGAACAAGGTAGCTTTGCAGTTGGTGGAACAGTAATAACAAATCCGGGGACATTTAATCCATACAATCCTACTCCGGAAGGGCAAACATTTCATGGAGATCATGCCTATGTATTTTATCAAATACCAACTGAAAGTAAAAAACTTCCATTAGTGATGTGGCATGGTATTGGACAATTTTCAAAAACATGGGAAACTACACCTGACGGTCGCGAAGGCTTTCAAAATATTTTTCTTCGTCGAAAATTCCCTGTTTATGTTATTGACCAACCAAGGCGTGGAAATGCGGGCAGAAGCACCGTTCCTGCTACAATTAATCCTATTCCTGATGAGCAACAATGGTTTGATACTTTTCGAATAGGTATTTGGCCAAACTATTTTGAAGGGGTGCAGTTTTCTCGTGATAGTTTAACTTTAAATCAATATTTCCGTTCAATGACACCAAGTATTGGAACAATTGATGCTAATATAAATTCAGATGCTGTATCAAAACTCTTCAACAAAATTGGTCCGGCAATACTTGTCACTCACTCTCATTCTGGCGGAATGGGATGGCTTACGGCTTTAAAAAATCAAAATGTAAAAGCAATAATATCTTATGAACCGGGTAGCGGATTTTTATTTCCGGATGGTGAAGTGCCATCACCTAAAGCAAGTTCAGCAGGAACTCTTGAAGCTGTAGGAATTCCAAAAGAAGACTTTATGTTGCTTACCAAAATTCCAATTGTTATTTATTATGGTGATTTTATTCCTGAACAACCTTCCAATAATCCGGGTATAGATGGATGGAGAGTTCGCTTAGAAATGGCAAGATTATGGCGAGATGTAGTGAACAAATATGGTGGTGATGTTACTGTTGTTCATCTTCCCGAAGTTGGTCTAAAAGGAAATACACACTTTCCATTTTCTGATTTGAATAATATTGAAGTTGCCAACTTAATGAGCAAGTGGTTAAAAGAAAAAGGACTGGATAAGTAATTATGGTACATAAATCTGTAATTTATCTACAAGGCTGACAGTCAGTTAATAAGAATTTTGTACAAGCAAAATTAACCACATGATGAAATTAAAAAAATATACCATATTGATTTTAACACCAATTGTATTGATGTCATTTTGTTGTAGTTTTTAGAAAAATAAATTTCAATAAATACTTATGTGGTTAGAAAAAATAGCTGTTCTAGATGAATAAAATAACTATAAAAACATGAAACAGTTTAAAATAATTAGTTTACTAACAATGATAGTAATGTTCTTCAATCAAACGAATGCACAAAAAATCGAAATAGGTAAAACTGGTCTAACTTTAAAAGAGAAAAGTATCATAATCATTACTTCACTTACTGCTAAAGGTAATTTAATTGAATTAAAAAAAGCTCTAAACCAAGGTCTAGATGTAAAATTGACAATAAATGAAATAAAAGAAATTTTGGTTCATACCTATGCGTATTGTGGTTTCCCAAGAAGTATTCGCGGTTTACAAACATTTATGGAAGTCCTTGAAGAAAGAAAGGCAAAAGGTATCAATGATACTATAGGAGTTATAGCTACAACTATCACAAACAACAGCAGTAAATATCTTCGGGGCAAACAAATATTAACTGAACTAACCGGAAAGCCGCAACCTGAAAAACTTTCTGGCTATTCCGCCTTTGCACCAGCAATTGATACTTTTTTAAAAGAGCACTTATTCGCGGATATTTTCGAAAGAGATATTTTAACTTATGCACAGAGAGAATTAGTTACAATATCGGTAATTAGTGCTATTGACGATGCAGAACCAATGCTAAAAAGTCATTTGACAATTTCGCTAAATGTTGGTATAACACCTAATCAGTTGGAAGAATTTGTAACTACAATTAAGCCTTTTATTGGAAGAAAAAATACTAAATCAGTAAAAAAAACAGTAACTGAAGTATTAAATAACATCCAACCCAAATAATTATAAAAATCATGAATAAAATAATAATATTAATAACATTAGTAATGTCAATAGTATCAACAGATAACTCATTTTCGCAAAAGGTAAAAAAGCAAAATCCTTTCACTTTAGTATACGAAGGTGCAATTACAGAAAATGTAAAAGGAAAAGTAAACATACATCCGGTAACATACAAATTAAACGGGATTGATATCGCTGCGAATGTTTATACACCTGCCAATTATGATCCATCGAAAAAATATCCGACAATAACAATTGCACACCCTAACGGAGGTATAAAAGAACAGACAGCCGGACTATATGCACAACGTTTAGCAGAGCAAGGATATATAACCATTGCTGCCGATGCATCCTACCAAGGTGCAAGTGGCGGAGAACCTCGTCATACAGACAAACCAAAATACCGTACTGAAGATATTCACGGTATGGCTGACTTTATTTCTCAATTTCCAGGTGTTGATGCAAACCGTTTGGGGGCTCTTGGAATTTGTGGTGGCGGTGGCTATACGTTAAAAGCTGCTCAATCCGATAAAAGATTTAAAGCAGTAGCCACTTTGAGTATGTTTAATTCAGGTGAAGTAAGAAGAAATGGCTTTCAAAATTCCCAGTTAAAAACCATCCAAGATCGTTTAAAAACAGCTTCTGATGCTCGTGCTCAAGAAGCCGCAGGTGGTGAAATTATTTTTTCAGGAGTAGCAAGTATATCAGACGAAGAAATCGCTAAAACTTCAACCGATTTGTATCGCGAAGGATATGAATATTACTACAGAACGCATGCGCATCCAAATTCAACTTTTCTATACACAACAAGTAGCCTAATGGATTTAATGACTTGGGATGCAATAAACCAAATTGAGCTAATTAATCAACCCTTACTAATGATTGCAGGAAGCAAAGCAGATACTAAATATATGACAGATGAAGCATTTGCTAAAGCCACCAATGCTAAAAACAAGGAACTGTTTTTGATTGAGGGAGCTACTCATATACAAACCTATTGGAAACCTGAATATGTATCACAAGCCGTAAATAAATTGGTAAATTTCTATCAAACGAACCTATAAAATTGAAAGATGAATTTAAAAAGCATTGTCGGAATATTTTCAATTGGAATATTGTTGTTTTCTTGTAAATCAAATAATAACTCAACTCAAAGATTAAGTCGGTCAATTGGCAGAATTTTTCCAAAAGGAGAAATAATAACGAATACGAATTTTACTGGTAAAGCATATTTACAAATGCTTGTTAGCACCGATAGCCTAAATCAAACCACAGTAGGTAATGTAACTTTTGAACCCAAAGCCAGAACCAAATGGCATTTTCACCCAGCAGGACAAATATTGTTAGTTACTGATGGAGTTGGTTATTATCAGGAAAAAGGACAACCTAAAAAAATATTGAAAAAGGGAGATGTTATAAAATGTTTACCCAATGTTGAGCATTGGCATGGAGCAAGTGCTAATAGTTATTTTGTTCAACTTGCCATAACAAATAATGAAAAAGGAAGTGTTATATGGTTAGCACCAGTTACAGAGGAAGAATACAATTATTAAAAAATCTATTTTAAAGGGTAGTGTCTTATTAAAGGTTTAAGTTAAAGCTACTATTTTAGTGTTGCATAAAAGATGTTGGATGTTTTATTATAAGGTTATTTCGTTTTTTGTAATTTAATTCTAAAACCAAGAAAGCTGATAAATTATCCTTGATTTTAAAAAAATAAGCTTGAAAAAACCGCCTCAGTTAGTGAGACGGTTTCATGAAATAAAACTATTTTTCGAGTTGTAGTGTTTTACCAGTGATATTGAAACGACCGCTCTGGTTGTCTTTAGAGCCATCAGGCTGTTTACCTCCTACAGATACTGTGAACCATCCAGGCTCTATTACGCGTTGTTTTTTAGTGTTAATTAAAGAAAGCTGTCTTGGCGTAATTTTAAAACGAACAGTTTTAGATTCTCCCTTTTTTAAATTAATGCGCTCAAAACCTTCTAATTGCAGAATAGGGCGTGGAGTAGAGGCTTTTTCATCTTTTAAATACAATTCAACTACTTCGTCTCCGTCATAGTTACCGGTATTAGTTACATCAACCGATATTTCAAAATCCTTTTTAGCATTAATATTACTTGGAATTTGAAGATTGCTGTATTTAAATTGGGTATAACTCAAACCAAAACCAAAAGGATATAGCGGTTTTTTATCAAAATAACGATACGTACGACCTTTCATATCATAATTTTCAAAATCAGGAAGCTGGTTTACTGATTTGTAATAAGTAACCGGCAATCGACCGGCAGGATTGTAATCGCCAAAAAGTACATCGGCAATGGCGTTTCCACCTTGCTGACCAGGATATCCGGCAGTTAGAATTGCAGGAACATTATCATTAGCCCAATTGACAGCAAGTGCACTTCCGTTGATTAAAACCAGAACGACAGGTTTTCCTGTTGCTGCCATAGCTTTCATCAATTCTTCCTGATTGGATGGTAAGTCAAGACTGGTGCGGTCTCCGCCATCAAAACCATCGGCTTCTACTTTCATTTCTTCGCCTTCTAATCGTTCATTTAATCCCAATACCAGAACCACAGCATCTGCCTGATTAGCTACCTGAACCGCTTGATCTAATATATTTTCTTGTGGTTCAGCCCATAAAAGCTGGGCTATGGCATCACCATAGAAGTTTTGGTATTTCACTTCTATTTTGTATTTTTTTCCTGCTTCTAATTCCACTTTTTGTGGACGAAAACGCGGATGGTGGAGGAATTTGTTTAAGAGATTATCAGGTTAAGATAAGAGGAAATAATGTAATTCTGCGTTATTTACGTTTCAGAATGGGAGACAGACATAATGTGGAAGATGATGCCTTAGGAGCTCGTTTTTAACAAAATATTATAATTGATCACTGTTCTATGAGCTGGTCAACTGATGAATGTGCTTCCTTTTATGAAAATAGAAATTTCACTATGCAATGGTGTGTGATTTCTGAAAGTCTTAGAAATTCGGTTCACGACAAAGGAGCTCATGGTTATGGGGGTATTTGGGGCGGATTGAAAGCTTCATTCCATCATAATTTAATAGCACATCACGACAGCAGGAACCCAAGATTAGGTGAATATGCTGCACGTACAGTACCATTGGAAGGTTTATTGGATATTCGTAATAATGTTATTTATAATTGGGGTGGTAACAGCTGTTACGGCGGAGATGCTATGAATGTGAATTTGGTAAATAATTATTGGAAACCGGGGCCCGGAACCTCTAATTCTACAAAAGAACGTATTTTATCTACGGGTAGGAATTTAGATCCAACACATCCTCTTTGCGGAATTTGGGGTAAATTCTTTGTTGATGGCAATTTTGTTAACGGATCGACTCGTGCTACTCAGGATAACTGGACTTATGGTGTTTACAATCAGTTTCATGGTAGCCAGCTTCCGGTGAGTGATGCTGATAAATTAGCAATGCGAATTAATGCACCGCACGCACCGGGAGAAATTACTACTCACAGTGCCACAAAAGCCTATGAACTGGTTTTAGATTATGTAGGAGCCAGTTTGTATAGAGATGCCGTTGATAAACGTGCTGTTGATGATACCCGTTCTGGTGGTGCAACGATTATGAATGGAGGTAACGGAAGTACTAATGGATATATTGATACACCGGCGGCGGCGGGTGGATGGCCAGTTTTGCCTACAGCTGATGCTCCTGTTGATACTGACGGTGATGGAATGCCTGATAGTTGGGAAACTTCTAATAGTTTGAATCCAAATAATCCAATTGTAACTTCACCTACAACCTACACCATTTCATATCTCAACTTACCTAAATTAGTAATCAATCCTAATGCAAAAACAGTAACTATTGGTACAGCTTATCAGTTATTGGAACCACAATGCAGAGGTTATCGATTTATGGGATGGTATTCGGATGCGGCATATTCAGATGAAATTACCGGATTTAGTACTGCGCAATCGCAAAATACTTCGGTTTATGCACGTTGGAAAAAATTAGAGGCGTTTTATGCTTATCCATCGGTTGCTAAACATAGTGTGACTTTAAAATCATCGGTTGAAAATGATACGGTGAATATTGTCTCGGTAACAGGAGTTGTCGTGAAACAAGTTAATACCAGCAGTCTGGAGACAGAGATTTCGGTAAGTGATTTACCTGCTGGATATTATATGATTCAAAGTGCAAAATCCGGTTTGACTACCAAAATTATTATTAAATAAGTTGTAAGTAAGGGAGGTAAAACTCATAGGCTTTGCCTCCTGCTATTTACAAACTAAACAGTATAAAAAACATAATAATTATGAAATCGCCATTAACAACAAGTTTGCGTAAGCAAACACAGATAAATAAAAAGGCGATACCATATATGACCGCTAAAAAATAAAATTTACATATATGAAAACTATAATCAAATTATTTTCGCTGGTTTTTGTTAGTTTATTCATTTCATGTTCTAATGAAGAAGTTAATAATCAAAACACCGGTAATCAGGGTTTTCTTAAAATAGGAGATCAAACCGTTACTTTGTCTCAGGCTTATTTAGAAAATTATGGCAAAAAAGGGAATTCCTATAATATCGATTTTTCAGCCCGTTCCGAAACGCTTTCAGGAAACAGCAATGCTGCTGCTGTAGTTTATTTTGAATTGTTTTCTTCCCAAGAGAAGAAATTGGCCAAAGGAGATTACAGCCTCGGGGATTATTCTGCTTCAACTGCTAATACTTTTACCCAATGGGGAGAATCTTTATTGGGAGTAAACATTACTTCTACCGATAAAGGTTTAATGGTTGCCAATGGTATTAGTATTCAGCCCACAGCAGGGGTTTTTACTGTAACTGAAAATGCTAAAACGTACAAAGTGAATTTCTCGGGTAAAGGTACAGCAAGTAATTATGCTAATGGTAAGTTAACATCAACTCAGGAGAATGTTGATTTTTCTATGGAATATAATGGTAGTGTTGAACAATACAACAGTACTGAATTTACAGCTAAAAAGGCAAATTCAAAAGAACGTATGCAAAAGTTACATACTGTTGTTTTGAATTAATTAATATCAATTTTTTGAATGCAAAAAAAATCCCGTCACTTTATTGAGACGGGATTTTTGTTATTTAGATACTTGCAAACAAGTTTTCCATTTTTTCTTTTTCTTCTTCAGCTAAGCTGCTGTCAACCAAAATTCTTCCTGAATGCTCATCAATAATGATTTTTTTTCTGGAAGCAATTTCAACCTGAGTTTGAGGTGGAATTGTAAAGAATGATCCGGCAGAAGCACCTCTTTCAATAGAAACAACAGCTAAACCATTGCGTACACTAGAACGAATTCGGTGGTAAGCGGCTAATAATCTTTCTTCAATTTGATCTTGAAATTCAGCCGATTTTTGAGTTAAAAATTCTTCTTCCTTAGCAGTTTCTGCCATGATGTCGTTTAACTCTAATTTTTTATGCTTTAAGTGATTTGATTTTAACTCTAATTTTTCTTTAGATTGAGCAATAATCTCTTTCTTGTGTTCGATAGAAGCCTTCATTTCTTTCACCTGTTTTTCGGCTAATTGAATTTCAAGTTCCTGGAATTCAATTTCTTTAGTTAAAGAGTTGAATTCACGGTTATTACGAACGCTTTCTTGTTGTTTAGTATATTTTTTGATGGTCTCTTTGTGCTCATCAATACTATTCTTTTTTGCTTTAATTTGCTCTTCGATTACTTCAAGCTCAGCTTTCAGTTTTTCAGAACGTGTGCTTAAACCAGCAACTTCATCTTCTAAATCTTCCACTTCAAGAGGAAGTTCCCCTCTCACGTTTCTAATTTCGTCAATTCTAGAGTCAATTAATTGTAAATCGTAGATGGCTCTTAACTTGTCCTCAACACTTAGTTCTTTCGTATTAGTCATATTCTATAAGTACTTAACTGGATTTGTATTTTCTTCTGATAAAATGATGGCAAAATTAAGGATTTTTTTCCTAAGAAAATCAACAATATAATTTTTTGTATAGCGTTCACTCTCAAAATGTCCAATATCGGCTAAAAGTAAGCTGTTTTCGGCTTCATAAAACTGATGATACTTTAAATCGGCAGTCAAAAAAGCGTCAGCTCCGGCCTGAATGGCATTTTTTATAGCAAAACTGCCTGAACCTCCCAATACAGCAACTTTTTTGATGGATTTCCCTAAAAAAGCAGAATGACGAATGCCGTCGGCCTGCATTTTATCTTTTACCATTGCTAAAAAGTTTTTTTCATCCATCGGATTTTCCAATTCGCCAATCATTCCTAAACCAATATTTTGATGTGTATTTTGCAAATCGTAAATTTCATAAGCCACTTCTTCATATACATGATTTTTGAAAAGGGCTTTTAGGATTTTGGATTCCAAATATTTTTCGAAAGTAACTTCGATTTTGATTTCTTCATTCTCAACAAATTCAAAGCGTTCTCCTATTTCGGGATTACTGTCTTCGTTACCCATATAAGTTCCGATTCCTTTAGAATTGAAACTGCAATCTTCATAATTACCTATTTTTCCTGCTCCTGCATCAAATAAGGCGTTGCGTAGTTTTTCGGCATTTTCAGGAATGGTATAGGTAACTAATTTTCGAATGAAATTCGGTTTCGGAATCAATACTCTGGTTTTTGTTAGTCCCAGTGCATCACAAAATATTTTGTTCACTCCTTCTTTATGATTGTCCAGGGCAGTGTGCACGGCATAAATGGCAATGTCGTTTTTGATAGCTTTGAGTATCGAACGTTCCACATAATTTTTGCCTGTTATTTTCTTTAAACCCGAAAATAAAATAGGATGGAAGCAAACTACCAAATTGCAATTCTTGTCAATGGCTTCTTCAATAACATTTTCTAAAGCATCATGACATACTAAAACGCCAGTGGCTTCGGTGTTTTGGTCGCCAACTAATAAACCGACATTGTCAAAATCCTCAGCATAAGCCAGTGGAGCCATTTCTTCGAGGACAGAAAGAATTTCTTTTATTTTCATGATTTTTATTTTTAGCCGCTAATAGACAAATGTTAAGCAGAATAATTGAGATATAATTATCAAAAACGAATTATATTCAATGGGTGTTTTTAAGATTAATACATCCAAATATAGGGATAAAGTAGGGTTTTAAAAAAAATCAGAGAATTTAATTAGTGTATTGGTGGCTTATCTTTTTATATTTGTTTTATGAATTTACTTCGAAAAATACTTTTTCCTTTTGCTATTTTATATGGATTGGTAACTGCCATCCGGAATTTTCTTTTTGATAAAGGAATTTTAAAATCCTATGCTTTTGATTTACCAATAATTGCGGTTGGAAATTTATCGGTAGGAGGAACAGGAAAAACCCCTCAGATTGAATATTTAATTCGTTTGCTTTCTACAAAATACAGAGTAGCTACTCTAAGTCGTGGTTATAAAAGAAAATCAGAAGGTTTTGTTTTGGCTGATGCCAATGTGAATGCCGAAATTTTAGGCGATGAACCTTTTCAGTTTTTTCAAAAATTCCCAAATATTCAGGTTGCCGTTGATGCCAATAGAAAGAATGGAATCGAACAATTGCTTTCTAAAAATCCAAAACCAGAAGTGATTTTGCTGGATGATGCGTACCAGCATCGAAAAGTAAAAGCGGGATTTTATATTTTACTGACCGCTTATGGCGATATCTATGCCGATGATTTTATGTTGCCAACGGGAAATTTGAGAGAAAGCAGAAGCGGAGCTCAAAGAGCTGATGTGGTGGTGGTTACTAAATGTCCGCCAGGTCTTTCAGGAGCTGAGCAACTTTTGATAAAAAATAAATTAAAATTAGCCGAAAATCAGCAGTTGTATTTTAGTTATATAGCTTATGATGACTGTATTTATTCAGAAAATAACAAAATTGAGTTAAGCGAAATCAAGGAAGAACAAAAACTGCTTTTAGCAGGAATAGCTAAGCCGGAACCTTTCTTTTCTTATTTGAAAAATACAAATGATGTTTGTTTAACTTTTCCGGATCATCATCATTTTTCAGAAAATGATATTCAGGAAATTATTATCAAAGCCCAGGAATCCATTATTATTACTACCGAAAAAGATTATGTAAGATTGAAAGGAAGTTTGCCGGAAGAGCAACTTTTTTACTTACCCATACAGAGTTCATTTCTTTCAGGAGCAAATCAATTTGATAAAACAATAAAAAAATATGTGGGAGCTAGTACAGGAAACAGTTAGTTTTATAAAAGCGAAAACCAATTTTACTCCGGAATACGGCGTGATTTTAGGTTCAGGATTAGGAAATTTTACCGCTGATATTCAAATAGAATATTCTTTGCCTTATGCCGAAATTCCTAATTTTCCGGTTTCCACAGTTCAGGGACATGAAGGTGCTTTGGTTTTTGGTACTATTGGAGGTAAAAAAATAGTGGCTATGCAAGGACGTTTTCATTATTATGAAGGTTATTCGATGCAGGAAGTGACTTTTCCGGTGCGTGTAATGAAATATTTAGGTGTTCAGAAATTGATTGTTTCTAATGCTTCCGGAGGAGTGAATCCAAACTATAAAGTAGGTGATATTGTATTAATCAACGATCATATTAATTTGGTTCCCGAACATCCTTTGCGCGGAAAAAATGATGAACGTTTTGGTCCAAGATTTGTCAATATGAGTGAGCCTTATTCGAAAAAGATGATTGCTCGGGTAAAAGAAATAGCGATAAGGAATAGTATTGAAGTCAAAGACGGTATTTATTTGGGCTTGCAGGGACCTACATTTGAAACTTTGGCTGAATATAAAATGGTGAAAATTCTGGGCGCTGATTGCGTTGGTATGTCAACAGTTCCTGAAGTTATTGTGGCGCGACACATGGATTTAGAGACTTTTGGGATTTCAGTTATTACTGATATGGGTGATGAAAACAGCATTGAAACAATTTCGCACGATGAGGTTTTGGAAGCTGCCCGAAATGCCGAACCGAAAGTTCGAAAATTAATTAAAGAACTGATTTTAGCGTATTAGTTTTCGAGGTATTTAGACAAGAGATTGTAAAAGTCTTTAGGAATAAAAGGTTTGGTTATCACGTCGTTCATTCCAAAAGAAAGCAGCATTTCTCTGTTTTCATTCAACGAAATAGCCGTCATGGCAATAATAGGTGTTGCCGAATTGAATTTTCTGATTTCCTGAGTAGCAATAGTTCCGTTTATTCCGGGTAAATGCACGTCCATAAGAACTAAATCGTAGTTGTTGCTTTTTAGAGCTTTAATTGCGTCTTCGCCATTGTCAATTACTTCGCAAAGAATTTCCTTGTTTTCGAGCATTTTTTTGGTAATCATTTGGTTGATGGCATTGTCTTCCACCACTAAAATGTTCTTGCCTTTTATTTTGGATAAATCAAAACTGATTTCTTTTTTGGGCTCAATTGCCGTGAAATTATTGTTTACAGCTAAGGCTAATTCGAATGAAAAACAAGAACCTTCTCCCAGCTGGCTTTCCAGTTGAATGTCACTGCCTAATAAGTTTAAAAGTTTTTTCACAATAGTTAAACCCAGACCTGTTCCGCCGTATTTTCGGTTAATTTCAATTGAACCTTGAGAAAAACTTTCAAAAACACTGTCCAGTTTTTCAGGAGGAATCCCAATTCCGGTATCAATTATTTCAAAATGGACCATGGCGGTTTGTTCTTGTAATTCCTGTAATTTGGCCACAATAGATACTTTTCCGTTTTTAGTGAATTTAAGTGCGTTATTGATTAAATTCATAAAAATTTGAGACAGTTTGATAGGGTCTCCCATTAAATGATTAGGAATCTTAGGGTCGATGTCCAGTATGAAGGCATTTTTATTTTTTGTAGCAACTTCTATTAAAGAGTTTTTAATGTCTTCCAGTAATTGTTTCAAATTAAAATTGATGTGTTCTAATTCGACTTTATTCGAATCTATTTTATTGATTTCTAAAATATCATTAATAAAAGCAGTGAGGTAATTCCCGGAATACTGTAAGGAATTCAGGTAGTGTAACTGTGATTTTTTAGGTTTTTCTTCTAATAAAAGATGCGTAATTCCGTTAATTGCATTGAGCGGTGTTCTTAATTCATGACTTACTGTCGATAAGAAATCGGCTCTTGCATTGGATGCTTTTTCGGCTTTTTCTTTGGCTTTTATCAGTTCGTTGTTTTTTTCTTTTAATAAAAGATTTGATTTTTTTCGAATGATATTATTTCGATATAAAGAAAAACTTAGCATGGATAAAATAGCGATTAATGCAATAGAGAGATAATTGATTAATCGGGAGAATCTTTCGGTTTTTTCCTGTTCTTTTTTCTTTTTGGCAATAAGTGCCAAATGGTGTTTTCTTTGGTTTTCTTTGAAAGTTTCGTAGTCGTTAATTCCTAATTTTTCATTATTAGAAATGGCGATACTTTCTTTTAAATTCAGATGTAATTTTAAAAAAGAATAAGCATTGCTTTTGTCCAGCATTTTATCATAAACAAGACTTATGGCAAGAAGAATGTTTGATTTTTGTGTTAAGTTTTGATTTTTAGCATTTAAGTCTAAGGCTTTGTTGAAATAATTTAAAGCCAGATTATTTCGATTGTTTTCGGCTTCAATTAATCCCATTTGGTACAAAGCTTCGGCCTTAGTGTCTAAAATTTCGGGTTTATCCGGCTTGGAAATAATACTATTGAGTATAGCGGCGGCAATGACCTGTTTTTGGGTAGCTCTGTATATAATCGCCTTTTGAAGATTGATTAAATGATCATTGTCTTTAATTTGTAAAGCTTTTGATAACGCAATGGTCTTCTCGTTATAGGTTTTAGCTGCTTTAAAATTATTGTTTTTAATGTAAGCCAGTGCCAGATAATAATTAGCCTGAGCATATTCGGGCGATGGGCTTAGGGTTTTAAAAAGCTGAATACTTTCAGTGAGTTTATCAATAGCATCGACATATTTTTCCAAACTGTAGTACAGATGACCTAATTTGGCAAGTTGTATGGCTTCCTCTTTAGTTTTTGAATGTTCCTGAGCGTAATTAATTGCTTTTTGAGTGTATAAAAAAACGTCCTTGTAGTTGTTTGTTTTAATATTGGTATAGGCTAAACTATTGTAATAGCTAATACTGTCTGTTTCTCCATTTTGAGAATACAGAAGTGAATTAAATAAAATAACGAAAATCAGGTAGAATTTGATTTGTAATTTCATTCAGTACATTAGTTTTTTGTCAAAAGTATTAAATCGATCAAACGCGATGAATATCCAATTTCATTGTCATACCAGCCTACTACTTTTACCATTTTATCAATAACCGAAGTAAGTTGCGCATCAAATAAACAGGAGTTTTTATTTCCTAAAATATCTACTGATACAATTGGATCTTCTGTGTAATCCAGAATTCCTTTTAGTTCATTTAGCGAAGCCTGTTTAAATGCTTCGTTGATTTCTTGTATTGATACCGCTTTTTTTACATTAAAAGTAATATCAGTCAATGAGCCGTCCGGAACAGGAACACGAATACCACATCCGCCAATTTTGCCCTCTAAGATAGGGAAAATTTTTGTCAATGCTTTAGCAGCTCCGGTTGTTGTAGGGACAATGGATTGACTGGCTCCACGGGCTCTTCTTAAGTCCTTGTGTGGCTGGTCGTGCAAACTTTGATCGGTTGTAAAAGAGTGAATGGTAGTGATGTATGCCTGCTCAATTCCGCAAAGTTCATCGATTATTTTAATCATTGGAGCGGCATTGTTAGTCGTACAACTCGCATTTGAAATAATTTTTTCAGTACCGTCCAAAATATGTTGGTTAACACCCAAAACCACTGTTTTGATAGTGTCAACTTCTGAAGGTGCCGAAAGAATTACTTTTTTTGCACCCGCAATAATGTGTTTGTTTAAATCTTCGTGTGTTTTGTATTTCCCTGTGGATTCAATAACAAAATCAATGTTTAGATCTTTCCAGTTTAGATTTGAAATGTTTTTTTCGTGGAAAAATAAAAAATGCGTTCCTTCAATAGAAAAGCCTTTTTCGTCAGCAATGACTGTTTGAGGCAAAACACCGTGAATGCTATCGTATTTTATCAAATGTGCCATGGTTTGAGTATCGGCAATATCATTGATGGCAACCACTTCTATTTCAGGATGATTTAAAAGTAGTCGAAACAGATTTCGGCCAATTCGACCAAAACCATTGATGGCAATTCTTGTTTTCAAATTTTATGTAAACCTTAGGGAATTATAGAATGTGTTTTTGTGCTTTGTAAGAGGAACGAACTAATGGGCCGCTTTCAACATGGCGGAAACCTAATTCCAAACCAAATTGTTCGTATCGGGCAAATTGTTCCGGCGTGATGAATTCTTTAACGGGTAAGTGTTTTTTAGTAGGTTGCAAATATTGACCTATAGTAACTACATCCACATTGGCAGCACGTAAGTCTCTCATGGTTTGGAAAACTTCTTCTTCTTCTTCACCAAGACCCAACATGATTCCTGATTTGGTTCTGTTGATTCCTTTTTCTTTTAAGTAACGCAATACTTCTAAACTACGGTCGTATTTAGCCTGAATACGTACTTCACGCGTTAAACGGCGAACAGTTTCCATGTTGTGTGATACCACTTCAGGATTGGCTTCCACAATTCGGTCAATGTTTCTTTCGATTCCCTGAAAGTCCGGAATTAGGGTTTCAAGAGTGGTATTTGGGTTCATTCGGCGAATAGCTCTTACGGTTTCCATCCAAATGATAGAGCCACCGTCTTTTAAATCGTCACGATCCACACTGGTAATTACCGCATGTTTAATGTTCATGATTTTAATAGAACGGGCTACTTTTTCAGGTTCATCCCAGTCCACTGTTTCCGGACGACCTGTTTTTACACCACAAAAACCACAGGAACGCGTACAGGTGTTCCCTAAAATCATAAAGGTTGCAGTACCTTCGCCCCAGCATTCGCCCATATTAGGACAACTTCCCGAAGTACAAATGGTATTCAAGCTGTATTTGTCAACTAAGCCACGAAGTTCCGTATATTTTTTACCAATAGGTAATTTTACTTTCAGCCATTTTGGTTTAGCTACGCTCTGTTCGGCTACGCCTTGGGTTGCAACTGGTGCAGTAGTATCTAAAGCAGTTTCCATAAATCAATTTTAAGGCTACAAATATACGGAATGTTGATTTAAAAAGAGCTGTTTTAAATGGTGAAGCTTTTGGATGGATTTGTTATAAAATAATAGGTCTGTCCGCTAAGCGGATTCAGTTATTAAAAGCGAAACAGATTTTATTAAAAACTGATTATGTAAATTTTAGTCTTAAATATGGTCTTAAATTAAAATAGCTAAAGAAAATTGCCACCGATTGAAAAGGATTATCACTGAATAGCATCTGTGTCAGTCTTTTAAATCGGTGGCAACTTGAAAAGTTTTACTCTTATCGAAGATTCGTTTTAATCAATTTTGATTGTGATGGGTAAGTTGTAAGCGGTTCTTACGGGTTTAGAATGCAGCATTCCCGGAGTCCATTTGGTTTTCATCGATTGTAAAACTCTAATGGTTTCTTTTTCTAAAAGAGCTCCCGGTTTGTTGATTACTTTAATGTTACTCATGCTTCCGTCTTTTTCCACTACAAAAGAAACAAAAATGCGGATGTTTCCGTCTGTATCCACAGTTGGGCTGTTGAAATGATTGACAATATAACGGTAAAATTTTTCTATTCCTCCCGGAAATTGTGGTTTGCTGTCTAAGATTTCGGTGCTGAGAACCTCGTTTCCATTAGTGTTTAAGGTTTCAGTTCCGTTGCCGATTCCTGTTCCGTTTTCAACACCGGTTCCTATAGCAGTACCAGAGCCTGTAATGGCTGTTCCCTGAGTAGGAGTGTCAACAGGATTGTTTCTTTCTAAAGAGAATTCAGTATTCGTAGCCAGTGTTGCACTTACAACGGTTGGGTTTATAAGTTGTTTAACATCTGTTTTGTCAACATCTGCTTGCTGTTGTAGTTCAGGAAGCGGTGCCGCTGCTGCTTTTTCTCTGTTTTGTTCCGAATAAATATCCGTTAATTCAATTACGGTTTCAGTATTTATCGGAATTGTCGAATCAGTAACTTCATTTGGATCAATAAGGTTTACTATTTTGGGCAGAATTGCCAGTGCGGTACACAGCAAAATCCCGATACAAAGGGCATGAAAAGAAGTTTTGGTTGTTTCCTGACGCAATTGAAAAGCGCCATACTCTTTGTTTCTGTTTTCGAAAACAAGGTTGATCCAGTTGTTTTCATAAAGGCTTAGTCTTGACATAATGTATAGATTTAATGGTTAAAGGTTCTGTTAAATCGTATGCGTATGTGGTATTTTTATTTAGAAAGGATTAAGATAGTGAAATTATATGTAATTTCTGTAGTCTTTTTGAAAATAATTTTGAATAATTATAAAATAGTTATTTGGTGGTTTTGAATATGAGATTTGTTCTTTGATGAATTGCGTTGTAAACGCTCTATTTTATAAAAAACGAAAAGGCTATCCGTGAAGACAGCCTTTCTTTTTTATACAATAATCGAAACATTTAATTTATTTCTATATCCTTTGAGGATTTCAAATGATATTATTTTGATTTTACAAAAACTACAGCAGGTTCTTTGCCGTTTAGTTCGATTTCTTCTGTTTCTTCTTCTTTATTTGAAACTGCAAATTTTACAGCTAAAACAATAACTCCTGTAATTAGAATGATGATTCCTAATATGTAAAAAGCATTGGTGTAATCAATTAAATCTTTAGTTTGAGATACGCCGCTTTCATCAATTACATCTTTAGAAAATTTAACGGCTTTAGCTTTGAATAAGAAAGCAATCAACATGGCTCCAATGTTTCCTCCTGCACCTACAATTCCGGCAACACTTCCTACTGCTTTTGGATTTACGAAAGGAACTAAACTATAAGTAGCACCGTTAGCCATTTTTAAGCTCATTCCAAATAGGAACATTAAAAAGATAGCAACTCCTAAGTGATCAGTCATACCAAAGAAAATAATTCCGATACCTTCAATAACAAGCAGCAAGGCAAGTAATAAATTTTTACCTGAAAAACCATAACTTTTACCTACTTTGTCAGCAACGATACCTCCTAATGGTCTGGCAAAAAGATTGATTAATCCAAAAAGACCAGCACAAAGTCCTGCTGTTGCTAAACTGGCACCAAAAGTATCTGTAAAATATATCGGAGCAAAATTATCAATAGTGATTTCAACACCAAAACAAGCAGCATAAGCAATAGTCAAAACCCAGGTACGGTAATCTTTAACAGCCAGCATAAAGGTGTTTTCTTTAGTCTCATTTTCGATTCCAAGTTCTTTGTAATTACCATTTGGTAAATCTTTCGTGTATTTGAAATAAATAAAAGCAAAAACCAATAACAATATTCCGGGAATAATCATAGCATATCTCCAGCTGTCTTCGGGAGTACATACTCCTAAACCTACGAATCCTGCTGCAATAAGAGGCATCATAATATTAGCTAAACCGGCACCTGCATTTCCAAAACCACCTGCTGTAGCATTGGCTGTTCCTTTAATAGACGGAGCAAACATTACCGAAGTATGAAATTGTGTAATTACAAAAGAAGCACCAATAACACCGATAGCCAATCTGAAAAGAAGGAAACTTTCATAAGATTGTGAAGTACCAATTAATAAGACCGGTACCGAACAAATGATTAATAACCAGGTATAAGTTAATCTTGGACCAAATTTATCGACTAATCGACCAATTAATAAACGGGCAATGATAGTTGCAGATACAGCTGCAATTTGAATGTTACCCAATTGGTCTTTTGTTAGGTGCAATTGTTCTTTAGCCAATGGCATAAGTGATGCCATACCGAACCATGCAAAAAAGGAAAAGAAAAAAGTTAACCAGGTAATGTGGAAGGTACGCATTTGAACTCCTTTACCACTAAAAATGTTTAAACTTGAAAGCGGTTGATTTGTTGAAATTGAACTCATTTTTAAAGAATTTAATTGTTTTTTATTTCGTCTCGTTTTGTTTCTTTTTTTAAGTAGTAAGCTTACGTCTAAGCTTTTTTACTTATTTACAAGGCAAAATTAATTGCATTATTTTGATTAAAAGTTGCGAAAACGCAGTTTTAAAAAAATAATTAAGTATTTCTACGTAAGTATTTCGTCTAAGTAGATTTTGGAAGACTTCGTAAGTATAAAAAAATCCACAGTTTACAAGGGGTGTAAGGCTGTGGATGAGAAAATTGGAGATGATTAGAAAATTTTCTAAGTACTGAGAATATTTTTTAATTTTTTTTGGTATTTGTGCGAAAAAAACTTTTTTATAACTGTTTAACCATTAAGAGGATAAGAAAAATTAAGGTTTTTGTTCTTGTTGCAAACGAGAATAAGAGGGGATAGTTCAATAGCGTCTGGCTTTAGCCAGATGATGGAATTGATACAATAGTTGGCTTTAGCCAAAATCAATATATTTAGGCTAAAGCCAATTTAGATTTCTATTTTCTAAACGGGCTAAAGCCCGTTCCAATTCATTTTACCGCAATCTTGTCATTGCGAGTTCCGATTGCTATCGGAACGAAGCAATCTCATCCAGTAATTCCACAAAGTATTTGCTTGTGTTATTGGCTCATTGTTGCGGGCACAGAATGCAATTCTGCTAACGTTTGTGTGTATATCCGAGCGGTCGGGATTCTTGCGGCAGCGTGGGGCTAACCGGGCGGTTGGGTCATTATCATACTATTATAGAACCAAAAAAAGGCGCAATGGTACTAAAAACATCCTGTAGCGTACTTAAAAAGTACCTTAAGGTACTTAAAACGTCCATTAGCGGAGTTAAAAAAGACGTTATAGTACTAAAAAGAGTCCTATAGCATACTTAAAAAAGACTATTAGATACTTTTTTGGTTTGTGTATAGAACCTTTTTGGTTCGTTTTAGGGATAAAAAAGCCCCATTTATTCAATGAGGCTGGAAATAGTAGTTGTATTTTACTGTATAGATATTAGTGGTCGGTAGCGAGGAACTGGCGAAGCAATCTTATTTGGTTATTCCAAAAAGTATTTTATGTATAGGATTTGCTCATTGTTGTGGGCACAGAATGCAATTCTGCGCTAACGTTTAGGTATATCTTAGCGGTCGGGTTTAGATGCCGTTTTTATCGATTTTTGATACGAAGGCTGTCCAATCCATTTTTCTAGTATTTCTTTTTTCTCCAATTTCTTGAATTGCATTCAAACCTGAAAACATAGAGTCTTTGACTACAGTAAGTATAGTATTTGATAAACTCGTTGCTAAAGTTGCATCCTTATGTTTGTCAATGAGTAGTTGATTTCGATAATTATTAAATTCAGTTTCTATTTTCGGAACCAATTCTTGCGCATCTTCAATTTTCGAATTGGATATTATTTTGTTCCGAAAGTCTACCAAATAATTGTTTTCTCTAATCTGTTCGATGTTTTGTAATACGGGGCCGACTGGCGTTTGCGAGACAGGAATTCTTTTCACAGTTATGGCTTGAGATGTAATAATTTGATTTAATGTATTATATTTTGGATTAATATAACTACTATTAAATCTATTTGTAATTAGTTCTAAATTAGGAACATATAAATAATCACAAATTACGTTATCCAAAGCTAACAAATCAATTCTAAATGAATTTCCTGAAATGTCGTTTCCAAATATTTCGATATTGTGACTATGATTATCTAAGGGTAATCCAGATCCTGTTTTTTTGCCATATACTTGTCTAACAATATTTCCATAGTTAGAAATTTCGGCACTAGTTATGAATGATTTAGATGTATCCATTATCTCGTTCAAATAAGGATAATGTAGTACGAACTCTTCGAATTTTTTATTTGTGAAATCTGATAAAATTTGTTGTACAATCGTTTGATAAGTTGAATCATCATCAAGAAATTTTACATAATTTTCGTTCCGAAGATTAACTGGGCATAGCGCCCGAGTTATAAACCAGAGTTCATCATATAGTGTCAATAGTCCTTGTGGAGATTCCAGTATTGGATTCCATCTCCAAGGCTCATTAAAATATTGACGGTCATGGTCATAAAAATATGCAGTTGGGCTACTAAAACCGATTAATGCTTTTCTCATGTGTATTTCTTTAAAATGGCATCTAACTAGTTTATACACGCATAAACCAAACTAGTTATATCTTTTATCGGTATGTAATGCGCATATTTTTTTAATTATTGCTGCGTATTATTTCTAATTACAAACACAAATATAAAAACTTTTCTTACTTGTAAAAGAAAGTCATACTAAATCTTAATGTCTTAATGGTTTAAAAAAATATTACCTACGATTATTGATAATCTCAGCCAGTAATTTCTTAGCTCTTAGGAGTTTTACTTTGACGTTGTTGAGAGGTTCGTCAATTTTGTTGGCTATTTCCTGATAGCTCATTTCCTGAAAATAACGCAGCTGGATTACTTCCTGATAATGCGGTTTCAGTTCTTTGATGTATTGCAGTAATTGCGAGAGGTTTTGCTCGGTAATCAGTTCGTCTTCTTTAGACGGAGTGGTATCGGCAATGTTGTAAGCTTTCTGGTCTTCCTGTTCGGTAATTTCCACAAAAAGGCTGGATTTTCTTTTGCGAAGCATATCGATATACACATTTTTAGCAATCGAAATTAACCAGGTGTTGAACTGAAATTCAGGATTGTAAGTGGCAATTTTGTCAAAAGCTTTTGAAAAAGTTTCAATGGTAATATCTTCGGCATTGGTTTCGTTTTCGGTGCGTTTGAGCATGAAACCGTAAACTTCACTCCAATAATGATTCAATAGAAAAGTAAAGGCCGTTTGGTCTCCTTGTTTGGCTTTTTCTATTTGCGTTTTTATTTCCAATTGACCGGTTTTGAAAAAATATTAGTGATAAAAACATTGATTTGAGTAAAAACAAGCGCTAATTCTACGAATGGAAACCAAAATTTAATGTCTTTTTCTTTTAATTTTCCCGCAGCGATACCAATGGTTACCCAGGCACACAAATAGCGAAAACCAACCAGACTCAAAACTAAAATCCATTGAAATTGGAAAGCTAATAAAACAGTCGCTAAAACGATAAATAACAATTGAGAAGCATAAAACAGTCCCAATTGCATTTTGTCAAAAGTTTTATAATGTTTAGCAGTAGCTACATGTCGTCTTTTTTGGGTAAACCAATCTTTGAATGTTTTCTTCGGTTCAGAATAGGTAAAACTTTCCGGAGAATAAGCCACTGTGGTATTACCGCCATTTGCAGCTTCGTTAATGAACAAATCATCATCACCGGAACGCACCTGAATGTGATTGATAAAACCATTTACCCTGAAAAATTCTTCTTTTTTGTAAGCCAAATTGCGACCAACGCCCATGTAAGGATGTCCCAGTTTAGCCCATGAAAAATATTGCACTGCGGTTAGCAAAGTTTCAAAACGAATGACTTTATTCAGGAACGAATTGGCTATTTTTTCATAGCCTCCGTAGCCTAAAACAATCGTTTTGTGTAAGGTAAATTGCGAACTCATAGCGGTTATCCAGTCTTTTGATGTTGGGTAACAATCGGCATCGGTAAATAGCAAATATTCTTTTTTAGCGGCTTTGATTCCCAAGGTTAAAGCGTATTTTTTATTGCCCCAAAAGGCTTCGTTGTTTTGTACTTTAACGAGACGAATGTTAGAATATTGTTTTTCGAAGGCTTCAAATAATTCTAAGGTATTATCACTCGAAGCATCGTCGATTAAAACGATTTCAAAATCAGGGTAGTTTTGCTCGGCTAATAGCGGAACATATTTGGCTACATTTTCTTCTTCGTTTTTGGCGCAAACGATAACAGAAATTGGAATTCTTTTGGGTGTTATTTTTTGTGCTTTGGCGAAAGCAAATTTCCCAAAAACACCTAAATAATACACAATTTGAATAACAACTATAACAATAAAAAAGTAAAGAATCGGTATAAGCATCTGAGTTTAAAGATTGTTTAATCCCCATCCCGAAGCCTCAGGAAAGGACAGTGCAAAGGTATAAATAGAATTAGGATTTGAAAATGATACAATATGAATTTTAAAGAAAATTTTCTGTCTAATTTTTGATTTTAAATGATGTTTACTTCGGCTTCAATTTGGATTCCAAAGGTTTCAAAAACAGTTTGTTGTACTTTTTTAGAAACTTCCAGAATTTCCTGTCCCGTTGCATTGCCATAATTCACTATAACCAAGGCTTGGTTTTTATGAACTCCTGCATCGCCAAAGCGTTTACCTTTAAAACCAGCCTGTTCAATCAGCCAGCCCGCAGGAACTTTGACTTCTGTTGCCGAAACATCGTAGAATTTCATCTCAGGGAATTTTTGGTGGATTTTTTCAAAATCAACTTTCAAAACAATTGGATTTTTGAAAAAACTACCGCTATTTCCCAGTTCTTTTGGATCGGGTAATTTACTTTGTCTGATGGCAATTACAGCATTGCTTACGTCTTTTAATCCCGGATTTTCGATGCCTTTTTGAGTCAGTTCTCCTAAAATATCACCATATGAAGTGTTGATTTTATGATTGCGTTTTGTGAGTTTAAAAACTACCGAAGTAATGATGTATTGGTCTTTTACTTCATGTTTAAAAATACTTTCTCTGTATCCAAAATTGCATTCGGCATTGGTGAAAGTTTTCATTTCCTGAGTGGCAATATGGATGGCTTCGCAGGAAACAAATGTATCTTTGATTTCAGCACCATAAGCGCCAATGTTTTGTACCGGAGTTGTCCCCACATTCCCCGGAATCAGTGACATATTTTCCAATCCGCCAAAATTTTGATCAATATTCCAAAGTACAAATTTGTGCCAGTTTTCACCAGCCTGACCTTCAATCCAAACGAAATCATCGTCTTCTTTGATGATTTTTTTGCCTTTTAAATCAATATGAATCACTAAAGCCTCAATATCTTTTGTTAAAAGCATATTGCTGCCACCGCCCAAAATAAATTTCTTTTCGTTTTGGTGTTCTTTCAAAACCGTTTTCAATTCGGCTACGGAGTGAACCGCAACAAATTGTCTGGCTTTGGCTTCAATGCCAAAAGTATTGTAGTTTTTTAAAGAAAAATTGTGTAGAATTTCCATAAAAGAAAGTGCTTTTTAAGATTGAATTTGCGGTTCAAAAGTAAGAATTATAATTTTTGATTTTACCGCAAAGTCACAAAGTTTCTTTAAACCATTAAGAAATTTAAGAAAATTTAAAAAAGGACTGCTTAATGAAACTTAAATTTCTTAATGGTTTAATTTTTTGAAGTGTGTTCGTCAATTAATTCGTGGTATTTATCGGCGATGATTTTCATGTTGGTTTCGTAATTCATATGGTTTTCTATGAATTCGCGGTTGCTTAAAACCGCCTTATTTCGAATGTCCGGATTTTCAAAAGCCCAAATCAATTCCTCGGCAAGCATTTCAGCATCGTCAGTAGTAATTAATTGTCCGTTGTCACGATGGCGAATCCAACTTTGGTTTCCGGGAATGTCGCTTACCAAAGGATAACAACCGCAAGCCATGGCTTCAAATAAAGAGGCTGAAACGCCTTCGGTTACGGGCATGCTGATGTAAATATTGGATTGTTGTAATAATTTAGGAAGTTCGGTATTTGGAATTCTGCCCGTGAAAATGACTTTGTTTTCAATTTGCATTTTCTTTGCTAAATCTTTTAAAAAATCTAATTTTTTTCCATCGCCCACAATGGTTAAGGTAAAGTCGATTTTTCTTTGATTTAATAAGGAAAAAGCCTGTAGAATAACTTCGTGTCGGTATTCCGGCAATAGCGAACGAGTAACAATAGCCGAAATTTTATTTGAAAGGGCAGTGTTTTTATTTTCGAATACGTTTAAATCAATTCCTTTTGGTAATACTAAAACCTTTTCCATATCAACCCCTGAATTTTTCATGTGTTCCGCCATTACAGGACCCCAGGCATGGATAAGCGTGGCTTTTTTAAAGGCGTAATTTTGTAAAATCTTCTTTAGCGGAATCGTGATAGAATTTTCAGGCCATAGATCCGTTTTGCCTTGTTGGGCAATCGCTGAGGGTTTTAGTCCTGAAAGTGCTGCCAGAAATCCGTAACTGGTGGTTCTCTCGGCAATAATCATATCCGGTTTTTGCTGGCGAATGATTTTTCGAATAGCAATAGGAGCGAAGCCAAATTCCAGTGTTCTTTTTATTCTGTTTAAAAAAGTAGTATTGGGTGTTTGCAGTTCCCAGGTAATTAGCTCAAAATCGCCAAATTCCTTTAGACCATTCGTCCAGGTAATAGCATCGGCACGATAGGATTCTCCAAGGAAAAGTATTTTTCTTTTTTTCATCAATTATTTATTTGCCACAGATTAAAAAGATTTCCTTGAGTTTTCAAAAATGTTTAACCGCAAAGATTAAATGAAAGATTATTTATTGTCTTTTAAAACGCAAAGAACACAAAGTTTAGGGTACTTTGCGCAAACTTTGTGTTCTTAGCGGTTAAAAAAAGGTTCAGGATACTTACTAAAATTCGTCCGTTTCTAAAGCGCGATTCATGAATTCGTTCAGTGGTTTTAGAAGGATTAATTTTTGACTCATTTTAGCAACAAAGTCTTTTTCTAATACTTCTGAAATATCAATTTTTTGAACAGTTTCAAAACTTTTTAATTTTAAAAATTCAATGGCAGGATGATCTTTTTCGTAATCTCTGGGTGGACTTTTGAGTACGCTTTTTTCATTTCGGCTAAAATCGCCAAATTCTCTTTTAAAATTAGGTTCGTTCAAAATAGCTTCTAAGTCTTCGTAGAAAAACGCAATTTCTTTGCGTATTTTTTTCAATTGGTCCGGATCCGGCGAATAAAATCCTCCCGCTATAAAACTGGCTCCTCTCTCGATGTGAACGTAATATCCTGTGCGATTAGCATCTTTTAAACCGGAAGACAACCAAACGCCCAAATGGGATTTGTAAGGTGATTTATCCTTAGAAAATCGAATGTCCCTGTTGATTCTGAAAGTACAATTTTTAATTTCGAGCATTTCTAATGCAGGATCCATTGGTTTCATGGCATCGAGGAAATCACTCACTAACTGATGGTAGTCTTTTTTGAAAATCTCGTATCGTTTTTTATTGTCCTGAAACCATTCACGATTGTTATTGGCTCTTAAGTCGTCTAAAAATTGCAATGATTCTTTTGTAAGCATTAGGGGTGTTTTTTGATTGTTGTAGGGTTTTTATTTTGCTGTTTTGGCTTCGGCGCTCCATTTAAGGAAGCCTCCATCTAAATTATAGATTTTTTTGAATCCTAATGCTTCCAGTTTTTCGGATGCTTTTAAGCTTCGTTTACCACTTCGGCAATACACATAAACAGCTTTGTTTTTATCGAATTTCTCAGCATTTTTAACAAAGTTTTCTCCTTGCCAATCCACATTTACAGCATTCTCAATATGTCCTTCGGCAAATTCTGCCGGAGTACGAACATCCAGAATTTGTGGTTTTTTGTTTGTCTTTATTTCTTTTGCGAAAGCAGGAGCTTCAATGGTTTTGATGTTTTTTGAAGTTTGAGCTTGGCAGGAAAATAAAGTGAATAAGAAAAGTATTGAGAATAAGGTTTTGAATTTCATCACATTTGAATTTTAGATAGTATCAAAAATAGTTAAAACGACAGACTTTAATAGATTTAATAATAAAATTTTAACCGCAGATTACACAGATTATCACAGATTTTTTCTTTTTTCTTTACTAAAAAAACTTAGTGTCCCGATAGCTATCGGGATTGCGGTTTAAAAAAAAACTATAAGTTAAATATTTTATACGACTGATGCGTCAATTTTACAATAGCTTCGGTACGTTCAGGATGGGTATCTGAAATAAAAAGTTGCCCAAAAGTATCGGAGTTGACCATTTCGACAATTTTAGCAACGCGGGTTTCGTCCAGTTTGTCAAAAATATCATCAAATAATAAAATCGGTTTTACGCCACTTTGTTTCTTCAGGAATTCAAACTGAGCCAGTTTCAAGGCAATCAGGAATGATTTTTGTTGGCCTTGTGAACCAAATTTTTTAATGGGATGATTGTCGATTTCAAACGATAAATCGTCTTTGTGGATTCCCATACTGGTATAATGTAAGGCTCGGTCTTTGTTGATATTTTGCTGTAAAAGTGTCAATAAATCATTTTCAAATAAATGACTTTCATAGACTAATTGGACTGATTCCTGTGAATCTGTAATGGCGTGATGATGGGCGTTGAAAATCGGAATAAACTCAGCGATGAATTCTTTTCTTTTTTCGAAAATGTATTTCCCAAAATCGTTGAGTTGCTCATTATATATAGATAAGGTATCGTTGTCAAAAACATGATTAAGAGCAAAATATTTCAACAGGGCGTTGCGCTGACTCATTACTTTTTGGTACTGAATCAACTGTTGTAAATAATGTGAATCGAGTTGGGAAATAATGCTGTCAATAAACTTTCGGCGGGTTTCGCTGCCTTCGATAATTAAATCCCTGTCGGCCGGAGAAATAATTACGAGCGGAATAAAACCAATATGATCCGAGAATTTGTCGTAGGCTTTGCCGTTGCGTTTGAGTACTTTTTTTTGCCCTTTTTTTAAGCTGCAAACCAGTTGTTCGATTCGTTCATTTTTGATGAATTCGGCATCAATAACAAAAAACTCTTCGCCGTGTTTGATATTTTGAACCGCCAGCGGATTGAAGTAACTTTTTCCATAAGACAAATGGTAAATAGCGTCCAAAACATTGGTTTTTCCAATACCGTTTTTACCCACAAAACAGATTATTTTACCGTCAAATTCGAAACTGGCTTCCGAAAAATTTTTATAATTGAATAAGGAAATTTTTTTTAAATACATTTTGGTTGCTGCTGCTGTTGCCGTATTTGCTGTTTTTGCGTAGGTTTTAAAAGTGGCTGCAAATTATTGAAAAATATCGATATAAATGGCTTTTGAATTGGTTTCTGTCTCAAAAAAAATGTGGCTGAATTTGTTCTAATTCCAATAAAGTAAAAATATTTTCGATTTAGATATAAAAAATTGGTTTTTTTGCGTGGGTTTGAATAAAAATTTTATTTTTGCGGTTCACTAAATTATTTTTAAATGGCTACGTACAATAAAAGAGGATATAAAGCACCAAAAGAAAAAGAAGTAAAAGAGGCGGTAGAAGAAGTAGTAATTGACGAAAAAAACAGTACTACTGCTGAGGTTTTTTCTAAATTAGACGAAACTGCATCAAAAACGGAAGACTGGGTAGCTAAAAACCAAAAAATCATTATTGGTGTAGTAGGAGCTATTGCTTTACTAACTGTAGGGTATGTAGCTTATGAAAAATTTATAAGTGGGCCTAAAGAAGAAGAAGCGGCAAGCGAAATGTTTGTGGCACAACAAAATTTCCAACAAGCCAGTAGCGGTGTTGCCAGTGATTCATTGTATAAATTATCATTAAACGGTTCAGAAGGGAAATTTGGATTCGTTAAAATAGCTGACGAATATTCAGGAACTTCAGCAGGGAATTTAGCGAATTATTATGCAGGTATCGCTTATTTGAATACAGGTAAATTTGCTGAAGCAATTGAATATTTAGAAAAATTCAAATCGGATGATATTGTTTTAAGTGCTATGGCAAAAGGTGCTATCGGAGATGCTTATGCTGAGAAAAATCAACCAAAAGAAGCTTTGGATTATTATGTAAAAGCAGCGGAGTCTAATAAAAATGATTTCACTACGCCTCGTTTCTTGATGAAAGCCGGAAAAACAGCATTGGAGTTAGGGCAAAAAGAAGACGCTTTAAAATATTTTACAGAAATCAAAGAAAAATACGAAAATGCTCCGGAAGCAGCTTCAGTTGACGCTTTGATTGGTTTATCTGAATAATACAAAACAACATTTAAAAATTGGTGATTGCAGGGAATTAAATACTTGTAATCACCAATTTTTATTTATAATTTCAAAGTCTAAAAAAATAAATTTGATATGGCAACGATTAATAAAAATTTATCAGTTTACGATAAGAGTACACTTCCAAGCGCAAAAGATTTTCGTTTTGGGGTTGTAGTTTCAGAGTGGAATGACAATATAACAGAAGGTTTGTATAAAGGAGCGGAAGAAGCTTTTTTAGACAATGAAGTTCCGGCTGAAAATATCATCCGATGGAATGTTCCTGGGAGTTTTGAGTTGATTTATGGAGCAAAAAAAATGTTGCAAACTCAAAAGGTAGATGCTGTAATTGCTATAGGTTGTGTGATCCAGGGACAAACCAAGCATTTTGATTTTGTTTGCGAAGGTGTAACTCAGGGAATTAAAGATTTGAATGTGCAAACGGATATTCCGGTAATTTTTTGTGTGTTGACCGATAATACGATGCAGCAATCTATTGACAGAAGTGGCGGAATTCATGGAAATAAGGGAACTGAAGCAGCGATTGCGGCTATCAAAATGGCTTACATCCGTCAACAGGCTTCTTTGACTCATGATTATGTGCAGCAAAATTTGTTGACTTCGGGAGCAATTCAATTAGATGAAGGAACACCATTAGAATTAAAAGAGTAAGACTAAATAATTCAAAATGAAACCTATACTATTCTGACTAAATAGTATAGGTTTTTTGTTTTATTTATGATTTGCAAAAGGAGGAAAGCCAGCCAAAATTTATTAAATTTGCTGGGCTTAGTTATCCTTTGAATACTAATCCCGATGACTGTCGGGACTGAAAACTGAAAAAATGTCGAGTATCATTCAATTACTTCCTGATCATGTTGCTAATCAAATCGCTGCGGGTGAAGTGGTCCAAAGACCGGCTTCGGTAGTGAAAGAATTGCTTGAAAATGCTGTTGATGCTAATGCAACAGATATCAAGTTGATTATAAAAGATGCCGGAAAGTCGCTCGTTCAGGTAATTGACAACGGTAAAGGGATGAATGTTACCGATGCCCGTTTGTGTTTTGAGCGTCACGCTACTTCCAAAATCCGCCATGCCGAAGATTTGTTTAGTTTGCATACGAAAGGTTTCCGTGGAGAGGCTTTGGCTTCTATTGCGGCGATTGCCCATGTGGAAATGAAAACCAAGCAGGATCAGGAGGAGTTAGGTACCCAAATTGTTATCGAAGGAAGTAAATTTGTTTCTCAGGAAGCAGCGGTCTTGCCAAAAGGGACTTCGTTTGCCGTTAAAAATTTGTTTTTTAATATTCCCGCCCGACGCAATTTCCTAAAGTCGGATACCGTAGAATATAGACATATTATTGATGAATTTCAACGTGTGGCTTTGGCTCATCCGAATATTCATTTTACATTTTACCACAATGGTAGCGAAATGTATAATTTACCCATTTCGACGTTAAGACAACGTGTGGTGAATGTTTTTTCGGGGAAGACCAATGAAAAATTAGTTCCTGTTCAGGAAGATACCGAAATTGTAACTGTTCAGGGATTTGTCAGCAAACCTGAATTTGCTAAAAAAAACAGGGGAGAGCAGTTTTTCTTTGTCAATGACCGATTTATAAAAAGTGGTTATTTGCATCATGCGGTAATGGCGGCTTATGACGGAATTTTAAAAGACGGAGCACAGCCGAGTTATTTTCTGTATTTATCGGTTCCGCCCAATTCTATTGATATCAATATTCATCCTACCAAAACTGAAATCAAGTTTGATGATGAGAGCGCTTTGTATGCTATTTTAAGAGCTTCCATTAAACACAGTTTGGGACAATTTAATGTAGCTCCGGTTTTGGATTTCGACCGGGATGCTAATTTAGACACGCCTTATCATTATAAAGATTTAGAAGGTGCAATGCCTACTATTCAGGTGGATAGTACTTTTAATCCGTTTTCGGATGATAAAGTCAATAAGCATTATGCCGGTTCAGGTTCTTCTGGTTCGGGTTCGTCTTCCAGTTACAGAAAACCTGCTGCGACAGCAAGTTGGGAAAGTTTGTATGTAGGCTTAAAACAAGAACCTGAATTTCCGACAGAAAGTGCTGAGATTTCTTTTGAAAGTGAAGAAGTAACGGCTTCGTTATTTAATGACGAAGAAGTAGAGCATGCGGTTCAGAATGTATATCAAATTCATAAAAAATATATAGTTTCTCCTATCAAGTCTGGAATGGTAATTGTGGATCAACAGCGCGCGCATCAGCGGGTTTTGTACGAGCAATTTTTAGCGAATATGACGGTGCATCAGGCATCGAGTCAGCAGTTATTATTTCCGTTGAATTTGTATTTTTCGTCAGCTGAAATGGAATTATTGGCCGAATTGAAGCTTTCGCTTATTAATACCGGATTTGTTTTTGAAGAAACTAATAATGATCATGTGGTGATTTCGGGAATTCCGGTAAATGTGACCGAGAGTGAGGTTTCGATACTTTTAGAGCAATTATTAAGTGATTTACAGCAAGGAATTCCGGAGAATAGTTTTAGTCAAAATGATACTATTGCTAAGTCGATGGCAAAGAGTTTGGCGGTAAAAACAGGAACAAGTTTAACGATAAAAGAACAGGAGAATTTGGTAAACGGTCTTTTTGCCTGTAAAGACCCTAATGTGTCGCCTTTTCAAAAACCAACTTTCATCACCATGCGTGTGGAAGATATAGATAAAAAATTTGCACTATGATGAATGTAACCGAAACGGTAAAACAATTATTGATAATAAATATTCTGTTCTTTATAGGGACATTAGTAGTAGGTAATCCTGCATACGAAATATTGGCAATGTATTTCCCGGAAAACCAAGGATTTCATGGTTGGCAAATTATTTCACACATGTTCATGCACGGCAGTTTTATGCATATTTTATTCAATATGTTCGCTTTGTATTCATTTGGTTCAGCCTTAGAGCATTTTTGGGGGAGTCAAAAGTTTCTTTTCTTTTATATTTCCTGCGGATTAGGTGCGGCTTTGTTGCATACAGGAATTAATTATTATTATTTTAATGATGCTATTGGTATTTTAGGAGAGCATGGTTTTCAAAAGACAGAGATTTTAAAACTGTTAAATGAGGGGAAAATCAATACGCAATGGCAATCGATTTTAACGGCATCAGAATATCAAAATTTTATAAGTGCCTTTGTTGGCACAGTAGTGGGAGCCTCCGGAGCTATTTATGGAATTGTGGTGGCATTTGCTTTTATGTTTCCAAATGCCGAATTGGCTTTAATGTTTATTCCGGTACCAGTAAAAGCCAAATATTTTGTGCCGGGTTTGGTTTTAATTGATTTGTATTTAGGAGTATCCGGACAGTCTATTTTTGGAGGAACAGGAATAGCTCATTTTGCCCACGTTGGCGGAGCTTTATTTGGTTTTCTGATTATGTGGTATTGGAAGAAAAATCAGTTTAATAGCAACCGTTGGAATTAATATTTTTAAGAAAATTAACTTTGATAAAGACGCGTATATGAATATTCTGGACGACTTAAAATTGCAATACAAACTTGGAGGAATCGCTAACAGATTAATTTATTGGAATGTAGCTTGCTTTTTGATTTCGTTGATTTTTTTCTATCAGTTTCAAAAAGGTTCGTTTTCCTATCCTTCATGGATTTTGTTGTCAACATCTCCGGATGATTTTATATATAATCCATGGACTTTTCTAACCTATGCTTTCTTTCATGATGGATTTTGGCATTTGGTTTTTAACATGATTATATTGAATTTTTCAAGTCAGTTGTTTTTAACTTTTTTTACCCAAAAACAATTTTTAGGCTTGTATATTTTGAGTGCTGTTTTTGCAGGAATAGTTTTTGTGGCGACCTATTATTTTATGAACATTATAGCTCCTATTGTAGGAGCTTCGGCGGCAATTATGGCAATTTTGGTTGCTGTTACAACTTACCAACCTTTGATGCAGATACGCTTGTTGTTGATAGGAAATGTAAAATTGTGGCACATAACAGCGGTGTTGCTCATACTAGATTTGATGCAGCTTCGTTTAGAGAATATGGGCGGACATATTTCGCATTTGGCGGGAGCATTTTTTGGGTTTGTCTATATTCAGGCCTTACAAAAAGGTACTGATATGAGTGTGATGGTTACTAAAATTATTGATTTTTTTGCCAATGGTTTTAAAACATCGCCATCAACACCTTTTAAAAAAGTGCATAAAAATTATAATAGACCTGTTGAAAAAAGGACTGTTTCCAGAATTATTACCAAAGATAAGACACAACAACAAATTGATGAGATTTTAGACAAAATCAGTCAGTCGGGTTATGATAGTTTAACAAAAGAAGAGAAAGATTTTTTATTCAAATCAGGGAAATAATTGTTTGAAGTTGCCGTATTTTTATAAAAACTTTAGGCATTAAATTAAAAATAATGAAAAAGCTTTCGTGGTTTAACAAAGGAATGTTTTCTTTAAACATTCTTTTAATAGCCCTTACTTTTATCGCTTATGTTTTGCCGTTTTTGGCACCGAAGACTTTTCCTCTTTTGTCGGTGCTAACTTTGTTTATGCCTTTGTTTTTTATATTGAATACTCTTTTTTTTGTGTATTGGGCCGTTCAATTCAAAAAAAGGATGATACTTTCGGGGCTGATGTTGCTCATGGGAATTACTTTTATCAATAAATTTTATAAATTCTCGACTAAAGAGTACCCTGAAACCGACAAAGATTTTGTGGTCATGAGTTATAATGTGCGTTTGTTTAATTTATTCAAATGGCAGGATAAATCAGATATTCCGGAAACTATCTTGGAATTTATAAATGATAAAAACCCCGATATTTTATGTGTTCAGGAGTATTCTAATTCAGGTCATGTTGATTTGAAAGTTTATCCGCATCGTGCTATTTTTATGGAAGGGAAACAAATTAAGACCGGACAGGCTATTTTTTCTAAGTTTCCAATTATTGAGGAAGGCAAAATTTCTTTCCCCAATTCAAATAACAATGTCGTTTATGCCGATATAAAGAAAGGCAAGGATATTATCAGGGTGTATAATATGCAGTTGCAGTCGATTAAGATTTCACCGGATGTGAATGAGATTTCGGAGAATATTGATGTAATTAATAAACAAAAATCTCAGATGTTGTTTATTAGAATCAGTAAGGCTTTTAAACAGCAACAACAACAAGCTGAAATTTTAAAGGAAAGTATTAAAGAATGCAAATATCCGGTAATTATTTGCGGAGATATGAATAATAGTGCTTTCTCTTATGTGTATCGCATCATTAAAGGCAGTTTAAAAGACGGATTTGAGGAGGCAGGAAAAGGTTTTGGTCAAACCTATCGTTTTAAATATTATCCTGCCCGTATAGACTATATTTTTGCCGACAGAGAGATGAAGGTGAAAAAGTTTGAAACTTTCCCTGAATTTGATAATTCCGATCATTATCCAATAATGGCTAAATTGTCATTGGAATAATTTTTTTTAGTCACGAATTCACCAATTTTTAACCGCAATCCCGATAGCTATCGGGACACAAGGGTTTTCGCAAAGTTCACAAAGCTTAAAAATTAATTTGTGAATTTGAGGTAAAATTTTTAGTTATCGGATAGCTAAACTTTGTGATTTTAAATAATCAACCGTAAATTTTCCTTCGTTAAAAAGTAAATCCAGGATACTTAAGTTGTTAATGAAACCAAATTTATCATCAAAAACCTGGGTGTAGGATTCAAAAACAGAAGGATCTTTTTTGCCATTAACTAAAAATCGATAATCCTGAATTTCATTCGGATCTACTTCGTGGAAATATTCAGTAGTGGTTTCAAAATTGAATTTAGTTCGCATACATTTAGAAATGATGTCTAATGCTTCAAAATTCAAATCCATTAAAAAAGTATGTTTTTTTTCGAAAAAAGGAACAAAATCATCTTCAAAGAATTCAAAGAAAGGCGAACTTCTGTATGCTGCTTCTAAGGATTTAAAATGTTGTTTTTGCCAGTCAAAATCGTTTTCTATTTGAATGTCTTTGGTTTTTTGATGGCTCGTTTTAGAATGCTTTATCGGAATATTTAAAAGCTGAATTCCGTTTGGACTGTAGATATAGGTTCGGTTTCTGTTGGTTTGCTTCTGAAAATTGTCTTCCATCTCAAATACGATACTTTCTGATTGCAGCATGGCAACAAAATGACTAATCGACGGGAAATAAGAAGGGTGTAATAAGGTTTTCATTCTGTTACTGCTCTCTAAAATAGTTAAAACTATCGATGTGTTTTATTTTTTGCCACAGATTACACGGATTTTAACAGATTAATCTGTGCTAATCTTTTTAATCTGTGGCAAAATAAAAGAATTTATATGCTATAAATATATCAAACTAGATATTGTTTTTCTCTTTTCTTTTTTTCCAGAAATAATCCCCAACTAAGAAAGCGGCTAATAAAATCAGGAAAATTTTGAAATACGATTGCGGTTGTCCTTCGCCGCTAACGGTAGTAAACACTCTGTCCCAGCGTACTTTATTGATTCCTTTTCCATTAACATCCCAACTCATCCAGATGAAAACCGGTTTTCCTACAATGTGGTCTTCCGGTACATAACCCCAGTATCGGCTGTCTTCAGAATTGTGGCGGTTGTCACCCATCATCCAGTAGTAATTTTGTTTAAAAGTATAGCTGTTAACTACTTTTCCATTTAGACGAATTTCATTTCCTGTAACTTTTAAGTCGTTTTTATTGCCGTTTTCATCTTTTTCATATTCAGTAATGATTCTTTTGTAAAACGGTAAACTTTCCAGTGTAAGTGCTACTGTTTTTCCTGCTTCAGGAATGTAAATTGGACCTAAATTATCCTGATTCCATTTGTTGATATAAGGAAAAATGGTTGGTTCAATATTTTTTGCAATTTGTCGTTTTACAGTTGTAATACCGGCTGTTTTCTTTAATCTTTCGGCACCAGCGGCAGTTAATGCTCTAAAATATAAAGTGTCTTTGGTCTCATTTATACCAACTCCGTCTGTAACATCCATCTCTCTTAATAGATTTTCTAAGTCCATAGGAGGATTTTTAGTGTCAATTCCTACTGAATAAGAGTATTGAGGTTTTGCACGTTCGGGAAGTTGTAGCACTTTTCCATTGATATAGATGATGCCGCCTTTTATAGCTAAACTATCCCCAGGAATACCCACACAACGTTTTACATAGTTAGATTTTTTATCAATAGGTTTGATTACTCCGGGTTTTCCTTTTGGTTCAAAAAAGTAATGTACGGTATCAACCGGCCAGTTAAAAACAACAATATCACTGCGTTTAATTTTATCTTCAATTCCCGGTAATCTTAAGTAAGGTAATTGAGGAAAACTTAAATAAGATTTTCTTTTGGTTTTTGGAATTGAGTCATGAACCATTGGTAAGGCTATTGTGGTCATAGGAACTCTTGCTCCATAATTCATCTTGCTTACAAATAAGAAATCACCAATTAACAATGATTTTTCCAATGAAGAAGTTGGAATAGTGTAAGGTTGTACAAAATAAGTATGTACAAAAGTAGCTACAATTATAGCAAATAGTAATGAGCTTACGGTATCGGCTGTTTTGTTTTTTGGATGTAAACTTCTTTCCTTGTTATAGTCTAATTTTTGAGAGTAATTGATGTAAAGAATATACAATCCGCAAGTTATAATCCCTAAAATAGTATCAATTTGACTGCGTTTTCCAAAGGTTCTTAAGGTTTCTACCCAAATTACCGGAAACATAATCAGATTAATAATAGGAATAAAAAGTAATAAAGTCCACCATGTAGGTCGGCTGATGATTTTCATCAGAACAATAGCATTATATACCGGTATGGCAGCTTCCCATTTTTTTCTTCCTGCTGCTTCATAAAGTTTCCAAGTTCCTAAAAAATGAACAACTTGAATAATGAGAAAAAATACAAACCATTGATATAGTGTCATAGTTCTGTTGAATTAAAGGTTAATTTGGGTTTAATTATTGAATGTTAAGCACATCACGCATACTGAAAATTCCCTGTTTTCCGGCTAACCATTCGGCAGCAATTACGGCACCAAGTGCAAAACCTTCACGGTTGTGAGCTGTATGTTTGATTTCGATGCTGTCAATACCTGAGTCATAAGTTACGGTGTGCGTGCCTGGTACTTCACCTGTGCGAACCGCTTCAATGTGGATTTCGTTTTCTTTAGCTTGTTCTAATGTCCAATTATTATAATTGCTGTTTTCAATAACGCCCTGAGCCAATGAAATAGCGGTTCCGCTTGGAGCATCCAGTTTATGAATGTGGTGGATTTCTTCCATAGTAACTTTGTAACCGTCAATTTTAGCCATCATTTTAGCTAAATATTCGTTAAGGCCAAAAAATAAATTGACTCCTAAACTAAAGTTAGAGCTTGAAATAAAACCGCCATTTTTTTCTTTGCATAAAGCAATCATTTCGTCATAACGCTCTAGCCAGCCTGTTGTGCCTGAAACTACAGGAACATTGTTGTTAAAACAAGCAGAAATATTATCAACTGCTGCCATAGGAACACTAAAATCAATAGCAACATCGGCAGTTTCAAGTCCGTCGTAGGTGTTGAATTCGTCCTTTTTCAAAACAATTTCGTGACCTCTTTCCAGAGCAATTCTTTCAATTACCTGACCCATTTTTCCGTATCCTAAAAGCGCGATTTTCATTTGTAGTATATTTAAATTGTTAAAAAATTGAGGTTGTCAATCTTTTTATTTGGATTAAAAATTATAATTAAGGCTGAGCCCTACATTTGGTTTGAAATTGAGATTGTTTTGATAAAGAGTAGGTTTTATCGATAGCTTGTCGTCCACATTAAATTGCATTAATGCCGCATCAACATTAGCATCAATAATATTTAAAACATAAAAACCTACGATGAATAAAGTAGAGAAATCACGATTTCGCTGGTAAAATTTCTGTCCTGCAATCAATCGACTGTTATCCAGAAATGAAAATTCATCATCAGTATATCCTTCTAATCTTCGTTTGTAAGCATCTCTAAACTGATGGTATTTTTTGTTACTGTCTAAATAAAAGTAAAGACTGGTTCCGATAGCGCCATAAACCAAAGGAATTTTCCAGTATTTTTTATTGTAAGCCTGACCCAAACCCGGTAAAACTGCCGAATAAAAAGCAGCCTTTGCAGGAGTTAAAGGATCGATGTCGATTGACTTTACAGTATCTTTGGCTACTACTTCTTCTGTTTCTGTTTTGCTTGTTTTTTGTGCCAATACAGAAGAGTTGCTAAAAATAATCAGAAATAGTGTTATGGAAATAATTTTGTTCACTATCCCTTAATTAATTCAATAATTCGATTAAAATCTGCTTCAGACTGGAATGGAATAGTGATTTTCCCCTTTCCGTTAGTAGCTACTTTAATGTCAACTAAGTTTCCAAAATAAGCATTAAAAGCTCTTTTTTGACTTTCATCTACATCAAATGAAGCTGCTTTTGGTTTTACAACTGCGGCTTTAGGTTTTAGACTGTCGTGGTAATTTTTTACCAAAGCTTCGGTGTCACGAACCGAAAGATTCTGACTTACAATTTTTTGGTAAATATCGGTTTGTGCATCTAAATCTTCAATATTGATGATGGCTCTACCGTGTCCCATGCTGATAAAACCGTCGCGAATTCCGGTTTGGATAATCGGATCCAGTTTTAACAAACGTAAATAATTGGCAATTGTAGAGCGTTTTTTTCCTACACGCTCACTCATTTGTTCCTGAGTCAGTTGGATTTCGTCCATCAAACGTTGGTACGAAAGTGCTATTTCGATAGGATCTAAGTCATGACGTTGAATGTTTTCAACCAATGCCATAACCAGAGATTCGTTGTCATTAGCAATTCGGATGTAAGCCGGAACGGTACTAAGTCCTACTAATTTTGAAGCACGTAAACGACGTTCCCCCGAAATTAATTGGTATTTGTTGAAATCTAATTTTCGAACAGTAATAGGTTGAATTACACCTAATTCTTTGATCGAAGTTGCTAATTCTTTTAAAGATTCTTCGTTGAAATTGCTTCTGGGTTGAAATGGATTGATTTCAATAGCTTCAATTTCAAGTTCAATAATATTTCCAACAACTTTGTCTGCATTTTTATCTTCTACAGATTTAATATCATTCTCCGGGTCTTTTAGTAATGCCGATAAACCTCTTCCTAAAGCCTGCTTTTTTATCGCTTTTGTCATAAAAAATTATTGAATGTCGTTTTTCTTTATAATTTCCTGAGCAAGGTGTAAATAATTTGTTGCACCCTTACTGGTTGCATCATAATTAATGATACTTTCACCAAAACTAGGTGCTTCACTCAATTTTACATTTCGTTGGATAATCGTTTCAAAAACCATATCGTTAAAATGTTTTTGTACTTCTTCCACCACCTGATTTGATAAGCGCAATCTGGAATCATACATGGTTAATAATAAACCTTCAATGTCTAATTCAGGATTGTGGATTTTTTGGATACTTTTTATCGTATTTAATAATTTACCCAAACCTTCGAGAGCAAAATATTCGCATTGGATAGGAATAACTACAGAGTCGGCAGCTGTTAAAGCATTTAATGTTAACAGTCCAAGCGAAGGTGCACAGTCGATAATGATATAATCGTAATCGTCTTTTACACTTTCTAATGCTTTTTTAAGCATGTATTCTCTGTTTTCTTTATCAACCAATTCAATCTCGATAGCCACAAGGTCGATATGCGCAGGAATAACATCCACATTAGGAGCCGTACATGATACTACAGCTTCTTTTGGAGTGTTACTGTGTTCCAGAATTTGGTAAGTACCAATTTCTACACTTTCCACATCGATACCTAATCCGGAACTGGCATTTGCCTGAGGGTCAGCATCTATTAATAATACTTTTTTTTCTAAAACTCCTAAGGAAGCCGCAAGATTTACAGATGATGTAGTCTTTCCAACGCCTCCTTTTTGATTAGCAATCGCAATGATTTTGCCCATTTATTTTCTATAATTTTGAACGGTAAAAATACAATTTATTATTGTTTCTGAAAATCTATTTTGTTAACATTTGTTAAAGCTTGATTTGGGGTGTTTTGAGGATTTTTGGATTGAATTTTAGTTGAGATTTTATAAATTTTATTTTATTTTTAATAATCGTTTGCAAAACTTAAAAAGAGTTGTATATTTGCAGCCGCGTTACGGGGTGTAGCGTAGCCCGGTTATCGCGCCTGCTTTGGGAGCAGGAGGCCGCAGGTTCGAATCCTGCCACCCCGACAGAAAACCTTCTTGTGAATCAGGAAGGTTTTTTTATTTCCAGGAATTATGTTTAAAATTGTGCATTTTGAATTTAAAGTGATTTGTTACTCTATATTAGGATAATAAAAACTGATAATTCTAGTCTAGTTTTCCAATAATAAAAACTTATTTTTGTGCTGTTTTTAAAAATCAAACCTTTAATTATTATGTCAGATACAATCGAAAAAATAAAATGTCTTATCATAGGTTCTGGTCCTGCAGGTTATACTGCGGCAATTTATGCAGCCAGAGCTAACATGAACCCAATATTATACCAAGGAATGCAGCCGGGTGGTCAATTGACTACTACTAATGAAGTAGAGAATTTTCCGGGGTATGTTGATGGAGTTACCGGACCGGAAATGATGATTCAGTTGCAACAACAAGCACAACGTTTTGGAGCTGATATTCGTGATGGGTGGGCTACTAAAGTAGATTTTTCAGGAGATATTCATAAAGTATGGATTAATGATACTATCGAATTACACTGTGAAACTGTAATTATTTCTACCGGAGCTTCTGCTAAATATTTAGGATTACCATCAGAACAACATTATTTACAAATGGGTGGTGGAGTTTCTGCTTGTGCGGTTTGTGATGGATTTTTCTATAGAAATCAGGAAGTAGTAATTGTTGGAGCAGGAGATTCAGCTTGTGAAGAGGCACATTATTTATCAAAATTGTGTAAAAAAGTAACCATGTTGGTAAGAAGTGATAAGTTTAGAGCTTCTAAAATAATGGAAGAGCGTGTACGTAAAACGGAGAATATCGAGATTTTAATGAATCATGATACTGTTGAAGTTATTGGTGACGGAAATGTTGTTGAGGCTATCAAAGCAAAAAATAAAACAACTGGAGAAGTTTTTGATATTCCGGCAACAGGTTTCTTCGTGGCTATTGGGCATAAACCAAATACAGATATCTTCAAAGATTATTTAACATTGGATGAAACCGGATATATTATCAATACTCCTGGAACTTCAAAAACGAATGTTGAAGGTGTTTTTGTGGCTGGAGATGCTGCTGATCATGTGTACCGTCAGGCAATTACTGCAGCGGGTACTGGTTGTATGGCTGCTCTTGATGCCGAAAGATATTTGGCTGCTAAAGAATAATTTTTTTGATCGAAAAAAAAAATAGCCTGTTTCATTTTGAGAGGAACAGGCTTTTTTTTGTCAACCATTTTTTTGAATATGACTGTCCGCTATTTGTGCTAGNTAATTGTGGCTGAATTAAATGTTCTGAAATTTCACAAATTCTAATTGAATTTGTCAATATTAGTGTAATCTAAGAATAATTTATAAAAGAGCAATTCGTGAATTCGTGGCTGAAAATGGAGCTTCGACTGTAAAGCGGATAGTTATATTTTTGAAAGCTTACTTTTTAGACAATTTGGCTTTGTCTAAAAAGGAATTCATCTCTATTTTAGCCTCGCCATAGAGCTCTATTTCCGATTTTTCGCTGGCATTAATAATAATGTCTTTTTTAGGGTTAACGACAGCTTTACTTTGTCCTTCGGTAATTAATTCGATACTTTTGATATCTAATTTAGAGGCTTCCAGATCCGAATTGTTTTCTAATCGGATGATGCTTGTATTAGCGGTTCCTTCAATTTTAGCTTTTGCTTTTTGGTACATATCTAAGGCTAAATCATCGGTGATTATCAGGGATTTTAATTCGGCATCTTTAATTAACTCGATTTTTGTTTTTTCGCCTTTTAAATTCAGCTCAATTTTTGAATTACCGTCAGCTTGCAGCAGAAAATTCTTTGTGTTGGCATTCATGAAAATTTTTGAATTGTCAAATGTTTTTACATTTAGATTGTCGCCCAGAATTTCCTGAATGGCACTAATTACCGCATCATTTTTAGCTACAACTGTGTTTAATTCAGCGGTGTAGGTTATTTTTATTTTTAAAGATTTGTGTTTCACCACTTTCTTAGATGTTGAAAGATGTAAAACATGATCAGTAACATCAATGTCTATGATGTCGATCAGATTGTCATCGGCTTCAATTTTTATCTCGGGAAATTCGCCTCTTTCTAAGGAGATTTCCAGATTATCTTCGACTTCAATTGCGCTAAAATTTTTGATGTTTTTTTGTTTACTGGTTATTGTTTTGGAACCGCTTATTTTTTCTTTTTTCTGCGCTAAAACAATTGAAGTTGATAAAAAGACTAAAAGTAGGATGCTTATTTTTTTCATATAAAGATTCATTTAGGTTCTTTACAAATATAAAGAAATCGCTTACCCAACAGTAAGCGATTTCGATTTTTTACAAGAATTTATGTCTATTCTGATTCGATACTTGCTCCGGAACTTGCTGTTTTTTCAATCTGTTTCGGATTATTGTGGTATTCGATCCGGCTTCCGCTGCTGGCATCAGCTTTTAGACTTAGAATAGGATGAACGCTAACTTTTGATCCGCTGGAAGTTTGCGCTGTAATGTTATTGGCTAATAAATTCTCAGCATCTATATTGCTGCCGCTGGAGGATTCGGCATCTAAATGAAGCGCCATTCCTTTGATGTCAATTTTACTGGCACTGCTACTATTGGCTTTGATGTTGTCAATAGATAATTCAGCTTCGATTTTTGCGGCACTCGAAGTGTTTAAGTTAATATTTTCTCCTTTTAAAGTGTTTTTGGTCTTTATTGATGAAGCGCTATTAGCGGTAAGTCCTTCAATTACGGGTACAGTAATATAAACTTTTTGTCCATGTTTACTGCTGTAATTTCCGTTTTTTCGGCTAATAATCAGAACACCATTTTTAACTTCGGTAATAATACTGTTTTGAAGATTGTCATCGGCTTCTACTGTAATTCGGGTTCTGTCAGCCTGTTCAATAATTACTTCGATACCATTGCTGGCTTCGATGCTTTTAAAATTACCATCAATGTTTCTTTTTTGGGTAATAATATTACCATTTCCTTTAATGGAATGATGCTGGTAGTTATTGCAGGAAACCAAAGTTATCGCTGCAAAAATAACTAAGCTGTTTTTTAAAGTGACTAACATAATTAATTGGTTTTAATAATGATACCGTCTTTGTTTATTTTTAATTCCTGAACATGTGTTTGTGCATTTACAATAGTGTCTGTAGTTTGATTCTCGGATGAGTTTTCTTCACCGGGACAATTTAAACAATTGGCTTCTGATTGTTCTATTTTGTAAACAGGTTCAAAAACTTCATAATTCAAATCAAAAAAGTCATCATCTGAATGGTCGTAATCTTGGACAGATTCATCTACTTTAAAAATGCTTCCTTCGATTAAAAATAAGGTGATTTCTATTCTCTGGTTTCTGAATTTGTTTTTTAAATCAGATAATAAATAGTTGTCAAAAACAAGCTGGTTGCCAATGATTTTATATTTGTAGCGAATTTTTTCAGCATTTTTTCTGGCTTCCGAAAATGATTTTCCTTTGGCTTCTTTTTCGATTTGAATGTAACTGTAGTTTTCGTTCGATTTCTTTATTTCAAAACGTACATCATTAGAATAAATGATATCATTATTGGTTGAGTCAGTTGTGATTTTAAATTCGGCACGGTCATAAATATCTTTTGCAAAATAATCGTTATGCTTGAATTTAATGAGTAAAGTGTCTTTTAATGGAATATTTAAGGTTTCTTTTTGAACCACGCGACCGTCCATTGCAAAGGCTGAGGCTTGTTTTATTCCCAAAGCTGTTACTAGGGCGATAGCCATAATCCAAAGTGCTATCAAAGTATATTTGGCTATTGAACCAATAGAATTTGTATTGGGTGCCAATAGTTTAAAACCTAATAATGTTAAGAAAAAGAAAGGGATTCCAATGGCAAAAAACATCAGTAAACCGAGAACCCAAAAGGGATAATCGGTAAAATTCCCTGTTTCTATAAAACCTTCCCAGGGAAAATCAACAAAGGTGTTTGTTCCCAAGGTGAAAACTCCAATTAACAAAATAGTTAAAGTAGCCAGACCGGCAATTATTAGCAGTACTCCAAGAAATTTAGCTAAGATTCCTAAAACACTCAGTATAAAATTCCCTAATGAATTGCCAACTTTGTTGGCTCCTTTTTTTATTTGATTTCCATATTTGTCATAATCCGCATTTTTTATTTTATCTGAAACAGATTCAAATTCTTCTCTTACTTTTTTTTCGATGTTCGAAATATTGACCGGTTCTCCTGTCATTTCCAGTTTTTCAGAAGTGGTACGAGCTTCGGGAGTTACAATCCAAAGAATGATATATGCAATTATTCCGGTTCCAAAACCTGCAAAAATTAAAAGAACCAATACGATTCTAATCCAAACAACATCAATTCCAAAATAATGTCCAAGACCTGATGCCACGCCACCAATCATTCCTTTATCACTATCACGATAGAGTTTTTTTGTTCTGTAATTGATAGTGCTGCCTTGTTGTTGGTTTTCAAAGTTTTTTGGTTCGTCTTCAATGATATAGTCTTCAGGTTGTCCCATGATGGCAATTACTTCATCGACTTCTTTTAAGCCTACAACATGTTTGTCGCTTTTTTGTTTTTCACCAAATAATTCAGCAATTCTCATCTCAATATCTTTGATTACTTCCTCCTGACCTGAAGAGTTGTTAAGTGAGCGTTTAATTGCATCAAAATAGCGGGAAAGTTTTTGGTATGCGTCTTCGTCTATATGAAAAAACACACCACCCAGATTTATGTTTACAGTTTTGTTCATGACTCTGTTTTTTGATTTGTTATTAAATTTACTGCATTTGACAATTCAGTCCAAGTGCCATTTAGTTCGTCTAAGAAAGTTTGTCCGGTTTCGGTTAATTTGTAATACTTTCTTGGTGGTCCCGAAGTAGATTCTTCCCATCGATAGGTGAGTAATCCATCATTTTTTAATCGTGTGAGCAAAGGATAAACAGTTCCTTCTACCACTAATAATTTTGCGTTTTTTAATGTTTCTAATATTTCGGATGTATAGGCATCTTGCTTTTTGAGTACAGATAAGATGCAAAACTCGAGAACACCTTTACGCATCTGTGCTTTTGTGTTTTCAATGTTCATGATTTAGATTTTTTTACTTAATAAAGTTTATCGTTAATGGATAATTGTATTTCTCTCCGTTTGAAGCGTTAATTGCGGCAATGATAATAAGGAAAAATTCTACTATTTTTAAAATAAAGAATAGTAATACACTAATAATTCCTATGGTAATGATACTAATATTGTCGGCATAATTTATTTTATTCCAAAAGAAGTCATGATTGTTTAGTAGTTCATTCCAGTCCATACTACTAAAAATAACTGTTGAAAATGCGGGTATAGCAATCAGAACAAGGACTAATGAATAGATGAATAAACTAAGTTGAAAGTTGATTATTTGCTTTCCATTATGGTCGATTAATTCCGATTTTTCTTTTTTACTGCTCCAAATGATGATTGGGAAAATAAAATTTCCAAACGGAATAAAGTACTGCAAAAGAGCACTTAAGTGGGTTAAGGCTGCTATAACTTTGTCGTTTTTTGTTTCCATATGTATAGGTTTTAGTAATTTCTTATACAAATATATGTCTTAAAACAGGTATTATGTATAACAAAGTACTTATAATTAACATAAAATTAACAATTATGAATTTTTCAGAACGAGTTAAATATTTTGTATATTGGTAGAAAACCAAGGCTATGAAACTTACGGCAACTAATCTTAACCGATTTTTATTTTTCAAATTACCATCAGCTTTTATTTGTGGAGTAAGAGTAAACGAAATAACATTAGAAAAATGTGTGGTATCCGTAAAACATCGTTGGATTAATCAAAATCCTTTTCAATCGATGTATTTTGCAGTTCAGGCTATGGCTGCTGAATTATCTACGGGAGCTTTAGTAATGTTGCACATTCAAAACAGCAATCGAAATATTGCTATGCTGGTTGCCAGTAATAAAAGTAAGTTTACTAAAAAAGCGACAGGCAGAATTACTTTTATTTGCCAAAATGTAAATCCAATAAAAAAGGCCATTCAAAACACAATTGAAACCGGAGAAGGACAAACTTTTTGGCTACAATCTGTTGGAACCAATGAAAATGGAGAAACCGTTTCTGAAATGGATTTTGAATGGACTATTAAGCTGAAATAAATAAAAAAAACACTTCCATTGCTGAAAGTGTTTTTTAGGAAATTAGGGTTTGCTTATTTGATAATTATTTTTTGCATAAATTCTCCTTTATCAGTTTTTATATGAACAAGATACATGGCTGAACTCAGAGTTTTAACCGGCAGTTTGATATGGTTTTGTTTGCTATCGGTAATTTTCCAATTATCTATATTTTGTTTCAGGATATTGAATAAAGAAACAGATGTAATAGTAACATCAGAAAAATAGTTTCTGATATTTAGTAGCTGATTTTCGTTAGTATAGTAAGCTATAATTCCATTTTCGATGGTAGTTTCGTCAATGCTTGTCAATCTGTTTGCAAATTGTAAAGAGAAACGATTGCTGTATTCGCCAACAGCTAATGAAATATCGAAGTCTGTTTTTCTTAAATCATGATATACTTTTGTAACATTGTCATAAAGGTATATATCAATATTGTTAGGAACATTCTCTAAAGCGTCAATTTTTATGCTTGATTGTCCTTCATTGGCAATTTTGATTCCTAATGGTATAATTTGTTCAGCACCAAAGTTTGGAATTCCCTGAATTATAAAAGGAGTGTTATCTAATTCCCAGTACATATCATTGTCGTTAACTTCAATCATTCTGGCATCGTAACCAAAATCAAATTGATTGGTTGTGTTAGGATCAGTACCAACAAGTATTTGTCTGTGAGTTGCAATTGGTGAATCAAATCCTAATCTTATTTTCATTCGTTTATCAACAGTTTCTTTAGCAGCAAAAGAATTTTTATCGTTAGTCACTTTCATAAAAATGGAATTTCCAGAACTTTCTCTAACAAAGGCACGTTGGCTGTTTTTAAATGTAAAAGTTCCTCCTTGAACAATACCATTTGAGACAGCACCTATATAGAAAGCTTGTCCTACAGGGATATAGCGTTGTGGAATTTTAGAACCTGTTGCTCCGTTGTTTACATTCAGCGGATCATTGGCAATTGCAGCAACTCCACCGGTTAAAGTGTAGGTTGCATAACCACCTTCGTATTGTGCAAGAACATGATTATTTGATAAACCAAAATGATCCCAAAAATAAAGCGCACCTCCAAAAGTATTAACGGTTCCTCTACAGCCTGTGCAATCTTTTAAATTGTCTTTTATAAACTCGTCAGCATCTAATGCACTTGGATAAGGATTTCCTACTAAATAGGTTTGATTTATAGCTATAAATTTGTTTATGGTGCCTGAATTTGGTTTTCCGGTAAACACATAGTTTTGCGTTGCGGTTATAGCAGCAGTTCCTCCGGTTCCTTTCATAGTAAATCCATCAGCGGCAGCTATGAGTCCTGTACTTGCTTTATATTGCCATTGCCAGTAGTTATCCCAATTTGAATTTGAGGCAGGAGTAAGTGAACTATAAGTCCAAATCCATCGGTTACTAATTTTTATAGGGCTCGAAAGCGGTCCATCGGCAAAATAAGGACCATCACCAAAAGTAATTGCTTTTGGATTTGCAGAATCAGTACCGTCTCTTAGGATATTAAACATAGCATAAGTAGAATTATTGGCAGCTCCGCGATTGCTTACCGGCGAAGACCAATAGTTATAATTGAAGCTGTTTTTCTTACCTTGTTGGTCTATTTCTATAAAGCCTGTACTGCTTTCTTCAAAAATACTTTCACTAAATTGGGTATTGTTATAACGTTTTTGAACCAATTGAGATTCACCAATCAAATCAATTTTTCCGTCTAATTTTAAATAATGAGTTATCCATAATCCATGTCCCGGATTGGTTTCATTTTGAGTTCCTGAATTTGTTATTATCAATTCGTTAGACAGTACAATAAGTCCTAATAATGTAAGATCCTGAGTGTTTGAAGTAACCTGATGATTGAGTTTTACAATATTCCAATCGATAGGCTGGTTGTTTATCCCCGGACTATTAGGAACATTCCATACATCAAAATTTGTCCAGGTAGTATCAGTATTCCAGGTTTGGTTAGAAACTCTGGAAGTATAAGGAATAGGAGCTGTTTGTTGTTGGCTGGAGTTGATATTGTATAATCGGCCGCTAATTCCTTTGTATGCTGTTAAATCGCCACAATTGGTATTCATTCGATAATAACCTAAAAGATCATTCCATAATAACGGATTGTCTTCCACGCCATTTTGATCATTATCAGAACCGTAAATTTTCATTGGAATAACCACACCGCCAACATCAGAACCCGAAATGTCAATTTCCTGATTCATCATTTGTCTAATTTGTTCCACTCCTAATGCTTTATTCCATATTTTGAATTCATCTATCCAACCATGGAAATAATTCACAGGACTGTTTGTTGTTGATTGATCCATAGCGCCTAAAAGTGCTTCAATAGTATTGGCTGTAACAGCAGGAGCAGTTCCATTTTTTGAAGCTAATTCGATACCATCAACATAAAGTTTGTATGTTGCACCATCAAAAGTAACAGCTAAATGATACCATCTGTCAGTACCAATAGAATAACTTCCAGTATTTACATTATTTGCTCCTGAGTTAGTGTACCAATTGAATTGTACCTGACCGCTTACAATGCTTAAGTCATAACCACTACTGTTGTTTCCATTATCTTTTCTGGAGAAAACAGTTTTTGTTCCATTAGTTGCATTTGGTTTAACCCAGGCTTCGATACTAAAGGCAGAGTTAAGATTGTAATTATCTCTAAAGGATACATAGTCATTAGTACCATCAAAATCCACCGATTTGCAATCGATAATAGTGATGTTTATTTCATCAAAACAACCATTAGTAAGTGTCCATCTTAGAGTATAACTACCCGGGTCGGCAGTGAAAATGGCATTTGGATCTGTTGCGCTGGAAAAAACAGCCGAATTACCGCACGAAGAAGTACTGGCGCTAGTGACAGTCCAGGTTCCTGTAATTCCGGTGCCGGGATAATCAGTGTCTCCCGAAGCTGTGTCAGGAACTACATAGAGATTGTTTTTCCAGGCTCCTTTATTGTAATTGGTTACAGCAGAAACCATATTGTCGTAAGCATTTAATTGCAGTGTGTTTTCACCGCAATTGCTCGCAAGCGGAATGTAGTCTTCTCCTGCGTAGGCTAAACTAGTGTTGATGTTAACATAATTAGTTCCGGCATCATTATCAGTTCTGCAACCATTTACTAATGTGGTTACCCCGTATTCTCTAATTCCCGGAGTAACAGGAGTAACTGTTGCTGTTGTTCCTGTTGCAATTACATTTCCATCTTCATCGGTCCATTCTAACTCATCATCAACAGTACCAAAAGTAAAACCAACATCGTCAATGGCCCAAGCACTTCCTACATTAAAAGTTTGAGTATTGGTACAATTGTTAGAGGAATGTTTTGGAAAAGTTGCATTGTTACAATTGCCTCCGCTTGGTCCTGAATTGAATGTAAATCGAACACGCAATCCTGCTAGACCCGCATAAGGTCCTAAATTAATTGAGGTATAACGAAACGCATCGGCTACGAGATATTGTTTATTACAGGCTGAGCCTCCTGAACCTTTATAAGCTTTAACACCAGTTGTATTACCAGCTGTAAGAACATCATTTTGCATGGTGTTCAATGTTACTGTATAAGTATTTCCGGCATCAAAAGACAATTCGATTTTTCCGAACCCACCATTACAGAAATAGTAAGCAGTATAGAAAGTTAATATGGCTTCGCTGGAAGTCATTCCTATGGTGCTGAATACAGGGGTTTCTAAAGTGGTAATTCTGTTGGCTTCAGCGGCATGTGCAATTGCAAATTTAGTATTGTCTGAAGTGTCGTAATTTATTCCGCTAAAAGTTGTATTAGGATTACTGGTAGAATTGGTTTCTTTCCAGGTAGGTTCAGTATTGTTATTTCCACTGGCGGGAAAAAATCCGTCTAATCCGTCCACACGCCATCCATCAGGTTGGGCATAATTAAATTTCCCACCTTTACCAAACTGTCCTTCAGGCTGATCGTAAAAACTTTCTGCATTTACGGTTACCGAATCTCCTAAGCAAATATCTAAAGCTGTGTGACTAACAATGATAGGAGGTTCGTCAGGAGGTAAGAATCTTGCATAGGCTTCGGCAGAAGTTTTAATAAGAGAAGTGTTGTCGGCATCGGTAATTCTTAGTCTGACAAAAGTATCACTTGTTAATCCGGTTAATGTATAAGTTAATAAACCAGCTGTATTAGGAATACTTATCCATGTTTCGCCATTGTCATTAGAATATTCCCAGTTTAAAACATGTGAAGCCAGTAAGTTATAAGTTCCAATAGGTTGTAAAGTAAATTGAATGTCTTTAGGAACTGTTATTCCTCCGGGACAGGCTGTTACCTCTACAAGAGCACTTGGTGGTTGTGGATTATCAGGAACAGGATTTACAATTACACCTGTTAAATAAGTGAATAAATTTTTTGGAGGTTCTACAGTAACGGTTGCTGTACAGTAATTTGAATTTCCATTAACATCTACAGCAGTTAATGTAGTTGTGGTAGTATAAATATTAGGAGAGTCTGCAAAAGTGCTAGGGGATACACTCAAAGAAGCAATTCCGCACGCATCATTAGAACCATTGTCAATGTCAGAGGCTTTAATAGTGGCTACTCTCGAAATAGGGTCAATTACCACAACAAAATTTTTGCAAATCATTGTTGGAGCTGTATTGTCAACTACAGTAATTACAGCATTACAACTACTGCTGTTACCATTGTTATCATAAACTGTAAAAACTACATTGTTAGGACCTACATTATTGCAGGTAAATGCATTTGGAGTTACCGTCATGTTGGCAATTCCACAATTATCATTAGAACCGTTATCTAAGTTTACAGCTGCAACATTTATGGTTCCTGTTGAACTCAAATAAGCGGTATAATTTTTACAAACTGCTGTTGGTGCAATATTGTCAATTGCAGTAACTGTAAATGTACAGCTGCTTGTTCTGTTAGCATCATCTCTGGCTGTAAGTGTTACTATTGTTGTTGCAGCCGTAATTAATGTTCCCGGAGCCGGACTTTGAGTAATAGTTAAGCTGCTATCGCAGTTGTCTGAAGCAGTAGCAAGTGAGGTGTAATCCTGTAAAGAAAATTCACAATTGTTATTATAATTTACATTTTGATCCCCCGGACAGCTAATAGATGGATTTTCATTGTCAATTACGGTAATTGTTTGATTGCAGGAAGCTGTCAGTCCGGCATTGTCTGTTACTGTCCAGGTAACGATGGTGCTGCCTATCGGAAATTGATAGGTGGCAGTATTTATTATAGTTCCGGATACTCTGGCAATTACCGAGGCAATTCCGCAATTGTCGTTTGTCACAGGTGTACCAATATTTACCGTTGTATAACAGTCTCCGGTTCCGTTGGCACTGGTATTAGCATTAATATTTCCCGGACAGCTAATTGTTGGAGCTTCATTGTCGGTTATTGTTACTGTTTGATTGCAAGGAGCAGAAATATTTCCAGCCTGATCGGTTGCTGTCCAAACGACAGTCGTGTTTCCGGTTCCAAATAAATAAGTAGCAGGATTAATAATAACGCCTCCTACTTTAGCAACAAAAGTAAAATTTCCTACTGTAGTACAGTTATCAGTTGCTGTTGGCGTTCCTAAAGCAACAACTGTGTTACAATTTCCTGAGCCATCATTATTTGTGAAGGCTGTTTTGTTTGATGGACAAGTTATTGTAGGCAGAGTTGTATCTTTTAAAGTAATTATGAAAGTTGTTGTTTGGGTATTTCCATTTCCATCATTTGCAGTAATGGTTATAAGTTGAGTAGTATTGTGTCCGCTAATAATTGTACCAGCAGCAGGAGATTGGGTTTTAATGATACTTGCTGTGGAAGTACAGTTGTCGGTAGCAGTAGTTAAACCAGTATAATTTGGAATAGTAAAGTTACATGAAGCACCAATGTTTTCGTTTTTGTTTGATATTGTAGTAAGCGTTGGAGGCGTAGTGTCATCAATAATTATATTCTGAGTTACATCAGTAGTATTTCCGTTGCCATCATTGATGCGGTATGTTCTGATAATAGTTCCGTCATTAACTAAAGGATTCACAGTCTGACTAACGAAAGTTACTGTATGAGTTGTGCAGTTGTCAGCTTCATCGTTAACGACTAAAACATTTGGGACAGGAACAGCACTAAGACATTGAACATTTATAGTTGCTGGGTTTGATGCTGTTGGAGGCGTAGTGTCATCAATAATTATATTCTGAGTTACATCAGTAGTATTTCCGTTGCCATCATTGATGCGGTATGTTCTGATAATAGTTCCATCATTAACTAAAGGATTCGCAGTCTGACTAACGAAAGTTACTGTAGGAGTTGTGCAGTTGTCAGCTTCATCGTTAACGACTAAAACATCTGGAGCAGGCACAGCGCTAAGACATTGAACAGTTATAGTTGCCGGATTTGATGCTGTTGGAGGCGTAGTGTCATCAATAACTATATTCTGAGTTACATCAATAGTATTTCCGTTGCCATCATTGATGCGGTATGTTCTGATAATAGTTCCGTCATTAACTAAAGGATTCGCAGTCTGACTAACGAAAGTTACTGTAGGAGTTGTGCAGTTGTCAGCTTCA
>NZ_BMGA01000004.1 GCF_014639535.1 Flavobacterium palustre | reverse complement strand
CAGCAATATCAGAAAGGCAATTAGGAACAGTTGAGGTGTTAGCTTATCCTAACCCTACAACAGGAGAGTTTGCAGTACAACTTAGTGGTTACAAATCGTCTAAAGCAAGTCTTGTAATTACCAATATTATTGGGCAATTAGTAATGCAAAAAGAAGTTAGTTTAGTAGAAGGAAAGCAAGTTGTTTCATGTAATCTGACTAATCATGCAAGAGGTATATACCTTTTAAAAGTATTAAGTGCTGATGGAGAAAATAACTTAAAAATAGTGCTTGAATAACTAATAGTTTATCGTAGCAATTTTTCTTTAAAAAAGGCTGTTCGAAAAGTAATTTTTGAACAGCCTTTTTTGTTGATGTAAAGCTTAAACTATCATCAAATTACAGCCTCTGATATCCGAATTATCAAAACGTCCCAATACTTCGAAAGAATTATTTGGGTATTTTTTGCCCAAATCCTGTGTAGCAATAAAGGAGCAGGAATTGATATTAGCCAAATCAATTACATTGATTCCGCCTGTTTTTCCTTGCGGAATATAGGTTAAAGCGTCTTCGGTGTCGCGAATGAGGATTTGCATCCAGGAAGGACATTCGAAAATTCCTTCGCCTAAAGAATAGGCCTGCGACAATAACTCGGTCATTCCATATTCAGAATGGATTGACGAAACTCCGAATCCGTCACCAAGCTGTTTGTGGAGTTCTTCACGAATCATTTCTTTGCGTTTGCCTTTCATGCCGCCGGTTTCCATAATGATGGTGTTCTGTAATTCAAACTTTTGTTTGTCAATCAGATCCAATAAAGCATAAGTAACGCCAATCAAAATGATATTTTGTCCTGATTGGTCTAATTCGATTAATTTTTTAATCAAATCTTCGTGATTATGAAGATAAAAACCACTTTCGGGATGATTGGAAAGTTGTATTAAATCTTCGACCATATAAATTAACGAAGAACCTTCTCTTTCTAAATAAGAGGGAAGCAGCGCCAAAATGACATAGTTTTCGATGTTGCCGTAAAATTCAGCAAATCCTTTGCGGTAGCTTTCTTCGTAAAGCGTTACATCGGTAACCAAATGTTTACTGGTAATCATACCGGTAGTTCCACTGCTTGTGAACGTAGTTTCAATCGGATTATTATTGGACACTACAGTATGGCTTTTGAAAAACTGAATAGGCAAAAACGGAATTTGTTGCAGCGATTTTACTTTTTGGACATCGACTTTAAGGAAATCACAAAATTCCCGATATACCAGATTGTTTTCATGTTGAAAACGAAACACTTTTAAGGCTATTTTTTCAAATTGCTTTTGATTGGAAATGGTAAATATATCGGTAGCTGTAATCAAGAATTTTTTTTGGCAAAGGTATGAATTTAAAGTTTTTTCTTTGGCATAAAAAAAGCTTCAAAGGTTGAATTTGAAGCTTTTTACTATTTTAAGATTAATTATCTAATGATGAGTTTTCGTGTTGCCGAAGCGTTTTCTTCGTTTATCTTGATGATATAAACACCAGGCATTAGGCTGGATACATTCAGCTCTCTGGAGTTAAGGTGGGTTTGAAGTACTTTTTTTCCCAGTAAGTCAAAAATGATGATTTCTTTTTCGCCATCGTTTTTAGTGGTAATGTTCACTCGACCGCCGCTTACGGGATTAGGGTACAAATTCAAGCCCTCAATAACTGAGGGGGCGCTCAGGTTATTTTGCTGCTTATTCTCCTGAGCAACAGTGCTTAGGGAGCAGAAAAAAACCATTAAAAGGATACTATAAAAGTAGTTTTTTTTCATCAGCTTGATTTTGTGTAGTAAATATACAAAAAATCAAATAGTATGCCAAAAAAAAACATCCTGATAATCAGGATGTTTTTGAAAATGATAAGGTTGTTATACTGCTTAGTTTCCTAATAAATTAGTACCATCAACACTTGCCCAGCTTCCAGCTGTTAGAGAAGCTCCGGTTGCTGTTGTACTTGTTACAAATTGTCCTGTTGGGAAAACTGGATTTAACGTACCAGCTCCGGCAAATTGAGTAGTACCATCATTAATTTTAACGTTAGTTAATTTAATTTTACTTCCATTAACTTGATTTGTGTTTGTAGTTACATCTTGGATTCTTACAGCAGTTGCTCCAGTAGTTGTGTATCCGGATATAACAACGTTTGAAAATTCTCCATTTCCTTCTTTTTTGAACTGGATTGCATCGTACTCAGCAGCAGAAGAACCACCTTCTGTTTGTGTTCCGGCTGTTCTTTTTAATGTAATATTAGCTATTACCGGCCAGTAAGTATTATTGTTGTTAGAAGCTTCAATTTCCATTCCGAAGTTTCCTGTACCTACTTGAATTGCTAACCAGTTGGAGTTGTTTTGTCCTCTCCATCCGTCTTGCCAGTCAAAAGAATCATCAAAGTTTCCGTAAGAAATTAGGTTAGTTGCACTAACAGTTCCTCCGTAAAATTCAAATCCGTCATCGGCACCTTTGTAAGCAACTAAATGGTCTAATGTAGTTCCTGAACCTACAGAATAGAAAGAAAACGCATTCATTTCACTTGTTCCGTCTGTGATTTTTTTACCGGCATATTCTACTCTTACATATCTTAAAGTTCCACCATTGTGAGCTGAATTTGTTCCTCCGTAAGTGTAATTTAATCCATCCTCAGATGTTTTTGATGCAGTATCACCGGCACCTCTGATTGGAGCATCACCATACATGATAATGCCACCCCATGAACCGGCAACTTTTGATTGTTCTGTTAAAACGATAGGTTGAGTAGCAGTTCCGTTCATGATTAATTTTCCGCCATTTTTAACTACTAGTGCATCAACACCATCAGCAGCATTTGCTGTAACTGTTGAACCTGCGTCAAAAGTAACAGTAACTCCGCTCTCAATAGTTACAATACCTTTAATAGTGTAGTTTCCATAAGCAATAGTTTTGTTTGTTGTAATTGCTCCGGTTAATTCACCTTCAACAGGTTGAATCGTTCCTTCATCGTCATTAGTTGAACAACTTGTGAATAAAGCTGCTAAGATTGATAAGCTTAATGCTAATTTTTTCATGATTGATTGTTTTAATATTTTTTTACAAATGTATGTCGGAGACATTTTTTAGGTGTTTTCTAAAGTTTACGAAACGGTTATTATATTTCGATTAATTGTAATCTTAATGTTGCTTTAGTGTAAACAAAAAACCACCCGAAAGGATGGTTTTTTGTTATTGTTAGAATGTATAAGAAATGCTGGTTGAAAATCCTGTTCCTCTTTTGTATTCTTGTAAGGTTAATGAAGATTCCAGGATTGGAATTTTATTATCACTACCTAAAACTCTTTTGTAGTAAGGGTTTAAGATGTTATTTACACTAAACTTAATATCCCATTTTTTATTGATGTTTTGTCCCCAGATAAAGTCTAGTTTATGGAATGCTTTTTCGTATTCATTATCTTGTCCTGCAATACCTACTGCGTAAATCCTGTCTCCATATACTCCGTAAACTAAAGTTGCAGTATTTTTCCATTCACTATTGAATTCAAACGCATATTTTAAATCGGCATTTACTAACCAGTTTGAAGCTCCCTGTAATTGTCTTTTTTCAAAAGTATCAAAATAAGATCCTCTATTTGTATCAGCAACCGCCTCTGTGTGCATGATTGATGTGTTAGCTCCAAAAGATAATCCTTCTAATTGTTCGGATAATCTGCTTAGTTCGATAATTACCTCGAATTCAGCACCAAAGATAGAAGCTGTCTTGTTGTTGTAATAAGCAACTTGTCTTCCTGAACCACCACCAAAATTATCAAAGGAACGCTCGATAGGGTCTTGAATATGTTTCCCGAATAATGTAACTGCAAACAGTTCGTTTTTAGTTGGGAAAATTTCATATTTCAAATCCACATTTGTATTTGTGGAATTTTTTAGGTTTTCATTTCCTCTTTCCGATGTTCCGTCTGCACTAATGTATGTCATTGGAAGTGTTTCAAACAAAACAGGTCTTGTAATTGTTCTGCTTGCTGCAAAACGGATATTGCTGTTTTCGTTAACTAAATATTTGATGTTTAACGAAGGTAAGAGGTCTAATTTTTCCGTTAGATTTGTTCTGTATGCAGATCCGATTGGGTCAAAAATCAATCGGTATTTTAAATCACGAATGGTGTTTTCAGCACGTAAACCAGTGTTTATCTCAAGTTTTTCACCTACATGAAACAGTAAATTAGCATAAACACCATCAACTCTGTTGTTCAGTTTAGTTTTGTATTCTCCGTTAGTGCTTTCTGTAAATGATAAGTTATTATTGGCAATATCATCTTGGATTGAACTATCAATATTGTTTAAGTTTACAATGTTGGCAGGTTGTGAACCGTTTGGAATTCCGGAAATAAAACGGTAAGACGTTGTCATGTATTCAGCATAGCCATTGTATCCGGCAGATAATTTATTTTTTCGTTCTTCGTCTTTTCCAAATAAGTATTGGTATTCAAAAAATCCGGATAAATGAAAGTTGTTTTCAACGTCTAAAAACTGTCTGATAAGGTGGTTGCTTCCATAACGTGTTTCTACTTCATTCTCATTTAAAAGAACTCCATTGATGAATTTTCTGTCAGGCTGATTGTATTTTGTTCTGGTGTATGATAGTCCTCCTTTAACAAGGTGATTACCATCTTCAGTCAATTTATATTCTGATTTTAATTGATTTGTAAAAAAGTTAGATTCGTCATATTGATTTAAACGGATAATTTCATTTGGATTGTCTTTGGCATTTCTGGTGTAACCAACCTGATCCTGAATTTGATTTTCGGTTGATTTTAAAAACAATGAGGTTGTGGATAATTTTAAACGTTCCGTTTTGTATTCCAGTCCAAGTAAAGCAGATGCCTGAGTTAAGAATTTGTATTGGGAACGATTTAAATTGTTGTCATATTCTCCTTGTCCAATTGCAAAAAACCTGTCGGCGCCTTCTCTAATTTGGTATTTGTTGTCAAAATTAACGCCTAAGATATATTTTAATTGATTACTGTTTTTTCCTAATGTAAAATTATCAGCATGAGTAACTCCAAAACTGGTGTTTAAAGGAGATTTTATTTTTTTTACATTCCAGGTCGATTCAAAATTGTTATTAATCTGTCCGTTTGGAATCTTACCAAATTCTGTTGGTAATTGTCTTTCTTGTCCTCCAAATCCAAAGAAACTCTTTGTGTTGTCGGCATCTGAAGAAAGTAGAAAATCACTCATATTGTTATTAGTAGTATATCCAACACCATAGCTTAATTTAGTATAGCTGTTTGTAGGTTGTGATGTGTGGATGTCAATTGTTGCACCGGCAAAATCACCATAAATATTTGGATTGAAAGTTTTAAAAACATCCATGTAGCCTACAATATCTGTTGGGAATAAATCCAAAGGAATGATTTTCTTAAAAGGGCTGTTTGAGGGAACAGCCAAGTCATTTACTTGTAGATTGTTGTATCGGTCTTCTAATCCACGTACAAATAATCCGCGGGATTCTACTTTGGTAATTCCGGTTACTTTAGTTAACCCTGCTTCCACATCGCTAACACCTTTTCTGGACATTTCCTGTGCGCCGATTGATTGTTTAATCTCTACGGCATTTTTTTGTTCTAATAACAGAGCTGTTTCTTTTTGTCTGTTTCTGGTACCGGTAATTACGACATCTTTAAGTGTATAACCGCCAGAAGAAAGTGTCTGGTTCAGTGTTATTTTAGCTCCTTCGGTTACTTTTACAGCAACTTCTTTAGTTTCATATCCTACAAAGCTAAATTGAACAGTGTAGCTTCCCGGTGCGATATTAATTGTGTATTTTCCATCAATATCGGTAGTAGTGTTAATTTTAGTTCCTTTTATAAGCACAGTTGCAAAAGGCAGTGTTTCATTGTTGGAATTTTTGTCTGTTATTACTCCTGAAATTGTACCTTTACTCTGAGCAAAGCTAATTGTTGTAATAAAAAGCGTTAGAATGAATAATCTAAGTTTCATAATTTGATTAAATTTTTTGCAAAGTAATGTCGGCTTTGTAAAGTTGTTGTTAATCGGTTGTTATGATTATGTTGTTCTAATATTATCAAATCGTTATCTCTTTAAATTACGGTTAACACAACTTTTATGCTGTTTTTTTATTAGTACATTTACCATCGCAAAAGAAAATTTGCTAGCTATGAAAAAGAAAAACACAAAGATTTTACTGGTTGATGACGAACCGGATATTTTAGAAATTGTAGGATACAATTTAGCTCAGGAGGGTTATCAGATTGTTACGGCTTCTAATGGAAGAGAGGCAATTGCCAAAGCCAAAAAGGAATTACCTGATTTAATAATCATGGACGTAATGATGCCGGAAATGGACGGCATGGAGGCCTGCGAGAATATTAGAAACATTCCTGAATTAAGTGAAGTGATTATTACTTTCCTGACGGCAAGAAGCGAAGATTACTCTCAGGTAGCCGGTTTTGATGCCGGAGCCGATGATTATATCACTAAGCCGATTAAGCCAAAGTTATTAGTAAGTAAAGTAAAAGCTTTATTACGCAGATTGAAAGAAGCAGGCGGACAGGACAGTGAAACGCTAAATGTGGGCGGAATCGAAATTAATCGTGAAGAATATAAGATTATCAAAGACGATGTGGAGATTGCTTTGCCCAGAAAAGAGTTTGAATTGTTTTACCTTTTGGCTTCAAAACCCGGAAAAGTATTTAAAAGAGATGAGATTCTCGATAAAGTTTGGGGTAATGAAGTAGTGGTAGGCGGAAGAACCATAGATGTTCACATTAGAAAATTGCGTGAAAAAATAGGCGATGATCTTTTTAAAACCATCAAAGGAGTAGGTTATAAATTTGAAGTATAATTTTTCAAAAAAAACATATAGTATATGAATGAAATAATATTTGTTATAACCATATAAGATATATAAGTTTAACTAATGATGTTATTAGTTAGACTTTTTTCTTTTTATAAAGAAGTTCATTTAAGTGGTAGTCTGGTAATTAGAATATTTTTATTTGGTACTATAACAATTTGAGGTTATAGTAATTTTCTTTTTGTTCTTCGGGCTTATATGCTCTTGTTTTAAAGTTATATTTTTGTAATAAGCCAAAAACAAAAAAACTTATGTGACTTAGATGGTGAAAAGGAAGATAGGATTGTTATTATTTAAAAAAGATTAATAAATGAAAATTAGCTTTAAAAAAACATACAAGTTTGCCATCAAATCGGCATTTTACATCAGTCTTTTTTCTACGGCTTTTGTTCTTTTCCTGGCAATGATAATTTTTAATACCACTACAAAAACTTTGTTTCTTTTTGGGATAATTTTTGTTTTTGCTATTTATCTCTTTTCGTTTTTGGTGTTGCAATATCGTGTGGAGCGTTTTATCTACCGAAGAGTTAAAAAAATCTACGATGATGTTTCACTATTGGAATCCAGTACCCTGATCAATCAGCCTATTACTACCGATATGGAAACGCTGACCCGGGAAGTTAAGAAGTTTGCAACCGATAAAAAGTTGGAAATCGAAATGCTTCAGGTGCGTGAAGAATACCGAAGAGAGTTCTTAGGGAATATTTCGCATGAACTAAAAACACCATTGTTTACCGTGCAGGGATATATTTCTACGTTGCTTGATGGAGCAATGGAAGATAAAGCCATTCGAAAAAAATATTTAAAACGTGCCGATAAAGGAGTAGAGCGACTTATATATATAGTAGAAGATTTGGATATGATTACCAAACTCGAATCAGGGGATTTGAATTTAGAAATAACCGAGTTTGATATTGTTGAGTTAATCCGAAATGTTTTTGACTTGCTGGAAATGAAAGCCGACAAGAAAAAAATTAATTTGGTTTTTGAAAACGAAAATATCCAACCCAATTTTGTTAAGGCTGATAAAGACCGAATCCAGCAGGTAATCGAAAACCTGATTGTCAATTCGATTAAGTATGGTAAAAAAGAAGGAACTACCGAAATTGCCGTAGTGAATTTAACCAAAGAAAAAGTCTTAGTCAGAATAAGTGATGATGGTGAAGGAATTGAAAAGCAAAATATTCCAAGACTCTTTGAGCGTTTTTATCGTGTGAACAAAAGCGGTTCCAGAGCCGAGGGAGGATCAGGCTTGGGCTTGGCCATTGTGAAACACATTATCGAAGCACATAAAGAAAAGATTTATGTAGAAAGTGAATTCGGAATTGGTTCTGAATTTTCGTTTACCATCGAAAAAGCCAAGAAGAAAAAGAAGGAAAAAGAGCTGTTGATGGAATAGCGTTAAAAAAAATCATAATAAAAGGTGTCGTTGTTTGTGCAACGACACCTTTTTTGTTTTATACCAAAAATAAGACCAAAACCGCTTTTTTGGAAGATCTGAAAACCTATGATTTTTTCAATGTTAAGTTAATGTTAACAAAATATACAGCCGTTAAGTCTTGTTTTTACTGGTGTTTTTTTTAAATATTACTGATTTTCTTTCATTTAACAAAGTTCAATGTAAACAAATGTTTACTATATATTTTCTTAATGGTAACGCTGACTTAATATTCGGGATGAAGTTTAATATTAGTTTTGCATTAAAATAATGTAATATTGATTTATACTTAAAATGAAAAGATTTTTATTTACAGGTTTACTGTTAGTTTCGTCGTTAATGAATGCGCAAGATGTAAAGAAAGACGAGATTAAAAAAGAAGTGGTTCGTATTTTAGATTCTATTAATTCGGCTAATAAGCAAAAACAGAGCGAGCAGGAAAAACCAACGCTTACTGATAAACCGGAAAAAACAGAAAAAAAAGAACATTGGTATGATAAAATTGGTTTAAGAGGTTATGTGCAGGTAAGATACAATGGTCTGTTGTCAACAAATGATAAGGTTGCTTGTGATCAATGTGATAAATCCTGGGGAACAACCTCGACTGCTCCGGATGCAAAATCAAACAATGGTTTCTTTCTAAGACGTGCCCGTTTAGTATTTTCGGGGCAAATTCATCCTAATGTTTATATTTATATTCAGCCGGATTTTGCCAGTTCTCCTGCTTCAGGAGTGAATCATTTTGCTCAGTTAAGAGATGCTTATTTTGACTTGTCATTTGATAAAAAAAGAGAATTTAGAGTTCGAATTGGACAAAGTAAAGTGCCTTATGGTTTTGAAAATATGCAATCCAGTCAAAACCGATTGACATTAGACCGTAATGACGGTTTGAATAGTGCGGTGGTTAATGAACGTGATTTAGGAGCTTTTTTCTATTGGGCACCGGCAGCTGTCAGAGAGCGTTTTGCAATGTTAGTGAGTGAAGGTTATAAAGGTTCCGGAGATTATGGAGTATTTGCTTTTGGAGCTTACAACGGTCAAACGGCTAATAAATCAGAAGCGAATAGAAATCTGCATGTAGTAACAAGATTGAGTTATCCTTTTGTAGTTGGAAATCAAATTATCGAACCGGGAATCCAGGCTTATACAGGAAAATGGGCTTTTGGAAGCGAACTTTCAACCGGAGTAACAACTGCTAACAAACAAAATACCTTAGATCAACGTGTGGCTGCTTCTTTTATTTTGTATCCAAAACCATTCGGGATTCAGGCAGAATACAACATTGGTAAAGGACCTCGCTACAACAAGACAACCAATACAGTGGATGTGTCTCATTTAGAAGGTGGTTATGTAACCCTGAACTATAAATTAGATTTACCTAAACATCAGTTAATTTATCCTTTTGCAAAATTTCAGTACTACGATGGAGGAAAGAAATTTGAAAAAGATGCCAGAAGTTATGTAGTGAGAGATTACGAATTAGGTTTAGAGTGGCAGCCTTTCAAAGCATTTGAATTAGTTGCCGAATGGGTAATTGCCGACCGTACTTTTGAAGACAGTGCATTGCCTAATAACAGACAACGCGGTAATTTATTACGATTACAAGCACAGTTTAATTTTTAATTCATCTTATAAACAAATTTAAAAGTAGTTTTTCCTTGAAAAGAAAGCGTCTGATTGCTTAATAATGAATTAACACAGGCTTAATATTGAGGATTTACTTTTGCAACAATTAATTTAAAACAAAATGAAAAAAACAAAATTATTTTTGATTTTACCTTTAATAGGTATGTTAAGTTGTGGTAAGGCTAAAACAGAAGACAAAGCTTCTGAAGATAATGCAGCAGCTGTTTCGGTAACTATAAAAGGAAGTGATACTGTTTTGCCATTGGCTCAAAAAGAAGCTGAGGATTTAATGAAATCAGACAAAAACATCAGTGTTACTGTAGTAGGTGGCGGTTCAGGAGTAGGGATTACTGCTCTAATTGATGGAACTACTGATATTGCAATGGCTTCAAGAGATTTAAAAACAGAAGAGAAATTGAAATTCTCAGAAGCTAAAAAAGAGATTGAAGAAGTAGTAATTGCTTTTGATGCTCTAACAGTAATTGTTAATCCGGCAAATGGAGTTTCTAAATTAACTCGTGAGCAATTAGAAGGAATTTTTACGGGAGCAATTAAAAACTGGAAAGAAGTAGGTGGTGCCGATGAGAAAATTGTAGCTTATTCAAGAGAGTCTTCTTCAGGAACTTATGAGTTTTTTAAAGAAGAAGTGATGGCCAAGAAAAACTATGCAACTGATGTATTAAGTTTACCGGCTACAGGAGCAATTGTTCAGGCTGTAGGTCAGACAAAAGGAGCAATTGGTTATATAGGTTTGGCTTATGAAACTAAAGAAGTTAAACAACTGGCGGTTTCTTACGATCAGGGGAAAACATTTGTTGAACCATCTGTAGCAAGTGCTAAAGATAAAAGCTACCCAATTTCAAGACCGTTGTTTTATATGTTTGACAAAACAAATGCAGCTAAAGTAAAGTCAATTGTTGATTATGCACTTTCAGATGCAGGACAAAAAACAGTTTCAGATATTGGTTATATTCCTTTAAAATAATCATTTCGGGTTATTATAAATTCTTGAAAGGTTATCGTTTACGGTAGCCTTTTTTTATACTTTTTTAGAATACGTTTCCTTAACATTAAGTTAACTTAATCATAACAACTACCGAACATTCTATCTTTAGGACTGCTGTAGTTTTGCAAAAAAAATAAAAGATACCGATTTGAAAACAAATTTTAAACAGCTGAAAGAGAAGCTAATCGAATCCGTTTTAATGCTCAGTGGTGCAGCCACAAGTATTACTGTAGTTTTGATTGTTTTTTTTCTATTTATTGAAGGAGCTGGAGTTTTTAATAGAAAACCCATTGATGACGGTTATTTGTTAGTGGTCAATGCAACTAATAAGGTTAAGACGCTTCAACCTTCGCAAGTGAAAGATGTTTTTGATAAAAAAATAACCAATTGGAATCAACTCGGAGGAGAGAACAGGCCGATTGTTTTATTCAGAACCAGTGATATTACCGAATATTATACTGAAGAAGAATTAGGAGCTAATTTTGAGCATTTTCCGGAAAAAATTAATGAACTGATTCAGAAACAACCCGGAATAATCGCCTTTTTTTCAGATAAATACAAGTCGGATAAATTCAGTGGAAAAGAATTAGATATTGATAAAGTTAAGGTTTGGGAATTTTTATCGGGAGAAGAATGGTTTCCTACAGCCCAACCCATTGCTCAAATGGGAGTTAAGCCTTTGATTTACGGAACTTTATGGGTGAGTTTTGGAGCTATTTTATTGGCATTGCCTATCGGATTAGCAGCAGCAATTTACCTTAGTGAAATTGCACAAAAAAGAACCCGAAGTTTATTAAAACCTTTAATCGAATTATTAGCCGGAATTCCATCGGTAGTGTATGGTTTTTTTGGGCTGGTGGTGATTGTTCCTTTAATTCAGGAAATGTTTCATTTGCCTGTGGGCGAAACCGGATTAGCAGGAAGTGTGGTGTTAGCCATTATGGCCTTGCCTACTATTATTACCATTTCAGAAGATGCTATGCGCAATACGCCGAGAGCTATGAAAGAAGCTAGTTTGGCTTTGGGAGCTTCTAAATGGCAAACAATTTATAAAGTGGTAATGCCTTATTCGGCCTCGGGAATTACTGCGGGAGCGATTTTAGGAATTGGTAGAGCAATAGGCGAAACAATGGCGGTATTAATGGTTACCGGAAATGCTGCTGTAATACCCAATACACTTTTAGCTCCGGTGCGAACCATTCCTGCAACTATTGCTGCTGAATTAGGCGAAGCACCTAACGGTGGTTTGCATTACGAAGCCTTATTTGCGCTGGGTTGTATTTTATTCTTAATCACATTTGGGATTAATATGTTAGTCGAATTAGTGACTAACAGAAAAGCACACAAAAAACAATAATAATGAAATCACAAAATAAATTAGCCCGTAAAAAGAGAATCAGCCAAAATATTGCTTTTGGGATTTTTACAGCCATAAGTTATGCTATTGTAGCCCTTTTATTTGTTATTCTGGCATTTATAGTAGTAAAAGGAATTGGCGTAATTAGTTGGGAATTTATCACGGCAATGCCAAGTAACGGAATGACCGAGGGCGGAATTTATCCTGCCATAATAGGAACACTTTGTTTGGTTTTGGCCAGTATGATTTTTGCTTTTCCGGTGGGTGTTTTTGCCGCAATTTATATGAACGAATATGTAAAAGACGGCTGGATTAAAAAGATTATTAAACAAATGACCAATAATCTGGCAGGAGTTCCATCGATTGTTTTTGGATTATTCGGAATGTCATTATTTGTAAATAAACTGGGTTTTGGCGATTCGATTTTAGCAGGTGGGTTAACGTTAGGATTACTTGTACTTCCTGTAGTAATTAGAACTACCGAAGAATCTTTGAAAGCTGTCGATTCTACTTTTAGACACGCTAGTTTAGGTTTGGGAGCTTCAAAATGGCAAACTACCAGTAAAGTAGTTTTGCCAATCGCTTTTCCTAATATTATTACCGGATTGATTCTTTCTATCGGAAGGGTTTCCGGCGAAACGGCTCCTATTTTATTTACCGTAGCGGCTTATTTTTTGCCTAAGTTACCTTCATCTATTTTTGATCAGGCAATGGCTTTGCCGTATCATTTATATGTAATTGCTACCAGTGGGACTAATATTGAAAAATCCAGAGCAATGGCTTATGGTACAGCACTTATATTAATTATTATTGTATTAATTTCTAATTTATTAGCGAATGCACTTCGCAAATATTATGGAAAGAAAGTTAAAATGAATTAAAATGCACAAAATAGAATCTAAAAACGTAAACTTCTTTTACGGAGAAACCCAGGCCTTGCACGATATTTCGTTGTCTATGAAAGAGAATACTGTTACCGCACTTATTGGTCCTTCTGGATGTGGGAAGTCAACTTATTTGCGTTTATTAAATCGAATGAATGATTTGATTGATAATACCCGAATGGAAGGAAGTATTTTAATTGACCAAAAGGATATTTATCAAAAAAATACTAATGTGGATGATTTGAGAAAGAATGTGGGTATGGTTTTTCAAAAACCCAATCCTTTTCCAAAAACCATTTACGAAAATGTAGCTTACGGTTTAAGAGTTAATGGAGTTGAAGATAAAAATATCATTGAAGAAAGAGTCATTACCTCTATTGAGCAGGTTGCTTTATGGGATGAGGTAAAAGATAAGTTGAAAAAATCGGCATTTGAACTTTCCGGAGGACAACAACAGCGTTTGTGTATTGCCAGAGCTTTAGCCATTCAGCCATCGGTTTTACTGATGGACGAACCTACTTCGGCATTAGATCCTATTTCGACTTCGAAAGTTGAAGAATTAGTACACGAATTAAAAAAGAAATATACGATTGTTATTGTAACACATAATATGCAGCAGGCAGCCCGTGTGAGTGACAATACGGCTTTTTTCTATATGGGAAAATTAATCGAATGTGATAAGACAAAAACTATTTTTACCAAACCGGCAATACAGCAAACGGAGGATTATATAACGGGAAGATTTGGTTGATATTTGTACCCAATTTGTAATCGGATAACTTTAAATTTTAAAAAATGGCATCACACTTCGAAATAGAATTAGAGAAACTTAAAAATGTAATTATCAAGATAGGTAATCTTGCCGAAAATCAATTGATTGAAGCGGTAAAAGCTTTGCTTTCTGAGCCTATGGCCGAGAAGAAAGAGGTGAAAAAAAATGAAGAGAAAATAGATAAATTAGATGTCAAAATCGATGAAATTTGTCAAACTATTTTTGCTCTGCAACAACCCGTAGCTTCTGATTTGCGTTTTATCATGGCTTCGATGCAAATTAGTAATGAGATTGAACGAATTGGCGATTTGGCAATGAGTGTTATCAAAAATTCAAAGAATATTAAGGATAAACATGATTTGATTGTAAAATTCAACGTGGCCGAATTGGCAAAACAGGTTGAGGAAATTACCATCAAAATGAATCAATGTTTCTTAGACCGAAGCGAAACGACTATCGGAGAAATTTTTGTTTTAAATAACAGCATTAAAAAAGGCACAGACGATACCATTCATAATTTGATGAACGAGATGAAATCAAATTCTAAGGCAGTAGTTTCAGGAATGAATTTGGTGATGGTTTTAAAACATTTGGAACGCGTTTCAGAACATTGTACTAATATTGCTGAGCATGTTCATTTTATGATTAAAGCAAAGATTATCAAACATGAAAAATTTGATGACAAGCAATAATAGTAATCGAATGTTTTAATGAAAAAAGCTGGTTTTTTTGATTTGAAAAAGCCGGCTTTTTTTGTGCTATAAACGTTTTGTCAAATATTTATTCCGTTTGTTTTGTTGAAAAGGCCAATGAGTTCAACAATATTTTTGATGTTAAGTTTGTTGAATATTTTATTTTTATGGGTACTTACGGTGGTGAGTTGAATGCTTAGTTTGTTAGCGATTTCTATGTTTCCATCGCCTTTAACTAATAACTCTGATATTTCTCTTTCTCGTTTTGAGAGTTTTTCTAAGGGATCAGTACTTGTTTTATTTGTAGAAGCTTTTACCAGTTCGTTTACAATATTAGGGGTTAAATAATTTCCTGTTTTTAAAATGGTGTCAATTGCGTTAACCAGCATTTTTTTGTCGCTTAGTTTATTGAGATATCCATTGGCTCCGGCAATAATGTAAGGGCAGGCGTGTGTTTCTTCTTCATAAACTGAAAAAATAAGTATTTTAACATCGGGTTGGATGTTTTTGATTTCTTCTATCATAGCGGTGTTTCTTCCTCCCGGAATGTTGATGTCCAGTATGATTAAATCTATTTTTTTCTTTTTTAAAAAATCTAATGTTTCGCTGTAATTATCCTTTGTTGAAATGACAACGTTTTTAATTTTTTCTTCTAAAATTATTGAAACACCTGTTCTTACAACTAGGTGGTCATCAACGATAAGAATTTCTTTTTGCATGATTTTACTATTTTAGATTAAAAATTTTCTTTTAGATTAATGTCTATAGTTACGGTTGTTCCTTCGTTATTAGGATTTGAAAAGGTGATATTTCCTTTAAGGATTATTAGTAATTCCAGTACGAGGTGTAAGCCAATACCATAGGTGCTTAAAATGAGTTTTTCAGGGTCTCTGTTTTGGAATAATTTGGTGTAATAATCAATGATATCCGGACTCATTCCGGTTCCTGTGTCTTTGATCCAATAGCATATTTTTTCAGTATTTGCCCTGGCTCCAATTTCTATAATTCCCGATTGGGTATTTTTTACTGCATTATCTATCAGATTGTGGATGATGATGGAAATAATCCTGATGTTTATATTTGATTTTAGAGTGTTTTTAGTGTTATTTATAATTTTGGTATCATTGTTTAAGGCTATTTCTTCAAAGAAATTCTTTTTGTTTTCAATTAATTCATATACTGAATAGTAGTTCTGATTGTAATCTTTGTCCTCAATGTATATTTTAGAATATTCAATAAGTGTTTTGGTAAAATCGTAGAGTTGTGAAGATGATTTGTAAATAGAATCAGCATATTTATATGTAATGCTGTTTTTTGCTTTTTTAGTGCTGCTGCTCAGGTGTTTTGCAATGAGTTGGATGTATTTTAGCGGACTTCTTATGTCGTGACTTATGGTGCCAATAATCTTTTTGTGCTGAATAATTTCGGTATGTAAATCCTGTTTTGTTTTTTCTAAATCCTTTATAATAGCTTCCAGTTGCTCTTTTTGTTGTTTTAACTCTTGTTTTGATTTCAGTATTTTTTGAAGCATTGTGCTGTAGTAGATGCTAATACAACCTATGATTACACAAATAAAAAAGATATTAGTCAATAAAAGGTAATAGTTCGTTTTGCGGGTTCCGTCTCCCAGGAGATTTGAAAAACGTTCTTCGCTTTGTCCGATTTTTTTATTGATATCGTCCAGTTCCAGGAGTGTTTTAATCTTAGCATTGTGGTCTAACTCATTGCGGTCTAATTTTTGTTTTACTTTAAGCCCGATTTTACTGAGTTCGGTATTTAAGGAATCGCCCACTTTCCATTCGGCAATGGCATTTTTTAAAAACCAGATATTTTTAAAATTGTTAAAGAGCCAAATCATGTCGTTTAAGTCTTCTTCATGATTTTTGCCTTCCCTAAAACCTTGTTTAATGGTTTCGGAATCTAATTGATTAACGAGAGCTATTCTCGCTTTTTTATCTCCTAATGGGATACTGATGTTTGATTTGAATTTTGTCCAGTATTCTTCTTCTTTAGTATAAAGATAGTTTATCAAATTGCGCGTAGCCACATTGTGCCCTTTTGAATAGCGGGATTCTCCGTTTACATAAGCTCTGGTTGCTGATAAAGTTTTTATGGTATAAAAATTAATCACGATCAGCATAGAACAGGCGGTTAATATAAGAGCTATAAAAGTAATTGTATTTCTTTTGGATTGTTTCAAATGGTTAACTATTCAGGTTTATTAAAACTTTTGTTGCTATGTGAGAATTGCTAAGATGTTGAAGATTATTTTATCTTAATCAGATTATAGTTTCATACAAATATATCAAATATAGTGTTGTTATTTTTGTAAGAATAAATCGGTTTTGAGATAGAATTTTATCAATTTTTTTGTAGTTTTTATTTTACTTACGTATCGTTTTATATCAACGTATTTTCTGATATTTTCCATAATCAATATTTTATTTTTGTAAATGAATCGTTACTGCTGTTGGGTTTAATTCTCTTTTTGAGTGTCCATTACTCAAAATTAAACCCTAATGTTGATTTAAATCAAATTCAAAAATCTTTAGATTATGAGAAATAATTACCTTGATTTATTTAATAAGAATACTATTAAAACAGGATTGTTCGAAAGCATTTGTAATCAGTTATTATTGTTTACTGCTTTATTTATAGTGTCTTTCAATTCTTACGGACAATGTAATGCTGTAACTCCAACTCCTTTTGTTTTGGCTAATTTTGATGATTTATCAGTAAGTACTAATACCAGTGGTGTTTGTACTTCGCTTTTAGGTTGCGGAATATTTAATGAAAGCCGTTTAATCAATGCAAGTTTAACCGATTTTGCTACGGCAAGTTTTGGAGTTTTAAGTGTAGGCACTAATCATTCGTTGCGTGTAACTGATGGGAATTCAACGTATGCTGCGGGAACATTTGCCGGATTTAAAATTGCTCCTGGTGGAGGACTGCTTAGTTTGGATTTGTTAAACGGAATAAGGATACGAACTTATAATGACGGCGTTTTAACCGAAACAATGACAGGTGCTTCTTTATTAGGATTAACACTGCTGTCCAGTCCAACAGATTATATTGTAGGTTTTAATACTTCTGCAACATTTGATGCAATTGAAATAGTATTAGATGGAGGAGTGTCTTTGTTGAGTTCTACTGATATTTACCACGCAGTAATCAGAGAATATTGTGCCGGTCCTGCCTTAGATTGTAATACCATTACTAAATTAAGTTTGCCAACTCATCCGGTTGCTATCAGTCAGGCTAATACAGGAATGTCAGGAGTAAGTGTGGGAAGTGTTGCAGATGTTGAAAATGCCATTAGTTCCAGTGATACGGATTATGCAACGATTAATTTAACTGTTGGGCTGCTGGCTTCGGGAAGTATTGCTGTAAAAGAGATGATTACTGATTATCCGGCGGGTACTTATGCCGGTATTGAAATCGAGAATTCGAATCTTTTGAGTATCGCTGCTTTGGGAAATGTCGTGGTTTCGACTTATTTGGATGGGGTGCTCAGAGAACAATTTTCAGGGACTAATTTGGTTGCCAATGCTTCATTGCTTGCTTCGGGAGGACGTTTTAAATTAGGATTTGTTGCTAATCAGTCATTTGATGAAGTAAAACTATCCGTTAATCAAACAATAGGTTTGAATCTGGGGACTACCAGAGTGTATGGGGCAGTTTTTCAGCGATTTTGCGCCGGACCGGAGTTGCCGTGCAATATGCAAACAGCTTTAAATACACCAACATATCCGGTATATATTAATAATGTCAATTCAGGAATTAATGGTTTAGTGTGTGCATTGTGTACAGTGACTAATCAGGATAATTTAACAGATTCAGACCTTAGTAATTATGCCAGTGTTAATTTATCGGTAGGAGTAGGAACTACTGGAAGTCTATCGGTTAAAGACCAAATTACCAATTATCCTGTAGGAACATTTACGGGTTATACTATAGAAAATCCGGCCTTGCTTAATGTTGATGCTTTGGGGGCTGTAAGGGTTACTACTTATTTAGATGGTGTTCAGCAGGAAACAAAGTCAGGTAATGGTCCATTAGTGGCTGTTGGGACCGATTTGTTAGTAGGAACAGGAAAACAAACAATTGGTTTTGTTGCTACAATGCCTTTTGATGAAGTCCAAATTACTTTTCAAAATTTGGTCGCAGTAAATCTTGGAGAAGTTAGAGTTTACAGTGCCGTTTTTCAAAGATTATGCGATCCTGTTGTAGCCTGTAATCAAAATTATCTTTGGACAAATCCGGCTTTTCCCGTAACAATAAACGGAGATAATACCGGTATTGATGGAGTGGCTTGTGTGGCTTGTGCTGTAAATGATACGGATAATTTATTAACTGCCGATGAAACTGATTTTGCTAATATTACTTTGATAGCAGGGGTTGTCGGTTCAGGTTCTGTAGCGGTAAAAGATCATTTGTTTACTTATCCTAAAGGAACATTTGCAGGTTTTGTAATTAGAGATTTAGGAACATTAGCACAGGTGAATTTATTGCAATCGATGATAATAAGCACTTATAACAATGGTGTTTTGCAGGAAGCAAGATCAGCGGGACAATTGGCTGATTTATCTCTTTTAGGAATTGATGTTTTAGGATCGACTCCGGGAGTTTATAATGTTGGTTTTAAAACTAATTTACCTTTTGACGAAATTAAACTGACTTTAAATTCCGTAGCAAGCGTTATTAACTCGATTGATGTATATGGGGCATTTGTCAATACTTCTGAAAGTGATGATGAAGGCAGTGGAAATCTGTCTTGTAATTCTTCATCAATTTCAGTGACAAAAGATGGAACTTATGTAGATGCTAATAATGACGGAATTGTAAATGCAGGCGACAGAGTTGATTATACTTTTACTATTACAAATACAGGTAATAAAACCTTAACTAATGTAACAATAACAGATAATAACGCCTCAGTAACCGGAAGCCCAATAGCAACTTTGGCACCGGGTGCAAATGATACTACTTCTTATACGGCTACATATACGATAACTCAGGCTGATATTGATGCCGGTGTAGTGTATAATTTAGCGACTGTTACGGCTCAAACTATTTTAGGAATAACTATTACGGCGACTTCTACCGATCCGACACCTTGTGCAACCTGTCCGGTAAATCCGACTTGTACTGATTGTACCGCTACTCCAATAGTTCAGACAAATTCTATTGCATTGGTTAAAACAGCCGTAGTAAGTGGAGCAGGGGCTATAGGAGATGTTATTACTTATACTTTTGCTGTAACTAATACCGGAAACACCACTTTAACTAATGTTACTGTGACTGATCCAATGACAGGATTAGTGATTTCAGGAAGTCCTATAGCTAGTTTGGCACCAGGAGTTACTGATACTACTGTTAAAGGAATTTATATTATTACTCAGGCAGATGTTGATGCCGGAAAGGTAACTAACTCTGCTTTGGTAACAGCTAAAGACCCACAGAATAATAATGTGACTGATATTTCGGGAACTACATTGGGTACAGATGATAACACGGAAACGCCGGTAAATCAGGTTTCAACTATTGCTTTGGTGAAAACAGCAAGTGTTGTAGGTTCAGGGACTGTAGGAGATACTATTAATTATACTTTTGCGGTAACCAATACCGGAACAACAACTTTGACTAATGTTGCTGTGACTGACCCAATGGTTGGTTTGATTATCACAGGAAGTCCAATTGCCAGTTTAGCTCCCGGTGCTACTAATATAAGTATTACGGGTACTTATGTTATCACTCAGGCAGATGTTGATGCCGGAAAGGTAACTAACTCAGCTTTAGTAACAGCTAAAGATCCACAGAATAATGATGTGACTGATATTTCAGGAACTACAATAGCTACCGATGACTCTACAGAAACTCCGGTTGGTCAAAGATCAACAATCGCATTAGTAAAAACAGCTTCCGTTGGAGGAACAGGGATTTTAGGAGATGTTATTACTTATACTTTTGCTGTAACCAATACAGGGACAACAACTTTAACAGATATCGTAGTAACCGACCCAATGATTGGTTTGACAATACCGGTCAATCAAATTGCCAGTTTAACACCGGGAGTTACTGATTCAACTATAACAGGAACTTACACCATTACTCAGGCAGATGTTGATGCGGGAAAAGTAGTTAACTCGGCTTTGGTGACTGCAAAAGATCCGTTAAGTAACGATGTAACTGATATTTCAGGAACTACAATTGGAACAAATGATAACACCGAAACGCCTGTTACACAAACTTCATCGATTGCCTTAGTCAAGTCAGCTTCGGTAGGAGGAACAGCTGTTTTGGGAGATGTAATTACTTATACGTTTACAGTAAAAAATACTGGTACAACAACATTAAAAAATATTTTAGTATCAGATCCTATGGTCGGTTTGATTATTACAGGTAATCCAATCGCCAGTTTAGCTCCGGGTGCTACAACAAGCATCACGGGAACTTACACCATTACTCAAACTGATATCGATGCGGGGAATGTGACGAACTCAGCTTTAGTAACAGCCAAAGACCCACAGAATAATAACGTGACGGATATTTCAGGTACTACAGAAACGACCAATGATGCAACCGAAACTCCGGTAACACAAAATGATGCTATTGCCTTGGTAAAAACCGCTGTGGTAGGAGGAACAGGCGTTTTAGGAGATGTGATTACTTATACTTTCAGAGTGACGAATACCGGAAACACGACTTTGACCGATATTGTGGTTACTGATCCAATGACAGGTTTAGTAATTTCAGGAAGCCCGATAGCCAGTTTAGCACCGGGAATTACAAATACAAGCATTACGGGAACTTACACCATTACTCAGGCAGATATCGATGCCGGAAGAGTAACGAACTCAGCATTAGTAACTGCTAAAGATCCACAGAATAATAACGTAACGGATACCTCAGGAACAGCAATTGATAATAATGATGCAACTGAAACTCCGGTAACACAAAATGATGCTATTGCTTTAGTGAAAACTGCTGTGGTAGGAGGAACAGGCGTTTTAGGCGATGTGATTACTTATACTTTCAGAGTGACAAATACCGGAAACACGACTTTGACAAATGTTGTGGTTACTGATCCAATGACAGGTTTAGTAATTTCAGGAAGTCCGATAGCCAGTTTAGCACCGGGAATCACAAATACAAGCATCACGGGAACTTACACTATTACGCAAGCTGATATTGATGCGGGAAGGGTAACGAACTCAGCCTTAGTAACAGCCAAAGATCCACAGAATAATAACGTAACGGATACCTCTGGAACAGCAGTTGATAATAATGATGCAACCGAGACTCCGGTAACACAAAATGATGCTATCGCCTTGGTTAAAACCGCTGTGGTAGGAGGAACAGGCGTTTTAGGAGATGTTATTACTTATACTTTCAGAGTGACAAATACCGGAAATACGACTTTGACCAATGTTGTGGTTACTGATCCAATGATTGGTTTGACTATCACAGGAAGTCCGATAGCCAGTTTAGCACCGGGAATTACAAATACAAGTATCACGGGAATTTACACCATTACTCAGGCTGATATCGATGCCGGAAGAGTAACAAACTCAGCTTTAGTAACAGCCAAAGATCCACAGAATAATAATGTGACGGATATTTCAGGTACTACTGAAACAACCAATGACACAACTGAAACTCCGCTAACACAAAATGATGCTATAGCTTTGGTGAAAACCGCTGTGGTAGGAGGAACAGGCGTTTTAGGAGATGTGATTACTTATACTTTCAGAGTGACAAATACCGGAAATACGACTTTGACAAATGTTGTGGTTACTGATCCAATGACAGGTTTAATAATTTCAGGAAGCCCGATAGCCAGTTTAGCACCGGGAATTACAAACACAAGCATCACGGGAACTTACACGATCACTCAGGCAGATATTGATGCGGGAAGGGTAACGAACTCAGCTTTAGTAACAGCCAAAGATCCACAGGATAATAACGTGACGGATATTTCAGGAACTACAGAAACGACTAATGATACAACCGAAACTCCGGTAACACAAAATGATGCTATTGCTTTAGTGAAAACTGCTGTGGTAGGAGGAACAGGCGTTTTAGGAGATGTGATTACTTATACTTTCAGAGTGACAAACACCGGAAACACGACTTTGACAAATGTTGTGGTTACTGATCCAATGACAGGTTTAGTGATTTCAGGAAGTCCGATAGCCAGTTTAGCACCGGGAATCACAAATACAAGTATCACGGGAACTTACACTATCACTCAGGCTGATATTGATGCGGGAAGGGTAACGAACTCAGCCTTAGTAACAGCTAAAGATCCACAGAATAATGATGTGACTGATATTTCAGGAACAGCAGTTGATAATAATGATGCAACCGAGACTCCGGTAACACAAAATGATGCTATTGCTTTGGTAAAAACCGCTGTGGTGGGAGGAACAGGCGTTTTAGGAGATGTGATTACTTATACTTTCAGAGTGACAAATACCGGAAACACGACTTTGACCAATGTTGTGGTTACTGATCCGATGGTTGGTTTGACTATTCCTGTATCAACAATTGCGACTATAGCTCCGGGTGCTACAAATAATACTATTGTTGGGACTTATGTTTTAAAACAGGCAGATATTGATGCCGGTGAAATAACCAACTCAGCTCTAGTAGTGGCCAAAGATCCGGAAGGGAATGACGTTGAAGATATATCGGGTACAACAATTACTAATGATAATCCAACAATAACTGAAATTACAGCAAATCCTTCAATTAGTGTTACTAAAGACGGTGTGTATGTTGATACAAATAATGATGGACTAACAAATGCAGGAGATCAAATTAATTACACTTTTGTAGTTCGTAATACCGGAAATACAACACTTTATGATGTAATTGTAACTGATGAAAAAGTTGCAATAGTGGGTAATGCTATTCCAACATTGGCTTACAATACTTCTAATAGCACTGCTTTTACGGCAACTTATACAATCACTCAGGCAGATATTGATGCTGGTTTGGTTTATAATTTAGCTCTTGTTGAGGCAACAACACCTAAAGAGACAAAAGTGACCAATACATCAACCGATCCGATACCTTGTGTTAGTTGTCCGGTTAATCCTGATTGTCCAGCATGTACAATTACGCCATTAGCTCAATCTCCAAAAATAGCATTAATGTTAGAGGGTGAGTTTCAGGATGAAAATCTTGATGGTCAGGCACAAATTGGAGAGACAATCAAATATACTTACACTATTATGAATATGGGTAATGTACCCTTGTCTAATGTCTGGATTCAGGATACAAAGGTTGGTCTTGATATGAATTCGGGGACTATTAGTATGCCTATTGGAGCTATGGATAATACCACTTTTACGGCTACCTACACCCTTACTCAGCAGGATATTATTGCTGGAAATGTTCATAATCAGGCAACGGTATTTGGAACCAGTCCATTGGGTGTAGTAGTCCAGGATTTGTCAGATGATGATAATCCATTAGAAGACGATGCTACTGTAATAGGTGTTGAAGGTTGTGTTGTAGAAGTATTTAATGCTGTCTCTCCTAATGTAGGCTCAGTGTATGAAAGGATTTTATACATACGAGGTTTGGATTGTTATCCAGATAATACAGTTCAGGTATTTGACCGTTGGGGAGTGAAAGTGTTTGAAGTAGATGGTTACAATAACGCTGATAAGGCGTTTAGAGGGATTTCAGAAGGAAGAACAACAGTAAGTCAGTCTAAAGGTTTGCCAAACGGAACTTATTTCTATGTGCTTAAATATGTAGATGTAGAAGGGAAAGGATATGATAAGTCGGGTTATCTGCATTTAATTAATGATTAAAAGCAGTTTGCCGATAGGAAAGTTTCTTTAGAAATAAATTAAAATAAGAGTATGAAATCAAAATACCATAGCTGTCTGTCAGCAGATTGTTATGACTTCTGATAAATAAATTTTACGTATATGAAAACAAATTCTATAATACTACTGCTGTTGTTAGCCATGGTGTCTGGTTTTGCACAACAAGATTCACAATACACCCATTATATGTATAATACCATTACAATTAATCCTGCGTATGCCGGTAGTCGTGGTATGACAAGTATTTTTGGGTTACATCGTACACAATGGGTAGGATTAGACGGAGCGCCTACTACAAACGCATTTTCAATTCATTCTCCATTGCAGAATTCAAGGTTAGGAATAGGAGTTTCATTTGTAAATGACAAAATTGGTGCGGGGGATCAAAGTAATATCGGAGCGGATTTATCCTATACAATTCCAACCTCTGAGAAATTTGATCTGTCTTTTGGAATCAAAGTTTCGGCTGATTTGTTAAACGTAGATTACACTAAACTGAATCGATACGATACAGGCAATCCCTTGTTTCAGAATAATATTGATAATGAGTTTGCTCCTAATATTGGGGCAGGGGTTTATTATCATTCGGATCAGTTGTATTTAGGTTTTTCGATTCCTAATTTTTTAAACGTAAGACATTTTGATGATAATGCTTCGGCAGCTGTCAAAGATCGATTGCATTATTATTTGATGGGTGGTTATGTGTTTGATTTGAGTCCATCGGTGAAGTTAAAGCCGAGTATTTTGACTAAAATAGTTTCAGGAGCTCCCTTGCAAGTCGATTTGTCTGCCAATGTTTTATTGCAGGATAAGGTCTCACTGGGACTTGCTTATCGCTGGAGTGCCGCAGCCACAGCAATGGCGGGAATCCAAATTACTGATGGATTGCTGGTGGGTTATAGTTATGATTTTGATACCACCAGTTTAGAAAACTACAACTCAGGTTCTCACGAGATATTTTTACGTTTTGAATTGTTTAATATTCAAAGAAGAATAATAACTCCAAGATTCTTTTAAATAATACGGCTTATGAAATCGTCACTAACAACAAGTTTGCGTTAGCGAACACCAATAACTAAAAAGACGATAACATATATGACCTATGACAAATAAATTTTACTTATATGAAAAAGGACTACATATTAATATTGTTGTTTGGTTTTTTTGCTTTGCAACTTTCGGCACAAGTTGGTTCCAAAGACAATAAAGCGGATAAAGATTATGACAGATTTGCTTATATCGATGCGATAAAAACCTATGAACGTATGTTTGAAAGAGGTTATAAATCTCCCGATATGCTTTTAAAATTGGCTAATGCGTATTATTTCAGTGGCGATTTAGAAAATGCAGCTAAATATTATAAAGAGTTATTCGCGACTGAAACCATTGTCACTCCCGAATGTTATTATCGATTTGCTCAATCTTTAAAATCCATTAAAGAGTATGGGAAAGCAGATGAGATGATGGCTAAATTTAATAGGGAAAACGGTAATGATTTAAGAGCAAAACTGGCTTCTACTCAAAAAAATTATCTTGATATTATTAAGAAAAATTCAGGAAGATATAATATAGAAAATGCCGGAATCAACTCTAAATATTCGGATTATGGCAGTTCCTATTACAAAGGAAACCTGGTCTTTACTTCTGCCAGAGATACCGGAAGTTTTGTAAAACGCATGGACCCATGGACAGGAGAGGGTTTTACTAATTTGTATCAATCCAATATAGATTCAGATGGTATGCTTGGGAATGTAAAAAGAGCATTCGAAAATTTGAACAGCAAATTTCACGAGTCAACTCCGGTTTTTACTAAGGATGCTAATACGGTATATTTTACCCGAAACAATTATAATGCCGGTAAGCGAGGAAACGATGTTAATAAGACTACTTTATTGAAAATTTATAAAGCGACTTTAAATGGTGAAAAATGGGAAAATATAACCGAATTACCTTTTAATAGCGATAATTACAGTGTGGCGCATCCGGCCTTGAGTTTTGACGAAAAGACCTTGTATTTTGCCTCTGATATGCCCGGAACAATAGGGCAGTCGGATATTTATAAAGTAAGTGTAAATGAAGATGGAACTTTTGGTACTCCGGAAAATTTAGGTAAAACTATTAATACTGAAGGAAGAGAAACTTTTCCTTTCATAACCGAAAAAAACGAACTCTATTTTGCTTCTGACGGACATCCTGGTTTAGGAGGAATGGATGTTTTTGTTGCAAAAGCAAGGCTGGACGGAAGTTTTAAAGAGGTTTTAAATGTGGGCGAACCATTGAATAGTTCCAAGGATGATTTTGGTTTGTTAATCAATCCCGCTACTAAAATGGGTTATGTAACTTCAAACAGAGATGGCGGATTGGGAGGAGATGATATTTATAAGGTTAAGGAAAACAGATCGATAGAATATCCCTGCGAACAGTTTTTAGGTGGTAAAGTAACCGATGTTGAAACGAATCAATTGATTACAAATGCTAAGGTGAGTTTGTTTAGCAGTAGTTATCAATTGTTGAAATCGGCTACCACTGATAGTGAAGGAGTATTTGATTTTGGAGAAGTAGAATGTGAAGCCAAATATTATATCAAAACCGAAAAAGAAGCCTATAATACCGACGAGATTACGACAACAATTGCTGGTAATACCGGTAAAACCTTTGTTCCGGTTAGCATAGAAAAAACTTTGAAAAAAGTAACTGTTGGAGATGATATTGCTAAAGTATTTGGTATAAAAATTATCTATTTCGATTTGAATAAATCGGATATCCGGGCAGATGCAGCTCTGGAATTATCTAAAATTTTAGATGTAATGATTCAAAATCCAACGATTAAAATTGATATTCGTTCGCATACCGATAGTAGAAACACGGCAATGTATAACTGGAAATTATCGGAAAGAAGAGCCGCAGCCACTAAAGCCTGGTTGATTCAAAACGGAATTGACGCTTCCCGATTGACAGCCAGAGGTTATGGTGAATCGCAATTAGTTAATAAATGTGCTGATGGTGTTGAGTGTACTGAAGAAGAACATCAAGCCAATAGACGAAGTGAATTTGTAATTGTTGCTATAAAGTAGCTAGTTAGTAGGTTAGTTTTTGTTTCGTTATCCTGTAAACGGGGGTTATACAGGATAACACTTTAAACGCACTAATTGACCATTTTTTTGGTCGATTAGTGTTCGTTTAATGAAAAAACATTGAAAATTTCAGACCAGTTGATGTTTGATTTTATTTCTGAGAGTCCTTTATAAGTATCAATTTCACTTAGGTTTTCAATACAAAAATCATCCTGAGTTGCAAAAGGGACAAGATTTTCTTTTTTTAATTTTTTAGCAAGGTATAATTGTTCGTATTGACCAGGAGTAGGGATAAAGAAGGCTTTTTTGTTTAGTTTGGCCAAATCCATAATCGAAGTATATCCTGAACGACAAAGAATAATATCACTTTCGTTTAGAGACTGTTCGAGTTGACGGCTGTGCATGAAATTGTAAAAAGTAACATTCTCCAGTTGTTCCTTTTTTTGCTCTTTTTCTATGACTCCCTTTATAAAAAGAATCTGTCCATTGTAAAGCGTGATTTCTTTTTTTAATTTTTCTTCCAGCATTCCCCGTTGTGGTTCAGGTCCTGAAAGTATAATCATCAAGTCGTATTTTTTTTCCACTTTTTTCTGCTGTATTCTACTCAGTGGACCAATGTATTTGATGTTTAAATCATGGTTTTTTAAATGACTTAGCTCGCCGGCTAAATTGGGAGTGCTTGCTGTGTCCGGAATCCAGCATTCGGTATATTTTCGTATGATGTTTTGGTGTAAAATACTGCTCAGCCAGGTAGTGTTTCCGGTCATTACATTAAGTTGGTGCGTGATAAATACCGAAGGCACTTTTTTACTGAAAACTCCAAGTCGGTTGTCCGAAATGATGCCGTCGATATCGTATTTCTTAATCCATTTTTTTACCATTTTTTTTTCTTCCAAAATGGCTTCAATCATTTTTGGACAATTCTTGAGTAGTTTCCATTTAAAATATTTTCCGTTTTTGGCATATTCTATCTGGTAAGAAGGCAGTTCGAGAAATTTTAAATAAGGAAATTCTTTTTTTAATAAGTCCAAAGCAATGCCGTCTGAGGCAATAATAGGTATAAAATTATTGTCCTGTAAGGCTTTAATAATAGGAATGCAGCGTGTTGCGTGTCCTAAACCCCAGTTTAACGGAGCTACTAAAATGGTTTTGCTTGGTGTGTTTAAATTCATAGTTTAATCATTTTTGATAAAAATACTTAAACAAAGTTTTTGTAAACAGACTTATGAATTATCAAACTATTAAGTTATTATTTCCTAATGTAATAAAAAAGACACTGCTAAATAACAGTGTCTTTTTAGAAAAGTATAATAAAAAAAGATTAACCTTCTTTAGTAACAATTTGCATAGTTTCAGTACCTAATTGTTTTAACAATACCGTTTTTCCTTCCACTACTGTTTGAGCAGCAGCATCGTTAAAATGTCTGATAGTGTATAAGGTTACATCTTCGTTGTAGCCCACTTTGAATTTTTTAGACAAAATAGCAAGCAAGTCTTTAAAGTTACCAAACTTATCCTCAACACATACAGAAAAACTAATTGCTGAGTTCTGAATTAAGTTTACCTTAATTTTGAATTCATGGAATAAACCAAAAATTTCACTGATATTTTCTTCCATGATGAATGAAAAATCGATAGAAGAAAGAGAGATTAACAATTGCTCTCTTTTTACAATAAAGCAAGGCATGAATGGCTCTAAAGTAGCTCCTTTGCTAACAACAGTTCCTTTTAACAATGGATTGATGAAAGATTTTACGTGTAAAGGGATTTCCTTTTTTTGTAATGGCTGTAACGTTTTTGGGTGAATAACCGTTGCTCCGTAGAAAGCCAATTCGATTGCTTCACGGTACGATATTTGGTTTAACAAACTGGCGTTTTCAAAATATCTTGGGTCGGCATTCATAACTCCCGGAACGTCTTTCCAAATAGTAACGCTTTCCGCATTTAAGCAATATGCAAAAATAGCAGCAGTATAATCTGAACCTTCACGACCTAAAGTAGTAGTAAAGTTATTTTCGTCAGAACCTAAGAATCCCTGAGTAATATTCAGGATTTTAGTTTTGATATTGTTAGCAATATTTTTTTGAGTCAATTCCCAATCCACTTCCGCATCACGGTAGTTGTTGTTAGTTTTAACATAATTACGAACATCAATCCATTGGGTTTCAATCCCCATGAAATTCATGTAATAACTCAAAACAGTAGTTGAAATAATTTCTCCCATACTTACAATTTGATCGTAAACAAAGTTGTAGTTAGGCGATTTATTATGAGCTAAGAAATACTCTAAATCAGAAAAATGTTCATTTACACCAGCAAAGACAGCATGGTTTTCGTCTTCGAATAAATCCAATAAGATTTGGTTGTGGTATTTTTTAATTTCCTGTACCGATGCATTAAGTTCAGGAGACTTATCAAAATAATTTTTGATTACTACTTCTAGGGCGTTAGTTGTTTTACCCATTGCCGAAACAACTAATAATACATCTTCGTAACCTGCTTTTTGTAAAACGTCATATACGTTTCTTATTCCGGCAGCATCTTTTACCGATGCTCCACCAAATTTAAATACTCTCATATTTTATATATTTTTTTCTAATATTGTTTTAATCTACTTTCTGTAAAATCGGCAATCCCGGCTTCATCCATTTGAGCAAGCTGCCATTCGCTGAATACTTTAGCTCCTGTTTTTTCATAAAAATCAATTGCCGGTGTATTCCAGTCCAGCACATGCCAGTCAATTCTTTTTACTTTATCTCTTTGTGCCTGTTTAATAATTTCAGAATATAGTGCATAGCCTACTCCTTTGCCCCGCATATTATTTTTTACTACCAAATCCTCAAGATGGATAATTTTTCCTTTCCAGGTGGAATAGCGGTAATAATAAAGGGCAATCCCAACAATCTCAGAGTTTATTTCGGCAACAAAAACATGAAATAAAGGGTGGTCACCAAAACCATCCCTAATTAAATCTTCTTCTGTTACGATAACGGCATCGGGCTCTTTTTCAAATTCCGCCAGCTCCTGAATAAGACTAAGAACCGCCTTCATGTCTTCTTTTTTACCTGCTCTAATATTCATAGATTCGTATTTTTTGGTTTAAAATTTAACAATAAGGCTTTCCTGAAATCTGATAGACTGCTAATTATTAGCAAATATACAATACTGCCAAACTAAGTAAGTTTTATTGAATCATTATCACAAAAAAAACGATATTTGTTACCTCAAATACAATTATATCGATTTCGTAAATGGAAGAAAGAGCAACCACCTTAGGAGAGTTTATTATTGACAACCAAAAATCATTTCAATATTCATCCGGAGAATTATCCCGAATAATCAATTCAATTCGCCTTGCAGCAAAAGTTGTGAGCTATAAAGTGAATAAAGCAGGATTAGTTGATATAACCGGAGCAGCCGGAGAAACTAATATTCAGGGAGAAGATCAGCAGAAATTAGATGTTTATGCCAATGAGGTTTTTATTCAAACTTTAAAAAATCGTGAGATTGTTTGCGGAATTGCATCGGAAGAAAATGATGATTTCATTACTGTTGAAGGAAAAGACAAAGGACATAAAAATAAATATGTGGTTTTGATGGATCCTTTAGATGGTTCGTCTAATATTGATGTGAATGTTTCGGTAGGAACTGTTTTCTCGGTTTACAGACGTGTTACTCCGGTAGGAACTCCGGTTTCAATTGAAGATTTTTTACAACCGGGAACCATGCAGGTAGCCGCAGGTTATGTAATTTATGGTACATCTACAATGTTAGTTTACACTACAGGAGACGGGGTAAACGGATTTACGCTGAACCCGGCTATTGGTACTTTTTACCTGTCGCATCCTGATATGAAATTTGCTCCTGACGGGCATATTTATTCTGTTAATGAAGGGCATTATATTCAGTTTCCTCAGGGAGTTAAGGATTATATTAAATACTGTCAGGCCGAAGAAGGAGACCGACCATATACTTCAAGATATATTGGTAGTTTAGTTTCAGATATTCATCGAAATATGATTAAAGGAGGAATTTATATTTATCCTACAAGTTCTAAGGCACCTAAAGGTAAATTAAGATTGCTTTATGAGTGCAATCCAATGGCTTTTATTGCTGAACAGGCCGGAGGAAAAGCATCGGATGGTTTTAGACGAATTATGGAAATTAAACCAACAGAATTACACGAGCGAGTGCCGTTTTTCTGCGGAAGTTATAATATGGTTGCTAAGGCTGAGGAATTTATGCTTAAGGCAGCAAAATAATAGTTTTGGATAATTATTCCAATAAATGAAAAAGCTCTTGAAAATTCTCAAGAGCTTTTTTGTTGTATGTAATAAAGTAATATTACTTGTGCATGTTTTGCATTTCGTAAGCAAAAGTGTCAAAATCTACTTTTTTGTCAACTAATGATAAGGCTTTTGCCACGATGTGATTTACGTTGCTTGGTGTAAAACCCAGTCCAATTCCGATTTTTCTTAAAACGACCTCTTGTTTGTCTCCTAACTGATGATCAACATGAACCATTCGTGCTAAATCGTACAAACGCTCCAGTCTTTGAGAATATAAATAAGGTGGGTTGATTGGGTGAATTGCCGGATTTTCTAAAATCTCTTCGTATTCTGAAGGTGCAATTTCAAGTTTTGTAGCTAGTTTGTTGATGAAAGCTTTCTCTTCTTCAGAAACAATACCATCAGTTAGAGCAACACGAACAATTGCAGCAAAATGACCTTTGTTTCTTTGTTTAAATTCGCTATCAAATAAATCTGAAAATGACATAATTATTGTGTTTTTTTATTAGACAAATATACTTCAATTTTTAAATTATTGATTTTCTTTTGGATTTTATTTAGAAGGAAATATAATTTAGAATCAATTTTATTTTAAAGGAATTCGCAATTAAATTGAGGGTTTCAAAATTAATCGTAAGTTTACAATCCCTATATCAATCAAATAATGTATTCGATGTCCCAATTTTTAATTTATTTTCAATTAGGATTAAAACATATTTTAAATATCTATTCCTACGACCATATTTTGTTTCTTATTGCACTTGCAATTCCGCTTGCTTTTAAAGACTGGAAACGCATTTTAATCTTAGTAACTACATTTACTTTAGGACATACCATTGCTTTGTTATTGACCATTTACGGAATTATTGCTGTCAAAGTAGCTGTAATCGAATTGTTGATTCCTTTTACCATTTTGATAGTGGCTTTGTTTCATCTTTTTACCGCCGGAAAGTCGGGTAAAAAAGAAAGTATTAATTTGGTTTTTTTTATCACACTTTTCTTTGGGATCATTCATGGTTTAGGTTTTTTGAATACTTTTAAATCCATTCATTACGGAACGGCAACTTCTAAGTTGTTAGCTGTATTAGAATTTGCATTAGGAATCGAAGCAGCTCAGCTGATAGTGATGCTGGTGGTTTTGATTTTGGCATATATAGTGCAAACTGTTTTTCGATTTTCTAAAAGAGACTGGACTTTGGTTATGTCGGCATTTATTATTGGAGTAGTTTTGCCAATTATTATTGGTAATGAAATTTGGTTAAGATAGATTATGGAACAAAAGAAATTAAATAAATACGATAAGGCTTATTTGCGCATTGCTAAGGAATGGGGACTTTTGTCTTATTGCAAACGCAAGCAGGTAGGGGCTATTATTGTTAAAGACAGAATGATTATTTCGGATGGTTATAACGGTACGCCTTCCGGTTTTGATAATTGCTGCGAAGATGAAGAAGGCTTGACAAGATGGGATGTGTTGCATGCCGAAGCCAATGCAATTCTAAAAGTGGCAAGATCAACCCAGTCCTGTGAAGGTGCTACGCTTTATATCACGCTTTCTCCTTGTAAAGAATGCAGTAAGTTAATTCACCAGTCCGGAATTAAAAGAGTAGTGTATCAAAACGGATATCGTGATGATTCAGGAATTCAGTTTTTGAAAAAAGCAGGTGTAATTGTAGATCATATTCCTGAATTAGAAGACTAAAGGTGAAAATAGATAGTAAATATATCCCAATTTATGTTAGCGCTATTCTGGCGATAGGGATATTTATTGGAGGTATGTTGGGTTTTTCAGCAGAAAATCAGTTTTCAACAGCAAATAGTTCGAAAGCCAAACTCAATCAGCTGATCGATTTTATTAATAATGAATATGTTGATGATGTTGATACCGATTCGATTGTTGATAAAACCGTCGATAATATTCTGGCTCAATTAGATCCGCATTCAGTTTATGTTCCTCCAACGGAACAGGCAGCAGTTGCAGAGAACATGAAAGGTGATTTTGTGGGTATTGGTGTTCGGTTTTACATTTATAAAGACACGGTAGCTATTGTTCAGCCTATTGAAAATGGGCCTTCGGCAAAAGCAGGAATTAAAGCCGGCGACCGAATTTTGTATGCCAATGGGACAAAATTATTTGGGCGAAAACTGCCTACGGATACGTTGTTTTCTAAACTCAAAGGAAAAGAAGGTTCTGAAGTCTTGCTTACTGTTTACAGAAATTCTGAAAAGAAAAAAATTAATTTTAAAATCAGGCGGGGTGTAATTCCTCTCAAAAGTGTCGATGTTGGTTTGATGTTAAACCCAATAACGGCATATATTAAAATCAATCGTTTTGCCGAAACTACCTATGAGGAATTTAGGTCCAATTTGATTCGGCTTAAAAAACAAGGAGCAAAATCGCTGGTTATTGATCTTCGCGACAATGGAGGCGGTTATATGGAAGAAGCCATTGCTATAGCCGATGAATTATTGGCTAATAGAAAGCTAATTGTTTTTACAAAAAATAAAAGAGGAAGAGTCGATAAAACGTACGCTACTAAAAAAGGCGATTTTGAAGCGGGTCGATTGTTTGTTTTAATTAATGAAAATTCGGCTTCGGCCAGCGAAATTCTGGCAGGTGCAATTCAGGATAATGACAGGGGAACTATTGTGGGGCGTCGTTCTTTTGGGAAAGGATTGGTGCAAAGAGAAATAGATTTTAATGATGGTTCGGCGGTGCGATTGACGGTAGCGCGATATTACACGCCTACGGGAAGATCGATTCAAAAACCGTATTCTAAAGGAGAAGAACAGTATTTTAAAGAGTCGGAATCCCGTTTTCAAAATGGAGAACTGTATGATAAAGACAGTATAAAAGTGGATGATAGTGTGCGATATAAAACCACTAAAGGACGACTTGTGTATGGCGGCGGTGGGATTGTCCCGGATGTTTTTGTTCCACTCGAATTTGGAAATGCCAATGAGGCAACGGTTTATTTGATGGAATCCGGGATTGTTGGGAATTTTGTTTTTGAACAATTGGATAAAAACAGGAATGGTTTTAAAGGACTTTCGTTTGAACAGTTTTTAAAGAAAATGAATGCTACCGACGAATATTTTATTCTTTTTAAGAATCTGATTTCCATACACGCCAGAGAATTGCAATTGGAGAAAAGTAAAACGGTCATTAAACGTTATTTGAATGCTGAGTTTGCAAGGCAATTGTATGGTGAAAAGGCTTATTATGATATTATGTTGAAAGACGATGTGATGATTAAGATAGTTTTAAATAAAAAATAATAAGGTTGTAATTATGAAAAAGATTTGGGTTGTTTTTTTAGCGGGTTTAATTGCTGTCTTTTTTTCATGCGCTGGTATGAGAGCTAAAAATCAGCTGGAAGGAAATGTAACGTCGGTTGAATTTGCCAAAGACGGTTACACGGCAAACGTAAAAACGGCTAAAAACGAAATTTATATAGCAACTATCAGCCGGGTTAATCTCGGAGATGAAAATTATAGAGTTGTTAAAGCAGGTGAAAAAGTGACTTTAAAAGGTGAAATCTGGAAAACGAATTCGGAGAAATATATAAAAGTCAAAGAGATAGTTTCTGTGAAATAAAAAATAAGATTTTTTTGTAAACCATTAAGGGATTAAGTTTATTAAGCGTTGCGGCTAAATTTTCTTAATCCCTTAATGGTTTATTTTTAAAATATTTTTATCGAATGCTGTCGTGGGCGTGAGTCTGCACGCCGTTATTCCATAAAGTAAGGATGTCGGTAGCAACAGCAGCACCGCTTCCAGCAGCAATGGCAAGCTGGCTTCTCCATCCGGCTAATGTTCCTATAGTGTAAATGCCTTCGGTTACTTTGTGGTCATTATTTTTTAATTGTATTCTTTGTTTTTCAGCAAGTGCTTTTTGATGTGGAATAACATATTGCATTAATCCTTCGATGGCAAATGTATTTGCGGAACCTATGCCTATCACAATAGCTTTTGTTTTGTAACTATTTTTGTTGGTGATGACATTGAAATTAGGCGATTCACCTTCAATTCGAATTACTTTTTCGTTTTGAATTTGTGTAATATGAGGGTAGCTTTCGCTCAAATGAACAATACTTTCGCTAAGTAATTCCGAACCTAATTTTCCTGCCGGAATACCATAAGCATTATTAAATAAAGCGTCTTGTAGTGAAGAGGACTTTTGGTGAGTGATAATGCCGATTTCCTTGTCGGTTGCAAAACTTTTGTTTTTGGCTGAGCCAAGAACTAAAGCGCATGACATTCCGGAAACTCCGCCTCCAATTATAAGTACGTCAAACATATTGATTATAGTTTGTCGTTCATTTTGTCGTCTATTTTTTTAGACATTCTAAAAATCAACAAAATTAAGATGGCACAACAAGAAGCAGCAATTCCAATAAAAGCTACTGCATTATCTCCTCCAAAAAGATTGTTGAAATCCAATTGAGTGATGTTGAAAATAACCAGTGCTGATGCTAGAAACACTAAGATGTTAGTAAAGATTTTCATGATATTAGTGTTGGCTTGTAGATTGAAATTCAAGTTGTTTCTACAGGCTAAATTACGGGGTAAAATTATAAAAAAAATGTTTAGAGCAATAGTCCTTTAACATTACGACCGTATAATTTAACAGCAAAGTGTTAAAATAGAATTGTAACAATTTGAATTTTAATTAGTTGTGTTATTTTTGTGGGTGTAGGTTCTTTGTGGCTTAATGCTTGTTTTTTTTCGTTTTAAATAGGCTCGAATTTAGTTAAAGTTAGGTATAAAACAGTTTTTGCCTCATAGTGTAAGTTATGGATTGATTATCTTTGCATTTTATAAATTATAGTAAATCAATCCATGTTTCAATTAGGAAAAACCATAGTTTCGGAAGATATTTTAGAAAAAGAATTTGTTTGTAATCTTTCAGCCTGTCACGGAGCCTGCTGTGTTGATGGTGATGCAGGTGCGCCTTTAAATGAAGAGGAAGCTAAAATTTTGGAGGAAATATTTCCTAAAGTAAAGCCTTTTTTACGCAAAGAAGGAATAGAGGCTATTGAAGCTCAGGGTACCTGGGTAAAAGGAACTGACGGAGATATGGAAACACCATTAATCGACAATAAGGATTGTGCTTATGTGATTTTTGATGGTAAAACCGCACTTTGCGGTATTGAACAAGCCTATAATCAGGGGATTGTTGATTGGAAAAAACCGGTTTCCTGTCATTTGTATCCAATTAGAGTAAAAGATTTTACCGAGTTTGCGGCGGTTAATTATGATAAATGGGATATCTGTGATGATGCCTGTTCTTTGGGTAAAGAATTGGAAGTTCCGGTGTATAAATTTGTCAAAGAGGCTTTGATTAGAAGGTTTGGTGAAGACTGGTATTTAGAGCTTGAATTAGTAGCTCGTGAATGGGCAAAAGTCAAGTCAAAATAAACTGTTTTTTTCTTGTTTTGTGTTGTTTAAATCCTATATTTTACGGTGATTCAGTTAAAACTCAGATTTTTAATCTGTTGATATTTAGTTAGTTGTTGTGTTTTTGAAAAGAAGACTAGTTTTTTGTTTTTTGTTAAAAACTAGGGTGTATTGTGAATAAGTTTGACTTTTAATTACCGCAACATTTCGCAATCTTTGTAATATGATATTAAATAAAAAAGAGCCTACGGACCCCGAAAGTCTTTGGCTCAAATTTTGGAAAGTCACTCCATCAATTGTTGGTTTAGGACACCTAGTTGTTGATGTGGTGAAATTATTTATCGAAAGATAGAATAATTGAAAGACCGATATATGCGTAAAAAACATATGTCGGTTTTTCGTTTTTCAAAAATAGTACATATCTACATATAATTGTGTTAATGACTGTTTAAAATTATTAACGATTCAATATTTTGTGTTGACAACTTTTTTTATCCTTTTTTATTGAAATAAATAAGTGAAAATAAAGTGTTTTGTTTTCTTGTTTTGTATTGTTTAAATACTATATTTTACCGTGCTTTATAATTTTTATTGGATTATAAGTATTTGATTGTGAAATGATTGCTTTTTTTGTTGAAAAATCTTTAATTTTGTATTTTTGTTAAAAACTAGGGGTTATTGTGAATAAGTTTGACTTTTAATTACCGCAATATTTCATAATCTTTGTAAAGCTTCTAAAAGCAAAAAACATCTAAAAATCTCATATAAAAATAATAGCAATGTCGCAAGTAGAACCCATTTTACAAGAAAATAAAAATCGTTTCGTAATATTTCCTATTAAACACCATGATATTTGGGAATGGTATAAAAAGATGGAGGCTAGTTTTTGGACCGCTGAAGAAATCGATTTATCTCAGGACTTACATGATTGGAACAACAAGTTGAATTCGGATGAGAAATATTTTATCAAACATATTTTAGCTTTCTTCGCTGCTTCTGACGGAATTGTAAACGAAAACTTAGCTGAGAATTTTGTAAATGAGGTACAATATGCTGAAGCTAAATTTTTCTATGGTTTCCAAATTATGATGGAAAACATTCATAGTGAAACGTATTCGCTTTTGATTGATACGTATGTAAAAGACGAAAAAGAAAAAGATGAATTGTTTAATGCTTTAGATGTTTTTCCTGCAATTAGAAAAAAAGCGGATTGGGCTTTGAAATGGATTGAATCTGATTCTTTTGCTGAAAGACTGATTGCTTTTGCAGCTGTAGAAGGAATCTTTTTCTCAGGTGCTTTCTGTTCTATTTATTGGTTGAAAAAACGTGGTTTAATGCCGGGATTAACGTTTTCTAACGAATTGATTTCCCGCGATGAAGGTGTTCACTGTGATTTTGCGGTGCATTTACACAACCACCACTTGGTGAATAAAGTACCAAAAGAAAGAATCAAAGAAATTATCGTAAACGCTTTGGATATCGAAAGAGAATTTATCACCGAATCACTTCCGGTGAGTTTGATTGGAATGAACGCTGGTTTAATGACGCAATATTTAGAGTTTGTTACTGATAGATTGTTAGTAGAATTAGGTTGTGAAAGAGTGTACAATACAGCCAATCCATTCGATTTTATGGATATGATTTCGCTTCAGGGAAAAACAAATTTCTTTGAGAAAAAAGTATCCGAATATCAAAAAGCAGGAGTTTTAAACAGTGGAAAGGCTAATGATTCTGATGCTCAGGAAATTTCATTCGACGCTGATTTTTAATATTTAGCGACTAAATTTTAAGAAAAAAAGACTCGTTTTTCGGGTAAAAAATAATTAAAGCCTTGTGCTTTAATGCCTGCCGGGCACAAAACAAGATTACAAATAACCAAAAACAGCGAAGGGATTCCCTGTTTTACAAAACCCAAAACTTATGTACGTAGTAAAAAGAGACGGCCACAAAGAGCCAGTAATGTTCGACAAAATCACAGAAAGAATTAAAAAACTTTGCTATGGTTTAAATGATTTAGTGGATGCCGTAAAAGTGGCAATGCGCGTGATTGAAGGATTATATGATGGTGTTTCTACGTCAGAGTTAGATAATTTAGCGGCTGAGACTGCAGCTTCGATGACCATTGCGCATCCGGATTATGCTCAGTTGGCAGCGAGAATTGCAATTTCAAACTTGCATTCGAATACAAAAAAATCATTTTCGGAAACTATGACCGAAATGTATCATTATGTGAATCCAAGAAATGGACAGGATGCTCCGTTAATTTCGGATGAAGTTTTCAAAGTAATTCAGGAAAATGCGGCTTTCTTAGATTCTCATATTATTTATACAAGAGATTTTAATTATGATTATTTTGGTTTCAAAACATTGGAACGTTCTTATTTGTTAAAAATAAACGGGAAAATTGTTGAAAGACCACAACATATGTTAATGCGTGTGGCTGTTGGAATTCACTTAGATGACTTACAGGCTGTTTTAGAAACTTACGACTTAATGTCTAAAAAGTTTTTTACGCATGCAACACCAACATTATTCAACGCTGGTACACCAAAACCTCAAATGTCTTCTTGCTTCCTTTTAGCAATGCAGGATGACAGTATCGACGGAATTTACGATACTTTGAAACAAACAGCAAAAATTTCCCAATCAGCGGGAGGAATCGGACTTTCTATTCATAATGTTCGTGCTACAGGTTCTTACATTCGCGGAACAAACGGAACTTCAAACGGAATTGTTCCGATGTTGAGAGTTTTTAATGATACGGCTCGTTATGTAGATCAGGGTGGAGGAAAACGCAAAGGTAGTTTTGCGATTTACATCGAAACCTGGCATGCTGATATTTTCGAATTCTTAGATTTGAAAAAGAACACCGGAAAAGAAGAAATGCGAGCGAGAGATTTATTCTTCGCGATGTGGACTTCTGATTTGTTCATGAAACGTGTACAGGAAGATGGAGCCTGGACTTTAATGTGTCCTAACGAATGTCCTGGATTGTATGATGTTTATGGAGACGAATTCGAAGCTTTATATACCGATTATGAAGCCAAAGGAAAAGGTAGAAAAACTATCAGAGCACGTGAATTATGGGAGAAAATCCTGGAATCTCAAATCGAGACAGGAACGCCATACATGTTATACAAAGATTCTGTTAACCGTAAATCAAACCAAAAGAATTTAGGAGTTATTCGTTCTTCTAACTTGTGTACTGAAATTATGGAGTACACTTCTAAGGATGAAATTGCGGTTTGTAACCTGGCTTCACTTTCATTGCCAATGTTTGTTGAAAACGGTGAATTTAACCATGAAGCTTTATTTAATGTGACAAAACGTGTTACCAGAAACTTAAATAAGGTTATTGATAGAAACTACTATCCGGTTCCGGAAGCAGAAAATTCTAATATGCGTCATAGACCGGTTGGTTTAGGAGTGCAAGGTTTGGCTGATGCTTTCATTATGTTGCGTATGCCGTTTACCAGTGATGCTGCTAAAAAACTGAATCAGGAAATTTTCGAAACTTTATACTTTGCAGCTGTTACCGCTTCTATGGAAATGGCTAAAGAAGAAGGACCGTATTCTACTTATGAAGGCTCTCCAATTTCTAAAGGAGAATTCCAACACAATATGTGGGGATTAAAAGATGAGGATTTATCAGGTCGTTGGGACTGGGCTTCATTAAGAAAAGAAGTGATGGAACACGGTGTGCGTAACTCTTTATTGGTTGCTCCAATGCCTACTGCTTCTACTTCTCAAATTTTAGGTAATAACGAAGCTTTCGAACCATATACTTCTAATATTTATACCCGTCGTGTATTATCAGGAGAATTTATTGTGGTAAACAAACATTTATTACATGATTTAGTAGAGCGCGGATTGTGGAACGAAAGCCTGAAACAGGAAATCATGCGTCACAACGGATCGGTTCAAAATATTGATGTGATTCCACAAGACTTGAAAGAGTTGTACAAAACTGTTTGGGAAATGTCAATGAAAGACATTATTGATATGTCTCGTCAAAGAGGGTATTTTATTGATCAATCACAATCATTGAACTTGTTTATGCAGGATGCTAATTACGCTAAATTAACATCAATGCACTTTTATGCTTGGCAATCTGGATTGAAAACAGGAATGTACTATTTAAGAACTAAATCGGCTGTGGATGCAATTAAATTTACTTTAAATAACGATAAAAAAGAACAGCCAGTTGCTGAAGAAATTAAAACAGAAGCGATTGATATTGAGGATTATAAAAAGATGATTTTACAAGCCCAAGCAGGCGGTCCTGAGGATTGCGAAATGTGTGGAGCGTAATTTGAAAATAAGCATAAAATAGAAACAGTTATCAATTTTGGTAGCTGTTTTTTTTTGTTTTAATCGAAAACATAAAATTAGCTTTCTTTCTGTTTTCTGCTAATAATTCCTTATATTTGAGATAGTTAAGTTTGTTGGTGTTTCTTTGGTTTTAATACTAAAAATAGTAGTCATGAAAAGTGGAGCATTTACAATAACAGATGATTTATACGCTACTCAATTGCAGCGTTTTCTTAATCTTTGTATCGATTTGATGTTTATTTATATCATCGTGTTAAGTTTAGGAACGACCATTATTTTGGTGGCTCTGTCTGCCAATAATTTTGCTCTTTCTAATTGGGTAGAAAATCTCAGTGTTTTTGAAGTAGGTTTTTATTCGGCTATAGTGGCTTTTTTATATTGTTATTTTACCGAAGTGTATTTTTCGCGAACCATTGCTAAGTTAATAACCCACACTATCGTTGTTAACGCTGATGGCTCTAAGCCTTCTAAAGGGAGATTTTTTATCAGAACATGTTATCGCTTTATACCTTTTGAAGCTTTTACGTTTTTTGGCGCTGATTCCAGAGGCTGGCATGATCGTTTTTCGGGTACTTATGTGGTTAAAAAGCGAAGATTGAGAAAAATGCAGAGAGAACTCCGGTCTTTGGAAACAATGGCTCAGTTATAGCAAAAATATCAGAATGAAAAGCCCCGATTGAAATTAATCAATCAGGGCTTTTTTGTAAAAAAACTATTAGGTAATTGTAGTGTTTTCTATGGCTACACGCATTTGTTTTGCAGCGGCAACCATTTCGATTAAAGCTTTTTTAGTTTCTTCCCAATGACGGGTTTTTAAGCATTTTGTTTTGATAAAGTCCTAAAATAAAATGTATTTTTGAGTTTTTAAATCTAAAATCAATACCGATAGCTATCGGGACGCTAATCTTCAATCAAAAATCAAAATGAACTGGGAACAACTTTTATCACTTAAACGCCAAGGAGACACGAGTAAAAGATTACGAATTGAACAAGACGATACCCGTTTAGGTTTTGAAGTAGATTATGATCGTATTATTTTCTCGGCTGCTTTTAGAAGTTTACAGGATAAAACTCAGGTTATTCCGCTGTCGAAAACTGATTTTGTGCACACCCGTTTGACGCATAGTCTGGAAGTTTCAGTTGTGGGACGTTCTTTAGGGCGTTTGGTTGGAAAAAAAATCATTGAAAAATATCCGTATTTAAAAGAAGTTCACGGATTTCACATGAACGATTTTGGTGCTATTGTGGCTGCAGCTTCTTTGGCGCATGATATTGGAAATCCTCCTTTTGGACATTCGGGGGAAAAAGCTATTGGAGAGTATTTTTCTAAAGGGAATGGAAAAAAATACCAGGAGTTTTTGACTCCAAAACAATGGCAGGATTTAATAGATTTTGAGGGAAATGCCAATGGCTTTTCGGTAATGACATCGAGTCGTCCCGGAATTGAAGGCGGGCTGCGAATTTCCTATGCTACCTTAGGTGCTTTTATGAAATATCCAAAAGAAAGTCTGCCTAAAAAGCCAACCCGTAATATCTCTGATAAAAAATACGGTTTTTTTCAGGCAGATAAGGCGTTTTTTCAGGAAGCTGCAAAAGATATGGGTTTGATTCCAAATAAATCAGGAGATGATATTGGTTTTGAAAGACATCCTTTGGCTTATCTGGTTGAAGCGGCTGATGATATTTGCTATACCATTATTGACTTTGAAGACGGCATTAATTTAGGTTTGGTTTCCGAAGATTTTGCTTTGGAATACCTGATTAAATTAGTGAAGGACAGTATTAATACTTCTAAATACAAAACTTTAGAAACTAAAGAAGATCGAATCAGTTATTTGCGTGCTTTGGCAATCAGTAGTTTAATTAATGATGCTGTAAAAGTATTTATTGCCAATGAAGAAGCTATTTTGCAAGGCAAATTTCCTTTTGCATTGATGGATAAAAGTAAATACAAAGCCCAAATGGATGATATTATCAAAATTAGTATTGATAAAATCTACCAAAGTCGCGAAGTGATTGAAAAAGAATTAGTGGGTTACCAAATTATCCAAACCTTATTGGATAAATTTATTACCGCTTATGACAATAAATTCAACGAAACGGCTTCTAATTATGATAAACTAATATTGAAATTATTGCCTGAAAAACACAATCTGGAAAAGGAAAATCTTTACGATCGCCTGTTGCATATTTGCCATTATGTGTCCTTGCTTACTGATGGAAATGCACTGGAATTGTACAAAACAATTAACGGAAACAAAAAAAGTTGAGTCTTAGAAAGCATAGGTCAGTCCTACACCTAATACTTGTTTTAGTTGTACTTTAGGTCCTTCGGTAACCTGAACTCCTGCTACTTCTGTTTTGTTTTTGATGTCGTCGTCGTATAAAATTCGCGTACCAATATTGGCTTTTACATATTGGTTGACCACTAAATTTAAGGCTAAATCGCAATCGACATCAACGTTGCCAAATTTGTTTACATAGTCAGAGTAAAGGCTTAAACTGTTTACGAATATTACGTTTTTGTATATCTCTTTTTTGTATTTATTGGTAATCAAAAAACCCAATTCGTTTTTAGATTTTTTTCCGTTTTTAATTAAGTTTCCTTCTGCGTCATATATCGCTTTTTCAACCCCAAAAGCACCTTTATCGGCTAATTCCTGATCCCAAACTAAAGTCGCTTTATAAGTAAAAGGAGAAAGGTAGAAAACACGATTTTTAGATTTTGTGCTATTCTCAGCCCCGAAACCAAGAAACATATAGGCCGGAGCAAAAAGTCTTGAAATAGGATTTTCTTTATTAGGATATTTGTATCCATTGGTTAACTGGGTATTGAAATTCAGTTTAGCCGAATGAAACCAATTGCTCTCCGGGTCGTGTCTGTGACCAAAGGTAGAGTTGAATTGAAAAGCATCATCGGTTTTACGAACTTCTATTCCGTCCTGTTTGTTCATCCCGTATCTGACACTAAGTTCGTTTACCCATTTCAATAGTTTTTTCTCGTAGGTTCTGTTGAAATCTCCTTTCAGTAAGCCGGAAATAGAGCTGGTTCCCCCTGCACTCCAATTGACAAATGCAATTTCGGAAATGTCAAATCCGAGTACGTTTTTCTTAGTCCAGTGTGAAGGAAGTTTTTTTTCAGGTTCAGGTAGCGCAATTTCTCTCGCAAAACTGTATTTTAGTTTTACCGGAGGTGGTTTTCTGTAAAAATTGTCGCTTAATACCGGAAGGATTATCTTTTTTTTAATAGTATCAGCAGAAATGGTGTCGGTAACTTCCTGTGAAAAAACACTATTATTAGTCATGAATAACAAGAAGACTATAAGAAGGGCTATGTTTTGTACTTTCATTATAAACTTAAGTTTTGATCTCAAAAATTAACTGTTTAAATAACTAAAAAAAAGTAATTTTAATGCTTTAACGTCAATTTTACAATATTGTTGTAATTGATTGACTGTAGCCTGCTCGATAAATTCATCCGAAATTCCTAATGTTCTAATATTAGAATGATAATTATAATGAGCGGCAAATTCTAAAACAGCACTCCCAAAGCCACCAATAATTGTGCCATCTTCAATAGTAATGATGTTTTTAAATTGTTTGAATATTTCGTGTAATAAATTCTCGTCCAATGGTTTTACAAATGCAAAATCATAATGGGCAATTTGATCCGGATTTTCCATTTCGGCTAATGCCTGAATCACGTTATTTCCGATAGTTCCAGTAGATAAAACAGCGATTTCTGTTCCGTCTTTGACGCAATTTGCTTTCCCGATTTCAACATTTTGATAATGACCAAAATGTTCTTTTTTCCAATTAGTAATAATTCCTCGACCACGTGGATAACGAATAGCAATAGGATTTCCAAGTCCTAATTGAGCAGTATAGAGTATGTTTTGTAAAGCAATTTCGTTTGCCGGAGCATAGATAATAAGGTTGGGGATACAGCGTAAATAAGCAATATCAAAAACGCCGTGATGGGTTGCTCCGTCTTCGCCAACAAGTCCCGCTCTGTCCAGACAAAAAATAACCGGTAATTTTTGTAAAGCCACATCGTGAATGACCTGATCATAAGCTCTTTGTAAAAAAGTAGAATAGATATTGCAAAAAACAATCATTCCCTGTGTTGCCATTCCGGCGGCTAAGGTTACGGCGTGTTGCTCGGCAATACCCACATCAAAAGCTCGTTCAGGCAAAGCATCCATCATGAATTTCAACGAACTTCCTGTAGGCATTGCGGGTGTGATTCCGACTATTTTTTTATTTTTTTGTGCCAAATCCAATACGGTCAAGCCAAAAACATCCTGGTATTTTGGAGGAAGATTTTCTTCTGATTTTGGTATGATTTCTCCGGTAGCTGCATCAAATTTTCCCGGAGCATGGTATTGCACTTGATTTTCTTCAGCTTGTTGCAGTCCTTTGCCTTTAGTGGTAATAACGTGAAGGAATTTTGGTCCTTTTATTTTTTGTAAACGCTTTAATTCCTTGATAACGGCAAAAATATCATTGCCGTCTATTGGTCCTGAATAGTTAAAATTCAAAGACTTAATCATGTTATTTTGCCTCGGATTTTTTCCTTCTTTTACTGCGGTAAGATAGTTTTTCAGAGCTCCAACACTTGGGTCGATTCCGATAGCATTGTCATTCAGAATTACTAATAAATTGGCATTGGTAACTCCGGCATGATTTAAGCCTTCAAAAGCCATTCCTGAAGCTATCGAAGCATCGCCAATAACTGCGATATGCTGTTTTTCGAAATCGCCATTCAAATTAGAGGCAATTGCTATTCCCAAAGCTGCCGAAATAGAAGTAGAGGAATGACCTACACCAAAGGCATCATAAATACTTTCGCTTCTTTTAGGAAATCCTGAAATTCCGTTTAATTGTCTGTTGGTTTGAAAAACATCTTTTCGGCCTGTGAGGATTTTATGTCCGTAAGCCTGGTGCCCCACATCCCAAATCAAAGAGTCATCAGGTGTGTTAAAAACATAATGCAAAGCAATTGTTAATTCGATAACACCTAAACTGGCTCCCAAATGACCTTCTTTTACCGAAACGATATCAATAATAAAATCGCGCAATTCCTGTGCCAGCTGAGGAAGTTGGGCTTCGTCGAGTTGGCGTAAATCGGTTGGATTATTGATGTGTTCGAGTAAATTGTTTTTCATTGGAAATTCAAAAAAGGCAAATTTACGGTTTTTGTTTTCTATTTTTGTTTTTCGACATAACAATTCCCATTTAGCAGATTTATGATAAATCCTTTCACCGACGACTATTTTATGAAAAAAGCTTTACAGGAAGCCGAAATGGCTTTTGAAAAAGGTGAAATTCCTGTGGGAGCTGTTGTTGTTGTCAATAATACCATTATTGCAAGAAGTCATAATTTAACCGAAATGCTAAATGATGTTACTGCTCATGCCGAAATGCAGTCGATAACGGCGGCGGCTAATTATTTGGGTGGAAAATATTTGAAAGATTGTACGCTGTATGTTACGCTTGAACCCTGCCAGATGTGCGCCGGAGCTTTGTACTGGAGCCAAATTTCTAAAATTGTTTTTGGAGCGCGTGATGAGCAACGGGGATTTTTGAGTATGGGAACTAAACTGCATCCTAAAACTACTGTTGTTTCCGGAATTATGGCTGATGAAGCTTCTGATTTGATGAAACGTTTTTTTGCTTCGAGGAGGAAGTAGGTTTATAGTTTCTTAACCGAACTAGGTTTTAAACTTCTTTGCTTTTTAAAATAATTCGATAAATGACTTTCATCGGTGAAGCCAAATTCAAAAGCAATTTGTTTCATTGATAATTGCTTGTTTAGAATTCGTTTTTCTATTAATTGGGTTCGTAGTTTGTTAGTGTAATCTCTATAGCTTATGGAAAAATTACGCTTAAAATAAGTTCCAAAATAACTATGGGAAATGTTAAAATGTTCTGCGATAGTCTTAATCTGAACCAGTTTTGGTTTGTAAATATTTTGGTGGATATAGGAAATAATCTGGTCGTTGTCTATTCCTGAGCCAGTAATTTTGATGTTTTGCTGTTGCAGGCTTTCTTTTATTAATCCAAAGATGGATAAGATTTGATAGAATACAATTGGGGAAGTTGAAATATTAGCAATGCTATTGTAGGCTCTGATATTGTCGATGGTGTTTTTTAATATACTTGTGCAAGTGGTATTCAATTTCAGTACGTTTTCTTTGAGGTATTTATCGCGCATGAAATTCTCGGGCGTATTGAGTAGAAATTCATCACAAGACAGTTTTTTATTCGAATTGAAATAGGTGTCGGTGAATTTTATAAAGAAGAAGCGGGTTGTTTTTTTAATGTCAAAATAATGTTCGTCGTCAGTCGAAAGCACAAACAAGTCTCCCGCCTGATAGGGAAGCAGGTTTTTGTTTAATTGATGAATTCCGTTTCCTTTCATAATATAGATAATCTCATAATAGGTGTGGCTATGTCTGGGAAGATGGTATTGGTCTTCCTCAAATTCATCAATTAATAAGGTGTCAAATTGATTTAATGTTTTCATAGCCTATAGTTGCAAGTTTATATTGTAAAGTTACAATTTCTTTACTATTGTTATCTGTAAATTTGCAAAGTAAAATAGATTGCAGCTTTTTAAAATGCTGCATTAGTCCAGAAACTCTTTATAGAATAAAATGAAAAAAAGTTTGCTTTCACTCGCTTTGGGTGGTTTAACGATAGGAATAACCGAATTTGTAATGATGGGGATATTGCCTGATATTGCTAAAAATTTAGATATCAGCATTCCTGTTGCGGGATATTTAATTTCGGCATATGCGCTCGGAGTGGTTATTGGTGCGCCTTTGTTAGTGATTATCACAAGAAATTATCCGCCTAAGAAAACACTTTTGATTCTGGCGACAATGATTACTGCGTTTAATACGCTTTCGATTATAGCTCCTAATTATGAGTTTTTATTTGCAGTGCGATTGCTTTCAGGATTACCACATGGTGCTTTTTTTGGAGTTGGGGCTGTGGTTGCCAGCCGACTTGCTGATAAGGGAAAAGAAGCGCAGGCGATATCGGTTATGTTTGCGGGATTGACAATTGCTAATCTTCTTGGTGTTCCGCTTGGAACTTATATTGGGCATCATTTTTCCTGGCGTTATACTTTTATAATTATTGCTATTGTAGGGACTTTAACGGTTACTTCGCTTTATTTTTGGATGCCCAATATAGAGGCTAAATCCCGAGAAGGAATGAAAACGCAGTTACAGTTTTTTAAGAAAGCCGAAGCCTGGTTAGTGATTTCAATTACGGCTATTGGTGCCGGAGGTTTGTTTTGCTGGATTAGTTATATTGCACCGTTGCTAACAGAGATTTCAGGTTTTGCGGGTGATGAAGTTCCTTACATTATGATGCTGGCTGGTTTGGGGATGGTTTTAGGAAATTTTATTGGAGGAAAATTAGCCGATCGTTATTCTGCCGAAAAGACGATTATTGTGTTGCTTTCGGTTATGGCAATCGATTTACTGTTGGTGTTTTTCTTTTCGTCAAATCCTTATGTGAGTTTGGTATTAGTATTTTCAACTGGTTGTATCGCCTTTGCTGTTGCTGCGCCAATCCAGACGTTGATGATTCAAACTGCGGTAGGAGCCGAGATGATTGCTTCGGCGGCAATTCAGGCAGCTTTCAACACCGGAAATGCCTTAGGTGCATTCCTTGGTGGTTTGCCTTTAATTGCAGGATTCAATTATGCTTCTCCTAATTTAGTAGGTGTAACTATGTCAATTTGTGGAGTGCTGTTTACGGTGATTTTTTTGCAAAGAAAAAGACACGTAATGAAGTTGGCTGCGATTTAAATTTAACATCACAGATTAAAAAAACAAAAAAACTAATAAAATAAGAATTGCACGCAAATTTCACAGATTTTAGCAGATTATACTTTTGTTAAAGCTATTAATTAACTCCTAATTTGTGAAAATCTGCGAAATCTGCGTGCCAATATATTTATCTGAATTTATAAGTGAATAATTGTGTGAGGATTAAAGTTATTTACATTCAATTTTTCCTTTAAAATAATATTCAGTTACTTTTTTGAAATTCCAAAATTCACTCGGAATATTTATTTCTCTAATTTTTAATAAATAATAAGCGGTGATTTGTTTCGAATCTTGTAGAAATGGATTTGTGTTGATATTGATTTTAGCATCGATAACTTGATATTCTGTTTTTGAGCCATCTTCTACATCATCGCTATAGGAATAATTAACATTATCGATTTTTAAGTTTTTATCAATTTTAATTTCTATTTGAGTCGATTCGTAACCATCGTTTTTAGAGTTTAATATTTTGATATTATCAATATTGAGTTCAATTTTCGAGTATCCATTATCAATATCTTCAACACTGTCTTTACAGATAAATAAATTTTCAAATTCAGGATATTGAGCAAATGTTTCATGGTCAATTTTTACTTTTCCAAAATTCTGTTTTTCTTGATTCGAAATTCCGCTACAATTCAAAAAGAAAATTGAAATTATTATGTACTGTGTTTTTCTCATTCTTCTTTATTAAGCTCAAATATAACGATTTATTAGTATAAAATAACTGACTCTGATAGTGACAAAAAGCTGAAAAAAACTCCTGAAAAACATTTAAATATTTTTTACCACAAAGATACAAAGTTGAAAAAAATGCTAAGAGTACTAAGAAATTAGTAGCTAACAAAAAGGCACAAAAAAACCGCCAATCTTACGAAAAGCGGTTTTTTGTTTAGTCTTTTATAGCATTTCCTTTTTTGTCAAAGAAATGATATTCTAAATACGTGTAAGCGTCACGTGGTATAATTTTCACCCATTTTTTATGTTCAAAAAACCATTTTGAACGTAATGATGGAAAACCTTTACTGAGGTATGCAGCCACAAACGGATGTACATTGAGTACTACTTTTTTGTGGGTTTTTAAAATTCTTTCCAGGTCAGCGTTGATTTTGTCAATGATTAGAATTGGCGCTTCAATTTCGCCATTTTCATTGTTTGGATCTTCTTCTCTGGTTTTAATATTTCTTTCCGGTCTTACTCTTTGTCTGGTAATTTGGACTAACCCAAATTTACTAGGAGGTAAGATTTTGTGTTTTGCTTTATCATCGCTCATTTCTTCCCTCAGGAAGTCGAACAGGACTTTGCGATTTTCGGGATTAGACATATCGATAAAATCCACTACTATGATACCGCCCATATCGCGCAAACGCAGTTGTCTGGCTATTTCGGCTGCGGCAATCATATTGACTTCCATGGCTGTGTCTTCCTGATTAGTCGCTTTATTAGAACGGTTTCCGCTGTTCACGTCAATTACGTGTAGAGCTTCGGTGTGTTCAATAATAAGATAAGCGCCTTTGCTCATGGAAACGGTTTTTCCAAAAGAAGTTTTGATTTGTCTCTCTATATTGTATTTCTCGAAAATAGGTGTGTCGTTTGATTGATAAAACTTCACAATAGATTGTTTGGATGGAGCAATTTCTTGCAGGTAATCCTTGGTTTGATGGTACAACTCTTCATCATCTATTTGAATACTGGTAAAAGTATCGTTGAAAACATCTCTTAGAATTGAGGAAGCTCTGTTGAGCTCGCCTAATACTTTTGAGGGATGATGAGCAGTTGGTAATTTCTTACACATTGCAGCCCATCTGCTAAGCAGGTTCTGCAAATCTTTTTCTAATTCGGCTGTATTTTTGCCTTCGGCTACTGTGCGAACAATAACACCAAATCCTTTTGGTTTGATGGATTGTACAAGTTTTTTTAGTCGGTCTTTTTCTTTTTTGTCTTCTATTTTTTGAGAAATAGAAACACGATCAGAGAAAGGAACTAAAACAATAAAACGTCCGGCAAGAGAAAGCTCAGCGCTAATTCTTGGTCCTTTGGTAGATATTGGTTCTTTTACAACTTGTACTAAGATAGATTGATTGGCGTTTATTACATCGGTAATGGTCCCATCTTTGTCTATCTCTTTTTCAAACTGAAAGTTTTTTAGGGAGAAATCTTTTATTTTACCTGCGCTTACAAGTTTTATGAATTTCAGTTGGGAAGTTAAATTTGGACCTAAGTCGTGATAATGTAAAAAGGCATCTTTTTCGAAACCTACATTTACAAAGGCAGCGTTAAGTCCGGCAACTGGTTTTCTGATTTTGGCAATAAAAATATCGCCTACCTGAAAGTTGCTTGTTTCTTCTTCTTTGTGTAATTCAATTAGTTTTCCATCTTTTAATAAGGCAAAATCTACGGAATCAGAACTAGATCGAATGATTAATTCTTTATTCACGTTGTAAATTTTTATCTGTTTTTTCAGAAAATAGAATATAGAGAATAGAAAATAGACTTGAAAAATCTAAAATCTATCCCGATAGCTATCGGGACTAAAATCTAAAATCTTATTTACAGATGGATTAAACAATATTTTGAACAGGTATTAACCCGGAGGAAAGCAGTTTGCAGTGTTCAGAAAGCAGAAAGCAGTTTATGCTGCAATCTGAATTCTAAAATCTGAAATCTGAAATCCAAATTTCAATGAACGTTTAAAAAGAAAAAAGTAGTTATAAACTACTTTTTCTTTTTGTGACGGTTAGCTCTCGCTCTTTTTTTTCTTTTGTGCGTAGCTACCTTATGTCTCTTTCTTTTTTTACCACTTGGCATATCTTGTCGATTTTATGATTAATTAATATTATTTTGCTTCGTTGTTTGTTTTTACTCCTTCTACAAAAACTTTTGCAGGTTTGAAAGCAGGAATGTTGTGTGCAGGTATTTTAATTGTAGTGTTCTTAGAAATATTTCTACCTGTTTTCTCAGCTCTTGTCTTTACGATAAAGCTACCAAAACCTCTTAAATAAACATTGTCTCCAGTTTCTAATGAAGTTTTTACTTCCTCCATAAAAGTCTCTACTGTTGCTTGTACATCACCTTTTTCAAGACCTAACTTTTCTGAAATTTTCGCTACGATATCTGCTTTCGTCATTTTCTTTCCTTTATTTATTATTTTGTAATAATTTTTTTGAGTGTGCAAATATATGAATTTAAAAAACAATTATTCAAGCTAATTCATTAAATTTTAATTACATAAACTTTTACTTTTGTCAACAAATATTTAATAATGATTTTTTATAACTTGTTAATAAAGTGGTACTTGCAAAATAAACGCGATTTGCCATGGCGAAATACCACTAATCCATACCATATTTGGCTCTCGGAAATTATGCTCCAACAGACGCGAGTAGCGCAGGGAATGCCGTATTTTTTGTCTTTTACCACTGCTTTTCCAACGGTTTTTGATTTGGCAAATGCCGATGAAGAAAAGGTGTTGAAATTATGGCAGGGATTGGGTTATTATTCCCGTGCTCGCAATTTGCATAAAACAGCTCAATATATAGCTTACGAATTAAACGGAGTTTTCCCGGCTACATATAAGGACTTGCTGCAATTAAAAGGTGTGGGCGAATATACCGCTGCGGCAATTGCTTCTTTCTCTTATAACGAAGCGGTGCCGGTTGTTGACGGGAATGTGTTCAGGGTACTTTCCCGTTATCTTGATGTGGAAACCGATATTGCTTTGGCTTCCGCCAAAAAAGAATTTGCAGCTTTGGCTTTTGAATTAATGCCAAAAGACAACCCTGCAATTTTTAATCAGGCAATAATGGAGTTTGGTGCTTTGCAATGTGTTCCTAAAAATCCCGATTGTACAATTTGTGTTTTTAACGATAGTTGTGCCGCTCTCCAAAAAAAGAAAGTCGATCAATTGCCGGTGAAGTTGAAGAAGTTAAAAGTAAGGAATCGATACTTTAATTATTTGATGCTTTCGGATGCTGAAGAAAAGACTTTAATCCAAAAAAGAACTTCAAAAGGAATTTGGCGTAATTTATATGAGTTTCCTTTGATTGAGACCGATAAAGAAGAAGATTTTGAGTTTGTGTCGAATGCTGTTCAGCAAGAATCGTTTTTTGCTAATCCTATTATAAGTATGCGCGCCTGTAATGAAAAAAGCATTGTTCATAAATTGTCGCATCAGCATTTACATATTAAATTTTGGAAACTCAATGTAAAAGGAGTGGTTGAGAATGGAATTGCTAAGGAGGATTTGAGTCAATATCCTTTCCCGATTGTGATTCATAATTTTATTGAATCGGAATAAGAATTGCAGCGCAAAAAAATGTATCTTTGAAATAGATAGCACATATTTCTACAACTATGAATGGAACACTAAATAAGGTAATGCTAATAGGTCATTTGGGTGACGATGTTAAGTTGCACTATTTTGAAGGAGGCAATTGTATTGGAAGATTTCAGTTGGCAACAAATGAAGTCTATGTGAATAAGACAACCAATGAGAAAATTGTTTCGACTGAGTGGCATAATTTAGTGGTGCGTAATAAAGCGGCTGAGATATGTGAAAAATATTTGTCAAAAGGAGATAAGATTTATGTGGAAGGAAGAATTAAATCCCGTCAGTGGCAGGCAGAAGATGGCTCGATGAAACATACTACTGAAATTCAGGTGACGGAATTTACTTTTTTAACAACTAAAAAAGATACTGAGGGCAACAAGCAAAATCAGGGTTCTGAATCCGCAAAAAACACTAATTTTGACACACCAAGCAAAGGCTTGCCTATCAATGATTTGCCTTTTTGATTGTTTAACTAATCTTTTTTAATTTGGACCCAGAGCCCAGTTTGAATTTCGTTTATGCAGTAGATTTCAATCTATTGTTCGGTTTTGCCGGAATATTTGTGTTGCTTTTCTGTTCAGCAGTAGTTTCGGGAGCCGAAGTAGCCTTGTTTTCGCTGTCGCAAAAAGACCTTGACGATACGCTTCAGGAAAATCTTTCGACAGGAAAAATCCTTTCAGAATTATTACAACGACCTAAAAAACTATTGGCAACGCTTCTTGTAGCTAATAATTTCATCAATATAGGAGTTGTTATTTTGTTCTCCTTTATTGGTTCCGATTTGTTTGCCGCAATTACTTCTCCTGTTTTGAAATTCATTCTGGAAGTTATTGTTGTGACTTCGCTGTTGTTGCTTTTTGGTGAAGTGATGCCTAAGGTATATGCCAGCAGAAATAATGTTAAGTTTGCTAAAAGAATTGCTTATCCTATTTCAATTTTGGATAATTTGCTTTCTCCTATTAGTATTCCTATGCGCGGGGCAACGGTTTATTTGCATAATAAATTAGGAAAACAAAAGACTAATTTTTCAGTTGACCAACTATCACAGGCCTTAGAATTGACTGCTACTGATGAAACTTCTACCGATGAACAAAAAATATTAGAAGGAATTGTGTCTTTTGGGAATACTGATACCAAACAGGTTATGAGTCCCAGAATTGATATTTTTGCATTAGAAATTACCGAGTCTTTTACTGATGTGTATGCTAAAATTGTCGATAAAGGTTATTCAAGAATTCCGGTTTACCGCGATAATATTGACCAGATTGAAGGGGTTTTGTTTATTAAGGATTTGTTACCACATATAGACAAGCCTGATTTTGATTGGACAACATTAATAAGAGAGCCGTTTTTTGTGCCGGAAAATAAAAAACTGGATAATTTATTGAAGGATTTCCAATCGATGAAAAGTCATTTGGCTATTGTTGTGGATGAATACGGAGGAACTTCGGGATTGGTTTCTCTAGAAGATGTTATCGAAGAAATAGTTGGGGATATTAGTGATGAATTTGATGATGAGGATATTAATTTTTCTCAAATTGATGATCGAAATTATCTTTTTGAAGGGAAAATAAATTTGAAGGATTTCTATAGAATTGTTGATGTAGATGAGGAAATATTCGAAGAAAATAAAGGAGAGGCAGAAACCTTAGCCGGATTTATTTTAGAAATTTCGGGTAATTTCCCGGCTAAAGGGCAAAAAATTACTTTTGAAAATTGCCTGTTCACCATAGAGGTTGTAGATAAAAAACGTATCAAACAGATAAAAGTTACCATTGATGTTTAATTTAAAATGTAGAGATAAGAAGAGAGTTAGTGTTCGGCTGAATATTGTACTTGGTGTTCTTAGTTTAGTGTTGTTTTCATCTTGTAAAGACGAGGTGTTGCCAAAGCCTTCGGGTTATTTGCGATTGGATTATCCTGTGGCCGAATATGCGCATTTTGAAAATCAATGTCCGTTTGCGTTTGAAATGAATTCCAAAGCGATTATAAAAGGAGAGAAAGATTGTGGTTTTACGATTACTTATCCAAAGATGAAAGCAACTATTTATTTGACTTATAAGCCTGTAAATAATAATATTAATAAGTTGTTACGTGATGCTCAAAAACTTACTTTTGAGCATGTTATTAAGGCTGATGATATTCTGGAACAGCCTTATTTGAATGAACAAACGAAGGTTTATGGTATGTTTTATCAGGTAAATGGAAATGCGGCAACTAACTCACAATTTTATGTAACGGATAGTACAAAGCATTTCTTAACAGGTTCAGTTTATTTTTACGCCAAACCTAATTATGATTCGATTATGCCGGCAGCGAGTTATATCAAAAATGATATGCAGCGTTTGATGGAAACGCTGGAGTGGAAGTAATACCGTTTATTATTTCAAATTAGTCCAATAAAAATTGGGCTAAATGAAATATATAACTGCATTATACCGAATATTATCGGACTTATTTATATTCATAATTGGTATAATATGGAATCCAAACAATTAAAGTGGTTTTATTTACTGGTTCTTTCTTTAATTTGGGGTAGTTCCTTTATTTTGATAAAGAAAGGATTGTTAGGCTTATCGGCTATTCAGGTAGGTTCGTTGCGAATTATTTTTGCCTCCTTTTTCCTGTTGTTAATTGGGTTTAAAAGTCTGAAACTTATTCCGAAATCAAAATGGAAATTCATAGCTATTACGGCACTTTTCGGGACTTTTTTTCCGGCTTTTTTGTTTGCTGTTGCTCAAACGGAATTAGACAGTTCGGTAACTTCGATTCTGAATTCTTTGACGCCATTGAATACATTGGCAATAGGAGTGTTGTTTTTTGGGATTGATTTTCAACGAAAACAACTTTGGGGTTTGTTGATCGGGCTTTTAGGGAGTTTGCTTTTAGTTTATAATGGTGCGCAAAATAATCCGGAGCAAAATTATTATTATGCTTTGTTGATTATTCTGGCTTCTTTTAGTTATGCTACTAATGTCAATTTGATAAAAAGACATTTGTCTGATGTAAGTCCGGTAAGTATAACGACCGGGAATTTTGTAGTGCTTTTGATTCCTGCTATACTTATTCTGATTTTTTCGGGTTTTCCGGAACAAATTCATTTGGAGAAAACACAAAAAGCAGTTTGTTTTATAATGATTTTGGGTGTTTTAGGAACAGGAATTGCTAATATTCTTTTCTTTAAGCTAATACAAATTGCTTCTGCTGTTTTTGCTGCGTCAGTAACGTATTTGATTCCTGTTATAGCGCTTTTTTGGGGATTATTGGATAATGAAATACTGACTCCTGTTCAGTTTTTTGGAGCCTTTATTATTTTGATTGGTGTCTATTTGAGTGCCAGAAAATAGTTGTTTTTACCGCAAATTCGCAAATTTTATTTTTTACGAATCTGCGGTTGTTTTTTAAATCTAATGATTTGTTTACTGGAATTTAGGCTTTTCTACAGGGTTTCCGTATTTGTCAAAATAAAAAATCGGAATGTTGAGTTTTTCTAAGCCTGGAATAACTTCTTTGCCTTTGCCAACAATGATTATTCGGGAGTTGTCTAATAAGAAATATTTGTTTGCGGCAGCTAATACATCTTCTTTGGTAACTGCGTTAATCGTTTTAATGTAGTTTTCGTAAAAATCATCCGGTAAGTCTTCTGTTTTGGTATTTAGTGCATATCGGGCCACTGATTCCGGTTTTTCGGCTTTCATCACAAAACGACCAATATAGCCTGCTTTGGCATTATTAAGTTGCTCTGTAGTTACTTTTTCGGTTCTTATTTTTTTGATTTCTTTAATGAATTCTACTACTGCGCTATCGGTTACATTGTTCTTTACCGCCGATGCTGATCTTATATTGGTAACATATTTTCCTGCGCCAATATTAGTGCTGGCACCATATGTCCAGCCATGTGCTTCCCTTAAATTCATGTTTAGGTAGCTATTAAAACCACCTCCCAGAATGTAGCTGGCAATTACCGCAGGAAAGAAATCTTTGTGGTTCATTCTTAAGTTATAGGTGTTGACCACTGAGATTTCTGACTGAACTGCATTAGGAACATCGATAAAATTAATTTGAGTAGTTGGAACGTTTACCGGGTCGGGATAAATAGTTTTAGGGCTGTTAGTTTTTTTCCAGGAACCAAAAAGTTGTTCAACAACTGGTTTGATTTCTTCGTATTTAATGTCTCCTACAATTGCTAAGTAGGCATTTTGAGGAACAAAGTTATTGCTGTAATTTTTTATGATATCTTCTAAAGTTATATTCGCTAAGCTTTCTTCAGTTATGAATTCACCTGAAGGGTGGTTTTTTCCAAAAGAAAGCGCATTGACCATTCTGCCGGCAATAGCGGAAACGCTTTTTTCCTGAGAGCGTAAGCCTTCAATTAATTTGGCTTTTTCTTTGTCGAGCTCTTCCTGAGTAAAATCAGGGTCTAATGCGCCGTAAGCTAAAAGTTCTAAGGTACGTTTAGAAAATTTAGAAAGTGAGCTCGCATGGGCACTGCTGGAACTGAAATCTATTGTAGCTCCCATAAAATCGATTTCTTCGTTGAAATCTTCTTTGGATATTTTTTTGCTGCCGTTTCCTATCAGGTTGCTGCATAATTCGTCCATTCCTTTTTTGTTTCCTTCGGCAAATGGAGGATTGTCGATAGTAAGGTTGAAGGTAACTTTAGGTAGTTTGTGATTTTCAACAATCATTACTGTGAGTCCGTTAGCCAGAGTAAAACTTTGTGGTTTTTTTATGTTGACTACCGGTGGTTTTCCGGCTATAGGTTGTTTGCGTTCTTGTGCTTGCATGATTGCTGAAACTAGTATTAGAATGAGGAGTAAGGTGTTTGATTTTTTCATGTTTTCGAAATGGCTTAGTTCTCGTTTTTTTCAGGGCTGGGAATGTAGTCCAATAGTAATCGCTGATTTGGATTCAGGTATTTTTGGGCAACAGCTCTAATTTCTTCTCTGGTGATAGAATGGTAAATGTCGATATCAGTATTGATAAGGTTTACATCGTCGTAAAGCAGGTAATATTTAGCTAAATTTTCAGCAATTCCTTCTACGTTTGAGTTCTGATTTACGTATTGGTTTTCAAATTGATTCAATAGTTTCTGGTAGTCTTTTTCAGAAATTAATTCGTTTTGAATTTTTACAATTTCTTCGTCAATTTCTTTCAGCAAGTCTTCGTTGGTGAAGTTGGTCATTGGTAAACCATATAAAATATACATGCCATAATCTTCCTGATTAAAACCTACAGCGCCAATTTGTAAAGCTTTTTTCTTGTCGTCCACTATTTTTTTATACAGTTTCGAACTTTTTCCATCGCTTAAATAGGAAGAAATAAAATCCAACACGCGTGCATCCCTGCTTTTCATGGATGGAGTTCGGTAAGCCGCGACCAACATTGGGATTTGAATGTTAGGGTCGATGTGTGTTGCTTTGATGGTTTCGGTGATTGGTTTTTCAACAAATGTTTCTCTTTTTATTGCAGCTCCTTTTTTAATTGAACCAAAGTAATTTTGAATCCATTCTTTGGCTTGTTTTTGTTCGAAGTCGCCTGCTATAACCAAAACAGCATTATTAGGGACATAGAATTTTTCATTAAAAGCTTTAAAATCTTCTAATTTCGCAGAATTCAAATGTTCGGTTGAGCCTATAGTTGTCCAGCGGTAAGGATGGTTTGTAAATAGGTTCTTTTTAACGGCTTCAATAATTTTTCCATAAGGCTGGTTGTCGTAACGTGAATTTTTCTCTTCTTTAATTACTCCTTTTTGAGTGTCAACCCCAATTTGGTTAATTACCGGATGCATCAATCTTTCTGATTCCATCCAAAGTGCCAATTCTAAATTGTTGGAAGGAAAAACTTCATAGTAATAGGTTCGGTCGTCAGAAGTGTTGGCGTTATTCACTCCGCCATTAGCGGTAACAATATTGAACCATTCGCCTCTTTTGATATTTTTTGTTCCTTCAAATAATAAATGTTCGAAAAAATGAGCAAATCCTGTTTTGTTTGGATTTTCATCTTTGGAACCTACATGGTACATTACAGAAGTGATTACAACTGGAGCGCTATTATCCTGATGCAGGATAACGTGCATTCCATTGTCTAAATCGTATTCTTCGAAAGTTATTTTTTGGGCTCTGGCGACACCGCCAAGTAAAAGAGCAGTACTAATTGCCATTATTGTTTTTTTCATATAAGATTAGTAAAAAATAAGGTTGCAATACTTGATTAGTAATATTGTTAATCCAAAAATACTTTTTTTTAGTATTGATTTGGTAATTGAATTTTTTTTAACAAAAAAATAAGTTCGAATCCTGTTTCTAAAGTATTGAAAATAAAGCTAAAATAAGAAGAAATATTTTTTTAAATTTAGTGATTGCGTGATAAAAAAATAATTGTATATTTGTAACCTTAAAAATCAATAAATCAATTTGGTATGTATGCAATCGTAGAGATAGCAGGGCAACAATTTAAAGTAAGCAAAGACTTAAAGGTTTATGTTCACCGTTTGGCTAGCGAAGAAGGATCAAAAGTTTCTTTTGATAAAGTTCTTTTATTAGACGATAATGGGAATGTAACTTTGGGCGCCCCAGCTATAGAAGGTGCTTCAGTAGAAGCTAAAGTGTTACAACACTTAAAAGGAGATAAAGTTATCGTTTTCAAAAAGAAAAGAAGAAAAGGGTACAAAAAGAGAAATGGTCACAGACAATCTCTTACTCAAATTGTAATTGAAGGTATTACTGCAGCAGGTGCTAAGAAAGCAGCTTCTAAAAAAGCAGCAGTTGAAGCAACTACAGAAGAAGTTGAAGCTCCAAAGAAAAAGGTAGCTAAAGCTAAAAAAGAAGATACTCAAGAGTAATAACAATATTAAAACTAAAACATCATGGCTCACAAGAAAGGTGTCGGTAGTTCTAAGAATGGTAGAGAATCAGAATCGAAACGTTTAGGTGTTAAGATTTATGGAGGACAAGCTGCTATCGCAGGGAACATCATCGTAAGACAAAGAGGTTCAAAACACAATCCAGGTGAAAATGTTTACATTAGTAAAGATCACACACTACATGCAAAAGTAGATGGAATTGTTAAGTTCCAAAAGAAAAGAGATAACAAATCATACGTTTCAATCCTTCCATTCGAAGTAGAAGCTTAATTGATTTTCTCAATTTATTTTAAAACCATCCTGATTTTTTCAGGATGGTTTTTTGTTTTGAAGGTAATATGAGTTTAGCGAATAAATGGGCGCATATGATTACGGCTCAGAAGGTTATTGGTTTGAATCCAGTCGAGGTTATAATTTAAATTTAAAACGGTTCTCGATACTCCCGAAACTTCGGGATTCAAAAAAACTATTCGCATTTTAAAATTTACTCGATGACGGGAAGTTGTAGTTTTTGATTACTTTTTTATGATAAAAATGATTTTTAGAACTGATGTTTTTTGATGAATTCATTTAGAGTTCAACAAGTATATAAATAACAAATCCCCTTGCTTAATAAAACAAGGGGATTTGTTGTCTAAATTGAATTAATAATTGCGTTTTTCTTAATCCATAGGGCCTCCGGGTCTGCCGCCTCCAAAACCGCCTCCACCAAAACCTTCAGGACGCTCGCCTCTGTCCATGCCTTCCATGTTTCGGTTGTTTCTTCCCGGAGGTTTTTTCATGCCTGAGAAGTTTTGGATTTTGTATGTTAGAGAAAACATCGCATAACGTCTTAAAACAGTGTTTTCGTTGTCGGTAATTGCCGAAGAGGATATGCTTCTTGTAATACTTTGGTTTTGGTTTAAAAGGTCATATACTTTTACTTTGGCAATAAATGCTTTGTCTAAGAAAGTGTATGATAAACTGGTGTTCCATAAGTAGAAACTTTGATTGATGGAATTGTAAGTGTAGCCAAAATCATTTCCCCAAATCCAGTTGGTTGGCCAGTAACTTGTGGTTTGCAAGTTCAGTCGGTGTACTACATTGGATCTGGAATTAAGTGTGCTAAGTTCATATTGTGTTTCATTATAAGAGAAATTATAAGAAGGAGCGATGGTGAAAAACTGACCATAATCGTAATTCAGGTAAATTCGGGGTGATATTCCGGTGGATTTTGCACCATATAATACGTTATTGGTAAATTCTTTAGAAAATGAATAATTCGCATTCAAAGCCAGCCCATAGCGTAATAAATTGGCTTCTTTTTTAATTGATTTATTCCAGCTTCCTCCTCCTGAAAGAGAGTAAATCCCAGATACGTTTTCGTAGCTCGTTCTTCTGATGTTGTTTTCGTCAAAGTTTGAAGTTGCAATTATATCATCATTGTAATAATTGGCTCTAAAGTATAAGTTGTAGCCTGATCGGGTACGGAAATCAAAATTTCTATAGTTAATATTAGCACTATGGGCTTCTGTAGGATTTAAATTTGGGTTTCCTGTGATTGTGTTTAACGTGCTGGATACGTTTTCTATAGGAAGCAATTGCGAAGCTGACGGCAATGATTGGTTGTAGTTGTATCTGATAGTGAAAAATTTCGATCTGTCAGCCCGGTACCTAATTTGGGCACTTCCGTTTGGTAAAACGTATTTCTTTCTTAAATCGATGACTTCTCCCAGATAGTCCGAATAATTGTCGTATTGTATGATATTAGTAGAAGAATTAAGGTCGAATGTAAATTTGTTTTTTTCGAATCGAATTCCGGCTTTTGGGGTGATACTTCTTTGTTTAGAAGTAATGTAAGTGGTTTGTTCGTCATTCAAATCCGTAAAGATTTTGTCTGTAATTGTTCCGGTATTGTCGAAGGTTTTATTATCGTTAATAGAATTTTGGAAATTGTATTCCATGCCTATTTTAAAACGAATTGAATCAGTAACTGGTTCTGTATATTCAATTTCTGCAGAATACGAATCGTTAATGCCTTTGTTTCGCGTGTTTTGATCTCTGAAAATAGTGTCGTTTTCCCGGCTGCGAAATGTTTTTGAATCTACAAAACCATTCGAATTGGAGCTGTTGTTGTTGTTATTAAATACAAAACTTAAATTTCGGGCCTTTTTCTCGAATGATTTATTAAAGTTAACCGAATTGCTAAAACTGTTGGATTCATTTTTATTAGTTGATTCCGATGTAAAAGCGTTGGTTACAATGTCATCTGTCATGTTGATACTTCTTCTGTTTGAGTTTGAAAAATTCTCTGATACAGACGAATTGAATCTTGGAGAAACAAATAATCGAATCGTAGGCGATATTTTGTACTCCAATTCCACATTCGCTTTGTTGGTAGTGTTTTTGTTGTCTGTTTTAGAGTCTGAAGTGGTATCGTAAAAATTACCATCAGGTCTTAATTCAACTGATTTTGACGCGCTAACATTTTCTGTTTGTCTGTCCGAATAATCGTAACTGGCATTTGTTTGAAAATCTTTGAATAATTCGTCGGAATAGTTTATTCCCAGTAAATTAGAAGTTGTAATACCATTAGCCTGACCTCTGTTGATTGTAGTTCCCTGATTGTTTCTGCCGCCGCCCATATTGTCAAAAACTTCGTCCATAGAGAATCCTGGAGCATTAATGTTATTTGACGAACCTAAAAGACTTATTTTTCTGTTGTTGTTAAAAAAGTTCACAATGAAGCTTGATTCGTAACGGTCATCAGTACCGTAACCTCCCAAAAATTTACCAAAATAACCTTTGTTTTTATCATCGTCAATAGTCAGGTTGATACTTGCATTATCAGAAGCAGCCTGGTCTTTAGAGTATTCTTCTTTTTTGGTTTTGAAATCAGAAACCTGTACTTTGTTGATAATTTCGGCAGGAAGGTTTTTTAGAGCCATCGCACCATCTCGGTCAAAAAACGGTTTCCCGTTGACTAATACCTGAGTGACTTCTTTTCCGTTAGCGGTAATTTTTCCGTCACTATCTACTTCCAGTCCCGGAAGTTGTTTTAAAAGTGTTTCTACGTTAGCATCAGGGCGTACTTTAAATAAATTAGCCTTGAATTCAATGGTGTCATTTTTAATTCGGATAGGAGGTTCTTCTCCTTTTATGGTCACTTCTTTAAGTGTGTTTACCGATTCGGCAAGATAGATATTGCTGAAGTCCTTGTTAGAATTGATTTCTTTTTGCTCTTCGGCAAAAGTTTCAAAGCCTACATAGGTAACTTTTAAAAACACGGGTTTTTCATTTTTTTTCACTGAAAAATTGAAATTTCCGTTTTTGTCTGTCAGTGTGTATTCTAAAATGGTAGAATCTTTAACAGTACTGATATATACAGTAGCCGATTCCAGAGGAAGTTGGTTGTTGATGTTAAGTACTTTTCCTTTCAAAATATAATTGCTTTGTGCAGCAGTATAAAAAGAAAAAGTAAAAAAGAACAGTAGTGATAAATATTTACTCATAATAATTTGGTTAAACTTAACATAAGATGTTAATTAAAAGAAAAGGTTTAACCAAGAAGTGTAAAATTTGTATTTATTTAGTTCTAAGGTTGTTTAATAAGGTTTTATTTGATTCTAGAAGTGTTAATTTTTATATCTGCGGTAGCCCAGCTTTTTGAAATCAGTTTTTCGATGGATTTTTCTTTTCCTTGATTGTCAAGTTTTTGATAAGCTAATTTTAATCCATGTTGTGCCCAGCCATTATTGGGAAATAATTTCAGATCTTTTTCATAGGTTTTGATGGCTTCTGTGTATTTTTTGGCTTCAATTTGAACAGCGCCTAAATGATGTCTTACTGAGAAAAACCAATCGGGAGGTTCATTATAGTTGAGATTGTCTTCTATTTTTACAGCTTTTTCAAGCAGTGAAATACTTTGATTGTATTTTTTTTCAGAAGCTAAAATTTCTCCTTTAAAAACATTAGTTGCAATTTGCAGGATGTCATACATGGAGTTAAGTTCCCAAATGGTCATTTTTTTCATGGAAGGATCTTTGGCTAAAAGCTCAAGTTTTGTTAATTCAGCTTTGGCTTTTGTAAAATCTTTTTTACCAAGATGTGCCATTCCTTTTGCATAATGAGAAATGGCTAAGGGATATTTTAAGGTATCCGATACTAATTTCATTTTTAGAATTTCATCCCATTTTCCAAATTTTACAGCAACAAAATAGGGGATAACATAGTAGTGCTGAAGTGTTGACCATCCTGGTTCTATCATTGTTTTAGGATGGACAAGTTCTGATGTTTTTTTAGCAGCCAGCATTGCCCATTTGTAATTTCCTTCTAATGTGGCGCAAGCAGCCATAAAATGATAATTATGCGGATAGTATGCCAGTGGATAAGCTCCTTGTGCATGGCATAGGGTTACATAGGTACTGTCTGTTTTGACTGCATTAATATTGGCTAAAGTGCCTTTGTGGTATTCTCCGGTTCGGATATAAATATGGGAAGGCATATGAATAAGATGTCCGGAACCGGGAACTAATCCCTCGTCAAGAAGTTGGGCTGACGGATTTCCTCTTTCGGGAGTTTTGGAAGCTTCAACGGCATGAATATAGAAATGATTAGCGCCAATATGTTTTGGGTTTCTGTTTAAAATTTTTGTTAAGACGGATTCAATTTCAGGAGTCCATTTTTTAGGAGTTCCGTTTTTATCATATAAATCCCAAGGATGTAAATCCATAATAGATTCGGCATAAATGGCAGCGATGTCATTATCTTTCGGGAATTTAGCTGCAACATTTTTCATCGCTTCCGAATAAGCCATGTCCAAAGAACTTCGATCTTCAATTGGTTTGGATACATATCTTTTGGATAAAGCTATTATTAATGCTTTTTCTTTGTCGCTGGCTTTGTCCGAAAGTTTTAGGGCTTGTTGAATAGCTTTGTATGCTCTTTCATAATTGTCGGGATCCATTCCGGCATTGTAATTTGGTCCCAGAACATAGGCATATCCCCAAAAACACATGGCGCATTGCGGATCTAATTTTGTGGCATAATAGAATGAACGTGCTGCTTCAGCATGATTAAAACCATAAGCAAGAGCTAATCCTTGGTTGAAATATTTTTGGGCTTCAGTATTTTTGGTGCTAATCGGATAGTTGATAACATCCATCCCTTCAAAGAGTGGCGCTTTATTGTCAGTTTCAAACCATTTTGAGTCTGTAGTTTGCGGAGCGCAACTTAAACTGTTTTTTCCTGCAACGATTTTCTCTTTTTCAGGAGTTTCTTTTTTGCAGGAAAAAAATAAAACACAGATGATTGTTATTCTAAAAATAGCTCTCATGATTTTTGAATTTGACTCTATCAAATTTAAGTCAAATAAGTTTGAAATCAAATGGTTGTGTGTTATTAGTTTCAAGACTAGAATGTTTTTAACGATTTTTAAATTGAAAGCTATATTGTAACGTTGTAAAGTTTAACAGGGTTTAAAATTTAAGTTTGTTTTAATTTGAAGAATTATAGTTAAGAGGTTGAACATAAGTGTTTTTTTTATTGTTATATTTTGTAAATTTATATGTTAAATCAATAATTTTTTTGCTTTGAAAAAGATAGTTTTAATATTATTATTGGTTGTGTATTCTTGTGGTAGTACTGATACTAGCTCACTTAATGATTCTGATCCTCCAAGCAATATTACTATTTATGATTTAAGTGCCAAATTGAATGCTTCAACATGGAAAATTACTTTTTTTAGTAATAATGGAATAGAAGAAACTAATCTGTACTCTTCCTATGTTTTTAAATTTAATAAAAGTCAACAGGATTATAACCTTGATTCGGGAATAATTGATGTTATTTATCAAACAAATAATTACAAAGGGAATTGGAGTGTTTATGAAAAAATAATTAGTTACAATCCTACTTTGGATACTGTGGAATTTGGTTATTTTGTTAACTTAAGTTTAGTTTCCCCCAATGATATTTTAAAAATAAATGGTGAATGGCAATCTGTTTTGGAAACAAATACTAAGATTGAATTGAAAAAAGAATATAATGGGGAAATTATTTCCCGTTTATTTTTTGAGAAAAATTAAAAAAACAAAAAAAACCTCGCTCCCGAAACTTCGGTATAGCGAGGGTTTAAATCAAAAATCTAAGATCGTTAATCTACAATCTTAAATCATTTTAGTATCTGTAGTATTCCGGTTTGAATGGACCTTGAACATCAACGCCAATGTAAGCAGCCTGGTCTTCGCGAAGAACTTCAAGTTCAACACCTAATTTAGCCAAGTGTAAAGCAGCTACTTTTTCATCTAAATGTTTAGGTAACATGTACACTTCGTTTTTGTAAGCTGCACTGTTGTTCCATAATTCGATTTGAGCCAAAGTTTGGTTTGTAAATGAGTTAGACATTACAAAACTTGGGTGACCTGTAGCGCAACCAAGGTTTACCAAACGACCTTCAGCTAAAATGATAATATCATTTCCGTTGATTGTATATTTATCAACCTGTGGTTTGATTTCGATTTTAGATGCACCGTGGTTTTTGTTTAACCAAGCCATGTCGATTTCGTTATCAAAGTGACCGATGTTGCAAACAACAGTTTTGTCTTTCATTTGCTCGAAATGACGACCAAGAACGATATCTTTATTTCCTGTAGTGGTAATGATGATATCAGCATTAGCAATTACAGTATCTAATTTCTTAACTTCATAACCGTCCATTGCAGCTTGTAAAGCACAAATTGGATCGATTTCAGTAACAGTTACAATAGAACCAGCACCTCTGAAAGAAGCGGCAGTTCCTTTTCCTACGTCACCATATCCGCAAACCACAACTCTTTTTCCAGCCAACATTAAGTCAGTTGCACGACGTACAGCATCTACAGCTGATTCTTTACATCCGTATTTGTTATCAAATTTAGATTTAGTAACAGAATCGTTAATATTGATTGCAGGCATTGGTAAAGTTCCTGCTTTTACTCTTTCATACAATCTGTGAACACCAGTTGTAGTTTCTTCAGAAAGACCTTTGATTCCAGGAACTAATTCCGGGTAACGATCGATAACCATGTTAGTTAAATCTCCACCGTCATCAAGAATCATGTTCAATGGTTTTCTTTCTTCACCAAAGAATAAAGTTTGCTCAATACACCAATCAAAAGACTCTTCGTCAAGACCTTTCCAAGCATAAACTGAGATTCCTGCAGCAGCAATAGCAGCAGCAGCCTGATCCTGAGTTGAGAAAATGTTACAAGAAGACCATGTAACTTCAGCACCAAGAGCAATTAAAGTTTCGATTAAAACTGCAGTTTGGATTGTCATGTGTAAACATCCTGCAATACGAGCACCTTTAAGAGGTTGTTCGTCTTTATATTCAGCACGAAGCGCCATTAAACCCGGCATTTCAGCCTCAGCTAGTTCAATTTCTTTTCTTCCCCAAGCAGCCAGAGAAATGTCTTTTACTTTGTAAGCCACATAAGGCGTAGTCGTTGTACTCATTTATAGTATATTTGTATTGTAAAATTTTTGCAAATTTACGTAATAACTTTAGAATTAAACTAATTTCTAAAATTTTTATGAATTGTTTAATGTCTTAATTTTTAGAACTTTAGTTTGATAATGGTTTTTAGAAGCTAATCCTGCCATCCACTATATCTTTCCAGCCGAACACTGGCTAGAAAGGATGCCGTTACTGTCAGGGCTAGAAACACATCTGGGTTAAGAGAGAAAACTCATCCCGATAGCCATCGGGACTCACAACGAATAATACAAAAGAATGCCTTTATATAAGAAAATACAATTTAACGCTGCGACACAAATTTATATTTGGAAAATAACCGAGTCTTTTGAACAATTGTTTCAGGAAGTTCAGTTAAATCCGGTATGTCAGGAACGTATTAGCGGAATGAAATCAGAGTTGCATCAACGCGGTTTTCTTAGTGTTCGTAAACTTTTAGCTGAAGCGGGATACACTGATTTTGATTTGTACTATGACGAATTTGGAAAACCACATCTGAATGATGGGAAACATATTTCGATAACCCATTCTTATGAATTTTCGTCAATTATAGTAAGCGATGAAACTGTAGGGATTGATATTGAACTGCAAAGAGAAAAAATCATTCGTATAGCAGATAAATTTTGTGATGCCGAATTTGAATATTTAGATCGGGAGAAAACGACAGAATACATTAAAAAGCTAACGGTAATCTGGGGAGCTAAAGAGGCTATTTTTAAAATCAGAAACGAAAAAGGAATCAGTTTTAAAGACCATATTGCAGTTGATGAATTTGATTTAAACCAAACTCAAACTACCGCAAGTCTTCATTTTGATGGTTTGCATAAAGAATTTGATGTTTATTTTGAAGAAATAGACAATTTTACTTTGGTTTATGCTTTGGAGAAATAGTTTTTAACCGCAAAGAAGATAAAGTTTTTTCGCAAAGTTTCGCAAAAAAAATCGCAGAGTTACACAAAGTAATTTTTTTAATTTCTATGATTTTTTCAATCTGTGTTCCAAAAAAACAATTAAAATCTGCTTAGATCTGTATTATCTGCGTGCCATATTAACCGCAAAGAAAGCAAAGTTTTTTCGCAAAGATTCACAAAGAGAGACACAAAGTCACACTAAGCTATTTTTTAGATTTATATTATTTCTTTAATCTGTGTTACAGTTTTTTTTGCCCGGTTTTCATAAATACTGACCATCATAAAAGTCCCCATTTTGCGTGCTCTTTGTTTTAAAATTTCGACATTTTCCCCTTCAAAAAGAGCATCTAAAGTTTGAAACCAATGGTTGAGCCAAATTCCAAATTCGTTTGCGTTGATTTGACCATTAAAATGTTCGTCCACTTTATTGTGAACTGCTATTGGATTGCCTTTGAATTTTCGAATGCCAAATAAATTGGTTTCCCAAAAATCAGTTAGTTTTTCTAAATGCGAATCCCAGTCCTTAATAAGTTCGTTAAAATAAGGGCCAATTTCGTCATCAGCCCTTATTTTATCATAAAAGGTGTGAACCAAAACACTAATGTCGGCTCTGTTCTCAATGTCTTTTTTCATTTATAAACTGTTTATTACAATAAAAAATAAACTTGCAACAGTGCTTAGAAGTACACAGTTAAAAATAAATTTGTGTGTCATTTGTGCCAAAATAGATGTATTGGCAATAATGCTGATAAATACAATAATGGCCAGTTGTATCATTTGGATTAATGAAGTGCCATTGGCTAAAATACTCATGGCTGCCGCACCACCTAAACAGCTTTGTACCAAAATGCTTAAAGTAGCTGAACCAATAAAGTTTTGATTGAATCTTTCGAAAGTATTGTTGTAAAGTGTCATAATAATTTGTTTTAATACCACAAATTTACAACCACAACACACTGGCATTTTATGACTTAAATCATATAAAACAATATTTTTTATCGATATACTTTTCGGTTGATTATTTTTAAATCGCCTTTTTTCTCCAGGGATTTTATAGCCCGAATTACAGTTTCGACTCTTAAACCGGTTAAATCAGCAATTTGTTGTCGGGTGAAATGGATGAGAAAACCGGCTTTTTCTTGTTTAAAATTCAATTGTTCTATCGAATAATCAATTAGTCGCAATACACGGTGTTCCGGATCCTGAGAAGAAATTTCGGCTGCCATAACCGATTTGTAATACAGACGTTGCGAGAGGTTTTTGATGATTTGTAAGCTGATGTCGGCATTGTTTTTTAGTAATTCCAGAAATTTATCTTTTGTAATTACAATCAATTCCGAATCGACTACCGCCACGGCATTGGCAGGATAAACCTGGTCAATAAACAACGGAGGTTCGCCAAAACACTGGTTTTTGTAGAAAATTCCCTGAATGAATTCTTTGCCTTCATCATTATAATTATTCATTTTTACTTCGCCCGAAATAATTTGGTAATAATGCGTTGGTTGTTTTCCTTCTTCAAAAATGATATCGCCACTTTTGTAATTTTTTATAATGCCGTTATAATTTTCGAGTAATGCAAGAGCAATCATAATGAATAGGATTTTAAAGTGCTAACAAATATAATTGTTTAGAATTTGTTCTGCTACTTTGAAAAACTTTTTACTTTTACGTTCTCATGGAAAAAGGGTCAATCTATCAGGAAATACAGGCAGCTAAATCAGAAAATTGGAAATTATTAGCGATTCTTCTGGATCCCGATAAAATAATTTGGGAAGATATCGGGAATTTGATTTACAAAATCAATCAATCTCCGGCAACTCATGTTTTTATTGGCGGAAGTCTTGTAGAAAGTACTATTTTGGATGATTTAATAATTAGAATTAAACAGGATTGTACTTTGCCGGTGGTTCTTTTTCCGGGGCATCCTTCTCAAATTTCCAGTCATGCTGATGGTATTTTGTTTTTATCGTTATTATCGGGACGAAATCCGGATTATTTGGCTGGGCATCAGGTTCAGGCGGCACCGATTTTAAAACAAACCAATCTTGAAGTGATTTCGACAGCTTATCTTTTAATCGAAAGCGGAAGAGAAACGGCTGTTGAAAGGGTCAGTAAAACGAAACCTTTAGAAAGAAATAATCTCGATTTGGTATTGGCGACAGCTCAGGCCGGAGAAATGTTAGGTAGTAAATTGATTTATTTGGAAGCGGGGAGCGGTGCTCAGAAGGCAGTTCCGTTAGAAATGATTCAATTGGTTTCTCAAAATACCAATATTCCGCTAATTGTAGGCGGCGGAATTATAGATTGGCAGGGAATTCAAAAAGCCTATCAATCCGGAGCTGATTTAGTTGTAATAGGAACGGCTTTTGAAAAGGACTCCGATTTTTTTAATTCTCAAAAAAAAAGTAAATGATAGATTTTTTCTTTGCTCAATATGCTGATTATCCCACATCGGAAATTGTTTTGGAATTATTGGCTGTATTGTTTGGTTTGGCGAGTGTTTGGTTTGCTAAAAAAGATAATATTTTAGTTTTCCCAACAGGTTTAGTAAATACTTCAGTTTACGCTTATTTGCTTTGGAAATGGGAGTTGCTGGGCGATTCGATGATCAATGTCTATTATTTTGTGATGAGTATTTATGGTTGGTACCATTGGACCAGAAAAAAAGGAGCAGTTGAAGCTTATCCTGTTGCTGTTGCAACTAAAAAAGAGCATAAAATGGCAGCCTTAATTTTTGTTGTTACTTTAATTTTTGTGTTCCTTGTGTATCAGTATTTTGATAAATTTACTTCATGGTACAATTATGTAGATACCTTGTTAACAGCGCTCTTTTTTGTGGGGATGTGGTTGATGGCTAAACGGAAAATTGAAAATTGGATTTTTTGGATTGTAGGAGATTTCATTTCGATACCTTTGTATTTTTTTAAAGGCTATACTTTTACGAGTTTGCAATATTTAATCTTTACAATTCTGGCTATATACGGTTATTTTGAATGGAAGAAAATTTTAGCAAAACAAGACACAGAGAAGGAAGAAATGGTCGTTTTAGATTAGTAATTTTAGAATATTTGATTGCAATTACATGAGTGAAATAAAAGATTTGGTACAAGAGAAATCAATTGATGATTTAAATAAAATTAAAGCTATGGGATTGTCAGAACAGGATTTTGAACAAATCAGAGAACACGGAGTTTCATTAGAAAATATCAAAAAAGAATTGGCAATTTTTAAAAAAGGAATTGCTAAGATGGAATTGGTTGAAGCTGCAACTGTTGGGAACGGAATTTTGAGACTGACAGAAGAGGAATTTGTTGAAAATGCCAGTTTTTTTGATGATCATAAATCCAATTTAAAGTTATTAAAGTTTGTACCGGCATCGGGAGCGGCCAGCAGGATGTTTAAATTTCTAACGGCTTTCCTGAATGATTTTAATATTGAAAAAGAAAGTATCAATGCTTATATCAATAGAAAAAAGGAGACCAAACTGCCTGTTTTTATAGTAGGAATGGAGAAATTGCCTTTTTTTGAAATGATTTATAAAAAACTCAAAGAAGAGATTCAGGATTTTGACTCACTTTCACGTGATTATAAAAACTATTATTTTATCAAATTCATGTTGGATGCAAAGTATTTTGATTTTGCTTCAAAGCCAAAAGGGATTTTGCCTTTCCATAAATATGCGACTAAAATTGCTACACCAATTGAAGAGCATTTGTACGAATGTGGTTATTATTCAAGCACCAATAATAAATCTTATTTGCATTTTACGGTTTCTGAATCACATCAGGAACAGTTTGAGCAAATTATAGATAGTGAGAAGGCTAAGGTTGAAAATGAAACGCAAACCAGTATTGAGGTGACTTATTCTTATCAGGATAAAAGTACTGATACTATTGCGGTGAACATGAATGATAAGGCTTTTAGAACCCAAGAGGGTAAATTATTATTCAGACCCGGAGGTCATGGGGCGCTGATAGGAAACTTAAATCAGTTGGATGCAGATATTATCTTTATTAAAAATATTGATAATGTTATTTTGCATAACAATGAAAAAATTGCGCTTTATAAAAAAGCATTGGCTGGTGTTTTATTAGAATTGCAACAGCAAATATTTGCCTGCCTGAATTTAATTGATCTTTATACAGTTGAAGAAAATCAAATTGAGGAAATTAAAAAATTCCTTTCAGCCAAATTGAATGTGGAAGTTAAATCCGATTTTGATCTATATACTTTCGAAAATAAAATAAAATTTCTGAAAAATATTTTAGACCGTCCTATCAGAGTTTGCGGAATGGTTATCAATGAAGGTGAGCCCGGAGGAGGTCCTTTTTGGGTAAAGAATGGACAAAAAGAGGTTTCGTTACAAATTGTTGAGTCTTCTCAGGTGGATTTGAGCAATAAAAAGCAGGCTAAAATCATGGCTAATGCGACTCATTTTAATCCGGTAGATTTAGTTTGTGCGACTAAAAATTATAAAGGGGAAAAGTTTGATTTACATCAGTTTGTGGATGAAAACAGCGGTTTTATAGTGGAAAAAAATTATCAGGGAAAAGATATTAAAGGCTATGAATTACCGGGTTTGTGGAATGGAGCAATGGCAAACTGGCTGACTGTTTTTGTTGAAGTGCCTTTGATTACTTTTAATCCGGTGAAAACGGTCAATGATTTATTAAAAGAGGCACATCAGTCGTTGTAAATAATGGAAATCCAAAAAATCATATCGGAGCTGCAATTTAAAGCTGTGCGAAGCAGTGGTGCCGGCGGACAAAACGTAAATAAGGTTTCGTCTAAAGTGGTATTGTCTTTCGATTTGAAAAATTCTCAGGCTTTATCTGAAGAAGAAAAGTTACTGTTAGAAACCAATCTTTCGTCAAGATTAACTACTGATTTGGTTTTGATTCTGAATTGTGATGAAGACCGAAGCCAACTTAAAAATAAAGAAATTGTCACGAAACGTTTTTTAGAATTGATTAGAAAAGGACTTATTGTTCCCAAAATTAGAAAGGCTACAAAAGTTCCAAAATCAGTAATTAAAAAACGAATTAAAGACAAAAAGAATCTTTCCGACCTAAAACAATCGCGTAAAAAACCAAACTTGGATTAAAAACCAAAAAAATAAATTCCAATTTCCAATAAAAAATGTTTAAAAGTTAGGTTTTGGAATTTAATTTTTGGGATTTGTTTTTTAACATTATCTTTGCACCGTCTCAAAGGGGTGCTCTAAATAACGAGCTGAGATCATACCCAACGAACCTGAGCAAGTAATGTTGCTAAGGGAAAATGTGATAAATGAGTAGTAGTACTATTGATTTATTTTAGTTGAACAAATCTTTTATAATTTAACAAAAAGAATAATTGCCCCTTTTATTCGTAAAACAATTACGGATGAAACCATTAATTAAAATTTCAAATCTAAAATTCCAAATTCCAAAGACAGTAGGTAATCGATCTACACTATTCGTTATTGCTTTCTGTCTGTTGTCTTTTATATCTTTTTCTCAGGTAAAAGATACCACTAAGGTCAATCAACTCGATGAAGTTTTGGTTTCTGCCATTCGTGTTACAACAAAAACGCCGGTTAGTTTTTCTAATTTGGACAAAAAAGAAATTGCTCCACGCAATTTAGGTCAGGATATTCCGGCTTTGATGAATTTTATGCCATCGGTGGTGACAACGTCTTATGCAGGAAACGGAATAGGTTATGCTGGGATTCGTGTTCGTGGTAGTGATGCAACCCGTGTAAATATTACGGTTAACGGAATTCCGTATAATGATTCGGAAAGTCATGGAACTTTTTGGGTTAATATGCCGGATTTTGCTTCTTCGGTAGAGAATATGCAATTGCAAAGAGGAGTAGGGACTTCTACTAACGGATCGGGTGCTTTTGGGGCTAGTTTGAACTTATTGACTGATGCTTATTCGAAAATAAGTAGTGGAGAGATTTCTAATTCTTTTGGAAGTTTCAATACCAGAAAACACACTGTTAAATTCAGTTCGGGTTTAATGAACGATCATTTTGAATTGGCTGGACGTGTGTCGGCTTTAAAATCAGTTGGTTATGTGGACAGAGGAAGTTCTGATTTAAAATCGTATTTCCTGCAGGGAACTTATGTTGGAAAAACAACATTAATCAAGGCTTTGGTTTTTGGAGGAACCGAGAAAACATACCAAGCCTGGAACGGAATTGATGCGGCAACTTTAGCTTCAGACAGAACATTTAATTTTGGTGGAATTTATACAGATGAATCAGGTAATACCCGTTTTTATGATAACGAAACCGATAATTACCAGCAAGATCATTATCAGTTGCATTGGAATGAGAAATTGTCCTCTAGTTGGAATACCAATTTGGCTTTTCATTATACAAAAGGAAAAGGATATTATGAAAATTACAAAGAAGATGCTGATTTTGCTGATTATGGTTTGAATCCGGTAGGTTCGGAAGTAACAACTGATTTAGTGCGCCAAAAGTGGTTGGATAATGATTTTTACGGAACTACTTTTTCGGCAAATTATAAAAATGAAGAGTTGGATGTTATCTTGGGCGGAGGCTGGAATAAATATGAAGGCGATCATTTTGGTAAAGTTATTTGGGCACGATTTGCTTCTCAAAGTGAATTAGGAGATCGCTATTATGACGATTTTGCTTCAAAAAAAGATGGGAATGTTTTTGCAAAAATCAATTATCAGATTGGGTCTTTTGTTAATGTTTATGTTGATGCACAGCTTAGAAATGTACACTACCAGGCTAATAGCGCAGAAACGGGTTTGGTAAATGATAATTTTAATTTCTTTAATCCTAAGGCTGGTTTGAATTTTACCCTTAATAATAAAAATGCAATTTATGTTTCTTATGCCAGAGCTAACAGGGAACCTAATCGAACGGATTATGAAGGCGGAAATGTGAAACCGGAAAGAATGGATGATTTTGAATTGGGCTGGCGATTTGTAGCTCCAAAAACACAGCTAAACATCAATGGTTATTATATGAAATACAAAGACCAGTTGGTTTTAACAGGTGAATTGGACGATGTAGGGAATCCGGTTCGAACTAATGTGGGCGAAAGTTATCGTTTAGGTTTGGAAGTAGATGCCAGATTTCAATTGGATAAAAAATGGGCAATCCGACCTAATTTTACCCTGAGTGATAATAAAAATATTGATTTTGTATTGGATAACGGAAGCGGTACAGCCAATTTAGGAAATACCAATATTGCTTTTTCTCCAAAATTAATCGCTGCCAATAGTGTGGTGTTTTCTCCTGTAGCTAATTTGCAATTGAACTTGTTGTCTAAATTTGTTGGAAATCAATATTTAAACAATATTAATGACGGACAAGGAAAATTGAACGATTATTTTGTAAACGATTTTAATGCTACCTACACCATCTTTCCTAAAAGTGTTTTTAAGTCGATTACTATAAGTGTGTTAGCTAATAATATTGCCAATAAACATTATGTTTCTGACGGTGCTGATTATGGCGGAGGATATGTGTATTATTATCCACAGGCAGGAGCCAATTTCTTAGCCGGATTGACATTGAAGTTTTAATATCGTGTAGTTCTATATTTTAAAAGCCTGAGAAATTCAATTTCTCAGGCTTTTTGATTTTTAATTATAAACCCGCAGAATGTTTCCATTGAGTTCTGCACGATATTGTTTTAAGGGATATTTTAATTTTCCCTGTCCCGTAAATAAGCTGTATTGTTCGTCATCACAAGGGCATTGAAGATAGATGCCGTCGAGTGTCAAAGTTGAACAGCTGCTTAGTGCCTGATTAGGGCAGGCTGCATCAAAAGCATTGTAGCCGCTTCCGGTGTTAAATACATAAATGCCTTTAGGGCCTACTTCGGGACCGGAATAATAAATAGCATTGCTTACGTAATTAAGATTTGAATACTGAGGTAAACTCAGATTGAATGTTACTGAAAAAATATAGTTGGGGATGTAAGGATTGTTGTTGTTAAATCCGTTGTCTGAACACGAAAAAAACAAAAGACTAATCAGGAAAAGTGAGACAATTTTTTTCATGTTTTTTAATTTGTAAAAGTATTAGTGAAACAAATTTAATTTATTTACATTTGAAATAATAATGGTTAACATATAATTATACACTATAAAAAAATATATTATCTTTGTGGAAAGAAATCCCGTCCCGATGGGATTTTTTCTATTTTATAAAATGATGAAGTTATGAGTACAGTATCTTATTACACAGCAGAAGGACTTAAAAAATTAAGAGAAGAATTAGATTATTTAAAAACCGTGATGCGTCCTAAAGCATCTCAAGATATAGCCGATGCAAGAGATAAAGGAGATTTATCTGAAAATGCAGAGTACGATGCTGCTAAAGAGGCACAAGGAATGTTGGAAATGAAAATTGCCAAATTAGAGGAAATTCATGCCAATGCCCGTTTAATTGATGAATCCAATCTTGATTTGTCTAAAGTTTTGGTATTATCAAGCGTGAAAATTAAAAATCAGGCGAATGGTATGGAAATGAAATATACCTTAGTTGCCGAAAGCGAAGCCGACTTGAAAACAGGAAAAATATCTGTAACTTCTCCAATAGGGAAAGGATTATTAGGGAAATCAATAGGCGAAGTAGCAGAAATTAAAGTGCCTAACGGTGTTTTGAAATTTGAAATTCTGGAAATTACAAGAGAGTAATTATAAGTATTCAGTGTTCGGTTTTTTAGTGTTCAGTTAGAAAATACAAACTCTTTTGAATTTCCTCTATTCTAAACTCTTAAATCTAAATTCTAAAATCATTCCAATGAGCTCGATATTCACCAAAATAATAAACGGAGAAATTCCATGTTATAAAATTGCTGAAGATGATAACTATTTTGCTTTTTTAGATATTAATCCTAATGCCAAAGGACACACACTGTGTATCCCAAAAGTGGAAGTCGATAAGATTTTTGATTTGGACGAAGAAGTGTATTTAGGATTAATGCAGTTTTCGAGAAAGGTGGCTATAGCTTTGGAAAAAACCATTCCTTGTAACCGAATCGCGATTTCGGTTATTGGAATTGAAGTTCCGCATGCTCATGTGCATTTGATTCCGTTAAACACAATGGATGATATTCGCTTTCAGAAAAAGGTAGCTTTGAGCAAAGAAGAATTTGAAAACTTAGCTCAGGAAATTAGAGCTAATTTGTAGTTTTTATATTGAAATTAATATAAAAAAACGTTTAGAGATTAGTTTCTAAACGTTTTTTTATGATTTACTGTCTGAATCAGAGTTTTATATATTTGTAGAATTAATCTTAATTTATATATTTGGTGCAGTAAAGCTTTTTTTGCCATGAAATACACTTTTTTATTTTTTGCTTGTTTTTGTTCTTTTATGGTTTTGGCACAAAAGAAACAAAAGATTCAGAAAAATTATGATTTGATTGATGCTAGAATGGATAAAATGCCAGTAGGTTTTAATCAATCGATGGATAGTATTGGTAATTATATCAAAAGTAATTTTCAAACAGAAAATGATCGAATTCGTGCCGTTTTTTATTGGACAGCTTCTAACATTAGTTATGATGTGCCCAATATGTTTGCACCAAATCAATTGGAAACTGTTCAACAAAAAATAGAAAAAACATTAAAAACCAGAAAAGGAGTTTGTATTCATTATGCTGAAGTTTTTAATGATATTTCAAATAAAGTTGGAATTAAATGCCGAATAATTGAAGGTTATACCAAACAAAATGGGGAGGTAGATAATTTAGCTCATGCCTGGTGTGCCGCCCAAATAGACAATAAATGGGTTGTGTTTGATCCTACCTGGGGAGCAGGAGGTATAACGAATGGGAAGTTTGTAAAGAAGTTAAACAATACTTATTTTAAAGCAGAGCCTTCTAAAATTATTGCTTCGCATATGCCGTTTGATTATATGTGGCAATTCCTGAATTATCCTGTTACCAATGCGGAATTTTATGGAGGGAAAACGCAATTGGATAAAACCAAAAAATATTTTGATTTTGAGAAAGAGATTGCTCTTTATTATAAAATATCAGAGAACGATCAGTTGTTTGAATCGGCTGCGCGAATAGAAAAAAACGGTTTGAAAAATGCGATGATTTTAGAGTATTATAACATGACAAAAAAACAGTGGAATAATACAATGCAAAATGCCAATATTGATAAATTGAATGTTGTTGTAAATGAATACAATGAAGCATTACTGTTATTAAATGATTTTATAATGTATCGAAACAAGAAATTCAAACCTACTTTTCCGGATGAAAAAACCCAACAAATGATTCAAACTCCAAGAGAGAAATTGGCAAAATGCCAAAACGATATTTTTAAGATTGGAACAGTGGGTAGTGAAAATGCGTCCAATATGAGTTCATTAAAAAGAAATATTGCAGAAGCATTGATTCAGGCAGATGAACAGGCTTCCTTTGTAAAGGACTATTTGAGTAAGTCTAAATTGGTTAGAAAAACAATGTTTTCAAAAGTATCTTGGTTTGGAATACCATTAAACTAGACTAGTTTTTTCAAACTGATTTGCATAGTTGTTCCTTTTCCAATTTCAGAATGTAAAACTTTAATGCTGCCTTTGTGGTATTCTTTTACAATGCGTTTGGTTAAAGAGAGTCCCAGTCCCCAACCTCTTTTTTTAGTAGTGAATCCAGGTTCAAAAATAGTGTTAAATTGATTTTTGGGGATGCCGCTTCCTGTATCAGTTATGTTTATTTTTACAGTTACGGAATCTTCCTCAATACTAACAGTGATTTTTCCTTTTCCTTTCATGGCATCAATTGCATTTTTTATTAAGTTTTCGATTGTCCAGCTATGTAAAGTTGGGTTCAACATAGTGTATATTGCCGATTTTGGACTATCAAAAGAAAATTCAATTTGTTTGGAAAATCGGGATTGAAGGTAGTTATAGGTTTTTAAAGTTTCTTCTATAATGTTGCTTTTTTCTAAAACGGGTTCGGAACCTATTTTCGAAAAACGATCGGTAATAGTTTGCAATCTATCGATGTCTTTTTCGATTTCGATAGTGGTGGTTTCGTCAATGTTTTCGGTTTTTAGAATTTCAACCCAACCTATTAAGGAAGAAAGTGGTGTGCCAATTTGATGCGCTGTTTCCTTAGCCATTCCGGCCCAAAGTTTGTTTTGAGTAGCAATTTTAGTACTTCGGTAAAAATAATAAATCAGTGCTGAGAACAGGAAAATAATTAAAAGCAAAGCGATGGGATAATATTTCAATTTGTTCAGTAAAGCTGAGTTGCCATAATACCATTTCTGGTATTTGTCAGGCGCATATTCAATAATAATTGGATCGTTTTCCTTTTTTAACTGAGACAAAAAATCCATGGCTTTCGTTTTGTCTTTTAGTATTGCTTCATCAATATTGATGGTATTGATAATGCTGTCGTTTTCGGTAAGAATAACAGGGATAGAAGTATTGTTTTTAAAAATTTGCAACGGAAGTTCTACATCGGTATTTTCATCGGCATTGATGAGTGTTTTTTGAGCTTTCGCCAAAAGATTCATTTTTAGCCGTTCTTCGTTTTTGAAAATTTGAAAAAAAGTGTAGGTATTCCATAGAATTAAGGAAATGATAAGAAATGAAGCAAAAATAAGTATCCATCTTCCGGTACTTCTTTTATCAGAAAATTGCATAATTCATATTTTGAACCATAAATATAACCAAATATAAGTACTATTGCTTTGTTCGCTTTAAAGTTTTAGGTGGTTTCGCATAGGGAAAGTAATATCATTCACATTGAAATCTGCTTGTTTGACAAGGAATTAAAAATTAAAATTGAAATTGTAAAACAAACGTTATTGTCAGATAGAAGAAGTTGTTATATTTGTATATCAAATGTTTTTCTATTATGTTTTTGTATTCAATTGATTTTGAAGCTATAAAATTCAAAAGAAAAGCTTGTTATTCTGGTTTAGGAATACTTTTGAAAAAATAATAATTATATAACGATTAAAATAACGAAGATGGAAGTTACAGGGAAAATTAAAGTTGTTAATCCAGAGCAACAAGTTAGTGCATCATTTAGAAAAAGAGAATTAGTTGTAACTACAGAGGAACAATATCCTCAACATATATTGATTGAGTTTACACAAGATAAATGTGATTTGTTGAACAATTATAATATTGGTGAAGCAGTAAAAGTATCGATTAATTTAAGAGGAAGAGAGTGGGTAAATCCACAAGGAGAAACAAGATATTTTAACAGTATCCAAGGTTGGAGAATCGAAAAAATGGCTACTGAAGCTCCTGCTGCTGCACCTATGCCAGCTGCACCGGCATTTGCACCGGCAACCAATTTAAACGAAGACGAACCGGACGATTTACCGTTCTAATTCGACAGCATAAAATTATTTAAGCCTTGGATTAATTCAAGGCTTTTTTGTTTTTAAAACGAAGGTTTAATAACAGCTCCAATTCCTAATTGATTTCCTATTTGAGGATAAATAAACGCTGAGGTTTTATTCTTTTTCCCAAAATTAATTTTTTGAAAAGGATTATAATAAGAAACTAAAATCCCGGAAGCTAACCCAATTCCGGCTCCCGTCAATATATCTGAAGTATAATGTTTGTTATTAGCAACACGCAATATTCCGGTAGCAGTTGCAAATACAAATCCGCTGCTGGCATACCAAAAATTAGAATCTTTGTATTCCTGATATAAAAGAGCAGCATTAGTAAAAGCAAGAGCGGTATGTCCTGAAGGAAAACTAAATCTATCGGAGTCATCAGGACGGTTGGCTTTGACCGAATGTTTTATTGCTGTTACTATAACGTAGCTAAGGGTATTGGCTGTAGCCAAATCTATAGTTTGATGTTTAAACGTATTTCTAGGATTAAAACCTAAAAATTTCCCGGCGTAAATTTGTGCTGCAGGAACAAAAAGAGTAAAATCGTCAATTCGGGTATTAAAATTCGAACCAAAAAAAGAGTTCGCATCTTTTTGAATATTATTATTCAGTTGGCTATTGAATAAAATCACTCCTGAACCAATTAGAGCGGTAGGAATTATAAATGATTTATAGCTTAGTTTTTTGTGATTTGTAACTGAATCCAGTTGCTGCCCATTTACTTTTGGCATCAAAAAAAGCAGCATAAGTAGGAATAATATTTTTTTCATTAATTAGAAATTGAAAGTTTTAGTAAGCTAACTAAATAAAGTAAATTACATTTGTCAAATGTAAGAGTATATACTTTCAATTTAATAGTTATGTTTTATTTATCTGAAGATTTATTTTTTCCACCTGTTCACTTAGCTCATTCGTCAGGAATTGTAGGTTTGGGTGGCGATTTGTCTTCAGATCGATTACAATTGGCCTATAAAAGTGGCATTTTTCCCTGGTTTGAAGATGGAGAACCCATCACTTGGTGGTCACCTAATCCCAGAATGGTTTTGTTTTTAGATGAATTGATAATTTCTAAAAGCATGCGGAATATTCTCAATCGAAAAGTCTTTAAAGTCACTTTTAATCAAAATTTCAGAGAAGTGATTTCACATTGCCAAAATGTGAAACGCGAAGGTCAAAACGGAACTTGGATTACTAATGATATGATTGAAGCTTATTGCAAACTACATGATTTAGGAATTGCAAAATCTGTTGAAGTTTGGCAAAATGACGGACTCGTAGGCGGATTGTATGGTGTTGATTTAGGACATGTTTTTTGTGGAGAAAGTATGTTTTCTTTGGTTTCTAATGCTTCAAAAGTGGCTTTTATTGCTTTGGTAGAAAAATTAAGAAATGAGCATTACAAATTGCTCGATTGTCAGGTTTATAATTCTCATTTAGAAAGTTTAGGCTGCCGCGAAATTGAACGGGAAGAGTTTATGACGATACTAAAAAAAGATATTTAACCGTAAAGTAGGCAAAGTTTTTCGCAAAGATTCACAAAGAGAATTTTTAAGATTTCTCCAATCTGCGTTCCAAAAAACTAAAAACGTAATTTAGTAAAACTCCAATCTAAAGTTTTATACAAAATCAATTCATTATTCAAACTTGGCAAACCAATTATTAATTTCAAAGTCTCGTGTGCCATCATCGTACCAATCATTCCTGGCAAAGTTCCTAAGACTCCATTAAAACTACAATTAGGTACATCTTTAGGATTAGGCGGTTCAGGAAATAAATCTCTTAAATTTTTACTTCCCTGATGGTTGAAAACCGCAATTTGTCCTTCAAAACCCAGAATACTTCCATAAACCAAAGTCTTTCCTAAAGTAACACAAGTATCATTGACTAAAAACCGCGTACTAAAATTATCAGAACCATCCACTACAATATCAAAATCGGCAATGATTCTGGAAGCATTTTCAGCGGTTAGTTTTTCTTCGAAAGCTAAAACGGCAATTAACGGATTTAGTTTTTCAATGGTTGTTTTTGCAGTCAAAGCTTTTGATAAACCTATTTGGTCTTCGGTATATAAAATTTGGCGGTGGAGATTGTGGATTTCAATTTTGTCAAAATCAACAATTCCTATGGTTCCCACTCCGGCAGTGGCAATGTATTGCAAAATAGGACAACCTAATCCACCAGCACCAATTACAAGTACTTTGGCTTTTTTTAACTTGGCTTGTCCTTCATCACCAATTTCAGGTAAAATTACTTGTCGATTGTATCTTAAAAAATCTTGTACTATACTCATCACATCTGAAATCTAAATCGTTAATCTAAAATCTAAAATTTTTATCCCAGTCTTTCCAAACGGGTTCATAGCCTTTTTGCTGGATGATATGCGCAATTTCGGCAACCGAACGGTCATCACTAATTTCAAATTGTTCCAAAGATTGCGGATCGACAACATAACCTCCCGGATTAGTTTTAGAACCCGCACTCATGCTTGTGGTACCAATTGGGATAATATTGTTTCTGAATTTTTCATTTTCGCGGGTCGAAATCGAAATTTCTACATCTTCATTCCACAAACGATACGCACAAATTAATTGGGTTAAATCCTTATCGTCCATGATAAAATTAGGTTCAATAATGCCTTCAGCAGGACGCAGTCTTGGAAAAGAAACCGCATATTTTGTTCGCCAATAGGTTTTTTGCAAATAATCCAAATGCAAAGCATTAAAGAAACTATCGGTACGCCAGTCTTCCAATCCTAATAAAACACCCAAACCAATTTTATGAATGCCCGCTTTACCAATTCGGTCAGGAGTATCGAGTCTGAAATCAAAATTGGATTTCTTGCCTTTGGTGTGGTATTTTTTGTAAACTTCCTGATGATAGGTTTCCTGATACACTAAAACGGAATATACCCCGGCTTCATGCAATCGTTCATATTCTTCCTGAGAAAGTGGTTGCACTTCTACAGAAATGATTGAGAAATCGTTTTTGATTTGTTCAATTGCATTTAGGAAATAATTGATGTTTACGGTATAATTGGCTTCGCCTGTCACCAATAAAACATGATCAAAACCCATTTTTTTCAAAGCTTCGACTTCCTGTTTTATTTCGGAATCCGAAAGTGTTTTTCGCTTGATTTTGTTGTCCAGACTAAAACCGCAGTAGGTACAAATGTTTTGGCATTCGTTACTCAAATACAAAGGCGCATACATTTGGATGGTTTTTCCAAAACGTTTTTTGGTCAATTCATGACATTCCTGTGCCATTTGCTCCAAATAAGGCTGAGCAGCAGGAGAAATCAATACCAAAAAATCATCCAGATTTCTTTTGGCTTTCGCCAGACTAGCTTCAACCTCTTTTGAAGTGGTTTGATATATTTTTGATTGAATTGTATTCCAATCGTATTGTTCAAAAACCGATTTGAATGTTTTCATAGTTTTTAACGCCAAGAGCGCAAAGTTTTTTCGCAAAGATTATAAAGGCTTTGCGCTCTTAGCGTTTTTTACCTTTGTGTACTTTGCGGTTAAATAATTATTCGTATAAAAATGCAGTCAATGGACTCGAAGCCACTGCTTGCTTGGTTTGCTGTCCCAGTTTAGCTTCAAAGGCTTTTCTTCCTGCGATAACGGCTTCTTTGAAAGCCTCTGCCATCATTTTTGGATTTCCGGCTACGGCAATTGCAGTGTTTACCAAAACAGCATCGGCTCCTATTTCCATAGCTTTTGCAGCATCCGATGGTGCTCCAATTCCGGCATCAATAATTACAGGAACTTTACTTTGTTCTATAATAATTTCCAGAAAGTCAATCGTTTTTAGTCCTTTGTTACTTCCTATTGGTGAACCCAATGGCATTACTGCCGCAGTTCCCACATCTTCTAATCTTTTGCATAAAACTGGGTCGGCGTGGATGTAAGGCAATACAATGAAACCTAATTTTGCTAATTCTTCTGTAGCTTTTAAGGTTTCTATTGGATCGGGAAGTAAGTATCTTGGGTCGGGATGAATTTCCAGTTTCAACCAATTGGTTTCTAAAGCTTCTCTGGCCAGTTGTGCAGCAAAAATGGCTTCTTTAGCATTTCTTGCTCCCGAAGTATTGGGTAATAAATTGATTTTGGGATCTTTCAAATGCGACAAAATTGCATCCGTATCGGTTTCTAAGTCTACTCGTTTTAGAGCTACGGTCACTAATTCGCTTCCGGAAGCTAAAATGGCTTCTTCCATTTGGCTATTCGCACCAAATTTCCCTGTCCCTAAAAACAATCTTGATTCGAAGCTTTTATCGCCTATATTAAACAATGACGTTTCCATATAATTTTTCGTTAAGTTCGGTAATAAGTTGGGTTTTTGTCTCGCTTTCAGTAATTAATCCTGATACAGCGATGCCGTGAATTCCTGTTTTGATGATGGCTTCCACATCATCAGTTTGAATGCCTCCAATAGCGTAAACCGGAGTTGTAATTTGTGCTTGCTGCATTTTTGTCATTAGCTCAGCATAGCCTTCTAATCCTAAAATCGGGCTTAGTTTTTCTTTGGTTTTTGTAAAACGAAAAGGCCCCAAACCGATATAGTCACAACCATCATTGCTGTGTTTTTGGATGTTTTCAAAAGTGTTGGCTGTACCGCCAATAATTTTACTACTTCCCAGAATTTCTCTGGCTTTAGAGATTCTCATATCGCTTAATCCTAAATGGATTCCGTCAGAATCAATTTCGCTGGCCAGAGCTACATTATCGTTGATGATAAAAGTGGCTAAATATTCCTGACATAAGATTTTTACGGCTTCCGCCAAGGTAAAAGTATCTTCGGAAGTGGCATTTTTAAAACGCATCTGAATCCAGTCGCAACCATGATCCAAAGCCTGATGGATGTTGTACAGCTGTTCCTCAACTGTATTTCCTTGTGATATATATTGTAAGCGATTAAACATAGTGATTTCCTAATTGGGTTGGGTTGGACAATAAAAAGTTTTCGGTGTAACTTTTAGCATTTTTACAGGCATGCAGAAGGTTTTGTTTCAATGCCAGATTTGCTGTTATAGCCGCTGATAAAACACAGCCGGAACCGTGTTTTGGATATACTTTGGTGTTATTTGGCGAAAGCCTGAAAAACTGATTTTGCATATGTAAAAAATCAGTGCCAATTTCGGTAGGATGATGTCCTCCTTTTAGTAAAACAGCACAGTATTTTGAAAGCATTTCAATGCTAATTTCTACTTTTTTTTCTGTTGGAATCAATTTTAAAATTTCGTTGTAATTGGGAGTTATTAAATCGATTTGGTTTAAAATACTGATTAAGTCTTCTTGATTTTGAATGTTCAAAAAGTCAAATTCCGTAGTCGATTTTAAAACCGTGTCCCAAACTATTTTGGTTTTTGGCGAAAGTATTTTTATCAAAAAAACAATCGATTTTAAATAGTCCAGCGAAGGTATTATCCCAATTTTAACCGCCTTGATTTCATAAGCCTCAAATAAGGTTTCGATGGATTGCAATACAAAACTAAGTTCCGTCCATTGAATGGCAACAAACTCATTTTCGGTTTGAATAGTATTGGCGGTATTGATGGCAAAACCATATACCTGATGCTGCTCGAAAGTTTTGATATCAGCCAAAACACCGGCACCAGCTGAAGGGTCAAAGCCCGCAATACTTAAAACGAAAGGACGATTTGTTGACATGATTTGAAATTTTCTATTGGATTATTGCTGTTCCAAATGCTTCCTAAAAGCGCTACATTATTAAAACCTATTTCCATAGCCTGATGAATGTTTTCGGATTGAATTCCTCCTAAACCGATAAGTTTTGTTTTAAAATGAATTCTCTTTTCTATTTCAGTTGACCAGTTTACATTGGGCTCATAATTTTCTTTGGAAATACTTTTGAATACAGGACTCAAAAAAGCATAATCAAAATCTTCAGACAACGCATTGAATTCTTCGATTGAATGTGTCGAAGTAGATATTGAAAAACCTTCAGTTTTTTGAAAGTTATCAGGTCTGTTTGTTGAAGAAAAATGAAGACGCTTAATTCCAAATTCTTCAGCCAAATGATGATAACTGTGTAAAACCAAACGATTCCTATATTCCAATCCAATTGCAGTCACAAAAACTTTCATTTCTTCTTCAGAAAAGTCAGGCTTTCGAATATGAAATAATTCCATTCCATTTTCAAAAAGAGAATGGATGAGCTTGATTTCATTTGCTACCGCAGTTGGATTGGATATGATGATCATTTTTATGTGGTATCAAGATTTGAGTATTAAGAATTAAGAAATCTGAAATTCATTCAATCTTCATCTTAATACTTAATACTTTCATCTTAATTCTTTTTAGATATAAATCTCTTTTCCTTGCTCGATAAATTCCTCTGATTTCTCCAGCATTCCTTTTTTAGCTTCTTCCACATCACGGATTTCCTGTGATATTTTCATAGAGCAGAATTTAGGTCCGCACATAGAGCAGAAATGCGCTACTTTGGCTCCGTCAGCCGGTAAGGTTTCATCATGGAATTCTCTTGCTGTATCCGGGTCAAGTGCCAAATTGAATTGATCTTCCCAACGGAATTCAAAACGGGCTTTACTCAAGGCGTTGTCACGGTATTGCGCTCCCGGATGTCCTTTGGCAAGGTCGGCAGCGTGAGCCGCAATTTTATAAGTGATAACTCCGTCTTTTACGTCTTTTTTATTTGGTAAACCAAGGTGTTCTTTTGGTGTTACATAACATAACATTGCGCAGCCATACCAACCAATCATTGCTGCACCGATAGCTGAAGTAATGTGATCGTAACCCGGAGCAATATCAGTAGTTAATGGTCCAAGAGTGTAAAATGGAGCTTCTGAACAATGTTCTAACTGTTTGTCCATATTTTCTTTAATCATGTGCATTGGCACGTGACCAGGACCTTCAATAAATGTTTGAACATCGTGTTTCCAGGCAATTTTTGTCAGTTCGCCTAGAGTTTCTAATTCGGCAAACTGAGCAGCGTCATTAGCATCGGCAATAGATCCCGGACGTAATCCGTCTCCAAGAGAGAAAGCAACGTCGTATTGTTTCATGATTTCACAGATTTCCTCGAAATGCGTGTATAAGAAGTTTTCTTTGTGGTGGAACAAACACCATTTTGCCATAATCGAACCACCACGAGAAACAATTCCGGTAACACGATTAGCAGTTAAGTGAATGTAACGCAATAAAACTCCGGCGTGAATAGTGAAATAAGAAACTCCTTGTTCCGCTTGTTCAATTAAAGTATCACGGAAAACTTCCCAGGTTAAATCTTCAGCAATTCCGTTTACTTTTTCAAGAGCCTGGTAAATTGGTACGGTTCCAATTGGCACCGGAGAGTTACGGATAATCCATTCTCTGGTTTCGTGGATGTTTTTTCCGGTAGATAAATCCATAATCGTATCAGCTCCCCAACGACAAGCCCAAACGGCTTTTTCTACTTCTTCTTCGATAGAGGAGGTTACAGCACTGTTACCGATATTAGCATTGATTTTTACCAAAAAGTTACGTCCTACAATCATCGGTTCACTTTCAGGGTGGTTGATGTTGTTAGGGATTATCGCACGTCCTGCAGCAACTTCAGAACGAACAAATTCAGGAGTGATTTTAGATTTTGGCGTATTAGCACCAAAACTATGTCCAGCATGCTGACATTGCATTGCTTTTTGAGCAGTTTCTAATTGCTCGATACGTTGGTTTTCACGAATGGCAATGTATTCCATTTCTGGAGTGATGATTCCTTTTTTAGCATAATGCAATTGAGAAACGTTAGCTCCTTTTTTGGCACGCACCGGTTTGTGTAAATATTCAAAACGCAGGTGGTTTAGTTTTTCATCACTTAAACGCTCTTTTCCGTAATCAGAAGAGATTTCGGTTAATTCTTCTACATCATTTCGGTCTAAAATCCATTGTTCGCGAATTCGCGGCAATCCTTTTCTAACGTCGATTTCGATATTAGGATCGGTGTAAGGTCCTGAAGTATCGTAAACCGTTACAGCCGGATTTTTTTCTACACCGCCTTTAGCTAGTTTGGTGTCAGATAATTGGATTTCACGCATAGCTACTTTTATCGGGTGGATTTCACCATCGATGTAAACCTTAGTCGAATTAGGAAAAGGCTGTCTTGATATTTTTTCTTCGTTGTTCATATGTTTAATTATGAGTTGTGAGTTATGAATTATGAGTTGTGGAAGGTTTACTGAATACTGCGACTGAATATTGGAATCAACCGCCTTGAGTGGCAGAAATAATTAATATATCATCAGTTTCTTGTAGAATGTGGGAATTCCAGTTTAATTTTGGAATCACACGACTGTTAATGGCTACGGCAATGCCGTTTTGTTTTTGAGGAATTTCAATATCGAGCAAGGCTTGAATGCTTAGGGCATCTGCTTGAAATTGTTTTGTTTGGTTGTTGATTTTTAGTTCCATTCCGTTACAATTTAGTGTAAATTATACTTTAGGAATGGCTACAAAGTACCCATAAATGGGACTATGGAAGTCATCTTACTTTTCCCTACGCTAGTATTAACCAGATCAGGTTCAGAGGGTAAAATCTCAGCCTGCGATTGCAGACACCCCTAAAGTGTGCGACAAATGTAATCAAAAAGTTGGAAGTTGGATGTTAGAGATTAGAAGTTTAACAATTTTGTGCGGAATACTTCTAAACTAAACAGGGCTTACTGAGCTCTTGTCCAGCAACTTTCTATGTGGTCGTTAACCATTCCGGTGGCCTGCATGTGGGCATAGACTACAGTGGAACCAACAAATTTAAAACCGCGTTTTTTTAAATCCTTGCTGATGGCATCAGAAAGAGGAGTAGTCGCAGGAATGTCTTTTAGTGATTGGAGTTTGTTGTTGATAGGTTTTCCGTCAACAAATCCCCAGATGTATTTGGAAAAACTGCCAAATTCTTCCTGTACTTTCATAAAAGCTAAGGCGTTAGAAATGGTTGCTCTTACTTTTAATTTATTACGAATAATTCCCGGATTTAGTAATAATTCCTGAATTTTATCTTCGGAATAGTTTACAATTTTTTTATAATCGAAATTGTCAAAAGCTAAGCGGAAATGCTCTCTTTTTGCCAAAACTGTGTACCAACTCAATCCTGCCTGAAAGGTTTCAAGGGTTAAAAATTCGAATAATTTTGCGTCATCATAAACAGGAATGCCCCATTCTTCATCGTGGTATTTTCTGTATAAATCATCTTTTTCGCACCAGGCGCAGCGTGTTTTGTTTTCCATGATTATTTGTTATGAAGGTATTTTTCGATGAGGTGATGTCCAAGGTAAATCATTGGTGTCAATGCAATAGCCAAAATTAATTTGAAAGTGTAACCTGTTATAGACATATTGAGGTATTGGCTCGTTGTAATTTTTCCGGTTAACCAAAAAGCGATTCCCGAAACGATAAAACTGTCTATGAGTTGGGAAATCAGCGTAGAACCTGTGCTTCGAAGCCAAATCATTTTTTTGCCGGTTTTATTTCGTAAAAACCAGAAAATGGAAACATCAATTAATTGGGAAACCATAAAAGCAATAATACTGGCAACCATAATAAAAAGACCCTGACCGAAAACAGCATAAAACTGTTCGTCGTTGACGGTTTCTTTAGTGATAAGAGCAGGGATTTTTGTTCCAATGAAAAGAATAAGAATACAATAAGCAATAAGTCCCGCGGTAATAAAAGAGAGTTTTTTGACTCCTTCTTTGCCAAAATGTTCGTTGATAATATCGGTGGTAATGAAAACGATAGGCCAGGGAAGAATTCCAAGACTCATTATAAAAGGACCAATTTGAATGAGTTTTCCACCGATTAATTCGGCAACTACGGCATTGGTAATAAAAATTCCGGCGAGAATCAGGTAAACAGTGTCTTTTTTGGATTGAAACATTATTCTGAATTTATAAAATCAAATTTAGTTTCTTTATTTTGAATTTGACGATGCAGTGAAGGCAAAAAAACAAAAAAAATCCTATTCGAATGAACGAATAGGATTTTAGTATGTTGTAATCTAAATTAGATTAACCTAAAGTAACTCTTTTGAAACCTGTGATTTCAACGTTGAATCCTTTAACGTAATCACCAACTTTTTTACTGTCATCTTTGATGAAGTTTTGATCTAATAAAGCTTTTTCCTGATCTAAAGTAGTGTTGTCAGAGATAAAACGTTGTACTTTTCCAGGGATAATTTTGTCCCAGATTTGCTCTGGTTTCCCTTCAGCTTTTAATTCAGCTTTAGCATCTTCTTCAGCTTGTTTGATAACTTCAGGAGTTAATTGAGAGAAAGAGATGTATTTAGGAACATTTTTTAAAGTTTTTCCTAAACGTTTTGCTTCTTCATTATCTTTTTCGATTACAGCAATACGAGCAGCAAGTTCAGATTCAACGAAAGCAGGATCAAAATCTTTGTAAGATAATGTATCAGCTCCCATAGAAGCAACTTGCATAGAGATATCTTTTGTTAAAGTCTCAGCATTAGCGATTGGAGAAGAAATAGCTGTTAAAGCAGCGATTTTGTTAACGTGAACATAAGATCCAACGAAAGCACCTTCTAAGATTTCAAAACCACCAATTTCGATTTTTTCACCGATAACACCTGTTTGCTCGATTAATTTCTCAGCAACAGTGATTCCGTTGAAATCAGAAGCTAAAAATTCTTCTTTAGAAGAGAAGTTGATTGCTTTTTCAACTAATTCTTTAGCCAAAGTTACGAAAGCCTCATTTTTACCTACGAAGTCAGTTTCGCAGTTTAAAGTGATGATAGCTCCTTTAGTGTTGTCTGCATTGATGAAAGAAACAGCAGCTCCTTCAGAAGAGTCACGGTCAGAACGGTTAGCAGCAACTTTTTGTCCTTTTTCTCTAAGGTTTTGGATAGCTTTATCGAAATCTCCTTCAGCTTCAACTAAAGCTTTTTTACAGTCCATCATTCCGGCACCTGTAGCTTGTCTTAATTTGTTTACGTCTGCAGCCGTTATAGTTATAGTTGACATATTTTTTTATTTTTAAGGTTTAAAAGTAAAAATTCCAATCTTCAAATCCCAAATTCCAACGTTATCAGATGGTTAAAAATCTGATTTTGGAATTTGGAATTTAAAATTTGGAATTTAAAATTTGATTTATTCTTCAGTAGCAGGAGCAACCTCAGTTTCAGCAGCAGGAGCAGTTTCCTCAGCAGCTTCAACTTCTTTTTCAGAACCTCTTTCAGAAAGTCCTTCAACAACAGCAGCAGTTACTATAGATAAAATTTTCTCAATTGATTTAGAAGCATCGTCATTGGCTGGGATAACGTAATCTACTTCACGTGGATCAGAGTTAGTATCAACCATTGCAAATACTGGAATGTTTAATTTTTGTGCTTCTTTTATTGCGATGTGCTCAGCTTTGATATCTACTACGAACAATGCAGCTGGAAGTCTAGACATATCAGCGATTGAACCTAAGTTTTTTTCTAATTTAGCACGAAGACGATCTACTTGCAAACGCTCTTTTTTAGATAGCGTGTTGAAAGTACCATCTTTCTTCATTTTATCAATAGAAGACATTTTTTTAACTGCTTTACGGATAGTAACAAAGTTTGTTAACATTCCACCTGGCCATCTTTCAGTGATGTAAGGCATGTTTGCAGCTTTTGCTTTATCAGCAACGATGTCTTTTGCTTGTTTTTTGGTAGCAACGAATAATATTTTTCTACCTGATGCAGCGATTTTTTTCAAAGCTTCGTTAGCTTCTTCGATTTTAGCTGCAGTTTTATATAGATTAATGATGTGAATACCATTACGCTCCATATAAATGTAAGGAGCCATGTTTGGATCCCATTTTCTAGTCATGTGTCCGAAGTGAACACCTGCTTCTAGTAATTCTTTTACTTCTACTTTGTTTGCCATTTTTGTACTAGTTTACGTTCTGTTGATTAGCAATGTATAAATGGCGATTTCTCTGGCTTTATACATTTAGATGCTAAACTATATCCTACCTCGATAGGAGAGCAACAATAACTGTGTTTTTTAATTTCAATAAATAATTGATAATGTCTTGTCCCATCTGAACAAGACAGGTAATATTAACGTTTAGAGAATTGGAATCTCTTACGAGCTTTCTTCTGACCGAATTTCTTACGTTCAACCATTCTAGGGTCTCTGGTTAATAAACCTTCTGGTTTCAAAACTCCTCTGTTTTCAGCATTTACTTCACACATTGCGCGAGCGATTGCCATTCTTACAGCTTCAGCTTGTCCAGTTACACCACCTCCGTAAACATTTACTTTTACGTCAAAGTTAGATGCGTTTTCTGTCATAGACATTGGTTGCAAAACTTTGTACTGTAAAGTAGCTGTAGGGAAATAAGTTGCAAATTCTTTTTTGTTTACAGTGATTACTCCTGTTCCTTCTGAAACATAAACACGTGCAACAGCGGTTTTTCTTCTACCGATTTTGTGAATAACTCCCATTACTTAAGATCGTTTAGGTTAACAGTTTTTGGTTTTTGAGCCGCTTGTTTGTGCTCAGAACCAACAACAACATTTAAATTTCTGAAAAGTTCAGCTCCTAATTTGTTCTTAGGTAACATTCCTTTTACTGCTTTTTCTACTAAGGCTGCAGGGTTTTTAGCTTGCAATACTTTAGCAGTTAAAGTTCTTTGTCCTCCTGGATAACCTGTATGACGCATGTAAATTTTCTCGTCCATTTTGTTACCTGTAAGGTTGATTTTCTCTGCGTTGATAACAATTACGTTATCTCCACAGTCCACGTGTGGGGTATAGCTAGGCTTGTACTTTCCTCTTAAAATCATAGCGACTTTAGAAGCAAGACGTCCTAAGTTATGACCCTCTGCATCTACAACGATCCACTCTTTGTTAGAGTTTGCCTTTGTAGCTGAAATTGTCTTGTAGCTTAATGCGTTCACAATAAAAATTTTTTAATTAAACATTCCGTCCCCAATAAAGGGGTTGCAAAAGTACAATTAATTATTTTAAAACCAAATACCTTAAATGAATAATTTTTTTAGGTTTTGGTGCTGATAATCAATCGGATATTTAGATTGCTTTAAGCTACTTCTTTTTTGTATTTCTGTTAACCGCTTTGATTCTAAATTTATCATACATTTGATTTGAAAAATAAAATGATTATCTTGCAATCTTGCGATGTAAAGAATACGGATAAACAGGATTTATTTTTTAGATAAATCCGGGTGTTTTTTTAAAAAATAAGTCGCAGCTTTTCAAAAAATAAAGACAATACTATCCATATGAAAGTTAAAGCAACACTGAAGCAAATTGCTAAAGAATTGAATGTTTCTGTTTCTACAGTTTCTAAAGCACTGAATGACAGTCCGGAGATTAGTAATCAAACTAAGGTTAAGATAAAGGAATATGCTAAACTAAAAAACTATAAACCAAATATTATTGGTTTGAATCTAAAGAATAGAAAAACAAAAACAATTGGAGTTATTATTCCGAATATTTTAAATTCCTTTTTTGCTAAGGTTTTCAGCGGAATTGAAAAAGTAGCCGATGCAAAAGGATATAATGTGATTACTTGTATTTCGAATGAATCTTTAGTGAAAGAAATCAATACTTTAGACATGTTGAGCAATGGAACTACCGATGGTTTTATATTATCGGTATCACAGGAAGCTCAAAAACTTCAGGATTACTCTCATTTTAACGATATTATTAATGAAGGAACTCCAATTGTGATGTTTGATCGCATTGCAGATGAAGTTGAATGTGATAAAGTTGTTGTAGATGATTATGATTCGGCATTAAATGTTACCCAACGTTTAATTGATACCGGTTGCAAAAACATTGCTTTAATTTCTTCGGTTGATGATTTAAGTGTGGGGAAATTAAGAACCGAAGGTTATTTGAAAGCCTTGGCTGATAATGGCATTCCGGTAAATGAAAATATTATTCTTCGTACTAATTCTGAAGATGATATGAAGAAAAAAATTGAAGCTGTTTTCGAAAATAATACAATCGATGGTGTTTTTGCTTTAGACGAACGTGATTCAGTGGCAGCATTGAAACTGGCTATCAAGAAAGGCTATAAAATTCCTGAAGAGTTATCCATCATTGGTTTTGCTGATGGAATTTTAGCTTCCCGACGTTTGACACCAAGTCTGAGTACGGTGAGTCAGCACGGAGTAGAAATTGGAGAAGTAGCTGCCAAACTGCTTATCGACCGTTTGGAAGCCAATGAAGAAAACGAAGCGCCTTATCAAACCGTGGTAATTAAAACCAATTTGAAAGAAAGAGAATCTTCCAGAACAAAAAAATCCATCCCGAAAACTTTCGGGACTAAGAAATAAGAAATGGATTTTTTGTTTAAAGTAGTTTTTTTGAGTTTTACTTTTCTTGTAAAAATATTTTAAGAATGTTTTCAAATTGGATTTAAAAGTTAAATTTGATTTTTGAATTTCATTTCTTACATTATGACAAAACCTAGATTGTTATCCAACTTACCAATTGAAGATTTAACTTCTGAAACTGATTATTTAGGAATAATTGACAAAGGAGATTTAATTAAAGCTTTTTTAATTGGCAATAAAGACCAATTCAACGAGATTAAAATGTTTTCTCTTTACGGCGAATGGGGAAGTGGAAAAAGTAGTTTAATGAAATATCTTGAAAAGGAATTAAAATCTGATTTCAATACTTTTTTCTTTGAAGCATGGGAATTTGAAAAAGATGAAAATCTAGCAATGTCTTTGTTGGAATTCATAACTTCAAAAAATATAGATATTACAGAAGAACTATATTCTGAAATTCTTAAATATGGAGGAAGAATTCTACGCGGTTTAGGAAAATCGATAAAAATGAATATTCCTTTATATCCTAATGGTCCAGGAATTGAATTAGATCCTTCTGCATTTGTTCAAGAACTTTCGAAAAATGAAGAATTGACTTTCTATAATGCTTTAGAGAAATTTAAAACTGAATTCAGGCGTTTCGAAGATAAAATCACAAATGGTGAAAACCCTAAATATAATATTGTTTTTATCGATGATTTAGATCGTTGTGAACCGGAACAGGTTTTAAATTTACTATCGGCAATAAAACTCTTTTTTATTTACGGACAGAAAACTATTTTCTTTTGTGGAATTGATAAAAAAGCCGTTGGGCAAGCAATTAAAACTAAGTATGGAGAAATTGTAAAATCGAATGAATATTTAGAGAAAATATTTGATGTTTCTTTTTCCATGCCAGAACATGATGATGTTTTAAAATTAATAAGTGTTTATTTTGATAACAGGGAAATAAAACTTGATAAGTTTGAAGGGAAATTAAATAAAAAAATTGGAGAGTTTTTCATAGAAATGAAATTTACTAATCCTCGAAGATTAAAAAAGATATTGAATAAATATTTGATACTTTCAAATTTTAAAACCGTCTTAAAAGACAATCCAAAGCATGAAAATAGTATTCCAAATATTTTTATTAATGGTGATAATGAAGGGAATTTTTTTGAAACCATTCTAACTTTGTATTTTTTGTGTTTGTATGAGTATGAAAGAGATTCTTTTGAGCTTTTCAATAATATGAATTTAAAAAAGCAAGCTTTAAAGTTAGCAGTAGAAAGGTTTCATAGTCATAGTCAAAAAGAAATTTCCTCAACAGTAACAAATATTGTTGATGCAGTAAGATTTGAAGCTTATACTTTAAGTCTTAGTTCTTTAATGGGACGATATGTTAAAGGAGAAGAGCTGCGTGGTGGGCAGGATTTAACATCATATAGAAGAAATATAAAATTTTATTTCTTTATACAATTTATAGATGGCAATGGAGCTGAAATTGGATCAGGTAGATTTATAGATGGATATTCAGAATTTAGTTCATATTACAGGGTAACTACCAAAAAAATAGATTATTTCTTTAGTAGTTATTTGGTTAGAAATTTTGATAATTTAATTCAACAGGATAATTTTTCGAATTTTTCATTGTCAAAATATAAAGATATGATTGAAAAGCTACTCTGAATTTGAATGATTAGTGAAATATCATTGAAACTAAAAAATCCATTTCTAAGAAATAAGAAATGGATTTTTTAGTTTCTGTATACTGCTACTGAATACTGCATTCTAAAATCTGCATTCTAAAATCTGCATTCTGCAATCTAAAATCTTAATGGGCTTCCAGCCAGTCTTTCCCTATACCTAAATCAACAACCAAAGGGACTTCCAGTTTGAAGGCGTTTTCCATTTCAGCTTTAATCATCGGTTGGATTCGTTCTAATTCTGAATTATGGACATCAAACACAAGCTCGTCATGTACCTGCAATAACATTTTTGATTTCCAATTTTCGGAAACCAATTTATGATGAATGTTAATCATCGCAATTTTGATAATATCGGCAGCCGAACCCTGAATAGGAGCATTTACCGCATTTCGTTCGGCACCGCCACGTACCACAGCGTTTTGCGAGTTGATGTCTTTTAAATAACGACGACGACCAAGAATAGTTTGCACATAACCATGATCTCTGGCAAAATCAATTTGCTCATTAATAAAGGATTTCAATCTTGGGTAGGATTTGTAATAAGCATCAATCAATTCGGCGCTTTCAGAACGCGAAAGGTTGGTTTGGTTAGAAAGACCAAAAGCCGAAACCCCGTAAATAATCCCGAAGTTGACCGTTTTAGCATGGCTACGTTGTTCGCGGCTAACTTCTTCTAAAGGTACATTGAAAACCTTAGAAGCAGTCGATTTATGAATGTCTTCGTTGTTTTGAAAAGCCTTAATCATATTTTCTTCGCCGCTTAGTGCTGCGATGACACGCAATTCAATTTGAGAATAATCGGCAGAAACTAAGGTGTGATTTTCATCGCGGGCAATAAAAGCTTTACGGATTAATCGTCCTCTTTCGGTACGAATAGGGATGTTTTGTAGGTTCGGATTATTCGAACTCAAACGTCCTGTAGCAGCTACTGTTTGCATATAATCGGTATGAACACGACCTGTTTTTGGGTTGACCTGATTAGGTAAAGCATCAATATAAGTGCTTTGTAGTTTTACCATTTGGCGCCATTCCAGAATATCGCGTACAATTTCGTTATCATTGGCAAGATAACTCAGGACTTCTTCGCCAGTGGCGTATTGACCGGTTTTTGTTTTCTTTTGTTTAGCTCCGCCAATTTTTAATTTGTCGAATAAAATATCTCCGAGTTGTTTTGGCGAAGCCAAATTGAATTTTTCTCCGGCAGTTTCGTATATTTTTTGTTCCAGTGCCTTGCTTTCGGCAGCCATTTCGACCGACATGCTTTTCAAAAACGGAACATCGAGATTAATTCCTTCGGTTTCCATTGCAGCTAATACAGGAACTAGCGGAATTTCGATTTCGTCAAATAATTTTTGGGTTTCAGTCTTTTCAAGTTCAACTGCAAATAATTCTTTCAATTGAAAAGTGACATCGGCATCTTCCGCGGCATATTCTTTAATGTCTTCCAAAGCTACTTCGCGCATCGATTTTTGATTTTTGCCTTTCTTTCCAATTAAATCTTCAATTGATTTTGGCGAATATTTCAAATAGGTTTCTGATAAAATATCCATATTATGACGCATATCCGGATTAATCAGATAATGCGCAATCATCGTATCAAATAATTTTCCGGCTACGCGAATACCATAATTAGAAAGGATTTTTAAATCGTATTTGATGTTTTGACCAATTTTTTCAATTTCAGAATTCTCAAAAAACGGAATGAATTTTTCTGCCAAAGCTTTGGCTTCTTCCTGATTTTCCGGAAAGGGAACGTAAAAAGCTTTTCCTTTTTCATAAGAGAATGACATTCCAACGAGTTCTGCATGTAAAGCATCCAGTCCTGTTGTTTCGGTATCAAAACAAACAGCTGTTTGTTTTAGTAAATTTTGCAATAACAATCGAACGCCTAAATCGCCCTGAATAATCTGGTAGGAATGCGAGGTGTTTTCTAATGTATTGTAAAACTGATGATGCCCGCTTGTGGTTTCTTCATCTGCGATTGCACTCCCAAAAAGATCAAATTGATCTTCGTTTTTAGGCGACGGTTTTTTATATAATTTAGCTTCGTTAATTGGGGTTTCAACATTTTGAGAAGCCTGAGATGGATTTTTGAAGATGGCATCAAATTGCTCTGCCATTCTTCTAAATTCCAATTCGTTGAACAAAGCATCGGTTTTTTCTACATCAGGTTTCGAAAGTTCGTAGTCTTTCTCATCAAAAGTAACAGGACAATCCAGTAAGATGGTAGCCAGTTTTTTGGATAATAATCCCAGTTCGGCATTGGCTTCAATTTTGGTTTTGATAGCGCCTTTTAATTGGTCGGTATTCGCTAAAAGATTTTCCAGTGAACCGTATTCGGCTAAGAATTTTTTGGCGGTTTTTTCGCCCACACCCGGTAATCCCGGAATATTATCAGCAGAATCGCCCATCATTCCTAAATAGTCAATTACCTGTTCCGGTCTTTCGATTTCAAATTTTTCCAAAACTTCAGGGATTCCCCAAATTTCGATTCCGTTACCCATTCGGGCCGGTTTGTACATAAAAATATTTTCGGTAACCAATTGGGCAAAATCCTTGTCCGGAGTCACCATATACACCTGATAGTTTTGTTTTTCGGCTTGTTTGGCAATGGTTCCTATCAAATCGTCTGCTTCGTAACCGGCTACTTCAATAATAGGAATGTGCATCGCACGCAATAATTCCTGAATATAAGGAACAGCAATTTTTATCGCTTCGGGAGTGGCATCACGATTCGCTTTGTATTCCGGGAACCATTCGTTGCGCAAATTACTACCGCCTTTGTCAAAAGCTACCGCCAAATGATCTGGTTTTTCACGCTTAATTACATCCATTAGCGAATTCATAAATCCCATAATGGCCGATGTATCCATGCCTTTAGAGTTGATTCTGGGATTTTTGATAAAGGCATAATAGCCTCTAAAAATTAAAGCATAAGCATCGAGTAGAAAAAGACGTTTTTGAGCTGACATAGTGAAATAATTTGGACGTAAAAATAAACAAAGGTTTTTAAAATTGTCTTTTTTGAGAGAATGATTTAATTAAAGAGCGTGTCTTCAATAAAATACAAATTGAAAGCGAGTTAACAGTTGTGTTTGTTTTCTGGATGTTAAAAAGTAGTTTGAAGGCATTGGTAATTGTAATAATTTTCCCTGTTGCAATACTTTATTTAGAAAAAACACTTACATTTACAAGGATTATTTTGTTGTTGTTATGGGTAAAATACTACTTTTTATTTTCTTTTTATTTTCTTTCAATAGTTCTGCCCAGGGAGAAAGCAATATTTGGTATTTTGGAGAATTTGCCGGGCTAGATTTTAATAGTGGCAGTCCGGTAGCTCTCACAGATAGTAATATAAGTAATTTTTCAGCTGCTGCTAGTATTTGTAACTCGAATGGACAATTATTATTTTATACTGATGGAAATACTGTTTGGGATAAAAATCATCAGCTTATGCTTAACGGAACCTTTTTATTAGGTAGTACTTCAACTTCACAGGGGAGGACGATTGTTCCTAAACCTGGAACCTCAAATTTATATTATATCTTTACGATAGACTATCAAGGAGGTTCGAATGGGTTAAGATATTCAGTAGTTGATATGAATCTTAATGGAGGACTTGGAGCAGTTACGTCTGAAAAAAATGTATTGGTTTATACTCCTACTACCGAAAGGTTTTCGATAGTTAAACATGCTAATAATATTGATTATTGGATAGTTACCCATGCTGTCGGTAATAATACTTTTTACAGTCATTTACTTACTTATGATGGCTTGAGTTCTAATCCTGTAACGTCAAATATAGGTGCTTTTGAAGCTTCAAAAAATTCACAAGGGTATATGAAAATATCGCCTGATGGTTCGAAGTTAGCGATTTATCATAATTTACTGAGTTTTGAATTATTTGATTTTGACCAAGCTACAGGAGTGATTTCAAATCCTATAGTTTTAAGGACTGTAAGCGATATCGATGTAAGTGACATGTATGGAGTAGAATTTTCTCCCAATAGTAAGGTGTTATACCTTACTATTCATGAGACTGAATTAACTCAAAGTAGTGTAATCCAGTATGATTTAATTTCAAGCGATATTGTAGGGTCTGCATTTACGATTTTGACTCCAGGTATAAGACCAATGGCTCTCCAGCTTGGTCCTGATGGGAAAATTTATATAGCGCAAAACAGGAAATTAGGAGTTATTAATAATCCTAATCTTTTAGGTACAGCCTGTGATCTTAATATAAATGCTGTTGATTTAGCTGGAAGGAGAGCTCATAATGCTTTACCTCCTTTTGTTTCATCTTTTTTCTTTCAATCCGATATTGAAGCTGAAAATTTATGTTTTGGTCAAAATACTCAATTCAGCTTAAATAGTGGTCATATCATAACATCTGCTGCTTGGGATTTTGGAGATGGGAATACATCTAATGATTTGACTCCCAGTCATAATTATGCGACGACAGGGACTTACACAGTTTCAGTCATAGCAGCTAGTGCGGCTGATACAAGTACAAAAACAAGAGAAATAACTATTTCGCCAATTCCAACAGCAACTCAGCCTCAAGATCTTTTAGTGTGCGATGATAATAATGATGGTCTTTTTAGTTTTGATTTAAGTTTACAAAGTACAGCCATTTTAAACGGTCAAGATCCTAACTTATACAATATTAAATATTACGCCAATGCTGTAGATTACGGGAATAAAATCGCTATTCCATCTCCTAATAATTATATTAATAAAATGGCTTATCAACAAGAAACTATTACTGCAGAGGTTTCTAATAAAGTTAATGGTGAATGCAAAAGCACCACTACATTTACTATTGATGTATTTGATATGCCATTACCTAATTTGCCTTCAGCTATCCCAGATTTGACAAGTTGTGACAACAGTACAATAGGAACAGATGTTGATGGCAAAGTAATTTTAGATTTAACCCAAAGAGCTACAGCTATATTAAAGGGGCAATCAGCTGCTGAGTTTTTAATATCCTATTACAAAGATTCCAATTTATTACACCCAATTTTGACTCCTGAAGTTTATCAAAATGCAAATGCAACCGAAACGATATATGTAAAAGTCTTCCATAAAGACAATCCTGATTGTATGGCGACAACTTCATTTAAAATTGAAGTTTTTGCTTTACCTGTTATTGCTACGGTAGTTGACCTAAAACAGTGTGATGAAGATACAGATGGATTTAGTGTTTTTAATTTAGAAGAATCCATTAATAAAATAATAGCTAATGCTGCTACAGAGACAGTAGTTTTTTTTGAAACACTTTTAGACGCCCAAAACAATAGTAATCCTATTTTAAATCCAATAAATTATACCAATAAAATTGCTAGTATTGACCAAGTGTTTGTTAGAGTATCGAATGCAAATGGCTGTTTTAGAATTTCGCAATTGAATCTTGTAGTGTCTACCACCCAAATTCCTTTAACTTTTAAGAAAGATTTTAGGCAATGTGATGATGCAGTTTTGGGTACTAACACAGATGGGATTGCTGCATTTGATTTTAGTGAGGTTACCAATCAAATTTTAAATATATTTCCAAGTGGACAACAAGTTGATATTAGTTATTATAGAAATTTAACCGATGCACTTGCGGAAAAAGACCCTATTTTGGATATTTCAAACTACAGAAATATAGGATATCCCAACACGCAAAATATTTATATTCGGGTAGATGATCGATTGAATAACGATTGTTTAGGATTGGGGAATTACATAACCCTTACTGTAGAACCTATTCCTATTGTAGCACCAATGACAATCAATCATTGCGACGACAATCAAGATGGAATCTATGCTTTCGATACTTCGGTGATTCAAGCTAATTTATTGAGTGGACTGACTAATGTTACGGTTTCTTATTTTGACCAAAATAACACTCCGTTGCCAAGTCCGTTGCCAAATCCCTTTACGACAGCTTCCCAAAGCTTAAAAGTAATCGTTACAAATATCACTACAACGGTTTGTTCATTTGAGACTACTTTACAGTTTATTGTTGATGATTTGCCTGAAGCTTTTCCTATTGCTGCATCCGTGACATCTGCTTGCGATGATGAAACTGATCCTCTTTTGCAAGACGGAAAATATGCTTTTGATACATCAGGATTTCAAACAGTAATATTGGGGGGTCAAACAGGAGTAAAAGTCGCTTATTTTGACGAAAATAACAATCCATTACCAAGTCCTCTACCCAATCCTTTTGTAACTGCAACGCAAGACGTAAAAGTAGAGGTTGTAAATATTATAAACCCATCTTGTAAGGCTACTACAGTTATTTCATTTGTGGTTCATTCAGTTCCAAGTATTCAGTTAATGGGGAGTGATTTAGTTTGCAGTGATTCACCTACGTTTACTAAAATCATCAATGCAGGCTTAATCGATGAGACTCAAAAAGGTAATTTTACTTATTTATGGTCATTAGATGGAAGCCTAATAGAAAACGAAACAGATTATGAATTAACAGTCAACAAAAAAGGGGATTATCAAGTAGAAGTAATCAATAATCAAGGTTGTTCTAGGACAAGAACCATTACTGTTAATGCCTCTGATAAGGCTACTGTAAATATTGAAATTGTAGATTTGTCTTCCGAGAATAGTATTAAAGTTTTGGCAATAGGGGCAGGTAATTATGTTTTTTCTCTAGATGATGAAAACGGATCTTTTCAAAGCAGTAATGAATTTGTAAATGTTCCGGCAGGGATACATACTGTTTATGTAAAGGATTTAAACGGTTGTGGAATTGTTTCTGAAGAAGTAGCGGTTTTAGGTATTCCAAATTATTTCACTCCTAATCAGGATGGGTATAATGACAGCTGGAATATAAAAGGGGTTAATGCTGATTTTAATGTTAAAACAAAGGTGCAGATTTTTGACAGATATGGCAAATTGATGAAAGAAATCACTCCGTCAGGAAATGGTTGGGATGGTAGTTATCAGGGAATTCTAATGCCTTCTTCAGATTATTGGTATGTTATTCGACTTGAGGATGGAAGGGTTTTCAAAGGGCATTTTGCATTGAAGAGATAGATTAGTTTAGACTTCAGGAATTCTTTAATTTTTGATTTAAGCATTAAGAAAAAGTTTTCAAATAAACATAGAAATAACTTTGTCTAGTTAAATTTTAATTAACAGATTCTAAATTAAGCGGTAGAAGTTGTTATTTTGTGTAAAAATGTATTACAATGGGTTTTAGGTTGCTGTTTTTTATTGTTTTATTGTTAGTTGTTGAAATCTATGCTTTTCAGGCTGTTAAAACGAATGTTAAGGATAAATGGTTTTTAGTGACGTATGGTTTGCTGAGTTTGGCTGTTTTGGTTTACATAGTTTATGGTTTTTTTAGTTTTGACCGTTCGGTGGGGCAAACTAAGTTTACTTTGTTTACAATGGGACTGATGCTAGTGGTTTATCTTCCTAAGATGGTGCTGGCTGTTGTATTGTTGTTGGAAGATGTTTTCAGGATAGGAGCGGGTGTACTTAATTATTTTGCAGAAAATGACAATGAAGATTTTCTGAATTCAAGGCGTAAATTTGTTAGCCAAATTGGTTTAGGCTTGGCGGCAATTCCGTTTTTTTCCTTGCTTTATGGAGTTACTATAGGGAAATACAATTATAAGGTTTTCAAACAGCAAATTTTCTTTCCTGATCTTCCGGATGCTTTTGATGGTTTTACGATTACTCAAATTTCAGATGTGCATTCAGGAAGTTTTGATAATCCGGAGAAGATTAATTACGCAATTGATTTGATTAATGAGCAAAATTCGGATATGATATTGTTTACGGGCGATATTGTTAATACACATGCCAAAGAAATGCACCCTTGGATTGCTACTTTTAACCGAATTAAAAAACATGAATACGGAAAGTTTTCTGTTTTAGGGAATCACGATTATGGCGAGTATGTGGCCTGGCCTTCTGAAGCTGAAAAAAGACAAAATTTCAATGATATCAAAAAATTATATGGGCAAATAGGTTTCGATTTATTATTGAACGAGCATACTTTTGTTGAAAGAGGAAATGATCGAATTGCTGTTGTAGGAGTAGAAAACTGGGGGCATAATTTTAAGAAAGCCGGCGATTTGAACAAAGCTTCTGAGGCTTTGAATGAGAAAGATTTTAAGATTTTGATGAGTCACGATCCGAGTCATTGGGATCATGAAGTTAAAAATCACGACAGAAATTTTCATTTAACTTTTTCGGGTCATACACATGGAATGCAGTTTGGAATCGAAATTCCGGGGTATTTTAAATGGAGTCTGGCGCAATATGTTTATGCGCAGTGGGCAGGTTTGTATGAGCATTTAGGGCGCTATGTGTATGTAAACAGAGGTTTTGGTTTTCATGCTTATCCCGGTAGAGTAGGAATTATGCCTGAAATTACGGTTATTGAACTAAAAAAAGGTGAGAAAGTAGCATAATTCGTTAAAAATGCTACATTTGTATTAAAGAAACACGATTTTTTATTAGATTTAGAAAAAATAATTCGTTGGTTTATGTCAAAATTTGGAGAACTTATAAGTGCAAAAGTGCCTGTGTTAATTGATTTTTACACAGACTGGAATGAATCTTCTGTTGCTATGCACGAGGTGATTAGAGATGTTGCAGCTGCCTTAGGAGATAAAGCAAAGGTGATAAAAATTGATGTTGATAAAAACCAGGAACTTGCCGATGCACTACGAATTAAAGGTTTGCCTACTTTAATGGTGTACAAAGAAGGTCAGATGGTTTGGAGAAAATCAGGAGAACTAGATGCTAATTCTTTGATTACTATTGTACAGGAACTGCTGGTTTAGTCTGTTATAACTTCAAATGAAAAGTGGTTTTCGGCTAAATGCCGGAGTACTTTAGGGAGTACATATTCCAGATTTTTGAATGCTTTTACGCTGTCGTGAAATACAATGATACTTCCCGATACAGTGTTAGACAGTACATTGTTTAAGCATTCTTCTTTAGAAATGTTTGGGTCAAAATCGGCGCTCAAAACATCCCACATAATTATTTTATATCCTTTTTGTCTGAGCTTTTTAGCCTGGGCTGATTTTATTTTGCCGTAAGGCGGACGGAAGATTTTTGATTTTAGTTCCGAAGCTTCGGAATTGATTTCAGATTTTTGATTTGAAATGACTACTTCACATAATTTAAGATTTTCCAGATATTCATCAGTAGTTGTTTTCCATCCATTCAAATGGTTGTAGGTGTGATTACCTGTGCTGTGTCCTTTTTGTATAATTCGATTAAAGATTTCAGGGTGAGCTGCTATGTTTTTGCCGATGCAAAAAAAAGTGGCTTTGGCGTTGTATTGTTCTAATTGATTGAGAACCCAATTGGTGATTTCGGGCGTAGGACCATCATCAAAGGTGAGATAGATTTTATTTTCTTTGTTTGGGATGTCCCAAATAAAATTAGAAAATAACATTTTAATGATGCGGTTAGTCTTAATCCAATAAGGTTTCATTTGAATTGAATTTGATATTAAAGATAAAAAAAATGTAGCAATCTTTATTGTGTTAGGATTGCTACATTTTTTATGAAATAGATTGTTTGTTATTCTTTATCGCGTCCAAAACGTTGGAAGATATCAATATAAGTATTGAATGTCACTCGGTTCTTTTGAAAGAAAGCGGTGTCGTTATTTTTCTTCATTACTTCCAGTAAAGCTCTGTATCTTTCGATGTCAGTAACAATATCTATTGCTATGTCTGACTGATCAGATGCGCTCATTTTACTGTAGTAGTTTAGGTTTTCTTTGTACTTGCCAATTAGTTTATCAAGGAGTTCGTGCGCTTTTGCTTTTTCACCTACTTGATAATAGTTGTTGGTAAATGGTTCCAGTAAAGAGTAGTAACCAAATTTGTCAAATGGCATTTTTTGCATAGCCAACTCAATTACCTTTTTGGCTTTTTCTATTTTGTTTTCTTTAATCAGTTGGTCGGTCAATCTGGATAGATTGGTTCTGTAAGTGATGCTTTCTCTGCGTGTTTCCGGATCATGGTATATGTTTCCGTCGCTGTTACCCCAGTCCCATTTCATAATGATGTTGTACATTTTATCCGCATCGATTTGTCCCATTTCCATAGGATTTCCGTCTTTAGGAATGCTTGTTTTAACAGGGATTAATTTGTAAACCATACCGTCTAGTTGCAGGTAATCTTTCATCCATAAATATTCTTCATCTTCAAAAGCACCACCGCTGAAATAAATAGGTCTTTTCCAGTTGTTGTTAGCAATAAGATCTAACATCATCAGTCGGTTTTTGTACAAAGCACTTCCTTTGATGTCAATATCGATATAAGGAACAATCGAGTCGTAATCTTTTGCGGCGACCATTTTGCTTTTGATGATGCTGTTTTTGTCCACCGGAATTCTAACCTGATTTGTAGGGTAGAAATGAATGGTCTGACCATTGGCCATATCAACAGTAGATTTAGGATGTTTTATAAAGTCCATAAAACTTTTTACAGTCCATCGGCTTTTTATTTTTGGAATACTTACTACATAGTCTAGTTTGTCTCCTACATATTGATCGTGTGTAAACGAAATAGGTAACGGTTCTGACTCGTAGGTTTTCGTTTTCATTTGATCGATGTACCAGTCTGTCATAAAAAGACTGGTGTTGACGATTTTTATATCGGTCCTGATGCCTTCAATTTCTTGTGCATACCATAGCGGGAAGGTATCGTTGTCTCCTATGGTGAACAAGATGGCATCTTTATCACAAGAGTTTAAATAGTTCTTTGCCATGGCAAGAGCAGTGTATTTGCCTGAACGGTCATGATCGTCCCAGTTTTGTGCAGCCATTAAAACAGGAGCCGTCAATAAAGAGGCTGCTATAATAGCTGGTCCGGCAATTTTTGGGTTTACATATTTTTTGGCGCTTTCATATAATGAATAAACGCCTAGTCCAATCCAGATAGCAAATACATAGAATGAACCTACTAAGGCATAATCTCGCTCACGAGGTTCAAAAGGTCTTTCGTTTAGGTAAATTTTTAATGCTATTCCGGTAAAAAGGAATAAAACAGCTAATACATAAAAACTTTTTAGGTTTTTGCTGGCGTGGTGCATTAGTCCGATAAGCCCAAGAATAAAAGGAATAAAATAATAAACATTGCGACCTTTATTGTTTAAAGCGTCAGTAGGTAAGTTGTCTTGTGAGCCTAAATGAATTTCGTCAATAAATTTAATTCCGCTTAGCCAGTTTCCATCCTCATTCCCGTATCTTCCCTGATTGTCACTTTGACGTCCTACAAAATTCCACATTAAGTATCTCCAGTACATATAGCCAAATTGATATTCGACCATGAAACTAAGATTGTCGGTCATGGCAGGTTTTTCAATGATTAAGTAATCGCTGTAGCTGCTTAAGAATTTGACATAGCCTTCGTTGTCTATTTGTTTTTGAGCATAAGCCTGTCTGAATTCTGAGACTGTTTTTTCTACTTCGTTTTTTAATTGAGCTATAGCACGATTGTAATCTTCTTCAGAGAGTTTACTGGCATCAATACCGTATTTTACCAAATCATTTTCGTAAGGATAGTTAGGATTGATGGTAAACTGTGGTGGGTTTGTAAAATTAATGTAGTTTTCAATATTGCCTGTACTCCACATTCTTGGTAAAAATGATTTCTGAGCATCGTCACTGTTCTGTTCGGCATTTTTATAATTGTTTACAATAACATATTTTCCTGTTTTGTAATCTCTTTCGTAGTTAGGTGCTTTGTCGCGGTAAGGGTTTTCAGGATCCAGTCCGGCAAAGGCTTCTGTGTATTGTGGGCCGTAAAACAATGGGTTGGAGCCATATTGTTCACGGTTGTAGTAAGCTAGTACTTCTCGTGCATCTGAAGGTTTGTTTTCGTTAATAATTACATTGGCATTGGCACGAATAGGCAACATTAACCAGGTAGAGAAACCAATTAAGATGAATAATATGCAAAGTATAAGTGTGTTGTAAGTTACCAAACCTTTGTTTTTGGTGTATTTTAATCCAAAATAGAAAGCAGCTATTAATGCTAAGGCAGCTAGAATAGTTCCTGAGTCAAAAGGCATTCCAAGGCTGTTTACGGTGAAAACCTCTGTTTTGGCAAAAAATGCCATTGTTAAAGGGAGTAATAATTTGAAAATAAATAACAAAACTGAAATTACTACTACATTGGCAATGATGAAGTTTTTTACAGTTATCGTTTTGTAGTTTTTAAAATAATATAAGAATCCTATTGCCGGGATGGTTAATAATGCCATAAAGTGAACACCAAATGATAAACCGGTTACTAAGCAAATAATGAGTAGCCATTTGTTGCCTCTTGGTTTGTCCATATCCTGTTCCCAGCGCAGTCCCAGCCAGAAAAGTAAAGCGATGAGTAAGGATGCCATAGCGTAAACCTCGGCCTCTGTGGCATTGAACCAAAAACTATCGGAAAAAGTGTAGGCTAAAGCACCTACGAGTGAGCTTCCTAAGATTGCGATATCATTGTTTTTGTTTGGTTCTTCATCGTTATCGACTATTTTTTTTAAAATAATAGTTGATGACCAAAACATAAAAAGGATTGTAAAAGCACTGGAGAAAACGGAAGTCATGTTGACCATCAGGGCGATGTGTTCTGCACTTGAAGCAAACATGGCAAAAAAGGCACCAATCATTTGGAATAAAGGAGCTCCCGGTGGGTGACCTACTTCTAGTTTTGCTGCTGTGGCAATGTATTCTCCACAATCCCAAAAACTCATTGTGGGCTCAACAGTAAGAGAATAGGTTATTAATGCGATTCCAAAAGCAATCCATCCTATGATTGTATTCCATCTTTTGAAATTGAAAGACTCCTTGTTCATGTAGTAAAATTTAGTTAATTTTTCGAGTTACAAAGAAAATGTTTTTTTATTTAAGGTTGTAGGCATTAACAAAATTTTCTAGAAAACAAATGGGATTTTTAATGTGTTGATTTTGAGTATGGTTTTTGTTTTTTGAATTTTTTTTCGAAAAAAAACCAAAAAAAATTTGCGGAAACTAGAAAATGCTCTAAATTTGCACTCGCTAAACAAAACAACAGTGATGTAAGGCAAATAAGGAATGGCCTATGGTGTAATGGTAACACTACGGTTTTTGGTGCCGTCTTTCTAGGTTCGAGTCCTAGTAGGCCAACAAAAAAGTCCCGATTTAATCGGGACTTTTTTTATGCGGTAAACTTTTGTTTTATATTTTTAATACTAAAAGAGGTTTGGATGCGTGATTGGCCAGGTCTTCGCTGATACTTCCTGTAAAGAAATGAGAAAGACCTGTTCTTCCGTGTGTGCAGAGACTGATTAAATCGGTGTTGATGTCTTTTGCAAAATGAATGATGCCTTTTTCTATGTTTAAATCGTTGTAAATATGGAATGAATAGTTCTTTACTTCAAATTTACTAATAAATTCATTTAGTATTTTATTGGCGATAGCGGTGGTTTTAAAGCTGTTCGGGGTGCATATTGTTACCAGATTTAGTTTGGCGTCAAATAATTTAGCAAAATCAAGGATTTTTTGGAATGGTTTTTTTATTTCTTCCGAAAAATCAGAAGCGAAAACTATATTAGTCGGATTGAAATCATTGATTTCTTCCTTAATAACAATTACGGGAACCGGAGATAGTCGGACTACTTTTTCAGTATTGGATCCTAGTATAAGTTCTTCAATTCCTGAAACGCCATTAGATCCCATAACAACTAAGTCTATTTCTTCTTTGTTGATAAAGGATAGGATGCCATGAGAGGCCTTTTCTAATTGAATAAAATCGATTACAGTGATTCCTTGCAGGTAGTTTTTTTCTTTAATGAACTGCATAGTTTCTTTTGCTTTTTGTAGAAACAACATGATTTCCGGAATGGCAGCTCCTCCTGTGATGGCGTCATTCATTTGGCTTGGTATTTCCAGCATGTGCAAAAGGTGAATTTCGCAATTGTTCTTTCGGGCTATTTGAGCTGCTGCTTTTAAAGCGTTTTCAGCTCGTGTTGAGAAATCGGTAGGTACAAGGATTCGTTTCATGGTTTTGCTCTTTGGAAGGGTTTAGAAGTTGGGTTTTTAAAGTAATAATAAAGGTAAGGAATAATTTTACAGCAATCAATTATTTTTGGTTTATAAAAATAAACACTATATTTGTGCCGTTATTTATTAAAATCTAGATAATGAGGGGACTAAATGTCCCCTCTTTTTATAAAAAATATGACATTTAAAGAGAAAGTAAATACGTTATTGGAGAAGGCTCTTGAAGAAAGACCTACGCTTTTTTTGATAGATCTTACTATTACTGACGCATTTAAAGTTATGATAACTTTAGATGATGATAATGGTGTAATTTTGCAGGACTGTATTGATATTAGTCGGGCAATAGAGAGTAATCTGGATAGAGAAGAGCAGGATTATTCTTTAGAGGTGGCTTCGGTAGGTGTAGGATCTCCATTAAAGATGGTTCGTCAATACGTGAAAAATATTGGTAGAACCCTGATTGTGACTACAAATACTGAAAAAATTGAAGCTGAATTAGTTGATGCTAATGAAGATTTCATAATTTTGTCTTGGAAAGCAAGAGAGCCTAAAAAAGTAGGGAAAGGAAAAGAAACAGTACAGAAAGAACAACAAATACCTTATACAGAAATCAAAGAGGCAGTTGTTACAGTAACATTTTAATTAAAGAATTCGCATGGAAAATTTAGCATTAATCGATTCATTTTCAGAGTTTAAAGATGATAAACTTATTGATCGTGTAACGCTTATGGCAATTTTAGAAGATGTATTTAGAAATGCATTGAAGAAAAAATACGGTTCAGATGATAATTTCGATATCATTATCAATCCTGATAAGGGAGATATGGAAATTTGGAGAAGAAGAGTAATCGTTGCTGATGAAGATTTAGATTTCGAAAATGAAGAGATTACTTTAACTGAGGCTAGAAAAATCGAAGCAGATTTTGAAATTGGAGAGGAAGTTTCTGAAGAGGTAAAATTGATTGATTTGGGAAGAAGAGCTATTTTGGCATTGCGCCAAAACCTGATTTCTAAAATCCATGAACATGATAATACAAATCTTTATAAGCAATTTAAAGATTTAATTGGTGATATTTACACCGCCGAAGTACACCACGTAAGACCAAGAGTTGTTATTCTTGTGGATGATGAAGGAAATGAAATTGTTTTGCCAAAAGAAAAACAAATTCCATCTGATTTCTTCCGTAAAGGAGATAATGTACGCGGAATTATTGAAAGCGTTGAATTGAAAGGAAACAAACCTCAGATTATTATGTCCAGAACTTCTGAGAAGTTTTTGGAGAAATTATTTGAGCAGGAAATTCCGGAGGTTTTCGACGGTTTGATTATGATTAAAAAAGTAGTGAGAATTCCGGGTGAAAAAGCAAAAGTAGCTGTGGATTCTTATGATGACAGAATTGATCCGGTAGGGGCTTGTGTGGGAATGAAAGGTTCCCGTATTCACGGAATTGTACGTGAATTAGGAAATGAAAACATTGATGTTATCAATTATACTAATAATATTCAATTGTTTATTACAAGAGCATTGAGTCCTGCAAAGGTTTCTTCGATTAAAATTAATGAAGAAGCTAAAAGAGCTGAGGTGTTTTTAAAATTAGAAGAGGTTTCAAAAGCTATTGGTAGAGGAGGACACAACATTAAATTAGCAGGTTTGTTAACAGGTTATGAGTTGGATGTTATCAGAGAAGGAGATGTTGAAGGAACTACCGCAGATGAAGATGATGTTGAATTAACAGAGTTTTCAGATGAAATCGAAGAGTGGATTATCGAAGAATTTGCAAAAATCGGATTGGATACTGCAAAAAGTATTTTGAAACACGATGTAGAAGATTTAGTAAGAAGAACTGATTTAGAAGAGGAAACAATTCTGGATGTAATGAAAATATTGAAAGAAGAGTTCGATAGTTAGTCCTATGTACTTCTAGCAACACAACGAAAATAGGTAATATTAAAAAGGTTATATGTCTGAAGAGAGAGTAATAAGAATAAACAAAGTTTTAAGGGAATTGAATATTTCTTTAGAAAGAGCTGTGGATTATCTTAAAGATAAAGGGATTGCGATAGAGTCCAATCCGAACACAAAAATTTCTAATGAAGTGTACGATGTCTTGTGCGGTCAGTTTGCGGGTGACAGAGGGAAAAAAGAGGCTTCGAAAGAAGTGAGTGAGGAGAAAAGAAAAGAAAAAGAGGCTTTACGTATTGAGCGTGATAAAGAAGTAGAAGAGAAACGTAAGCAAGAGGAAGAATTACAAAGACAACAACAGGAGGTAATTAAAGCAAGAGCTGTAATTTCAGGACCTGTACAAGTTGGCAAAATTGATTTGAATCCTATAAAAACTACTCCTCCTGTAGTTGAAGAAAAAACAGTAGCTCCTAAACCTGAAGTTGCAGAAGATAAACCAGCTGCTAAAACTAGTTCTCCGGAGAAAATCGAATCAGACAAAAAAGAAGAAAAACCTATCGTTGCTGAAGCTGCTAAGGCTGTTGTAGAAAATGTGGCTCCTAAAGAGGAACCTAAAAAAGAAGAGAAAGAAAATTTAGCTAAGCCGCAACTTAAAGAAACAGTTAAAGTTGAGAAAGAAACTCCAAAAACTGACGAAGCACCGGTTGAAGAAGCAATAGCTACTCAATACCAAAAACTTTCAGGTGCTACTCTTACAGGTCAGGTAATCGATTTGTCTCAATTCAATAAACCTAAGAAGAAAAAAGAAGATCCTAAAATAGCTGCCAACAAGCCGGGTACTCCTGGTGCTGCCGGAGCTAATGCAAATAAAAATAAGCGTAAGAGAATTGCGCCTAAGCCGGGAACTCCAACTGCTCCTAATACATCCAATGCTCCCAGAACTCCGGGTGCTCCAAATCCAAATAAAATAACACCTAACACAGGTGGTGGATTTAATGCTAATAGAGGAGACAGAGGTGCCAGACCGGGATTTGTAAAAGGAAATCGTCCTGCTATTGTGGCTAAGGTTGAGCCGACAGAAGAGGAAGTTAAAAATCAAATTAGAGAGACTTTAGAAAAACTTCAGGGTAAAAAAGGAGGAAAATCTAAAGCGGCTAAATACAGAAGAGATAAAAGAGATACACACCGTCAGAAATCAGATGACGAACAAAGAGCTTTAGATGAAGAAAGTAAAATTCTTAAAGTAACTGAGTTTGTAACTGTAGGTGAAATCGCTATCATGATGGATGTGCCTATTACGAAGGTAATTGGAACTTGTATGTCTTTAGGAATCATGGTTACGATGAATCAACGTTTGGATGCGGAAACATTAACAATTGTTGCAGACGAGTTTGGTTATGATGTTGAGTTCATTACTGTAGATATCGAAGAAGCTATCGAGGTTGTTGAAGATAAAGAAGAAGACTTAGTAAACAGAGCACCGATTGTTACGGTAATGGGTCACGTTGACCATGGTAAGACTTCCTTGCTGGATTATATCCGTAAAGAGAATGTAATTGCTGGTGAGTCAGGTGGTATTACACAGCATATTGGAGCTTATGGAGTAACTTTGGATAATGGTCAAAAAATTGCTTTCTTAGATACACCAGGTCACGAGGCGTTTACAGCGATGCGTGCCCGTGGAGCTCAGTTAACGGATATTGTTATTATTGTGATTGCGGCTGATGATGACATCATGCCACAAACCAAGGAAGCAATTTCTCACGCTCAGGCTGCTGGTGTGCCAATTATTTTTGCAATTAATAAAATAGATAAACCAAACGCGAATCCAGATAAGATTAAAGAAAGATTAGCTGGTATGAACTTGCTTATCGAGGAATGGGGAGGTAAAATCCAATCTCATGATATTTCTGCTAAAACAGGTCTTGGTGTAAAAGATCTTTTGGAAAAAGTATTGTTAGAGGCTGAAATTTTGGATTTGAAATCAAATCCTAATAAACCTGCCCAAGGAGCTGTAGTAGAGGCATTCTTAGATAAAGGAAAAGGATACGTTTCTACTATCATGGTACAACATGGAACTTTAAAAATTGGAGATTATTTGCTAGCAGGTAAACATCATGGTAAAGTGAAAGCGATGCAGGATGAACGCGGACATGTGATTACTGCAGCGGGACCTTCAACTCCGGTATCTATTTTAGGTTTGGATGGAGCACCTACAGCCGGTGATAAGTTTAATGTATTTGAAGACGAAAAAGAAGCAAAACAAATTGCTGCTAAACGTTCTCAATTAATGCGTGAGCAGTCAGTACGTACACAACGTCATATTACGCTTGACGAAATTGGACGTCGTATCGCATTAGGTCAATTTAAAGAATTGAACGTAATCCTTAAAGGAGACGTGGATGGTTCTGTTGAGGCATTGTCTGATTCGTTCTCTAAATTGTCAACTGAAGAAATTCAAATTAATATCATTCATAAAGGAGTTGGTGCCATTACCGAAACTGACGTTATGTTAGCTTCTGCTTCAGATGCCATCATTATTGGATTTAACGTTCGTCCTGCCGGAAATGCAAGACAGCTTGCTGATAAAGAAGAAATCGACATCCGTTACTACTCAATTATCTATGCGGCAATTGATGACTTGAAAGATGCAATGGAAGGAATGCTTGCTCCTGAAATGAAAGAGGAAGTATTAGGAACTGCTGAAATTAGAGAGATTTTCAAAATTTCTAAAGTTGGTTCTATTGCAGGATGTATGGTTACCGATGGTAAAATTACACGCCAGGCAAAAATTAGAGTTATCAGATCCGGAGTGGTAGTTCACGAAGGTGAATTAGTTGCATTGAAACGTTTTAAAGACGATGTGAAAGAAGTAACCAAAGGTTACGATTGTGGTATTCAGATTAAAGGATTCAATGATATTGAAGAATACGATGTTATTGAAGCTTACCACGAAGTAGCAATCAAGAAAAAATTGAAATAATATTTCAATCATATATAAATTCATAAGAAAATCCCGATTCTTCGGGATTTTTTGTATTTTAGACTTTTTGTAAAGTTTTTGTTGATGAGTGATGTTGTAAACTTTACAAATTGGTATATAAAATAAGATGTGTCACACGAAAGGATTCGTGCGGCAGCGAATTGTTAGTCAATTTTTGTTGAGCTTATCAATACTAATAGTTGTGTAAAATATAATGTAGGTTAAGAGAAGTTGTTTGCTAGTTTAAAAGAAGCTGCTAAAATGAAAAAAATATTAAGTGTAATCAGTGTTTTATTTGTAATAGTTTTTTCCTCCTGTAATAATACAGAAGTTGTTAGAGAGAAAAATATTTATTACAAATTGTATTCTGAAAAGGATAGTTTGATTGGATTTTCTTTAAGAAAATATATATTTAGTCAAGATACAATTAAGGAAAAATATTTGACTATTGACTTGAAGGGGAAAAAGACATATGATCATAAACGGTCATTTTATAAAAAAGAAGGAGATTTTTTTATTTTTTCAAACATAAAAAATGATAACGCTAAATTTTTATATTTTTCTCCTGCTAAAAAAGATACTTGTTTTCATGTGAATAGGAGGATAGAAAAATTTTATCTATGTAATAAAGGAAAAGTAAAATTCAAAAATTATAAAAATGCCTATAAAGTTTATTACGATGAGAGAGGTTATGATTCTAGAAAAGAGACTTTGATATTAGATAGTGATTATACAGTATTGGCTAGGTTTGAAGATTGCTATGACTATAGAAAAGAAATTATTGTAGAAAATAATGATATAAGCGAAGATGTAAAATTAAAACTTGAAAGTGCTAGTAAATTAATTTTATGGTGGTAGTTAGTTTTTTATCCAATTTTTGCGAGGTGGCTTAGCTTGTGTTGATGAAATGAATAATTTAGGTTTTGAACAAGGTTTGAGTGTTTTATGATTTATTGAAATGTTGAAGCTAATAAAAACAGCCTGAATAAACTCAATATTGAGTTTATTCAGGCTGTTTTTTATAACAAAAAGTGTTGAAATTTATTTTTTGGGCTTAATCAAAAAAGCATTTGGGTAGCTTTTTTTGAGTTCGGTCAAATTTCGTTCTGCGTCAATTCTGGTTTTAAAATTGCCAATCCAGACTTTATAATTGGGCGTGTTGAATACAATGGTTCCGTCTAAGTTGGGAAAATTTAATTTGCAGTCATTTAATGCTTTTTTTGCTTTTTCACTTACACCACTGAAAATTTGAATTTTATATCGCTCATTTACAGCTATTGAGGGGTTTGTTTTTCTTTTTTCGTTTAATAATTGTTCAAATTTAGGATTTTGCTGAATGTTAATTTTTGTTTCCTGAGCGGATACTTTAAGGCTAAAAATACTTAGATAGGCAATGCAAAAAATGCTGTTTCGAATAGTTAAAATTCTCATAATGTGAAGATTTTTAAGTAAAATTACTAATTATATACTTAATGTGAAATAAAAAACTTATTTAGAATTGATATAAATTGTTGTTTGGGTTGTTTTAGGGTTTTGAGAATAGTTCTTAAGTCGTATTTTTGTGGCTGTTTAAAATAAAGGGACGTTTTTATATGAAATTGTTGTATAAAAAATTGTGCCAATTTTTAGTAGATAATCATTATACTTTATGAAAAAGGTGGGTAACCATAATTCGAACTCAAGGAAAATGTTTTTAAGTTTAGCGATGATGCTGGCTTTTTCCTTCTCTTCATTTGCGCAAGATGCTGCTCCTGCAGCTCCAACCGAGGCTGCTCCTGCAGCTGCTACAGCTGGTGGTGATCCGGTAAAAGGTAAAGCGCTTTTTAATTCTAATTGTGCTGCTTGTCATAAGCTTGATGCTAAATCAACAGGGCCTGCTTTAAGAGGGGTTGCTGATAAGCATGATGCAGAATGGCTTTACAAGTGGATTCATAACAGTTCTGACATGATTAAGTCAGGTGATGTTGCTGCTGTTAAATTATTTGAAGAAAATAATAAGGCTGTGATGACCTCTTTTCCTCAATTATCTAATGAGGATATTGATAATATTATAGCATATACTTCAGAGCCAAAAGCAGAGCCTGCTGCTGGTGCTGCAACCGGTGCTGCTACTCCTCCAGGAACTGATGTTAGCGGAGGTAGTTCTAATAATATGATATTAGGAGTGCTTGCTTTGGTTTTAGTTGTTTTAGTAGTGATGTTGTTTATGGTAAACAATGTGCTGAGAAAAGTAGCTAAAGCAAATGGTATTGAAGTTGCTGCTGTTAAAGAGCGTACTTCAATTTGGAAAGCTTTTGTTAAAAATCAATTTCTAGTATTGGTTTCCTGTATCTTCTTATTGCTTGCCAGTGGTTATTTTGTGTATGGCTATTTGATGCAGGTGGGTGTTGATCAGGATTATGCTCCAATTCAGCCAATTCACTATTCTCATAAAATTCACGCTGGTGATAATGAGATTAACTGTAAATATTGTCACTCTGCTGCCAGAGTTAGTAAAAATGCAGGTATTCCTTCTTTGAATGTTTGTATGAACTGTCATAAGAACATTTCAGAGGTTGCTGAAACTACAGCTACTCCTGAGTACAGCAAAGCTTTCTATGATGCTCAGATTCAAAAATTATACGATGCAGTTGGTTGGGATAAAACGACTCAGTCTTATACTGGAAAACAGCAACCAGTTAAATGGGTTCGTATTCATAATTTACCTGATTTCGTTTATTTCAATCACTCACAACACGTAACAGTGGGTGGTATTGAATGTCAAACTTGTCACGGTCCTGTTGAGACTTATGAGATTCAAAAACAATTTGCTCCTTTAACTATGGGTTGGTGTATTGATTGCCACAGAAAAACCGATGTTAAAATGGAAGGAAATGGGTATTATACTAAGATACATGAAGAACTTTCTAAGAAATATGGTGTGGATAAATTGACTGAAGCACAAATGGGAGGTTTAGAATGTGGAAAATGCCACTATTAATCAAATTATTAAGATTTTAATATATATATACAATGTCATCAAACAAAAAATACTGGAAAAGTGTTGAGGAACTAGAAAATGGTTCTATTGTTGAGGCGCTTAGAAATAACGAGTTTGTCGAAGAGATTCCTGCGGATGAATTTTTAGGGAATGCTGATGCAATGGCATCGTCTTCAACATCAAGACGTGATTTTCTAAAGTACGTTGGGTTCAGTACTGCAGCAGCTACACTTGCAGCATGCGAAGGGCCTGTGAACAAGTCGATTCCTTATGTATTACAACCGGAGCAAATCATTCCTGGAGTAGCTGATTATTATGCAACTTCTGTATTTGATGGTTTTGATTTTGCAAATCTACTTGTTAAAACACGTGAAGGGCGTCCTATTAAAATAGATAATAATACTATTTCGGGAGCTAAATTTGCTGCAAATGCCAGAATTCATGCCTCAATATTGTCATTGTATGATAATATGCGTTTGAAAGAACCAAAAGTTGAAGGTAAAGATTCAGTTTGGTCTGTAGTGGATTCAAAAATTAAATCAAGTGTTGCTGAAGCGAAAGCTAAAGGTGGTCAGGTGGTTTTCTTGACGAATACTTTAGCGAGTCCTTCAACAGAAAAATTAATTGCTGATTTTATTGGAGCAAATCCAAACGCAAAACATGTAATTTATGATGCTGTTTCTTCTTCTGAAGCTTTAGATGCTTTTGAAGCTGTTTATGGAGAAAGAGCTTTAGTAGATTATGATTTTTCTAAAGCGTCACTTATTGTTTCTGTAGGAGCTGATTTTCTTGGAGATTGGCAAGGTGGAGGATATGATGCAGGTTATGCTCAGGGCAGAGTTCCTAAAAACGGAAAAATGTCCCGTCACTTCCAGTTAGAAGCTAATATGACATTGTCTGGTGCAGCTGCTGATAAGCGTTTGCCTATGTCAGTTGCTAATCAAAAACAAGCATTAGTACTTATATATAATATAGTAACAGGTTCTTCTGTTGCTGTAAATTTAGCACCTGAATTAAAAGCGGAAGTTACTAAAGCGGCTCAGCAATTGAAAGCTGCTGGTTCTAAAGGACTTTTGGTTTCTGGTATTCAGGATAAAAATGCACAATTATTAGTTTTAGCTATTAACCAAGTGTTGGCTAGTGAAGCTTTTACTACTGTAGGTGCAAGACAAATAAGAAAAGGTTCTGATGCAAATGTAGCTCAGTTGATTAATGATATGAAAGCAGGTAGCGTTCATACTTTGATTATGAGCGGAGTGAATCCGGTTTATACTTTGGCTGATTCGGCTTCTTTTGTTGAAGGTCTTAAAAAAGTAAAAACTTCAGTTGCTTTATCTTTGAAAGAAGATGAAACGGCTTCTGTTGCAACTATTGCTGCTCCGGTACCTCATTACTTAGAGGCTTGGGGAGATTTAGTTTTGACTAAAGGAACTTATAGTTTAACACAGCCAACTATTCGTCCATTGTTTAAGACAAAACAATTTCAGGATGTTTTAATGTCTTTAAATGGTCTTACAGGAACTTACTACGATTATTTAAAAGCTTATTCTTCATCATTTATTGCAGGTTCAACTTGGAATAAGGTTTTACATGATGGAATATTTGTTGGAGCTCCTGTTGCTTTGTCTGGTGGTACAGCTGATTATGCCGGTGCTGCTGCTGAATTAGCAAAATCAAAAGCTGCTAACGGATTAGAATTGGTATTATATACTAAAACCGGAATGGGAGATGGTCAACAAGCTAATAACCCATGGTTACAAGAGTTTCCTGATCCTATTACAAGAGTTTCCTGGGATAATTATGTTACTGTTTCTAATGCTGATGCAAAAACATTAGGATTGTCTAATGAAATTGTTGCTAACGGAGGTTTGAATGGAAGTTATGCTACTATTACAACTACTGATGGTGCTAAATTAGAAAATGTTCCGGTTATTGTTCAGCCAGGACAGGCGGTTGGTACTGTAGGTTTAGCTTTTGGATACGGTCGTAAAGCGGCTTTGAAAGAAGAAATGCAGGTAGGTTTAAATGCTTATACTTTATATAAAGGTTTTAATGATGTTCAGTCTGTTGAATTAGTTAAAGCAGCTGGAGAGCATGAGTTTGCTTGTGTTCAGGGTCAAAAAACTTTAATGGGTAGAGGAGATATTATTAAAGAAACTACTTTAGAAATCTTCAATACTAAAGATTCTAAAATTTGGAACGAAACTCCAAAAGTATCTTTAGATCATAAAGAAGTTGAAGCTACTTCAGTTGATTTATGGGAATCTTTTGATCGTTCAGTAGGTCATCACTTCAATCTTTCTATTGATTTGAATGCTTGTACAGGTTGTGGAGCTTGTGTAATTGCTTGTCATGCTGAAAACAATGTACCTGTTGTAGGTAAATCAGAAGTAAGAAGAAGCCGTGATATGCACTGGTTGCGTATCGACAGGTATTATTCTTCTGAAGAAACTTTTGAAGGAGATAATGAAAGAAAAGAAGGAATTGCAGGTTTGTCAAGTTCTCTTTCTACTTTCAATGAAATGGAAAAAGCTTCAGATAACCCACAAGTTGCTTTCCAACCAGTAATGTGTCAACACTGTAACCACGCACCTTGTGAAACAGTTTGTCCGGTTGCTGCGACTTCTCACGGTCGTCAGGGTCAAAACCACATGGCTTACAACAGATGTGTTGGTACTCGTTATTGTGCTAACAACTGTCCTTATAAAGTACGTCGTTTTAACTGGTTCTTGTACAACAAAAACAGTGAATTTGATTACCACATGAATGACGATTTAGGACGTATGGTCTTGAATCCGGATGTAAACGTACGTTCTCGTGGGGTTATGGAAAAATGTTCTATGTGTATCCAAATGACACAAGCTACAATCTTAAACGCTAAGAAAGAAGGTAGAGAAGTAGTTGATGGTGAATTCCAAACGGCTTGTTCTGCAGCTTGTTCTTCAGGAGCAATGATATTTGGTGATGTTAATAATAAAGAAAGTAAAGTAGCTAAATTAGTTGCTGACGAAAGATCTTACCACTTATTAGAGCATGTTGGAACTAAACCAAATGTGGTTTATCACGTAAAAGTTAGAAACACTTAAGAAATAAATTTAAAATCAATATAAAGGAATATGTCTCATATATACGACTCTAGTATTAGAAAGCCTTTAGTTATAGGTGATAAATCTTATCACGATGTAACAGTAGATGTGGCAGCGCCTGTCGAAGGTTTGGCTAATAAACATTGGTGGATTGTATTTTCAATCGCTTTAGCAGCCTTTCTTTGGGGAATAGGATGTATAGTTTATACGATATCTACAGGTATTGGAACATGGGGATTAAATAAAACAGTTGGTTGGGCTTGGGATATCACTAACTTCGTTTGGTGGGTAGGTATTGGACATGCCGGTACACTTATCTCTGCAGTATTATTGTTGTTCCGTCAAAGATGGAGAATGGCAATTAACCGTTCAGCAGAGGCGATGACAATCTTCTCAGTTGTACAGGCAGGTTTGTTCCCAATTATTCACATGGGTCGTCCTTGGTTAGCTTACTGGGTATTACCTATACCAAACCAATTCGGATCTCTTTGGGTTAACTTCAACTCTCCATTACTTTGGGACGTATTTGCAATCTCTACTTATTTATCGGTATCATTGGTTTTCTGGTGGACTGGTTTATTGCCTGACTTTGCAATGCTTAGAGATAGAGCGATTACTCCATTTAATAAAAGAGTTTATTCAATCTTAAGTTTTGGATGGAGCGGAAGAGTAAAAGACTGGCAGCGTTTTGAAGAAGTATCTTTGGTACTTGCAGGTTTAGCAACTCCACTTGTACTTTCTGTACACACGATTGTATCTATGGACTTTGCTACTTCTGTAATTCCTGGATGGCATACTACAATTTTCCCTCCTTACTTCGTTGCAGGAGCAGTTTTCTCAGGATTTGCGATGGTTAATACCTTGCTTATTATTATGAGAAAAGTTTCTAACTTAGAAGCTTATATTACTTTACAGCACATCGAATTGATGAACATTATCATCATGATTACAGGTTCTATTGTAGGTGTGGCTTATATTACTGAGTTGTTTGTGGCTTGGTATTCAGGTGTAGAGTATGAGCAATATGCTTTCCTGAACAGAGCAACAGGACCTTACTGGTGGGCATATTGGGCAATGATGACTTGTAACGTTTTCTCTCCACAATTTATGTGGTTTAAAAAATTAAGAACAAGTATCATGTTTTCATTCGTAATTTCGATTGTTGTAAACATAGGAATGTGGTTTGAGCGTTTTGTAATTATTGTAACTTCTTTACATAGAGATTATTTACCGTCTTCTTGGACAATGTTCTCTCCAACATTTGTTGATATTGGAATTTTCATTGGAACAATAGGTTTCTTCTTTGTGTTGTTTTTATTGTATTCAAGAACTTTCCCTGTAATTGCTCAGGCAGAGGTAAAAACAATTCTAAAAGCAACAGGAGATAATTACATTAGAGAAAGAGAAGCAAATAAAGATTCACACCATGAGTAGTAATAAAGTAATTTACGCCATTTATAATGACGATGATATATTGATGAATGCTGTTAAAAAAACCAGAGCAGCACACCATCATATTGAAGATGTTTTTTCTCCATTCCCTGTTCATGGTTTGGATAAAGCTATGGGAATAGCGCCTACACGATTAGCAATTTGTGCATTCTTATACGGATGCGTTGGTATTTCTGTTGCTACATTTATGATGAGTTATATTATGATTCATGACTGGCCGCAGGATATAGGTGGTAAACCTAGTTTTAGTTATATTCAAAATATGCCATCTTTTGTGCCAATTATGTTTGAGATGACTGTATTTTTTGCTGCTCACTTAATGGTTATTACTTTTTATATGAGAAGTAGATTGTGGCCTTTTAAAGAAGCTGAAAATCCTGATGTAAGAACTACTGATGATCATTTCTTAATGGAAGTAGCTATTAAAGACAATGAGGAAGAATTGGTTTCTTTTTTCAAAAGTACAGGTGCTGTAGAAGTTAAAGTAATAGAAAAGAATTAATTTAGATATGAAAAGGGTATATAAAATAACACTATTATTAGGCATAACTATTTTAGTAGCTTCATGTCATAATGATAAAGAGCCGAATTATCAGTATTTTCCAAATATGTATGAGTCTGTAGGCTATGAAACTTATTCAGAATCTAAAGCTTTTCCTGATGGTAAAGAAGGTTTGCTTCCTGCTCAAGGAAGTATTAACAGAGGTTTTGAACCTTATGAGTATCCAAATACTACGGAAGGTTATGAATTAGCTAAAGCAAATTTAAAATCGCCGCTTGATTCTTTAGATAGAAACTCTGATAAAGGAAAAGAACTTTTCGATATCTATTGTATTAGTTGTCATGGTGCAACTGGTAATGGTAAAGGAAAATTAGTTGAGAGAGAGAAATTCCTGGGAGTACCTAGTTATGCTGACAGAGAAATCACTGAAGGAAGTATATTTCACGTTCAGACTTATGGTTTAAATTCAATGGGTTCTCATGCCAATCAATTAAGTGTTCATGAACGTTGGTTAATTGCTGACTATGTTCTTAAACTTAAAAGCCAATTATAATTGTTGAACAAACTGATCGTAATAGATATGTACACATTTTCAAGTAAATTAAAAACTTTTTCTATCATCTTAATGGCCGTTGGTGTATTAGGTATAGCTTATGGTTTTTTAAACGCACCAAAAGATATTCATGAAGTTGAGAAAATCCTCGCTGCTGAATCTCACGGAGGTCACGGAGAAGCGCATCATGAAGAAGCTAAAGCAGAAGGAGCTCACGCTGCTGTAGCTCATGGAGAAGAAGCTCATAAGGCTGTTTCTCATCATGCTAAGGCATATGAAGCTAAAGAAGCATCGGAGCACGAAGAGCATTTAACTCACGTTTTGCACCAATTGCAAAATAAACCTTGGGCAGCTTTATATGTTGCTTGTATTTTCTTTATGCTTGTTGCAATGGGAACTTTAGTTTTTTATGCAATTCAGCAGGTAGCTCAAGCTGGATGGTCTCCGGTATTATTTAGAGTTATGCAAGGCATTACAGCTTACCTTCCTTATGGTTCTGTAATATTCTTTATTATATTAGTTTTATGTGGTCTTCATTTTAATCATTTGTTCACTTGGTTGGCTGATGGGGTAACTGATCCTAAAAGTGCTAATTATGATGAATTGATTGCCGGAAAATCAGGTTATTTAAATTTTGGTTTTTGGATTGTAAGAGCAGCTATTTTCTTATTAGGATGGAATTTATACCGTCACTATTCTCAAAAGAACTGTTTGGCTCAAGATGAGGCTAATGATAATACTTTTTACAAAAAGAACTTTAAATTATCAGCTGGATTCTTAGTTTTCTTTATCGTTTCTGAGTCTATTATGTCTTGGGATTGGATTATGTCATTTGATCCACACTGGTTTTCTACATTATTTGGATGGTATGTATTTGCAAGTTTCTTTGTGAGCGGTATTACTATGATTGCTATGGTAACTGTTTATTTGAAATCAAAAGGATATTTAGAATATGTAAATACTAGTCATATCCATGACTTAGCTAAATTTATGTTTGGAATTAGTATCTTTTGGACTTACTTATGGTTTTCTCAATTTATGTTAATCTGGTATGCTAATATTCCTGAGGAGATTACTTATTTTGTAACTAGAATTAACTTATACAATCTTCCATTCTTTGGAGCTGTTGTTATGAACTTTGTTTTCCCGATATTGATTCTTATCAATACTGATTTCAAAAGAATTACATGGGTAATTGTTATGGCAGGTATTGTAATTTTAGCAGGTCACTATATTGATTTCTTTAATATGATTATGCCTGGTACTGTAGGAGATCAATGGTTTATTGGTGTTCCTGAAATCTCATCAGTTCTTTTCTTCCTTGGATTGTTTATTTTTACTGTATTTACAGCATTAACTAAAGTTCCTTTATTAGCAAAAAGAAATCCTTATATCGAAGAAAGTAAACATTTTCATTATTAATTTTTAAAGAGATAAACAGATGACAAGTTTGTTGGTAATTATAGTTTTAGTTTTATTAGCTGTTGCTTTATGGCAATTGACTAAAATATTCGACCTTACTCAAGTGGGTTCTTCTTCAGATAGTTCTCAGGTAGCTAATGATAAAGACAATAATATTCAAGGATATTTGATGTTTGGTTTTTTAGCATTCTTATATGTATTTACAATATATGGTTTGTTAGCCTGGGGTAATTTACCTCTTCATACTCCTGCTTCTGAACACGGGACAGAAGTGGACAGATTAATGAATATTACCTGGGTTTTAATTTTTACTGTTCAGGCAATTACTCAGGTGTTATTACATTATTTTGCTTTTAAATATAAAGGTAAAAAAGATCAAAAAGCTTTGTATTTTGCTGATAATAACAAGTTAGAAGCTCTATGGAGTATTATTCCTGCAATTACATTAGCTGGTTTGATTCTTTACGGATTGTATGCCTGGACTAATATTATGTTTGTTGATGAAGATGAGGATACTATCGTAATCGAATTATACGCTCAACAATTTAAATGGACAGCAAGATTAGCTGGTGAAGATAATGTTTTAGGTAAGGCTAATGTTAGATATATTGAAGGTGTAAATGCTTTAGGTGTTGATTTAGCTGATCCAAATGCACAAGATGATATTGTGGTTTCTGAATTACACATACCAAAAGGTAAAAAAGTACTTTTTAAGTTCCGTTCTCAAGACGTATTGCACTCAGCTTATTTTCCACACTTTAGAGCACAAATGAACTGTGTGCCTGGTATGGTTACTGAATTTGCTTTTACTCCTACTTACACGACTGCTGAGTATAGAGAGTTACCTTATATGATTGAAAAAGTGGCTCATATCAATGAATTAAGAGCGAAGCAAAGTGTTGAGTTAATTGCTAAAGGTCTTCCGGGTTTAGATCCTTATACTTTTGATTATTTGTTGCTTTGTAATAAAATTTGTGGTTCTTCTCACTACAATATGCAAATGAAAGTTGTGGTTGATACACCTGAAGATTACAAAAAATGGTTAGCAGATAAAACTACTTTAGTTAATGAGGTGAAAGCTTCATTAGAAAAACCTGCTGATGACGCATCAGGAGAAGCTAAAAGCAATGATACACTAGCAGCTGCTGCTAATGAAGTTGCTGTTAAATAATAATTTATTAAGAAAATTTAAAGTTTAATATATGTCAGCAGAAGGTCACGATCACGCTCACGATCACGAACACGAACACCACCATAAAGAGACATTCATTACTAAATATATCTTTAGTATTGATCATAAAATGATTGCTAAACAATACCTTATTACAGGTATTATTATGGGAGTTATTGGTATTAGTATGTCTTTGCTATTTAGAATGCAATTAGCATGGCCAGAAGAATCTTTTAAAATTTTCAACGTTTTATTAGGTGATAAATTTGCTCCGGAAGGTGTTATGGCTAACGATGTTTATCTTGCCTTAGTTACTATTCACGGTACCATCATGGTATTCTTTGTATTGACAGCCGGACTGAGTGGTACTTTTAGTAACTTATTGATTCCGCTTCAAATTGGTGCCCGAGACATGGCATCCGGGTTTATGAATATGATTTCTTACTGGTTGTTTTTCTTGTCAGCCGTAGTAATGTTAAGTTCATTGTTTGTAGAAGCTGGTCCTGCATCAGCAGGTTGGACAATTTATCCGCCATTAAGTGCTTTACCACAGGCAATTCCTGGATCAGGTGCTGGTATGACACTTTGGTTAGTATCGATGGCTTTATTTATCGCATCATCTTTGATGGGGTCTTTAAATTACATCGTAACTGTTATCAACTTAAGAACTAAAGGAATGTCTATGACAAGACTTCCTCTTACAATCTGGACATTCTTCGTAACAGCTATTATTGGTGTTATTTCGTTCCCTGTATTATTATCTGCAGCATTATTGTTGATTTTCGATAGAAGTTTTGGTACTTCATTCTTCTTATCTGATATTTATATTGCTGGTGAAGTTTTACACTACCAAGGAGGTTCTCCGGTATTGTTTGAACATTTATTCTGGTTCTTAGGTCACCCTGAGGTTTATATTGTAATCTTGCCTGCGATGGGTCTGGTATCTGAAATTATGGCTACCAACTCTCGTAAACCAATCTTTGGTTACAGAGCGATGATTATGTCAGTTCTTGCAATTGCGTTTTTATCTACAATTGTTTGGGGTCACCACATGTTTATTTCAGGTATGAATCCATTCTTAGGATCTGTATTTACATTTACTACATTATTAATTGCAATTCCATCTGCTGTAAAAGCGTTCAACTGGATTACAACTTTGTGGAAAGGTAACTTACAATTAAATCCTGCTATGTTATTCTCTATTGGAATGGTTTCTACTTTCATTACCGGAGGTTTAACAGGAATCATTTTAGGAGATAGTACTTTAGATATTAACGTTCATGATACTTACTTTGTAATTGCTCACTTTCACTTAGTAATGGGTATCTCTGCACTTTACGGAATGTTTGCCGGTATTTACCACTGGTTCCCGAAAATGTACGGTAGAATGTTAAATAAAAATTTAGGTTACGTTCACTTTTGGATTACCGCTGTTTGTGCTTATGGAGTTTTCTTCCCAATGCACTTTATTGGATTAGCTGGTTTACCAAGACGTTACTATACAAACACTAACTTCCCGTTATTTGACGATTTGCAAAATGTTAACGTGTTAATTACAACATTTGCATTAGTTGGTGGAGCTTTCCAATTAGTATTCTTGTACAACTTCTTTAGCAGTATTTTCTACGGTAAAAAAGCAGTACAAAATCCATGGAAATCTACTACTTTAGAATGGACTACTCCTGTAGAACACATTCACGGTAACTGGCCAGGTGAAATTCCTGAAGTTCACAGATGGGCTTACGATTACAGTAACCCTGAGCACGAAGAGGATTTTGTTCCTCAAACTGTTCCAATGAAACCAGGTGAATCAGTTTTACACCACTAAAAATATTTTAAAAAGACCTTCTGAAAAGAGGGTCTTTTTTGTTATTCCAAGAAATAAAAAATAGTAATGTTTTAAATTCCAAATTCAAATGATGTTTAGTTGTACATTGAGATTTGGAATTTTTTATTTGAAATTTAACTGTTTTACAAACTGATTACTTTGTCTATCTTTGTTACATGAATGAAAATTTAGACCCAACAAACAAACGATTTAATTCGGAAGAGCTTGATCTTGAAAAAAGATTAAGACCGCTTTCTTTTGATGATTTTGCAGGACAAGATCAGGTTTTAGAAAATCTCAAAGTTTTTGTGGCTGCGGCTAATCAACGTAATGAAGCTTTAGATCATGCTTTGTTTCATGGACCTCCGGGACTAGGGAAAACGACTTTAGCAAATATTTTAGCTAATGAATTAGGAGTTGGAATCAAGATAACTTCTGGTCCTGTATTGGATAAGCCTGGAGATTTAGCAGGTTTACTGACTAATCTTGAAGAAAGAGATGTTTTGTTTATTGACGAAATCCATCGTTTGAGTCCTGTAGTCGAAGAATATTTGTATTCGGCTATGGAAGATTTTAAGATTGATATTATGATTGAATCGGGGCCTAATGCGCGAACGGTTCAAATTAATCTGAATCCATTTACCTTAATTGGAGCTACAACCCGTTCAGGTCTTTTGACAGCACCTATGCGTGCACGTTTTGGTATTTCTTCCAGATTACAATATTATACAGTAGAATTATTGACTACGATTGTACAGCGAAGCGCTTCTATTTTGAAAATGCCTATTTCTATGGAAGCGGCTATTGAAATTGCAGGAAGAAGCAGGGGAACACCGAGGATTGCCAACGCTTTGTTGAGAAGAGTTCGTGATTTTGCCCAAATAAAAGGAAACGGTACTATTGATATCGAAATTTCGAAATATGCCTTAAAAGCATTGCACGTTGATGCCCATGGATTGGACGAAATGGATAATAAAATCCTGAATACGATTATTGATAAATTCAAAGGTGGGCCTGTGGGATTGACTACTCTGGCAACCGCAGTTTCCGAAAGCAGTGAAACGATTGAGGAAGTTTACGAGCCCTTTTTAATTCAGGAAGGTTTTATCATGCGTACTCCACGTGGACGTGAAGTTACCGAGAAAGCTTATAGGCATTTAGGAAAAGTCAGGGCAAATATTCAGGGAGGGCTTTTTTAAAGAACCAATTTATTTATATCATAGACTTAAGAAACAAATATTCACAGCTTATAAAATCCGAAGCCAAACGCCTCGGATTTTTATCTTGTGGTATATCTAAGGCAGGTTTTTTAGAAGAGGAAGCACCAAGATTAGAAAACTGGTTGAATAAAAACCTAAATGGCAAAATGAGTTATATGGAAAATCATTTTGACAAACGGCTTAATCCTACTTTACTTGTTGATGATGCTAAAAGTGTGGTATCTCTATTACTGAATTATTATCCGGAAAAAGAACAAATTTCCGATTCGTATAAGATCTCCAAATATTCTTATGGCAAAGATTATCACTTTGTCATAAAGGAAAAATTAAAAGAACTTCTTTTCTCAATTCAAGAAAATATAGGTGAAGTTTCGGGTCGTGCGTTTGTGGATTCTGCGCCAGTTTTAGACAAGGCCTGGGCTGCCAAAAGCGGTTTAGGCTGGATTGGGAAAAACAGTAATTTATTGACTCAAAAAGTAGGTTCTTTTTATTTTATAGCCGAATTAATTATCGATCTAGATTTAGAATACGATCATCCTGTCACCAATCATTGTGGCAGTTGTACTGCTTGCATCGATGCCTGTCCTACACAAGCCATTATTTCTCCTTATGTTGTTGATGGCAGCAAATGTATTTCTTATTTTACAATAGAACTCAAAGAAAATATTCCTAACGAAATGAAAGGGCATTTTGATGACTGGGTCTTTGGATGTGATACCTGTCAGGATGTTTGTCCTTGGAACCGATTTTCAAAAAGTCATAATGAGCCTTTGTTTAATCCTAATCCGGCTTTGCTTTCAATGACTAAAAAAGATTGGGAAGAAATGACGGAAGAAACCTTTAAAATCGTTTTTAAAGACTCAGCAGTTAAGCGAACTAAGTTTCAAGGTTTGAGTAGAAATGTTAATTTTTTAAAAGAATAATAAAAATACCCCTTTAAAATTAAATTATTCTCGAACGGTTTTTTGTTAATTTTTTTTAAATTTATTATTCTAAAAATTTTCAATATGACTGTAAATCAAATATTAAGCACGAAAGGGGATACAGTGTATTCAATCGTTTCGACTATTAGCGTTTATGATGCTGTTAAGATAATGGGTGAGAAAAACATAGGTGCAATACTCGTTATTGAAGATGATTTGTTAAAAGGTATTTTGTCTGAGAGAGATTATGCCAGAAAAATTGTTCTTAAAGGAAAATCTTCCAAGAGTACTTTGGTTCAGGAAATCATGGTAAGCAAAGTGATTACTGTGAAACCTACAGACGATTTAGATTATTGTATGGAATTGATGAGTTCTAATAAAATTCGACACCTTCCTGTTGTGGATGATAATAGAGTCATAGGATTGATTTCTATTGGAGATGTTGTGAAAGTGATTATCGAAAAACAGAAAGAAACAATTCATTTATTAGATTCTTATATTAATGGAAGTCAGGTTTAGTTTTAATTTTGTAAATAAAAGATCTTTAGCCACAATTTTGTGGCTTTTTTTATGTTATCATTTTTTAGATTCTTATAAAAGAATTATGAAAATGTTAACTTTTTAAGTTAAGACTTCTATCTTTGTATATAAGATAAAACTGCTATAACCGCAAGTGGGAAACTAGCAGAAAATTAGGAAGAGGAATTTAAAATATATTTTACAAAAAAATATTAGATGATTGCACATTTACAGGGGAAGTTGGTAGAAAAATCGCCAACACAAATTGTTATTGATTGTGGAGGTGTGGGTTATGAAGTTCACATATCATTACATACTTATTCTTTACTTCCTGCGTCAGATTTTATAAAAGTGTTTACTCATCTTCAGATAAAAGAAGATGCACATACTATATTTGGTTTTGTTGAGAAGTCAGAAAGAGAGATTTTTAAATTACTGATTTCGGTTTCGGGTATAGGTGCAGGAATTGCAAGAACCATGTTGTCATCATTAGATCCAAAACAAATTACTAATGCAATAGCATCGGGTGATGTGAGTACGATTCAGTCTATAAAAGGAATTGGAAGTAAAACAGCGCAAAGAGTAATTTTAGATTTAAAAGACAAGGTGTTGAAATTGTATGATTTGGATGAAGTTTCAGTTATGCAAAATAATACCAACAGAGATGAAGCTTTATCAGCATTAGAAGTTTTAGGATTTGTTAAAAAATCTTCAGAAAAGCTTATCGATAAAATCATAAAGGAGAATCCGGAGGCATCTGTAGAATCTATTATCAAACAAGCATTAAAAAGCTTATAAAGCATAGTAAAAACCAATTGTATGTATAAAATCTGTATTTTTTTAGCGGTTTTATTATGTGGTTTTGTATCACCGGCTCAAGTAAATGAAGTCGTTCAGGATACAACAAAAAAAGGCTATTCATTAGGTAAAATTGAAATCAAAGACCCTAAGAGTATCCTGTCGGCATATACTTATGATCCTAAAACAGATCGCTATATTTACACCAGTTCAGTCAATGGATTTTCAATTAAATATCCTTTAATATTAACGCCCAAAGAATATGAAAATTTGGTTTTGAAAGAATCAATGAAAGATTATTTCAAAAAGAAATCGGATGCTATTGACGGAAAAAAAGAAGGAAGTGAAGCTGCTAAGAAAGATTTATTGCCCCGATATTATGTGAAATCGGGCTTGTTTGAATCTATTTTTGGAAGTAACACCATTGATGTTAAACCGACAGGTTCTGTTGAAATGGATATGGGTGCACGTTTTACCAGACAGGATAATCCCTCGTTTTCACCCAGAAACAGATCCAATCTGGCTTTTGATTTTGATCAAAGGATTAGTATGAGTTTGATGGGAAAAGTAGGGACAAGGTTGAATGTAAATGCTAATTACGATACCCAATCTACTTTTGCTTTTCAAAATTTATTAAAACTGGAATATGCTCCAACAGAAGATGATATTATTCAAAAAATAGAAGTTGGAAATGTAAGCATGCCTTTAAATAGTTCTTTGATTAGGGGGGCACAGAGTTTGTTTGGGGTCAAAGCCCAATTGCAATTTGGAAAAACGATGGTTACAGGGGTTTATTCCGAACAAAAATCACAAACTAAAACGGTAGTTTCTCAAAACGGAGGAACTGTTCAGGATTTTGATATTTTTGCTTTAGATTATGATAATGACAGGCACTTTTTCCTGTCTCAGTACTTTAGAAACCGATATGATGCTGCGTTAAAAAGTTACCCTTTTATAGACAGCCGGGTGCAAATTACAAGAATTGAGGTTTGGGTAACCAACAAACAAACACGTTTGAATACAACTTCTAACAATCTTAGAAATGTTATTGCGCTTCAGGATTTGGGTGAATCACAACTAACCGGATTGGCTGATAGTGAAGTAGTGGTTTTGGATCCTTCAACAGGAATGTTTAATAATCCGGCCGATTCGCCTTCGGATAACTCCAATAACAGATACAATCCGGCTCAAATTCTAACAGGTGGCGGCTTGTTGAATTCTAATATCCGTGAAATGGCAACTTCAAGTTCCGGATTTAATGCTACCGTAATAGAAGGACAGGATTATTCGAAATTAGAAAATGCCCGAAAGTTAACTACTAATGAGTTTACATACCATCCGCAGTTAGGTTATATTTCTTTGCAGCAAAGATTGTCTAACGATGAAATTTTGGCGGTGGCTTATGAATATACCATCGGAGATCAGGTGTATCAGGTTGGGGAATTTGGTAATGACGGAGTAGATGCTACCTTAGTTACCGGAACGCCACAATCGACTCAGGCGGTGATTACACAAAGTTTGATTTTGAAGATGCTGAAAAGTAATTTGACAAATGTTAAAAATCCGGTTTGGAATTTGATGATGAAAAATATTTATCAGATTCCCGGAGCTTATCAAATCAAGCAGGAAGATTTTAGATTTAATATTCTTTTTACCGATCCTTCGCCTTTAAATTATATCTCTCCGGTTCCAGGGAGTTCTTTTCCTTCAAATCCTTCTCCCGAAAATAAAGTGGCAGAAACGCCTTTGTTGAATGTTTTTAATTTGGATAAATTAAATTATAATAATGACCGTCAAATAGGTGGTGATGGTTTTTTTGATTTTGTTCCGGGCTTAACGATGGATGCACAAAATGGACGTATTATTTTTACCGCTAAGGAGCCATTTGGAGAATTGTTGTTCTCTAAATTAGCTAATCCAAATTCTGCGGAAGATTATAATAATTCTACAACTTACAATCCTAATCAGGCAAAATATGTATTCAGAAGTATGTACAGAAATACACAATCAGGAGCATTGCAGGATAGTGAGAAGAATAAGTTTTTGTTGAGAGGAAGGTATAAATCTTCTGCCGGAGACGGAATTCCTATTGGTGCATTTAATGTTCCGCAAGGTTCGGTTGTAGTTACAGCCGGAGGTAGAATTTTAGTTGAAGGTGTGGATTATAGTGTGAACTATCAATTGGGAAGAGTTCAAATTTTGGATCCTTCATTACAGGCATCGAATACGCCAATCAATGTTTCGCTAGAAAACAATTCGATTTTTGGTCAGCAGACCAGACGATTTATGGGGGTGAATGTAGAGCATAAATTTTCGGATAAATTTACCTTAGGCGGGACTTTCTTAAAAATGACCGAGAGACCATTTACACAAAAATCCAATTATGGTCAGGAATCGGTTAATAATACCATTTTTGGGTTCAATACTAATTTCTCAACAGAAGTTCCTTTTTTTACCAGATTAGCTAATATGCTGCCTAATGTTGATACGGATGTTCCATCAAATTTATCCATCAGAGGGGAAATTGCTTTTTTAAAACCTGATACGCCAAAAGCAGATCAATTCAATGGTGAATCAACTTTGTATGTAGATGATTTTGAAGGTTCTCAATCTACTATTGACATGCGTTCGGCTTATGCCTGGAGTTTAGCATCAACACCGGAGGAAAACACCAATAGTGCTTATAATTTTAATGCCAAAGCCAATGATTTGACTTATGGGCATAAAAGATCCAAATTAGCCTGGTACACCATAGATCCTGTTTTTTATGTGCAGCGACCATCGGGGATTTCCAATGATGATATTTCGTTAAACGCTACCAGAAGGGTTTATAGCAGAGAATTGTATCCAACATTGGATATTGCACAAGGACAAACTCAGGTGATTAATACTTTAGATTTGACTTATTATCCGTCTGAGAGAGGGCCGTATAATAATAATCCGAGTTTTAATTTGAATCCAAAAGAAAATTTTGGAGGTATTATGCGTTCAATTAGTTCAACTAATTTTGAGCAGGGGAATGTCGAATACATTCAGTTTTGGGTATTAGATCCTTATGTGGGTAATGGAAGTGCGGCATCTACTAATACCGGTAAAATTTATTTTAACTTAGGAGAAATATCAGAAGATATCTTAAAAGATGGTCGAAAACAATACGAGAACGGTTTAGGGCCAGATCAGGTTTTGGTGAACCCAAGACCAATATGGGGAGATGTTCCTGCATCACAATCTTTGATTTATACATTTGATGCAAATACCCAAAACAGGAAAAATCAAGACGTTGGATTAGATGGTTTGTCTAATAATACTGAAGCGGTTGTTTATGATAATTTTAATTCCGAACCCGATCCGGCTGCTGATGATTATACTTTTTATCTTAATGCTTCTGGAGGAGTAAAAGAGCGTTATAAAAACTATAACGGAGTTGATGGTAATTCAGCTGTTGATATCAATGATCCTAATAGGGGAGCAACTACATTTCCGGATGTTGAGGATGTTAACAGAGATAATACGATGAATACGATTAATGCGTATTATGAATATAGTATTGATATGAAGCCGGGAATGCAAGTAGGACAGAATTTTGTAACCGATGTCAGAGAAGCCGATGTGACCTTACCTAATGGAGGAACTACTACAGCCAGATGGATTCAGTTTAAGATTCCTGTTTCGCAGCCTCAGAATAAAATAGGTAGTATTGAAGATTTCAGATCCATTCGTTTTATGCGAATGTTTATGACAGGATTTGAAGATGAAGTAACCATGCGTTTTGGAGCCCTGGATTTAGTGCGTGGTGAATGGAGAAGATATGTTACAACATTAGATCCTAATGACCCTAATGTGGATGATGATAATACCGAGTTGGATGTTACTGCGGTAAATGTTCAAGAAAATGATACAAGATGTCCGGTAAATTATATTACGCCTCCGGGAGTGCAAAGGGAGCAGTTGTACAATAACAATACTTTGATCAATCAAAACGAACAATCGTTGTCTTTGAGAGTAGCCGGAGACGGTCTTGAGGTTGATGATTCCAGAGCTGTATTTAAAAATGTAAGTGTAGATATGCGTCAGTTTAAGAAACTGAAAATGTTTTTACATGCCGAATCTTTAAAAGGAGAAATTCCGTTAGCCGATGATCAAATGGTTGGTTTTATTCGTTTTGGTAATGATTTTACACAGAATTTCTATCAAATTGAGATTCCGTTAAAAGTTACCGAAACAACAGATGGTGTTTGTAAATATACAGCAGATGGTGTTTGGCCTGAAGCCAATGAAATTGATTTGTCATTATCCTTGCTTACTCAATTAAAAGTACAGGCAATGTCAGTAGATGCCAGTACGCTGCCATTGGATGGAATTTATTATAAGAACGAAGATGAATTAGACGGAAGTTTAGCTAATAAAAGCAATAAATTACGATTAGGAATCAAAGGAAATCCTAATTTTGGTTTGGTGCGTACTTTAATGGTAGGTATAAAGAGCAATGAGTCTCATCAGAAAATTAAAGGGGAAGTATGGTTTAATGAACTTCGTCTGGCCGAAATGGATAATCGCGGAGGTATGGCTGCGGTGTTGAATGTAGATACTAATTTTGCTGATTTAGCCACTATTTCTGCCACCGGAAAAATGAGTACTGTAGGTTTTGGTACTATCGAACAAGGACCAAATGAAAGAAGTCGTGAAGACATTCAGCAATATAATATTGTTACAAATATCAATTTAGGGAAGTTGTTGCCTAATAAATGGGGTATTAACTTACCTTTTAATTATAGTGTGGGTGAAGAAACAATTAAGCCGGAATACGATCCGTTTAATCAGGATATTAAATTAAAGCAGCTATTAAGTGAAACCAGTAATGCCGATGAAAGAGCTAATTTGAGAAATCGGGCCATTGATTATACAAAGCGTACCAGTATTAATTTTATTGGGGTAAGAAAACAAAGAGCAGCAGAACAAAAACCACATATTTATGATCCTGAGAATTTTACTTTTTCTCAGTCGTTCAATAAAGTAGAACATCATGATTATGAGGTTGAGGATTATCTGGATCAGCAGGCCAGTACTTCGGTGGATTATGCTTACACTTTCGAGAACAAAGCGGTAGAGCCTTTTAAGAAAACGAAGTTCATGAAAAAAAGTGCTTATTGGAAATTATTAAGTGATTTTAATTTTAACTTTTTACCTTCTAACGTTACCTTTAATACTAATATTAACAGGCAGTACAATCGTCAGCAGTTCAGACAGGTAGAGAATGTTCCCGGTCTGGAATTGAATCCGTTGTACCGCAGAAATTTTGGGTTTAATTATAATTATGGATTTAATTACAATTTAACAAAATCTCTGAAATTCAGTTATGCGGCTTCTACCAATAATTTAGTAAAGAATTATTTGGATCAGGATGATCAGCCTATTGACAGTTTTTCTATTTGGGATAGCTATTGGGATATAGGAGATCCTAACCGCCATACCCAGCAGCTAATTGTGAACTACGATATTCCTATTAATAAAATTCCGTTGTTTGGTTTTGTTAAAGCAAATTATTCTTATACGGGAGATTATAGTTGGCAAAAATCAGCCAATGCGCTGTCTGAAATTGAAGTAGGAGGTACTGCATACAACTTAGGAAATACGGTTCAAAATGCCCGTACCAATAATTTGAATGCTACTTTCAATATGGATATGTTGTACAAATATTTAGGTTTGTCCAAAAAACCAAAAATAGCTGCCAGACCTACAGTTGCTCCAAGGCCAGGGCAAAAAATCACGAGTGTTCCGGTTAAGCCACAAGCTCAGGCTAATCCATTTGTTGATGGATTGCTGGGAGTTTTGACTAGTGTTAAAAACATTCAGATTAATTATTCTGAAAATAGTGGTACATTGTTGCCTGGTTATATGCCAAGTATAGGTTTTCTGGGTTCTTCAAGACCGTCATTAGGATTTATTTTTGGAAGTCAGGATGATGTGCGTTATGAAGCGGCTAAAAATGGCTGGTTGACCACTTATCAGGAATTTAATCAAAATTATACTCAGGTAAGTAATAAGGTATTGCGTGCTACGGCTAATGTGGATTTATTTCCTGATTTTAAAATTGATTTAACCATGGATCGATCGCTTTCGGAAAATTATTCGGAGCAATACGATGTTGCTACTAATGGAGTTTATAATTCGCGTTCTCCTTATAATTATGGAATGTTTTCTATCTCTACGGTGTTGATTAAAACTGCTTTTTCTCAAAGTAATGAGTTTTCTTCGGCAGCTTTTGATGATTTTAGATCCAACAGGCTTTTAGTTGCAAATCAATTAGCCGCTGAAAGATATGGAAGTATTGTCCCGAGGTATGATGCGGCAGCACTTCCGGCAGAGAATACGAGTGCTCCTGAAACAGATTTGGCGAATCCGAATAATCCGGAAAGGAAAAAAATCATTACTAATGATGGATTTCCAATTGGTTTTGGAAAAAGTAATCAGGCTGTATTATTGCCGGCTTTTATAGCTGCTTATTCAGGTGCCGATGCTTCAAATGTTTCTACCAGTATTTTTAGAAACTTTCCTATTCCTAACTGGACGGTTAAATACAATGGTTTGATGCGTTATAATATGTTTAAAAAGACATTTAAAAGATTCTCTTTGCAGCATAGTTACAGAGCTTCTTATACAATCAATCAGTACCGTTCTAATTTTGATTATGATAAAGATCCGGGAGGAACGGATGATAATGGTAATTTTTTCAATAAAACCATTATGTCTAATGTGAATTTAGTAGAGCAGTTTAATCCGCTTCTTCGAATGGATTTTGAATTGAAAAACTCGCTAAAAGTACTTACAGAGATTAAAAAAGACCGTGCTTTATCAATGAGTTTCGATAATAATTTATTGACCGAAGTAAAAGGTGTTGAATATGTTGTAGGTTTGGGTTATCGATTTAAAAATGTGGTTTTCTCTTCAAGACTGGCTGATAATCCTACCGGAGTGATTAAAGGAGATATTAATCTGAAGGCTGATTTGTCGTATCGAAATAATCAAACTATTGTGCGTTATTTGGATTATGATAATAACCAATTGGCAGGCGGGCAAAATTTATGGTCTTTGAAAGTCACGGCTGATTATTCGTTTAGTAAAAATCTAACGGCTATTTTTTATTATGATCATTCGTTTTCTAAGGCTGTAATTTCGACCTCTTTTCCTATCACTAATATTCGATCCGGATTTACACTTCGATATAATTTTGGGAATTAATTCTAAAATGGCAAAAGATTTAATTTGAAGATTGTTACATTTGCCAAAAAATAATAATTATCATATTTCAATTACTATTACTATGAATATACCAGCAAATTTAAAATACACTAAAGATCACGAATGGGTTAGCCTGGAAGGAGATGTTGCAACGGTAGGGATTACACATTTTGCACAAAAAGAGTTGGGAGATATTGTTTATGTTGAAGTGGAAACTTTAGATCAAACACTTGATAAAGACGAAGTTTTTGGTACCGTTGAAGCAGTAAAAACCGTATCTGATTTGTTTCTTCCTTTATCAGGAGAAATTATTGAGTTCAATACTGGTTTAGAAGATGCTCCTGAATTAGTGAATTCAGATCCTTATGGAGACGGCTGGATGATAAAAGTTAAGGTTGCTGATTTAGCTGAATATGAAACTTTGTTAACTGCTGAAGGTTATAAAGAATTGATTGGTGCTTAAGAAAATTTGTATTGGAGCTGCGCTGTGTTGGACAGTCAATATTTTATATCTCTGTTTGATAAGAATAAGTGAACTTCCTGAAATAAAGATTTCTTATATCGATAAATACATTCACGCTTTTTTTTATTTTGTATTTAGTGTGTTGTGGTTTTATGCGCTCCGGTTTTATTTAAAAAAAACAAATAGTACAAAGCTTTTTGTTATTGTTTTTTTAATGGCTTTTGTGTTAGGGGTAGCAATAGAATTGTTTCAAACTTTTTTAACAAGCAGCAGAAGTGGTGATGTTGTCGATGTGGTGGCTAATACATCAGGTTCTTTGTTGGCTATTTTGTTCATTAAGCTTTTAGGTGAAAATCGGTTTTTAATAAAATTCAAGAATAAATAGTAATCCTGCTTCGGCGGGATTTTTTATTGTTTTTTGGATGTCTGTTTTTTCGAAGATGTTTTATGACGGATAATTATTAACAATACATTAATAGCCAAAACTAATTTTGGAATAGTGTTTAGTTAGTTTTTAATTTCTAAATTTGCATAGTGTTTAAGGAATTAAAGACTTTAAATTTATAAACTTTAAATAAAGAAATATGGCATTAGCAATAACAGACGCTACTTTTGAAGAAGTAGTTTTGAAATCAGACAAACCGGTTATGGTAGATTTTTGGGCAGCATGGTGTGGACCTTGTAGAATGGTTGGGCCAATCATTGACGAACTAAGCAACGAATACGACGGTAAAGTTGTTGTAGGAAAAGTTGATGTGGATGCTAATCAGGAATTTGCTGCTAAATACGGAGTGAGAAACATACCTACGGTATTGGTTTTTCATAACGGAGAAGTCGTAGGAAAGCAAGTAGGAGTTGCTCCTAAGCAAACTTACGCAGATAGTTTAGACGCTTTGTTGTAATCGTAAGATTATGATTTATATGAGAAAAAGGTTTGACGTGAGTCAAGCCTTTTTTTGTTTAAAATAATTTAGAAAATCGATTATTTTTTTCTTGTTTCTTTTCTCTATTATTTTTTAATCTTTTAATACATTTGAGAGATGAAGATTGAATCACAAATAGGGAAAATTTCCAGTTTTCAGCATTTGGAGTTACTAGCTAACCAGGTGGTGGAAGGGTTTATTTCGGGTATGCACAAAAGTCCTTTTCATGGATTTTCGGCTGAGTTTGCCGAGCATAAGGTTTATAATACAGGCGAAAGTACCAAGCATATCGACTGGAAGTTGTTTGCTAAAACAGATCGATTATATACCAAACAGTTTGAGGAAGAGACAAATTTGCGCTGTCATATTATTATCGACAATTCTTCGTCAATGCATTATCCTAAATTAAAATCGAATCAAAATTTTTATGAAAACAAAATCGGGTTTTCTGTTTTGGCTTCTGCGGTTCTGATGAATCTTTTAAAGAAACAACGCGATGCAGTTGGTTTAAGTGTTTTTTCGGATACTTATGAGTATTATGCTCCCGAAAAAGGCAGTGATCGTCATCATAGGATGGTATTGAATGCTTTGGAAAACTTATTGAAAGAGCCATTAGTCAAGAAAAGTACCGATACCATTACTTTTTTACATCAGATTGCAGAGAAAATTCACCGTCGTTCGATGATTATTTTGTTTACTGATATGTTTCAAACGGGAGAGGAAGAGCGTTTGTTGGCTGCTTTACAACATTTGAAGCACAATAAGCATAAAGTTGTTTTGTTTCATGTGGTAGATGGAAAAACCGAACTTAATTTTGATTTTGATAATGCGCCGCGTAAATTTATTGATGTAGAAACCGGGGAAGAAATAGTTGTTTTTGCGGATAATGTGAAAGAAGAATATGAAAAACAAGCTGCTGTTTATTTCAAAAAGCTCGCTTTGAGTTGTGCTCAAAACAAAATTAAGTACGTTCCGGTGAGTGTAAGGGAAAGTTTTGAAAAAATATTATTGACTTATTTAGTTGAAAAACAAAACTTTGGTTGATTTGCTGAAAAAAATATTATTATTTTTAATAAAAACACTTGTGTAAATAGAAATCTGTTGTATCTTTGCCACCGCAATAAAGCAGAGGTTTGGTAGTTCAGTTGGTTAGAATACATGCCTGTCACGCATGGGGTCGCGGGTTCGAGTCCCGTCCAGACCGCTAATATTGGGAAAGCCTTTCGTAACAGAAAGGCTTTTTTTTCCACTATACGGTATCTAAAGTTAGTTGTGTTGTTGGGTCGGCCTAGTTAGCTGACCTCGGTTTAGTAGTTAAACCAATGAAAAGCTTTTCACTTAAATGTGAATGGCTTTTTTGATTTTAAAGCCGTTTTAAAAAAATTACATTTTTTATTTAAAAGGCTTGTTTTTAAAAGAAATTATATTGTATATTTGCACTCGCAATAAAGCAGAGGTTTGGTAGTTCAGTTGGTTAGAATACATGCCTGTCACGCATGGGGTCGCGGGTTCGAGTCCCGTCCAGACCGCAAATTTGCAAGAAGCCTTTCTTAACGGAAAGGCTTTTTTTTATGGGTGAATTTTATTTAGTTGAAAAGGGTCGCTTTGTATTTCCAGACAATTGAAATAAATATCCCAAAGTAAATCATACAAAGCATAAACTGTATAAAACTGGAAGCTAGGATTCCTAAAACCGATCCTGTAGCTGCTCTTACTGCTTGTTGTACGTTTTTAGTATCAAAGACTATTTCACCAATTAAAGCGCCCAGAAACGGACCAATAATAAATCCGAATGGAATTGGAGTCAATAAGCCTATAATAAGTCCAATATTAGTTCCCCAAATCCCGGCTTTACTGCCGCCAAAGTGTTGAGTTCCTTTGGAAGGCAAAACATAATTGGCAATAGAAAAAAGTACAACTACTAAAAAAGTGGTTCCTAAAATCCAATAATTAAGCGGTACAGCATTAGTAAAATAAAGCAGAACAATTCCTAACCAACTAATACTAATGCCGGGTAATACTGGTAAAAAGCTTCCCAGTACTCCAATAAACATGCAGGCTAAGCCAAGAATGAAAAGTAAAATATCCATAAATTAATTTTTATTAATTTTGAAAAATAAATTACAGAAAGTTAGGAAGATTATTTGCTTTCTGGAGTATCTCAAAAAAATAATTGTATTTTTATACCATATTGGTCGAATTCAAAAACACAACCTTGAAGCAGTATTACTTTTTTCTAGTTTTCGGTATTTTTACTTCTTGTCAATATTTTGAGAAGCAAGTGCCCTCTGAAAAAGAATTATTGCAAAAGGAATTGAAAGCAATCAATTGGAAAGAGGTGGATGAATACCCTTCTTTTGTGGATTGTGATAAATTAGATGAAAAAATCCAACGCCAGCAATGTTTTTTTGATAGTCTGACTCAGTTAATACAAGAAAAATTAGAAATAGATACGCTTTCGGCTCTTTATCCTGAATTAGATACTATTGAAGTTAAAGTAACCGTATTTCCCAACTCCAGAATGCAATTCGAACCTCAGTTTCCTAAGGATTCTGTGGCTTATGATACCATTAAAATTGACAGTATTCTCCACGCCCGATTAGTGAATTTTCCAAAAGTAAATCCGGCTTTGAAACAAGGAATTCCGGTAAAAACACAGTTTATTCTTCCGGTTATTGTTAAGGTGGAGTAGTTTTCTAATTCGCATTCGACAGCCTAAAACCATCTTCCTTTCCATTCGTATTTTCCTAACACAGCGTACAAAGCTACCGTTGCGCTGAAAAAAGGATACAGTAAACTGCTTAATAAAAAAGATTGTGTTCTGATTTTTAAGAATTGATTCGTTTTGTAAATCAATATAAAGTCAATCAAAGATTTTGTAATTATAAAAAATAGTAAAGAATAAAAATCTCCTATTCTGAACAATAGACAACAAACAATAAACAACAAACTAATATTGCCTCCAAAAACGACCAAACCTAATAATTTTCCAAAATTACTTTGGTAAGAACTCGTTTTTGATGCCCAGCGTACTCTTTGGTAAAATAAGGATTTCCAATCATCCAGAGGTTTTGTATTTACTATAGTATTGTTTGATTTTAAATAATGTATCTTTTCGGTCCCGAAACTTCGGGAGGCAATCGCTTTTTGCAAAAGAAAAACATCATCGCCGCTGGCAATAGTGTTGTTTCCTTCAAAACCGTTTAATTCCTGAAAGAGTGATTGGGTGTAAGCTAAATTTGCACCATTGCACATAAATCCTTTTCCAATTCCGAAACTGCCAATGGTTGCACCTTGCAAACTGGCTAAATCTAATTGTTGGAAATGATGTAAAAAGGAATCGTTCCCACTATGGGTTACCGTACTGGCAATCATTGAAACTTTATGAGTCTGAATGTAATTATCCAAAGTCAAAAGCCAGTTTTTGGAAACGACGCAATCGGCATCAGTGGTGATAATCCATTCGTTTTTTGCCAAAGGAATTGCGGTTGTAATGGCGTCTTTTTTTGGGGATTTTGAAATCCGGATATTGTTTATAATCGAAATTTGGAATTTGGAATTTGGAATTTGGAACTTATCTGTTGATGCGTCATCCACCAAAATTACCTCGAATAAATCTATTGGATAATTCAATTTTGAGAAGCTTTCTAAAAGTAAAGGCAGATTCCCGGCTTCATTTCGAAAAGGAACTACAATTGTGAAGGCTGTTTTTGGCGTTAAGCCAACAGAATTAAAGTTTTTTATTTTTGAAAAACCATAAATCAAAAGTAAAATAGTTGTAAAATAAATGGATAATATGATGATTAGAAATAGCATCATGCGATTTCTTTAGTTTTAAAATTCAGTACATAATAGCTCCCAATGACAACAGGAATTACTACATTAAGAAACCACATCAGGGTTGAAATAAAAACAACAATCCATTCATTAACGCCCAGAATTCCAAAAAAATAAATGGCTACGCTGCCTTTTACAGCAAAATCCAAAAACTGGAAAGTAGGCAGGGAAGAGGCTAAGAAATAAACGGAAGCAATGGCTGCCATTAATGTGAAATAAGGTAAATCGACATCAAAAGCTAGGAATAAAAAATAATATTGATGCGAGAAAACCAAATAACGACAAATGCCCAGAACAATATTTCGTTGATGAATGTTTTTGGGGATTTCGTTAATCTTTTGAATCAGTTTTTCGATGGAATAACCTTTGATGTCTATTTTCTTCGAAAAAAATACAATCACAAAAAGCAGAAAACAAATTCCAAACAGAATCAAAACTGTTTTAGATGTAATAATATGGAATTGCGTATTGAAATACAGTAAGCCAAATATTCCGAAAATAATCGTTACAACCATTTGAATTCCGTTGCAAATCAGGTTTAGGAAGATTACTTTTTTAGTTTCAGTTTTTTTAAAAAACAACGCTTTTCCTGCATATTCGCCTACGCCGTTAGGTGTAAATAAACCGGCTGTTAAAGCGGCTAAAACCTGTTTTGTAGATTCAGAAACCGTGATTTTATGAATGTGCTGAACTAGATTTTGCCATTTCAGAATTTCGAAATACCGATTCAAAACGCTTAACAGTAAAAGGAATAGAATTCCAGAAATTGATTGGTTTTTTCGGAATAAAACAATGAATTTCTGCCAATCGAGCTTATCGTTATTAGCCAGTTGGTTATAAATAAAATAAAACGCACCAACTACAATCAAAACTTTGATTAGAAGTATTAGGAATTGCTTAGTTTTGTGAGGAATTGAAATCATAACGAAGAACTATTGCGCAAAGAAACGCAAAGACTCACAGAGTTCCGCAAAGAATTTTAAATTTTTAAAAGCTTTGTGTAGCAAAAAAAGTATTTCGCAAAGATTCACAAAGAAATCGTGAAGAGACGCTAAGATTTTAAATTATTTTTGCGAATCTCTGTGTCTTCTTTGAGAGACTTTGTGTAATAAAGAAAAGCGTATTAAAATAAATATGGCAAACGAACGCATCATATTAGGAATTGACCCCGGAACCACTATTATGGGGTTTGGTTTGATACGTGTTATCAATAAAAAAATGGAGTTTGTACAATTGAACGAATTACAATTATCCAAATACGATAATCATTATCAAAAACTAAAAATCATATTTGAGCGCACTATTGAGTTGATTGATACACATTGCCCGGACGAAATTGCGATTGAAGCGCCTTTTTTTGGTAAAAATGTACAATCGATGTTGAAGTTAGGGCGCGCACAAGGTGTGGCTATGGCTGCCGGATTGTCGCGCGGAATTCCTATTACCGAATACGAACCTAAAAAGGTAAAAATGGCGATTACCGGAAACGGAAACGCTAGTAAAGAGCAGGTGGCTAAAATGTTGCAACAACTTTTAGCTTTAAAAGAATTACCTAAAAACCTGGATTCTACCGATGGTTTGGCGGCTGCAGTTTGTCATTTTTTCAACTCTGGAAAAACGGTTGTTGGTAAAAGTTATTCGGGTTGGGATGCTTTTGTGAAGCAAAATGAAGAGAGAGTTAAGAAATGAGCGGAATCTACATTCATATCCCTTTTTGCAAACAGGCTTGTAATTACTGCGATTTTCATTTTTCGACTTCGTTGAAGAAGAAAGACGAAATGGTTTTGGCTTTGGCCAAAGAAATTACCATGCGTAAAAATGAGTTTGTAAATAACGTCATAGAAACCATTTATTTCGGCGGAGGAACGCCGAGTAGATTGACCATTAATGATTTGAAATTGCTGATGGATGCCGTTTTTGATAATTACAGCATTTCTGAAAATCCCGAAATTACTTTGGAAGCTAACCCAGATGATTTATCTGAAGAGTATTTAATTTCATTAAAGCAATTAGGAATTAATCGTTTGTCTATTGGGATCCAGTCTTTTTTTGAAGATGATTTGCAAATGATGAATCGGGCGCATAATTCGGCGGAAGCCAAAAAATGTTTAGAAATTGCTACAAAATATTTCGATAATATCTCTCTGGATTTAATTTATGGTATTCCGAATATGAGCAACGCCAAGTGGAAACAGAATATAGAAACCGCTTTGAGTTTTGGTATTCCTCATATTTCGAGTTATGCTTTGACTGTGGAATCTAAAACGGCTTTGGATAAATTGATTCAAAAAGGACAAATCGCTGAGCCTAAAGATGAGGTGGCTTCGGAACATTTTATGATTTTGGTGGAAACGCTTGAAGCCAATGGATTTGTGCATTACGAATTGTCGAATTTTGGTAAACCGGATTATTTTTCCAGAAATAATTCTGCCTATTGGTTGGGTAAAAAATACATCGGAATTGGCCCTTCGGCACACAGTTATGACGGGATTTCAAGAAGTTGGAATGTGGCTAATAATGCAATTTATTTAAAATCCATTTCGGAAAACAAACTTCCAAATGAAATCGAAATACTTTCTGTTGCAGACCGTTATAATGAATATATTATGACCGGATTACGAACGATTTGGGGTGTTTCTTTGGGACGAATTCAATCTGAATTTGGACAAAAATATCTGGATTATTTGATGAAACAATCACAGAAATTTTTAAATGATGATTTGCTTTTTATCGAAAATAATATCCTGAGACCAACAAAAAAAGGAAAGTTTTTAACGGATGGAATTGCGAGTGATTTGTTTTATTTAAATTTGGAATAATGAATTAACCACAGAGTACGCAGAGTTTTTCCGCAAAGTATCAAAGAAAAGCTTGGTGAACTCTTTGCGGTAAAAAAAACTATAAAAGCGATAAACAACAACTTTGAAGTTGATTTGTCAAAACTTATTTTATATAAAATATGATTAGCGTTTCTACTGATAAAACCAAATTAGATATTCCTTTTATTCATAATTTTTTAAAAGATATTTATTGGGCAGCACCCAGAACGATTGAAGAAGTCGAAATTTGTATTGCTAATTCTTTTTGCTTTGGAATTTATTTGGATGGTAAACAAATAGGTTTTGCAAGAGTAATTACTGATTATGTGGTTTTTGCTTATTTAATGGATGTTTTTATTGATGAAAATCATCGTGGAAATGGTTATTCGTCTTTACTGATTGATGCCATGATGAAAGAGCCACAGTTACAATTGGTTAAAATCTGGCGATTGGCCACTACTGATGCACATTTTTTATATCAAAAATTTGGTTTTAAATTATTGGCTCATCCGGAAAAATTAATGGAAAAAGTATTGTTATGAATTTAGAAGAGTTTTATGAATATTGTATTTCTAAAAAAGGAGTGACTGAACATTTTCCTTTTGATCAGGATATATTGGTTTTTAAAGTGGGAGGCAAAATATTTGCTTTGTCGTCTTTAAAACAATGGGAACTAGGTCAGCCTTCGGTGAATTTAAAATGCAATCCCGATTTGGCTAAAGAATGGCGAGTTCAGTTTGAAGCTGTGCAGCCGGGTTTTCACATGAATAAAAACCATTGGAATACAGTGGTTGTGAATTCGGATGTTGCTGCTTCTTTTTTGAAAGAAATGATAGATCATTCTTATGATTTGGTTTTTAATAGTTTAACTAAAAAAATACAGCAGGAAACTTTGGATTTATCTTAATTTTAAATTCTTCGGTTATTTTATTTGTAGTGTTTTATGTGGGTTTTGTTAGAATTAAAAAACAAAAGTGCCTAAAATTTGTTTTTTAAAATTTAATTCCTCACATTTGTCATGTAAACGTTTACATTTTATAAAATTGTCAAATCTAAAAGCAGTTGCAGAGCATTCGAAGGTTTCTATAGCCACGGTATCTAGGGTAATTAATAATGATCCTAAGGTAAGTAAGGATACTATGCTTAAAGTTCAGGCTTCGATAGCGGCTTTGGAGTACAAGCCCAATCGCGTAGCGCAACGATTAAGAAGTACCAGTAAAAAAACTAAATTATTAGGTTTGGTTATTCCCGATATTCAAAATCCTTTTTTCGTTGATGTGGTTAGAGGTGTCGAGGATTATGCCTACCAGAATAATTTTGCGGTTATGATTGGTAATTTTGGTCAGGACGAGAAAAAAGAAAAATTATACCTAGATATTTTACAATCTGAAAATATTGATGGTTTGATTGTAGCTCCTATTCACGGAAAAGATAAAGGAGTTGAGAATCTGGTAAAAAAGAATATTCCTGTTGTTTGTATAGACAGAGGATTAACTGATATTGATGTTGATGTAGTAAAGGTGGATAATGAACAAGGTGCTTTTAATGCTATTGATCATTTGTTGAGTATAGGACACAAACGGATTGCTTATATTTCCGGAAATTTTAAAATCCCTACATATATTGAGCGTCTTGCAGGATATAAAAGAGCTTTAAATGATTACGGAATTCCTTATGATGAGAGTTTGATTTTTGCAAGAGATACCGATTATAAAAGTGGATTTGAAATTGCCAGTAAAATTTTAGAATTAAAAGAGCGTCCAACGGCAATTTTTTCAGGAAATAATCTGTTGACTTTGGGAGCACTTGAGGCCATACATGCTAAGGGTATAAAGATTCCTGAGGAAATTTCGATTATCGGTTTTGATGATATGCCATGGTCTATTTCGTTGAATCCGCCATTGAGCGCTGTTCGTCAGCCGGGTTTTGATATGGGACGCAAAGCAGCCGAGATGTTGTATGAAAGGATTTTAAATCCAAATAGTATAAAAGAAAAAGTGATTTTGAAAACAGAATTAATGTTGAGAAAATCGACTACTCGTATTGAGTAGTTTTTTTATTGGCAAAAATGTAAACGTTTACATTTTTACCAATAAAAGAGAATAAACACTAAAAGCTTCTAAATTAGATTATAAAAAAATGAAAGAGATTGTAATTTTAAATCCTAATCGTGTCGTTTTCGGGGAGGGAAGTATGCAGCGATTTGTAGATGATTTTTTGGAAAAAGGTTTTAAGCGAATGTTTTTACTGAGTATTGTAGAACTTCAAACTACTTTGACACCTTTTTTAGAAAAATTAAAATCACAAGGAGTTGAAATTGCTACTGATGAATCGATAGTAGGAGAACCTACTTTTGAAGATTTTAATCAGGTTTTGAAAAAAGCTCAGGTTTTTCAGGCTGATAGTGTTGTGGGTATTGGAGGCGGAAGTGTCTTGGATGTAGCCAAATTAGTGGCTGCTCAATTAAAAAATACGCAAACACTGGAGGAAATTAAGGGAATAGGAAATCTTAAGGAAAGACAAATTTATGTGGCCTGTATTCCTACTACTTCCGGAACGGGGAGTGAGGTTTCACCTAATGCTATTTTTGTCAACGAATTAGGAGAGAAAGTGGGAATTATTAGTCCGTATTTAGTGCCTGATGCCGCTTATATTGATTCTGTTTTGTCGGTTTCCCTGCCTAAAAGTGTTACTGCAGCTACAGGAATTGATGCTTTAACGCATTGTTTAGAAGCTTATACCAATAAATTTGCACATCCTTTTGTGGATTTGTATGCTTTAGAAGGCGTGCGATTGATTGCAAAATATTTAAAAAGAGCCTGTGATAACGGAGCTGATTTAGAAGCCAGAAGTCAGGTGGCCTTAGGAAGTATGTATGGAGGTATGTGTCTGGGACCTGTAAATACAGCAGCCGTTCACGCACTTTCTTATCCTTTGGGAGTAGAATATCATATTCCTCATGGTTTGTCCAATGCGTTGTTGTTGCCTTATGTTATGGAGTACAATATTGAAGCCGATGCGACTAAGTATGAACGAATAGCTGAGGTTTTAGGTGCTGAAAAGAAAGCAACTCCAAGAGAAACCGCTTTAGAAGGAGTGAGAATTATGAAACAATTGATTGCCGATTGTGGATTGCCGCTAACTTTAGGGCAGGCTGGGGTAAAGGAAGAATCTATTCCTCTTTTGGCCGAAGGAGCAATCAAAGTACAACGATTGTTGAAAAATAATATTAGAGAAATTGCTGTAGATGATGCGGTGGCGATTTACAAAGCCGCTTTTTAGTTAAAATAAAATGAAAAATAGTAAAAAATATAGCGGAGTAGTTGTGCCAATGGTGACGCCATTGAGTACCGATTTAAATATTGATTTAGATGCTGTAGGCGTTCTGGTAAACCATTTAGTAGAGGGAGCTTGTCATCCTTTTGTGTTAGGGACTACAGGAGAATCGAGTTCGATTTCTTTCGAAAGTAAAGTCGCTTTGGTTAAAAAAACGGTTGAAGTAGCTAAAGGAAAAGCCACTGTGTATGCCGGAATTTCGGGAAATTGTTTTCAGGAATCTCTGGATCAGGCTAAGGTTTATGCCGATTTAGGAGTGGATGTTCTTGTAGCTCACGTTCCCTATTATTACCCGTTGCATCAAAATCATATTTTGAATTATTTCAATGAGTTGGCTTCGGCAGTTACGTTGCCATTAATTATTTATAATATGCCAATGACAACCAACATGTCTATTGATTTAGAAACAGCTGAGGCATTGAGTAAACACCCCAATATTGTTGGTTACAAAGAATCAGAAAGAGGAGAAGAACGTATGGCAAAAGCTATCGGACTATGGAAAGACCGTGAAGATTTTGCTTATTTATTAGGTTGGGCAGCTAAATCGTATGAAGGTATGTTGCTTGGAGCAGACGGATTAGTGCCAAGTACCGGAAATTTAACACCGCAATTGTACAGTACAATTTACCAAAGTGTACTGGAAGGAAATAAAGATACAGCGCAAAAAGCACAGGAAAAAACGGATGTTATTTCTAAAATATATCAGGAAAATCAAATTGTGACCAATGCCATACCGATTTTAAAAACGATGCTGGCACATTTTAATCTTTGCAGTAATGAAGTTTTATTGCCAATGTTAAAAGTAGATAAGATTAAAGAACAAGAAGTAAAAACACAAATTGCTGATTTAGCTAAGGATTTAGAAAGCTTAAATACGATATAATGATGGAGAACAGAAAGCCAATATTAGGAATCACAATGGGTGATCCCGCAAGTATAGGACCCGAAGTAGCTGTAAAAGCCTTATTAGATTCCAGAGTTTATGAGGTGAGCCGCCCTGTTTTAGTGGGTGAAGCTGATGTTTTTGAACAAGCCATTCAGTTTTGTGGATTGGATTTAAAAGTGAATCGAATTTCAAAAATTGCTGATGCCAAATTTGAAAAAGGTACAGCAGATGTTTTTGATTTGAAATATATGAATATCGCCGATTTGAAAATGGGTGAAATCACAGCAGAAGCAGGGGATGTTTCTTTTAGAACCGTTGTTAAAAATATCGAATTGGCTCTGGCCGGAGAAATAGACGGAACGGTTACCGGGCCCATCAATAAAGAATCCATTCAAAAAGCAGGACATATTTTTGCAGGTCATACCGAAATTTATGCACATTATACCGATACTAAAAAATACGGAATGTTATTAGTAGAGGAAAATCTAAGAGTAGTTCATGTTTCAACACACGTTTCTTTGAGACAAGCCTGCGATTTGGTTAAAAAAGAGAGAATCTTAGATACCATATATCTTATTGATGATGCCTGTAAAAAATTGGGAGTTATTAATCCTAAAATTGGTGTAGCCGGATTAAATCCGCATGCGAGTGATGGAGGCCTTTTTGGTTGGGAAGAAGAGCAGGAAATACTTCCGGCTGTTCAGGAAGCTTTAAAAAGAGGCTTTAATGTTGAAGGGCCAATTCCTGCCGATACACTTTTTCCAAAAGCAATTGGTGGCGTTTATGATGGTTGTGTGGCTATGTACCACGATCAGGGACATATTCCTTTTAAAACCGTAGGCTTCAACTGGGATCAGTCCAAAGGACAAATGAAAAGTGTAAGAGGAGTGAATATAACATTGGGATTGCCAATTATCAGAACTTCGGTGGATCATGGTACAGCAATGGAAATTGCAGGAAGAGGAATTGCCAGTCCGGATGCTATGGTGCTTGCCATAGAATATGCGGCTAAATTGCATAAAAGTAAAAAGGACAATCAATAGATAGGGAGATGATAGCGGTTATATCAGATGATTTTACAGGAGCTGCCGAAATAGGCGGAATTGCACTTCGCAACGGATTTAGCGTTACGATAGATACCTGTGTAAATGCAAATTACGACTGTGATGTTTTGGTAATCGCAACAAATACGAGGTCTTTGTGTAAAATTGAGGCTCAAAAACAAATCAAAGAAGTTACAGAAGAATTACTTAAATTACAACCCGATTTTATTTATAAAAAAACCGATTCGCTGCTTCGGGGAAAGATAGGAGACGAATTAGAAGTGCAATTAGCTGTTTCGGGTAAGAAAAAGGTTTTGTTGGTTCCAGCTAATCCGGCAATGAACCGAACCATTGTTGATGGCATTTATTATGTGAATAAAATCCCGTTGATGGAATCTGATTTTTGTGGTGATGAGTATGAAACAGGGACAACTTCCAGTGTTTTAGATTTAATTGGGGTGGATTACAAAGCGCAGTCTTTTTCTGTTTCTTTAGGACAAAAAATACCTCGTGAGGGTTTTATTATAGGCAATACACCCACAAATGAAGATTTGATGGGCTGGGCTAATGTAATTGATGATACGATGTTGCCCGCAGGCGGAGCGAGTTTTTTCAATGCTATTTTGAGAAAAATAAAAAAAGAAAATACAACAGCGGTTAAAACAATGTCTTTTGGTAAAAAAGCATTGTATGTATGTGGAAGTAATTACGAGCCAAGCAGGGAAGTAGTACGAAAAGCCAAACAAGCCGGAGGAACTGTTTTGTATATGCCCGAAAATATTTTATGTATTGGGGATTGCGAGGAAATGATTGAAAATTGGGCAGGTACAATTGTTGAAGCTATTGAAAAAAACGACAAAGTGATTATTGCTATTGATACACTTAAGTGTGATGAAGTAGCTGCTGTTTCTTGTAAAATAAAAGAAATATTGGCTTCGGTAGTAAAAAAGGTGTTGGGCAAAGTAAGTTTGGAAGAGTTATTGATAGAAGGAGGGGCAACAGCTTATTCGATTATAGAGCATTTAGAATATAAAAAGTTTTACCCTGAACAGGAATTAGCTCAGGGAGTAATAAGAATGAAAATTGACCAAAAAAAAGAAATGTATTTAACCCTAAAACCAGGAAGTTATCAATGGACTGAGTCTATCTGGAAATTTTAATCTTTTTAACTTATGAATGGAGCCTCGTTACATTTTATTGATTATTTAATTATTGTTTTATCACTTATCGTTACCTTTTGGTTTGGGGTTCGGTTTTCAAAAAAAAACACCAGTACAGATCAATATTTTGCAGCAGGTGGAAATATTCCGGCCTGGGCAGTTGGAATGTCAATATTTGCAACCTTAATCAGTAGTGTAACATTTTTAGCTTATCCGGGAGAAGGTTATAAATCCAACTGGATTCTTCTTATTCAGGGATTTATGGTACCCGTTGTACTTCTTTTTTCAATACGGTTTATTGTGCCTTTGTACCGAAATGTAATTGGTTTGAGTGCTTATGAATATTTTGAAAAAAGGTTTGGATACCTGGCTCGTGTGTATGGTTCCTTAGGATTTATTTTTGCTCATTTTTCTAAAATGGGTTCGGTATTATTTCTGTTGGCTTTGGCCTTGTCTTCAATGACCGGTGTTGATACATTAACAATAATCTGGATAATAGGAATTGCCATTGTTTTCATTACGCTTTTTGGAGGAATGGAAGCGGTAATTTGGTTAGATGTTATTCAGGGTTTTTTACTGATTTTAGGAGGTATCGTTGCTATTGTCGTTATTCTTTTAAAAACCGACGGAGGACTTGGAGCTATTGTAAATTATGCTGTAGATCGTGATAAAATAGGTTTTGGACCTTATGATTTTGATTTTGTTAACCTTACTTTTTGGGTTATGGTTATCAATGGTGTTTTTTACGCTATTCAAAAATATGGAGCCGATCAGACTATTGTACAGCGTTATCTTACTGCAAAATCAGATAAGGATGCCATAAAAGCAGCAGTTCTAGGAATTGGAATTACAGTGCCTGTTTGGATTGCTTTTATGTTTATAGGAACAGCTTTGTTTTCTTTTTATGGTTTAAATCCGGTTGAATTACCTCAGGGGATTAAATCAGATGCGGTTTTTCCTCATTTTATTACAACACAATTGCCACCGGGTTTAATAGGTCTGATTTTATCGGCATTGATTGCAGCGGCAATTTCCAGTTTGGATGCCGATTTGAATTGTTTGGCAGCTGTAGGAGTTGATGATTATTACAAGCGATTGTATCCTAAAAGCTCAGGAATGGACCAACTTCGAATGGGGAAAATCCTGGTTGTGGTAGCCGGGTTAGCAGCTATTTTAGTAGCCAGTTTTTATGTTTTTGCAGGCGAAAATGATGGAATTTTATCAACGGTTTTTATGTTGTATGCTATCTTTTCGGGAGGAATTGCGGGGATGCTGTTGTTAGGGCTTTTTGTCAACAGAGCAAATAAAAAAGGTTTGAATGTAGGGCTTGTGGCCTGTATTTTGTTTACAGGATATGCGTTATTAACTTCTACTTCAACAGGCAATGGTGCGGGCAGACATCTTTTGTTAGATATGGGTAGCTATAATTACACTCACCATAAATATATGTTGGGGGTTTACAGCCATTTAGTATTGTTTTTTGTGGGATGGATTGCCAGTTATTTTTTCCCTAAAACCGAGGTGCCTAATAATTTGACGTATTATGGTTATTTAGAGAAAAAGCGAAAAGGATTGATTTAGTCTTTAATTTATTTTTGAAAAGCCTTAGTTGTTTACATAATAACTAAGGCTTTTTTTAGTTTTGGAAATAAAGTAGTAATAAAACTAGGATAATTAACTCCTATTTAAGAAATTAGACTTTAATTTTGTAAGGTCTAAAAAGACTATTTAACCAAATATAAAATAAATTCAGCCACATAATGAAAGATCAAATTAAGAAATTTTTAAACGAGGAACAAGATCCGAAAGCCATTGAAAAAATCACTTCAAAGCTGAATGATTTATTAATGAAAAATGAGGAAATTGGATATATAGGAGTTCAAAAAAAACCGGCACTTACGGTTTTTCCCGACAGTATTGTTTTGACCAATAAACGAATTATTATCTGTCAGCCTAAAAACCTGGGGCTTTCGATGGATTTTACTGATTATACCTGGGATCAGATTGAAGGAACCTTTGTTAAGGAAAATATTTTAGGTTCGGAATTCTCATTTTCGACCAAGACCGATTTGACGGTTTCTATTGATTACATACCAAAAATTCAGGCAAGAAAGATTTATACTTTTGCTAAGGAGCAATTGGATATTCTAAAAAGTGGAGCAGTTCAAAACACAGCAACAATTGCTGAAGAATTTAATGAGGAAATGGAAGAAATAGAAACCGAAGAAGTAACTCATTATGCCGAAATTTTGCCGGCTGTTCCCAGTTATACTGAAGCTATTCCTGAAAATGCAGTTCCATCCTCAGAAAAACAGCTAAGTGAATTAACTCAGGACGAACTTTTTGCTAAACTTCAGAATTATAAAAAACTCCTCGACAACGGATTGATTTTACAGGGAGAATATGACGCTTTCAAAAAAGAGATTTTGAGTATGATGTAAGTTGAATTTTACATCTTTGTTATAAAAATAAAAACCCCGACAATTCAATTTATCGGGGTTTATTATTTCAACTAAACGTTATTTTTTAGTATGCACCTAAATAAAAACTACCAGTAGCTGTTTTTAACTGAGCTCCTTTTTTGATTGTTTTAGCTTTTGTATCTACAATGTAAATGTTTCCATCTGCACCAGCCGGAGTTAAAGGTAGATATACATTATCGCCAATTACACCAATATTTTGGTATTGACCTAAGGTAGTATTTAAACCAGCATTTGTTTCAATTTCTGTAGCTAATTTAGTTGCAGTTTTATCATTTAAGTTTATTAAAGCAATATAACCACCATTAGTTCCTGAAATAGTATAAAGTACTACTGCAATACCATCCTTAACATATCTCCATGCTCTAATTTGAGCACCAGTTATTCCTAAAGCAGTGTTTAAGTTAAAGTGGTAATTTGCATCATAGTTATAAGTTGTTTTACTGATACGTAAGATATCAGCACCTGATGTAGCAGTTGCCTGGTAAACATGACCATCAGTTCCCACATGTTGTGTCATAGTACGGTATCCGTGATTGTTAACTTTTGTTAAGGTAGAAGTAAGAACTCTTGGGTTTCTTAATGATGGATAATCTACTACCAATGTTTTTGTACCATCAATATTAGCAGCATCACTTGGCCATGTAGGAATTCCTGAAGTATTTATTGTAGGTGTTCCGGCAGGATTATATTTACTTACATTACACCCGATGTAGATTCTGTCTTTAGCAGCGTTCAATACAGGAACATCAATACGTCCTACATAATAACCAGCAGCTTTTTCTGCATCGGTGAATGGGAAATTGAATACAGCAGTATTAGCAATAAAGGTGTTGTCTAAATTGATTGTTGCAATTTTAATTTCACTTTCTCGCTTTTTGAAAACAAAATTTGGAGCTGTGCCTTCATATTCTATATCTAAAGCACTAGCATAAACCCCTACTCCGATTCCTTCGGCAGCTTTTACCCAACGAGGAGAAGTGCCAAGGATTGTAGCCGTGTTTATTTCAGAACCTACTTCTTTGTAGTCTCCTCCACCATTAACCTGGTATTTGTTGAAAACACCACCTTCGGTTCCGGTGTATTGAATGTTGTATAAATATTTTCCATCAGCAGATGCTTGTACACGGGCAGTACGTTCTGATTTTAAAGCAAAACCATTTACATATTTTTGATTTTCCATTTTAAATAATTCAACAACATAGTTGGGATCAGCTGCGTTTTCTTCGGAAATTGCATAGGCACGCGTACCACCATTACCTGCAGTTCCGCCTTCATCTGGAAATGATCCTGTTAGAGAAATCCAACGTTTTCCGTCATTTCCGGAATTATTTTCAGAATCGTTGTTATTGTCATCATTGCTACAGCTTCCTAATGTGAGAGCTGCTAAAGCCATACTAAACAATCCTATTTTAAATAGATTTTTTTTCATGATATTGATTTATTTGATTATTAAAAATTATTTAAAGTGTAATTCAATTTGAAATAAATGCCCCGACCCGGTTTTTGAATTTGAAAATTGTCATAGACTTCGGCATTAAAGATGTTTTTAACATCTAAGCTGGCAATCAGTTTTTTCGAAGGAAAGCGATAACTTAGCCCTAAATCATGAGGAAGTTGGTTGGGGGTTTTTGACCATTCCGCCTGTCCTCTGGCGGTATAATATTCACCTACAAATCCTACAGTATAATAAGTATTCAGTACAGATCCTTTCTGGAATAGGTCTCTAAAACCATATTGTGTATTTAAATTCATAGTAAAAAAAGGTTCGTTAGCTACCTGATGCCCATAATAATCATTTGGATCACCGTCACTATCTAATTTACTTTTATCGAGGTTATTGAATTTTGAAATATTAAAAGAAGTATTCAATCGATTATTATAGATGTAAATAATCTCGGCTTCAAAACCTTTGGCTTGTGTATGATCCATATTCACATACTGAGTTACCTGAATATTCGCTTCGGCTTCGTTTTCGATTTCATTGTCAGCTACTGTTCGTTGAACAATTTTATCATAACCATTACGCCAGAAAGCATTTGCATATAATGAAATTCTGTGTTTTCCAAAATCAGAAGGTCCCCATCGGAATCCTATATTATAGTTAATGTATTTTTCAGGTTTTAAACCTACATTAGGCAGAATATTTCGCTCAGGAGCTCCAAATAATTGCTCGTCACTGGGCATGATAGGCGAATTTTCAGTAGAGCCAATAAGATATAAACTAGAGAGAATATTATAGGAAACTGTTGCGCCATAGCCAAAATTATTATTGATAGAAGCTGTATCTTTTTTTACAATCGAATTGACTCCGTCAACAGTAGCAATCTCGTATTTTGTTTGATCGTTTCGGTTATTGGTGTATTTGCCCAGAATATTGGTTCGGAGTTTTCTGTTGAAGGTTTCAGCTTCATAATTCATCGAAATTATATTCTTGGTAATCTTACTTATGGTTGCAAAATCAGTTTTAGATGGATTCAAAAGATCTTCATCTTTTCTGTCAGTGGCTTCTAATTTGTGATTGAATGAGAGGCGGTGACCATCTACAATCATGTATCCTAAATTAGAACGGATATTAGTAATTTTTCTATCGGTATTCGTTATGGTTTTTACTCCTTGTTGTCCTCCTCGAAGTGTTTTTAAGAGAATTAATCTTTCTTCAGTTGCGATGATGGGTTCACCCGTTTCTGGTCTGTATTTAATATTGCCATTTTCATCTCTATCATATATAGGGTTTCCATTTTCGTCATAAAGATCTACATGTATTGGTGTTTGTCTAATTTTTCCATCCCAGTTGTAAGCATAGCCCACAGTATCCTGAAGATAGGTACTACGATAGCTACGTGTACCATTAACATTTAAAGCTAAATTCTTTACTAAGAAATTTTTCTTGCTATAATTTAAAAGTAGCACATTTGATTTCATTTTACTAAATCGGCCTACATAAGGAGTTGACATTGTTATTCCATGCGGAATTTCAGTGTAATTACTGGATCCATTATAGCCAATAAAAAACTGATCGGCCCATTTGGTATCGGTAAAACCGGCTTCAATTCGCCCACCAATATTTTTATAGGTATTGTTGAAGCGTTTCGCTCTATAATATGGGTCTATATCGCCGCCAGGATTTACGTAAGTGCTGGATTTTCCCCAAGTTTCATAACTGTTATCGGTATAGGTGTAAAAACCGGAACCTCTAACAGAAAGCCCTGTTTTTTTGTCTCGATAGGTTCCGCCAAGATCCGATTGAAAAGTATTAAATGAACCATAAGAAGTAGCCAGAGTTAAACTATTTTTAGAAACATCTTTTTTCAATACCACATTGATGGCTCCACCTACATAATCACCGGTTAAATGCGATGGCAATACTCCTTTGTAAACCTCAATGCGTTCAATCATCGCAGGAGGAATGTTATTTAAATTGAATGACGAACCGTAAGTAGAAGCTTCTATTCCATCAATAAAAATTCCAATAGTACTTCCTGACATACCGTTAAGGTTGTACTCCACATTGGAACCGATTCCTCCATTTTGTCTTACACGCACACCTACTGATCTGTCCAGTAATTCATTGGTAGTTAAGTTTCTTAGAGATGCTTCTTTGGTTTCGATAATGGCTACTGCAAAACCGGAAGTTTCTACCTTTTGTTTTTTTGATTTTCCCTGAATACTAACCGTTTTTAGTGTTTCAATCTTTTCTTCTTTTTTTAGTTTCTTTTCTGTAGCGGGAACTTTTGTAACAGTAGCTACTTTTTCGGCTGTTTCATCTTGCTGTGAAAAGGCTGAAATAGTTAGTAAAAGAAACAGCAGATTGTAAAATGGGTGAGTAGTCATTTCTAAATTTCGATATTTTTTTGAAAAAATTATTTTTAATTAGATTTATTATAAATAAATTTGTCGCAAAAATACTATCACAACACAAGAAACAAATAGGGAAAAACGGATTATTACTTTGTAAAAACGGATTATTATTTTGAAACTTACATCTGCAATTTTAGGTCAGCCGCAAGCTTTTATTTCGATAGAAACGGATGATTTGTATCATTCAAAGAGCCTTTTTGTGGAGGAAAATACCATTGTAAAATATGATGAAGATGATACAATTACAATCCGTAATCAAATTACGGAGGGAATTTTAATTTTGGATACCCAAATGTATTTTTCAAAACCGCAAACCATTCAAACCAAAATTACCGGAGAATCGATAGTGATGAATTTTATTTGTTCCAATAATTTAGAAACCCACGTTGATCAATTGGAAAAGGAATCCTTTTCAATTGAAAATACTCATAATATTCTGTACGCTTCTCAGCTAAAAGCTACTTTTAAAATTCCTGCTTTAGAAGAAATAAATTGTCTGTCCATTATTTTATCTCCCGATTTTTATTCGAAATTGATTAACGAAGACTGGGAGCTGCACCAGAAATTTTCCAAAAATATCTGCCAAAAGAAAACCGGATATCTTACTCCTAAATATGCTCCTTTTAACTCCGGAATTCAATGGGTGCTACACGAAATTAAGAATTGTAAATACGAAGGTTCAATAAAGAAAATGTATTTGGAAGCTAAAATTAAAGAATTGCTGATTTTTCAATTGGATTCTTTAATGGAAAAAACCGAAAACAAGCCTCAAATAGATGAGGAAGATGTAAGCAAACTTTTGATGGCTAAATCAATCTTAGAAAAAAACTTTACTAATGCGCCTTCTCTTGCTGAACTTTCCAGATTAGTTTCACTTAACGAGTTCAAACTCAAAAAAGGCTTTAAATCCTGTTTTAAAACCACCATAAAAAGTTATGTTACCCAACTCAGGATGGAATATGCTAAGGATTTATTTAAAAATGAATCCTCTAATGTGGGCGAAGTAGCTTATAAATGCGGCTATAAAGATGTCTCACATTTTTCGGCAGCATTTAAAATTTTCTATGGATTTACTCCGGCGAGTTTCCGAAAAATTAATCTGGGAGCAAAAATGTATCTTTTGTATTGGGATTTTTTTGATGTTCTTTATTTGGATTTTCTTTCCATTGATTATTGTTTGATTTAAGAATCTGGTCCAAAATTCATCAAAATTACATCTTTTAGTGCGATGTAATTAAGTTAAATAAACCACCCCGCCTTTCAGGCACCCCTCCAAAGGAGGGGAAGTCGTCTGATTTCCCCTCCTTTGGAGGGGTGCCCAGCGGGCGGGGTGGCTTTTCTATATTTGGGAGCTCGCACTTTTTAGTAGAATTAGTTCTTAACTTTTTGAGATTACTTTTAGGGATTGGGGAAATAAAATTTATTTTAAACATACCCTATGTCTTTCCTAAGTTCAATCCAAAATGTTTCTTCATTTCAAATATTACCTTATTGTAAACAGACATTTTTTAAAGCTATGATTCATAACAATAGCTTAATTTTTTTCAGGGTTTAAATTAATGAATGGCGTCTAGTTTTGCCTCAAATTAATTAAAACAAGAACAATGAAAAAAAATTATTTAGTCGTGATGTTTTTTTTACTAGCATTGGCAACTTATGCTCAAAAAGGGGTAATATCCGGAAAAGTGCTGGATGCCGATGATAAAATGCCCTTGCCGGGTGCAATGCTGCAGCTGGAAGGAATGAATAAATATACCATTTCTGATTACAATGGACGTTATGAATTTTTAAATATACAGGAAGGTTCTTATACCGTAAAAGTATCTTATATAGGCTATGCGGCCGCTTCAGCTAATCTTGTGGTTGCTAAAGGTGCAAATGCAGTTCAGAATTTTGCTCTTAAAGTTTCAGGAACGCAATTAAACGAAGTAGTTATAGGTGATGTTTTGAAAGGGCAAGCTAAAGCTTTGAGTCAACAAAAACACAACAAAAATATTGGAAACGTAATTTCGTCAGATCAGGTAGGGCGTTTTCCGGATGCTAATATTGGAGATGCTTTAAAACGTGTTCCGGGTGTTACTATGCAAAATGACCAGGGAGAAGCCAGAAACATCATCATCAGAGGTTTGGCACCATCATTGAACTCTGTGACTTTAAACGGAGACCGAATTCCGTCAGCTGAAGGAGATAACCGTAATGTACAAATGGATTTAATTCCGTCGGATATGATTTCGACTATCGAAGTCAATAAAACATTAACTTCAGATATGGATGCCGATGCGATTGGAGGTTCGGTGAATTTAATTACCAGAGCCACTCCAAACGGAGAGAGAATCTCGGCTACAGTAGCGGGAGGTTATTTGCCTATTCGTGAAAAAGCATCTTATACTGCTGGTTTGGTTTACGGAAATCGTTATTTCAATGATAAATTTGGTGCGGTGATAAGCGGTTCGTATAATAATGTAGATTACGGTTCGGATAACGTAGAAAATGAATGGACGAAAGATGAATTTGGAAATGAATTTCTACAGGCTGCCGAAATCAGAAAGTACGATGTACAACGTATTCGCTGTAGTGCTTCGATTGCTTTGGATTACAAATTCAATGAAAACAATACCATTTTTGCCAATGCAATTTACAACTGGAGAGACGATAGAGAAAACCGTTTCAGAACTACGTATGACGATATTGAAGCGATTTATGATGGTGAAGACATCATTGGTTTTGAAGGTCGTGTAAAACGTCAGACTAAGGGTGGAATTGATAATAACCGAAATAAAAACAGAAGGTTAGAAAGACAAACGGTTCAAAATTATTCCCTTCGCGGAGAACATTTAATCAATTCGAAACTGGATTTAGACTGGTCAGCTAATTATGCTAAAGCCAGAGAATTCCGCCCTGAGGAACGTTATATCGAATACCGTCAGAAAGGGCTGGATATTTTTCAGGATTTTTCAGAAAACAAATTTCCTTTAGTAACAGCAGCCGGTGAGGCATTGGACGAATTAGAATTGGATTCCGTTTCTGAAAATACCGATGATACTTCTGAAAGTGAATTTGGTGCAAAAGTTAATATTCGTGTGCCTTTTACTATTATTCCTGCTGAAAAAGGAAGATTGAGAACCGGTCTTAGATTGCGAATGAAAGAGAAAATGAGAAACAATATTTTCTATGCTTACGAACCAATCAATGATGATATGGCTTTGTTATCGGATGTTCCAACGAGCTTTTTTGATGGAAAAGGATTCAATCCGGGAGATAAATATGTGCCTGGAACTTTTGCTTCGGCTAACTTTTTAGGGAATTTAGATTTAAACAATGCTGCTTTATTTGACAAAGAAGCTGATCCGGCTGAGTTTTTAGCAGTAAATTATAATGCTAAAGAAAACATCTATGCGGCTTATGTAAGATGGGATCAGGATTTTAATGATAAATTATCGATGGTTTTAGGTTTCCGTTCCGAAACTACTCATATCAATTACACAGGAAATCGTGTTCTTGACGAAGAAGAATTAGAAGGCGAAATCACTACAAAAAATACCTATACGAATCTTTTGCCAAGTATTTCATTACAATATAACGCCACAAAAGATTTGATTTTAAGAGCAGCGGCAACTACAGCTTTAGCCAGACCTAATTACTATGCTTTGGCTCCGTATGTAAACAACATTGCTTCGGATATGGAAATTACTGCCGGAAATCCGGATTTGGACGCTACGTATTCGTATAATTATGATTTCATGGCCGAGAATTATTTCAAATCGGTTGGTTTGATTTCAGGAGGTGTTTTCTACAAAAGATTAAATGATTTTATCTACAATTACAGCGATAACCAATACACAACTACTAAGTTTGCTGCTGATTTTCCAGATCAAAGTAATCCAATCCCAACAGGTGAAAACTGGTCGTTTGTACAATCCAGAAATGGGAAAAGTGTAAATGTTTACGGATTTGAAGTCGCTTTACAACGTCAGTTGGATTTCTTTGAAAGTAAATTTCTAAAAGGATTCGGAGTGTATTTGAACTATACATACACCAAATCAGAAGCCAAAGGAATAGCTGATGAAGATGGAAACGAAAGAGATAATGTAAGTCTTCCAGGTACTGCACCTCACATGTTTAATGGATCGTTATCATGGGAAAACAAACGTTTTTCAGCCAGAGTTTCTACTAATTTTGCTGCGGATTATTTAGACGAATTAGGAGCTGATGATTATCAGGACAGCTATTATGACAAACAATTTTTCTTAGATGCTAATGCGGCTTACAAAATCACGCCAAACATTCGTCTTTTTGCGGAAGCGAATAATTTAACCAATCAGCCGTTGCGTTATTACCAGGGAATTGAATCGAATACGAAACAAGTAGAATACTATCAGGCACGTTTTAACTTTGGTTTGAAATTTGACTTTTAATAAAAAATCATTGTTGTCCGGTAAAAAACATAAATGAAATTTTGAATTCAGTATTTATGGCGCTTACTTACAGGTCGCTCCTCTGGAGCTTGTTTTTGTCGATTCTCTTTTTCTACAAACGGAACAGTCCCGATGGGACTAAATAGCTCCAGAGGAGCGAACTGTTTATAGTAAAAAATAGATGTTTTTAATAAAGCTACAGAGTAGCGATCTGTTGATTATGTATAAAATTTAATCGGACAACGATAATAAAAAATAATAATTTAAGATAAGTTGACAGGATTATTAGATCCTGTCACTTTTTCGTTTAAAAGAAATAAGATGAAAAATAAATCTATCGTTGCAGCTGTAATTGCAGCATTAACATTAAGTTCTTGTGGGAGTTCTTTAGCACCTGTTCGAAAAGATGCTTTGAAACCGGCAGTAGTAACACAAGCATTACCGCATGATACCGATGATCCTGCTATTTGGATTAACCCAACAGACGCTACAAAAAGCATTGTTATTGGTACAGATAAAGATACCGATGGCGGATTGTATGCCTTTGATTTACATGGAAAAATCATCAAAAAATCCATTGTATTACAAAGACCCAATAATGTGGATATTGCTTACGGATTAATGATAAACGGCAAAAAAGTGGATGTTGCCGTAACCACCGAAAGAGAAAATAATAAAATCAGAGTGTTTGGTCTGCCTGATTTAGAACCCATTGACAACGGAGGAATTCCGGTTTTTGAAGGGGAAACAATGCGTGACCCAATGGGGATTGCATTGTACACTCGTCCAAGCGACCAGAAAATTTTTGCTGTTGTAGGCAGAAAAGAAGGTCTTTCGGGAAGTTATTTATGGCAATACGAATTGACCGATTCCGGTAATGGAAAAGTAGATGGAACTGTAGTGCGAAAATTTGGAAATTACAGCGGGAAAAAAGAAATAGAAGCCATTGCGGTGGATAACGAATTAGGAACTATTATTTATTGTGATGAGCAATTCGGAATCCGAAAATATGTGGCTGATCCGGCTGCTAAAAATGATAACGAATTAGCTCTTTTTGGTCAAAAAGACTTTAAAGCTGATCATGAAGGAATTGCGATTTACAAAAAAACAGCAACCGAAGGTTATATTTTAGTGTCGAATCAGCAAGCCAATACTTTTATGGTCTATCCAAGAGAAGGAGTAAATGGAAATCCGAATGAATATCCGTTATTGGCTGAAATTCCAACTTCAACCATAGAATGTGACGGAGCCGATGTTACGAGTGTAAACTTAGGCGGTGTATTTCAAAACGGACTTTTTGTAGCCATGAGCAACGGAATGACTTTTCATTATTACAGCTGGGATAGTATTCAGCAATTGATTGATGCAGCTAAAAAGTAAATTAGTTTTTAACCGCAGATTACACAGATTAGCACAGATTCTTTTTCTATGCTTAATTTTTAATTCGTGAAATCTGAGCTTTAAAAATCAATAGAAATGGCTTTTAAGCCATTTTAAAATTAAAGTTTTCCATAGGCTTTAGCCAAAATCTAAATACGGATTTGGCTAAAGCCGGACGCAATTGAAAAAACTTTATTTTTTGTAGGATTTATTTATATATTTGAGAAAAATAATTTATGACAGTTATCAGACTAAGCGATCCAAAAGAGGATGGCTTTGTATGATTCTATCATACATATAAATGATTTGGCAGATATTTTGTAAAAACGAAACAGAAAATATGATATTAAAAAAAATTATAGCAAAAAATTATAGAAGTTTAGAAGATATTGAAATTGATTTTAATCCATATTACAATGCATTATCCGGCAAAAATAACTCAGGAAAATCAAACATTATTAAAGCCGTTTTATCATTTTTGACTCATAATTACAGGTTTTTTTCTAATATGAGTGGTCCAATTGATTACAACTCCGACTTTCCATATTGGAAGAAAAAAGATAAAGTAAATGACTCAATTTATATTGAATTGGTACTACAACTAGATAAGAATAATGATGCTGGTTTATACAAATTTATAAATGAACTTATATTTAAAGATATAGAATCAAATGATACTGATGTTTCACTCTTAATAATTAAAGCAACTAATCTGCCTGACAAAAATGCAACAAACATTGAGTTATTTTTTGATGGTCATAAAATAGATGATGAATATAAAAGAGAGGAATTATTAAATAGAATACGAAGTTCTGAAAGTATATTTTTTCATAATTCAACAGAAAACGAACCTTATTTTTTATCTCAAAGACGAAGAGATTCATTGTCATCTTATTTAACTAATGAGGATTTAGATTTAATAACAAAAAAGAAAGATATTCTAGAAAAAGAAGTGAAGAAAACACTAAAAAAACATCAAACGGAATTCAGTTCTTTATTAGGAAGACTTTCTGAAAAGTATGATGTTTCTTTAGGTATTCCGAATCTTAATATTGATAGAGAAAGTATTGAAATATCTTTAAAAGAAAAAGGAATAGAAGTCTCATTAGAAGATTGGGGTTCAGGAACAAAAAATAGAACTTTAATTCTATTAAATTTAATGAATGCGAAACGTATTCAAGAATCAACAAATTTAAATAAAAGATTAACTCCAATAGTTATCATTGAAGAACCAGAAAGTTTCCTTCATCCTTCTGCACAAGCAGAGTTCGGAAGAATACTTCAAGATATTGCATCTGACTTTAAGATACAAATTTTAGTTGCAACACATAGTCCTTATTTGTTAAGTCATAAAGAGCCAAAAGCAAATATTCTTTTGGAAAGGGATTTAAATTTGAACAATAAAGGTTCAAGATTAATAGACACATCGGGTGAAAAATGGTACGAACCATTTGCACTTTCGCTAGGAATAACTGGTGAAGATTTCGGACCATTAAAATCAACTATATTTAGTGGAAAAAATGACATTATTTTAGTTGAAGGGAATTCTGATAAAGAATATTTTGAACTTTTAAAAGAAAAGTATCACGGAACAAATAAACTTAATTTTGATGGTGAAATTTTTCCATATGGTGGTGCAGGTAATATAAAAAACAATATCTTATTAAGATTTATTAAAGAAAGGTTTAAAAGATTTGTCGTTACTGTGGATTTAGATAAATATGGAGATACAAAGAGTACTTTTCAATCACTAGGCTTGACAGAAAATAAAGAATTCTTGATAATTGGTAAAAACGAAACTGGTAAAAAATGTATTGAAGGCTTAGTTCCAAGTTCATTATTAGCAAAAGTTTACGCAGAGAATGTCAGTTTAGTTCAAGAAACTATGGAGAATTCTGAAGATGGTAAAAGAGCGAGGACAAAAATGAAACAAAAAGTATTGGAAGCATTTAAAAAAGAAGAAGAAAATAAAGATACTACACTTTTTACTGAATTTTATCCAATCGTAAAAAAATTAAATAATGTTTTTAAGTAGAAAAACATTTGCCAACAGTGGTTTCCGCGGCTAGCGCAAGCGTCCCGTTTGTGCCCGTAAAGCAAAACCATTAAAAAGATGTCTTGTAAGTACAAGCGTAACGCTTGCGCTAGCTTTCGTAAACAAGTATTCAGCTAAAAAACGCAAACCCGAAACTTTCCAGTTATCGGGTTTTATGTTTTATAAAGTTTTCTTCTGTTTTTCTAAAAAATTATTGGATTGCAGTTCCAGTAAATCAGTAGCGTTTTTTCGTTGCAATTCATATAGTTTCTTGTCTTCGGCAATATCCTGATAAACCTTGTCGTGCATGGCGGCACTGGTTTTTACTAATAATTCACGTTGGTATTTATCCTGACTTAATGTGGCTTTCAAAGCCGTTTCTAAATCTTCCAACTTGTAATCGTATTCGCCTTTTGGAGAAAGTAATTTGGCAATGATAGGAGAAGTTTCAACGGCTAAAAACAGCAGCATAATAAAAAAAGAAGGTAAAAAAGGCAATTTACTCAACGCATTGATTCGTGCCATCAGACCATCAAAACCATCAATGATGGGTTGGGTTTCGGTTACTTTTTGGTCTAAATCGGCTTGGAGTTGCTTGTTCAGACTTTCTTTTTCGGCAATTTTTGCCAGATTGTTTTTTCTAATCGTATCTAATTCGGCGGAAGCCAGATTGTGTTTGGCAATTTTTTCTTTAAAAACAGGGCCTTTTCCTATTCTCATCGTGCCTTTAGTTCCTTCGGCTTCGGTAATATAGGTTTCGTATAAGCTGTTGACTTCTTTTTCTTTTTGGGTAATTTCATTTTTTAAAGTCGCAATTTCAGCCTTGTTTTTATCCAAATCCGTTTTGAAATAAGTAGTTACTTCTTTTTTGTTGTTCAAAGCCATCGCATTTTTTTCTTTCAATAAAACGGTATTGATTTCCTTTTCGAAAATTTTAATTTCCAATGGTTTCGAAATAACGATAGCAATGATGATTGCCAAAATAATTCGGGGAGTAGCTTGTAGCAATTCACTTTTAAAATGGTCTCTTTTTCGAATGGTGGAAACAATAAAACGATCCAGATTAAAAATAAGCAAACTCCAGATTATCCCAAATGCAATAGCGGGATACACATTGTCAAAAATGGTAAACAGCGCATAAGCACTGGCGATGAAAGCCATGACAGCGGTGAAGAAAACTGTCGCACCAATACCTACATATTTTGTTTGTTCCCCTTCAGAGCAACCTTCGAGAAGGTTTTTGTCAGCTCCGGAACAGAGGATAAAAAATGATTTTAACATGATTGATTTTTTAGCTTGTGTATTGATTACAAATTTAACGCCAAAAAATGAATATTGGTGTAAATAATTGATATGTATTTGGTTATGGTATTTTGGGTGAGAAAAGTTGTTATTATTTTCGATGATAATTTTCGTGTGTCCTTAGCTTCCGCAGTCGAGTGTCAAATGTTTGAAGAATGCGTAAAAAGAAAAGTTGTTTGAGTCCCGAAAGCTTTCGGGGCGAGTTCTTTTCTTTTAGCATTCGAAAACTAATTTGACCGACGAGAAAGCGCAAGACTTGATTTTTTTGTTTCTTTTTTGATCAAGCAAAAAAGAAAATTAATAAATCTAATTTTTCTCTCTACTTCATTATGCAAAAAAAAAATACCATTGGTGTTTTTATTTAAAAATGGTTCTCGATACAAATTTTCAGAAAAAGCTATGGCATTTTCTGAAAATTCACTCGAACTGACGTTTTGATAATTTCATCCAAAAAGTTATTTTACACTTCCGGTGCGCCTTCTAAAATTTCATCATTAGCAAATGATTCAAATTTTATAAAATTCGCTTTGAATTTTTGGGCTAGTTCGCGGGCTTTTGTATCGTATAAATCTTTGTCTTCCCAGGTGTTTCTTGGATTTAAAATTTCGCCGGGAACATTAGGGCAACTCTTAGGAATAGCCATTTTAAAAACTGCATGATTGTGGTAATTTACAGTGTCCAATTCGCCATTCAAAGCCGCAGTAATCATAGCACGAGTGTATTTTAATTTCATTCGGCTACCGGTTCCATAAGGACCGCCGGTCCATCCGGTATTGATTAACCAAACTTTTACATCGGCATCTTTCATTTTTTGACTCAGCATTTCGGCGTATCTGGTTGGGTGCAAAGGCATGAACGGTGCACCAAAACAAGCCGAGAAATTAGGTTGTGGTTCGTTGATTCCGGCTTCGGTTCCGGCAATTTTTGCGGTGTAACCCGAAATAAAATGATAAGCTGCCTGACCGGGCGTTAGTTTTGCTATTGGGGGGAGGATTCCAAAAGAATCCGCAGTTAGGAAAAATATGTTTTTTGGATTTTCCCCAATAGAACCCGGTTGAACATTGTTGATGTGTTCAATTGGGTAGCTCACTCGGGTGTTGGGCGTGATGGAAATATCAGTATAATCGACTTCGTTAGTTCCTTTTTTGAAAACGATATTTTCTAATAATGCACCTCTTTTTATTGCATTAAAAATATCAGGTTCATTTTCTTCGCTGAGGTTGACTACTTTGGCATAACATCCGCCTTCAAAATTAAAAACAGTGTTTTCGCTGGTCCATCCGTGTTCGTCATCGCCAATTAATTTTCGGTTGGGGTCGGCAGAAAGAGTTGTTTTTCCGGTACCGGACAATCCAAAGAAAATAGCGGTTGCTCCATCTTCGCCCACGTTGGCACTACAGTGCATTGGTAAGGTATTTTTAAAAACCGGCAGCATGAAATTTAATGCCGAGAAAATGCCTTTTTTCATTTCACCTGTATAAGCTGTTCCGCCAATGATGATGGTTTTTCGGCTAAAGTTTAAGATGGCAAAATTTTCCTGACGGGTTCCGTCGGTTTTAGGATCGGCTTGGAAACTGGGTGCGCAAATTAAAGTCCAGTCGGGTGAAAATTGTGCCAGTTCCTGTGCTGTTGGTCTGAGAAACATATTGTAGGCAAATAAGTTTTCCCAAGGCGTTTCGGTAATCACGCGAACGTTTAATCGGTAATTAGGGTCGGCACATACAGCTGCATCTCTGACAAAGATTTCTTTATTGGATAAATAGTCGGTTAGTTTGTTGTATAAAGCATCAAATTTTGCGGCTTCAAAAGGAATATTAACAGCTCCCCACCAAACTTCGTTCTCAGTAATGTGGTCTTTAACAATAAAACGATCCTGTGGTGAACGACCTGAAAATTTCCCCGTATTGATAGCTAAAGCTCCTGTGGATGTTGCGTTTCCTTCCCGGCGTTGCAGCGTCAAATCGTGCAGTTGTCCGGGACTTAACTGATAATGTATGTTGGCGTTTTTAATTCCGATATTTTCAAGTGAAAACGTAGTGCTCTCATTCATAAGACGGCTTGTTTAGTGGTTTTGTATCTGATACATAAAGATAAAACATATATTTTAGTTCCACTTTTGAATCCTTAATTTTTATCGGACTTTTTTGTGATATTATAGAACAAAACCGCCCAGGCGCTGATTAATAAAAATCCGCCAATAGGCGTTACAAAACCAATTGTTTTGAAGTCAAAAAACGGAGTAAGTTCATTGGTTGCCAATAAATAAATCGAACCTGAAAATAACAGCACGCCTGAAAGCACCAGATTATAAATGATTTTTTTTGTTTTCGAACTTAAAACAGGGATGAGTCCAATGAAAACTAAAAATAAAGCATGATACATTTGGTAGCGCACACCCGTTTCAAAGGTTATTAATTGTTCTGCGTTCAATACTTTTTTTAGTGCATGAGCGCCAAAAGCCCCCAGAATTATTGCAATCATTCCCAGTAAAGCCGCTGTTGAAATTGTTTTCTTGTCCATTTTTGTTCTGTTTAGGTTTCACACAAAAGTATTCGAAATCAAAGGAAACCAAAAGCTTTTTGGCTGATAGTTTGCCGTAATTTGTGCTAAAGTTTTGTGAAATTTTATTCGAGAAGATTCGATTATTGTTTGGCTGTCCTTAGCTTCCGCAGTCGAGTGTCAAATGTTTGAAGAATACGTAAAAAGAAAATCTGTTTGAGCGTAGCGAGTTATTTTCTTTTAGTATTCGAAAACTCATTTGACCGACGAGGAAGTATAAGACTTGATTTTTTTGTTTCTTTTTTGATCAAGCAAAAAAGAAAATAACTATAATTTTTAAATGATTGTCTCTTGTCTTCCCACAAACATTTCCTTATTTTTGAGTACTATTTTCCAGCTATGAGAGAAATTCTAATTATTGGTGCAGGCCGTTCCGCTTCTTCGTTGATTCAGTATCTTTTAGATCAATCTGAATCCGAGCAATTGCAGCTTGTTATTGCCGATTTGTCTTTGGAACTGGCTCAGAAGAAAACCAATAATTATCCTAACGCTACCGCGATTGCTCTGGATATTTTTAATGAAAAGGAGCGAAGAGCAGCTATTGAAAAAGCTGCTATCGTAATATCGATGTTGCCGGCGCATTTGCATATCGAAATTGCTAAAGATTGTTTGCTGTTCAAGAAAAACCTAGTTACCGCTTCTTACATAAGCGATGCAATGCAGGCACTGGATGCTGAGGTGAAAAAGAACAATTTGATTTTCATGAACGAGATAGGTTTAGATCCGGGAATTGACCACATGAGTGCAATGAAAGTGATTAATGAAATCAGGGAAAAAGGCGGAAAAATGCTGTTGTTTGAATCCTTTTGCGGCGGACTCGTAGCTCCTGAATCCGATACGAATCTTTGGAATTACAAATTTACCTGGGCACCGCGTAATGTAGTGTTGGCGGGTCAGGGCGGTGTGGCCAAATTTATTCAGGAAGGTACTTATAAATACATTCCGTACACCAGCTTGTTTCGCCGTACTGAATTTCTGGAAGTAGAAGGTTACGGCAAATTTGAAGCTTATTCCAACAGAGATTCTTTAAAATACCGAAGCATTTATGGACTGGAAGATATTCTCACGCTCTATCGCGGAACGATTAGAAGAGTAGGCTTTTCCAAAGCCTGGAATATGTTTGTGCAATTGGGCATGACTGATGATTCTTATGTCATGGAAGATTCCGAAAACATGAGTTACCGCCAGTTTATGAATTCCTTTTTGCCGTATCATCCCACGGATTCAGTGGAAATAAAAACCCGTTTACTGCTCAAAATCGATCAGGACGACATTATGTGGGACAAATTGCTGGAATTGGATTTATTCAACGATAATAAAATAGTCGGACTCAAGAATGCGACTCCTGCCCATATTCTGGAGAAAATTCTCAGTGACAGCTGGACGCTAGAGCCCGATGATAAAGATATGATTGTGATGTACCATAAATTTGGCTACGAACTCAACGGCAAAAAAGTCCAGATGGATTCCCAAATGGTTTGCATAGGACAAGACCAAACTTATACCGCTATGGCTAAAACCGTAGGATTGCCGGTTGCTATGGCAACTTTATTAATCCTGAACGGAAAAATTAAAACCTACGGTGTGCAACTTCCTGTCTTGAAAGAAGTGTACTTGCCGGTTTTAAAAGAACTGGAAGTCTACGGTATTCACTTCATAGAAAAACCAATGCCTTATTTGGGGTATAAGTATAGTTGATTTTTTTTTTGGGCGTTCCCCATCTCCATTTCATTACGCCGGGTCAGGCTGTACGCTCTATCTTTTGCTTTTTAAAGAAAATAGCAAAAGTATAATGATTTCATTTTAATAATACTGATTGATTTGTAATAAATAGTTTATATATTTGAGTTGTTTATAAAATGATAATTTTAATTATAAGAGTTTGGTATGAAAGAATACTGTTATGATTATGAGAGAAGTGATTTACCTAGGATTTTAGAAATAAAGATATAATGATTAAACTTTTAGAAGAAGAATATAAGAAGCTTGAAAATAAGGATTTTACATATACGGGTAAGAGTAATGTTTTAAATAATATTGTTCAAATAAAATTAAGTGAAACAGAATTATATAATTATAAAAATCATATTTCTGTAGATATAAAAAAATACTTAATTTCTATAATTGAAGTAGCAGAACTTGGTCCTATAAAATATGATGAAATTAGGGAACGAAAAATAATTGAATTATTAAATAAGCTTGAAAATAAAGAAAAATTGTATTATCTGAATTTTTTAATAAGACAATTGCAAAAAAGTTCTTTTGAAGATGAAATTAAAACCTTTCAAAAAATACGTATTAAAACAATATTAGAAAATTCAAAAAATGATTTTATGAATTTTAGATCAATTTTAAATGTTTTAGTATATTTTCCTTTGTATAGTTTATTTACACTTTTTATAACGTTATTTACTGTAGCGCTAATTTCAGGATTAATACTTATGCCTGCTCAATTAAGTTGGATGTCATTATTTGATTTTAAACTTACCTATTTAGGAGTTTGTAATAATTATTTTTTTAATCATTTTATCAATGTTTTTTCATCATTGTTGGGAGTTAATGAAGATTTCAAAATTAGGCCTAATGATGAATTTTCAATGATTGCATTAATGATTGGAAAAATATTTTTGTTTTTATATGTGCTTGTTTTTATTTTTAATAAGCTTAGTGATTATTTAAAAAGATAATATGACTTTACAAAAATTTACAAATAAAACCCTTAGTATTTTTTTTAGATTAATTATTATACTTTTTGGTATATACATTATCAATTATAAAGATAATTATTTTGAGTGTTATTGGTATTATCTAGCTATAATTCCATATTTATTTATATATGTTAATACAGTTTTTAATGATGGATTTAGTTCGAAAATTCGATTAGTAAATGATTATTTATTCATTGTATTTTTAATTTATGGTAAAGATTTAGATATAGTGACAGCAACTTTTTTGCTTTTACCTGTAATAAATTCACCAAATCATTCTGGAGATAAGAAGTCAATTATGCTTTATGTTTTATTTGTATTCTCCATTTTTTTATTAAATAATTATAAATTTTCTTGGACATTTATAATTGTGACATTTGCATTTAGAATAGTAAATTTTATAACTGATAGTAGGAATAAATATTTTGAAAATATTTCTAAACTAAATAAAGAGATTGAACTTTTTCTTGAAAAGGAACTTGAATTAAGAAAAAGTTATAAAGTTTACAATGGGATTCTAGATGTTTTAAATAATATAAAGTTTTTAAAATTTTACAGACCAACTTTTTCTAAAATTATTTGTTTTAAAATTGATAAAAGAAAAATAATTATTGAGAACAGTTCTGTTTTTGTTTGGTCATATACAATTGATGATGAATTTATTCAAGAAGTAATAAACGCAAAAGATTTAGAAGCTCTTTCATATTCAAATATTAATTTAGAGATTAATGATGTTAATTGTAGTAAAAACTTTTTTCTCGTTAATCAAACAAAAAACAATAGATACATTTTTGTATTTGTACTTGAAGATTTTTCAAATAGATTATTCAATACATATTATATCAGTTTACTTCAGTCTATAACGGCTAGAATCTCAAAAGTGATTGGAATAGAGAATTCAATAAAAAATGAGAATAAGAAAATGCTAATGGATTTCAGGAAAAAATATTTTCATATCCAAAATGCTGAAAAAGCTATGCATTTTATCCGTAATAGATTTAATACACTGGATAATTTTATTGAAATGTCTAAAGATAACATTAATGGGAAAATGGATGGAGACGATTTGAAACTTTATTCAACAGAATTAGATAGATTAGAAAGAAGTTATAAACTCTTGATGGATAGAGTTAAAGCAATATTAGATAAGTCAGACAAACCTTTTTCTGCTACAAAACTTGAGGATAAGACATTGAATTTTCTTTTTGGTTCAATACGCGAAATTTGGTTAGACTTTTTTGAAACTTTTAACGTTGAAATAGATGTTGACGTAAATTTAATAGATAAATTTACAGTAAAATTAAATAGTGATGGTTTGTATATTTTAATTTTAGATTGGATTGCAAATTTAAAAAAGTATTCTGAAAAAGACGAAATAGTTGTTTTTAGTGAAACTCAAACACAATATTTAATATCATTTAGGAATCAATTCAAAATAGAAGATAAAAAAGATATTTTAGAATTAAGAGATGATTTTAATTCTACTGAAAGAGATAAGATTTTGCAGAGAACATCACATGGGATATTGATTATGAAGTCTATATTAGAAGAAATGTGTGTTTCAGGTGTCATAGAAGTTGATGGGAATATTATTGAATTAAAATTATCATTTAAAAAAGAAGAAAATGAAAATAGCGATTTTTGAAAACGAATATGATACTGTTGAAATTGCATTTAAATATTTGAATAAAAAATATTTCAATTATTCATTGAAATTAGAAAATTATCCTAGTAGCGATAGCTTTCCTGATCTCAAAAAACTTCAAGATTATTCTTTAATAATTATTGATTTAGACTTATCCTCTCAAAGCAGTTTGGATGGGTTTGGTTTAATAAAAAAAATTGAGAAAACACTTGTTGAGCCCATAAAAATTTTAATTTTAACGGGTCAAGCATTAAGTGATAAATATGATGTAGAAAATGGTCTGAATAAAAAATATCCAGTATTGGAAAAACCAATAAATTATAATAAACTAAATAATCAATTTGAAAAATTAGGAATTAAATACATTGGTTGATTACTGTTTGATATTTTAGAGATTTGAATATGATTTAATGCAAACATTAAGTAAGATATTGAATAATAATTTTCTCTAGTGAAAGTTTCATAAAAACTCCGTTTACTCTAAAGAATAAACGGATTTTGTTTCTTTTAGCTTAGCGAACTTTGCGAAAAACTTTGTGTCCCGATAGCTATCGGGATTGCGGTTAAATCACTTTGATAACTCCACAAAATACTTATAAAACAGCGGAATAGTTTCAATTCCTTTTAAGTAATTGAAAATCCCAAAATGTTCATTTGGCGAATGAATGGCATCGCTGTCGAGGCCAAATCCCATTAGTATGGTTTTGCTTTTCAATTCTTTTTCGAATAAGGCTACAATAGGAATGCTTCCGCCGGAGCGTACCGGAATGGCAGGAATTCCAAAGGTTTCGGTGTAAGCCATATTTGCGGCTTGGTAACCAATGCTGTCAATTGGCGTCACATAACCCTGACCACCGTGATGCGGAGTTACTTTTACGGTAACTGCTGCGGGAGCAATATTGGTAAAATGCTTGGTGAATAATTCGGTGATTTCTTCCCAGTCCTGATTAGGAACCAGTCGCATCGAAATTTTGGCGAAAGCCTTAGATGGAATAACCGTTTTAGCACCCTGACCGGTGTAACCGCCCCAGATTCCGTTGACGTCCAGCGTAGGGCGGATGGCGTTTCTTTCATTGGTCACATAGCCTGCTTCGCCATAAACATCTTTTAAATCCAATGCTTTTTTATAATCTTCAATATCGAAAGGGGCTTTGGCCATTTCGGTTCTTTCTTCCAAAGATAATTCTTCTACTTTATCATAAAATCCCGGAATAGTAATGCGATTGTTTTCGTCGTGTAAGGAAGCAATCATTTTGCTTAGGATATTGATAGGATTTGCAACGGCACCACCATACAATCCTGAATGTAAATCACGGCTAGGTCCTGTAACTTCCACTTCTACATAACTTAGGCCTCGCAAACCAGTAGTGATAGAAGGTTGTTGGTTAGAAATCATTCCGGTATCGGAAATTAAAATCACATCGTTTTTAAGTTTTTCGGTATTGTTTTCAACAAAAGTTTTTAGGTTCACGCTGCCTACTTCTTCCTCGCCTTCAATCATGAATTTAACGTTGCATGGCAGGCAGTTGTTGCTAACCATGTATTCGAAAGCTTTTACGTGCATGTACATCTGACCTTTGTCGTCACAAGCACCACGGGCAAAAATAGCGCCTTCGGGATGAATGTCGGTTTTTTTAATAACGGGTTCAAATGGAGGCGAAGTCCACAGTTCAACAGGATCCGGTGGCTGTACATCATAATGACCGTAAACTAAAACAGTTGGTAAATTCGGGTCGATTATTTTCTCGCCATAAACAATTGGGTAGCCGTTAGTTTCGCATATTTCGACTTTGTCGCAACCTGCTTTTTCGAGACTGATTTTTACAGCTTCGGAAGTGTCAATAACATCCTGAGAGTAAGCGGAGTCGGCACTTACGGAAGGGATTTTGAGTAATTCGATTAATTCGTTGATGAAACGTTCTTTGTTTTGTTGGATATAATTATTAATGTTTTCCATTGATTGGGCTGTCTTTTGATACTTTCAAAAATACAAAAAACAGAATAATAATTTTTTTTAATTTTTTGCTTTGAATATTGGAAAGTATCCTTATATTTGCACCCACAATTAAGCGGATATGGCGAAATTGGTAGACGTGCCAGACTTAGGATCTGGTGCCGCAAGGCGTGTAGGTTCGAGTCCTATTATCCGCACAAAAAGCTTCTCAATCGGGAAGCTTTTTTTATGTCTTTATTTTTTTTGCTTAACTTAAGCAAGAAGGATCTCATTAAAAAATTAAATGTATTTTTGTCTTTCAACTACAAATGCTGAAAGGAATACATGGATATTAGACCTTTTATAGATTCCACTTATTTAAAAACAGCTTCACAGGCGGCTCTGGATGAAATTCAAAACCGGACTGTGGTGGAGACTTTTGTTAGAGAAGCTGTTGAGGAGCGTTTTAAACTTATTATGATTCGACCGGAAATGGTTGCTTTGGCTAAAAAAATAATTTCAGAAGCGGAATCGAATGTTCAAATAGGAACCGTGATTGATTTTCCCGAAGGACAATCCGGTATTGAAGAAAAATTGCGTGAAGCCCGTCAGGCGATCGCTGATGGGGCTGACGAATTGGATTTTGTATGCAATTATCAGGCTTTTAAAAATGGACAAATTGATTTGGTAAAAGAGGAGATTTTAATAGGAACTCAGTTAGCATTAGAACATAATAAAATCATCAAATGGATTATTGAAGTTGCTGCGCTGACTGACAGACAAATTATTCAGTTATCGGCTTTGATAAAAAATGTGGTACTGAGCCATTTTAAAGAAGCCGATTATGCTGCAGTTTTTGTGAAATCTTCCACCGGATTTTATCAGACTAAAAATAATGAACCTAACGGGGCTACAATCCCCTCGATTATTATGATGCTTGAAAACGCATCGCCACTTTCGGTAAAAGCGGCTGGTGGGGTGCGTAGCTATGAAGATGCGGTGGAAATGATAAAATTAGGTGTGAAGCGTATTGGGACATCGGCAGCAAAAGCAATTGTAAAAGGTGAAAAGAATCAAAAAGAATATTAAAGGCTGATTATAAAGAATATGAAAAAAATATTGCCAGTTTTGGTGTTGTGCTTTTTTACGAGCTTGGGTTTTGCCCAAAGTCAGGATTTTAATTCCGGAGTTGAGCTGAATTCGCAACGTTTTCCTGTTTTTCCAACATGTGAAAATCTGGAAGCATCGGCATTAGAAAATTGTTTTTATACAGAAGTGCAGGAATTTGTTTTTGAAAATTTTGTGGTTCCGGAAAATTTGGTTCAGAATAATTTCAAAGGAAATGTCAAAGTGCTTTTTGAAGTAGATGCCAATGGTGTTTTTAAAGTAATTTATGTAAATGCGGTTGATGAAAGTTTGATAGCTGAAACCAGACGTGTTTTTGCAAAATTTCCCAAAATTACTCCGGCTACTTATAACGGAAAAGCGGAATATTCGAAATACAATATTACGATTGCTATACCTTTAAAAAGTGCTGCAACTTTGGCGGCTGAGAATTTGGCTAAAGCGGATATTCTTAGAAATACTACGCCGCAGTTGACCGAATTAGACAATATTGTTTATAAAAAATACAATAATCCGGAGTTTGAAAGTCATTTGAATATTCCGTTTTCGCACAGTTATTATGCGCAATTTGATGCTGCTGTAAATCAGCTGGGAAGTAACAATCATACGGCTTCAAAACCTTATACTTATGCCGAAGTGGCTAAGTATTACAATTTTAAACAGGAAAATGAAAAATTGAAAAGAAATGCTTCCGACTGGTGGACCCGAAAATTATGGAATGAAAACATGGTTGAAATCAGAGGGGAGGATTATTGGTTTACGCTGAATCCGGTTTTGGATTTGCAATTAGGGAAGGCATCCGGAAATACTTCGATAAATACTTTTGTCAATACACGTGCGATTAATTTTAGAGGAGGTTTAGGAAATAAACTTTATTTTTCAACGACTTTATTTGAAAGTCAGGGGCGTTTTGCGGATTATTACAATCGTTATGCTGAGTCGATATTGCCTTCGGGAGGAAATCCTGCGATTATTCCCGGAATAGGAATTGCAAAAAGATTTAAAACCGATGCTTATGATTTTCCTTTGGCGGAAGCCAATATTACTTTTACTCCCAATACATTTATGGATATGCAATTGGGGTATGGTCGAAATTTCATAGGAGATGGTTATCGTTCTTTGCTGGAAAGTGACGGAGCCAGTCCGTATCCTTATTTTAAGTTGAATACCAAGTTTTGGAAAATAAAATATACCAATACCTATATGTGGTTAAAAGATGTGCGTCCGGACGTTACGGTGGATAAGACCTATGCTACCAAGTTTATGGCGAATCACTATTTGAGTTGGAATGTTTCTAACAGACTGAATTTAGGTTTCTTCGAATCGGTGGTGTGGACTAATAGTAATGACAGAGGATTTGATGCTAGTTTTGTGAATCCGATTGTTTTTTACCGTTCGGTTGAATTTGGCTCTTCTTCTAAGTCGGGGAATGCACTTTTGGGATTGACTTTTAAATACAAATGGGATAATCAAATTAACTTTTACGGACAGTTTATCTTAGATGAATTTTCGTTGAATGATGTTAAAGAAGGTGATAATAGTTGGAAAAATAAATACGGCTATCAATTAGGGGCGAAATATTATAATGCTTTCAATGTGCCTAATTTATTGTTGCAACTGGAGTACAACCGTGTGCGTCCTTATGTGTATTCGCATTCAGAACCGATTACGAATTACGGGCATAACAATCAAAGTTTAGGACATCAGTGGGGTGCTAATTTTGGCGAATTCATTGCTATTGCCCGCTACCACCAGGGAAGATGGTTTGCTGATTTTAAATTAACATCTGCGGTAAGAGGTTTTGATTTTGCTGCTACGGGGGCGAATTCTAATTATGGTACTAATATTTATCGTGATTACGATTTGGATCGTTTTGCGAATTCGGGAGTGAAAGTAGGACAGGGGAATAAAACCAAATTTTTCATGACAGACATTCAGGGAGGTTATTTGATTAATCCTTCTACTAATTTGAAACTTTTTGCCAGTTATATTTACAGGGATTTTAATCCAAAGGAAAATACTGCAACGGTTTTTAAAGAAAGTACCAATTGGTTTTCTATAGGTTTACGCTCGGATATTTTTAACTGGTATTTTGATTATTAGTAGAAATAAAAAGCTGAAAATAAACAATTTACAAACTGTAATAACGCCACAATTCATCTGAGTTGTGGCGTTTTATTTTGCAAATGGTTTTATGAAATTTAAATTGATGTTTGAACATTTGGAGGAGCGAAAAAAAGTTTTGTAACGATTTGTTGTAAATAAAAATAGAATAGCAGTATCTTTGCAAAGAATAAGTCTAAATAAGAATAATTGTGTTCTGTCTTTGTTAACTATTTTAAAAATGAATTTTAAATTACTTTTTTTCTACCCCTTTTTAGTGTTATTTACAACAGTTTTAAATGCACAATCGCTTCGCTTAAAAATTGAAAATGAATCGAAAAAACCAATTGCGAATGCTTCAATTATATCAAACAATAAGGTTGTTGGAACAACTAGTCTTTCAGGTGAAGCTATAGTTTTGAGCAGTCAAATTGAAAGTAAGACCATTTTGATTTCGGCTCAAAATTACCAACCGCTTTCTTATGTTTTTTCGAATTTAGAAGAGAAAAATGTAATCAAAATTGTTTTGAGTAATGAAAATCAACTACAGGAAGTAGTGATTACAGCCGGTAGAAAACAAGAAAATATAGCTACGATTCCTTCTTCGGTTACGATTATGAGCCAGAAAGAAATTCAGCAGCAAAGCAGTATTAATACCAATTTGGCTTCTATTTTAGGAAATGTGATTCCGGGATTAGGAACAACAACAAACAAAGCAACAAGTTCCGGACAGACATTGCGTGGAAGACAGGTTTTGGTTTTAATAGATGGAATTCCACAATCGACACCGTTAATGAATGGAGCTCGTGATTTACGTACAATCGATGCTAATGCTGTTGAGCGTATTGAGGTAATTAAAGGTGCGACTTCTATTTACGGAAATGGTTCAGGAGGAGGTATTATTAATTATATTACTAAAAAAGCGCCTTTAGTGAATAGTTTTGAAGGTGTAACTACAGTAGGAACAACTTTTAACCCACTCCATAGTAAAGAAACTTTTGGTTACCGTGTTTCTCAGTTTTTTAATGGAAGAAAAGATAAATTTAGTTATGTTCTTGGAGGATCTTATGATTATACTGCGCTTCAAAGAGATGCCAAAGGAAGACCGTTAGGGCAAACGGATGGTTTGTCTAATTCTCATCAGGCAAATGCTTTTGTGAAATTAGGTTACAATATGGATGAACATACTAATTTCAATGTAGTATACAATTTTTACGGAAGTACTCAAAAAGCTAAATATATTAGTCAGGCTGGTGTGTATGGTGAGACTCCAACTATTGGTGTTCGCGGAACAGAGCCAGGTGAAAATGCAGGAACACCGTTCAATCATAATTTCATGTTCACTTTTTCGAAAAATAATTTGTTTAATACAACACAATTGGATGTTTCGGCATATTTGAATTCCTTTCAGTCAATGAATCGTTATGTGGCTGCTGGAACGGCTTGGTATGGTCCGGGGCAAACAATGATTAATTCGAATAAAAACGGAACACGGATTAACTTGAATACGCCATTTACAATTGCTTCATTGCCTTCTGAAATTACTTATGGTATTGATGTTTTGAATGATGTTACTTTTCAGGATTTAGTGGATGGACGTGTGTATATTCCTAAAATGGATATGTTGAATATTGCTCCTTATGCGCAATTGAAAGTAGATGTGTTAGAAAATTTAATTTTCAAAGGAGGAGTTCGTTATGAAAATGCAACTGTTCGTGTTAAAGATTACAATACGATAGCAACAGGGCCTAATAATACAGGAAGTATTTTTGTAGAAGGAGGTAAGATTCCGTATAATGCTACGATGTTTAATGCCGGTTTACGTTTTAATAAATATGAATTTTTTAATCCATTTGTAAGTTTTTCACAGGCATTTGCTATTAATGAATTAGGTCGGATTTTACGTAGAGCTACAGCAAATACTATTGCAAGCTTAGAAACTGATCCAATCATTACTAATAATTATGAAGCTGGTTTTTCTAGTAAATTTTACGATTTTAACTTAACGGCAGCTTACTATATCAGTACTTCAAAATTAGGTGCGAATCTTGTTGATGTAGGCGGTTATTTAGTAGCGCAACGCGAACCTGAAAATGTAAAAGGATATGAGATTACATTAGATTACAGATTTTCAAATCAGCTTAATGTAGGAGGAAGTTATTCTTATGTAGATGGGAAAGCTAAATTTGATGATGGAAGTAGTGTTTACTTAAACGGATCACGTATTGCTCCGCCTAAAGCAACGGGTTTTATTACGTATAAGCCAACTTCTGACTGGAACTTACAATTATCTTGGGTGCATACAGGATGTCGTGACCGTTTTGCATTAAATAGTACAGGGAAATATAATAATAGCGAAGGGCCTATTTCGACAGTGAATTTGGTTAATTTTGCCGGAAGTTATTCGTTTAATAAAAACTGGTCATTAAATTTAGGTGTTGAAAATTTATTAAACAACAGTTATTACACTACTTTAAGTCAATATCGTGCTGTAAATGCAGATTATGTAATGGGTACAGGTATGATGACCAGCTTAAATTTGCGTTATAAATTTTAATGATGTTCAAAAAAAAGATTTTATGGTTACATAAATGGTTGGGTTTAATTTCGGGACTTGTAGTTTTGATTGTTAGCCTTACCGGATGTCTTACTGTTTTTCAGGATGAGTTGCAATTGATGACTCATCCTGAAAAATTTTTTATTGAACAGCCAGTTGAATCTTCTTCTAAGCCGATTGCTTTAACCCAACTTATAGCGATCGCCCAAAAGCAATTAAATACAGGTGAGAAAGTAAGTCGTGTTGAAGTTTTTCCTCAAAAAGACCGAACCTGGATTTTTAGAGCAGTAAAAACGAATAAAGATGCTTTTTTGTACTCGGATTATTTTGTTTATCACAAAAGGGTATTCGTAAATCCATATACCGGAAAAGTACTAGTGGTTGAAAATACTAAAATGAATTTTTTTCAAATTGTGCTTCAGCTGCACATGAATTTACTTTTAGGAAAAAACTATGGTCATTTTATAGTTGGTTTTTCGACTATCTTTTTTGCTGTTTTGTGTCTGACAGGAATTGTTTTATGGTGGCCAAAAAAATGGAAACCTAAAACAATTAAAAATAGTTTTTCGATAAAATTTAAGGCAAGTAAAAAACGATTCAATTATGATTTACATAATGTTTTAGGTTTTTACAGTTTGTTATTTGCCTTATTGTTTGCTTTCACAGGTTTGATGTTTGCTTTTCCTGCTTTTAAAAAAGCTATTTCGAATCAATTGAATTCCTTAGATAATGAAGAAAAAGAAGTTTCACTTCCGTTTGTACCTCAAAAATCTGCGACAGTTTTAGATAACGGATTGAATTATGTGCTGACAAAACATTCTAGTGCTGACCAGCTTTCTATTCGATTAGAAAAAGATGTTAAAGAACCTCAGGGAATTCAGGTACGAATTGAAAAAAACAGAACAGGTGTTTTTTACTGGTATTATTTTGATCAGTTAAGCGGACAGCTGGATAAGTTGAAATCTTCTAATAATTTACAATTAGGAAGCCGGGTTGCTTCACTTAATTATGATTTGCATGTAGGAAGTATAGGTGGGATTTATACAAAGATTTTAGCTTTTTTTGCTTCTTTGGTTTGTGCTTCTTTACCAATTACCGGATTTATAATTTGGTGGAACAAATATAAAAAGTCAAATGCCAAAAAGGCAAAATGATTTTATATTCTTAATCGAAATGATGGTGTTTAGTCGGATAGCAAAAATCTATTTTTTGTTTAGTATTTTCTTCAACAATATTTTATGATTAGTTTTTTGTCAATTCCCTTTCGATGCGTTACTTTTGCAGCAGTTTTACAAAAACCTAACGAAAACGGCATTGAGCACAACTACAACTACAGTTTCCCTGAAATCTATTTTTACCGATTTTAAAGAAATCACTAAGGCCGGATTGGCCATTAGTGTGTTGTTTTCGTCTATTGCGGGTTATCTTCTGGGTTTTAGTGATTCACAGCCTTTTGAATGGTCGGTTTTGTTGATGCTTTGTGTGGGTGGTTATTGTATGGTAGGAGCTTCAAACGCATTCAATCAGGTAATTGAGAAAGATATTGATGCTTTGATGGATCGTACTAAAAACCGTCCGGTGCCGTCAGGAAGAATGTCTCCTAATTTAGCTCTGGTGGTTGCCAGTTTGCTTACGGTAATTGGACTTGTGTTATTGTATTTGATTAATCCTAAAACAGCCATGTTTGGGGCAATCTCTATATTTTTATATACCAGTGTTTATACTCCGCTTAAAACGATTACTTCATTATCGGTATTTGTGGGGGCTTTTCCCGGAGCGATTCCGTTTATGTTGGGCTGGGTGGCTGCCACAGGTAATTTTGGGATTGAAGCAGGAACTTTGTTTTTAATTCAGTTTTTCTGGCAGTTTCCTCATTTTTGGGCAATTGGCTGGTTTTTGTATGAAGATTATGAGAAGGCAGGAATTTTTATGTTGCCAACAGGGAAAAAAGATAAAGGAACGGCTTTGCAGGTTATTTTATACACTGTTTGGTTAATTGTTGCTTCGTTGTTGCCGTCCATTGGATATACGGGAAAGTTATTTATTTCTGAAATAGCGGCTGGTATTGTTCTTTTACTGGGGCTTTGGATGTTGTATTATGCAGTTCGTTTGTATAAGCTTAGAACAGCAAAAGCCGCCAGAACATTAATGTTGGTGAGTGTTTCGTATATTTCATTATTGCAGTTGGTTTATATAATTGATAAATTTTTAAGATAGTTATGGAAGTTACAATGACAGCTGAAGAGCAAAAAGAAAGAACGGCAAGGTCTTATAAGTTGATTTTGTTGTTTGCAATGATTAGTATGACTATGATGTTTGCGGGATTGACCAGTGCTTTTGTGGTGAGTAAATCAAGGGTGGATTGGTTAAAGGATTTTGAGTTGCCAATAGCTTTTTATATTAGTACTCTTGTGATAATTGGTTGTAGTGTGACTTTTTATTTGGCAAAGAAAGCAATTCAAAAAGACAATAAATCTCAAACTACAATAATGCTTTTAGCTACTTTGGTTCTTGGAGTGTTGTTTGTGGTTTCTCAATTTGTAGGTTTTGGGCAAATCATAGAAAGGGGTTATTATATGACAGGAGAGGGAAGTTCTATTACGGTAACTTTTCTTTATATTATTGCCTTTATGCACTTATTGCACCTGGCGGGAGGCTTAATTTCACTTTTAATTATAATTTATAATCATTTTAAACAAAAATACAATTCGACTCAAACTCTTGGTATAGAACTAGGTGCAATGTACTGGCACTTTTTGGACTTGCTGTGGGTTTTATTATTTTTATTTTTATATTTCTTTAAATAAGAAAAAAACGTAAATTTGGAAACTTTTTAACGAATAACTTTTATGGAAGCGACAGTTACTACTGCAAATAGTGAAGAAAAAACTTGGGGAGGCGGCAATGAGCCAATGAGAGCAAGTTATGGAAAAATGATGATGTGGTTTTTTATCGTATCAGATGCCTTAACATTCTCTGGATTTCTAGCAGCTTACGGTTTTTCTAGATTTAAATTTATTGAAACTTGGCCTTTGGCTGATGAAGTGTTTACTCACTTCCCATTTTTACACGGAGTTACTGCTCCTATGTATTATGTAGCATTAATGACATTTATTTTGATTTTCTCTTCTGTAACGATGGTTTTGGCTGTTGATGCAGGACATCAGATGAAGAAAAACAAAGTAATTTTGTATATGTTCTTAACCATTATTGGTGGTTTGATTTTCGTTGGTTCTCAGGCTTGGGAGTGGAAAAACTTCATTCAGGGAGAATATGGTGCTATCGAAACAAAAGGTGGAAGTTTATTGCAGTTTGTTGATAAAGACGGAAAGCGTGTAGCGCTTGCTGATTTTGCTGCGACTTTACCGGAAGAAAGAGCTCAGTTGTCAAGAAGTAAAGCAACCTGGTTTATGGAAGAGGCTGATTTGCCTTCTTACTCAGTTGCTGAAGTACAGGCCGGATTTAAAGCGCACCCTGATTTATTAATTAGAACTGAGGTGTTGACTGAGAAAAAAGAGAAAACTGTTCTTTCCAGAGCCGAATCAGAAGAAAGATTAGCTCAGGCAGCTTATGTAGTGGAAGGAGCTAACTTAGAAAGAAACGAATACGGAAGTAAGTTGTTTGCTGATTTCTTCTTCTTTATTACCGGATTCCACGGATTCCACGTTTTCTCAGGAGTTATTATCAATATCATTATATTCTTTAATGTTCTGCTTGGAACATACGAGAAAAGAAAAAGTTATGAAATGGTGGAGAAAGTTGGGCTATACTGGCACTTTGTTGACTTAGTATGGGTATTTGTTTTCACAGTTTTCTATCTGGTTTAATTTTTTAAAGTTATTATTATGTCACACGCACATGAATCAAACACTGCTAGAATCTGGAAAGTATTCGCGATATTATCAGTAGTTACAATTATAGAGGTTATTTTAGGTATTTATAAACCTGCGTCATTAAATTTCAGCCATTTTCTTGGTATGAATTTGTTAAACTGGATTTTTTATATACTAACTGTTTTTAAAGCTTATTACATTGTTTGGGCTTTTATGCACATGGAAGGAGAAACTTCCAGTCTTAGATGGTCAGTAGTTTTACCAGTAGTTTTTCTTGTATTATACTTGCTTTTCATTCTGTTGACAGAAGGGAACTATATTTATGGGGTTTTTAAAGATTCAACCATTAAATGGAATTTTTAACACTATATTAATTCAAAAAAAGGGCACGCATTGCGTGCCTTTTTTTATTTTTGCACTTAAAATTAATTTTTCTCTGATGAAAAAAAATATAGTTCTTTTTACCCTCTTTATTCTTCCTATTGTTGCTTATCTTTTTTTTGCTTCTGGTGTGAATAGTTTTACTAAGCTGCCTGTAATTACCCCTAAGGTTGCCGATTTAGGTGATTGGAAATCTTTAAAAGGTGAAAAGGTAACTTTAGATAATAAAATTACTATTCTGGGGTTTTCCGGAACTGAAATTCTGAAAAACAGAGGAAATCTTTTTAATTTGAATGAAAAAATTTATCAGCGCTATCATTCTTTTAAGGATTTACAGTTTGTAATGGTTTGTCCGTTAGGAACTGAAAAAGATATTCAAAATATTATGGATGCTTTTGATGATTTTACAGATGTTTCTCAATGGCATTTTGTTTTTGCAACTCCCCAAGAAATACAATCCTATTACAAGCAATTAAAATTAGAACATCAGTTAGATGCTAATGTGGGGACTTCTAATGTTTTTATAATCGATAAACAAAGAAATTTAAGAGGAAGAAAAGATGCTAAAGAGTATAAGGAAGGTTACAATACTTTTCATCCTTCAGAATTGAGCAATGAAATGTTAGACGATTTTAAGATTATTCTTTATGAATATCGTGCTGCGCTTAAAAAGAATCATAACGCTACAAAAAAGCTGTAAATACAAATTATGTTAAAAAATAAATCATACATCGGGATTGCTTTTATTGTTTTAATTTTTGGAATTTATGCCGTTCCAAAGATTGTTTCCCGTATTCAAAATGGTGCTGTTGTAAAAGGTAATCGTTTGGATAAAGTGGATTCAGGAATGAGTTCGGAAGAGTCTTTGGTAAAAATTGGACCGGCTCCAAAATTTGAGTTAATCAATCAGGATAATAAAAAAATTAATAATGCTACTTATAAAGGGAAAGTGTATGTATTGGAATTTTTCTTTACAACATGTCCTTCCATTTGTCCAAAAATGAATCAAAGTATGCTGGTTTTAGAAAAGAAATTCTTTGGGAATCCTAATTTTGGAATCGTTTCTATTACCATTGATCCCAAACACGATACTCCCGAAGTTTTGAAATCGCATGCAGAATTATTAGGTGTTAAATCGTCTAATTGGAATTTTCTAACAGGCGACAGGCAAACCATATTTGATTTGGCCAACAAAGGTTTTAATCTTTATGCAGGTGAAAATAGTAAAGTGAGTGGTGGATTTGAACACTCGGGGATGTTTGCTTTGATAGATAAAAATGGTAATATCCGTTGCCGAAAAGACGAATTTGGGAATCCGATTTTATATTATGACGGTTTAGAAAAAGCAGGAGTTAGAGATATTCAACAAGATATTAGTGTGTTATTAGCGGAATAGGTTATGGAAAAAAAATTAGAAACAAAATACAATAAGTGGATTGTAGTATTATCGGTAGCAATTCCGTTAGTGGTGGCTTTACTTTTTGGTGTTAATTTGAGAAAATTAGGGTATGATGTTGAGCCGCTTTCGTTTCTGCCGCCTATTTATGCAACAATAAACGGAATTACAGCAATCTTGCTGGTTTTAGCGGTTATTGCAGTAAAAAAAGGGAATATTAAATTGCATGAAAATTTGATGAAAACAGCAATTGCCTGTTCAGTTGCCTTTTTAGCAATGTATGTGGCTTATCACATGACTTCTGACTCGACCAAATTTGGCGGTGAAGGAATTGTAAAGTATGTTTACTTTTTTATTCTGATAACTCATATACTCTTGTCTATTGCGATTATTCCGCTGGTTTTAATTACCTATGTCAGAGCTTTGGCTCAGGTGTTTGATAAGCATAAAAAAATTGCTAAAATTACTTTTCCTATCTGGTTGTATGTGGCTGTTACTGGTGTTATTGTTTATTTAATGATTGCTCCTTATTATGTTCACTAAATTTAAAAGTCAGAAGTTAGAAGTTGGAAGTAAAAATGCCCAATATCAAATTTTAAATTGCTTCGCCAATTCGCTAGCGCTCGGGTTCAAATTGAAGACTGTTCTTTTTGGAATTTGTTTTTTCTTTTTTGGAATTTCTTCTTATGCCCAATGTGCTATGTGTCGTGCTGCCTTGGCCGGAGATGCTAATGTGGAAAAGGCAAAAGCGGTCAATGACGGTATTGTTTTTTTAATGGTGGTGCCTTATTTGTTAGTAGCTGTAATTGGTTATTTTGTTTATCAAATGAGAAAAAATAAAACGAAGTAAGTTTATTTAAAACCGTCAACGGTAATGTTGATGGCTCCGTTTACTTTTACAAAAGCGATAATGGCATTTTGGCTTAGTTCGATCTTTTGAAATTGAATATCGTCCATTTTTCCATTTACAAAAACACCTGGCATTGGTGAATAATTATTCAGGTAATTGAGCATGGTTTTCTTTCCTTCTTCGAGGTTAGGTTTGATGGAATAGCGGCAGTTCTCCTGAATTTTTTTTAAAATAATACCCTGAGCCAGCCAGTTGGCAGTGCGCATTAATTTGTTTTTAGTGTCTAAGGCATAATCCAGTCCGTCAAAGTATATTTCTTTTTTCTCAGGATTGTATTTTGGAAATCCTGCCAAATAAATTGTTCCGTTTAAAGAGCCACTCAAATCTAAGGCAATAACCATTTTTCCGCTTTTGTGCCAGATGGCAACGTCTTCGACTTTAATTTTTCGGCTGCCGGATGAAAATTCTTCTCCTGCGAAGTTTTTCTTTATTATTCTCGAAGCGTCGGCATAACTTGATACAGCAGTAATATTGGCTGTAATCTGATTGGGTATTTTGCTCACCGCTTTCAGTGTAATTTGATTTGGGTTGAATTTGGTTTCCGGTACTTGCCCTATTATGGTTTCCATGTTGCATTTCATACCCATTTGCAATAGAAAAGATTCGTTTTTTAAATGAGCAGCTGTTGAATAAATTTCGGTTGGAACAATACGGAGCCAGCTTTCATAGGCTTCATTCATTTGAAAAGGAGAGCATATTTTTTCTAATGCCGAAAGCACATTAGGCTTAAAATCAGTTGATTTTTCAATAGCGGCATCAATTTTATGTTCAATTTTAGATTTGAATAATTTGATTGAAGGGTTAATAAGGTACGTTACGGGCATATTTTTGCCAAAAATGCTCATAGTAGGACTTTCATTCCAGTCTAAAGAGGCTAACTCTGTTTGTGTTTTGAGTTTCCAGTTGTTTAAACTTACGGTGCTGTTTAGGGTGACAATTCCGTTTAGGTGAAATTCTTTGGTGTTGTACATTGAAACGCCCATTGTTTTGGTTCCGATACGGTATTTTATGGTTGCTTTTAGAGGAAGTACAGTGGTGATTTTGTCTGAAGTTGTACTGTTGCCATTTTTGATGGTGATAGGGCCTAATTTCCAAATTGTCATTTCTATATCATCATCCTCAATATTGTTGTCTTCGTATATCAAGCCATTTAGTGCTGTGTTGGTTTGATTTTCAATGTCTTTTAGTTTGATACTGATAGGTAAATTGATAAATGACGGAACATTGTTGTAAACAATTGGGCTCGCATCGTCCGGTTCGGGTTTTAGAGTAGCTATTTTTTTTGATGTTGAACAGCCGATAATGGTCAGCAGGTTTGTGAAAACAACTAAAAAGACAATTTTTTTCATGAGATTGATTTGAGGCTGTAAAATTAGAAAAAGCTTTTATTCTCTTGGCTAATTTAAGTGAGTATATTTTAATTTGTTAGACTGTTAAATGTTTTTAAAAGTTGTGATTATTCTTAATTATAAAAAGCTATTTTTGTGTAGTAACTTTACTTCATTTAGTTCGAATAAATATGAGTCCAAAAATATATTATAGTTCGTTATTTTTTATAATAATTAGTTTTTATTCGAATGCACAATCGCGTCTTTGGTCCTTAGAAGACTGTGTAAAATATGCTTTGGAACACAATATTTCCATCAGACAGTCGGATTTGGATATTCAAACTGCTCAAATTGATAAGAAAGATGCTTTTGGCGGTTTTTTACCTAATGTTTCAGCCAGTGCTTCTCATTCCTGGAATATTGGTTTGAATCAGGATATTACCACCGGACTTTTACAAAATCAAACCATTCAGTTTACTTCGGCCGGAGCTAATGTTGGGATTGATATTTACAAAGGTCTGCAAAATGTATATACTTTAAGAAAAGCCAATCTTTCTATAGTTGCTGCCAAATACCAATTGCAAAAAATGCAGGAAGATATTGCGCTGAATGTAGCTAATGCTTATTTGCAGGTGCTGTTTAATAAAGAAAATTTAAAGGTTCAGAATGAGCAATTGGCTATTGATAATAAACAATTGAACCGGACTCAGGAATTAGTAAATGCAGGTAATTTGCCCAAAGGTGATTTGTTGGACGTCAAAGCCACTATTGCAGCCGATAATCAGAAAGTAATTAATGCCCAAAATACCTTGTTGATTGCAAAGTTAAGCTTGGCTCAATTATTACAATTGGATAGTTTTGACAATTTTGATGTTGTTGATGTTAATGAGTTTCAAATGGAACAGTCTCTTTTGTCGCAAACGCCAACATCAATTTATGATAAAGCAAAACAGCAACGGGTGGAGTTGAAAATTGCACAGACCAATCTTGAAATTGCCGAAAAAAATGTGGCTATAGCAAGAGCGGCTTATCAACCCACTTTAAGAGGTTTTTATAATTTTAACAGCCGTGTTTCTTATGCTGATATTGCTCTTAGAGACAACACCGGTGCTATTATAGGAACGCAGCCGCCTCCTAAATTTATGGATCAGTTTAATGATAACAAAGGTCAGTCTTTTGGTGCACAATTGAACATTCCTATTTTTAGTGGTTTTGCTGTTCGTAATAATGTGGAGCGAAATAAGGTGAATTTAGAAAAATCTAAAATTGCTTTAGAACAACAACAATTGGATTTGCAGCGTAATGTTTATACCGCTTTTACCGATGCTAAGGGAGCTTTGAAAGCCTATGAATCGGCAATTGAAGCCTTAGATGCCAGAATGCAGTCTTATAATTATTCAAAAGAAAAATTTGAAGTAGGTTTGATGAATGCTTTCGAATTGAGTCAGTCGCAAACGCTGTTGGCCAATGCGCAATCGGAAGTAATAAGAACCAAATACGATTATATTTTTAAAACTAAAATTTTAGAATTCTACTTTGGAATTCCCATCATAAAAAAATAAATAAGTTATGTCTAAAAAAAATATTTATATCCTTGCTGCTGTTTTTGTAGTTGTAATTGGTTCATTGTTATACTTTGGGAAAAAAGGTGTTTTTGGAAATAAAGACGATGTCAAAGAAATAGAAACCGCCAAAATTGTGCCTATGACTATTGTAGAGACCGTTTCGGCAACCGGGAAAATTCAACCTGAAATCGAAGTGAAAATTGCACCGGAAGTTTCTGGCGAAATCATTTTGTTGAATGTAAAAGAAGGTCAGGTGGTTAAAAAAGGGGATTTGTTAGTAAAAATAAATCCTGATTTATATACCTCAAGTTACAATCGTTCGGTTTCTAATTTATCCGGAACAAAAGCTGGTTTGACTCAATCCGAAGCCAGTTTCAAAGAAGCTAAAGCCAATTACGAAAGAAATAAAACCTTGTATGAAAAAGGAGTAATCTCAAGATCAGACTGGGATAAATCTATTGCCTCATTTGAGGTTGCAAAAGCAACCAGACAGTCGGCTTATTACAATGTGCAGAGTGCTTCGGCTTCTGTTAATGAAGCCAAAGATAATTTAGGGAGAACGACCATTTATGCACCGGCCGACGGAACAATTTCAGTATTGAATGTCGAGATAGGTGAGCGCGTTTTAGGAACGCAACAAATGGCAGGAACCGAGCTTTTAAGAGTAGCCAATTTGAATAATATGGAGGTTGAAGTAGATGTAAATGAAAATGATATTGTGAAAATTAAAGTTGGTGATTTGGCGAATGTTGAAGTAGATGCCTATTTGAAAAAACAATTCAAAGGAGTTGTAACTAGTATTTCTAATTCCGCCAGTTCCACTTTGACCGCCGATCAGGTGACTAATTTTAAAGTAAAAGTTCGAATTCAAAAAGAGTCTTATCAGGATTTATTAGTTGGAAAACCAGAAACCTATTCACCATTCAGACCCGGAATGACTGCTACGGTGGATATTATTACCAAAACCAAGAAAAATGTTTTGGCAGTACCAATTAGTGCTGTTGTTGTAAAATCGGATACGACGGCTGTAGCGATTTCAGATAAAGAAATTCCTGATCCGAAAGAGGAGAAAAAGGAAGCGCCTAAAAGTGATAAGAAATTTGAATGTGTTTTCCTGAAAGTAGGTGATAAGGCTAAAATTAAGATTGTGAAAACAGGAATTCAGGACGATACTAATATTGAAATTATAAGCGGTGTCAAAAAAGGCGATGAAGTCATTACCGGACCTTATACAACTGTAAGTAAAGAATTAAATTCAGGCAATAAAGTGAAGCTTAAAACGGAAGAGACTAAGAAATAAGACTGTTCTTTTTCGGACACATTTGAATTTTTTTCGACCTTTGCAAAAAAAAAATAAATACCATTGAACTATATACTGAACATAGAAACGGCTACTAAAAGATGTTCTGTTTCCATTGCCAAAGAAGGGAAAACGATTGTTTGTAACGAAATAGCAGAGGAAGGTTATTCGCATGCCGAACGTTTGCATGTGTTTATTGAAGAAAGCATTGCAGCAGCGGGAATCAGCTATTCTGATTTGGCTGCTATAGCGGTAAGTCAGGGACCGGGTTCTTACACTGGACTTAGAATAGGCGTTTCGGCGGCAAAAGGTTTGTGTTATGCTCTGGGGATTCCGTTGATTGCTGTGGATACCTTGCAATCATTAGCAGCTCAGGCAAAGATTGAAAAAGGGTTAATTGTTCCGATGTTAGATGCCCGAAGAATGGAAGTCTATAGCGCTGTTTTTTCGAGCAATTTAGAATCAAAAAGAGCTATTCTTGCAGAGGTTATCACGGAAGATTCTTTTCAGGAATTTGAGGAAACCTTGTATTTTGTGGGTGATTGTGCCGGGAAATGTAAAACGGTTTTAACTAAAGAGAATTTTGTGTTTTTGGATGAAATTGTATATCCGTCTGCAAAAGAGATGAGCGCATTGAGTTATGATAAATTTTTAAAGAATGATTTTGTAGATGTAGCTTATTTTGAGCCTTATTACTTGAAAGATTTCATGATTACGACTTCTAAAAAATAATAAGTTATTTTAATCTTATTTTGATAAAATTTAAAGCCCAAAAGTACTCCATAGTAAAGCAATGCTTGATTAGCATAATATTAATATTTGTAGTATCTGTAATTTGTTTTTTTTCGTCAAAATATATTGATTATCGTATTACAGCTCTCGTTTTGTTAATGATTGTTTCGTTTGTAGCGATGCTTTTTGATATTTTTCCTGTGTTACTGACGGCTGTTCTGAGCGGTTTGATTTTAAACTATTTCTTTATTGAGCCACTTTTTACATTTCACATTACGGATACTGAAAATATCCTGTTGTTTTTAATGTATCTTATCATTGCGTTAGTAAGTGCTGTTTTTACTTTTAAAATCAGGGAAGCCGAAAATAAAGTACGTGAAAAGGAAGAAAAAGTAAAAACATTACAGCTTTATGATACCTTGCTGAATTCACTTTCTCATGAGTTGCGAACTCCAATTGCTACTATTATTGGTTCTGTCGATATTCTGAAAGAAAATAAAAACAAACTTTCTGAAACTAATCAGGCAGAATTATTGGAAGAAATTGATAAGGCAGGTATTCGACTCAATGGACAAGTTGAAAATTTATTAAACATGAGCCGACTGGAAACGGGGATGTTAAAACTAAAAGAGGATTGGTGTGATATAAATGAACTTATTTGTACTCTTATTCAGAAAAATACTCCTACTAAACACAATCATACCATTCATTTTACTCCAAATGAACAACTGCCATTATTCAAATTAGACACTGGGTTGATTGAAGAAATTATTCAAAATTTAGTCACCAATGCGATACAATATACTCCTGAAAATACCATTATAACAATTGATGTTCAGTATCAATCAGATTGTTGTGTGTTTTCCGTTTCGGATAACGGAAATGGTTTTCCTGAGAAAGAAATTCCATTTGTATTTAATAAATTTTATCGTTTACCCAATACAAAAACAGGAGGAAGCGGTCTGGGTTTGTCTATAGTAAAAGGTTTTGTTGAAGCGCACAACGGAACAATTGTATTAAAAAATAATCCAAATCATTCCGGGGCTTGCTTCACTATAAGTATACTGGCAGAAACGTCTTATTTAAATCATCTCAAAAATGAATAAAGCAGAAATACTGGTTATTGATGATGAAGCACCAATTAGAAAATTACTCGAAATAACTTTAGAGAGTAACGACTACAAAGTCTGGTTTGCTGAAACAGGAAAAGAAGGGATGATTTTAGCCGTGAATCATCCCCCTGAATTAATTTTACTGGATATTGGTTTACCTGATAAAAGTGGTCACGAAATTCTTCAAGAACTCCGTGCTTGGTACAATAAGGCAATTGTTATACTGTCGGTTCAGGATAGTGAAGAAGATATTGTAAAAGCCCTTGATAACGGTGCTACCGATTATTTGACAAAACCTTTCAGAACTGCCGAACTTCTTGCCCGAATTCGTTCGGCCATTCGTAGAAACCAATTACATAATGACAGTAGTATTCTTTCTTGTGATGATTTACAAATAGATTTTGGAGCACGAATAGTAAAGCGAAACAACGAAATAGTTAAACTTACTTCTACCGAATTTAATTTATTGGCTCTTTTTATGAAGAACGAAGGTCGGGTTTTGACCCATCAGTATATTTTAAAGGAGATTTGGGGTATTGGTTATCAGACCGAAACCCAATATCTGAGAGTTTTTGTTGCAACACTGCGTAAAAAAATAGAAGAAAATCCAAATCAGCCTAAGCACATTATTACAGAAAGTGGCGTGGGCTATCGCTTTAGTTAATCTTTATAAAATCTTTATATCAGGCATATTTATCTTTATATTCTGTAAATACCATTTGGTTGAACTTTGTATCATTAGAATTTTTAATCAAATATATAATGAATACAACAAAAAATGGAGTTGCAAATAAGGTAACAATTGCGTCTCTTTTAGTCGCACTTGGGATTATTTACGGAGATATTGGAACGAGTCCGCTATACGTTTTCAAAGCAATAATTGGCACCAAAGAGATTAATACAATGTTGGTTTATGGTGGAGTTTCCTGTGTGTTTTGGACCTTGATTTTTCAAACCACCATCAAGTATATCTGGCTCACCCTTCGAGCCGATAATCAGGGAGAAGGCGGGATTTTCTCTCTCTACGCATTAGTGAGACGCTATGGTAAAAAATTAGTAATCCCAACGATACTGGGAGCGACCACTTTATTAGCTGATGGTATTATTACACCACCCATTTCTGTTTCATCAGCTATTGAAGGACTGAGTATGGTTAAGGGGTTGGAAAACACAATTATCCCGGGTAATTTTTTGACCATAGGCATTGTGGTAGCTATTTTGTCGTTATTATTTTTCTTCCAGCGTTTTGGGACACAGGTAATAGGGGAGACTTTCGGTCCTATTATGACTGTTTGGTTTACCATGTTATTTGTTGCCGGAATCAATCAAATCAATCATCATCCGGATATTTTGAAGGCATTAAATCCATATTATGCCTATGATTTATTAGTTAATTATCCCAATGGGTTTTGGTTGTTAGGTGCTGTTTTTCTTTGTACAACAGGAGCTGAAGCTTTATACTCTGATTTAGGACATTGTGGAATTAAAAACATTCGTATTACCTGGATTTATGTAAAAATAAGTTTAGTTATTGCATATTTAGGGCAGGCAGCCTGGTTGATGCATCAGGGAGAGCCATTGTTAAATGGCAGAAACCCATTCTTTGAAATCATACCTACTTGGTTTTTGCTTCCTAGTATTATGATATCAACCTGTGCTACAATCATAGCTTCGCAAGCATTGATAAGTGGTAGTTTTACGTTAATTAGTGAAGCTATGAATCTTAATTTCTGGCCAAGAGTTACTGTAAGACAACCCAGTGATAGTAAAGGTCAAATCTACATTCCAAGTATCAATGCGATACTTTGGTTTGGTTGTGTTTTAATGATGATTTATTTTAAAGAAAGCGCTCACATGGAAGCGGCTTATGGTTTTTCTATTACCATAACAATGATGATGACTTCCCTGTTATTAAGCTATTTTATTTATTACCGATTAAAATGGAAAAAAATATATGTTATTTTATTTCTTACTGTTTTTGGGGCTATAGAAATTTCTTTTTTTATTGCCAATGTGGCTAAAATTAAGGAACGTTGGATGTTTTTATTTTTTGAATTGTTTATTTTTATAGTAATGTATGTTTGGTATTTTGCCCGAAAAATCAATAACAAATTCACTCAATTTGTACAATTAGGCAAGTATAGTACTCAACTGGCCGAGTTAAGTCAGGATGATGCTATTCCTAAATTTGCAACCCATTTAATTTATCTTTCTAAAGCCGACAGAAGATATGAAATAGAAGAAAAAATCATCAAATCTATTTTTTCCAAAAAACCGAAACGAGCGGATGTATATTGGTTTTTACATATTAATCGCACCGAAGACCCTTTTACGTTGTCTTATGATGTGTCTGAATTGGTTGAGGATAAAGTGATTAAGGTAAATATTAATGTTGGTTTCAGGATTCAGCCTAAAACGGAATTGTATTTCAAATATATTGTCAAAGAATTAGTAGCCAATAAAGAGCTCAATTTGCATATTAGATCAGATGGATCCAGCAAATACAACAATGAACCCGATTTTAAATTTGTTGTTATCGAGAAATTTTTGTCAATTGAAAACGAATTTGCCTTGCGTGAAGGTCTTTTGTTGAATGGTTATTTCTTCTTGAAACGTTTGGGAGTAAGTGATGAGAAAGCGTTCGGATTAGAAAAATCAGATGTTGAAATAGAACAAATTCCGTTGGTTTATCAGCCAATAACCAACATCAAATTGAATCGGGAAATGAGGTGATAATCAAAAAAAGGAGTGATCTCCATTGTGTGATCAACTTGATGAGATTCCTCCTTCATCGGAATGATAAACTAAATGTTATATTCTGATTCGAGATCATAAAAAAAGCGTTTCAATCGAAACGCTTTTTGCTTTTTAAGAGGGGCTGTTTTAAGCATTAATAGCTTCAACCTGAATTCTGTCATCATTTAGCATGCTTTTCAACATGTTTTCGATTCCTGATTTTAAGGTAAAAGTTGAAGAAGGACAGCCACTGCAAGCTCCCTGAAGAATTACCTTTACTGTTTTGCTTTCTTCGTCATAAGATTCAAAAGCAATATTTCCACCGTCGGCAGCTACTGCGGGTTTTACGTATTCTTCTAAGATATTGATGATTTGTTGCGAAGTAACATCCAGTTTTTCGAACTCCTCGTTTTTAATTTGCTCTTGCTTTTCGGCATTGATTACAACACTGTCATCAAGTACAATTCCGCCATTTTCAATATATTGTTTGATGAAAGTTCTTAGTTCTAAGGTAATTTCGTCCCAGCTGTTTAAGTCGTATTTGGTTACAGAAATATAATTTTCATCAATGAAAATTTCTTTCACATAAGGAAATTTGAATAATTCTTTTGCCAATGGTGAAGAAGCAGTTTGGTCGATGTTTTTATATTCGACTGCGTTTTTAGTCAGCATTCTGCTTACTACAAATTTTAATGCCGAAGGATTTGGAGTTGTTTCTCCGTAAACTGTAATGGGTTGTTTTTTAGGTTTGTTGTCATCAAGGTTAATAATGACACCTCCATTGTTTACAAAGTTTTCAATTTGCTCAGCAACAGCTTCTTTAACATCGTCCCATTCTACAATGCTGAATCTTTCGATAGCAATAAAATTGCCCGAAATATAAACGGTTTTTACAAATGGTAAATAAAATAATTGTTGGGCAAGAGGAGAAGATTTGGCTTCATCTATGTTTTTAAACTCAAAACTTTCGTTTCTGGTAATAAAATCCTCAAATTCAAACTTTAATATCGTAGGGTTTTGTGTTTCTTTAACGGTTATTTTTGTCATGATTTTTGTAAATTTTTACAAATTTAGTAAAGTTATTTTCTATGATTAACTATATTTGGATTATTAATGAATAAATTAACTTAACTTTAGTTTTTGGCTAAAGTTTTGGTTGTTTTATAAAGCATCCTGATGAATATAATCTATTACATGAATACTAAATTCAACTATTTTTTAATCTGTTTTTTTATTGGTTTGTATTCCTATTCTCAGGAAGGTATTCCTGTATATTCAGATTATCTTTCAGATAATTATTACCTGCTGCATCCTTCGATGGCAGGAGCTTCTAATTGTGCTAAACTGAGATTAACAGCCCGTAAACAATGGTTTGACCAGGAAGATGCACCTTCGCTTCAAACCTTAAGTTATAACGGCAGAATAGGCGAGAAAGCCGGTGGAGGAATTATTCTTTTCAATGATAAAAATGGTTATCATTCTCAAAAAGGAATGAAACTGACTTATGCTTATCATTTGATGTTTTCCAGAGATGAAATCGATTTGAATCAGTTGTCTTTTGGTATTAGCGGAGGTTTGATTCAAAGTCAGTTGGATGAGACTTCTTTTATACAATCAGGAGATTTTGATCCAATAGTTGACGGGACAATTGTTCAAAAAGCGTCTTATTTTAATGTAGATATTGGGATGTCTTACAACTATTTGGATTTTTATGTACACGGAACTATTAAAAATGCAATTGAAACCCGACGTAAGATTTATTCCGGATATGAAAGTGATAATTTGAGAAAATTTATTTTAAGCACAGGCTATATTTTTGGTGACAGAGACCGAATTTTATGGGAACCTTCGGTGTTGTTTCAATATACTAGCCAAACTACTGAAAAGGCTATTGATCTTAATATGAAAGCATACAAAGCCATGGATTTTGGTACATTATGGGCCGGTTTGTCGTACAGAACCAGTTTTGACGGAGCTGAATTTAACAACGGCAATGGAACATCAAGACAAAGATACCAGTCTATTACCCCTATTTTAGGTGTGAACTACAATAATTTTATGTTTGCTTATACCTATTCTCAATTGGGAGGAGATGTGAAATTTGGTACAGGTGGTTTTCACCAAATTACATTAGGTCTTAATTTGTTTTGCAAACGTGAAAAATACGAATGTCACTGTCCTGCAATCAACTAATACCGATTGTATATTCAATAGTCCAATGCATAGTACTATTTTCATATTACATCGGCATTACACCAGTCCCGAACTATCGGGAGAACTTTAATATAAATTCATTTGTATAAAATAATTTACACTTAGAAATGATAATAAAAGCGGTTAAAGGGAAATCACCCAGTATTCCTGAGGATTGTTATGTAGCTGAAAATGCTACCATTGTTGGCGATGTTACTTTTGGAGCTTCTTGCAGTGTTTGGTTTAATGCAGTAGTAAGAGGTGATGTGAATTATATCAAAATTGGCAACAAAGTCAATATTCAGGATGGAGCCGTTATTCATTGTACCTATCAAAAATACCCAACGATAATAGGAAATAATGTTTCAATTGGACACAATGCAATAGTTCACGGCTGTGTGGTACAGGACAATGTCTTAATAGGAATGGGAGCTATAGTAATGGACAATTGTACTATCGAAAGTAATTCTATTATTGCAGCAGGTGCGGTAATTACTCAAAATACCGTGGTCACTTCAGGTTCTATATGGGCGGGAGTGCCTGCTAAGAAAGTAAAAGATATCAACCAATCTAGTTTTGCGGGCGAGATTGAGCGTATTGCCGAAAATTATTTGTTGTATTCCAGTTGGTTTAAAGAACAGGAATAATTACAAATTAATTTTTTCAAAGAAAGCGGTTTTGTAGCTTTCGCTGATAGGAATTCGCTTGTCGGCAATTAATACCTTGTTTTTTTGTATGGATTTCACGTATTTGATATTGATAATATACGAGCGGTGAATTCGGGCAAAACCTTTAGAGGAAAGTGTGTTTTCCAGTTTGATTAAGCTGGTTAAAGTTAGGGTGTATTTATTATCAGTAGTGTATATTTTTACATAATCTTTTAATCCTTCGATAAATAAAATATCTGAAAAATTAATTTTTACATTTTCGTATTCTGAACGCACAAACATAAAATCAGGTTCTGTTTCAGAAGTAGCCGTCGGAAGAGTAGCAGTTGTCGGAGCTGTTTTATTAGAAAGAAATAGTTGTTGTGCTCTCATAACCGATTTTAAAAAACGATTAAAAGGAATTGGTTTTACCAAATAATCGACGGCGCCAAGATTAAATCCTTCTACAGCATAATCGGAATAAGCTGTTGTGAAAATTACTAAAGGTTTTTTGTCAATGGCGTTTAGGAAATCGATACCTGAAAAATGTGGCATTTCTATATCTAAAAAAATCAAATCCACATTGGAAGTATTAATCATCGCGATGGCATCAATAGCATTATTGAAAGTATTGATGAGTTCGAGACTTTCTACTTTGCTTACAAACTCTTTGATTAAATCAACCGCTAAGGGTTCGTCATCAATAATTACACACTTCATCATGTTTATTTTTCCAATGTTTCTAATTCTAAATTCAAATGAACGCTGTATTTGTTATCCGTTTGTTCAATAGCCAGTTGGTGTGCGTTTGGATATAAAATATTCAGTCTGTTTTTAATATTGGTTAAACCAATTCCGGAGTTGTTTGGGTCTTTGATTTGGTTTTCAATTTTATTTTCAATCCAAAAATCCAGGATATTATTTTCTATACTGATTTTGATTTTTACAAAAGCGGCTCCTTTATAATCGGTTCCATATTTAAAAGCATTTTCAATAAACGAAATCAGTAATAAAGGCTCAATTAATTTGTTTCTGGTATCGCCATGAATGTTTAAAAAGATGTTTTCGATGTTGTTTAATCGCAATTTTTGTAAATCAATATAGTTTTTAATATAGTTGATTTCCTTTTCTAAAGATACAGCTTTGTTGTCGGTTTCATACAACATATAACGCATCATTTCGGACAAAGTTACAATAGCATCCGGAACTAAATCGGATTTTTTATAGGCTAATGAATAAATACTATTCAAGGCATTGAACAGAAAATGTGGATTAGTTTGCTTTCTTAAATAGTTTAATTCTGTTGATGTTTTATTGGTTTCAGAAATTAATTTGTTTTGTTCGTTAGTGTAAAATTCTGAAAGTGTTTTGATTAAAGTGCTAATCGAAACAATGAATAAATAAAATAAAGAAGGAAAAAATTTAAAGAAAAATGGAGGTTTTTTTTGAAAAATTTTATCCCGAATGATTTCTTTTCCATTAATGTCAAATATTCTTTGAGCCATTTCCGGTTTATGAAAATCAGGGCTGAAATAGAAAATTTTAATACAGCTTAAAATCGTAACAAGGCTTACTATTATTGCTAAATATGCTGTGTGTTTTTTTTGTAAAAGTAATTTGGGTACAAAATAAAAGTAGTTAGCATAAAACAATACAATACCACTGGACCATTGGATATAAAATTCGGCATTAATGCTGGTGAAATTTTGATAAAACGGCAGTAAGGAGGCAATTATTAAAAAGCACCAAATAATACTGTGTATCAGTATTTTGTTAGTATTGTTGTTTGTAATTCCCTCTATGTTCATTTAGATTCTAATTGACAATAAAATTAAATCTTTTTTTGTAATTGTGGGTGATGTTTGTTGTTTCAATTTGTCTAAAACCAAATTCCCTGTTTTCAGTGCATCTTCTTCATTTTCAAATGATTTGACGTCTTGAATGACAGGAATTATAGATTGTCTGATCATAATTTTGTCATTTTTTTTAATCACATATCCCCAGCCAGTTGGTGTTTTTATGGATTCTAAGCTCAAGTCTTGTTTGTTGTTACAGGCTATTAAAAGTAGTAAACAGCTTATTGACGCAAAGAATAAACGATTCTTCCGGATGTGATTCCGGAAGAATTTTGTGTTTGTGTTAATTATCATCGTCATTTTGTTCTTCCAGTGGTTTAAATTCCCATACATCATCATAATAAGAAGAACCTGATCTTCCTAATAGTACAAAACCTCTTTCGTTGATTGAAAATCCTATTGCATCGGTTCTTCCTGCTCCTTCCAGTGCTGTTTTTTCTTGCCAAACATCAGTTGAGGGATTGTATTCCCAAATGGTTTTAGAACTTTCTCCACAAGCCAGATATCCTAATCCGTTTATTGAAAATGCCGATGCGTTAGAACGAGTAATTACATAATCGTCGTTGTATGTTTCATCGTCATCATCGTCCTGGTCAATATCACGTTTTTTAGTCCAGGTTTCGGTACTTGGGTCAAACATCCAGAAATCGACCTGATAAGTGCCGTTGTTGATTCCTGCTACCAGATAAGCTCTGTTGTCAATAATAAAAACCGAAGCATTACGTCGTTTATTTCCGCTAAAACCATTAACCTGTGTCCAACTGTCGGTATTAGCATCGTATTGATAAAAATCTTTTAGGAAGTTGTTGTCATATCCGGTTCCAAAATAGGCTTTTCCTCCCACTTGAAATCCTACAGCCGAATAGCGTGCACTTCCGGCAAAATCAGCTTTTTGAGTCCAGCTGTTCGTGTCCGGATTATACTGAAAGAAATCTTTTAGTTTATTGGTTCCGTCGTATCCAAGACCTATGTATCCTTTTCCGTCTAACTCAAATCCGGAAGCAGAACTTCGTGCCACTCCTGTAAAATCGGCTTTTTGTTCCCAATAATCGCCATCCGAATTGTATGCCCAAAGGTCTTTTAAGTACTCATCACCCGTGTATCCTGTAGCAACATAAGCATAAGAACCTATTACAAAACTGCTTGCACTGGATCTGGCAGGACCGTCAAATGAAGATTTCTTAATCCAGTTTCCTAATAATTCTTCTTCATCGTCATTGCTGCAACCCACAAATACTAATCCCATGAACAGCATGGTGATTAACGTTCTTCCTTTTAAAATAGCCATAATTTTTTTATTTGTTACTGTTTGTATTTTATGCCAATGTTAAAGAGGAAACCATCATTAGCGTCGAAATTATATTTTGTTGTTCCTCTATTGTTTGTTAATGTGTATTTTTTGTCAAATTGATAGCCTCCCTGAAAACTCATATACCAGTTGCTGTCAACATTTCTCTCATATTCTAATGCAGTGGTCATCTGGGAGAAACTTATTTTAGTTGCGCTTAGATTATTGATCACTTTTGGCTGATCCAGATTGTAATATTCACCATCAAATACGTTTGTTAGTCGGAAAGCGTTTCGTTCATTATTGGAATAGCGAATGCTTGAATTTGGGAATCCGATTTCAATGGATGTATTGGAATTGAACTGACTCTGAAAAGCAAACGTAGGAAGTATTTGAGCTTTGCCGAAAACGGTCATTCTTTGTACTCCCAGATGGATGTTGTTTTTTTCGTTAAAAGCATAACCAATTCCTGCACCTCCAAGGAGGGTGATGTCAGGGATATTTAATTTATTTTCAAAAGAAGCTACAGTTTTCAATTCTAAATCCCAATTGATTTTATTGTTTATTTGATGTGTCAATACCAGTTTGTTTTCTATCCAGTTGTATTTATTGTTGTTTTCGGAAACATCATTGTGCAAACTATAATTCAAACTACTGTTTTTGTATGTCAGACTGTTTGTGATTTTGTTTTTGGAATCTAAATTTTGATGAAAATAAAAGCCAATTCCGGATTCATTTTTGGTGATTTCCCGGGTTGGAATTGTCTTTAAATTCAATTCAAGTGAATAGTTGCTTTGGGCAGTTATCTCAGGAATTGACATCATAAAAATCAGAGTTGTAATTACTTTTAACTTCATTTATTTTTTTATTGAGCCAAAAGTAGCTGCTCTGTCTATTTTAAAAAAAGAAGATATATGGATGACTGTTTTTTATAGACAAATTGAGGATTTGTCCGGTTGAATTCAATTTGCATGGCGCTTATTGTTTTGTAGATTAAAAATCAGCTTTTATAGACGCAAAATCCCCGCTTGTATATGTTGTTAGGCTTTGTAAATAGTGCTCTGCTATATTTGTCCAAAAATGTTATATGTATAGATTGTTTATCCTATTGTTTGTTGGAGTGCTTTTTGTTTCGTGTGATTCTGATGTAGATGCGGGAGAATTTGTAGTGGGTTCAGATAATTTATCGGTGACTAATAAAGTGATTTTGATTGATACTGCAACGGTTGAAGTTTCGACCATCAATTTTGATTCCTTGGTTACGTCTAATCAAAGCAGAATACTTTTAGGGAATTATGATGATCCCATTTTTGGAAAAGTAAAATCAGACAGTTATTTCGAGCTCACATCTTCGGGTTATAATTTACAAACAACCAGTTCGGATACCGAAGGAGCTAATTATGTTTTTGATTCCATTCGAATGGTTTTAATCCCGGATAAGTATTATTATGGTGATACTACCAAAGTACAATCTATTAGTGTTCATCGTTTATTGCAAAAAGTGAAGCCTAATTCAGAAGATGATAATTTTTATAATAATTCGAGTTTGAGTTATGACGTAGTGAGTTTAGGTACAGCTTCATTTTTGCCACAGCCACTCCGGCAGGATTCTATTTTTGTTAAATTGGATAATACTTTTGGGGATGCTCTTTTTCAAAAACTCAAGAAGAGAGAAATTACTACTCAGGAAGAGTTTGTGGAGTATTTTAAGGGGCTGACTATTCAATCACTGACAACAACTTCAGGCTGTGTAATAGGGTATGGAGTTACAAGTAAACTTCAGCTCTATTATTCAAAAAAAGTAACCGATTCGGAAACCTCAATTTTAAAAGAATTTACCATTAGTGATTATGCGAAACAGTTTAATCGAATTTCCTTAGACCGGACGGGTACTGTTTTAAGTGAATTACCCGGAACTACAGGGCGTTTGTCAGCAAATTTAACTGCTAATCAATCTTTTATTCAATCGGGAACCGGACTGGCTTGCAGAGTTGATTTTCCGAATATAAAAGAATTAAAATACATAACCGAAAAAGGTGCTATTGTTGATGCTCAGTTAATTATTCGTCCGGTGAATAATACCTATTCTAAAACTTATCCATTGGCAGATTCATTAAATGTATTTGTTGCCGATCAGTTAAACCGAATAGGGGGTACACTCAATTCGGCGGCTGGAACTCCTATTTATGCTGTGCTGAATAAAACCGAAGATGAATTTGATGAAAATATTGGTTACAGTATTCCTTTGGGGACTTTTATGCAAACTGAAATGACGAAGCAATCCGATGACAGGTCGGCACTTATTTTAACTATTCCCAATATTTCTAAGGCGGTTAACAGATTGGTTTTAGGGAATCAAAAAAATATCGGAAATAAAATTCAATTGAAAATTTATTATATCTCTTATTAGATGAAAAATAAAATCACCTTTTTATTCTTTTTGATGATGGCTTCTTTTAGCACATTTTCACAAAGTTTGTCCAGTTCTCCTTATTCGATTTATGGTTTAGGAAGTTTGTATGATTCTGATTTTGGAGCCATTTCAGCTATGGGTTCTTCGGGAGTAGCCTTGCCATCGGAGCGATTTATTAATAATTTGAATCCGGCTTCTTTAGGATTTATGTATCAAAATCACTTTTTGTTTGATGTAGGAGGGAAGGCCATTCAAACTTCCTATCAAAATTTGTCTAAAAAAGAAAATCGAAATAACGTACAGTTTTCACATATTGCATTTGCTTTTCCATTGAGTTCAAAATCAGCGGTTAGTCTTTCTTTGAAACCATATTCCAGTGCAGGATTTAAAATATCGGATTATAAATTGCCAATACAGGATAGCAATGAAGAATATACTTTGAGTGCAACAGGAACTGGAGGTTTGAACAATTTTGATATTTCTTACGGACATCGAATTGGTAAAAAATTAGCTTTGGGTTTAGTTACTTCAGTGCTTTTTGGAAGTACAACGGATAACAGGGAGTATTTAATTGGTAATTCGGTTACTACAATTGATAAGGAATCCAGTTATAGTGGTGTTCGGTTAAATGTGGGCGCACAATTTAAGGTTGATTCTACTTTTACCATCGGTGCTAATTTTAAATCACCTTCGCAGGTCAATGCTACAAAGGTTCAATCGGTGGTGAGTTATAACGCTGATCTGGAAGCTTCCAATACAATAGAATCTCAAGCCAGTTCCGATGTAGATGATTACTATTTACCAACCGAATTTTCAGTTGGTTTTCATAAAATGTTTAAGAACAAATTTGGCATAAGCGCCGATTATGAGAAAGCTTTTTGGGAAAATACCAATCAGAATGCAATGTATGGAAGTTATCTCAATCAGGATAAGTTTAAACTAGGATTTTCTTTTCGAAAAGGAAAAAATCTAAGGAATTATTTTGATAGGGTTCAGTTCTCGGCCGGGTTGAATTATGATAGCGGTTTTTTAGAAATAGACAATAAACGAATTGAAAATAAGGCGGTTTCTTTTGGGATTTCTCTGCCTATCGAAAATACGTTTTCGGCACTTAATATTTCGTATTCATACGGACAAAAAGGAAGGATTAGCAATGGATTGATAAAAGAGAATTATCACAAAATATCGCTTAATCTGTCTTTGGACGGAATTTGGTTTGTAAAAAGAAAAATAGAATAGTTTAAAAATCTTTTTCTTGTACATTATACTTGTCACCTAAAATGTTTTGCAGCACTTTAGGATTGGTATTCGTATAAAAAATGGGCTGGTTGTTATTGTCACTATTAAAACCGATTTGGCTTAATAGATTTTGTGTTTGTCTTGCCACGGCCAAACCGGAATCGATTATCTGAATATGATCGGGAAGAATAGTTCTTATTTGAGGGATGAGATACGGATAATGACTGCAGCCCAGTACAAGAAAATCAATGTTGGCCTCAATCATGGGTTGTAAATAGGAATGTAATAATTGGTTCATCTCCGCTGAATCAATTTGACCGTTTTCGATTAATTCGACCAGACCATAGCCAATTTGTTCAATGATTTTGATGTGCTGGAACATTTCAGTTGTTTTATGAAACAATTCGCTGTTCAAAGTGCCTTTAGTGGCCAGAATGCCTATAATTTGGGTTTTGGAATTAATTGCGGCTGGTTTTATGGCAGGTTCAATGCCTATAAACGGGACGTCGTATTTTGCTCGTAATTCCCATATAGCATTGGTGGTCGCTGTGTTACAGGCTACAACAATGAGTTTGCAATTCATGTCAAGCAGAAAATCCGTGTTTTTCATGCTTAACCTAATGATTTCTTCTCTGGATTTTTCACCATAAGGAGCGTTTTTGCTGTCGGCTAAGTAAATGGTTTTTTCGTTTGGTAAAAGATTATGAATCTCTTTCCAGATTGAAGTTCCTCCTATGCCGGAGTCAAAAACACCTATTGGTTTGTTGTTGTCCATTGAAACAAATTTAATAGCTACAGATTAATTTTCCTAAAAATAACGCATAAAAAAAACCGCTCAATTCTGTGTAGATAAAAGAGCGGTTTTTTTGATTTTATAAGATTGTGGATTAGAATCCTAAGTCTTTTTTAACGTCAGCGGTGATGTTTGGACCATCAGCTAATAAAAGATTAGCACTGTCTAAAATATATTGGAAACCTTTCGCTTTACCTACTTTTTGGATTGCAGCTCTCACTTTTTCCATTAATGGTTTTACAATATCAGATTCTTTTTGTTGTAATTCTTTTTGAGCGTTATCTCTAAAATCAACAATTCTTTTTTGCATATCCTGAACTTCTTTACCACGTTCAGTGTTTACAGCTTCAGTTACAGTTGTAGATTCAGCCTCATACTTTTTTAATTTAGCCTGATATTCTTCTACCATTTTTTTGTAATCGGCGTCGTATGTAGTGCTTAATTTTTCTAATTGACTTTGAGCATCAAGCATAGCCGGCATTTTTGACATAATTTCACCTGTATCTACATGGGCAACCTTAGCTTGTGCATTGATGGTTTGGTTTGCTCCAAAAACGAAAAGAGCAGCAATTAATAAAGTTTTAATTTGTTTCATTGGTTTTAAAATATTAAGTAATTAATTTATTGTTTTAATTTTTCTTCTCTAGCAGCTTTGATAGAGTCTCTTTGTTTAATAATTTGTAATCTTCTTTCTTCTAATGCTTTTTTGCGATCTTCAATAATTTTTTTTCTTTCTTCCAGAGATTTTGTTTTAGCTTCTTCTATTTTTTGTTTGGCTAATTCTGCTTCCGTTTGCGATGGTTTTGTTGTGTCTTTTACAACTTCAGTTTTAGTATCGCTCGAACTTGTTGTTTTTTTTGCGGCAGCAGCTGCGGCTCTGTCATCCAGAATTTTTTGTCTTCTTTCTTCTAATTCTTTTTTACGGTCTTCAATTGTTTTGTTTCTTTCTTCAACTGCTTTCGCTTTAGCATCTGCTGCCTTTTGTTTGGCTATTTCAGTTTCAGTTGGAGCGTCCAGAGTTGCAACTTTTTGAACCTCTGTTTTAGCTGTTTCAGAAATCGTGCCATTTTTTTTGGCGGCTCTTTCGTCTAAGATTTTTTGTCTTCTTTCTTCGTATTCTTTTTTCTTTTGTTCTACGGCTGCTTTTCTGTCGGTCATTATCTTGTCTCTTGCCGCTTTTCTTTCGTCTAAGATTTTTTGTCTTTCAGCAAGACCTGGATTGTCGTCTATAGCATCTTCTTTGTTTTCCTTTTCTTCTTCGGCTGCTAATTCTTTTTTGCTTAGCTGTTCTCTTTTTTCAGTTCGGGTAATGATTCGTAGTACCTGATCGCTGATGTCAAATCTTTTGTCGGCAAAAATCATCGTTAAATCAGAGGATTTGTCAAAAATGAAATCATACTTTTTTGCTTCGGCAATATCCTGAACTGCTGTAAAAACCTGGTCTTGTATTGGTTTTACTAATAAGGTTTTCTGACTCATCAGTAAACCATTTGGGCCAAATCTTTTTTGTTGCAGTTCTAATAGTTCATTTTCCAGAAAGCTGATTTCTGTTTCTCTTTCTTCGATTAATGATTTGGTTAATAAAGCTTTCTCTGCGGTGAGTGCCTCTTTGACCTTGTTGATTTCTAGTTTTTTAGCTTCTATTTCCTGTTTCCATTTTTCTGCTTTTTCTTCTAACAGCGAATTAGATTCGTTATAACTCTTTACATTTTGTAAAATGTATTCCATGTCAATAAAACCCACTCTGTTTCCACGAGTTTGCGAATGAAGGCTGTTTGCAGCAATCGCGGCTAAAAATAGCAATAAAAAATGTTTTCTCATAACTTTAAAGTATTAGAAAATCAGTTAAGCAATTTTTAAAATTGTTGCCCAATAATGAAATGAGTTTCCCATCCGTTTGGAGTATTTAATCCCGGTAAGGCATCAAATCCATGCGCAAAATCAATTCCTAGTAATCCAAATGCCGGCATAAATACTCTTAAACCAAGTCCCGCTGAACGTTTGATGTCAAACGGATTGTAGGTTTTGAAATTGTTAAAGGCATTACCTGCTTCCAGAAAAGCCAGTGCATAAATAGATGCTGCTGCTTTTAATGTTATAGGATAACGCAATTCCATAGAGAATTTATTATATACTGTGGCTCCAACTTGTGCTCCATTTTGAAGTGGTGTTAATGAGCTGTTAGGATATCCTCTTAACTGAACGGTTTCTCTACCATCCATTGCAAAGTTTGCCATACCGTCTCCACCCACAAAAAATCTTTCAAAAGGAACTAAACCTCTCTCTTGGTTGTATGCACCAAGGAATCCAAATTCAGTTAATGTTCTTAGAACAAATTTACCATAAACTTTGGTGTACCAATCCGCTTTGAACTTAATTTTATAATATTCTAACCAATTGTATTTTTTTTGATCTACTTTGGCGTTATCAGCAGAAGCGTCTGATGCAGAGTTTGCTCTCAAATAAGTTCCTGAACTTGTTCTTTTGAGATAGTCGTTTTCTGTAGGAATTCCATTGCTGTTGTCAATTGTTAATCCTGCATCTGGATCATATTTTAGTTTGTAAGCTTCCTGATTTTCTAAATCTCCATAATCAACTCCGTTAAATAAAGAGTAAGGAGGTGTGAATTTTGCAGAAATACTAAATTCAGAACCGTAAGTTGGGAATATTGGATTTACCCCTTTGTTGCTTCTTGAAAGTCCTACGGTATAAGCCAGGTTTCTTGAAGATCCGTTTCCAAAAGTAAATAATCCTGTATTGTAATTATTCAAATCATAATGTTGGTAACTTACAGATTGTGATAATACAAAGAAATCATCAGGAACGGTTAAACGTTTTGCAAGTCCCAGCGATACGGTAAAAATGTTAAAACTTCTGGATTTATCAACGTCAAAAGTGATAAAGTTGTTTAAGAATTGTTTACTGTATGAAATCGATGAACTGAATTGTACTGGCTTTTTTTGTCCAAACCAAGGTTCAGAGAACGATACACTATACGTTTGGAAATAAGTACTTCCCTGTAAACGTAAGGATACTTTTTGACCGTCACCCATTGGTAATGGTTTATAAGCAGCTTTGTTTCCTATGTTTCTTGCCGAGAAGTTGTTGAATGAAAGTCCTAAAGTTCCAATGAAACCACCTCCGCCGTAACCTCCCTGAAGTTCAATTTGGCTGGATCCTTTTTCAACTAAGTTGTATTCAATATCAACTGTTCCGGCAGCACCATCCACGTTTTTGAATTTTGGATCAATAGCTTCAGGGTCAAAATAACCCAGCTGACCTATTTCACGCACTGTTCGCACCAGATTTTCTTTACTGTATTTTTCTCCCGGTTTGGTTCTTAATTCTCTATAGATAACACGGTCATTGGTTTTGTCGTTTCCTACTACGGTAATGTGGTTAAAATAAGCCAAAGGACCTTCGGTTACTCTCACTTCAAAATCAATAGTATCATTGGCTGTTTTTACTTCTACCGCATTGATGTTAGAGAATAAATAACCATTGTTTTGGTATAAATTGGTAATGTCTTCTCCGTCAGGTTTTGATTTATCGGCAATTCTTTTTTCAAGTAAAACTCCGTTGTAGGTTTCTCCTTTTTTAATACCCAAAATTCGGTTTAGAAATTGATCTGAATAGACAGTGTTTCCTAAGAATTTAATGTTTCCAAAGTAATATTTATTTCCTTCTTCAACATTTACTTTGATAGCTAAGGTGTTTTTGTCTTTGTTGTAACTTACAGTATCCGAGACAATTCGGGCATCACGATAACCTTTTTCTTTGTAAGCTTCAATTATTTTGTCTAAATCTTCTTTGTATTTTTCTTTGACAAATTTTGATGCCTTCAATAAACGAATAGGATTTTTTTGCTTGGTGTCTTTCATTGCACCACGCAATTTTTTATCCGAAAGTTTGGTGTTGCCTTCAAAGTCAATAGCGCTGATTTTTATCTTATCGCCTTTGTCAACGCTCACAACCATATTTACCTGATTGATGGCTGAAGTGTCTTTTACCGTATTAATATTAACTTTAGTATTAAAAAAACCGTCTTTTTTATACTTGTTTTCGATGTAGTTTTTAGTTGTAGTAATCAAGTTTTCGTTTACTACTTTGCCCTTTGTGAGGCTATTGTCTTTGATTAAAGCTTCGGTTTTACTTTTCTTAACGCCTACAAATTTTACATCATTTAATTTAGGAAGTTCTTTGATGTCTAAATCCAGGTAGATGCTGTCGTTCTCAATGCGATTAACGTAAAACGAAATTTCGTCAAAAAGTCCCAGTTTCCCCAGTTTTTTGATTGCCGAACTGATTTCTTCACCGGGTACTGTGATTTCCTGCCCTTTTTGTAAACCTGCAAAAGTGACTACTGTTTGGTCGTTAAAACTGATTTTATTGGTCAATTCAACCTTGGCTAAGATGTATTTTTTGCCCTGGTCAAATGGTACTCTGTCTTGTGCCTTTATTTGTGAAAAACTTCCCAGAAATACTAGGGTAAGTAATGCCTTGATACTTTTATTCAACACTAAAAAATTATTTAATTTGTTCACTTGTTTTTCCAAATCTACGTTCTCTTTTTTGATAACTCATGAGTGCCTCATAGAGGTGCTCTTCTCTGAAATCAGGCCACATAACTTCAGAAAAAAATAATTCAGCATAAGCAATTTGCCATAGTAAGAAATTGCTTATTCTGTGTTCTCCGCTTGTTCTAATTAATAAATCTACATCGGGTAGATTTTGCGTGTAAAGATGCTCATTTATAATTGAATCGTCAATAGCGTCAATTGAAATTATATTATTTTTAACTTTATCAGAAATCTTCTTTACTGCGTTTACTATTTCCTCTCTTGAACCGTAACTGAGGGCTAACGTTAGGGTCATTCGGGTATTATTTTTCGTTTTTTCTATTACATCAAGAAGTACTTTTTGAGCTGATTTTGGCATCAGTTCAATGTTTCCTATCGCATTGAGTTTGATATTGTTTTCTTGAAAAGTACTAAATTCCTTTTGTAAGGACTTGATTAATAATTTCATCAGGGTTTCAACCTCCAGTTTCGGTCTGTTCCAGTTTTCGGTAGAAAAGGCATACAATGTTAGGTTTTCAATACCTAATTTGATACAGTTCTCTATGGTGATCTTTACAGATTTTGTGCCGTTTTCGTGACCTATTGATCGCAATAAGCCTTGTTTTTTTGCCCAACGACCATTGCCGTCCATAATAATGGCAAGGTGTTTAGGTAAGTTGTTTTTATTTAAAGTATCCAGTATGCTCATTTTTTATTGTGGACAGTAGCAGGGTTTTTCGCCAAAGGTATAAGTTAATGTTATCCCCGAAAAAACATACCAATCATTATTATTTAAATTTCCAAAACGCAATAGGCTTAAGCTGTTGTCTTTTGGGTTGCTGCCATCAAGATTATCAGTAAAAGTATAGCGTGCTCCAGCCTCAACTCCTAATACAAAGCTTCTTGATATTTTGGATTTTATTCCTACAATCATCGGAATTGCAATCCCGCTTTTTCCTTTATTTTTCTTAGTTTCTCCTAATTCGACATATAAATCGTCATACCTTAAAAAATTAATTCCCGAAGTCACATAAGGCGTGATTTTACGGTCTAAGGTGTGAAGATCAAAATCAAAAAAGTTGAATTCAAGGGCTAAAGATAGTTCTTTTATGCTATTTTCAAAATGATAGCCTCTAAGACTTCTTCCGGGTTCTTCAGAATCGCGGTCGTCAGCAGTAATTGTGGACTGCGAATAGGAGATTCTCCAGGAATGTCTTGGGCTTTTGTTCCATTTGTACAAAATGCCAAATGCAGGCTCACCAGGTGCAATATAAGTGGTTGATCCTACATCGCCTATGTAGTTACTTCCGCCAATAAAAACTCCTATTTCGTGTATTTGTGCCTGTAAACTCACGCTTAGCAAAAGACCTATTATTACGCTTAAATTTTTTTTCATTTTCATAGAAAATTCTGCAAATATAACAATTATCAATACGAAACAATGCCCGTTGAAATAAATGTACTTTTTTTTGAAAAAAAATCCATTTATCTTAATCAGAAGTCGTTTTTGTTTTTATTTAAACGTTAAATTTTGATCGTATTGTATAAATTAGCAGATAAAAAACTAATTTCTTTTGTCTTCTCCCCAAAGCAATTTGCTTCTTAAGGTTTTTAAGAAAGTTTCGTTAGGGATTTCGACCATATTAATTTGAAATGGCGTTTTTTTAATGGTTAAAACCGTTTCATTTCCCATAGATGTAATCCTGGAATCCAGTGAAACTAAATAATTTTCTTCTCTGCCGGAAACCTTTAACATGATTTCGGTTTCATCAGGAATAACTAATGGTCTTGCGTTAAGATTATGAGGAGCAATAGGTGTGATGACTAAACTTTTCACGTCAGGAGTTAATATTGGTCCGCCGCAACTTAGTGAATATCCGGTAGAACCTGTAGGAGTTGAAATGATAAGTCCGTCAGCCCAATATGAGTTTAAAATTTCTCCATTGAGATAGGTTTCTATTGTAATCATCGATGTGGTGTCTTTTCTGCTTACCGAAACTTCATTCATGGCAAAGTTAATGTCGTTCAGAGCTTCGTTCTCAGGAGTAGAAGTCAAACTTAGCAATGTTCTTTTAGAAAGCGTATATTTTTTATCGATTACAATCTGCAAAAATTCGTCGATTTTTTCTTTTTGAACGGTGGCCAGAAAGCCCAGTCTTCCTGCGTTGATACCTAATATTGGTATTCCTGAATTTCTAACTAAGGCAGCAGCTCTTAAAATGGTTCCGTCTCCTCCGATGCTTAAAAGCATGTCAAAACCAGAGTCTAATTCGGTGTGGGAACTAAAGGTTTTGTATTCTTTTTCGATGATTTTTTTTTCCTGAATTAGCGCTAAGAATTTGGATTCGATGACTATTTCGATGTTTCTTTTGTTGAAAAATACAAAGATGTCTTTTATAATTGGTTCTGTACTATTTTGATAATATTGACCGTAAATGGCTATTTTCATTGGGTTTACATGTTAAGATATTTGTCTAAATAGTCTGAACGTTCTTTTAAATTAGTGATATAAGTGTCTTCGTGGTGTTCGGATATAATTTCGTAATTGTATCTTCTAAAGGTTTGGATAATTTCATTGATGGCTCCGGAACTTATTTTTATAGTTACTTCGACACTGTCAATATCAGATTCGGATATAAACAATCCTAAAAGTTTGCCGTTATTGCTTTCGACAATTTGAGTAATTTGACTCATCGAATAGTCCAGAATCCCTTTTCTGATTTTTACTATAGCACCCTGTTCTTTGATAAAAGGAGTCTGATGGAAAAAATTGATGATGTCTTCCATTTCATAATAACCAACATACTTATTGTTTTCGTCTAAAACCGGAATCAAATTGGAATGGTTTTTAGCAAAAACTTCTAAAACTTCCATCCAGATAGCATCTGTTCTGATGAAAAAAGTTTCCAGACTGTATTTGTAATCCTGAACTTTTTTTTCTTCTTCAAAAGTTTCAACATCTTCCGCCGAAATACTTCCTATGTAGATTTCTTCTTCGACTACAGGGAAGTGAGAAAAATTGAAATCGCCCAAAAAATCCCTAACAGTACCAATAGTTTCCTGGCTGTCAATAGGTTTGAAATCGTTAGTGATGTAGTTTGTAATTTCCATTTTGTTTGAATGCTCAATTTTTATGCAAAATAATCAAAAAAAGGCAAAATCGCCTAGCTTTTACTTTGTATTTTTGTAACCAAATTATAGTTTTTCGTAATCAAAAATTGTTCCAATGACAAAATTAAGTGTAAACATCAATAAAATAGCAACTTTACGTAATGCCCGTGGAGGAAATGTCCCGGATTTATTGAAAGTAGCGACCGATATTCAAAAATTTGGCGGACAGGGAATCACCATTCATCCACGTCCCGATGAGCGTCACATTCGTTATCAGGATGCCCGCGATTTGAAATCGATAGTTTATACTGAATACAATATCGAAGGAAATCCACAGCATAATTTTATTGATTTAGTTTTGGAGTGTAAACCGGATCAGGTAACTCTTGTTCCGGATGCTATTGGGGCGATTACTTCTTCTGCGGGTTGGGATACGGTGAAAAATCAGGCTTATTTAACCGAGATGATTCAGGAGTTTCAACGCAATGGAATTCGTACCTCTATATTTGTTGATCCGGTTCTTGAAATGATTGAAGGAGCAAAAAAAACAGGAACAGATAGAATTGAATTATACACCGAAGCTTTTGCACATCAATATGCTTTAGGGAATGAAAAAGGAATTGAGCCTTATGTGAAATCGGCTGTTTTGGCCAATGACTTAGGTTTAGGAATCAATGCAGGACATGATTTAAGTTTAGATAATATTCAGTTTTTTAAACAGAATATCCCGGGATTATTGGAGGTTTCTATTGGTCATGCTTTGATTTCCGAGGCTTTGTATCTTGGTTTGGAAAACGTAGTTAATATGTACTTGCGAAAATTGAAATAACTTTTTGTTTCGCAAAGATGCGCCAAGGATTTAGCAGAGGGTCACAAAGAAAATAATATCTGTTTTCGAAAAGACTCCAAGTTTTTTCAAAATAGTAAATGGTAATTCTCTTAGCGTATCTCTGTGTTTACTTTGCAAGACTTTGTGGAATAATTTTTTAAAATCTAATAAATGCTTTATTCAAAAATAGAAGGAGAAGGGAACCCTTTTTTAATTATACACGGATTTCTGGGAATGTCCGACAATTGGAAAACCTTAGGGCAGCAATTTGCAGCTGAAGGTTTTCAGGTACACATGATTGATATGCGCAATCACGGGCGCAGTTTTCAATCGGAAGAGTTTAGTTACGAATTAATGGTTCAGGATGTTTTTGACTATTGTCAGGCTCATTCTTTGGAGTCAATCAATATTTTAGGGCATTCAATGGGCGGGAAAATAGCGATGCTTTTTGCAACCCGATTCCCTGAAATGGTCGAAAAATTAATTGTTGCCGATATTGGTCCTAAATATTATGCGCCACATCATCAAACCATTTTAGCGGGATTGAACGCTGTGGATTTTTCGGTTAAACCAAGTCGTGCCGATGTTGAAGCAACTTTAAGTGAGTACATCACCGATTTTGGAACCAGACAATTTTTGCTAAAAAATCTGTATTGGCAAGAACCGGGACAATTGGCATTCCGATTTAATTTGGCTGTTTTAAATAAAGAAGTTGTAGAGATAGGAGTTCCTTTGCCATCGGAATTGGTTTTTGAAAAACCAACACTTTTCATCCGTGGCGGTAGTTCCAATTATATTTTAGACTCAGATGTTGAAAATATAGCTGCTCATTTTCCACTCATGAAATTAGAAACAATTCCAAATGCAGGACATTGGCTTCATGCCGAAAATCCGGTCTTGTTTTACCAAATGGTGATTTCGTTTTTAAAATAATGTTTGAAAATAGAACTAAATGATTTATACAGAGCAGCAACTTTCGGGTTGCTGTTTTTTTTAGATATATTTTGATAAATGTATAAAAAACACTTATGTTTGTGCTCTTCGAAAAAATATTATTTAACCACCAAACCAAAATAAAAATGATTGTTACTATTTGTTCTGATTTTTTGAAACGTTTTGAACCAAAAAGAGTTGTTTTGTTCCTGTTGACAATGCTGCTTTTGCAAAGTTGTGGTTCAGTGAAAAATAAAAATAATCACTCTTCGAAAGAAAAAATGAGTGCCTATTTAATGACTTACTTTAAGGATGATACTCACGGATTGTATTTTGCATTAAGTAAAGATGGTTATAGCTTTACTGATGTTAACAGTGGTAAACCGGTTATTGCAGGCGACACGATTGCCGAGCAAAAAGGAATTCGTGATCCTTATATTATGCGTGGCAACGATGGCTACTTTTATCTGGCTATGACCGATTTGCATATTTACGGTAAACAAAAAGGTTATCGTGAAACCGAATGGGAGCGTCCCGGGGATAAATACGACTGGGGGAACAACAGGGATTTGGTTTTGATGAAATCAAAAGATTTAATTCACTGGTCACATTCTATTTTAGATATCGATAAGGCTTATCCGGAGTGGAATGTGGGTTGTGTTTGGGCTCCCGAATTGATTTATGATGAAGTGAAGGACAGAATCATGATTTATTTTACGATGCGAAAAGGCAAAGGAAAAACCCAATTGTATTATGCTTATATGAATAAGGATTTTACAGCATTGGAAACAACTCCGGAAATTCTTTTTGAATATCCGGATAGCACAAAACAGGTTTTAGATGCTGATATTACAAAATTGCCGGATGGAAGATTTTGCATGATGTATGTGGCACAGGAAAATCCTGGCGGAATTAAAATGGCATTTTCGGATAAAATAAACAGTGGTTATGTTTATCAGCCGGAACAAATAGATTTCGAAAAAAAATCATGCGAAGCTCCAAATGTATTTCAGCGTTTAAGCGACAATAAATGGGTGTTGATGTACGATATTTTTAGTGTTAATCCACATAATTTCGGATTTGCAGAAACTACCGATTTTAAAACATTTACTGATCTTGGTCATTTTGATGAGGGTGTGATGAGACGTACCAATTTTACGGTTCAAAAGCATGGTTCGGTTATTCATTTAACAAAAAAAGAAGCACTTCAATTAGCGAAGCATTGGAATACAAACTTTTCATTTGAAAAATAAAAATAGCACAACATGAATAAATATGTATTAAAAACAATTCTTTTTACGATTATAGGTTTTTCAGGTTTAGTTGCCCAAAATAAAAAGATGGAAGGCTACTTGTTTGCTTACTTCGAAGGTAAAGGAGCTGGCGAAAAGCAGGAACAACTGCGTTTTGCCGTGAGTGATGATGCGGTAAATTGGAAAGCCTTAAATAATAATGAACCTGTAGTAGCATCTAAAGATATTTCAAATACAGGAGGAATTCGCGATCCGCATATTTTAAGAAGTGCAGACGGAAACCGTTTTTATATGGTGGCAACCGATATGAATACTAAAAAAAATGGCTGGGATTATAATCCGGGAATCACTTTACTTAAGTCTGATAATCTGTTGGATTGGAAATCAAGTGTTATTGATTTAGAAAAATTATATCCGGTGAAATTCAAAGGGATCAAATGGGTGTGGGCTCCACAGACATTTTATGATACCAAAGCCAAAAAGTATTTGGTGTATTTTACAGTTCGATTTAAATACAATGAAAAATTGGATTTTTATTGTGCCTATGCCAATAAAGATTTTACCGGTTTTGAAAAAGAACCTCAGTTAATGTTCAGCCCAAAAGACGGCGCTATTGACGGAGATATTATTTATAAAGACGGGATGTATCATTTCTTTTATAAAGGAAATACCAAAGATGAAAATGGCAAAGAAATTAAAAACGGAATCAAACAGGCTACAAGCAAGAAATTGCATGGGCCATGGAAAGAAAGCTTCGAATATTTAGATGCTTATGCTAATACAAATACGAATGTAGAAGGCTCTTCGGTTTTTAAATTAAATAACAGTGACGAATACATTTTGATGTATGATTTGTATTCTAGTGGTCGATATGAATTTCAGCGTTCCAAAGATTTGTATCATTTTACCGAAAAAACAGAATCATTTACGAAAGATTTCTTCCCAAGACACGGAAGTGTAATTAGTATCACTAAAGAAGAAGCGCAACGATTAAACGAAAAATGGGGAGGAGTGCCACAAAGTTTGTTATTGTCAAAGGATGGAAGTTATCGTTTTCAATCGGCAGGAAATCCAATTATTAAGCATAAATATACTGCTGATCCGGCTGCATTTGTGGAAAAGGATACGCTTTGGCTATTTACCGGTCATGATTATGAAGGCGGACAAAAAGGCTATAAATTGAAAGATTGGTTGGTTTTTTCAACCACCGATTTGAAAAATTGGACCGAATATCCTGTTCCTTTAAAAATCGAAGATTTTAAATGGGATAAAACCAATGATGCTTATGCCGGACACGCTATTAAAAGAAATGGGAAATACTATTGGTATATCAGTACCAACGGTTCTGGAATAGGAGTAGCGGTGGCTGATAAGCCGCAAGGTCCTTATAAAGATGCTTTAGGGAAACCACTTTTAACAAATGCTGATTGTTTTGCTTCTACTCATGGCTGGACGTGCATCGATCCTGCAGTTTTTATTGATGATGACGGACAGGCTTGGTTGTTTTGGGGGAATGGAGTTTGCTATTATGCTAAGCTGAAAGAGAATATGATTGAACTGGATGGTCCGGTTAAAAAAATCGATTTTGAGGGATTACAATTTACCGAAGCTCCCTGGGTACATAAAAAGGATGGAAAATACTATCTGAGTTATGCTAGCGGTTTTCCTGAAAAAATTGCCTACGCCATGGCGGATTCCATCGAAGGTCCATATGTGTATAAAGGGATTTTAAATGAAATTGCCGGAAATTCAAATACGAATCATCAGGCAATACTGGAGTTTAAAGGAAAGCCTTATTTTATTTATCATAACGGAGCAATGCAAACAAATGGTAGTAGCTACAGTCGTTCTGTTTGTATTGATAAATTGGAATATAATTCGGATGGTACTTTAAAAAGAGTTATTATGACATCTGAAGGAGTAGCAAAATAAAACGACGTAGGATTTGGCAATTTCTTATTTAAAGAAATTGCCACAATTTAAAATAGTAGTATTTTTGAGCTATTAAAAAATACAGTCAATGAAATTAATTATTAGAATTTTAACTACTTCCATCTTAGTATTGCTTATTTCTCATTTTATGAAAGGTGTGCATGTAGCCAGTTTTTCAACATCAATTATAGTAGCAATAGTTTTAGGATTGCTAAATGTTTTTATTAAGCCTATTTTGGTATTGTTTACCTTGCCAATTACTTTTTTTACACTAGGACTGTTTTTGTTAGTCATCAATGGTTTAATTATTATATTGTGTGATAATATTGTAGGCGGTTTTGATGTTGATTCTTTTTTTACAGCCTTGCTTTTTAGTATTATATTATCGGTTTCACAATCTATTGTCAATCTTTTTGTGAAGGATTAGTAATTTATAAAATAATCATAAATACAAACGGCTTTTATTTTGGCAAAATAAAATTTATTAATTTTGTGTCATAATGGATTTAAAATGAACAAAATCTACTTCATATTGTTGGTATTACTGGGTTTCTTTTTGATGCCCGGTTCTGCGTATGCTTGTGGGGCAGGTTCAGGAAAACATTCCTGCAAAATGGAAATGTCTTCCAAATCAAAAAAGCACGATTGCTGTAGCAAAAAATCAAAATCCAAAGAAACGAAAGACAAAGGTTGTTCCGGTAAATGCGGACAATCCATGTGTAGTGTTTCTCCCGTAAATATTGGAATTGCTGCTCCCATGCACTATGAAATACTAAAACCTCTTTTTAGTATTACTGAAAAAAAACAAAATTTCTCTCATGTAATATCTGTCCTTTCCGATGGATATACTTCACTTTGGCTTATTCCTAAAATAGCCTAAAATTTCTTTTTTGATAGCCATTGGTGTATCAAATTCAAAGTAAATTTACTTTACAATCATTCAAATTTTCGGTTAATTAAATAAATGTGCAAAGGCGTTTTTGTCTGCTTGCTGTTATTGATTAACTTTTTATTCAAATAAATATATAAAATCATGAAATCATTAAAAAAAATAATGATAGCAGTAGTTGTATTGCTATCAACTCTGGCTGTTAATGCACAAGTTAAAAACAAAAAAACAGAAACTGTAAAAATATCAGGCAACTGTGAAATGTGCAAAAAGAACATTGAAAAAGCAGGTAACTTAAAAAAAGTTGCTGTTGTAAACTGGGATGTAGATAGTAAAATGGCAACTTTGACCTATGATTCCTCTAAGACAAATGCGGATGAAATTTTAAACCGAATTGCCAAAGCCGGATACGATAACGAGAAATTCTCCGCTACCGAAGAACAATACAAAAAACTGCATACTTGTTGTCAGTATGACAGAGATTCTTCCGGAACTACAGAGAAAAAAGATAAAAATCATCACTAAATTATTCTTTTAGTGCTACAGCCTTTAGGTTGTTTTTAAAATTCCTAAAGGCTGTATTACATTGATAATTTTCAAAATTTAAAAGCAATGAAAATTGATAATATAAAAAAACTATTGCTCGTATTTGTAATGCTGTTTGCTGTTATAAATTCGTATTCCCAAATTTCGAAAGCCGAAATTATAGCTACCGGCTTAACTTGTTCAATGTGTTCGAATGCTATCAATAAACAACTTAAGGCAATGCCTGAAGTTGAAAAAGTAATAATCGATTTGAATGCCAATACTTTTATGGTTTCTTTAAAAAAGAATAGTGGAATTACGCCTCAGGCATTAAGAACGAGCATTGAAAAAGCCGGATTCTTTGTGGGTTCCATGGTTTTGACTGTAGATGTTGATAACGCAGTTCGGGTAAAAGATAATACAAGTTTTAAAAATGCAAGTGGAACTTATGTTTTTGTGAATCCTGACGAGGATATTACCGGTGCTACACTTAGATTAAAAGTACTGAATAGTGGTTTTGTAACTAAAAAAGAGTACAAACAATCGACCAAAATGCTGTCGAAATATATTGGTTTTGGAACCCAAGAAGGAATCTATTATGTAAAAACTATATAGATGAGGAAATTTATAATAGTAACACTGTGTTTGTTGTCGTTTCAAATCAATGCGCAGGAATTATTTGTAATGACCGAACCTGCCAGTAATATGCCTACAGGCTCGATAGGCGTCAGGGATATGAGTCTCTTTGCTTTCAAGAAAAACGATGGTTATAATTACCATAATATGCCCGAATTAATGTGGGGTGTAAACAAGGATTGGATGATTCATGCTTCGGCTTTTTTGAGTGATAAAAAAGGTGATTTAACTTTAGAAGGAGGAAGTTTGTATGCTAAATATCGATTTTTCTCGGTTGATGATTTGCATAGTCATTTTAGACTGGCGGTTTTTGGGCGAATCAGTACGAGTAATGCTAATGTTCATCAGGAAGATATAGAGACTATGGGTATGAATTCGGGTTATGAAATAGGAGCTGTAGCCACTCAATTGATAAATAAAACCGCTTTGAGTGCTTCGGTAAGTTACGAAAGAGCCCTGAATAATCAGGATAATATTTTTCCGGATACATTCAGCAATAGTGCCATGAATTATACTTTTTCGATTGGGCAATTGATGTATCCTAAAAAATACACTAATTTCAAGCAGACAAATATCAATACAATGCTGGAGTTTTTAGGACAACGATTGAATCAAAATGGGAAATCTTATCTGGATGTTGTACCTTCGGTTCAGTTTATTATCAATAGTCAGGCTCGAATAGATTTGGCATATCGTCGCCAAATATATAGCGAAATGGAACGCGTTAGCACCAATAGTATTTTGTTGAAGTTAGAGTACACTTTTTTTAATGCAACCAATTAATTTTAATAATTCTAAAATTTTAAAAATGAAAAAAATAATTCTTTCCAGTCTTTTATTAGCCGTTGTATGCTTCAGTTGTAATCAGAAAAATAAAGAGGAGGAAAAATCAAAAACTGTAGTCGAAACTGCAAAAGCAGAGGAAGCAGCAGCAATTGAGGAAATTACAGAGGTTAGTGATGTTGTAAAAGCATCTGTTTCCACTGAGGCTATTATCGATAGTTATTTGGAAATTAAAAATGCCCTGGCAAATGACAATTCTGCTGAAGCGGCAACAATGGCGGCTGATTTTTCTAAAGCGGTTGAGGCTACCAAAACTGATAAAATAGCAGTTGAATTAAAAGACAAATATTCTGAAGCTACAGAAGAAGCTAAAAAACAAGCGGCTTTAATTGTGTCGAATTCAGGGAAAATAGATCAGCAAAGAAAATCTTTTGCTGTTTTAAGCAAAAATATAACAAGCCTGATTGCTACTTTTGGGACAAATAAAAAATTGTTTCAGGATTATTGTCCAATGTATGATGAAGGAAAAAGCGGTTATTGGATAAGCGAAATGAAAGCCATCAGAAATCCGTATTATGGTTCAGAAATGCTGGAATGTGGAGGAATGATAAAAGAAATTAAATAGAGTTTTTGTTTTAGTCTTTTTTTTAACCACAATCCCGATAGCTATCGAGACACGAAGTTTTTCGCAAAGTTCACGAAATTTTTTAAATAATCTGTGATAATCTGAATAATCTCTGGTTGAAAATAGAGGCTAAAAATAAGAGTTTCATAAAATTTAAACCATTAAGGTAGTTAAGGTTCATTAAGTTTTACTTAATTTTCTTAACTACCTTAATGGTTTTAAAGAATCCAGCTATTTATAGTTTTTTATTATTTTTGAAAAAAAATAAAATGTTGCAACTTTCAGAAATCTGGATTTATCCTGTAAAATCATTGGGCGGAATTGCTTTAAAAGAAGCTAAAGTTACCGTTCGTGGTTTGGAAAATGACCGCCGTTGGTTGCTGGTGGATGAAAATGGACTGTTTGTTACCCAAAGAGAACATCCCGAATTAGCTTTGTTTCAGCCCGAAATGGATTCTGAATTTTTGAAAATTACCCATAAAGGAAAACAATCAGAAGCTTTGAAAGTTAGTGTTGCGACTGATTATCCCAAACTAAAAAGCAAAATCAAAGTCCAAATTTGGGAAGATGAAGTGGAAGCTTATGAGGTAAGTGATAATGCCAATGCGTGGTTTTCTGAACGATTGGGTTTTGTAGCAAAGCTGGTGTATATGCCCGAAGAAAATCACCGAAAAGTAGATCCTGATTATGCGGTGAGTGCTGATAATGAGACTGCTTTTTCAGATGGATTTCCGTTTTTACTGATAGGTCAATCTTCTTTAGATGATTTAAATTCACGATTAGCAATTCCTGTTCCGATACTTCGTTTTCGACCTAATATTGTTTTCACAGGAGGCGAAGCTTATGAAGAAGAAACATGGAAAGAGTTTACAATTGGTTCGCTTGTTTTTTATGGCGTAAAACCCTGTGGACGTTGTGTTATGACTACCGTAGATCCTGAAAATGGGAATTTTGCAGGCAAAGAACCTTTGCACACTTTATCGCAATACCGTAAAGTAGGTAAAAAGGTGATATTTGGGCAAAATGTGATTGCTGGTCAGGAAGGTGTTTTACAAATAGGAAACATGCTTCGTATACAAAAAAAGAATCCTGTTTTATAGGGGTCTTCTTTTTTAATGATTAATTTCTTCCAATACAGTTTTGATTTCTTTCAGACTGATAGGTTTTATTAAATAATTCCCGTTTAAATTGTATTCTTCTGCTCTTTGTTTATCTTCCTCACTATTGGAGCTGGTAAGTATGTATATGGTAATTTTAGTTTTAATAGGTATTTTAGTGAATTCATCTAAAAATTGCCAGCCATCCCAAACAGGCATATTTAGGTCTAATAATATAATTTCAGGAAGCTTTTCACTAGAAAGAAAGATAGCTTTCAGTTTGTCATAGGCCTCTTTACCGTTTTTATAGACCATAATGTTTTCTACCATACCTGACATTTCAATCATTTTTTTGGTTATGAACAGGTGTGTTGGATCATCTTCTATGATGCATAACAGATCAAATTTTTTCATGTTCTAAATATATTTTAAAAGTTGTACCAATGTTTACTTCACTTTCGACTTCAATTTTACCATTCATCGATTCTATTTGGTTTTTGGTTATAAATAGACCAATACCTCTGGAGTCGCTGTGGTTGTGAAAGGTTTTGTACATGCCAAATAGTTTGTGACCATGCTTTTTTAAGTCAATTCCTAAACCATTGTCAATAAATTTTAGAATGACATGTTTGTTGGTTTCTTCAGTTTGAATTTTCAAATAACTTTCACGCTCGTTTGATTTATACTTGATTGCATTTGTAATGAAGTTCATTACTACACTATCTAGATAGGCAGGGATTGCTTTTACAGTGGTATTTGTATTTACTTCGTTTGAAATTTTGATATTTTGCCTTTTAGTCTGAGTGATTAAGCTATTGACGTTCTTTTCAATGACGGTATTTAAGGAAACGTTTTTAAATTTTTCTTTGGTAGATAGATTAATTTGGACTACTTCGGTTAGATGTTCTATGGTTTCGGAAAGATTTGAAGAGGATTTTTTTAAATAATCAAAAAACTCGGTTTGTCCAAAATCCGGATAATCAGATTCTATCATTTCAATTAATGTACTAATACCTCCTGAGTGTGAACGTAAATTATGAGAAACAATGTAAGCAAAGTTTTTTAGGCGTTCGTTTTGTGATTCTGCAATTTCCAGTAAAGCAAGAGTTTCCTGTTCGGCCTTTTTTAAGTTGCTAATATCCGTGGCTACACCCAGAAAACCGGTTAATACTCCGTTTTGAATAAGCGGGTTAACTGATAATAAAACAAGAAATGTACTTCCGTCTTTTCTAACATATGTCCACTCTCTGGTTTCGGAAATTCCTTTTCGGGCTTTATGTACAAAAACATCAAAACCTTCTACTTTTTCACCTGTTTTTTCATAGATTTCCTGACCAACATTAATTACTTCCTCAGCAATATGAATGATTTGGGGAGTAACTTTGCTAATTACTTCTTCGGCTTTATAACCTAATAAAAATTCTGCACCCTCATTAAATGCGGTAATTGTTCCATTAAGATCTGTACCTATAATGGCTACTTCGGAGCTGGCATTTAGCAAAGCTTCGTTATACGCATTGGTTTTTGCTAATTGTCTTTCGAATTTTTTTTGAGCCGTAATATCTAATATTTGGGAGATAAAGTATAAAATAGCTCCATTTTCATCCCGTACCATTGATACACCCAGTATGGCATGAATGATTTGTCCGCTTTTGTGAAAATAACGTTTTTCCATGGTGTAGCCATCACGGTTGCCGTTGATTAATTCTTCAAGTAAATTTAAATCGGCTTCCAGATCATCAGGATGTGTGATGTCTTGAAAAGTGAGTTTTATTAATTCATCCTCTGAATAACCTATGATTTGACAAAGTTTTTTGTTGACTTTTAACCATTGTCCTTTTTCGTTTAATAATGCCATACCTATGGCTGCCTGTTCAAAGTTGCCTCTGAAAGCCTCTTCGTTGATGCGTAATTTTTCTTCTCTGAATTTTCTTTCGGTGATGTCTTTATGAGTTCCATACATCATAAGTGGTTTACCATCGTCAGTCCAGCTGAAAACTTTTCCTCTGTCATGAACCCAAACCCAGTTACCGTCTTTATGCTTCATACGAGCTTCTAATTCGTAGAATTCAGCTTTTCCTTCAAAGCATAAATTTAATCTTCGTCCAGATTCTTCCAGATCATCAGGATGGGCGAGTTTTATCCAGGTATCTATACTTATTGGTTGCAATTCTTCCAATGTATAGCCTACTATTTCTGCCCAACGTTCATTGAAAATAGTTTCTCCGCTTTGAACATTCCATTCCCAGGTACCCACATTAGTTCCTTCTAAAAGGGCTTTAAAACGAAAACGATCATCGACTATTTTTTGAATAGGTCTTCCTTCCGGAACGATAAAAACAACATTGTTGTTTTGGTCAAAAACTGGGCGCATACTGAAAAGTATCGTTACCGGATTTTGATTAGCAATCCATATTAATACTTCATATGAGATTTCTTCCCCATTTAGTACTTTATTGAAATTTTCTTTTAAGGTTTTTTGGGTCTCTTTTGAAATTTGCCACCAATAACAATCCCAAAATGGTTTGCCAATAACATCTTCTGATTTAATACCAGCTGTTTTGATAGCGGTTTCGTTGGCTTCAATTAAAATTCCTTTAATATCCAATAAGCCAATAAATGAAAACGTAGAGTTGAAAATTCCTTGGTATTTCTGTTCTGATTCTTTGAATTTTGTGATGTCTTGAAAAGTTCCAAAAAGTTTGGTGATTTTTCCGTTTTCGATCCATGCCTTACCAGATGAACGTACCCATTTGAAATTGTTTTTGGCTGTAATAAAACGACATTGCACATCAAAAGGTTTTCCTGTTTTTATTGTGTTTTCGATAGCATTTATTATAATGTGTCTATCGTCAGGATGATAAAATTCAATCCCTTTCGTTTTGTCAAAAACTAAATCATTCGCTACCTCATGAATTTGATAAACTTCATCAGTCCAAAAAGCAATCCCATTGGATAAGTCTAGCTCCCAAGCACCAATTTTATTGATTCGTTGACTTTCATTGAATAAAAGAGATGTTTTTTCAAATTCTTTATTTTGTTCTTTTAGTTCAAAAGTTTTTCTGCGAAGTTCTAATAGATTGATTACTTGTTTAGCGAGTAATTTTAATGAGTCAATTTGCTTTTCAGAAAGTTTTTTAGGATTGTCGTCAATAACGCAAATTGTGCCTAAAGGGAAGCCGTTTTCATTAATTAATGGTATTCCTGCATAAAATATCACTTTTGGGTAATCAGTAACTAATGGATTGTCAAAAAAACGTTCGTCCTTGTTAGAATCTTCGATGATGAAAATTTCATTAGGTTGATTGATAGCGTGAGCACAAAAAGCTAAATCTTTTGCTGTTTCACGTTCTTTTAATCCATGATGAGATAAAAACCATTGTTTATTTTCGGTAATAAGGCTAATTAAAGAGATTTTTGTTCCACAAATTTCGGCTGCCATTCGGGTCAAAAAATCGTAATCTTCGTTTTCTAGAGTCCCAATAATTTGGTACGAATGAAGTTCTGCTAATCTTTGATCTTCGTTTTCTGGTATATGTGGTATTTCCATCTTAATGAATTAAGGATTTATGGTCTTTGTAAGTGGCGAATCACCTAGGGTTTGCTATAAAAGTATAAATATAGATTGCTAAAAACAAGAAGAAATAGTGTTAAAAAAAATAGTTTTTTTTATGATAATGTAAGAAATGAGATTATTAAATATAACGTATTACGGAAATGTTTAGTGTGTTTTAGAAGTTTTGACTTTCACAAATCATTTAGTTTTTGTTGTTTTTAGTTGAATTAAAAATAAAAAATGTAAGTCGATTTTTGGTTAAATAACTGCCTTGAATTCAATACTAAAGGTTCCGATGCAAAAAGCTTGCTGAACTTATAAAAATTTTATAATTTTGCCGTCCAATTTTATTACGTAAATTAAAGAAGAAGATGGATATTAAAAGAGTAGCAATAGACGCTGTAAACGAGACAATTGTAATGACTGTGGTTCACATGGATTACAAAGGTCAGGTAGCTAAAAGAATCAACGAAAAAATGCCTTTAGCACAAGTAAAAGGTTTTAGAAAAGGTGCTGTGCCTAAAGACCTTGTTGAAAAACAATATGGTAAAGCAATTAAACAAGAAGAGGTTAAGAAAGTAGTTGACTTGGCTTTAGAGCGTTACATTCAGTCTGAAAGATTAAATCTTTTAGGTACTCCACTTCCTAAAGTAAACGAAAATTTAGATTGGTCAGCTGAAGAATTAGTTTTCGAATTTGAAATTGGTTTAGTGCCAAACTTCGAATTAGACTTAGATGCTAAAAACGATATCGTAAAATATGTAGTTACTGCCGACGATAAATTAATCGACGGACAAGTAGAGCGTATTCAAAAACAATTTGGAAATGCTATTCCACAAGAGGTTGTTGTAGAAGGTGCTGATTTGAAAGGGATTTTCACTAACGAAGCGGAAGGAATCGGAAATACTACAACTATCTCTTTGGATGTTTTCAAAGACAAAGCTACTGCTGATAAATTCATCGGTAAAAAAGTAGGTGATGTAGTTACAGTAAATACACAAGGTTTATTCCAGGATGATCACCAATTAATGGATTACTTAAAAGTAAGTCATGATGTGGTTCACACTTTAGCGGTTGATGTTGATTTTACAATCGAAGCAATCACTGTATCTGAACCAGCTGAATTAAACCAAGAATTATTTGATAAATTATTCGGAGAAGGAAAAGTAGCTTCTTTAGAAGAATTGAAATCAAAAATTAAAGAAGATGCTGAGTCTCAATTTGTGCAACAAGCGGATCAAAAATTATTAGGAGATGTAACTGAGTTTTTAATCGAAAACACAAAATTCGATTTACCAGCTGAATTCTTGAAAAAATGGTTGCAAACTGTAGGTGAGAAAAAATTAACTGCAGAAGAAGCTGAGGTAGAATACGCTCGTTCTGAAAAAGGATTGCGTTTCCAATTAATCGAAGGAAAAGCATTATCTCAAAACGATATCAAAATTACTTTTGAAGATTTAAAAGCTTTTACAGCTAAAAATATTAGAATTCAAATGGCTCAATTCGGACAAACGAATCCTACTGACGAGGAAGTTGAAGGAATTGTTGCCAGAGTTTTATCTAACCAAGACGAAGTGAAAAGACTTTCTGATCAGGTAGTTGCTGAAAAATTATTGGAGTTGTTTAAAGAAAAAGCAAATCCAACTACTAAAGAAGTGACTTACGAAGAATTTATTGCAGCTTCTTACGGAGAATAAATAATCTCGTGAATAGCTTTGGCATTAGCCAAAAGTTAAAAAAATAGTTATATTTGAGCGTCAGAAGTTTTTTTGGCGCTCTTTTGTTTTAAATGTTTGTGAAAACAAAAAACAAGACAGAATGACATTATTTGTAAAGAGGTATGACCTTTGCTTTAATGAAAAAATAAGATATAACTTAAAACATAGAACAAATAGATATGAATTACGGTAAAGAATTTAAAAAGTTTGCTACAAAGCACCAAGGAGTAAATGCTATGTATTACGATAAAATCGTAAATGCGATGACACCTACTAATATGACTCCGTATATTATTGAAGAACGTCAATTAAACATTTCGCAATTAGACGTTTTCTCAAGGCTGATGATGGATAGAATTATTTTTCTGGGAACAGGAATTGATGACCAGATTGCAAACATCGTTCAGGCACAATTACTTTTCTTAGAAAGCGCTGATGCCTCTAAGGATATTCAGATTTATTTGAACTCTCCGGGAGGAAGTGTTTATGCCGGATTAGGGATTTATGATACCATGCAATATATCAAACCTGATGTAGCGACAATTTGTACCGGAATGGCAGCTTCTATGGGAGCAGTATTGTTATGCGCCGGTGCAGCAGGAAAACGTTCGGCTTTACCACATTCAAGAGTAATGATTCACCAACCATCAGGAGGAGCACAAGGTGTTGCATCTGATATGGAAATCAACTTACGCGAAATGTTGAAATTGAAAGATGAGTTATACAGAATTATTTCTCATCATTCAGGACAGGAATTTGATAAAGTATATGCCGATAGTGAGCGTGATTACTGGATGATTGCCGAAGAGGCAAAACAGTACGGAATGATTGATGAAGTTTTAATAAGAGGATAATTAGTTAAGGGTTTGTTGTTTATTGTTTATGGTTCGTCCAAAACAACAAACAACAAACCACAAACAAAAAAGAATGGCAAAAGAAGTATTAGAGTGTTCGTTTTGTGGGAGAAAAAAGCCGGAAACCAATTTATTGATTGCTGGAATAAATGCGCATATTTGCGACAGATGTATCGAACAGGCTCATGGAATTGTTCTTGAAGAGTTGAAATCAAGCGGAAGTTCAAAATTAATTGGTGATTTGATTTTGTTAAAGCCAAAAGAAATCAGAGCTTTCCTGGATCAATACGTTATTGGACAAGACCAAACTAAAAAAGTGATGTCGGTGGCGGTGTACAATCACTACAAACGTTTGATGCAACAGCAACTGGAAGACGAAGTAGAGATTGAAAAAAGTAACATCATTATGGTGGGACAAACCGGAACAGGAAAAACATTAGTGGCAAAAACCATTGCTAAAATGTTGGATGTTCCTTTGGCTATTGTAGATGCTACCGTGTTGACTGAAGCAGGTTATGTGGGGGAAGATGTTGAAAGTATTTTAACGCGTCTTTTGCAGGCTGCCGATTATGATGTGGCTAAGGCTGAACGCGGAATTGTATTTATTGACGAAATTGACAAAATTGCCCGTAAGAGCGACAATCCGTCTATAACACGTGATGTTTCAGGCGAAGGAGTACAACAGGCTTTGTTAAAATTGCTTGAAGGAACGGTTGTGAATGTGCCACCAAAAGGAGGACGTAAACACCCGGATCAAAAATTTGTTGAGGTGAATACACAAAACATTTTGTTTATTGCCGGTGGTGCTTTTGATGGTGTAGAAAGAATTATTTCTAAACGTTTAAATCGTCAGGCAGTAGGTTATAGTTCATCTAAAAATACGGATGCTATTGACAAAGACAATTTGTTGCAATATATTATTCCTAAAGATATTAAGGATTTCGGATTGATTCCTGAGATTATTGGTCGTTTACCGGTGTTAACACACATGGATCCTTTGGACAGAGCAACTTTGCGTGCTATTTTGACCCAGCCTAAAAATGCGTTGATTAAACAATATCAAAAATTGTTTTTAATGGATGAGGTGGAATTCACCATTACTGATGAAGCTTTGGATTTTATTGTTGATAAGGCTTTGGAATACAAATTAGGAGCTCGTGGATTGCGTTCACTTTGTGAAGCTATCTTAACGGATGCAATGTACGAATTGCCAAGTTCTGATGATAAAATATTAGAAATTGATAAAGACTACGCTCAGGAAACTTTAAATAAAAATTTATTGAAGCGATTAGAGATTGCCTCATAATTTTTAATCGATACAATTTTAAACCCGTCTCGTTTTTTAGAACGAGACGGGTTTTTTTATGAGTTTGAGTTAGCTTAAAATCATCTCTTTGTAAAAAACACGCGATATTTTTTTTTATCTACAATAGATTGTCGATTTTTGTCGCTTCTAAAATCAATATAGATTAAAAATGGCAATTGAGGATAAAGAGATAATTTTATTAAAAGTTTCTGGTCAAGATAAACCAGGGGTAACAGCTGGTTTAACATCAGTATTGGCGATGTATAATGCCGTTATTTTAGATATAGGACAAGCGGATATCCACGATACACTTTCGTTAGGAATTTTGTTCGAAATTGAAGCTGGTTCTTCTTCGGCTCCGGTTTTAAAAGACTTGTTGTTTAAGGCTTATGAATTAGGGATAAAAGTGAAATTTATTCCTATTACCATTGAGGATTATGAGAAATGGGTAAAAGCACAGTCTAAACAACGTTATATCATCAATATTTTAGGAGAGACACTAGCTGCGGGACAATTGGCCGCGGTGACTAAAATAATGTCCGACCAAAATCTGAATATTGATTCGATAAAAAGATTAACAGGAAGAACTTCTATTGTAGAAACAGAAGTATATCCCCGTTCTTGTGTGCAATTATCGGTTTCGGGAGAAATTGTAGACAAAACCGTTATGACAGCCAGTTTTATGGAAATTTCCAGAACTTTAGACGTTGATATCTCTTTCCAGGAAGACAATATTTACAGAAGAAACCGTCGTTTGGTGTGTTTTGATATGGATTCGACTTTGATTCAGACAGAAGTAATAGATGAGCTAGCAGAATTGGCCGGTGTTGGAGAGCAGGTGAGAGCTATTACTGAATCGGCGATGAATGGTGAGATTGATTTTAGCGAAAGCTTCAAAAAACGTATGGCTTTGCTGGAAGGTTTAAGTGAAGATGTTTTGCATAATGTCGCCATCAATTTGCCAATTACCAAAGGCGCGCACCGATTGATGAAAGCCCTAAAATATTATGGTTATAAAACCGCTATTTTGTCAGGAGGATTTACCTATTTTGGAAATTATTTGCAAAAAGAATTAGGTATTGATTATGTTCATGCTAATGAGTTAGAGATTAAAGACGGTAAATTAACAGGTAATTATATTGGTGAAATTGTTGACGGTCAAAAGAAAGCTGAATTCCTAAAAGCAATTGCTGAAAAAGAAGGGATTCACATCAATCAAACGATTGCTGTGGGTGATGGTGCCAATGATTTACCAATGATTAATTTAGCAGGATTAGGAATTGCTTTTCATGCTAAACCTACGGTAAAAGAAAGTGCGGCAACTTCTATTTCGAGTTTGGGTCTTGACGGAGTTTTATATCTATTAGGGTATCATGACCGTCATATTGATATGATGGATAATATCTAAATAGCTTAGATATAACGTTTTAAAAACCTTAGCTTTAATTTTGAGCTAAGGTTTTTTTATTTCGTTACGTTTAAAATTGTATTTTTATAATACAGACTTAAATAACGTACAATGATAACAGTTCAAACAAAAATTCAGGCTCCCATAGACAAGATTTGGGATTTATGGACATTGCCGGAGCATATTACCCAGTGGAATATGGCTTCTGAAGATTGGCATACACCTTTTGCAGAGAATGATTTGAAAGTAGGTGGTAGATTTAAATCGACTATGGCTTCAAAAGACGGAACAATGAGTTTTGACTTTGTTGGAACATATTGCGCTGTTTTAGACAAAAAATTAATTGCTTATACTATCGAAGACGGAAGAGTAGTTATTATTGTTTTTGAAGAGCTGGAAGATGGATTTGAAGTCAGAGAATATTTTGAACCCGAATCAGTAAATTCAGAAGAGTTACAATATCAGGGTTGGCAGGCTATATTGGATAATTTTAAGAGGTACGTTGAGAATAATTTGAGCTAAATTCAATACGATGGCAAAACAAATATGGCTTAATCTTCCGGTAAAAGATATTAAGCAATCCAAGATGTTTTTTTCTAAACTTGGTTTCTCTTTCAATGAGCAGCATGATACAGAATATTCAACCTGTTTGTTAGTTGGTGAAAATAATTTTGTAATCATGCTTTTTGAAGAAACCATGTTTCAGGAATTTATAAAAAATCCAATTACAGATACCAAACTAAGTTCGGAGGTTTTAATATCAATTGATGCCGAAAGTTGGGAGGAAGTTGATGCCATTGCCCACAGGGTTGAAGAAGCCGGAGGAACAGTCTTTTCAAAACCGGCTTTGAGTCAGGGTTGGATGTATGGGTGTGGTTTTGCTGATTTAGACGGACATCGTTGGGGTGTTTTGTATATGGATTTTAGTAAATTGTCTTAATAAATATTGAATATGAAAACATTAACTTTTAAGATTGAAATTCAGGCGTCCAGAGAAAAAGTTTGGTCAGTTTTGTGGGAAGAAGCCAGTTATAGAAAATGGACGGGTGTTTTTTGCGAAGGCAGTTATGCTATAAGCGACTGGGAAGAAGGAGGTTTTGTTCAATTTCTTACACCCAATGGTGAAGGAATGTATAGCATTATAGAAAAGAAAACAGAAAATGAATATATGGCTTTCCGACATTTGAATATGATGAAAAACCATGAAGTTTTGCCTGTTGATACTGCAACTCAGGAATGGGTTGGTGCCATGGAAACCTACCGTTTAACTGCCAGTAACGGAATGACTGTTCTGGAGGCTACAGTAGATACGACTGAGAAATATATTGAGCATTTTAATACTACATTTTCAAAGGCATTAGCTCTGATAAAAGAATTATCAGAAGAATAATTAATTTAAAATAAGAATCATGACAACAATCAATCCGTATTTAATTTTTAATGGTAATTGCGAAGCAGCATTTTTGTTTTATAAATCCGTTTTTGGAGGAGATTTTCCATACATTGGAAGGTTTAAAGATATGCCGGCAGGCGATAATACTCCTGAATTGTCAGAAGAAGAAGGAAATAGAATCATGCACGTTTGCCTGCCTATTGGTTCAGCTGTTTTAATGGGAAGTGATAGCAATTCGGCCAGTGGTGATGTGGTTTTTGGTGGAAATATGTCTATTTCTGTTAATGTCGAAAGTAAGCAGGAAGCCAATCGAATTTTTAACGGATTATCAGCGGGAGGAAATGCTTATATGCCAATGGCGGATACTTTTTGGGGAGCTTATTTTGGGATGTTTACCGATAAGTTTGGAATTAATTGGATGGTCAATTTTGATAAAAATGAAAAGCAATAAGTATGAGAATAATCAAAAAAATAGTATTTGGACTTTTAGCTCTGATAGTATTGCTTTTAGTAGTAGCTTTGTTTGTTCCAAAGGATTATACCGTTTCCGTTTCTGCGACAATCAATACACCAAAAGAAAAAGTTTTTAATTATGTGAAACTGATTAAAAATCAGGAAGAATATAGTGTATGGGTGATGCAGGATCCTAATGTTGTGATGAATTATACCGGAACTGACGGAACTGTAGGTTTTAAGGCGGAATGGAATAGTAAAGACGATAATGTAGGCGAAGGCTCGCAGCAAATTTCAAAAATTACCGATGACAGGATTGATGTCGATTTGCATTTTGAACGACCAATGAAAGGAGATGCTAAAGCGGCTACTTTTGTAGAGGATGTTTCGGGAAATCAAACTAAAATCACCAATGAATTCTATGGGCATTCCGATTATCCAATGAATTTAATGTCGTTGATAGGGAAGAAATTCATCACCGATGCACAAACTCAAAATTTAGCTAATTTGAAGAAGATTTTGGAAAAATAATAAGTTTTTTAAGCCACGAATTCACGAATAAAATGCAAAAGAGACTATCTTTTTACAATGCCACTAAATTTTAAAATTACTTTTCTTAGTGGAATTTTGATATTATATAAATTAGTGAATTCGTGGCTAAAATAATTATACTATCACTTTCTCTTGCATACTTTTCAATTGCTCCAGATAATCTCGTTGATTGGACAATCTTGGAATTTTGTGTTGTCCCCCCAGTTTGTTATTGTCTTTCAACCAATCATAAAACAAGTGCTCTCTGGCAACATTAATTACCAAAGGATTTAGCGTCATGTTGTTGTAGCGTTTGGCCTCGTAGTCGGAATTCAAAGTTTGTAAAGTTTCGTCCAACGCTTTTTGAAAAACATTCATGTCAGCCGGTTTTTTCTTAAACTCAATCATCCATTCGTGTGCTCCTTTTTCTTTTCCATCCATAAAAATTGGTGCAACGGTATAGTCTATTATTTCAGCATGGGTGATATGACAGGCTTTGGCAAGTGCCTGATCGGTATTTTCGACCATTAATTCTTCTCCAAAAACGTTGATGTGGTGTTTGGTTCTTCCGGTAACCCTGATTCTGAATGGATTTAGCGAAGTAAAACGCACGGTATCTCCCACTAAATAGCGGAACAATCCCGAATTAGTGGTGATAACAATAGCATAGTTTTTATTCAATTCTACATCGGCTAAACGGATTACTTTTTGATTGGGTGTTCCAAAAGTATCCATTGGAATGAATTCATAGAAAATTCCATAGTCGAGCATTAATAATAAATCACTGGAATGATTCAAGTCCTGAATGGCAAAAAAACCTTCGGAGGCATTGTATATTTCGTAATATTTAAAATCTTTTTTAGGTAGCAGGTTTTGGTATTGTTCACGATACGGATTAAAACTCACGCCACCGTGAAAATAAACTTCGAGGTTTGGCCAAATTTCAAGTAAATTCCCTTTGCCGGTTTCTTCAAGCATTTTGTTCATTAACACCAGCATCCACGAAGGAACTCCTGCAAAGCTGGTTACATTTTCTCTTTTGGTTTCGTTGATAATGGCTGCCATTTTGGATTCCCATTCGCTCATTAACGAAATTCTATTGCTGGGCGTACTGCTGAATTCAGCCCAAATAGGCATGTTTTCAATCAATATTGCCGATAAATCCCCGAAAAAACTGTTGTTGTCTTCGTAAATTTGAGAACTTCCTCCCAAACGTAAACTTTTGCCTGTAAATAGCTCCGAGTTTTCATTATTATTCAAATACATACACAGTAAATCCTTACTGCCTTTGTAATGGCAATCCTCTAGTGCTTCGTAGCTTACAGGGATAAATTTGCTTTTGGCATTGGTAGTTCCGCTGGATTTTGCAAACCATTTGATAGGCGATTCCCAAAAAACATTTTGTTCTCCCTGACGCGTTCTTTCAATTAAAGGCTGTAATTCTTCATAGGTCGAAATCGGAATTCTTTCTGCAAAAGTAGCATAGGAATTAATCGAAGCATAATTGTATTTTTTACCCAATTCGGTGTTTTTTGCAGCCGAAATTAAATTCATAAGCAGCTCTTCCTGAACCTCGTTTGGGTATTTCAGGAAAAGTTCGATTTGATGGATTCGTTGTTTTAAAACCCAAGAGGCAAATGAATTGATAAGCTGTGTTGGCATTTTTAAAAAATAGGGTTATGAAATTTAGCTTAGGAATAATAACTTTACCAAAAATAGCAAAATTTACGAAACAGCAAACCTTAAAAATTCAATCTTAATGCAATACGAAGGCGTACTTACTAAAATGGAAACCGAATATGGAAAACCTATTCAATATTATTTGGTTTTTGAAACTAGTTTTTTGAATGTTAATCAGCTGATTGGTAAAGATATTTCCATTGATTTTGTAGGTTTTCAATGCTTGAATTGCAATAAGAAAAAGAAAATTTTCCGTCAGGGATTTTGTTACGAATGTTTTTATTCCAGTGCTGCTGTGGGCGACTGGATTATGAAACCTGAGTTGAGTACCGCACATTTAGGAATTCCAGATCGTGATTTGGCTTATGAAGAAAAAGTGCAGTTACAACCTCATATTGTGTATCTGGCTTTGTCAAGTGAAATAAAAGTAGGTGTAACGCGTAAAACCCAGGTGCCTACACGATGGATTGATCAGGGAGCTAATGAGGCGATTGCTATCGTAGAAGTTCCGAATCGTTATTTGGCGGGAATTACCGAGGTGGCTTTGAAAGACCATTATGCCGATAAAACCAATTGGCGTAAAATGTTAACTAATGACATTGAAGCTGTAGATTTGGTTGCCGAACGATTAAAGTTAGAAAATTTAATTCCAACAGAAGTTCAGCAGTATTTTTATTCAGAGAAAAATGATTTGTACCAAATGGAATATCCCGTTTTGCAATATCCTTCAAAGGTGAAGAGTCTGAGCTTAGATAAAACCCCTAATTTTCAAGGGAAATTGACCGGAATAAAAGGACAGTATTTATTGTTTGAAGATGGAACTGTTTTTAATGTTCGTGGTTCTGAGGGTTATGTGGTGAGGATTGCGGTGTAAAAAAAATTCATTAGAAAATTCTTCTTTGAAAAAAAACAAACAAGCCGTCTCAAAGTTCTATTTTGAGACGGCTTGTTTGTATAAAAAGAAAAATTTTTAACTCGCGTTATGCAGAAATACTTCGGCAGGAATGCTAAAATAGTTTTTTAGCTTTTGAGCCATTTTTAAAGTAATTTCTCTTTTCCCTGAAAGAATTGCCGAAACATGACCTTTACTTCCTATAATTGGTTCAAGATCTTTAGCTTTTATTCCCATTTCCTCCATTTTATATTTAATTACTTCTAAGGCATCGAGCTCAGGTAATTGATAATGTTTTTCATCATAATCTTTTATCAAAACAATCAATAAATCCAATTCATCACTTTCAGCTGAGTTGGGTTCGGCATTAAAGATTTCCATCATTCGTATTGAAGCCTTATTGTAATCGTCTTCTGTTTTTAATACTTTCCAGTTCATAATTAAATCTTTTTATCTGTTAGAATTGTGGTGTCAAATGCAATAGTTTCTACATTTATTTTGTCATATTCTTTGTGTGTTCCAAACCAAATTACATAACACGCACTTTGTAGAAAATTAACTGAGATGACTAATCGAAAATCATTTCCTTTGATGTTGAAAACTACACGGTTGTTATTTACAATACTTGCATTTCCATAGACTCTTTTGAGTTCATTGAAGTTGTTAAGTTCCAGTTTTGAAAATTCATTGTACCAAATTAGCAATTGTGTTGCTGCCATTGGATACTTTTTGATGTAAAATAAAACCGTTTTCTTTACAAGGATTTTCATTTAACAAAAGTAATTAAAAGTTTTCAATTTGCAAACTTTGTTTTAATGTCGAAATTTTTTAAAACTGTTGATGTTTTTAGTTAATAGTAATCATTTTGCCTTTTTTATCAGAGAAAACAAACAAGCCGTCTCAAATACTATTTGAGACGGCTTGTTTGTTTAAAAAGAGTATAACTAATTCGTTTTTGTAGTATCCGCTACTTTTTTCTTTTTGTTAAAGAGATTGTTTAATAAATCGGTTGCTTTTGCTTTTACCTCTTCTTTAGCTTTCGTTTGCGCTTCAGCTTTGGTTGCAGGAATGACTGTTTTTGTAGTATCTCCGGCTTTTTTGTTTTTATTGATAATGTCGGTCAGGGCTGCGTTTCCTTTGCTGACTAATTTTTGTTTTTGTTGTTGGATTAGTTGATTGGTCAAATTGGTTGCAGCAGCTTTTAAATCAGTGGTGATTTTAGGTTTTGAAAAACTACCGCTTAAAAGTGCATTGACAGGAATATTTTCCAGTTTGGCGGCATCGGCAGCAGATAATTTTGAAATTAACGCATTGGCTTCTGTACCTAAATATTTAGCAGGAACATTGAATTTGATATTGTAATTCATACTCTGATCAAAACCATGTGTTCCGCCAATAGTTGCCTGAATATCCTGATATTTGATATTAAAAGGTTTTACGTTTACTTTTCCGTCTTTGAAAGTAATGGCAGCTTTCAAATCGTTTAAATTGATTTTGTTCAGGTCTAAGAATTTAATATTCGAAGTTAAAGCCGTCAACAGCGTCGAATTACTGGAATTGATAGTGGTAGATAGAAATTGACCTAATAAATCTCCGGTAATGGTTTTTAAATCGGGAGTAAGTTCATGTGCATCCAAGTTTCCGTTTAATTTGATAGTGGAGTTGATTTTTCCATTCACAATTCCGGCAATGGGAGCCAGTTTTTTAAGCATGTCTAACTGAGTGAATGATTGCGCAATATCCACCTGGTTTAATCCCAAATCCATATCAAATGTTGGTGTTTTTCCTTTGGTAGAAACCGCTCCGGACAAACCTATCGAACCTCCAAAAATGTTGGTTTTAATCTTTTCCATCGTTAGTTTTTCGTCTTTAACGATTAATTTACCCGAAACATTTTTCAATGTTAAATTATCATACAATACCGTATTGGCCTTTGCGGTAAGCGTGCAATCCAGATAAGCAGGGATTTTCATGGCTTCTGTTTTGGTAGCTTTAGTGCTCTCAGTTGTTGTATTTGTTGTTGCTGTTTTTGGTTTTTCTTCAGAAGTAACAAAATCATTGACCGCTAATTGATTGGAAGTCAGATTGAAATTTCCCTGTAGGTTTTGATTTTTAAATACAAAGCCATAGAAATTTTCTAAAACTCCGGTAATACTCAGATCGCTTTTTCCTGTGTAGGCTTTAAATTGTTTCAGGTTTACTCTTGACGGATTAAAGGCAATTTCGGCTGTGCTAATGTTCATTGATTTGCCGTTTTCGTCGGTGTATTTAAATCCTGACAGACTCATTATTCCGGCGTTTTTAATGTTTTGATACTGGCTTTTTTCTACCGATTGCATGTCGAATTGAGTAGTTACATCGGCTTTTAAAATTCCGCTTAAAGGTTTGTCGAGTTTAACAGGATAGGCTTTCGATAAATTTCCTAAGTTGATGGTTCCTTTCAACATGGCATCTACAAGAGCATTTTGGGTAACATTTTTAATATTGGCTTTGGCATTAAAAACATCCTGATCAATGCGGAAAGAAAGTTTGTCTAAGTTGACATAAGTATCATTTAAAATTCCGGTTTGATTGATGATTTTAGTGTCTATAACAATGTTTTGAACCGATTTAGGCAAATTAGGATACTGAAAAGAAGCGTTGTTAGAAGCAATTTCAATATTGAATTTTGGCACCGTTGTATCCGAATACAATCCTTTGGCGAAACCGGCTACGGTGAAATCACCTGTAGTTTTTACATTGTCCAGATTAGCTGCATAAGCGGCAGGAATCACTCCAAGGAAATTTTTAAATGAAGATGTTGGTGTTTTAAATTTCAAATCGTATTCCTGACCGGCATCAACTAATTGAATAAATCCGTCAAATTCCAAAGGTAATTGATTGATTAAAGCCTTGTTTTCCTTGAAAGTATATTTGCTTTTTTCTAAATCAATTCCCAGAATGGCATCCAGCGTCAGGGCTACATTGTTCATATAATTCACCTTGTCCATATCCAGGCTAATTTTGGCTGTTGATTTGGTGTTTAAATCTAATTTGGAAGCTGCAAAATCTCCGGTTCCTTCGTGGTTCAAACTGTCAATTAGCATTTTTATTTTCGAACTTTCGTCAAAATAGCGGAATTGAAAATTTTCCAGTTTGTAATTCTGAATGTTCAAAGCCAACGGTTTGCTTTTTGAATCCTCTTTGGTTTCTGAATCGTCTTTTATCGCAATATCATAATTTCCAACTCCATCTTTGTTGAAAATAATATTGATTAAACCATCTTTAGAACTGATCCCGTCAATATTTATGGGCTCATTATCGCCTTTAAAAAGTTCTTTGATTGACATTTTTAAATTCAGTTCGCCTAATGCAACTAAAGTATCACCTTCAAAAGGTGCTTTGTTAATGATAGCTAATTTTTCGATGGTCACATTCGCATTGGGAAAGTTTTTAAACAAACTCAAATCGGCATCGGCAAAACTTACTTTGGCATCCACTTTTCGATTAATGGCATCAGTGATTTTAGCTTTTATCTGATCCTTAAAAAAATAAGGAATTGCAAATAATGATCCTGCAAATAAAAGGATGATGCTTCCTGTAATTATGATTGTTTTTTTTAACATGGCGATGGATTTTGTCTTTATAAAAGGTATTCTATTACAAAAATAAAAGATTAGCAGCTAAGTAGTTTATAATATTTTCACAATATCTTACAATTTTTAGCTGCTGCTAAGAGATAAAAAAACCGTTTAAGTTGGTCTTAAACGGTTCAAAATGTTTTTAATAAATTGAAATCTCAAATGGCATCATGGCCTGAACTCCTTTTCGGGATTGGAACTTTTTTACTTGTTGTAAAAGTTGGTAGTTGTCGTTTCCAATTTCTTCCTTTATGATGTTTTCTTTTGAGCTTCCAAAAGGTAATTTAGAAAATATTTCATCAAAATCTTTTTCGTATTCAGGGTAGTTTGTAATGTCGTAATGTTGTGTTTTAGATAAACGGGCAGCTTCAGTTATAGCTGCATTCAATCCGCCAATTTTATCGACAAGACCAATTTTTAGTGCTTCCGAACCCGACCAAACTCTTCCTTGTGCGATAGAATCTACTTCTGCAAAACTCATCTTTCGACCTTGAGCCACATGACTTACAAATGTTTTATAAATGTGTTCAATGCTTTCCAGTGTAACCGCTTTGAAGTTTTCGTCCATAGGTACAAAAGGACTGTATTCGGCCGAATTTTGATGTGTTTTCACCTGTTCGATATTAATGCCAATTTTTTTAGTCAACTGATTAAAATTGGGCAAAATCCCAAAAACACCTATAGAACCTGTAATCGTGTTGTTTTCTGCAAAAATAGTATTGGCATTACAAGCCATATAATAACCTCCTGAAGCAGCATAATTCCCCATTGAAACCACCACAGGTTTTACTCTTTTAGTCAATTCGACTTCTCTCCAAATCAAATCAGAAGTCAATGCATTTCCTCCCGGACTGTCAATTCTCAAAACGATGGCTTTTACTTTTTTGTCTTTTCTTGCTTCCTGTAAAGAACGGCGCATGGAGCCTTCGCCAATAGTATTGACATCGCCTTCGCCACTTTGGATTTCGCCCTGAGCAAAAATAACGGCAATCTTGTCTTCGGTTTCAGAAATTACCGAAGTACTGGTCATTTTATGGGTGTAATCGCTAATAGAAATTTTGTTGTAATCTTTGTCAGTACTTACTTTTAAAGCTTTTTTGATGTCATTATGATACATATCTTCATAAGCAATGTAGTCGATGAGTTTTTGTTGTTTTGCCATTTGGGGTGTTCGGGCCAGTAAACCGTTGGCAATTTCGTTTAATTTTTCGGTTGTAATTTTTCGACTTTTCGAAATGTCCGTACAAACAGAATTCCAAATGGATTGCAGTAATGCTGTAGTTTGTTCTCTGTTAGCATCACTCATTTTATTTTCTAAGAAAGGTTCAACGGCGCTTTTGTATTTTCCATGTCGAATAACTTCCATTTTCACACCTGTTTTTTCCTGTAAATCTTTAAAAAACATAATTTCTGAAGAAAGCCCTTTAAAGTCCAATTCGCCTACAGGATTCAAATAAATGGTATTGGCTACTGAATTTAGATAATATTCTTTTTGCGAATAACTATTGGCGTAAGCCATGACAAACTTGCCCGATTTTTTGAAATTTTCCAAAGCGTTTCTCAGCTCTTTACTTTGCGCCATTCCTAAATTGGAATTGTTGTTTAAAATCGAAATTCCTTTGATGTTATCGTCTATCGAAGCAACATCAATGGCATTGATAACATCCGAAAGACCGATGTTTTTTTCTTCAGAAAAGAAACTCATCCACGGATCTTTATATTTGCCGGCATAATCATATCGTACATCTTCAAGATTTAATTCGATGACAGAATTGGCTTTAAGAGCTTCTCCTTCCGTTTCACCGCCAAAAATAGCAGCAAGGAAAACAATTCCGAAAAAAAACAGCATCAGAAATACAAACAGACCTACAACTGTAGCGATAACATTGCTTAAAAACTTCATAATAGTATTCTTTGATTTAGAAAAAAAACATCCGGATTATAGTTTTATTGTACCAGAATTCGGTGCTATGTGCAAATATATTGCTATTTCTAAAATTGTTTAGTTAATTTGTGCTTAATATGAAAGCACAACATCAGGTTATTTTATCTATTGGCAGTAATCAAGGCGACCGACTTGAAGCAATAAAAGAATGTATCGCAATGATACATCAGGAAATTGGAACGGTAATTCAGGTTTCTCAGGTTTATGAAACCGCCGCCTGGGGTTTTGACAGTGATGCTTTTTACAATTGTGCTTTGGTTTTGCATACTTTCCATAAGGCTGAGATGGTACTTTTGAAGGCTTTAACAATCGAAAAGCAATTAGGACGTATTCGGCAAAATGCCGGAGGATACCAGTCGAGAATTATTGATATTGACTTAATTGCTTTTGATGAGGAAATTATCGATACGGATGATTTGAATATTCCGCATCCGTTGATGCAGGATCGAAAGTTTGTGTTGCTTCCTTTTCAGGATTTGAAAATAAATTGGACACATCCTGTTTTACAAAAAAATATTTCGGAATTAATTGAGATTTGTTCCGATGAAGGCGTTTGTGTAGCAGTAGCTGATATAGAAAATCCGTTGCAAAAAGTTTCTTTTGCTAAGGCAAATTATATTGCTTTAGAAGGAAATATCGGTGCCGGAAAAACTACTTTGGCAGCCAAAATAGCACAGGATTTTGGTGCTAAAACTCTTTTTGAACGTTTTGCAGAGAATTCTTTTTTAGAAAAATTTTATAAAAATCAGGAACGATATGCTTTTCCGCTGGAGTTGTCTTTTTTAGTAGATCGCTATCAGCAAATTTCAGAGAATATAGCTTCGGTGGATTTTGAAAAAGACGGGTTAGTTGCCGATTATCATGTTTTTAAATCGTTGATTTTTGCTAAGGTTACTTTGGAGGCTGAAGAATATCAATTGTATAAAAACCTATTTGATATTATTTATAAAGAAATCCCAAAACCGGATTTGTACGTGTATTTGTTACAGCATCCGGATCGATTATTAGAAAATATTAAAAAACGTGGCAGAGATTACGAACAGGAAATTTCAGCCGAATATCTTGATAAAATCAACAGTGCTTATTTGGATTACCTGAATTCACAAACCGATTTGAATGTTTTGATTATTGATGTGACCAATAGAGATTTTGTAAACAATCCGTTGGATTATCTTTTTATTTTGGAGGAAATTCAGAAGAAAATCAATAGTTAAGTTATCTTTTTAATGAAAAATGACCTCGTTTTTCGGTGCCCGAATCGTCAATTTTTAGAATATACCAATAATCAGAAGCGGGAAGCATAAGTTTATGATAAGTCCCGTCCCAACTGGTGTTTTTAGCATTTAAAATAGCGATTAATTTTCCAAAACGATCAAAAACGCTCAATGAGGATTTTGGATAATAGATTAGTTCATTGATTTCCCAAAGGTCATTGAAAGAGTCGTTATTAGGAGTGAAAAATTTTGGAACAATTAATACAATGAAATTTTCACTGTCTTGTCCACAGGAATTTATTTCTCTCACATAAGCCGTTTGTAAACCATTTGGAGCATTAAAAAATACATTAGAAGATTGATAATTAATACCGTCAATGGAGTATTCAAAATAAGTTTCTTCCTTTTTTAAATAAATTACTACGGTTGTTTCGTTTACATCGATACGGTCAATTTCGGGAAGATTGTGTTCGGTAACAATAATTTTTTTCTCTTTACTGCAGTTGTATTCGTTTGTGACGTTTACCGTATAGGTTCCGGCAGTATTAACGGTGATTTTTTGAGAGGTTGCTCCGGTGGACCATAAATAAGTCATTCCGCTTAGTCCTGCGTCCAGTTCTGTGTCAAATCCTTTGCATAAGATAACGGTCTGGTCAGAAACATTAGGTTTAGGATTTACTATGATATTTACTGCAGTTCGAATACTTGTGCTGCAGCCATTGTTAATTGCTTCAGCATAGTAAGTGGTGTTTTGTGTGAGGGCAGGAGTGGTAAATTGGTTTCCGGAACTTAAAATAATGTTGTCAGTTGAAGAAACATACCAGTTAATGGTGCCTACATCAGTTGTTGCAGTTAAGGTAGCTTTTTCTGATTCGCATATTGGGATTGTGGTGTTTGTTATGTTTAGAGTTGGGAGTTTATAGATAGTTGCTATAACTCTTACTCTGGTAGATTCGCAGTCGTCAGCCTGAACATAATAAGAAGTTGTCGATGATAGCGATGGTGTTGTGAAACTATTGCCTGTTGCTAAAAGATTTCCTCCGGTGGCAGTATCGTACCAATTAATTGTTCCGGCTGAGGCTGTAGCTTTTAAAGTAACACTACTGTTTTCGCATGCTGTAGCAGCTGTAGTGGTTTTAATTTCAAGCATAGTAAGGCTCGTACTGGCAGAAAGTTGTAATTCAGGATCACCCGGCATTCCGCCGTATTCTACGATGTAGCCTCTGGGATAGTAATTACCATTGGCTGTAGTTATAGGGTTGCCTCCTAATGGCAAATCATTCCATGTTCCCGGATTTCCTACTGCTGGAGAGGTTATGTGTGCATAATCTTCATTGTCTCCAGAGTCATTAGGTTCGTTTGGCGCATTCCAATTGGCATAATTAAAAGGAGCTGTTGCTGTTCCATTGCCTTCGCCTCTCCAAAAAATAGTTCCTGCTTCTGGTCCGGTAACCCATTTCCAGACACCTTCTGTTTCGATATCACTTCCGCCTATCCATCCCGCACCAGGTGCTTGTGCTCCTGCTAATTGTGCTTCGTCAGCAGCAGTTAAAGTGGCTAGATAGCCTTGTAAAAAGTAATAGGTTCTGGTTGCCGCAGCATTTTTTGCTGCCGTCCAATTAATTCCTAAATCTGGAACATATTCGTAATAATGTCCGTTTCTGGGTAAATAACTGAGCTGTCCTTTTCCTATGCTGATAGAAAAGTTCCTTGTCCCGGATGGAGAAGCGGATGAATTGTAGAATTCGACTTCTTTAATGGCGGTTACGAAATCTTCATAAGGCAAATTGCCAGTTGTGGCGGTTAGTGTTAATTTGCCTTCAGTAGCATTGAAACTTTCTGTTATTGTAGTATTGCTGCTTAAATAGTTGTTGCTTAATTTTAAAATATCCTGACCCTGAATGTATCCTGAGGAAATTTGTATAGAAACGGAACTGGTTGTACTTTCGGTAGCATCATAAGTGATGTTAACATCAGTTACAATTTTTACATTGGTTTGAGAACAATACGTTTGGTTTCCAACAGCGGTAATGCTTGGCGGGTCAATTAAGGAGAAATTATTGTTTATGGAATGTGTAAATATAATTTTCTTTTTACTTGTAGAAGAAAAAGAATTAATTGTGAATAAAATTATTGGTACTGTAAAAAAAAATAAAAAATTACACTTTTGCATTTAGTAAAAGTATAATTTTTTAGGAATAAACAAAAAAAAAATTATTTTTCCCAATTCATTTTCTGAAACAAATCCCAAACTACAATTCCTGCACTGACCGAAATGTTCAAAGAATGTTTGGTTCCTAATTGAGGAATTTCGATACAACCATCACATAGTGCTACGGCTTCCTGAGCTACTCCATGAACTTCGTTACCAAAAACCAAAGCGTATTTTTGATTTTTTTCGATTTTAAAATCCTGTAGAAAAATAGCGCTTTCAACCTGTTCAATAGCCAGTGTGATTACACCATCTTGTTTTAAAGCAGTGATGGTGTCTAAAACATTTTCGTTATGTTCCCAACTTACGGTTTCGGTTGCGCCTAAGGCTGTTTTGTGAATTTCTTTGTTAGGAGGAGTTGCGGTAATACCACACAAATATATTTTTTCAATCAAAAAAGCATCGGCGGTTCTAAAAACCGATCCAATATTGTGCAAACTGCGTACATCGTCTAAGACTAAGATAAGAGGTGTTTTTTGGGATTTTTTGAAATCTTCAATTGATTTTCTTTCCAATTCGCTGTTTTCGAGTTTTCTCATTTTTAATAATGAAATTAATTTGAATAAAAAAAGCTTCCAATTTAGAAAAAGGAAGCTTTTTTGTGTTTTATAATTTAAAAATTAGCTCTTTTTAGCATCGTCAGCCAGAACTGTTCCTTTGATAGTTAAGGTTTTAGATGGTTGCCCTTCTGCATTAGAAGTAACAGTAACTGTTTTGGTAAAAGCACCTACTCTGTCAGTTGCATATTTTACGTTGATTACTGCTTTTGCTCCCGGAGCAATAGGCTCTTTTGGGAAAGTAGGTACGGTACATCCGCATGAACCTACTGCATTAGTAATAATTAATGGTTTGTTTCCGTTATTTGTGAAAACAAATTCACGTTTTCCGTCTGCATTGTGCGGAATTGTTCCGTAATCAATCGTTTCTTTTTCAAAAAGCATTCCGGCACCGTTTACTCTTGCCATTTTAGTCGTTGCTTTTAATTTTTTAGATGTTTCCTGGGCTTTAGTAATGTTAATTCCAAAAACAACTAGTGCAGCAAGTAAAATTATCTTTTTCATCTTAATTATATTTTTAGTATTTGTAGAACAAAACTAAAGAAAAAATCATGCCAATGGTTTAAAATTTCCTTAAAAATGCTTTTAATTTTTGAAGTGGTAGTTATTCGTTATAAAATTTTTAAATTCGCTTCCACATTTTTCTAATAAATAAAACACAAATAAATTGGCATCTAAAGAGAAAGTAGTTAAGGAAACCCCATTAATGAAGCAGTATAATGAGATAAAAAGGAAGTATCCTGATGCTTGTTTGTTGTTTAGGGTTGGTGATTTTTATGAAACTTTTGGTGAGGATGCTATTCGCTCGGCAAAAATTTTAGGAATTACATTAACAAAAAGAGGGGCAGGTTCAGAAACCGAAACTGCTTTGGCGGGTTTTCCGCATCATTCCATTAATACTTATTTGCCAAAATTAGTCAAAGCAGGTCTTCGTGTTGCAATTTGCGATCAATTGGAAGATCCAAAAATGACTAAAACCATCGTAAAACGCGGTGTGACCGAATTAGTTACTCCGGGAGTTTCCATGAATGATGAGGTTTTGCATGCTAAAACTAATAATTTTTTGGCTTCGGTTTACTTCTCAAATAAATCAATTGGAATTTCTTTTTTGGATGTTTCTACAGGAGAATTTTTAACGGCTCAGGGAAATGTGGAATATATTGATAAGTTATTGCAGAATTTTAGTCCGTCTGAGGTTTTGATTCAAAAGAATCATAAGAATGATTTTAAGAATCATTTTGGTGAAGATTATCATTGTTTTTATCTCGAAGACTGGGTTTACAAAGAAGATTATGCTTTTGAAACTTTGACTAAGCATTTTGAAACCATTTCTTTAAAAGGTTTTGGGGTTGAAGATTTGAAAGAAGGAATTATCGCTTCCGGGGCTGTTTTGTATTATTTGTCAGAAACACAGCATAACAAAGTGCAGCATATTACGGCTATTCAGCGAATTGCTGAAGATGCTTATGTATGGATGGACCGATTTACAATTAGAAATCTCGAATTGTATCACAGTTATAATCCTAATGCGGTTACGCTTTTGGATGTGATTGATAAAACGCTTTCGCCAATGGGTGGGCGTTTGTTAAAACGCTGGTTGGCATTACCATTGAAAGATGCTAATAAAGTGCAAAGCCGTCATCAGGTGGTGGCTTATTTGAAAGAAAATCAGGAGGTGTTGCAGAAAATACAATACCAAATCAAGCAGATTTCTGATTTAGAAAGATTGATTTCAAAAATTGCAGCGGGAAAAGTATCGCCACGCGAAGTGGTTTATTTAAAAGAATCATTAGATGCTATTATCCCAATAAAAAACTTGTCTTTAGAAAGTCCGCAGGAAGCAGTAAAGGTCATTGGAGACAATTTGCATAGCTGTGATTTATTGCGCGAAAAGATAAAGACTACTTTAAATCAGGACGCACCTGTGGCTATTGCCAAAGGAAATGCCATTGCAAAAGGAGTAAATGCAGAACTGGACGAATTACGGGCTATTTCGACTTCCGGAAAAGAGTTTTTAGAAGGAATTGAAGCAAGAGAGTCAGAAAGAACGGGGATTTCTTCGTTGAAGATTTCGTTTAATAATGTTTTTGGCTATTATATCGAAGTTAGAAATACCCATAAAGATAAAGTTCCTGCTGAGTGGATTAGAAAGCAAACTTTAGTAAATGCCGAGCGTTATATTACCGAAGAATTAAAAGAATACGAAGCTAAAATTCTGGGTGCTGAAGAAAAAATTCACAAAATTGAATCGGAATTATTCGAACAATTAGTAGTCTGGATTGCTACTTATATCAAGCCTGTTCAGATGAATGCCAATTTAGTGGCACAATTGGATTGTTTGTGCTCTTTTACGCAGATGGCTATCGAGAACAATTATGTTTGTCCTGAACTGGATGAAACATTCGAATTAGATATTAAAAACGGAAGGCATCCGGTTATTGAGAAACAATTGCCGGTGGGTGTACCTTATATTGCTAATGATGTTTATTTAGATAGAGAAAGCCAGCAGCTGATTATGATTACCGGACCCAATATGTCGGGTAAGTCGGCTATTTTGCGTCAAACGGCTTTAATTGTTCTTCTGGCTCAAATGGGAAGTTTTGTTCCGGCAGACAGTGTGAAAATGGGTCTTGTGGATAAAATATTTACCAGAGTAGGTGCTAGTGATAATATTTCGATGGGAGAATCTACTTTCATGGTCGAAATGAACGAAACAGCTTCTATCTTGAACAATATCTCCGACAGAAGTTTGGTTTTGTTAGACGAAATTGGAAGAGGAACTAGTACTTATGACGGAATTTCGATTGCCTGGGCTATTGCCGAATATTTGCACGAACATCCATCTAAACCGAAGACATTATTTGCTACGCATTACCATGAGCTAAATGAGATGAGTGAATCTCTGAAGCGAATTCAGAATTATAATGTTTCGGTAAAAGAGTTAAAAGATAATGTGCTTTTTATTCGAAAATTAGTCAAAGGAGGAAGTGCACATAGTTTTGGGATTCATGTGGCTAAAATGGCGGGAATGCCTCAAATTGTGATTTCTAAAGCGCAAAAGATTTTAAAGAAGTTGGAAAAAGATCATTCTAGTGATGCTTTGAACGGAATTAAATCGGAAAAGGAGGAAATGCAGATGAGTTTCTTTAATTTAGATGATCCTTTGTTGGAAGAAATCAAGGAAGAAATATTAAATATCGACATTAATTCAGTTACACCAGTAGAGGCTTTGATGAAATTGAATGAAATCAAAAGAATGTTAACCAGGAAATAATTTTTTTTGATTTTTAAAATAAAGTAAATCAAAAGCTTAAAAAAAAGATTGATTATTTTTTGAAAAAACGCTTGTATAATCGAAAAAAGCTCTTAAATTTGCATCCGCAATACAGAACAAGTATCGCGGTTCTTTTTAGAAATTGAAAATGCGAAAATAGCTCAGTTGGTAGAGCGCGACCTTGCCAAGGTCGAGGTCGCGGGTTCGAGCCCCGTTTTTCGCTCGATTTTACATCAGCTCGGATGGTGAAATTGGTAGACACGCTGGACTTAAAATCCAGTGAACAGCAATGTTCGTGCGGGTTCAAGTCCCGCTCTGAGTACAAAGAAAACCCCTTATTTTTAAGGGGTTTTCTGTTTTTGGATCGGTTTTACTGGGTTTGATATATTTTGTAAGTAAATTTGCAAGTGTTTGTTTTTTTATATATTTTCGTGTTAATTATAAATCGAAAAATTCATAAAAATGAAGAAAAAATTTACACGTTTGGCGGTGGCTTTTTCAGCTGCAATTATGTTGACTTCTTGTTATTCTTACACTAGTGTAGTAGGTAATGGGGGAACTGGAAATCAAAAAACAACAAAATGGAATCACTATGTTATTGGTGGTTTGGCTCCTGTAGGGGTTTCTGATTCTAAAGCTATGGCTGGAGACGCTAAAGATTATACGGTGCATACAAGACAGTCTTTTGTGAATGGATTGATTTCGTCTATTACTTTTGGTCTTTATACACCAACAACAACTACTGTTACTAAATAAGAAAAAATAGATTTAGTTGAGAAAAAAGGTTGTTCTTTGAGCAGCCTTTTTTTGTTAAAATAAAAAATAGAAATGGGGACTTTTGTTATTAGTAAAAGATTTAGTGGAGATTATAAGTTTGAATTTACTTCCAGGAAAGGGAAAACTATTTTTACGAGCAGTGCTTATGAGTTAAGGATGGATTGCGAGGCAGATGCGGAGTATTTGCGTTCTGTGTTGGAGAACTGTTCTTATGTGAAGTTTAAAACGTCTAAAGGAAAGTTTTTTTTTAGAGTGGTGATTGATGATAAGGTTGTGGCTGTAAGTAGAAAATACAGTACTGAGTTGATGGTTCAAAAAGGTATCAATGAGATTGTGAAGTATGGTTCAAAAGCTGAGATATTGGATTTTGCTAATAATGATTTTGTGTTTGAGGATTAGCTTGTTTTAGTTGTTTTGTGTTTGAAAATATTGGGCATAAAAAAAGCCGTCACAATGTGAACGGCTTGTTTTTTTACTGTAATTTAAAATTACTCAGCAGCAGGAGCTTCAGTAGCAGCAGCAGCAGTGTCAACAGCAACAGCAGCAGTATCAGCAGCAACAGCAGCAGTGTCAACAGCTTCTACAGCAGTAGTATCTACAGCTTCTTCAGCAGGAGCCTCTTCAGCTTTTTTACAAGATACAACAGATAATACAGCAACTACAGCTAAACTTAAAAATACTTTTTTCATCTTACTTTATTATAAAAGGTTAATTATTAATTCGAGGCAAAGATATAAAATTTTTAATATGTAAAATATTTTTTCATTTTTTTTTTAAAATATTCTTCGATTATTTTTCTCACCTGGATAAAATTGGAATTTGTAGTGAAAGAAATAATTTAATAGTAGTACTAATTTTTGGTGGTTTTTGCTTTTTTGTTTGTAAATAACTGAATATTAAATACTTGTAATTGTTTTTTTGATTCAGCATTTGTGAATTATGGAATTTTAGACTTTCTTTTTTGAGGATTAAGGTGTTTTGAGGTTTGATTTTTAAGATTTGTTTAAATATTTTGGTTTGACTTTTTACGGTTCAACACTTTGAGAAAAGGTTTGATTCTCAAATGCTTTTCTAAATATTTTCCAGTATTGCCATTGTAGCTCCTTTGTTTTTACTGACAAAATCTTTACAAATAGTTCCTTTTTCAGTTCTTATTGTTTTGTCAGAAATTAATGTGTTGAAAATGGTTTTTAATTCATTTGGTTTAGTGATACTGATACAGCCTTCTAAATTTACTAATGCCATAGCTTCTGCAAAATGAGAAAAGTTAGGTCCAATGACGATTGGAACGCCAAAAGTAGCAGGTTCTAAAATGTTGTGTACTCCCGGATTTCCAAATCCGCCACCCACATAAGCAATGTCGGCATAGCTGTATATTTTAGTCAAAATCCCAATAGTGTCAATGATAAATACATCAAATTCAGCAAGGTTTTTATTTTCCTTTTCCGAAAACAGAACTGTTTTTTTAGTTATTCTGCTTTTTAGTTGTTGTATTTGTTCCGCTTTTATATTGTGAGGTGCAATGATGAATTTTACATTCTGGGAAGTTGAATTGATATATTCAATTAATAAATCTTCGTCTTTTGGCCAGGAACTCCCAATGACGATTGTTAGTTTGTCATTTTTGAATTCGGAAATAAAATCTAAAGTATTGTCTTTTTCTAAAATTGTGGCAACCCGGTCAAAGCGAGTATCTCCGGAAACAGCAACGTTAGTTTTTCCTAATTGTACTAATAGTTTTTTTGAGGCTTCGTTTTGCACGAAGAAATAACTAAAGGAGTTTAGAGCGTTTCTGTAAAATTGACCATACCATTTAAAAAACATCTGATTGTCTCTGAAAATGCCCGAAATTAGATAAGTTGGAGTGTTTTCTTTTTTTAGTTGGTTTAGGTAGTTTGGCCAATATTCATATTTGATAAAGAAAGCCATTTCCGGATGAACGAGTTTTAGGAATTTTTGAGCATTTCTTTTGGTGTCCATTGGTAAATAGACTGTGGCATCTGCAACCGTATTGTTTTTTCGAACTTCGTAACCGGAAGGAGAGAAGAAAGTTAGAACAATTTTATGCGAAGGAAATTTTTCTTTTATTTTTTCAATCACTGGAAGTCCCTGCTCATATTCGCCAAGTGATGCTGCATGAAACCAAATAGTTTTGTTGGAAGATTTTATTTTTTGCGAAAGCGTTTCAAAAACTGTTTTTCTTCCGGCAACAAAAAGTTTCATTTTAGGATTAAACAATGCGATAATTTTCAATAAAAAATCGGCTAATGTAATGATGATATTGTACAGAAAAAGCATTCGGATATTTTTTGCGGCTAAAATACATTTTCTTTAGTTTAAAATCATTGGTTTGAAATCAATAATACCTATTTTTGTTTCCGTTTTATGAAAGTTTTGCCGTTACCTAAGAAGTGTAAAAACAACAGCTTTCTAACTATTAATAAAGTTGAAATGAAGAAAATTCAAATGGTTGACTTAAAAAGTCAATACGATAAAATTGCTACTACAGTAAACACTTCTATTCAGGAAGTTTTGGATACTAATACTTATATCAATGGACCTCAGGTACATCAATTCCAAAAAGCTTTAGAAAGTTATTTGGGTGTAAAACACGTAATTCCCTGTGCAAACGGAACCGACGCCTTGCAAATTGCAATGATGGGATTGGATTTAAAACCGGGTGATGAGGTAATCACAGCCGATTTTACTTTTGCGGCAACTGTTGAGGTGATTGCTTTGTTGCAATTGACTCCGGTATTAGTCGATGTTGATTTAGACAATATGAATATTTCATTAGAAAGAATCAAAGCGGCTATTACTCCAAAAACTAAGGCGATTGTTCCGGTGCATTTGTTTGGTCGTGCGGCTAATATGGATGCGATTATGGCTTTGGCAAACGAACATAATCTATATGTTATTGAAGATAATGCACAAGCTATCGGAGCTGATTTTGTTTCGGCTTCAGGTGCAAAAACTAAGGTAGGAACGATTGGCCATGTAGGTGCAACTTCATTTTTTCCGTCTAAAAATTTAGGTTGTTATGGCGATGGTGGTGCGATTTTTACCAATGATGATGCTTTGGCGCACATTATTCGCGGAATTGTAAATCACGGAATGTACGAGCGTTACCATCATGATGTAGTAGGAGTGAATTCGCGTTTAGACAGTATTCAGGCTGCTGTCTTGAATGCCAAATTGCCTTTGTTGAACGATTACAATACTGCTCGTCGTGCGACAGCTGCAAAATACAATGCTGCTTTATCAGCTCATGCAAACATTATAACACCTTCATTTGATGCAAATGGAAACAACCATGTTTTTCATCAGTATACATTGCGAATTATTGATGCAGACAGAAACGGATTGATGCAACATTTGTTAGACAAGGGGATTCCTTGTGCTATTTATTACCCAATTCCGTTGCATTTGCAAAAAGCTTATGTTGATGTGCGTTACAAAGAAGAAGATTTTCCGGTGACCAATCAATTGGTTCAGGAAGTGATTTCGTTGCCAATGCACACTGAATTAGACGATGAACAAATCCAATTTATAACTGATTCTGTTTTAGAATTTTTAAATAAATAAAGATGAAAAAATCCTTGTTAGTTTTTGCGTTATTTTTGATTTCATTTTCAAATTGGGCACAAACAAAACCAATTTCTAAAGAAGAAACTGTGGTTGCCAATAGTGTGGAAGCTTTCCGAAAAGCATTAATTGATCCAACAGATAGTAATTTGAAAGCTTTGACTTCAGCTGATTTAAGTTACGGACATTCCAGCGGTGTACTTCAGGATCAAAAAGTTTTTATTGAAAAATTGCTTAATGGAGAATCGGATTTTGTGACGATAGAATTTCAAAATCAAAGTATTCAAATCACCGGAGACGTTGCGATAGTAAGACATAATCTGGCAGCACATACTAAAGACAGCGGTGTTGAAAAAGATATTAAAATCGGTAACGTATTAGTTTGGCAAAAGCAAAAAAACAAGTGGTTGCTGATAGCTAGACAGGCTTTTAAATTACCTCAGTAAAAAAAGCTATAAAAGTAAAAATCTCAAATTGTCAAAATTGATAGTTTGGGATTTTTTGTTTTAAAGTATTAGTTGTAAATTCGTTAGAGATAAAATTAAGGAATATGAATGCAAAAGGGAAAAAATCTAAAATAGATAAAGTAGAAGAAACTGTTGCTGCTTACGATATTTCTAAAACGAAACAACAAGGTGTTGATCATGCAACTTTTGATTTTGATGCCGAATTTGAAAAAGGATACACGTTAGAAGAGTTTAAGGCTGAAATGCACAAACGTATACAGGCATATCCTTGGAAAAAATAATCTTTAAGAATAATGTTTTAGAATATTTCGATGAATTAGTTTTTTTGCTATTCAAAGAGGAATATTTCAGTTATGCTGAAAATGCACAACTTTATGTTGATAAGATTGTAGATTTTATTTTCATGGAAATAAAAAGTTTCCCTCACAAAAGAACTCCACAGAAAATAAAATATTTAGGTTCAAATTATGTTTTTTATAAGGCAAATAACAGAACAACCTGGTTTGTATTTTTTGAAAAACAACATAATAAATATTTGATTACTTCTATTTTAAATAATCATTGTGAAGAAGCGAAAGATTTATAAAAAATCCCAAATTGATAGTTTGGGATTTTTTGTTAGATTACTTTTTAGCTGCTTCTTTTAGTTTATCGGCAGCTTCGTTAAGTTTTTCTGCTCCTTTTTCAAGGATTTTGCCTGTTTTTGATTGTGTAGAATCTATGGCTTTTTCTACTTTTTTATTTACAGTATCCATTTTTTGTTCTACTTCAGCTCCAACAGCTTCTTTGGCATCTTCGATTTTGTCTTTTGTCTTGTCCTGGCAGGAAGCCATTGCAACCAGCATGAAAGCTGCTGCTAAAATTGTTCTTTTCATTTGTAGGATATTTGAGATTTGTATTTAAAAACGATGTCTTTCAAATATAAAAAAATCCCCGTAAACTTTTGTTTACGAGGATCTATTTATGAAAAATTTAAAACAGTTTGCTAATTAAGCATTCGCTGTAACAGCTTCTTTATTGATTTTTCCAATCAATCCGGTCAATACTTTTCCGGGACCAACTTCGGTAAATAAAGTTGCGCCGTCAGCAATCATTTGTTGTACCGATTGTGTCCATTTTACAGGAGCAGTTAACTGAATAATTAGGTTCTTCTTAATTTCGTTTGCATCCGAAACTGCATTTGCAGTTACGTTTTGATATACCGGGCAAATTGGAGCAGAGAAAGTAGTAGCTTCAATTGCAGCTGCCAGTTCTTCTCTTGCCGGTTCCATCATTGGTGAGTGGAAAGCTCCACCAACAGGTAATAATAATGCACGTTTTGCGCCAGCTTCTTTCATTTTTTCGCAGGCTAATTCCACTGCTTTAAACTCTCCTGAGATTACTAATTGTCCGGGGCAGTTATAGTTAGCCGCTACTACAACTCCGTCGATAGAAGCACAAACTTCTTCCACAATGTTATCAGCCAGTCCTAAAACGGCAGCCATTGTTGAAGGTGTTATTTCGCAGGCTTTTTGCATGGCTAAAGCTCTTTGAGAAACTAATTTTAATCCGTCTTCAAAAGACAAAGCACCATTGGCAACCAAAGCTGAAAATTCACCTAAAGAGTGTCCTGCCACCATTTCTGGTTTGAAATCTTCTAAAGTTTTTGCTAAAATTACCGAGTGTAAAAACACTGCCGGTTGGGTAACTTTAGTTTCTTTTAATTCTTCTGCTGTTCCTTCAAACATGATGTCTGTAATGCGGAAACCTAATATTTCGTTTGCTTTTTCAAACAGTTCTTTTGCTAATGGAGAGTTTTCATATAAGTCTTTACCCATTCCTGTGAATTGAGCTCCCTGACCCGGAAATACGTATGCTTTCATGTTTTTTAATTTAAAGATTTGCCCTTCGATTGCGCTCAGGGTGACATTATTTAAAGATTGAAAAATTAGTCAATCGGGATGCAAAAGTAGTATTTTTTTAGGATTAATTAGGAAAGATAAAAATGGGTAAAAACAAAACCTCCTTACTTGCTAATGAAGACAGGAGGTTTGTATATAAAGAAAAATCAGTTTTGCGGGATTCTTATAGTTTTATTAATTGTAATTCGATGTTTAAACGAACGTCTTCGCCTACTAAAACACCTCCTGTTTCTAAGGCCGAGTTCCAGTTCAATCCCCAGTCTTTACGGTTGATTTTGCCTGAAATGTTTAATCCGGCTTTGGTATTTCCCCAAGGATCTTTCATTAATCCGCTGAATTCGGCAGGAAGTGTAACCGATTTTGTTACGCCTCTCAAACTCAAATCACCTGTTAATTCGTAGTCATCACCGTTTTTAGTAAAAGAAGTAGCTTTGAAAGTCAGTTTTGGATGATTTTCGGCATCAAAAAAGTCGCCACTTTTAAGGTGATTGTCTCTGTCAGTATTATTGGTGCTGATTGAATCGATGTTTGCCGAAAATTCGATGTTAGCGTTTTCAAAATTGTCATCTTCAGTAGCAATAGTTGCTTCATAATCGCTGAAATTTCCTGAAACATTAGTAAACATCATGTGTTTTACTTTAAAACCAATTTCTGAGTGTGTTGCGTCAATTGCCCATTTTGTAGTTGCCATAATTTTATTTTTTTTAATTGTTATTTCATTTTGATAAGGCAAATTTATGGTAACAATCCCGGCGTCTCACTTAACCTAGGTTAAGAAATAAAATGGGATACTGATTTTTAAAAATTACAGCACTCTTTCATATAAAGATAAAATAGGCAAGTCAAAATTTTCGTTAGTATTGGTGTTTTTATTTTTGAGTTTGATTTTTTTCGGTTTTCTGGTCTCGATTAAAAGATCTATTTTGTTTTTTACTATGGCTTCATTTAATGAAGATTTCAGGTCTTCGGGATTTTGATCGTTAAAATCTGTAGCCAGACTTACAATTTTGAAATCAAAATGATTAGGGATTAGTTCCTGTAAATCTTCCGGCTGTAGTTTGGATTTACTTTGTTTCAGATACATTGCTTTGGTCAAATCGTATTCTTCGCAATTGGAAGACAGATGCAAAATAGGGCATTTACAGTTGTTCAGAATTTGGACAAACTGATTGTGAATTTTTCTTTCTGTTTTTCGGTATGAAGGAGTCAGGATGGCCAATTCAATTTCAAGATGTTGGATTAGATTTCGCATTAAAGGTGCTGAAATTCCGTATTGATAATGGATTTTAAGAGTACAGTTTTGAGAAATAGTAATTAATTCTCGGCAGTATTCCAGTACTTTTTTTTGAGAAACGGTCATTTCGCTTTTCATGCTTCTTAAAAATGTAGCCGAAGAATGAGTATCCGGGATTTCTTCTGCTAAAACTAAAAAGAGCGTGCACTTTTTCCCTTTAGATTGTTGAATGGCAATTTTGACAGCATTTATGGTATCAGGTTCTAATGTTGAAGGTATTAATATGTTTTTCATGTATGTATTGTTTTGATGATACATACAAAAGAAGCTATCGAAAATTAAAATCGGATTGGATTAAAATTAGATTTTCCTTAGATTTTAAATTAGAATTTTTAATGTTGCTTCTTTTCAAAAGTAATATTCACCACAGTTCCTTTTCCGGTTTCCGACTGAATTTGAAGTTCACCATTGTGCATTCGGATTATTTTCATGGCTAATGGTAATCCAAGTCCGTAACCGTTGTATTTAGAAGCAATTTTACCTCTAAAGAAAGGTTCGTAAAGATAAGGGATATCTTCCGGGGGAATTCCGATTCCAATATCGGTAATGGCAATTTTAATAATAGCTTTATCTACGGATAAATTAACAAATACTTCATCGTTGTCGGAATATTTTACCGCATTCGAAATAATATTATTCAATGCTAATTCGAGGAGAGGTCTGTTGCAAGGAATGGTTAATAATGATTCGTCTTCCGGAATGGCTTTGATTTTTATATTAACACGGTTGTTAGGAAAAAGAGTATCTATCGATGCTTTTACTTCTAAAAGAATTTCGTCAATTCGGGCAATGTCTAAAACCTGTTTGGTTCCGTCATAGCCGGTTTGAGTAAGTTTCAAAAGACTTTCGGTAAGGTTTCCTAATTTTGAAGCCTGCTTGTTAATGTTTTCTAAGGAATAAATATATTCTTCGGTGGCTCTTTCTTTCAAGAGCATGATTTCGGTTTCGGCAATAATGGTGGTGATTGGGGTTTTTAGTTCATGCGAAGCATTATTGATAAAATTAGCCTGAATTTCAAAAGAAGTTTCTAATCGATCCAGCATGTCGTTAAAGGTTTTTGTAAGATCTGTAATTTCATCTTTTCCGTCAGTATCGGCTAATCGGTTATGAAGATTCGATGCGCTGATTCGGTGTACTTCTTTGGTAATTAAAGCAATAGGGTTGATTACTCTTCGGGCCAAAAACTGACCGAAAAAATAGGCCAGAACAATAAAACCCATGCCTCCAAAAATTAGAATTTGCAAAATATAAATGGCGCTGGTGTTGCCTCTGCGGTCTTTAGCCGTTACAATTACAATGTGTTTTTGTCCTTCTTCACCAAAAATTTGTCCATAATAATAACGGTAATCTTCTTCAAACCAACTCGATCCTTTTTTCATGATTTCTTTGTAGAATTCAGGAGGAAGATGCAAATCGGTGTTGTATTCAAAGGTGTTTTTTCCTTTTACAGGCAGTATGTATTCCTTTTCTTCGATAAGTTCTTCCAGACCGCTTTTTTTGAATTCTTTGAAATAATTCTTTTTCTCCAGGTTTTTTTGAGAATGAGCTGATGAAGCAATTTTGGCTCTGTCCTGAAGCCTTTTTATAAAATAATATTCATTGTTTTGCTTGAATAGAGAAAAAATCACAATGCACAAAAGTGAGGTACTAAAACAGGATAGTGCAATGTAAGTGATGGTTATTTTTTTTCTAATCTGCATAAATTATGATTTTATAATGTAGCCCAGACCTTTGATGGTATGGATTAATTTATTTTGATAGGGTTTGTCTATTTTGTTTCGAAGATAATTGATGTAAACATCAACTACATTGGTATTCATATCAAAATTAATGTCCCATACATTGTCTAAAATCTTTTCTCTGGGAAGAATGGTTCCGGTATTGCTGGCCAGATAATATAATAATTTGAATTCTTTTGCAGTTAGTTGAATGAGTTCTCCGTTTCGTTTGACTGATTTAGCTCTTCGGTCAATTTCCAAATCATCAATTTGAATTAAATCATTAGGTCTGTGTTCCTGATTGGATCTTCGGGCTAAGGCAGCTATTCGTGCTTCTAATTCTGAAAATTTAAAAGGTTTTGCCAGATAATCATCGGCACCGGCATTCAATCCCGTAACAATGTTTTCGGTGGTTCCCAGAGCGGTTAGCAGTAGAATAGGAACAAAATTTTTAGCGTCTCTGAGTCGTCTGCAAATTTCGATTCCGTTAATATCCGGCAGCATGATGTCGAGAATGACTACATCAAAATTGTGATTCAAAATCATTTCCAGCCCTGTTGTACCATCGAGCGCTACACTTACTTCGTTGTTTTTTTCAGAAAGTCCTTTTCGAATAATCGATAAAAGATGGGGTTCGTCTTCAACAATGAGTAGTTTCATGAAATGATTTTTTGAATTCTTTTTCAAAAATAGATATTGTCTTCTTAAAATTGTGCAAAATAATAACTAATCTTTTGTTTTTTCATGGTTTAAAAAAAGAAAGCGCTGCAAAATGCAACGCTCTCTGGTAGGGTTTGAATTATTTTTTAAAGTTCGATAGATTCGATAATTTCCAGTAAATCGTTCTTTAGTTTTTCATTTGTAATTCCTTTGTTGCTGTCAAAATTATCGTTGAAACTAGGTAATGAAAAACTTCCTTTTACATCAGCTCCCTGAAATGGGAAACGGTTTTTTGCAATTTCTAAAACAGAAAGTCCGCCTCTGGGTCCCGGTGAAGTCGCCAAGATTAGTGTTTGTTTTTCCTGAAAAAATTTTGGATTCACGCGGGAAGTCCAGTCAAAAATATTTTTAAAAGCCGTTGAATAAGCTCCGTTGTGTTCGGCCAGAGAAACAATAACTAAATCAGCAGTTCCCAGTTTATCGAAAAAGTCTTTTGCTAATTCAGGAATGCCATTTTTAGATTCTCTATCCAAAGAAAAAATAGGCATTTCGTAATCGTTTAAGTCCAGCACTTCTACATCAGTGTTTTTAAATTGTGATGCAGCATAAGTAGCCAATTGTTTATTGATAGAATTTGTGCTTGATGATGCGCCAAAGGCGATAATTTTTTTAGTCATTTTTATTCGTTTAAAAAGTAAGTCAATGCTCCCGAAGGACATTTCTTTACTGTATCGATAATTTTTTCTGTTGTTGAAGCCTCCGGTTTTATCCAGGGTTTTTCTTTTGGCTGAAATACATCAGGATTATTGCGAACACAATTAGCCGAATGGATACATTTTGCTGATTGCCATACAATGGTTACTTCACCATTGGTGTATTCTTTTGTAAGGTCTTTAGGATTCATAATTATAATGCTGTATTAATGGTTATTTTTCCTTTTAAGATTTTAGAAACGGGGCATTTGTCAGCAATTAATAGTAATCGTTCTTTTTGTTCCGGAGTTATAGCATTAGAAAAAGAAATTTTTCTCGAAAAAACAGTTTCAAATTCAGCATCTAACTCCTGAGTTGCATTAATTGCAATGTTGATTTCAGGAATGTCCCAACCTTTTCGGTCAATGTACATTCGTAGAGTAGCCAGCGTACAACTTGCTAAGGAAGCTAAAAGGGTCGAAAATGGATCCGGTCCTAAATCTTTTCCTCCATTGCTTTCGGGTTCATCCATAATTAGTTGACCATTGCGCCAGGAAATAGTGCATAAATATTTTTGAGAACCAATTGTTCCAACAATGTCTTTTTCTAATAAATTTTTCATAAACTGATTTTTAAGAACAATTATAAAACATCTCCGTATTCAGGAGTTTTGTCAAAAACTTTTTTGGCAAATGGGCAAAGAGGAAGGATTTTTAAATTCATTTCTCTGGCAAATGCAACTGCTTTTTCTACCATTTTTTTTCCAAAGTTCTTGCCGGTGTTTCCAGGATTTACCTCGGTGTGATCGATAATTATTTTATGCGGTCCGGCAAAAACAAAGGTCATTTTTGCCTCTGTTTTGTCGTTGACTTTGACGTAAAAATAACCTTTCCTTTCGTTGTATTCTAAACCTATAGTTTCTTCCATTATTTCCTTGTATTAGTAGTTCATTGGGACTTCCATAATTAAAAATTTAGCAGCAGTAGAGGCTTTCACTTCAATTTCGGCAGTATTCCAAATTCCAAATCCGTCTTTGGTTGCTAATTTTTGACCATTCACTTCAATCTCTCCTTCAATGTTGAAAATGTAAAAACCATTTCCTTCTTTTTGCAGAGCCAGTTTTTTAGAGAAATCTTTGTCGAAATCGCTTAAATAAAACCAGGCATCCTGATGGATCCAAACTCCGGCATCGTCAGCATTTGGAGATAGTATTTGCGCAAAATCATTTTTCTCTAATGATTTGTCCAGAGTGATTTGTTGGTAACGAGGTGCTACATCACGTTTTTTAGGAAATAACCATATTTGGAAAAGTTTAGTTCTTTGATCTGCATTTGGGTTAAATTCACTATGTCTGATTCCGGTTCCGGCACTCATTACCTGAACATCGCCATTTTTTATGGTTGACTCATTTCCCATGCTGTCTTTGTGAGCTAAATCGCCTTCTAACGGAATGGTGATGATTTCCATATTATCGTGAGGATGTGTTCCAAAACCCATTCCGGCTGCAATAGTGTCGTCATTCAATACTCTAAGTGCGCCAAAATTTACTCTGTCCGGATTGTACCAGCTGGCGAAACTAAAGCTGTGGTAAGCGTTTAACCATCCGTGATCTGCGTGTCCTCTTGTGTCTGCTTTGTGAAAAACTGTATTTGCCATGATATTTTATGTTTGTTGATTATTACATTACAAATGTACATCCGCAGTTAGTGTTTAGCACTTAACCTAGATTAAGAAAGTATTCAGTGTGCAGTTTTTAGTGTTCAGTCTTTTTCTCTGAATGTTTACAATGCTGTTCTGATTGCTTAAAACGGACCACTGACCACTATTTTCTCAATAATTTTGCTTTCATCTTGCTAAAAAACTCTGGCGTTACACCTATATAGGATGCGATTTGTTTTTGTGGTATTTTATGATTCAGACCGGCATATCTTTTTAAAAATTTGTCATAGCGAACTTCAGCAGATAAACTTAAATTATCCATTATTCGTTCCTGGTTAGCAACTAATGAATTTTCGGTAAGGATTCTAAAGAAGCGTTCCAGTTTAGGGATTTCGCTATAAAGCTGTTCCTGATTTTCTTTTGAAAGTAAAACCACTTCAGCATCTTCTATTACTTCGATAAAAAGATTTCCGGGTTTTTGAGATATTAAACTGTACATGTCGCCCATCCACCAGCCTTCGCAGGCAAAGTTTAAAACGTGTTCAACAATATTGTCATTAATATTAAAACTTCTTAAAATCCCTGAGTTTACAAAATAAGAATGCTTGCAAACTTCTCCCGAATTGAGTAGAATAGTTTTGGCTTTGTAATGATGAATTTCAGTTTTGCTTAAAAAAAGCTCTTTTTCTTCATCGGTAAGTTGGACATGTTTTTGTATATTATCAATAATTAAGGGCATGGTATTTTTTTTGAAGTTTTATCTTGCAATATAGTTATTTTAGTTCTAATGTTTGAAGTGTGTTTTTTCTACATTTAATTATATATTGTCATTCAAATTGCTATATTCGTACTGAACAGGGGTTCAAATGAGAATTTTTATACAAAAACAAAGGTGTTTGTAGTAAATTAATAATTTATAGCTGTCCCGGGACTATTGATAATGACTGAAACAAAAGCAATTAATAATAAACTATTGGTTACTGAACTTATGTTGGGTAGTGAAAAAGCTTTTAGTGCGCTTTTTAATACCTATTGTAATGATGTATATGCTTATAGTGTAAGTATGCTTAAAAATCAGGCTCTTGCAGAAGAAATAGTTCAGGATGTGTTTTTAAATATCTGGTTGCACAGGGATCGGCTGAATGCTGATTTATCTTTTAAGTCCTATGTGTTTACTATTACCCGAAACCTAACATTCAATCTTATTAGTAAAGTAGCCAATGGTCATAAGCTAAAAGAAGAAGTGTTTTACGTAAGTCAAAAATCCTATAGCCCTATTGAGGATATTATTGACGAAGCAGATTATGATGTCTTAAAGCAAAAAGCTATTGAACAATTGCCTCCCAAACGTAGAATGATTTTTGAGATGTCCCGTAATGAAGAAATGAGTTACGAGGAAATAAGTCAAAAATTAAATATTTCGGTAAGTACAGTAAAAGGTCAAATGAGTAAAGCTCTGGCCGATATCAGACATTTTTTAGAAACTCACGGAGATGTCACGCTTCTAATTACGCTTCTTTCGTCCCGTTGGCTGGAATAATAATCAGCTAATTATTGTTACTATTGTTTTCTTTTTTCTTTTTATTTCTTTCTATAATTTTCTTTTTATTTTTTATTTGAGTATTATTTTTTTATTTTTCAAAAAAAATAATAATACTCGATAGTACTTTTTCTTTTCTTATCTGTATTATATATAAGAACGTATATTATGCAACACGATAGTCATATTCAAAATTTATTAAAAAAGTTCATCCTGAATCAATGTTCCAAACAGGAGGTTGATGAAGTGGTTCAGTACATTCAAACGTTAACTGAATCCAGCGAACTGCCAACGGTAGAAGAAGTGTTGGCAATTTTAGATGAAAAACCAATGTTGACCGATCCGGATGCTATCCGTATTCGGGATAAAATATTAGCTACTCCCCAAAAAGAACAAAAGCTTCCAGTAAAAAGAAAATTCCATTTTATGAGATATGCGGCTGCCGCTGTTTTGGTGGGAGTTTTAACTACAGCTTATTTTTTTAAGGATGTTCTTTTTAAACAACAAAACCCAGCTATTCCGGTATTAGTTAACAGAGATACTAAAAAAGTTCCGGAGCCGGGTACTGATAAGGCGGTACTTACGCTGGCAAATGGTTCGCAAGTTGTTTTAGTCAATGGGGCTTTGGTAAAAACACAAAATGCCAAAAGTAACGGGGAGGAAATTGTTTATGAATCCAAAGACGGAAATAATAAGTTGGTTTATAATTATCTGACCATTCCCAGAGGAGGTAAATTCAGTATCAAATTGTCTGATGGCACGCAGGTTTGGTTGAATTCTGAAACTCAATTAAAATTCCCGATCGCTTTTATTGAAGGACAAACCAGAAAAGTAGAATTGGTTTACGGAGAAGCCTATTTTGATGTATCACCTGCTGCAAAACATAAAGAGGTTCATTTTGAGGTGATTACTAATAAACAAAAAGTAGATGTTATTGGGACTGAATTTAATATCAAAGCTTACAAAGACGAAGCAAATATTTATACCACTTTGGTTGAAGGTAAAGTTGATGTGAGTATTAAAAACAAAAAACAACGATTAACACCAAATCAGCAATTGAGTTTAAATATTGCAACAAGTGGTTCGGTAATAAAAAATATAGATGTTTATAATGAGATAGCCTGGAAAGAAGGAGTGTTTAGTTTCGAAAAAATAACACTCAGGGACATGATGAAAGTGCTTTCCCGCTGGTATGATTTCGATGTGGTATTTAAAAATAAAGCAATTGAAAATGAAATTTTTGACGGGGTTATCAGGAAAACCCAAAGTCTGGATGAGATTTTGAAAAGTATTAAGAATTTTAAAATTATAAAGAACTATGAAATAAAAGACAAAGAAGTAACTCTTGAATAAAAAACGGGACAGGAGTATCACATCCCTCAGTGATTACGCATCCCGACTGTTTAAATCGATTAAGCTATTGTATAACCAACCAACCAAACCAAAAATTATGGAAATTAAAGTACGTAATGTCTTTGTTCTTGTTAGAGAAAGACTAATTAAAACTGCTATGAGAGCGTTTATCTTTTTATGGTGTACCAATGTTTTTTGTCTCAATGTAGGTAAAACATTTGCACAAGCGAATGTTACTATCGAAAAGGATCAATCGGTCACCATTTATGAGGTGTTTAAAATTATAAAACAGCAGACTGATTTGAATTTTGTTTATCCCAGAAAAGTATTTAAAGACATTCCGGATATTGAATTAAAAAAAGGTACAATTGCAGTAACCAAATTATTAGGACAATGCCTCTCAAAAAACAATCTCAATTTTGAGCTTACGGGCGATAATACCATTTTAATTAAAGAAAAGCCTGTAGTTGTGCAAAACGTAGTGCAGCAAAAAACAGTAAATGGAAAAATTACCGATGCTTCAGGACAACCAATTCCGGGAGTAAACGTTGTTGAAAAAGGAACTACAAATGGAGTTCAAACCGATTTTGACGGTAAGTTTTCATTAAAACTAAGAAATGAAAAATCGATATTGGTGGTTTCTTTTATTGGTTTTACAACAAAAGAAATTCCGTTAAGTGGACAGGATAATCTTGTAATTAAATTACAGGAAGATGCAGCTAAGCTGGAGGAAGTAGTTGTTGTAGGTTACGGTTCTGTGAAGAAAAAAGATTTGACCGGAGCAATCGTTTCTGTTGGTGCAGAAAAAATAGAAGGCAGGTCTAATAGTAACGTACTTCAATCCCTTGCAGGACAGGCTACGGGAGTGCAAATTACACAGTCTCAGGGTGCTCCGGGTCTTGCTCCAACAGTAAAAGTTCGTGGTGCTTCTTCGATAAATGCAGGAACTACTCCGCTTTATGTTATCGATGGGATTCCGCTGGAAGACAATTCTACAAACTCAACAGATACAGGGGTTACTACAGCGAGTAATTTAAGTTTTAACCGAAATCCGCTGAATTTTATTAATCCTAATGATATTGAGTCGATTGATATTTTGAAAGATGCATCTTCGGCGGCGATTTATGGTTCCAGAGGAGCAAACGGAGTTGTTATTATAACCACTAAGCAGGGAAAAGCAGGAAAAACTAAAATAGATGCCACTTTTGAAACCAGTTTTTCTCATGTTAACCGTAAGACGGATATGATGAACGCTTCTGAATTTATAGCTTTCAATACCGCAGCAAGAAATAATTCCTGGGCTACAATTGTGGCAGCTAATCCATCGGCAACAAGAGGAAATAATACTCTTGTTCCTGCAGAATTCTCTGATCCGGCGTGGCTTGCCCGTATCGGAAACGGAACAGATTGGCAGGATGTTACCTTTAGAACAGCACATACCCGAAATATTCAATTGTCAGCTTCGGGCGGAAGCGAGAAAACACAATTTATGGTGTCGTTGGGTTATTTGGATTCAGAAGGTGTTGTTGACAGAAATACCTATGAGCGAATTAATCTAAGATCAAATATCAAACATAAGTTTAATGATAAAGTTCGTATGGGAATGAACATTGGTCTAAGTCGTGCCAATGAAGCGCCTTACGGTACAGGTGGAAAAAGTGACGTGGTGAGTTTGGCTTTGCAAAGTGATCCTTTTTTTCCGCTTTATGTTGAAACAGGAAGTCTAGGTTTTAAAGATCCTGCTTCTATTTGGAATACATTTGCTAAATATGGTTTCCAGCTTTGGCATCCATATTCGTTAACCAGAGAAGCAACTGCTAAAAAAACATCAAATGTATCTACGATTACTTCTTTCTTAGAATGGGATATTATTAAAGATTTGACTTTTAAAACTTCCGGAAGTTCTAATATTGAGAATACGGTTCATAATTTCTATTGGAATGCAGGTCAGAATTGGGGTTACTCAGGATGGGTGCCGGCACAGGCTGATTTCAAAACACTGCAATCCAATAACTGGATTTTAGAAAATACATTGACTTATAATAAGACATTCAATGAAGCGCATACGTTAAATTTATTGGCGGGTTATTCTGCTCAGGAACAGGCTACTGATTTGAGTAGTATGACTGCGGGTAGTTTTCCAAATGATTTAGTACATACTTTGAATGCGGGAGTTGTGAATGCCGGAAATACTTTTTCTGAAGAGTGGTCATTGGTTTCTTATTTGGCTCGTGCTAATTATTCTTATAAAGGCAAATACCTGGCTTCTGCGGCAATTCGTGCTGATGGTTCTTCCCGTTTTGGAGCTAATAATAAATGGGGATATTTCCCGTCAGGATCGCTGGCATGGCGTATTTCTGAGGAATCTTTCTTAAAAGATGTTTCCTGGATAAACAACCTGAAAGTGAGGTTGAGTTATGGAGCTACAGGGAACAATCAGATTCCAAACTACGGTTCGATCGGGGTATTGGCTTACAGCCCTTATGTAAATTCAGGAACTGTAAATCAGGGGATTTATACATCCAATTTTGCAGATAAAAATTTGAAATGGGAAAAAACAGGTCAGACTAACTTTGGTGTTGACTTCAGTGTGTTCAACGGACGTGTGAAGTTTACAGGTGATATTTATTATTCTAAAACCAAAGATTTATTGTTGAATGTTCCTATTCCAATTCTTTCCGGTTTTACTTCTACTTTGACAAATATCGGAGAACTTGAAAACAGAGGAATTGAAGTCAATCTAAGCACGCAAAATTTCGATGGAAAATTCAAATGGAGTACTGACTTTAATATTTCGGCTAACCGAAACAAAGTCTTAAAACTGGGTGCAAATAACGCTCCGATAGATATTAATGTGAGCAGTATGACATCGCGCACTGCTGTAGGACAACCAATAGGGATGTATTATGGCTATGTTGTTGATGGAGTAATCATGTCACAGGCAGAATTGAATAGTAATGCTTATCCGGTATGGCCGGGCAGTGAAGCAGGTGACCCAAAGGTAAAAGATGTTAATAAAGATGGGAAAATTGATTCTAACGACCGTACTTATTTAGGAAATTACCAGCCTGATTTCCAATGGGGCTTGACAAACAATTTTTCTTATGCAGGATTTGAACTTTCTGTTTTGTTACGCGGTTCACAAGGTGGAGAAATTTTAAATCATAATGCCCGATACCTAAAATCAGGTGTAGGAGGAGGTAACCGTAATATGTATTCGGTGGTAAATAATTACTGGAAATCAGAATCTGAGCCAGGTAACGGAATGATTCCTAAACCACGTATGTTGCCAACTACTGTTCGTGATTTTGGCTCTAGTTTTTGGGTTGAAGACGGATCATTTGTTCGTATTCAAAATATTCGTTTAGGATATAATTTGCCAAAAACATTTGCTGAAAAAATAAAGGTAAGCAATGTGAAATTGTATCTGAATATGGAAAATGTACATGTGTTCTCGGATTATTTAGGCTATGATCCGGAGGGAAGTACTTATCAGTCTGGAGTTTTGGTAGGTTTTGATTATGGTGCTTATCCAAATCCTTTCACGGCTACTGCCGGAATAAATATTAGTTTCTAAAGAATTAGACCAATCATTTAAAATGTAAGAAAATGAAAAAAATAATATATATCATGATTTTTTGCAACTTATTCTTAATAGGATGCAGTGGAGATTTTTTAGATAAAGCACCTATTTCAAATGCTAATGAAGTAGAGTTTTATAAATCTCAAAAAGATATTGAAACCGCTTTGTGGTCGGCTTATAATTCGCTTTATACCTTGTATGGTCCTGAAAGTTTACCTTCGTTTTATGGTGAGTTAATGTCCGACAATGCCTATAGCGATAATGCGGCCGGAAGAATTCAGGACTATGAAAGTTTTGAATTGCACACAATGAGTGTTGACAATGAATTAGTATATAATTTTTGGAACAATTATTATAAGGCAATTTATATTGTAAATAATATTATTGTCAGTGCCGAAAAATTGGATTTTGCCAGTAGAGATGCTTTAATTGGTGAAGCTAAGTTTTTACGTGCTTTGTATTATTTTGATATGGTTCGTGCCTGGGGCGATGTGCCATTGGTTACAACTCCGTTAAGTGTAGCAGGTTCTTATGCTCAGGGACGCACGCCAAAAGAGCAGGTTTATGCTCAAATTGTTGAAGATCTTGATTTTGCAGCAGCGAAATTACCGGTAAAAACAAGTCAGCGTTTTGTAGGTGCGGCCAGTCAGGAAGCAGCTAATACTTTACTTGGAAAGGTTTATCTGACTATGGGGAATAAACCAAAAGCAGCTGAAACTTTGTTAAAAGTATATGGCAAGTTCAGCTTGGTACCTTATGCTGATTTATGGAATTTAACTAAGAAAAATGGTGCATCTTCTATTTTTGAAATTCAGTACAAAGGTGGTGTGTCTAGTCCTTACAGTTTGTATTGGGCTATGTTTACACCGGTTGATAACAGAGTGGTTACCGCCTGGGGTGGAGGATTCAATCAGATTACGGATGATTTATGGAATGCTTATGAAACAGGAGATCCAAGGAGATCGATTTCCATTCAAAATGGTTATACAACGGCCAATAACTCATTTGTCGATGTGAAATTTCCAATTAAATGGAAAGATGCGGCTGCTCCGGTTGCCGGATTAAGAGAAGCTGCCAATAATAATTTTATCATTCTTCGTTATGCCGATGTTCTTTTGATGTTGACAGAAGCAACTTCAGATCCAAAATACCTGAACGAAGTTCGTGCCCGTGTGGGTTTACCGGCTTATCAAGCTGTAGGTTATCCGGCTCAGTATAATACGGTAGCTCTTGCTTTGGAACATGAAGCTCAGGTAGAATTTGCTTCTGAATTCCATCGTTGGTTTGATTTAATCAGAACCGGAAGAGCTATTCAGGTGATTAAAAACAGCAGTAAGAATATCACTATTACTGAGGAAGAGTTATTATTACCAATTCCATTTTTAGTAATTAACCAAAATCCGGATGTGATTACTCAAAATGAAGCTTATAAATAGAAGTTAGTTTTTTTTAGTGTTAGTTTGGTTAGTAGTAAAGACTGCTTGCCTGTCGAATAGACGGGTAAGCGGTCTTTCTTTTTTTTCTCCAAAAGAGGTAAAACTACGCGACTTCCCCTCCTTTGGAGGGGTGCCCAACGGGCGGGGTGGTTTTTTTCTAAAACAATAATCGCATTCTGAACAGTTTGTTCTTTGTTAACTCGAATAATTCTTAAACATATAAATCCATAGAAGTCTCGACAATCGGATGTTGAATGTAGCCAGAAGAATAATTACGGTCATAATAATTGGGATGATCCTCAGGTCGAAGGTTTCTTCGAAGAAAAAACGGGCAATAACATAAGTCGCAATTCCCTGTGCTACGGTTAATCCATAACTAACATACATAGCACCAAAAAAATAACCCGGCTCTTTTTTGAATTTATAATGACAATGCGGACAATATTCGTTCATTTTAGGAAAACTGAATTTGAAAAAGATAGATTTTTCATTAAAAACTTTTCCCTGATGACAATGAGGACAATCGTTGTTTAGTATGTGAAGAAGTGAATTTGACATAACTCTTATTTTTTATTCAAAGGTATTTATTATCCATGTGTTGGCTATTTTGTATATTCGCTTATTATAGGACAAAAAAGACATTTTTCGAATGAAAAAGTATCCTGTTTACAGTATCGAACAATTTAATTGCAATTCGGTCAATAGTGATTTGTATGTCAATACGTTTAAAAATCACTTACTGAATCACAGTTTTGTAGAAAAACCCCATCGTCATAATTTTTACTTATTGGTTTTGTTTACCAATGGTTCAGGCGTACATGAGGTCGATTTTGATCGTTTTGCTATTCATTCGGGAAGTGCTTTCGTTTTACAACCCGGTCAAATGCACCATTGGGTTTTATCGGAAGATATTGAAGGATTTATTGTTTTTTATTCTGCCGAAATGTACAATTTGTATTTTGGAAATAAGAGGATTGAAGATTATCCCTTTTATTTTTCAATTCAAAATAGTCCCGAAATTGTATTGGATGAGCAGGAAATAAAATCGGTTTTACCTTATTTCGAAAGTTTGATAGCGGAAACGCAAACACACAAACTATTGCAACGGGACAAAATAATGAACCTGTTGGACATTATTCATATTGAATTGGCTCGTAAATACAACAAAATTCATATTCACGAAACCCATTCGTATAATGTGAAAATTAAAAATTTGGAACAGCTTTTAGAGAAAAAATACAAAGAAGAAAAATCCGCAGCCTTTTACGCCTCAGAATTGAATATCACTTTGAAGCACTTAAACAGAATTTGCAACGAAATCCTAAAAAAAACAACCACCGAAGTGATTGTTGACAGAATTATTCTCGAAGCCAAGCGAATGTTGCTCGATAAAAACTGGACGGTTAACGAAATCGCTTTTGCTTTAGGCTATGAAGATTACTCTTATTTTACGCGTATGTTTAAAAAACACACCGCAATGACACCTACAAATTTTAGATTATTGAAAAAAGACTAAGACTTATTTCTTTTGCAAAATTGCTTTTTAACCGCAGATTACGCAAATTTCCGCAGATTACTTTGTCCTTAGCTTTCGCAGTCGAGAGTCAAATGTTTGAAGAATGCGTAAAAAGAAAAGCTGTTTGAGTCCCGAAAGCTTTCGGGGCGAGTTCTTTTCTTTTAGCATTCGAAAACTAATTTGACCGACGAGGAAGCGTAAGACTTGAAATCGAAGATTCACGGAATCCAATTAAAATAAAATCTTGGAGTAATTTTTTGTTTCTTTTTTGATCAAGCAAAAAAGAAAAATTAGTTTACAGTAACTAAACTCGCCGCTTTTTTAGCGCGTTCTACTATTTCTTCAATAGGCGTTTCTAAAGTATCATTTACTAATGCCACTCCCATTCTTCGATACGCTCTGGTGCTGGGTTTGCCAAAAATCCTGAAATCAGTTTTTGGTAAAGCAGCAATTTGTTCGATTCCGCTATAACTTGGGTTCGAACTGTTTTCAAAAGCCAGAATTACGGCACTTGCTCCGGCTTTTTCTAGTGTAATTTCGAAAATAGGCAAACTCAAAATCGCTCTGAGATGCAATTCAAATTCGTTGAAATTTTGTGTTCCTGCCAGCGTTACCATTCCGGTATCGTGTGGGCGAGGGGATAATTCCGAAAAATAAACACCGTCATCAGTTATGAAAAATTCTACCCCAAAAAGTCCTGCACCACCCAAAGCTTCAGTTACTTTTTCAGCCATGTCCTGTGCTTCGTATAAATCTTTATCGGAAATTCGTGCAGGCTGCCAGCTTTCCTGATAATCGCCGCGTTCCTGACGATGCCCAATAGGCGCACAGAATAAAGTATGATTATTATTTTGGGTTACAGTCAATAATGTAATCTCCGAATTGAATTTCACAAAAGCTTCAACAATTACTTCTACCACATCACCACGGGAACCGGCTACGGCATATTCCCAGGCTTTATCAATATCGGCTTCGGTTTTTATAGTTGATTGTCCTTTTCCTGACGATGACATTAATGGTTTTACCACGCAGGGAATCCCCACTTCGAGTACGCCTTTTCGCAACTCTTCGGCAGTGGTGGCATAACGGTATTCGGCAGTTTTTAATCCTAATTCTTTTGAGGCTAAATCACGAATGGCTTTTCGGTTCATTGTAAAGTTGGCAGCCTTTGCCGATGGAACTACGGTAATTCCCTGTTTTTCGTAATCGTAAAAACGCTCGGTTCTAATGGCTTCTATTTCGGGAACGATGAAATCGGGATTGTGTTTGGCTACAATCTTATCTAAAGCGTCGCCGTCTAGCATATTAATCACTTCAAAATTATGAGCCACTTGCATAGCAGGAGCATTTTCGTAACTGTCAACCGCAATTAAGGTTTGCCCGATGCGTTGCGCAGCGATTACAAATTCTTTACCAAGTTCGCCTGAGCCGAGAAGAAGGATTTTTGCCATTTTTATGATTTTCTGTCATTGCGAGGAACGAAGCAATCTCACAGCGAGAATTAATAATGTGATGGCGCCCGTTCCTCGCAATGACTATTTCGAAAACAAAAATAGTTTAAAATTTGGAGTATTGCCACTTCAAATTTTAAACTATTTTTAGGAATAGGAGGGGGTTTATAATTTAATTGACAATTCTAAATGTCCACCCAAACCAAGTTCAACAATTTTTTGTAATGTTGAAAATCTTGCTTCTTTTACATTGTTTTCGATTTTAGAAATATAAGATTTTGTTGTTCCTGCTTTCTCGGCTAGCTCTTCTTGTGTTAAACCTTTTTCAATTCTTGCGTCGTGAATCATTGCTCCAATTTTGAAGTTTTCATAACCTGCATCCAGTTCATCACGTTTAGCTGTTCCGGTTTTTCCAAAATGTTTATCCTTGAATTGATCCAGTGTCTTAATATTATTTTTCGCTTTCATATTCATTTTTGATTTTAATAGCTTTTTCAATTTCTTTTTTTGGCGCCTTTTGTGTTTTCTTCTGAAATCCGTTTGCTAATATTATTAATTTACCTTCATCGAAAAAACAAAAGATTCTAAAAATATCACTTCCTTGTTGCACTCTAATTTCATAAAGTCCATCAGTATTTTCAATGTGTTTGAGATACGTTTCCGGTACTCTTTCTAATTCCTGAATTAACTCTAAGGTCCAGATAATTTTGTCTTTAACTTTATCACGCTGCTTTACAAAGAATTCTTCAAAGTAATCTTTGTAAAAAACAATTGTGCGTATCTTTTGTTTATCCATTGCACAAATATATGAAAAAGTTGTCTTAAAGTGAAATTGTTTTTTTGTCTGAAACGTTTCTTGTCTGTCATTCTAATTTTCGAAAAAAAAACTTATAAGGTTTTGGTTACTAGTAATTTTAAGTATAATGAGTCGCGTTGCAAACGCTTAGTTTTATGTTTTTATAGTAAGTAGGTACTCGTTGTAAACGAGCACTAGTGGGGAGTTATTTTGTTTTTAAATATTCTTTTGCAGATTTTATTAAATTTAATTCACTCATTTTTGGGCTATTCATAATTGGATATGTAGAGTAAACTAAAGTTATAAAATCACTCCAATTTAATTTAGAACAAATGTTTATCACGAAATCAATAGTTTCCTTTTCACTAGAAGATAAATTCAATTCATTAGGATGTGTGTTTTCTTTTAATTTAATAATTTCTTTATCTTCTCCGTATGAATTTTGAGATGAAAATATTTCGAAATACTCACTTTTTTTAATATCATCAATTATAGTCTTAACAAATGGTCCATAATGATTGTAATACCATTTAGTTTCAGAAATTTGTTGTTGTGTTAATAAAACATTTTTCCAATCAGCTAAATATATCATTTTTACTAGCCTAGCTTTGGATAATTCTAAAGGAAAAGGGTAGTTTTGATAAATGTATGTAACTATAGATTCTAATTTAGTCATAGCCCTTTATTTTTAGCGATTGTTAAACTTGGTTCTAATCTTTTTAGAGCTTCTAAATCATGTTGAATTTCAATTGAGATTTCTTTGTAGGAATTATTAATCGCATTAAAATCTAAACCTTTTGGGTTTTTACTTTCAATTACTATTATAGCAATCGGATAAACGTTCGAAGTATCTTTAATTGTATTAATATAGAAGCTGCTACTTTTCATATTAATATTATTTAAAACATCTTTTGGTATCTTACACTCGTTTCGAATAGCAGTTATGTAGGCTGCTTCATTTTTTTCAAATCTTGGAAAGCCATCTCTTGTGTATTTTCCGTTTTGCCAACCAATTGCTATAAAACCTTGGTCATCTTTGTATATTTTACGATCTGGTTCACAATAAATAGGTGATTTAGAAAATCGAGAAATTAATTCAAAAGATTTTTCATCTTTATTATGTCTGTAAACAGTAATCCTTTCATTTTCAGATAGAGATAGTCTTTTTGTCGCGATTTTGGCTAATTTAAAATTTAATAAATCATAATAATCTTTTGAAGTTTTTGCTAGAGTATCTTCAAGTGTATTCTTGTCTTGTGATAATGAATTAATTCTATCTTTTAGTGTTTCTATATCTGAGTTGTATTGAATTAAAATTTTAGATTTTGAAACTTCAGATATTTTAACAAAAACAATGGATATTATATCGAGTAAAATTCCTAAAATTAACACCCATTTACCATTTTTATATTGTTTTTCATTAAGAATACTATATAAATCTTGACAATTAGTTTTCATTTTAATTAATAAGCTTTCATCTGGACTAGCAGATTCAAGCATATAACCTGACCAAGCTATTAATATTGCTCCAAGAATTCCAAGAAGCCAATGCCAATTATCGGCTAAAAATGTTATTATTTTACTTAATTTAGGAAATCTTTCTTCCATTTATTTTTTTACTCGTTTAGTTCTGATAAAATAACGTACAACTTGTATATACTCGCTATTGTCTATGCTTATTAAGCATCCTTCAAATATATAAAAATATCCTACAAAATAGGTTGTAGGGTTTTTTTAGATGTTTTATTACCGTCAGTTCGAGTGTTTTCTTTAAAAAATGCGACAGCTTTTTTAAAAGAAAATGTATCGAGAACCTTTAGAGTAAGAAAGCTTCTCGATACTATTTTTAATCAAAAAGCTATGGCATTATGATTAAAAATCACTCGAAGTGACGATTGAAAAGTCTTAAGTTGATGAGGTTGAGCCCGACCGGAGGGAACCACATAAAAAAAAATAGTTTAAAATTTGAAATACAATACTCCAAATTTTAAACTATTTATATTTAATGAAAACGTCTGTTCGAGTGTTTTTTGTGCAGTGTAACGAAACAAAAAAAGTATCGAGAACTGTTTTATAATTTAATTTCAGTCATTCTATCATCGATAAAACTGAATCCCCAACCCGGTAAATCGTGTGGTTTTGCAAAACCATCCTGAATAACCATTGGGTTGTCAATTAATGGATCGACCCAGTCAAAAGATTCCACACCCACGCCGTTAGAAATGGTACACAACAACGGCACATCGTAATCTTTGTAATAATGAGGCAGCACCGGCAGGTTGAAGCTTTTAGCCAAAGCGGCACTTTCTCTCCAGGCTTCTACACCACCAATACGTAAAATATCCGGTTGCCAGATATCCAAAGCATTTCGGGTGGCTAATTCTCTTAATGGCAAAGTATCAAATTCTCTTTCTCCCATCGCTAATGAAATTCCGGTTTGGTTTTTTAGGATTTCGTAACCCTGAAAATTTTGGTGATGGATAGGTTCTTCAAACCAGTTGATGTTTAAATCGCGTGCTTCCCTGGCTAATTTCATTGCCGATGGCAAATCCATTCCCTGATTGGCATCCATCATAATATCGACTTTGTCGCCCACAGCTTCACGCACCAATCTCAAACGCTCAACATCAGTGCTGACTTTTGGCGAACCTACTTTTATTTTTACGGCTTTAAATCCGCGATTGGCATAATTAGTTACTTCTTCAATCAATTCGTCAATAGAATAAGAAATCCAGCCGCCGCTTCCGTAAATCGATACTTTTTCTTTGTGGGTTCCCAGAATTTTATGAATAGGCTGTCCTAAAGTTTTTCCCCAGGCATCCCACATCGCGATATTGATAGCGGCTTGTGCCCAACGCAATACGCCCTGATTTCCGAAATATTCGGCTAAATCGTCCAGTTTTTGATAAACCGCTGCTGTTTCATTGGCTTTGTAACCTTTCACTACAGGGATAATATCTTTTAATGCGCCTACAATTGCATTAGGAGAATATTGAAAAGACAACAAATAGGATTCACCAATCACTCCATTTTCTAATTGAATTCGCATCACGATAAATGAGATTTCGGTTAGCGTATGCGTAGCATCCGAAATAGGTTTTTTAAGCGTAGTGGAGGCTTTGTATAATTTTACGTCTCGGATGGAAGTAGCTGATGTCATTGTAGTATTGTTTAGGAATACAATATTACAAATCTAAAACCAACACTATTTGCACCATAAAAGCAAAAACTAACACGATATTGATTAAGAGTAGTGTGTATTTGTGTTATTTTTGATGTTTTAATGTATGAAAGCTATTTATGAAGGCAGAATATAGAAGTATCAGTCCGTCGCCGGGGAGTTCGTTTAGAACCAGTATTTTTGAAGGTAAAGAATTTATTGCTTCCTGGCATTTTCATCCTCAATATGAGCTGACTTATATTTTGGGCAGCAGCGGTATTCGGTATGTGGGCGACAATATGGCTAATTTTGAATATGGTGATTTGGTTTTGGTAGGTTCAAATTTGCCGCATTGTTGGAAAACTGTTGGTGAACAAAAAGAAGATGTACGCTGTATCATTATCCAATGGGATGAAGACTTGCTTAGCGATTGGCTGGAAAAAGAAGAGTTTCAGCATATCAAACAGCTAATGCAGTTGGCATCGAGAGGAATCCATTTTGATAAAGAAAAGGCAAAGAAAGTAGAATCAAAAATGTTGGATTTGATTGCATTGCCGCCTTTTGAAAGGCTGCTGTCTTTTTTGCAAATATTACAGGAATTGGCTGTAAATGCTAATTATAAATATCTGGCGGGACAAGGGTTTACTTCTAATTTGACTGTGAAAGAAAGCGAGCGTGTCAATTTAATTTACAATTATGTAAAAGAACATCATAACCAACAGATTAGTCTGGATGCCGTTGCTGAAAAAGTAGCAATGAATAAGGAGTCTTTCTGCCGGTTTTTTAAAAAGACTTTCCGTAAATCTTTTTTCGAATTCATCAACGAATACAAAATAAGTATGGCGACTAAAATGCTTATCAATACTGACTTAACGGCTTCTGAAATAGGTTATAAGGTAGGTTATAATAACTTGAGTTTTTTTAACAGACAGTTTCAGAAATTTGTGCAAATGCCACCTTCTAAGTACCGAAAAATGTATCGGGATATTTAGTTTTTTAAAGTTTGTTTTAGAGTGAAAAATCCAAGTAATCCTGCAATTAGGGAAGAAATTAAAATGACCAGTTTAGCGTTGTTAATGATTGTTTCATTTTCGAATGCCAATAAAGTAATGAAAATGGACATGGTAAAACCGATTCCCGCCAAAAGACCAACTCCAAAAATAGTTTTCCAGCTAAGTCCTGATGGGAGTTTACAAAATCCCAGTTTGACTGTAGCATAGGATAAAATAAAAATTCCCAATGGTTTCCCTGCAATAAGACCAAGCAGAATTCCTATGCTGTAATTTTGAGTTAAAGTTTCCTGAATATTTCCGCTAAGAAGAATGGCTGTATTGGCTAATGCAAAAACGTGTAAAATGATAAAAGCCATCGGTTTGTGTAAAAAATCCTGTAAAATATAAGAAGTTGAGTTTTTGTCGCCATTTCCAAAAGGAATCGCAAAAGCTAATAAAACGCCGCTAATTGTAGCATGAATCCCCGAATTAAGCATAAAATACCACATAGCTACACCGCCAATTAAATAAGGGATGAGGTTTCTCACTTTTAAACGGTTGAAAACTAATAGCAAAGCAAATATTCCTAAAGCAATAAATAAATTGTTCAGATGAAGGGTTTTGGTATAGAATATAGCAATGATAATAATAGCTCCTAAATCATCAATAACTGCCAGTGCTGTCAGAAATATTTTTAGAGTTACAGGAACTCGTTTGCCTAAAAGAGACAAGATTCCTAAGGCAAAAGCAATATCGGTTGCCATAGGAATTCCGGCTCCGGATTGTGTGGGAGTTCCGTAATTAAATAGCATATACAGTCCTGCCGGAAATACAATTCCACCCAGTGCGGCAAAAATAGGCAGCATGGCATTTTTAATGCTCGAAAGTTCTCCTTTGTAAATTTCTCTTTCCAGTTCTAAACCAATGAGTAAGAAAAAAATACTCATGAGTCCATCGTTAATCCAATGTCCTATACTGTGTGAGCCTATTTTAGTTTGAAATAAATCGAGGTAACTTTCTCCAAAATTTGAATTAGTCATTATTAATGACAACAATGTGCATGCTATTAATGCAATTCCACTGGATTTTTCACTATCGAAATGTAGTTACTCTCATTTTTCAGGTAGATTTTTTCCTTAGAATTCAGGAAGACTTTTATTTGTTGTTTAACAAAAAAACAGTGTTTTTTCAAATATACTAATTTTGTCTATAAACCAAGAGCTTATTTTATTATTGAAAGGTTAAACAGTATTATGCTTGTCGAGATGCTGAATGGTTATCATAAATGTTTGTTTTTATTTTAATTAAAATTTTATCAAGTCTTTAACAATAAGTTGTGTAGCTTTTGTAGTACTTTTAAATGTAAGAAATAATTTGTTTACATATGAAAGTAATTTTACCACTACTACTGTTTTTTTTATCTCAATTGTGTTTTGGACAATCTGTTGACGGAAAAGTAATTTATGGAAAAATAGTGGTGGCTTCTGGTAATTTTGAAGGGGTTACGATTGTTAATTTGGTTAATGAAAAATCTACAGTAAGTGACAGTAAAGGCGAATTTTATATTTTAGCCAAACCAGAAGATTTATTGGTTTTTTCTTCTGTAAATTTAGAAATTTACAGAAAACTTATTGAAGAAGAGGATTTGAAATTGCCAATTTTGACGATAAAAATGTTTGACAAAATTACACAACTGGATGAGGTGGTTGTGAATAAACATCCGGAAATAAACGCTGTTTCCATGGGAATTATCCCTAAAAAGGTAAAACATCTTACACAAATGGAAAGACAATTATATACTGCCGGAGATTTTAAACCGATACATTTGTTAGGGCTTTTAGGTGGCTCACTGGAAATTGATCCTATTTTAAATGCTATAAATGGCAGGACTAAAATGATAAAAAAAGGAATAGAAGCGGAGAAAAAAACAGCTATATTAAATCATCTGGAATTTCTTTTTGAAGAAGAGTATTATACAAATAAGCTTCATATTCCTAAAGAATATATTAAAGGATTTCAATATTATTGTGTAGAAGATGAAAAAAATCGTATTGTTTTTAAATCTAAAAATAAAACGAGTATTGAGTTTACGATGGTGAAATTGGCAAAGGAATACAATGAGGTAATTCTTTGTGAATCAGAAGAGTAAAAACTTAGTGGAAGTAGCTTAAATATTTCCATAAAAAAGGCCCAAGTTTCCTTGATGCATTTTCAGTTATTTTAAAAAATTAATTGTTTATAGGAATTGAAACCCCTGCGGCAAAAGCACCTGAAATTTGTTTCATGGATGGATAGAAATAATAACTTAATGCGATATCTACACTATGTTTACGCCCAACCGCTAATCCTAACGAAAATGGAATATGCATCAAAACACCATTTTTTTTGAGATTAGTAGATGGTGTATAAGTATGAAAAGAACCAATAGACGCTCCAATTCCTGATTCGATAAAAGGAGCAACATAAGGAATAGGTGCTGCAACACGAATTTTTCCACCCAATGAAAATGCTTTAGAGCTTATTCTGTATTCGGTTGGATCTCCATTTTCATTCGTTTTGTCTCCGTTAGTAAGTATAACTCCTGCGTAAGTTCTTAGTCCAATCCATTTTGTTATTCCATTTGCATATTCAGCCTGAGCATAAAAGCCAGTTCCTCCACCGTCTTCTTCATAATAGGAAGTACTTAGTCCTAAGCCGATAGAAGCATTAATGTATTCTCCTTTTTTAGGTTGCGCTTTTAAAGAATTTGAATAAAATGTTGAAACTAGTATTATGATTATTACTGAACGAAATGATATTGACATAAAAAAATAGTTATAAAATTACGATTGCAAAAATAGAATTAATCATAATAAATATGTAAATAAATAACTATAAATTTTGGGTTAATGATGCAAAAATGCCCCAAGTTTCCTTGAGACAATACAATTGAATGAGAAAAATGTTCTAAGATAATATTGGATTAATATTTTGTTTCATTTTTAAAAGAAACCCGAAGTAATGAATTATTGAATTGAGGTTTTTAATTATTTTTACTAAACAAAATTCAAATTATGATTTTCGAAAATACTAAAGCATTTGCCCAACAGCTCGACTCCCGGGATAGTTTAAATAAATACCGAAACGAATTTCATTTTCCGAAAGTGAATGACAAAGAGGTGATTTATTTTACCGGAAATTCATTGGGGTTACAGCCAAAACGAACTAAGGCTTATGTTGATGAAATAATGAATGATTGGGCTAATCTTGCTGTCGAAGGTCATTTTTATGCCGGGAAACCCTGGTGGGATTATCAGGAACGTTTTGCAAATCCGTTGAGTAAAATAGTAGGCGCAAAACCGTCTGAAGTTACTGTGATGAATACCTTAACAGTAAACCTTCATTTGTTGATGGTTTCATTCTATCGACCAACAAAAAACAGATTTAAAATTATTTGTGAAAAAAAAGCATTTCCTTCCGATCAATATATGTTTCAAAGTCAGGTGCATTTTCATGGTTTTAAATCGGAAGAAGCTATCGTGGAAGTGAAACGTCGTGAAGGCGAACATAACATTCGAACCGAAGATGTTTTGGCAAAAATCAAAGAAGTAGGTGATGAGTTAGCTTTAGTTTTAATAGGGGGAGTGAATTATTACACCGGACAGGTTTTTGATATGAAAACCATCACTGCGGCTGGACATGAAGCAGGGGCTTATGTAGGTTGGGATTTAGCGCATGCAGCAGGTAATGTTAAATTAGAATTGCACGATTGGAATGTGGATTTCGCTGCCTGGTGCAGTTATAAATACATGAACTCAGGACCGGGAAATGCCTCTGGTTGTTTTGTACACGAAAAGCATCATACTAATCCGGATCTGCCAAGATTTGCAGGTTGGTGGGGACACAATAAAGAGCGGCGATTTAAAATGGAACCCACTTTTGATCCCATTCAAGGTGCCGATGGATGGCAAATTAGTAATTTACCGGTTTTGTCTTTAGCACCTTATTTGGCTTCGGTAGAAATGTTTGCCGAGATAGGGATGGATGCCCTGATTGAAAAAAGAGATCGAATTACTGCTTATTTAGAATTCATTCTTCGCGAAATTGATAAGGAAGTAAAAGGTAATTTCGAAATTATTACACCTTCAAATCCTTCGGAAAGAGCCTGTCAGTTATCTGTTTTTCTTCATGGGGAAGGGCGCAGTTTGTTTGATTATTTGATGAAAAATGGTGTGGTTATCGATTGGAGAGAACCCAATGTTATCCGATTAGCACCAGTTCCGTTGTATTGTTCTTTTGAAGATATGTACAATTTTGGGCAAATTTTAAAAAGAGGAATTTTGGGAAAATAGTTTACCGCAAATTCGCAAATTACTTAAAATCATAAATAATTTGCGAATTTGCGGTCTTTTTATGTTTTAACCAGACAGATTTGTATAATTCTTTGGATTATGAAAATTCGTTTTCGTGAATTCGTGGCTATTGTTTTTAATTAAGCAACCGCTAATCTCGGAATTTCAATACCGAATAATTCGTTTTTATAACTGTTGAGCTGATTTAAAACGTCATTCTTGATGTTTTCAAAATTAGAGCTAGTCGAAAATAAATTTTGGTAATATTCAATTCCTTCCAAAAGATTGTTTTTAAATGATTCCAGTTTTTTGGTTTTGGCAGTATTGATTTCTTCTGTAATGGCCTGAATGTCATTTTTTAAATAATCAATATACATTTTCAGTTCTTTTATAAACAGATTCGGTCTGTTGGTATTTCTTAGAACTGTTGCGTTTCCGTAAATATGCTGAATCATTTTTGAAAGCGAAACTTCCTGATCAAAATAAGCAATATTAGGTCCGGGACAAATTACCACGCCTTGGTCTTGTCCTTTTATTTTAATGTTGTTTTCTAAGTAAGAAGCATTGGCTAAGCCTACACAAAGACAGGATTTCTCAGTGATTTGTTGTTTTGCTTTTTCGTAGTTTTCAGTAGAAATCGTATTTCTTTTTTCTTCTAATTCTTCTAGTTTAGCATCCTGGTATTTTTTAGATGCCGTACAAATTCCTTTTCCTTCGGTATCTTTGTTGAGTGCCAGGAATTTTTTCGGACAAGAACTTCCTGCTTTATTTTCCTGAATGCGTTTTTGTTTCAATTTTTCGTTTGTAGTCCCTCTCAGGGTGTTGAAAGGAACTCCCAAAGGCGAAATATGGCTTAAATACAAATCTTCTTCTTTGGCATTAATCAATAAGTTGCGGGTAGCCTGATCTACCGAAGTTGCTTCGGGAACTAATAAAAAAGGTGAACCCCAGCCAACAGAATCTACTTGGTAATGGTCTAATAAAAACTCATGTTCTTCCGAATTTCCTACTCCGCCCTGAACTGTAATTTTTAAATCCAGAGGAGTTTCAGGAATTGCCATTCCTTTTTGTTCCAAAGCTTTTACCATTAAATCATGAGCCGATTGAACAAGTTGTTCTTTTTTCTGTTTGAATTCATCCATGATTGGACCTAGTAGAAGACCTTCGGTAGCAAAGGCATGTCCTCCGCAATTTAATCCTGATTCGATACGGTATTCAGAAACCCAAAGCCCTTTTTTTGCTAAAAAATTACCCTGAATCATTGCCGATCTAAAGTCGCTAACTTTTAAAGTGATTTTCTTTTTCAGTTGGTTGTTTTTGTCTGGGTAGAAGTCTTCGAAGTTTTCAAAATAACTGTACAATCTCGGATTCATTCCGGCCGAAAGAACAATCGACGAGTTTACGGTACTATTGGCAAAACCTCTCAGTGCAGCATGCGCATCATTGTAGATGATAGGAAGTTGTTCGTTTTTGACAAAATTGTCTTTGTCTAATTTTGTCATGATGTTGACATCGATTTCACCGGCTGATAAATGTTTTTCGATATAGTTTTTGATGTTTTCTTTCCAATGGAATCCTTCTTCAACCAGGTTTTGAAGTCCTTTTTTAATTTCAGATTTGTTAGGTAAAAGGTTAATGTAATCTTCTAAGGCTTCTTTGCTTTCGGCTAATTCGTTTTTAAAATTCTCAAATTTTTCTTTTACAATTTTGTCAACTAAATTCAAATAAGAAGTAATGCGTTTTGCCCTGTAGTCGGCTACTTTTTGAGATATTTCCTGGTAGGGAAGATTGAATTTTTGGTGATAAAAAGCACTCATTTTCTCTATCAGTTCGTCATCTGCTATCGAAATTACCGAAGAAATTCCATAATGTGCCACTCTTATGGGGCTGTCTATTGTATAAGCAAGCCCCATAACCGGAATATGGAAGCTATGTAATGGTTTTTGATTTTTTGTCATGTTCATACCTTCATTAATAGTTTGTGCAAAGTTTGTGAAAATCATTGGCTTAAAAACTGATAATTATCATGTATGCTCTGATAGAGGGTATTGTTTAGCTATGATAATTAAAAAACATTCTTATTGAAAATCAGTGGTTTGCAATATTTGGGCAAGTGATAAAAGAGTGTTTTTGAATACGGTTCAAACAATAAATCAGTAATTTTGTTTAAATCTTATAGGGTAATGATGCAAACTCCTAAAAAAATAGCGATTGTAGGTTCAGGTTTAGTGGGTTCACTATTAGCTATTTATTTGAAGAAAGCCGGACACATTGTTCATATTTACGATAGGAGTCCGGATATTAGAAAAATACAATTTTCGGGGCGTTCGATTAATTTAGCAATGTCAACCCGTGGATGGAAGGCTTTAGACGGAGTAGGAGTTGGCGATGCCGTGCGTGAAATTGCGATTCCCATGGATAAGCGCGCGATTCATTTGGTAGATAATCTTAAGTTTCAAAATTACGGTCAGGAAGGAGAATCAATTTATTCTATTTCTCGCGGAACTTTGAATCGGAAAATGATTGACCTTGCCGATGAAGCGGGTGCCGAATTTTTCTTTGAGCATAAAGTTTGGGATGTGACTTTGGCAACAGCTACTTTACATATAGGAGAAACTGAAAGAGGGGAGTGGGAGGAACGAAAATACGATATGGTTTTCGGAGCTGATGGTGCATTTTCGAGAATTCGTCATCGTATGCAGCGTCAGAGTATGTTTAATTATTCGCAGGAGTTTTTAAATATTGGTTATAAAGAATTAAATATCCCGGCAAATGAGGATGGTTCTCATAAATTAGATAAAAATTCATTTCATATCTGGCCTCGTGGGGAGTATATGTTGATTGCTTTGCCTAATATTGATGGTAGTTTTACCTGTACTTTATTCATGCCTTTTGAAGGCGAAAACTCATTTGGTTCATTAACCGATAGAAAAGAGGTAGAAGTTTTTTTTGAAAAGAATTTCCCTGATTCTATTGAGGTTATTCCGAATTTAGCCGAAGATTTCTTTAAAAATCCTACCAGTACCTTAGTTACTATGAAATGTTTTCCCTGGGCTTATACTGATAAGGTGGCTTTAATTGGTGATGCCTGTCACGCTATTGTGCCTTTTTATGGGCAGGGAATGAATGCCGGTTTTGAAGATATCACAGTGCTTTATGAAATGATTTTAGAATATGGCGAAGATTGGGAACGTATTTTTTCGGAATATCAGGAATCACGAAAACCTAATGCTGATGCCATTGCTGAACTTTCGTATCGCAATTTTATGGAAATGAGTTCCAAAACTGCTGACGATAAATTTTTATTGCAAAAGAAAATCGAGAAATGGTTTTCAGAAAAGCATCCGGATAAATGGATACCTTTATATAGTAGAGTAACTTTTAGTGACCGTCCGTATGTGGAAGCTCTGGCAATTGGCGATTTTCAAAATGCAATTATGGAAGAAGTTTTAAGGATGGGCAATATCGACAATATTTGGAATTTTCCAGAAGTCGAAAATAAAATTTTAGAATTGTTGCAGGGATAATTTCAATGGCAATTTCAAATTTGAGATTGATTTTTGAAATTGCCATTGATTATTGCTGTTGATTTATTTTTTCAGGAATTTAGAAAGAATTCCAAAAGCACCACGAATAAAAGTAGCACTTGTAAGTACTTTTAAAACCGATTTTCCAACAACTTCTGAAGTACTCGGCTGATTAGAAGTTCTGGTTTGTTTCATTTCGTTTTGTTCTTCTTCTTTTTTAGCATTTTCCTCTTCGATAGTAGTGATTTTTTTGTTCAGCATTTCGTAGGCACTCTCGCGGTCGATATTTTCGCTGTATTTTTTCACCAGCTTCGATTTGCTGTTGATTTCCTGAATTTCAGTTTCGGTCAGGATATCCATTCTGCTCATTGGTGCTCTAAGCATAGTAGCGGCTAATGGAGTTGGAGTTCCTTTTTCGCTTAAGGCGGTTACCAGAGCTTCTCCAATTCCGAGGCTCGTTAATAGTTCGCTGGTGTTGTAAAACTCTGAAGTTGGGTAATTATCAGCGGTTTGTTTTATGGCTTGCCTGTCATTAGCTGTAAAAGCTCTCAGGGCATGTTGGATTTTTAAACCTAATTGAGCTAATATTCCGCTTGGAACATCCATTGGATTTTGAGTGATAAAGTAAATTCCAATTCCTTTAGAGCGAATTAATTTTACGATAGTTTCAATTTGTTCTAAAAGAGCTTTGCTGGCTTCTTTGAAAATTAAGTGTGCTTCATCAATAAAAATGACTAATTCCGGTTGATCGGCATCTCCCTTTTCAGGCATTTGCTGATAGATTTCTGCTAATAAACTCAACATGAAAGTAGAAAATAATTTGGGTTTGTCCTGGATGTCGGTTAAACGAAGGATGTTGACGTATCCTTTTCCGTTTTCGTCAATTCGCATTAAATCATCAATATCAAAAGACATTTCTCCAAAAAACAGTTCTCCGCCTTGTTGTTCTAATTCGATAATTTTTCTGAGGATAATTCCTGTTGTTGAAGTTGATATCTTACCGTAGCTCTCGGTAATTTCGTCTTTTCCCTCTTCGGTAATGTAATTGATTATTTTCTTAAAATCTTTTAAATCCAGTAATGGCATTTTATTGTCGTCACAATATTTGAATATAATGGCAACCACTCCGGCCTGGGTATCGTTCAAGTCTAATATACGTGAAAATAAGACCGGACCAAATTCGGATACAGTGGCACGTAAACGGACTCCGCTTTGTTCGGATAAACTTAATAGTTCTACAGGAAAGCTTGCGGTTTGATATGGAATGTTGATTTTAGTATGTCTTTCGGTGATAAAAGATTTTCCTTCGCCTTCTTTGGCAATACCGCTAAAATCTCCTTTGATATCCATCATTAATACAGGGATTCCAAAAGAAGATAACTGCTCAGAAAGTACCTGAATCGTCTTTGTTTTACCCGTTCCGGTTGCTCCGGCAATAAGTCCGTGTCTGTTTAATGTTTTTAAAGGGATTTTTACATGAGCGTTTTCTAAGGTTTCTCCTTCTAAAATTGCTCCTCCCAGTAGAATGCTTTCTCCTTTGGATTGATATCCCAAATTGATTTGCTCGGTAAATAGTTTGCTTTTATCCATGGAAATAGAGTTGTTTTTTAATTTTCTAATTATACTGTAAATGTTTTTAAGTTGTATTTATTTAGTGTTTACTGTAATTTTAAGCCTTTTTTTTTGTTAAATATTGAAAAAAAATGATTTTTCGGTTTTAGAATTAGATGTTGAAATATTGCCTTGTAAAATAGCAAATTAATAAATTATTTTATCAAAATCTTTGAATTTTAATGGTGAAATTGACAATAAAACAATAATTATATTTTTTAAACTTCAATTTACAAATGATTAATTTGAATATAACGAAAAAAAATTTTTTTATTTGAACGAAACGTATAAATTTGCGGGACTACAAGTTAATTTATAACTCAAATAAAATTATTTAAAACTATTAAAATTTAAAAAAAATGGCAAACGTTAAAAAAGAAAGCAGTTCAAAAGGAGGAGGAATGATTTCAGGAATCATCATTTTATTATGTGTGGCGGTAGGAGCTGTAATTTGGAAATTCATCATGGGGTCTCCTGCTAACTTCGAGGGTGGAAATCCAGAAACAGGTCACCCAATTAATACTTTAGGACAAGTTTATAAAGGAGGATTTATAGTACCTATTTTGTTAGGTATGTTATTAATGGTTATTGTGTTTTCTATTGAGAGATTCTTCGTAATCACTAAAGCTGCAGGAAAAGGAAACTTAGATGTTTTCATGACAAAAGTACAATCTAGTATCAAAGGTGGTCACATTGAAGAAGCTATCTCTGCTTGTGACAAACAACAAGGTTCAGTTGCGAATGCAATTAAATCAGCGTTAGTAAAATACCAAGATGTTAAGAAAGAAGGATTCAACAGTGAAGAAGCTTCTGAAACTATTCACAAAGAAATCGAAGAGGTTACTTCTCTTGAAATGCCAATGTTAGAGAAAAACATGACTATCATTTCTTCTTTAGTATCTTTAGGAACTCTTGGAGGTTTGTTAGGGACAGTATCGGGGATGATTAAAGCGTTTGGTGCGTTAGCTTCTGCTGGTACTCCTGATCAGGCTGCTCTTGCAACAGGTATCTCTGAGGCACTTATCAATACTGCAACAGGTATCTCTACATCTATCTTAGCTATTGTTGCTTACAACTTCTTTACTGCAAAAATTGACGATTTGACTTACTCTATTGATGAGGCAGGTACTACAATCGTTAATACTTACAGAAAATTCAGAGGAAGTTTGAAACAATAATCATTTTTGATATTATAATATCAAAATAAAAAAACAAAAAGAATGGCTAAAATAAAAATGAAAAAGAAGTCAACATCGACAGATATGACTGCCATGTGTGATGTTGCGTTCCTTTTGCTTACCTTCTTTATTTTGACAGCTACAGCTAAAGTACCAGAGGCAATGCCTGTTGATACCCCTGCCTCAACTGTACAAGTAAAGTTGCCTGATTCTGATTTGGCTACTATTACAATTGGTAATGTTGATGGTAAGGATAAAGTATTCTTTGATTTGAAAGGAAAGGATATTCGTAAGAGAACGTTGGAGTTGATGTCAGAAAAATACGGAGTGGCTTTTTCTGATGAAGACAAAGAGAAATTTGCTTTGATGACTGATTTTGGTGTGCCAATTACAAGTCTTAAGCAAATAATTGATATGAAGGCTTCTGATCGTGTAAAAGCGAATCAGCCGGGTGTTCCGATGGATTCACTGGATAATCAATTAAAAGAGTGGATTTATAATGCTCGTATTGCTAATAATGAATATAACAATTCTATTGGTAGCAAGCAAGAATTACAAATTGCCATTAAAGGAGATGCTAAAGAGGAGTATCCGGTTATTAAAAAAGTAATGGATATTTTGCAAGATCAACATATCAATTCTTTTAGTTTAGTAACAGGACTGAGAGGAAAAGATTTTTAATTAAAAAAAATATACTAAAATGGCTGAATTAAATACCGACAGTGGTGGTGATAAAGGCGGCAAGGTAAGAAGTAAAAAACAGAATTCGAAGGTAGATTTAACTGCCATGGTGGATTTGGCGTTCTTACTTATTACATTCTTTATGCTTACTACTTCGTTGTCAAAACCTCAAGCAATGAGTTTAGGCTTGCCAGATAAAGATCCAAAGGATAAGACAGCAGATATAAAAGTTGATGAAAATCGTACCATGACCGTATTATTGGGAGATGGTGATAAAATGTACTTTTATATGGGGATTATTAATAGTCCTATGGCTCCTAAAGGTATTCCTTATGGTAAAGATGGTATTCGCAAGGAATTGTTAAAAAGGAAAAAAGAAGTTGCTGCTTATACGGCTGCAAAAGGAAGACCTGATCAAGGGATGATTGTAATTATCAAACCAGGTAAAAAATCAACATATAAAAACGTAGTTGATATTTTAGATGAAATGGCTATTTCTTCAATTCCTACCTATACAATCGTTAATGATTTTTTACCTGAGGAACAAAAATTGTTAGAAGGAAAATAAGAGTTATCTTGTTTTCTTAATAACCTAATAATTAAGAAAAATGAAATTAGATATATTAAAAAACCAATGGGTTGAAATTGTTTTCGAAGGTCGTAATAAGCTTTATGGAGCTTATGATTTGAGAAAATCTAACCGTAAAACTACTACTAAAGCACTGCTTATAGGGGCTTTCTTTTTTAGTTTAGCAGTTAGTGCGCCTCTTATCATTAGTTTGATTCCTAAATCGACAGACGAAGAAGATAATTCAATTAAGGATATTAAACTTACAAATGTTAAGTTGCCTCCAAAAAAAGTGGAACCACCTAAATTAAACGCTCCACCACCACCACCACCACCACCGGCAGTAGATCAGGTGAAGTTTGTTAAACCAGTTGTGGCAAAAGCGGAAGAAGTTGTTGAGGAGCCACCAAAGATTGAAGAAATCAAAGATAAAAAAACTGGTGCTGAGACTATTAAAGGAGATCCGGATGCAGTATTAACTGTTGCTCCGGCTGGTACTGGACCTAAAACAAGTCAAGTTGTTGAAGAATCTGATGATCAGGTTTACAGTACAGCTGGTATTGAGGTTAAACCTGATTTCCCAGGAGGTATGGAGAAGTTTTATGCATTTGTTGGTAAAACTTACCGCATGCCAGAAGAAGAAGGTTTAAAAGGAAAGGTTTATGTTTCTTTTGTAGTTGAAAAAGATGGTTCACTAACAGATATCAAAGTGTTAAGAGATATTGGTTATGGAACTGGAAAAGAAGCGATACGAGTTTTACAAAAATCTCCTAAATGGAATCCTGGTATTCAAAATGGAAAACCGGTAAGGGTTCAATATTCATTACCAATTTCACTTGTACAACAAGAATAATGTTGAAAAGTATTATTACAAATATTAAGAAGAAATCGCTTAAAGAGCGATTTCTTCTCGTTATAGCCATTTTGTTTTTCCTGATTTATTTGATTTTAGGTTTGATGGTTTTGTTTATGACTAGCCTGCCTCTGAATATGCCAAGGAATTACAGAATAGCTTTTGGAGTCCTTTTGATAGTTTATGCTGTTATACGTTGTGTAAGGATTATCAAAGATAATAAGGAAGATTAGTTTAAAATTATTGTTATTTTGCTATGGATGTAGAATTTGTGTTATGTCGTTAGTTCGAATAAGAATCTGTCTTGAAAAAATTGGTGTATGAAAAAAATAAAATTGTTAGCGTGTTTCTTTTTTGTTGCTGTATTGTTTGTTACGTGTAAACAATCAGATGCTAAAAAAAACAAGGAAACTATCATTAAGGGGAAGACAACTTTATTGGTTGATGAGACTGTTAAGCCATTGATTGAAGATCAAATTGCGGTTTTTGAAGGTACTTATAAAGCTGAAATTGTACTTGAAGCTAAATCAGAAAAAGAAGCAATGCAGGCTTTCCTTAAAGATACTTCTCGAATAGTTGTTTTGTCCAGACAATTAAATGCGGATGAAGCAAAGTTTTTCGAACAATTAAATATAAAGCCCCGAACAACAAAAATTGCAACTGATGCCATTGCTTTGATTTCGAATAAAAAAGATGCAGACACCTTAATTGCAATAAAAGATGTAGTTGCTTTTTTAAAAGGTGATAGTCAAACAAAGATTAAAGGTTTGGTTTTTGATAATCCAAATTCAAGTACTGTACGTTATATGACAACGCTAGCCGGAGTAAAAGATGTTCCTCAAAACGGAGTTTATTCTTTTAAATCAAATGAAGAAGTGGTTAAGTTTGTTGCTGAGAACGATGGGATGATCGGTGTTATAGGCTTGAACTGGTTGTTGCAGCCTACAGCAAATATTAAAGATTATTTAACTAATATTAACGTTTTAAGCGTGCAGGGATTGAATAAAAATTCTTATTTTGCACCAACTCAAAATAATCTGGCAGAAGGAACTTACCCTTTGGCACGTGATTTGTTTATTATCAATTGTCAGGGATATTCAGGTTTAGGGATGGGTTTTGCTTCATTTTTAGCCGGAGAAATTGGTCAAAGGATAGTGCTGAAATCAGGTATGTTGCCAACTACAATGCCAGGTAGAAAGCTCTTAATCAAAAGCAGAATAAAATAATTGAGGGAAATAAATTTAGAAAATGAATAAATTAAATACCATTACAATGAACAAGTTTAAATTTTTAAGTGTTGCACTTTTTGCTTCGGCTTCTGTGTTACATGCGCAGGATATTAATGAAGTGAAAAAACAGATAGATGCAGAGCAATTTCAAAAAGCAAAAACATCTTTAAAATCGATTATAAAATCAAATCCTTCTGAAGGTAAAGCTTTTTTTCTTTTAGGAAATATTTATTTGAATCAAAGTGTAATTGATTCGGCTAAGATTTCTTATGATGAAGGTTTAAAGGCTAAAGATAATGCTCATTTTAACTCTATTGGATTAGGTCAGATTGATCTAGAAAAGAAAGATTTGGCTGCTGCAAAAGCAAAATTTGATGCTGCTAAAGCTCAAATGCGTAAAAAGGATTTTGAAGAATACATTTATATTGCTAAGGCATATATGGATAATTCTTATCCTGATTACAAAGCAGCTTTGGCTGTTTTAGCTCAGGCAAAAGAGAAAAATCCAACTGAACCACAGGTTCTTTTAGCCTTAGGAGATGCTTTTTATGGAGATAAAAACCAAAATGAAGCTTTTTCTGCATACCGTAGTGCTTTTCAGGCTGATAATACTTTGATTAGAGCTAAAATGCAATTAGGTGTTTTGTTAAAAGGTGCAAAAGCGTATCAGGAAGCTGTAGCTGCCTATAACGAAGTAATTGCTTTGAGTCCTAATTATGGTCCGGTTTACAGAGAGTTAGCGCAAACTTATTACTATTGGGCGCTTAATGCTCCGGGGCGTTATGATCAATACATTAAACAAGCTTTGACTTTTTATGAAAAATATATGTCGCTTACTGATTATTCATTGGCTTCCCGTATGCGTCATGCTGACTTCTTAATCTTGGCTAAAGATTACAAGGCTTTAGAAATTGAAGCTAATAAGATGAAAGAATTGGATAATGTAAATCCAAGAATTTTTAGATATTTAGGATATGCTGCTTACGAAAATGGTCATATTGATGAAGCTATTTCTTCGTTAGAGCAATATATTAATAATCCGGCTAATAAGATTATTTCGTTAGATTATGTGTATTTAGGTCAGGCAAAAATTAAAAAAGGAACAAATGCAGAAGATACTGCTGTAGATCCTGCTCTTTATGCTGAGGGTATCTCTTTTATAAAAAAAGGAGTTGAGCTTGAACCATCTGTAGCTGATGGATTAGGAGAGTTAGGAAAAAAATACTATGAGAAGAAAATGTTTAAAGAGGCTGCTGCAATTTTAGAGATTGCCACTTCTTACAAAGAAAGTAAATCATTCCTGTTAGATAATTTTTATTTAGGAAACGCCATTTATTTTGCTAATGCTGGTAAGCCGGTAGCAGAAAGAGATATGGAATCGTTGAAGAAAGCAGATGCAGCTTATGCAAATGTTTTAGAGGCTTCGCCTGATACGGTTGATGCGTATATTTCTCGTGCAAGAACAAATAGTTTGTTAGAGGATGATCAGGCAATGATTAAATATTATCAGGAGTATATAGATCGTATTACAGCTAAAGGAGCTGAGGAATTGGCTAAACCAGCTGTTAAAACGAAGTTGATTGAAGCTTATAATACAATGGGTGCAGGATATGCAAACTTTGATAAGGCTAAGGCAATCGAGCATTTCAATAAAACACTTGCTATAGATCCTACAAATAAATATTCACTTCAATCATTGAAGTCACTTCAATAATTGATTTGATAAAGTTAATTAAGCCAGTAGAGATACTGGCTTTTTTTATGTCGTTTTGTTAAGCATATCACATAATTGAATAATGTCTTTTGTAAATTAGTTATCTTTGCACCCTAAATTATAAAAATGCTATCAAAAGAAATTCAATTAGAAGTGAACAAAGGGGCGATGTTGCCTTTGATGGAGGAGTTTTATACTATTCAGGGAGAAGGATTTCATACTGGGACTGCAGCTTATTTTGTTAGAATTGGCGGATGCGATGTAGGTTGTCACTGGTGTGATGTTAAAGAAAGTTGGAATGCCGAATTACATCCTCCTACAAGTATCAGTCAAATAGTTGATAATGCCAGTAAATATGCAGATACTGTTGTAGTAACGGGAGGTGAACCTTTGAGCTGGGATATGACTTTGCTGACTTCAAGATTGAAAGATAAAAATTTGAAAGTACATATAGAAACTTCCGGTGCTTATCCGCTTTCGGGAACTTGGGATTGGATTTGTCTTTCTCCAAAGAAAAATAAATTACCAACAGAAACTGTTTACAACGCTGCTAATGAATTGAAAGTAATTATTCATAACAAGCATGATTTTAGTTTTGCTGAAGAACAAGCAGAATTGGTAAATGACAATGCTATTTTGTTTTTACAGCCGGAATGGAGTAAAAAAGAAGAAATGACTCCGTTAATTGTAGATTATGTGATGAATAATCCAAAATGGAGGGTTTCGTTGCAAACACACAAGTATTTGAATATTCCTTAGATATGAAAAAAGCTTTATTTTTAGTGTTTTTTAGCTTTTTAGTGCAAATTAATTTTGCGCAAAATACAAATGCAGAAAATAGTTCGACGATTACTAAATCTGAAACTGTTGCTCCATCTTCTCTTGGTGGAAAAAGTATTAGCTCGGAGGAAATGGAACCTTCAAAGAAAACAAAATTATACCAATATATTGCATATAATTATCGTATGCCAGATGTTTCGGGATTAAAAGGTAAGGTGGTGGTTGATTTTGTTATTGATGAAAAGGGGGATATAGGTGATTTTAAAATTGTAGATGATTTAGGGTACGGAACGGCAGAAGAGTTGATTAGGGTTTTAAAGAGAACTCAAGGAAAGTGGAAGCCAACATTTAAAGATGGTAATCCTGTTAAAGTGAAATATACGATTCCATTAAGTATTGATGTTCCTAAAAAGTAATGTTTTGGGAATTTTTTTAGATTGAAAGTCTGGCTAAATAATCATAATGTTCGCCTTCTGAAATCAATTCGCATTTTAATCCATTATCGTTAGCGGCATTTTGAAGTGTGTTGTAATCCAGATAAAGCCAAGGAAAAGAATCTTCTTTTTCTCCTTTATAGCTAATAGTGAATTCTAATTCTCCGTAATAGCCATTGGCAGGAATTTCGTATGCGCCATCTTCGTCTTCGTCAAACATATAAATGATATCGGAACTGTCAATTAAAATTTGTCCTCCTGGATTTAATAGAGATTTTAATTTTTGAAGAAATTTAGGAGTGTTTTTTAGAGTACCAAAAATCCCGGTTCCGTTCATTAAAAGTAAGATAGTGTCGAATTTTTCGTTTTCCAAAGTCAAAATATCTTGGATAAAAGCGTTTTTTAGACCACGAAGTTGGCATGCTTGTATGGCATTTGGAGAAATGTCAATTGCGGTGGTTTCTAAATTTCTTTCGTTTTGTAAATACAAACTATGACTTCCTGCTCCACAGCCTATATCTAGAACTTTTCCCTTGGCTAGCTCTAGAGCTTTTTGTTCGATGGAAGGCATTGATTCAAAATTTCGAAATAAATAAGTAACACTCATTTCGTCTTCTTCTGAAATAGTAGTTTCGGTAATTATATCTTCTGGGGAATTATTGGTTTGGTAGTCAAGAATGGCTTTGCCAAATAGGTCTTTCATAATAGTTTGTTGAGTAAAGTGCTAATTTGTTTATTGGATTTGAGTAATTTTGCTGCGTTATTTTCGAATAAACGAATAATTAAACACAAATGCTCAAACCATCTTTAAACGATCTCGGAAAACTGGCCAAAGATAAGCAACTTGAAAATAAAAAGTATTTTGATAAGCTTAAAAAGAAAACGCCAAAGAATTTAGATTATGTAATGCAGGATTTACATGATGCTGAATTTAAAAAAACAGATTGTTTAGAGTGTGCTAATTGTTGTAAAACAACAGGGCCGTTGTTTACTTCTGCCGATATCGAGCGAATTTCGAAACATCTCAGACAAAAACCGCAGCAGTTTATTGAGCAATATCTTCGCATTGATGAAGATAAAGATTATGTTTTGCAAACTGTTCCTTGTAGTTTTTTGGATTCGGATAATACCTGCTTTATTTATGATGTCCGTCCAAAAGCCTGCCGGGAATTTCCGCATACTGATAGAAAGAAGTTTCAGCAAATTACAGATATCACATTGAAAAATATTCCTATTTGTCCGGCGGTCTATAATATTGTAGAGGAGATGAAAAAGAAAATGCCTCTTTAATTATAGATTTCGTTTTATTTAATATGTTGGGATTTGCGAACGGCTAAGAATAAAACTGTATTTTTGAACACCAAATTTGAAATCATATCCATTGAATTTAGAATATTTCATCGCTAAAAGACTCATTACTGCTAAAGATAATAAAAGCAGTATTTCTGCACCTATCATAAAAATTGCAATTTCGGCTATTGCTATCGGAATGGTTATGATGATTGTGTCTGTGGCAACGGGAATTGGACTCCAACAAAAGATTAGGGAAAAAATTTCGGCATTCAACGGTCATATTATTATTGCTAATTTCGATAATAATCAATCGGATGCTACTTTGGTTCCGGTTCCAAAAAACCAAAAGTTTTATCCTAAATTTAGTTCGGTGTCCGAAGTGAGTCACATTCAGGCTGTTGCTAGTAAGGCTGGTATTATCAGGACGGCTGAAGCTTTTGAGGGAATCGTTTTTAAAGGAGTCGGTACCGATTATAAATGGGATAATATAAAGGAGTATCTTATTTCGGGCAGATTGCCTAATTTATCTGCAAGTTTGAATCCGGAAGTTTTGATTTCTCAGTTTTTAGCCAATAGGTTAAAACTTAAAGTGGGTGATGAGTTTAATACTTTCTTTATGAAAGAAGGGCAAAATAAATTACCTAATATAAGGAGATTTAAAATTGTTGGGATTTTTAATTCGGGTTTTCAGGAATTTGATGCGACTTATGTGTTGGGTGATATTCGACATATTCAACGAATCAACAAATGGAAGCCGGATCAGGTAGGTGCTTTTGAGGTTTTTGTAAATGATTTTGATAATATCAGTGCTATTGGAGAGCAGGTTTATGAACATACGGGTTCAACTTTGGATTCACAGACTATAGTTGAGAAATACAATTATATTTTTGAATGGCTTCAATTGTTTGATTTTAATATTGTGGTTATTCTTATTGTAATGATATTGGTGGCTACTATAAATATGGTAGTGGCGTTATTGGTTTTAATTTTGGAGCGAACGCAAATGATTGGGATTTTAAAAGCAGTAGGGGCAAGTAACTGGTCAATCCGAAAAACCTTTTTGTATAATGCTTCTTATTTAATATTTCGCGGTTTGTTTTGGGGGAATCTAATAGGTGTTAGTGTTCTCTTGGTTCAAAAGTATTTTGGCATTGTCGAGCTTAATCCAGAGAATTACTATGTTAACCAGGCGCCGGTAGATATAAATGTTGTTTATATTATATTGTTGAATGTGCTGACGATTGGGGTTTGTTTCTTGGTTTTGCTTATTCCGTCTTATATTATTACTAAAATTACTCCGGTAAAAGCAATTCGATTCGATTAGTTAAGCTTAATTTATTCATATAAATAGACTAAAATAGTGTTTTGTCGCTATTTTAGTCTTTTTTTTATGTAGCTATTCCTGCTATCCACTACAATCTTTCCTGACTAAAAGTCGTCAGGAAAGGATTTTCGCTGCTATCAGGGCTAGGTGATTGGGGTTGAAACAACTTTTTGTTCTCTAAATTTTAGAAAAACCCTTCGTGAATCTCTGTGTTTTCTTAGTGAACCTTTGTGGAAAAGCCTCGAAACGCAGCCTTCGTTCATCTAAACTCCTACAAAGGCTAAAAAACCCAAAAAATAAGTTTCACGTTTTCAGAGTATTAAAAAATAAATAAAAAATAGTTTCGAAAATCTATTGTCAAAACGAATAAAGGTTCTACTTTTGCACCCGCAACAGCGCAGACGTTATTTAAAATACTGACAGACTAATAAATCAAATTCGAAATTTAAT